>NZ_CBDCOT010000009.1:5000-2095000 GCF_965219885.1 Curvivirga sp.
CCAGACCTTAAGGCACGTTCCCACGCGTTACTAACCCGTCCGCCGCTCTCCAGTACCCGAAAATACCTTCTCGCTCGACTTGCATGTGTTAGGCCTGCCGCCAGCGTTCGTTCTGAGCCAGGATCAAACTCTAAGGTTCATGCAGAGCCTAAACTCCAACATAAACGCTCAATCCCAAATTCATTAACGTACATGTATGTTTTGTCTAAGATACACGGTCAATGCTTTCGGCCAAAACAACCTTAACACTCCTGCAACCAAACCAGTCACAGCCCGCGTATCCCTTCCTGTCTTATTCTATTTTCAAATAACAAACCAAAACCGCAAGAAAAACAACCTAACCTCATCGCTTCAGCTAAGCTACTGTTTTATCTCTCTTTTTTGATCCGCCCCAGTGTCACTCTTTAGTGTGTGCCCCCGTGGCGTGGGGCGGTTTATAGGCCTATCTACCCAACCACGCAACCCCTTTTTACAAACTTTTTTAAGTTTTTTTGAAAAAAATATAAAAACCGCAGAAAACTGCGCCTTTATAACTCATCTTTTTTGCATTCTTATTTGCCACACCGCTATGGGAGCACCCAAACGGTACAGCTTACCAAGAAAATGTCTTAAATTTTATGAATCACATCGATGAATTCTAAATTATCTAGAGTATTTTCGTATTCTTCCCTCCTTCTGATTCATATAATGTGGGTTTAAATCGTATTTTCAAAAAAATGGTACTAGGTAATAGTGAATATGAAGCTCTTAGCGAAAACAATAGAACTGATCACAAATGACCCTGTGAGAATGGAAGCACTTAAGATCCATCAATCCCTTCATCTAAACGATAGCTGGATTGGAGCAGGCTTTATAAGAAATAAGATCTGGGACCATATGCATGGATTTACAGATTATCATTATAAGAGTGATATTGATGTTCTTTATTTCGATCCAACATGTAATCTGAATGAACAAGAACTCGAGATACGATTAAATAAAACAACATTCGATATCACCTTTAGCTTGGGAGATTGGTCGATTAAGAATCAAGCTGTCATGCATAAGCGAAATAAAGATCTACCTTATACAGATACAGAAGATGCAATGCGCTATTGGGTAGAGACCTGCACATCAATCGGCATACGTCTAAACAAACAAAACCAACTGGAGATCATTGCGCCTTTTGGACTAGAAGATATCTATAACCTTATCCTGAGACCAACGCACAAATTTAAATCTAAACTAAACTTTGTTTTCATCAATAGAGTATCAAAGAAGAATTGGCAGCGTTACTGGCCGAAACTGACAGTTATAAACTAATAAGCCCGATCCATTGGACCGGGCTTATTAGAAATTATGCTTTTGCCTTTTCACTATCATCAGGCAGGTCATGATAGGCTTCGTCATAATCGACCGCCACACCATATTGAGGATCTTCAATGACGGATACTTCAATCATATCTCCCGCCTTATTAAGCAAGTGTCGGCAGTCTTCGCTTAAATGACGCAGGTGAAGTGTTTTACCCTCTTGTTGATAACGTTCTGCCAGCGCATCAATTGCTTGCAGGCCTGAATGGTCCCATACGCGCGATCCTTTAAAGTCAATAATCACATCTTCAGGATCATTCTTAGGATCAAACAAACCGTTGAAACTTGTCACACTACTAAAGAATAAAGGACCAAAGAGATGGTATTCTTTAGAGCCTTGCTCGTTAATCTCTTCACGTGCCGACATATGCTTTGCACTATTCCATGCATAAACCAATGCAGAAACTATGACACCAACAATTACCGCGACAGCCAAATCACTAATCACGGTTACTGCTGTTACAAGAACAATTACAAAAGCATCTGACTTCGGTATCTTGGTCATGATCTTAAGTGAATTCCAGGCAAATGTGCCAATCACGACCATAAACATCACACCGACCAGCGCAGCTAATGGGATTTGTTCAATCAACCCGGACGCAAATAAGATAAATGCTAATAGGAATAACGCAGCCACCGTACCGGCAATACGCGTCCGACCGCCAGACTTCACATTAATCATGGATTGACCGATCATAGCGCAACCGCCCATACCACCAAAAAAACCAGTCACAAGGTTGGAGGCACCTTGGGCCACACATTCTTTACTTGCCCCGCCATGAGATTCTGTAATTTCGGACACGAGATTAAGTGTCAAAAGTGATTCAATCAAACCAACCGCGGCAAGGATCACCGAATAAGGAAGAATGATCCATAAGGTTTCTAAAGTAAAAGGTATCATGGGAATATGGAAATCTGGAAGATCTCCTGCGATTTGTGCCATATCACCCACGCGTGGAACTGGTAGGTCTCCAAAAATCACAATAAGAGAAACAACAAGGATAGCAGCCAAAGGTGCCGGAATAAATTTCACATATTTACCCGCAGCCCAAATGATTGCCATCGTTAATGCAACCAATGCCAACATCAAGGTCATTGTATCACCAGCCATCCAGTCCATTAGACCAGTAGCTGTATCTTTCACTTTAAACTGCGTCATCTGGGCAAGGAAGATAACAATCGCCAAACCATTCACAAAGCCAAGCATAACAGGATGCGGCACCATCCGAATAAACTTACCCAAACGCAGTATACCAAAGGTGATCTGTAAGATACCCATCAAAACCACTGCAGCAAAAAGATATTCAACACCGTGTGTCGCCACCAAGGACACCATCACAACAGCCAGAGCGCCGGTAGCCCCGGAAATCATTCCCGGACGACCACCAAAAACGGCCGTAATCAAACCGACAATAAAGGCGGCATACAGACCAACCAAAGGATGAACTTGCGCAACAAAAGCAAAAGCAACAGCTTCCGGCACCAATGCCAACGCAACGGTTAACCCGGCAAGTACTTCTGTTTTTATGCGAACGGGTAAGGATAACGAATCGTTATCCGGTATACCGAGAATATTTTCTTTCACTGCAATAATCCTATCTGTGATCGCGCCATATATCGTGGCAAGAGACCTATCTTATATCCCCATAAGTATAGGTTTGATCATGAATTTAATTGGCGCGGTTATAGAGGAGCAATTTATAAAAAGCTAGCAAAATTCAAAGAAACTTATGTTAACTTAATCATGACGCGATGGTCTCATTACTATATAATGCCTATATAATAATAAGATTAGGATGATAAACCTTTGCACAACGACCTGAAAAACTTAATTGAACTCAGTACTCTTAGTGGCAAGTTAAAAGATGCCTATGAGTATTGGTGCAATCAAAATAAGTCAGATAAACTTCCCCATCGCAAAGCTATTGATCCGTTAGAGATTGTTCGTATTCTGCCTAATGTGGAGTTACTTCGTATCTTAAGAAATACGAAAGGTGAAATCATTGATTTCCAGTATGACCTAATTGGTGAAACAATTGATCACCACACGTGCAGTAACAGACATCACCAACATTTGTCAGAGATACCCCACCAAAATGAAACAACAAATCTCTTTCAATGTATGAGAGTCGCAGGAAACACCCATCGTGCAATTGCGCTTAGTATGGAGTATATGGGGCATGACCCTAGGATTGATCACGCACAAGGCATTATTCTACCCTTAGGTGGAGACACAGCAGAGGCAGAAAGCATTTTAATGGCTGTTGTATTTATCGAAAAAGCCGATTTCCCTTCATCAACAGAATAATCTTCTCCTTATAACCGTACTTAACTAATTTCTTTTTAAAATTTCTTTTGATTTTAATCGAATTTCAAGATACCTAACCTGTACCAATAAAGATTGGAAAAACATAAGCTGGAGCATGAAACAATGACACAACCGTCATTAGACGAATTACGTAAACGTATTGATGAGATTGATGATAATATTCACGATCTAATCATGGAACGTGCGGAAGTTGTGTCTAACGTTGCTGCAGCTAAAGGTATAAAGGCAAACGAATTACCTATTCGTCCTGCGCGTGAGGCAGATATGTTACGCCGCCTGAAAGCACGTCATAAAGGGCCGTTCCCCTTCGTTTCATTAGCACGCATGTGGCAAGAAATGATTGCGGCTTTCACACAAATTCAAAATAGCTATTCAATTGCGGTTTATGTAGATGAAAACCATCAGGCGATATGGGATATGGCGCGCGACCAATTTGGTGCACAAACCCCTCTTACCGCACATGGCAGTATTCGCGATACATTAAATCGTGTGTTTGAAGGTACGTCCGGTGTCGCGGTACTTCCCAAACCAACAGAGAAAAACTCCCTTGATTGGTGGACAGGTTTACTTGTGCCTAATGCACCAAAGATTATCGGACATTTACCTTTCTCTGGGACTGGATCATTACGTGGTGAAGTTGAAGAGGTATTCGCTGTCGCAGATATCCCTCTAGCCCCGACAGGTGATGATTGCACAATGCTTGTTGTTGAGACAGGTGAACAATTAAGTCGCGATGGGTTACAGGCATATCTTAAAGCTGCGGGATTACAGCCGTTTCTTGATACAGTATCTGTTGGTACTGCCTCAGAAGGTTGGTTACATCTTGTTGAGCTCGACGGCTTTATCGAATCTAACCACCCAGCAATTGAAAAATTGGAAATTCGCGATTCCGTAATGCGTACCCATATCATTGGGTATTATGCGAAAGCTGTTCTTTAGGCTTAGCCCTTCTCTATTTTCATATGAAAGAGATTTTAGGAACGGGCTTGTCGATCAAGCCCGCAAATCTACTTGTCTTTCATCATTTTCAACCCTAACCTCTAAACCAATTTAAAACACTCATAAGATGGAGTATTCAAAATGCCATTAGTTGCACGTCCTGGAATTGCCGATTGTCCGCTTTATGTGCCTGGAAGCCATGAAGTTGAAGGCATTGCAGAACCAGTTGTCCTGTCTGCTAACGAAAATCCGTTAGGCCCAAGTGACAAGGCAGTGGCTGCTTATCAAGCTGCCGCGACACAACTCCATCGATATCCCGAAGGTGGCGCCGTAGAATTACGTGATGCTATCGGTAAACGGTTTGGCCTAAATCCTGAACAAATCACATGTGGTGCAGGTTCTGATGAAATTCTGACATTCCTCACACGTATCTTTGCGGGCCCGGGTGATGAAGTCTTATATTCTCAGCACGGCTTTTTGATGTATCCAATCAATGCGAAACAAGTGGGCGCCACACCGGTACAAGCACCTGAAAGTAATTTGCGTACAGATGTTCAAGCCGTACTGGATAGCATCAATGAAAAAACCAAAATTGTTTTCATCGCCAATCCAAATAATCCGACTGGCTCCTATCTTACCACTGAAGAAATGAAGACTTTGGTTGAAGGTGTACCAGAAAATGTATTGTTGGTCTTGGATTCTGCCTATGCAGAATATGTGGAACGTAATGATTATTCTGATGGATCTCAGTTTGTAGAGAAGTATCCCAATGTTGTCATGACACGTACATTCTCCAAAATCTTTGGATTGGCTGCTGTTCGTCTTGGTTGGTGTTATGCATCACCAGAAGTTACCGATTTACTAAATCGTTTGCGTGGCCCATTTAATACAACTGCACCATCACAAGCAGCAGGTGTTGCGGCTGTGGAAGATCTTTCACATACAGATGATGCACGTGCACATAATAACGTTTGGCTTCCTAAGTTGACAAATGAGTTGGAAAAACTAGGCGCAATTGTGCCCCCATCCGTTTGTAACTTCTTACTCGCAGGATTTGGAGATGCTGACACAACACAAGCGGCTTATGACTATATGCATAAAAACGGTGTGATCACACGAATGATGGGGGGATATGGGTTACCAGAATATATCCGTATCACCATCGGTACGGAAAAAGAAAACAAGCTGCTTTTGGACGTATTACGTAACTTCAAAGGCTAATAAAAGATTAGTTCTACAAGAAAGGGCGAGAAAATGACTTCGCCAATGTTTGAAAAAGTGACCTTTATCGGTCTGGGCCTGATTGGGTCCTCTATGGCGCGCGCGATGAAGCGTGATAACCTTGCGGGGCATATTGTAGGTTCTGCGCGCAGCGAAGAAACTCGTAATAAATCTCTTGAATTGGGGTTCATTGATTCTGCGGAAGCTGATCCAGCCAAAGCAGTTGAAGATGCTGACTTAGTTGTACTTTGTGCACCTCTGGGCGCAAATGCAAAAATCGCAGAAGCAATGGCACCTGGTTTAAAAAGAGGGGCTATTGTAACGGATGTTGGTTCTTCCAAAATGAAAGTAATAGAAGATGTAGAACCTCATTTACCCGAAGGAGTTCATTTGGTGCCGGGACATCCAATTGCGGGTACGGAAAATTCAGGCCCTGCGTCAGGTTTCGCTGAGCTATTTGATGGTCGTTACTGTCTTATCACCCCTGCCGATAGCACAGATAGAGCCGCGTTTCGCAAAGTTGTATCTATGTGGAAAGAAATCGGAGCCATTGTAGATGTAATGAGTCCTAAACATCATGATCGTGTCTTGGCGATAACATCACATTTACCACATTTGATTGCTTACACAATCGTCGGAACCGCTGCGGATCTGGAAGGGCATCTTGAAAAAGAAGATGCTGATATTGAAGAGATGGTGGAAACAAATGAAGTTGTTAGGTTCTCTGGTTCTGGTTTCCGTGACTTTACCCGTATCGCCGGCTCTGACCCAGTTATGTGGCGTGACGTTTTCCTAGCCAATAAAGATGCGGTCCTGGAGATGCTTGGACGTTTCACCGAAGATTTAGTCGCCCTTCAACGTGCTATTCGCTGGAATGATGCAGATCAGCTAGAAGACTGGTTCACCCGAACGCGTAAAATCCGCCGAGAAGTGGTGGAGCAACCAGCGAGGTCTCCCTATGTGGATTGGCAAGGTGGACACCGTGTTGGGCCCGGTTCGGAAGATTAAATCAACATATTAATAATCAATTTAGTCGCACTCCTAAGTCAAAGAAGAGTGCGACTGAATTACTTAACCACTGCAATCTTCCTGCAAATTTAATCTTTGAATAATAGAATTAGCCTTATCACGATATGCAACGCCGTCATGCTGTATTGAAAATCCAATATGCAGGGTGAGCTCATTCAAAGGTTCTTCCAACACACTTAATCCATCAACATGTTGAGAACCCAGTTTTTGAAATTCAATAAACTCTTTTTCAGAATAAATAATAAAGTCCAATCGATCATTCTTTAAAAGCTCAAACAAACTTTCATCCTTAGCTTTGGTAATAGGCGGAATTAAGCCCGTCTCAACCCATTCATTAATTCTCTTCCCGACATAATATCCTAATCCCATACCCAATCTTTTGCTTCGTAGTTGGTTTGAATCTTGCCAATCAAACTTTCTTTTATCTGTCGTAATAAAAATTCGGCGTTCACAAAATACAGGCAAGGTAAAAGCGAGATATTCCTGACGGTCCGAACGATTGGCACTTAACAAAACACCATGGGTAGTACCATTTTTCGCGTGCTGAAGAACCCTTTTGAAAGGTAGCAGTGAAATTTTCAAGTCCTTATCAATTTCTGAAAATATCTTAAAGGCTTTATCGACTGCTATACCGTGAATACCATTAGCATCCTGCATAACATACGGCATCCAAACATTTGCACCTAACCTTAGAACATCATTCGCATATGCCGAAGAAGTTAAAAAAAGTGCAAAAAGCGTAATTTGGATTTGAGTAAATATCTTTTTCATCAAGTCGAACTAACATTTCATTTATTTTATATTAGACAACCCTAAATATATATCAAGAAATATTAGATCAATCTACAATCGGTCCTAATTTTGCCAACCTTAATGGACCAAGATAATACTCACCATCCACAAAACTCATAGGAACTGAGAAAAACTCTCTGACCTTACCGTTTAGTTTATTTTCGACTGGTACTGAGAAAAACTGAATACTTCCAGCAGCAAGCCCAGCGACATTACGATCTAGAACACCCTTTTTCCCTAATCCAGATAAGAAATCAGGTAAACCAGTCGTATTCGTATCTAATTTCCCTGTTAACTGTAAATCTTGGTCCAATGCAAGTTTGCCATGACCATCCATAAAGAGTTCTGCCCACCTGATCGCTGCCATAGAGATATCCAAATATCCTTGACCTTGCTGCCATGTTGTTAAACGTTCAACTGTATTGCCGTTTAATGCCAATGGACCATATGCATTTAGTTGGATTTCTATATTATCCAATGTATCAGCCAAAGGCGTCATACTACCTTGCTTGAACCTGACATCCTTGGCTGTGAACACGATCTTGTCCAAGTCGGCTAAATCAAAGTGTGAGTTATCGCTTTCTTGTGAGAGCTGACCGACAACAAAAGAAACAGGATTGATCATGCTAGCGGCAAGTGACATCTCTTGAGCAACTAAAAGAGGAGTCTCAATTTCACCTGTCTCAGGATAGACAACAATATTTTTTAACTTCAACTTTAAACGAGATGGAAATCCCATCGTCCGCTGACTTTCGTAACGAACATCTAAACCATGGTCTTTCAATCTCACTATTTCCTGGTCGAGTGTGGTCACAACCTTAAGCGCAGACCAATACCAAAAAAAGGCATAGGCAGAAAATAGAACAGCAAGAATTATCAAGCTAATTCGGATCAGCTTCTTCTGGGACAAGGACGTCCCTCCTTAACAATTAAAATAAGTTAGTCGAACAATGCGTCGATTTCATCCTGAGAAATACTTGCACCCGGTAATGCAGGACCATGTAGGCGATCGCCTTCTGGATGCTGTTCAGACTCTGCTTCAGGTGTAAGCTCAGCAAACAGCTCTTTACCACCCCAGATTTCCATCATGCCATGAATACGTTCATCAATGAAATTCATCGTATTCACAACTTTGGTGATCCGTTGTCCGGTGATGTCTTGGAAGTTACAGGATTCAAAGATTTTAATCACACGTTCTGCAATCTCATCCAGAACTTCAATTTGTGAGTCATCATTAATTTCTATACGAAGTCGATCAGCAAGAGTTTCAATCGTCTCAGCGGCTTCAATAATACCATCAGTCGCAACTTCGGTATCACTTACAACAGCAGATAATTCCATACTAGCAACATGAATTTTATCGTCATTTTGTGTATCGGCACGTAAAGCAGCGATTTCAACTTTCGTCGCTTCAATCGCATCAGAAAGTTCCTTCAGATCATTTCTTAGATTATTAGCGTCAATAATTTGCTGTTTATAGTCATCCATCACTTCTTTTGTTGGCGCAACTTCTTCTTGCTGTTTTTCAATTGTAATGGATTGAATATTTGACATTTCCTCACGTAAGGAGCGCATTTCCTTCAACAGGATCGCAAAACGTGCATCTTCATCAGCTACATCTTCCGGCTTAAACATAGTTCCACGTTTAGCTGATGAATTTGCAGCCTCACGCATAGTCTTTTCAATTCGGAACATTTTCTTTTGATTATTGTTATTCACGTTTAAGCTCCTTTAGTAGATGCAATGCCCCAATAAATCCTTTGGGAGCTCTAGTATGCCTTAAGAAGCAAATAGTTAAAATACATTTTTAATTTAATTTTACTTATACAACCAAAGATGAATACATTACTCTGCCAGCAATAGCTCAATTTGTGCTTTCAACGCTTCATATTCAGGAGCATCCTTGCCGACACTGTTTAAAGCACGATTAAACAATAATTCCGCTTTCTCTTTTTCCCCAATACTTAAAGAAGCCATGCCACTAAACCATAATGCCTCTGCATTTTCAGGGTCAATCTGTAAGATACTTCCCATTGCCTGAAGTACATCAGCAGTAGGGCGTCCACCATTTACTTCCATCAGCGCATTTGCCTTTTCAAGTAACAGAGTAATGCTTTCTCCCTCCAAACGAAGAAGATTATCATAAGCTTCAATAACCTGTTCTTCACGTTGCAACACAGTCGCTGCACGTGCCAAGCGCTGCCACCCTTCAAGATCATCTGGGTTATCCGCTAATTTTTCTGCTAGTCCATCAACCATGCCAGTGATCATGTCATCGCGTTCTTCTGCACTCATGCCACTCACATCAACACCAGCAGGTGCATTTGCGAAAGGTGCTTCTGTATTAAGTTCTGCCAGCTGATCTGAAATATCAATACCCGCAGCTTCTGCCATACGCATCGTTTCTAGATGAACAGCCGCTGTCCAACCCGCTTGTTCAGGTGCGTTTTTGATAAGATCGATCAAGATATTTAATGCTTTCCTTGGATCGCCCTTTTGATATTCAAATTGTGCAAGATAAAATACAGGTCTTGGATCATCTGCATCTAGAGACGCAGCCTCTTCGAAAAGTGCCTTTAACTGTTCATCAATATTACCATTTGCAGCTAATGCTTGCGCCTCACCATAAGCAGCAAGAACCCCAGGTGCGTAACGATCTACGCGCACCGCTTCCGCATAAGAAAATACCGCTTCATTCGGTTTACCAGCCTGCATTTGAAGAAGAGCTAAATCCAACCAAGCATCTAGCAGATCAGGATTTTCTTCTGCCTGACGCTTTGCATTGGCAATAGCAGTATCCATACCAGGATTTTGCTCAGCTAAACGTGCGGCTTCTCTTTCTCCTTCACGTTCCGCATAAGGAAAACTTGGCATGCCCGGATTTCCCAAATTCAAATAGGTAACGATAGATGCTGCAGCGACAATACCAATAAAGCTAGTAGCCATGATGATACGTAAAGATTTAGAAATATCTTTCTTACGGGCTGCCTCTTGATTGTCAGCATCCGATTGCAAGATACGACGTGCAATTTCTACGCGAGCGGCTTCCGCTTCTTCCGCTGTTAAATCACCCCGTATCTCTTCACGTTTTACTTCTTCAAGCTGGCTTTTATAAACCGCGGCATCATACTCCGCCACGCTCGCCTCTGTTTGAACGGATGATTTACACAATAAAGGCCAAACCATCACAACCATAATGATCAAGGTAAATAGGACCGCAACAATCAAAAATTCAGTCATAATTATTGATCACCTTCTTCACCAAGAATTTCTTTTAAGCGTTTTTCTTCTGCGGCAGATAATTTGCCCTTTTGAACTTCCTCAACGATCTCTGGGACAGAACTGCGTCCACGATACCAAAGCACCACAGCCAAAGTCCCTAACAAGAAGATAATGAGTGGACCGACCCAAAGGATAAGAGTTTGAATATTCATCGGCGGATCGAGCAATACGTAATTACCATAACGCGCAACGATAAATTCCAAAACCTCATCATTGCTATCACCAGCAACCAAGCGTTCGCGTACAATAATGCGTAAATCCCTTGCAAGGTCAGCGTCAGAATCATCAATCGATTGATTTTGGCAAACAAGACAGCGTAAATCTTCTGAAATCACACGAGCGCGTTCTTCAAGTAAAGGGTCATCCAGAATCTCATCTGGTTGTACAGCTTGCACTGAAAACGGCAAAAGCAACAGTGACAATATCATTATGAATTTACGGATACTCATTGGCTTAGCTCTTTCACCAGTGGTAAAATATCATCTTCCAAATGGCGTAACTGGATTGGACCGACATGACGGAAGCGGATAATGCCTTCCTGATCCACCACATAGGTTTCCGGTACACCATATACACCTAAATCAATGCCGCCACGCCCATCACGATCTATACCAATCGCCATATAGGGATCACCAAGTTCCTCCAACCAATTGCGTGCATCTTTTGGCTTATCTTTATAATTAAGCCCAATAACATTCAGGCCTTCTTTCTCCGCCAGACGCGTGATCATCGGATGTTCCGCACGACATGGTACACACCATGATGCAAAGACATTCACAACACTGATCTGACCTTTGAGATCAGCGGTCTTCAATCCCGGTTTATTTGGCTGTAAAGGCGCTAAGTTCATTTCAGGGAATGGTTTACCAATCAGCGCAGAGGGAACAAATTCTGTCCCAACTTCACTTGCACGTTGTAATCCAAAAACAAAATAAATTGCTAAACCAGCAAATAAAACAAGCGGAAGGATGAAAGGAAGACGACGCATCATATCTAAAAAACCCTATTCTGCTGCCTGAGTTTGCGAAGGAGATGTTGTACTTTCTTTTGCCTGACTTCGTTTAGGTGCACCAACACGCAAACGGCGATCACTAAGTGACATAAATCCACCCACCATTAACAAGGCACATCCCAACCATAACCAAGGTACCAAAGGCTTATGATAAACACGTGTCACATATGCACCATTTGCACCGTCACCACTGATAACCACATAAAGATCTGACCAAAGGTTACTTTCAATTGCAGCTTCTGTCGTTTCACGACCTGTAGCAAAATATCTGCGTTTTTCCGGAAAGAATTGCCAGATAGCTTTATCATCTTTGCGGGCTGTATAGACGCCTTGAACCGCTGCATAGTTTGGGCCTTGTACCTCACGAACCCCTTCGAAAGTGATTTTGTAATCTGCAATTTCAATCACATCACCCTGACGCGTGCTATTTACAACTTCCAAGGTCAACATGCTTGCACCTGTTGCACCAGCCACAATCAAGGCGACACCAAAATGGGCAATGGACATGCCCCATGCGGCCCGTGGCAACTTCCATAAACGACGCCATGTGCCAGATAGCCCTGCTTTTGGCCAACCTGCACGTTTCATCATTTCCGCAATTGTTGCCAAAGCCAGCCATGTAGCAACGGCCAGACCAATCAACGCATAAGCATCACGTCCCCATACAGCCACACCAGCGAGAACGCTTACGGCCACAGTAATCAGGAACACAAAACGCATACGTTGGATCACACCAAATAAATCACCGCGTTTCCAACTTAAGAAAGGCCCAATCCCCAATGCAATCAACAAAGGAATCATCAATGGCACAAAGGTCGCATTGAAATATGGCGGACCAACGGACACTTTATCTCCACCTGCAACTTCAAGGAATAATGGATAAAGCGTACCAAGGAATACGGTCGCCGCAGCTGCGCTTAACAACAAATTATTTAATACCAAAGCACCTTCACGACTAATGGGGCGGAACATCCCTCCGCCTTTCATATCTGGGGCGCGCCAAGCATATAAAGCAAAACTACCACCAATCGCCACAACTAGAAGCAAAAGGATAAATACACCACGCTCAGGATCATTGGCAAAAGCGTGAACAGAATTCAAAACCCCGGATCGAACTAGGAAAGTACCAATCAGACTTAAGGAGAAAGTCACAATCGCAAGCAAGATGGTCCAGCTTTTCAACGTATCGCGTTTTTCAACAACGATCGCAGAATGAAGCAACGCTGTTGCAGATAACCACGGCATAAAAGAGGCATTTTCAACAGGGTCCCAATACCAGAAACCGCCCCAGCCAAGTTCGTAATAAGCCCACCAACTTCCCAAAGCAATTCCGGCCGTCAAGAAAATCCAAGCAAGCAATGTCCAAGGACGTACCCAGCGCGCCCAAGCCGCATCTACTTTACCTTCAATCAACGCAGCAACCGCAAAACTAAAGGAAATCGAACAGCCTACATATCCTAAATACAAGAATGGTGGATGGATCGCTAATCCCGGGTCTTGCAACAACGGGTTCAGATCATTGCCTTCCAATGGGACAGGAAAGAGGCGTAAAAAAGGATTTGAGGTAAAAAGCATGAAAAGCAAAAAACCAACGCTAATCATAGCTTGAACTGAAAGAGTACGTGATTTCAAGCCCGGTGGTAAATCACGTCCAAAAACACTCACCAAAAAACCAAATAATGCAAGAATACTTACCCATAGTAAGAGAGACCCTTCATGGTTCCCCCAAACACCAGAGATTTTATAAAGTAATGGTTTTAAGCTGTGAGAGTTTTCCGCAACATTCTGAACAGAAAAATCACTAATCAAATAGGCAAAAGTCAAAGCACCAAACGCAAAGGCAACACACAAGAATTGTGCAACTGCGGTCGGAGCAGCTAGATCACGTGCCCAATCCCGCCCAGTCTGAGCCCCCCATAACGGCACTATAGATTGAAGAGTTGCGACAAAAAGCGCAAGAATAAGCGCGAAATGACCAAGTTCTGCGACCATATTTTAATTACCGTCCTCTTCCGTATGTTTCCATGTACCAGCACGTTTCATAGCTTCTACAGCTTCGGGCGGCATATAGTTCTCATCATGCTTGGCTAAAACTTCGCTCGCAATAAATCGACCTTCGCTATTCAAGGCACCAAGCGCAACAATGCCTTGCCCCTCACGAAACAAATCCGGCAATATCCCCTTGAAAGCAACTTGAACATCCGCATTATTGTCTGTCACAATAAACAGGTTAGTCACGCCATCATTAGCTAAACTAACACTGTCCTCCTTAACCAGACCGCCTAAGCGAAAATTCTGGCCAGGCTCAACACCTTGTTCAACAATTTCTGTCGGCCCATAGAAGAAAACAATATTATCTTCAAAGGCTAACAAGGCCAAAGCCACAGAAACACCAAGCATTGCCAAACCGGCAAAGACAACGGTCATACGTGCCCGTTTGCGGGTACGTGCGCGGGACATACTCATGAGGTTAAACCTCTTCTTCCTTCTCACTAGCAGCAGATGATTGTGCTGCTTTCTTTTTATTCTTTTTCATGGATTTCAACAAAGCGAGTTCGGCCTCGTTCTGGCGCCAGATAACAATCGATTGTATTAACAAACCAATCATCATCACCGCAGCCAATCCATAGACAGGCCAGATATAGGAAGCATATCCACCCATATCAAGGAATGAAGTCAAACTTGTTTCATTCATTAGCCTTCTCCTAAAATGCGGATGGTACGAATACGTGCTGCTGCAAATTCAGCGCGCAGACGGATCACCAATAACATCAGGTAAAATAAGGTAAATGCACCCATCATGATGAAGAGAGGTGTCAACATACCAGAATCAATAGTTGGGCCATCCAACCGGATAATACTTGCTGGTTGATGAAGGGTATTCCACCAATCCACAGAAAACTTGATAATTGGTAAATTCACCACACCAACCAAAGCCAAAATAGCGGCAGGTTTCACACCACGTTGAGGATCATCAAAGGCGTTTAGTAACGCAATATATCCCATATATAGGAAAAACATGATTAATACGCTGGTTAAACGCGCATCCCATACCCACCATGTGCCCCACATTGGCTTGCCCCAAAAGGCACCACTTGCAAGACAAAGGAAGGTAAATGCGGCCCCAATTGGTGCACTGGATCGTGCAATCAGATCTGCCAATGGATGTTTCCATATCAAGCTACTTGCCGCACAAGAAGCCATCACACCATAAATCATGACCGCCATATAGGCCGCAGGTACATGCACATACATAATGCGCACAGTATGGCCTTGCTGATAATCCTCAGGTGAGTTCAGCAGACTGTAATACAGGCCTGCAGTTAGCAGCCCGATAAAGCCAATGCAAAATACCGGAAACAAGGCATTTGCAACTTTCATGAATTTTGTAGGGTTCGCGAATTTATGCATGGCTCTTCTTATACTCAATCCTGAAGGATAGACAATTCATATCCTATCGATTCACCGCTTTTTGATCTAGCGCATGTTTTTTGAAACATTCTTATTATTTATTTGTAACTGCCTGTCTTACTGCTGCTGCGGCTGCCCAAGGTGCTAGAGGGATTGCCCCTGCTAACAGCGCTGCCAGAATTAACAAATGTGGTCGTATTGGAAAACTATTCAAGGCCGCATCAATCACAGTCACACCAAAAATTAAAACTGGGATAAATAAAGGCAAAACCAGTAATGCCATCAACAGCCCCGCCCGACGTGCACCAAGCGCAAGCGCGGCGCCAACGGCACCGATTAAACTTAATGTTGGCGTTCCTAATAACAAACCATACATTAACGCGGGGATACCTGACATATCCATATTCAGCATGATAGCAATGACAGGTGCCAGAATGACTAAAGGTAAAGTGGCACTCAACCAATGAGCCAGTGTTTTTGCCAAGGCTAAAATTATAAAAGGTTGTGGTCCTAGTAACATAACTTCCAAAGACCCATCCTCGTAGTCATGTGCAAAAATACGATCCAAGGACAGTAGGATAGAAAGCAACGCCAACACCCAAACAACACCAGAAGCAATGCGGCCGAGAATGGCGGGGTCCGGTCCAACACCTAGTGGGAATAATGCAGCAGCAATCACAAAGAAGACAAGAATCATATATAGATCCGTACTTTGACGAAAGCCCATCACCAGATCTCGCTTAAGCAGAGAGAGGAAAGCTTTAAACATCTAAGCCCTCCGCCTCAGCTTGTTTAGCAAGCATCGCCTGAGTTTCAGAAAACTCTGCCATATCAAGCTGTTTTACGTCAGGCACATCAATCCCAACATGTGTAGAAAGCAAAACAATCCCATCATCTGCGCGGTGTTGAGCAATTTTGTTTTCAAGTAGCTTGCAGCTTTCAATATCTAATCCAACAGTTGGTTCATCAAGTAACCAAATGGGTTTATCTTCTAAAAATAATCGAGCCAAAGTTAAACGACGACGCTGTCCACTTGAAAGCACACGTCCCTGTAAATCGGAAATAGCAGTTAAATCCATTGCCTCCATTGCAACAGGAACTTTTTCTTCCGCCCCATATAGTGCTGCCCAATATGTAAGATTCTCTCGCACTGTGAGGGGCGCTTTGATAGGATTTGCATGACCGATATATGTCATCATTTCTTCGACAGTATAATCCTCACCCAAATTCACGTCGCCGGAAAAAGCCGGAATAAGGCCTGCTAACACACGAAGCAAGCTGGATTTTCCACTCCCATTCGGGCCATGCAATACCATCGCCTCTCCCGCTTTTAATTCAAAAGAGAGAGACGAAAAAATAAGGCTATGCCCCCGAAGGCACGCCAGATCATGCACCTTAAAAACTGTCATAGGAATTGATTATACCAAGCCTGCCATTTCGCCAAGAAAGAAAGCTATTTCAAACGGTAGAAACGCAAAGATTTGACCTAAAACAAATTTATTATGAGTTACTTTTCAAGACTTTTTGAATAGCTTCAATTGTTTCATCAATAGATTTCGGCAGTAAATTATCATAAGCATGTAATGCATAGATAGGGGTTGGATCGGAGTTAGAAGTTTCATGTAAAGGGACTAAGTCCCCTGCCCTAACATCGTCTAATACGCCAATATTCGGCAGCAACGCAATTCCTAAACCTTGCTTGGCAAACGCCGTAACAGTTTCAATCGTATTCCCATGTAAACGCGGTTTAAATTCTAAACTTACTTCTTCCTGATCTCCTCCAAGTTTAACAAGATGTTCAACAATCTGCGTTTCCCGACTATGTGCGATATAGGGAAGAGATTTTAGCCAATCAATAAATTCAGGCGTTCGTTTGTCCGGCGCATGCGCCAATAAGCTAGGTGCGATATATAAAACATCATATAATTCGCCGATACGCCTCGCACGCAGGTCACTATCCGGTAATGTTCCGACAGTAATTGATAGATCAATACCTTCTGCCACCAAGTTTAATCGCTTATCATCTGCAATTACATTTGGTGTTAAATCCGGATATAGTTTTAAAAGCCGTGAAATAGCGGGAACAATAATTGGCGTAATAAAGGCATGAGGTGCAGTAATCGTCAGTGGGCCAGATGGCGTCGCCCCGAAAGCTTCCATCTCTGTTTTTGCTATTTGTGATAAAGCCAGTATCTCTTTACACTTCTGATAGTAACGTTCCCCCGCCGGTGTTAACGAAAAACGGCGTGTCGTACGCACCGCCAATTTTACATTCAATTGTTCTTCCAGACGTTTCAAATTCTGGCTGACCGCAGATTTAGCTATACTCAATTCATCCGCTGCACCTGTGATACTACCTGCCTCAACCAAGGTCACAAATGTTAAAGGTAATGTAGAAAGCATGTTTTATTGTTCTCTAAATATTAATAGTATTTTAATTTTTACATTGTTTTTCAAAACAATTAAAGCGCCTAAATATAACAGCAAAGAAAGATGAAACCTGTAACTCTTGCCTTTATGGAGCAATATCATGAAATTATTCACAAGCGCTTTACTAGCTTCAACATTGATTTTCAGTATCGCTACGCCTGCATCCGCACAAGATGCTACTGCCCGCGCTACAAATGAATATGAGTTAAGCCTAGCAGTCGCAACCGCAAGTCGCGCATGGCGCGACGCTTTCAATGCTGGTGATGCAGCTGCGGCAGCTGCCCTTTATGAAGAAGATGCTGTTATGGTCGCGAAACCTTTTGGAACCTTCAGGGGTCGCGAAGAAATTCAGGCTTTCTGGACCAACTTGGTTGAGAAAGGCTTTGACGATGTTATCTATTTTAACACTGTGACAAAAGTGGATCGTGACTTACTTTCTGCACAGGTGGCAGCCCAATGGAAAATGAATAACGCTAAAGGCATCATCACCAATGAACATTGGGTTTTACAACCTGATGGCACAGCCCTTTTACGAGAAGACCATTTCGAAGTTACGCAATAAACAAATGATAAAGGCGCTAGATATATGTTCTAGCGCCTTTGATTATACTCTAGGACAAATCTAATCCCATTTGCCAAAAGCCAACTTCCAGTCGAGTAGCATTTCGGAAAATCTTTGCGAGTTCTGCTTCACGATCTTTAGATAAATGATCACCAGCCAATTCATCTAAATAAGTAATCATGTCATCGACTGCGGCTAAATATTCTTTACCAGAATACATTTCCACCCAATCCGCATAGGGGTTGTTATTTGGCGTTAATTGTTCGGATGCCAATCGTCTTCCAATTTCGGCATATCCAATCGCACAAGGTGCCAGTGCCACATAAAGTTCCAACAAACCACCGGACATACCACATTCCATCACATAACGGGTATAAGCCATATTCGCAGTAGATTCTTCCAGATCATCCAATTCATCCTCATGAATGCCCCATTCAGCGCAATATTTTAGATGAAGCCCTAGTTCCATATCGACAATGGCAGAGACACCTTCTTGCGCCCGCTTAATATCAGACAATTTGGTACTTTTATAAGCAGCCAAAGCATGACAACGGGCAAAGTGGATCAGGAAGATGTAATCCTGCTTCAAGTAATGTTGAAAGCATTCTTTTGGTAAACTGCCCTTACCAAGCTGTTCCACAAAATCATGGTGCGTGTAAGCTGCCCAGTCATCAGGACAGCTTTCTTTTAGGCGTTGAAACAATCCCATGATTTATTTCTCCGCAAAAATATCAACAGCATATGTTTCAAGAGCAGGTGTTTCTTTAATCATACCATTTTCAATCATAAATTCAGCAAAGCGCGTATAGCGACCATGATCCAATGCAGCTGGACGCAAGGCAAAACGCGGCATTGTATCAACCCATGCACGACGATTTAATTCATTATCCAATGCTTTATCTGTCGCAATGAACATATCCAACGATTTCGCGTTATTGTTCAGCATGTAATTGGTCGCATCCTGCAGCGCCAACATGAACTTCGCCAATTTCTCTTCACCAACGCGATCAGATTTAGCTACCAAGATCAATTCGTCATATGCAGGTACACCTTCGTCTTCCACATAGAAAGCACGTCCCGGACGCTTTTCAATATCCATCTGATTTAATTCAAAGTTACGAAAAGCACCAATAACCGCATCAACTTGTCCTGCGAAAAGAGAGGGTGACAAAGAAAAATTCACATTGATCAACTCAATATCTTTCAACGTCAATCCATGTTGGTCCAACATTGCAGAAAGCAATGTATCTTCAAACCCACCGACTGAGAAACCAACCTTACGCCCCTTCAAATCTGCAATAGATTTAATCGGGCTATCTTCCAAAACAACCAAGGAGTTTAACGGGGTTGCTACGAGCGTACCGATACGAACAAGCGGCAAACCTTCCGCCACTTGCACATGTAATTGTGGTTGGTAAGAAACAGCGAGATCAGCTTGTCCTGCCGCAACCAGCTTAGGAGGGAGCGAAGGATCTGATGGTGCAATCAACTCAACATCCAAACCATATTTTTCAAAGAAACCGGCTTCTTTCGCGATGACCAAAGTTGCGTGATCCGGGTTTACAAACCAATCTAATAATACGGTTACTTTATCTGCAGCCATCGCTGATCCAGATAGAAAAACAGCAAAGCTTGCTGCGAGGAAAGCACGAAGTTTTAATTTCATTATTTTATCCTTAAACCTTATGAGGATGATGCCAGCGTGTTAATCTGGCGAGAGATTTATCAATTACGTAATAGAAAAGAACCGCAAAAACGGCGATGACGAGAAGCGCTGCAAACATCAGATCCACCTGCATGCGTGCATTGGCATGAAGCATTAAAAAACCAAGACCTTTTGAGGAACCGACCCATTCCCCGACAATGGCACCAATCGGGGCTACTGCCGCAGCAACACGCATACCCGTTGCCAGTTTTGGTAAAGCTGCCGGAATTTGAATATGACGTAAAATAGCGGTTTTCTTGCCACCCATTACTTTCGCTATGTCCAACCAATCTTTGGCCGTTTGCTGCAACCCATCATAAAATGCAGATGTTACAGGGAAATAGATGATCAAGGTAGCCATCGCGACCTTTGATGCCAAACCATATCCCAGCCAAAGCACTAGAATTGGTGCTAGCGCAAATACTGGAATAGCTTGCGAAATGACTAAAACAGGCATGAGCCAATGTCGCAAAGGCTTAAACCAAATCAGTAACATAGCACTGAGGCATCCCAGTATCGTTCCCAAAAGCATGCCCATTATGATTTCGAAGAAAGTGATAAAGCTATGTTCCAAAATAAGCTCAGCATTATCTTTCAATGCAAAGAGAACCCTCATCGGCCCAGGTAAAATATAACTTGGTACTGATGTAAAACTTACAACAGCTTGCCAAATGACGCACAATCCGATTGGAATTAAAACAAAACGAAGGGCTTTATTCATGTTTGAACCCTTTCAGCTTTTGATAATACTCCCATAAGGTCAGGATAGAGTTCGTCCACTTCCCGATCCCCAACTTGTCGCGGGGCATTTGTTGCAAGTCGCATTTCAGGTAAAAGTTTTGCCGGACGGCCTTCTAAAACATAAATCACGTCACCAAGACGTAGAGCCTCTAAGGGGTCATGTGTGACAAGCAATACGGTCCGCCCTTTTAGTAGGTCATATGTTAAGGCTTGTAATTCATGACGTGTAACAGCATCCAGCGCAGAAAAAGGTTCATCCATCAAGATTGTGGCGCGGTCTTCCATTAAAGTTCTTGCCAAGACGACCCGCTGCTGCATGCCACCTGAAAGTTGTGCTGGTTTATGCTTTATATAATCACCTAAACCCACTTTACTCAAAAGATCGCGTGCACGTTCCTCATCACGTTTATCGCCACGTAGAATACTCCCCAGCTGGACATTTTCCAAAACAGATAACCACGGCATCAAGAAGGCTTTTTGCCCCATATAGGCCACGTCGGAATTACCTGTATCAAATTCCACTTTGCCTTCAATCAGCCAGTCATCGTCAAGACTGGCAATCACACGTAGCAAACTACTTTTCCCCACCCCACTTTGCCCCAGCAAGCAAGACCACTTTCCTGCTTGCAAGGTTAAAGAGGATAAGTTCAAGATTTCCGTTTTCTGATATCTCAAACGAAAATTACTTAACCTAATATTTGGGGCTACTGTTGTCATTTCGCTACTGTTTTTAACGAGCTAAACCAAAAGGCGTACGGCTAACTTTTGCCCAATCATCGGCATTGGCCAGTGCATTACGATATGACTCCATCACTTTAGATGCCATAGGATCACCGGCTGCAAATTCATCAGTGATATTTTGGCTGGCTTCGCGTGCTTTGATCATGACCTCTTCCGGGAATTGACGTAACTTAACACCATGTTTTTCCGTCAGGTTCCGAAGGGCAATAGCATTTTCCCAATCAGATTCAGCTAGCGCGAAAGAGTTTTCCGCTTCACAAGCGCTTGTTACAATCGCCTGTAAATCCCCGGGTAGTTTTGAAAGTGCTTCTTGATTGACCAAACATTCTGCCGAACCATTTGGTTTATTGAAAGTTGGCCAATAGTAATAAGGTGCAGCCTTATAGAAACCAAAACCACGGTCACTCCAAGGTCCTAAAAACTCAACCGCATCCACAATCCCACTTTGTAAACCCGGGAAGATATCTGAAGGCGGCAAGAAAACTGGTGTTGCTCCTAACTCTTTAAAGATAGCACCACCTAACCCAACAGCGCGAACTTTCACACCAACCAGATCATCAAGGGAATTGATTTCTTTTTTGAACCATCCCCCCATTTGCATGCCTGTATTGCCGGCCATGAAAGGTTTGATGCCAAATTGTGCATATGTTTCATCCCATAACGCTTGGCCACCGCCATGATAAATCCAAGCCATATGTTCCAGCGCAGTTAAGCCAAATGGCATGGTTGTGAAAAACACAGCAGCTTTGGTTTTTCCCTGCCAGAAAAGAGACGCCGTATGTGCCATTTCAGCAGTACCTGCGCTTACCGCATCAAACACTTCCAATCCAGGCACCAATTCACCTGCTGCATAAAGTTTTACCGTTAAACGACCATCAGACATTTTAGTAATGCGGTCCGCCAAACGTTGAGCTGTAATTCCCACTCCCGGGGAATTCTTGGGCCAGCTTGTCACCATTTTCCATTCAATCTTTTCAGATGCTATGGCAGGCACCGAAATTGAAGACGCTGCCGCTATTGGCGCAGCAGTTGCAAGCGTCTTTAAAAAATTACGACGTGTCGGTAATTTATTTGTCATGTGTAAATCTCTTTATAGTATTTATTATTTAGACCAAAATTGATGAAAATGATGAACAGGCCCATGCCCCTGACCAACAGTTAACTGGTCAGCCGATTGGATCGCTTTTGCGAGATATTGATGTGCTTGGGATACGGCATCTTTCAAGTCCAATCCCTGTGCTAATAAAGCAGCGATTGATGCTGATAAAGTACAGCCGGTTCCATGGGTGTTACCTGTATGAACACGTTTAGAATGAAGTTCTTGAACGTCTCCGTTGGAATGCATTAACAAATCCACACATTCCTCCCCCGTTAAATGTCCGCCTTTCATCAAGACAGCACTAGCCCCCAGCGCCATCAAAGCTAAGCCGCATTTCTTCATACTTTCCGGATCTATTGGGGCGTCTTGCCCAAGTAGAACACCTGCTTCCGGTAAATTGGGGGTCATTAATGTTGCCAATGGCACAAGATGTCTTCTTAACGCTTCTATTGCATTGTCCTGCAGTAACTTATCTCCGCTTTTGGCCACCATTACAGGATCAAGAACAACAGGAATATTTGGTGCTTTTACCTTCAGTCGATCAGCAACGGCTTCGATAACATCGACTTGGGACAGCATACCAATTTTAATGGCATCTACCTTCAAATCATCTAGAACAGTATCTATCTGACAGGCGATGAAATCGGCGGGTACATCATAGATGGCTCGCACCTCAGTCGTGTTTTGCGCAGTTAATGCAGTGATAACAGAAGCCCCATAAGTACCTAGAGCAGACATGGCTTTCAAATCAGCCTGAATACCAGCTCCACCGCCACTATCTGACCCTGCAATGGTTAAGGCGATTGCGGTTTTATTTGTCATTTTTCTATTCCTTTTTGGAAAAACGGGTCAATCTTTTGTCTTAGCCGTTGAGTCGCTTTCATTGGGTCAACCTGCCCACATATGGCAGAAACCACTGCTAATCCATTTACACCAGTTGCAGCGACCGCTTCACAATTGCTCTCATCAATACCTGCAATAGCAGTAGTTGGCAGATCGCCATTAGCCCTAGAAACTTTGAGCATGTCCAATAACCCATTCACACCAAGTGGGGTGTCAGGATTAACTTTACTTTCAGTGGGAAATACTCCACCTATTCCCAAGTAATCCAACAACTCAATTGGTGCAGCTTTGATATGAGATTCATTTTTAACGGTTAGACCAACAATCGCGCTATCCCCCAACAACATACGTGCTTGCTGGATTGCTTCATCACTTTGACCTAGATGCACTCCATCCGCTTTAGCCTTTTTTGCAACATCGGGACGATCATTTACCAAAACTGGAATCTGAAACTCTTTCGCTACGTTCATCAATGAAACAACATTCTGAACTTGTGTGTCTGTATCACTATGTTTGTCACGATATTGTATAAGGGTAATACCGCCTTCCAACGCCTGTCTCACGACTTCCAACATCGGATAATGTACACAGTTTTCTGGTCCGATAACCAAATACAAACGTGGATCAAAGCTCTTACCCATTGATAGAACCTCTTTTATAAAAACTGTAAAGTTGATCAATAAATATTGTTTGGAAACCAGCTGGGCCTGCAGAATGGAGAGCCGCAAATTCGCCAGCCTTAGCGATCATTTCCAATGCAGCACAAACAGCTTCGAACCGATTGTCACTTACCCCTAAATAGGTTGCTATTACTGCAGTACCGGCGCAACCAAGTCCGGTCACATGGGCCATCATTTCATGCCCTCCCGTTATTGGCGCATAAAGCGTTTCCCCATTTGGATCCAAGGCAAAAACTTCATCGACTTTCCCAGTGATGGCGATAACAGCATCTGTCATTTCCAACAACTCATCGACAGGTATATTCAGTGCGGCTATTTCTAGTGAATTCGCACGTATCAAAGCTGGCTTGAAAGACAGAAGTTCTTTTGCAAATGCAAGACGTTTAGGTGCACGATTAATGAGTACAGGATCAAGTATCCATGGGATATTTTGCTCATTCGCAGTTTCGACAGCCCTTAGAATGGCTTCCTTTCGATTGGCATCTAATGTCCCTAAATTCACTAATAAGGCATGCGCGCTCGACGTGAAATCAGTCACTTCATCCGGATCAATCGTCATACTTGGCGTAGCCCCAACCGCGAGCAACGCATTCGCAGTCAAATTCTGAACCACAGAATTGGTCAGACAATGCACTTTCGGCGATTCTACTTTGATTTGCCTCAGCAAATATTCCAGTTCTTTTTCAAACAAATTCAGGCTCCGCCATTATCGAAAGACAGGCGGTGTGAATAAAATCAGACTGGACATGAAATATGTATTTTTGCTGACTCAATCCCTACGCCGGTCTTAACCAGATCAGGTTCTACGGGTCAGCATCCTTTGACACCTCTCAGCCTTTGCACCAAGGCACCCCGTTGAGATACATCTGGATAATAATCTTTCTTATTTTTTTTTTCAACAAATAAAAACGGCTACCGGTAAGGGGGACCAGTAGCCGTCAAATACGATCTTTGGTTGATCGTGGTGAGTTTGACAAATGGATCAATATCAAACTCTTCTTCAGGAGCGAGGTTCTGCTGAGGGGGATAAGAACCTCTTATGAGAGGGGAAGTCTCAATAAACTAGATATTGGAAGTCCTATCTGTTTTTCCAAGAGTTGAAATAAGGCAATTTCAAGGCATTCAGATTTATGCGAATTCTACAAAAAGAAAGGCCGCTGGTATGAAAACCAACGGCCTTGATTGCATATAGGTGATCTTTAGGATCACAAGAGTTTGTATGGATCGAATCAAACTCTTTTCAGGGTGAGGTTCCGCTGAGGGGAATAAGAACCTCTTATGAGAGGGGAAATCTCAATGACTATGATATTGGTATCGAAACATGTCTTTCCAAGGCCTTAATTAAGGCAATTTCATGGCATATTTCCCATTGTTTCTTGACAAGAACACAGGTTAATAATAATCACTCGCATTACAGAAAGTTGAGATGTATCTTATTCACCAGAGATGATGAACTTGTTAAAAAGTATTGATATGAAAGACATTTTGCAAATTATACGCAATAATAAATTGATATCTTTCTCAATATTTCTTGTCGTTTCATGCGGGTTTCTGGTCTCTATTATCGCCTATCAAAGCATCCAGAAACAAATTATCAAGGAAGATCGATCTTCATTTATTCGAGATGCAGAATTTTATCTAAAAACTGTAGAGAAAAGATTTCATACAGCCGAAAGCTTTATTGAGTCCATTGATCGCTTGATCCAAATGGCTCCCAATTTGTCCCGTAAGGACTTTGCACGCTTCAACAATCCTGAAGATTTATATGAACTAGGAATACAAGCCGTTGCATGGTCACCCGTTGTAAAACATTCAGATCGTAGCTCATTTGTTAAGCAGGTTCGGGAAACAGGTCTATTTGACTTTGATATTCGTGACCCTGGAGAAGACTATAATCCATCTGCAGCAGTTAGGTTTAAATATGCGCCGATCGTTTATGTAGAACCGGTTCATCATAGCGGACATATCCAAGGACTTGATTTATTTGCCCAAGCCAAAAAAGATAGGGAATTAAACATCGCTATTGATGAAGGACATTTAATGATGTCCGATATCAAACCACTGACGATCAGCGATACAGCAGAGTACGGCTTTTGGTTACATATGCCTATATATGTTGCTCTTTCAAATCATCCCAGTATTCAAGAAAGACGGCAAAAACTTGTCGGATTTGCATCCGTTGCAGTCTTAACAAATGATCTATTAACACCACCTTCACTCAATTCGGATACCGGGTTTGGTTTTCAGGTAACTATTGATCAAGGTATTTATATGCAAACCTTCGCAACGCATCCTGTTGAAAGAATGCACTTGCGTGAAGACGTAATGTGGCAAACCGTCTTAGATTTTGCACAAAACCATATTACTTTTGCTTTCCAAAGAACAGAAGCAAAGGGCCTATCTGGGCGAGATTTTTTAGCATCTGTCGTACTTTTAATTGGGTTAACTGCAACTGTCCTTTTAACCAGCTACCTCATCACTAGTTTAATCCGAACACGTCGTATTGAAACGCAAATTCAAAACCGCACCAAGGATCTAAAACTTAGCAATCAGATGCTACAAGATGAAATCATACGGCGGGAGAAAGCAACAACAGAACAAAACCGCGCAGAAGTAAGATACCAGCGTATCTTTGAAAATGCTGTAGAAGGTATTTTCGCAATGGGAGCGAATGGAGATATCTTAAATGCCAATCCGTCCTTTGCGGAGATATTTGGTTTCAAAGATATAGATGACTTTAAGTCACAAGCAGTAAACTTTAACCGCCTGCTTCATGCAACCGATCGACGCAAGTTACAGTCCGTTCTATTACGAGACAAAAATTTGGTGAATATGGAATGTAGAGCTACTAACCATGAGGGTAGCCATCTCTTCTTGTCAGTCAATGCAACATATGTAACCGAAGATACAGATGTTATGATTGAGGGGACCGTTGTCGATATTACCAATCGTAAACTTACCGAAGCAAAGCTGAATGACTTTGCCTATCTAGATCCACTCACCAATTGCCTGAACCGACGTGCTTTTAATGAAATGTTGGAAAACAGATTTGAAAAAGCACAGAGATTTAAAGATTGGGCCTTTGCGTTACTCTTTATCGATCTTGATCATTTCAAGATGATCAACGACACACAGGGGCATGATGTAGGCGATATGGTCATTCAAGAAGTTGCGGAACGATTACGAAATGCAATTCGGGAATCTGCCTCAATAGCCCGCCTTGGCGGAGATGAATTTGCGATTCTGTTTAATAACATTAAAACATCAGAGCAAATTCATGAAATCTCAGAACGTATTCTAAAACAACTCGCCAGACCATTTGAAACAAAGGAACGTCCATTTCTTACTTCTGGTAGTGTCGGCATAGCTTTGGCCCATGGTAATGACGTTAAAGACCCTGCCCAATTAATGCGCAATGCGGATCTTGCCATGTATCAGGCAAAGAAAGCTGGTCGTAATCAAAGTATTATCTATAGCGATGATTTTCATCTTGAGGCAGATGAACAATTAAAACTTCAAAATGCATTACGCAAAGCCGTAACTGCAAATGAATTGGATATGGTTTACCAACCGGTTATTAATATGAAATCCGGTAAATTGATTGCCACAGAAGCACTTTTACGTTGGTTCAACCCCACATTTGGCCAAGTATCCCCGGATCAATTCATTCCAATGGCTGAACAAATAGGTTTGATTTCTGAGATCGGCGCTTGGGGAATTGATCATATATTGTCCGACATGCAAAAGATAAAACAAATTGATAAACTCGCTCATATTCGAATGAATATTAACTTATCTCCGATACAATTATGCCAACCTGAATTCTGCGATTTTTTAATTTCAAAATGTAAGGAACATGACATACAACGCAGCAGTATTGCATTAGAATTAACCGAAACGGCAATGGTGGCAGAACATATGAATATAGACCATTATTTATCAGTTCTGTCAGAGGCAGGCTTTAGAGTATTGGTTGATGATTTCGGAACAGGCTATGCCTCTCTTAACCAACTGACAGTGACAAAATGGGATGGCATCAAAATTGATCGAAATTTTGTTGAAGGTCTAGAAATTGACGACAATAAATTCGCCATTACCTGTGCCGTTTTAAGTATGGCAGAAACGATTGGATATGAAGTCACGGCCGAAGGAATAGAAACCGAAGGGCAACGTGATCTTTTGGTCAATATGGGATGTCATATTGGACAAGGTTACCTGTTTGGCAAACCAATGTCTGTTACACAAATCATCGAAAATGCAGAAAATAATTTTGAATATACCAAACCAAAACTCGCGCCTCTATTCAGGAAAAACATGTAAATTTTGCGGCTTATAAAAGCAAAAAAGCCGCATTAAGCGGCTTTTTCTTTCAGTTTTAAATGACAGAATTGTTATTCATAACTTCGTTGATCATCAATTACTTTACCATCATTTGGTAAGCTTCCAATTTCTGCGAACTCGATCACACCACGCAATTTAATTTCTGTACGAACAGCATCTTCCAAAGCTGCTTTTAGTTGATCTGATGCCTTTGACGTTTCTACCTTCACAGTCATCACGTCCGCATTATCTACCAATGTTATTTCAAGGCGCATTTTTTCAACTTCATCATGCGCTTTCACCACCCTATTCACTTGGGCAGGATCTACAAACATACCTTTTACTTTGGTACGTTGATCGGCGCGCCCCATCCATCCTTTAATACGTTTATTGGTACGCCCAGTAGGGCAACTCCCATCCATGACTGCAGACATATCCCCGGTCCCGAAACGGATTAGCGGATAATCTGTATTGGTGAGCATGGTAACAATAATTTCACCGACTTCCCCATCAGTAACAGGTTCTCCCGTACCCGGGCGCACGATTTCAAGGATTACATTCTCATCAACGACCATGCCTTCTTTGGCTGATGTTTCATATGATACCAAACCTAGATCCGCAGTACCAAAACATTGAACGACCTCAATACCACGCGCTTCATATTCTTCACGCATAGAAGGGAAAAGCGGTCCGCCAGATACCAAGGCTTTCTTAAGAGAAGATACATCCGCCCCTAATTCAACGGCCTTATCTAAAATGACTTTTAAGAAGTCAGGTGTTCCGACATAAGCGGAAATACCAAAATGTTGAATAGCTGCGACTTGAGCATCCGTTTGCCCAACCCCGCCTGGATACACAGCACATCCAACTGCCTTAGCCGCAGTTTCAAACATATGGCCCGCAGGGGTGTGATGATAAGAAAAACAATTTAAGACGATATCCCCTTTGCGCAAACCTGCTGCATACGCAGCACGTCCCATTCGCCACCAATCATCCGTGTGCCCTTCCGGGTCAGCAATCGGGCCTGGTGACATAAAGACGCGCAGCAAATCGCTTGTGGCCGTTGCATTCAAACCACCGAAAGGCGGATTATCTTGCTGGGCCTGAAGTAGATCTGACTTACGAGTTAAAGGTAGTGAAGCCAAATCCGACAAACTATCAACGCTATCGACATCAACATCCGCCAGCGCCTTGGCATAATGCGCAGAATTCGCTTTTGCATGGGCGAGTTGCTTTTTCAATAAAGCAAGTTGATCTGCTTCGCGTGTAGCTTCATCACGTGTTTCCAAAGCATCAAAAAAATCAGTCATATCTTAACTTTAACCCCAAATTTAAAAACAATAGATATTAAACCATCAAACACAGAGACAAAATAGGAGGCCGAAGCCTCCCAAAGTTTGCACAATTTATAACCAACGTTTACGGCGTTTATAATGTTTCACTTCACGGAAGTTCTTTCGACCTTCCTTCGCCATACCGAGATAGAATTCTTTTACGTCTTCGTTATTACGAAGCTCTTCGGCTTCACCATCCATAACCACGCGACCACCTTCAAGGATATATCCATAATGGGCATAACGTAGAGCCACATTGGTATTTTGCTCTGCTAATAAGAAGGTCACGCCTTCATCTTCATTTAGCTTTTTAACAATCGCAAAGATTTGCTCTACCAATTGTGGCGCCAACCCCATAGATGGTTCATCTAATAAAATCAGTTCTGGCTTCGCCATCATTGCACGACCAATAGCAACCATTTGCTGTTCGCCGCCAGATGTATAACCAGCTTGCGATTTACGGCGTTCCCAAAGACGCGGAAAATAGTCATAAACCATTTGAAGATCACGTTTGATCTCAGCCCCGTTTCCACGGGTATAAGCACCAGAAAGCAAATTTTCTTCAACAGTTAAATGTTCAAAACAATGTCGGCCTTCCATCACTTGAACCACACCGGATTTCACCAAGTCATTTGCAGTTTTGTCATGAACAACTTGACCATTCAACTCGATACTACCCTTGGTAACATCCCCGCGTTCAGCACGTAGAAGATTTGAAATAGATTTCAATGTTGTTGATTTACCGGCACCGTTAGCACCAAGCAGGGCAACAATCTTACCCTTAGGGACTTCCAGAGAGACCCCCTTCAAAACCAGAATTACATGATCATAAATGACTTCGATATTATTCACCTGCAATAGAGGGGTTGTCATTGATCTCTCCTTTAGTCGTTTTGCCAATTTGGCAATCTTCAGTCTAGTATTTCGGTATGATTGACCCTACAGGGGAAGGGTCAATCATGTGCCGAATGTGATTAGCTACAGCTGCGAGGTGAAATACCTTGCTCTTTTGCATAAGCAGCAGCATCAGACTCAATCAATGGACGAGTCATCGCTGTGTCAGCTGGGATCCAATCTGTAACGATTTTATATTCGGAACCTGTCCATTCTTGGATCAAAACAGCAGGGTTCTGACCTTCATGGTTAGCACAAGTTACTTTTACTGGCGGCAATAGGCCCGTCATACCCATAGCATCGACATCCGCAGCGTCTAGATCTAATTGCTCCATCGCTTTTTGCATGTCTTCACCAGAAATATCCGCTTTACCAGACATTTCCTGAGCCAATTTGATTGTCTCATGAATATATGCCGCATTCACAACAGCACGGTTATACAATACTGTACCAGCTTTGGAGCCATCACCAGATGCTTTACCTGCGTCATAAACATATTTCTTCATGTCATCATATAACGGGTAATCCATGCCAACACCGTTAAAGGTCGCAGCGCGATATCCTTTGGCACGTTTACCTGTTGGTGCAGCAACTTCTTCACCAGCAGACCACCAGTTACCGATAAATTTGCTCATATCGTAACGGATATTTGTTGCTTCTTTAACAGCTGTTTCACGCATCGCGCCCCAACCCCACATTACAATGTAATCAGGTTTTGTTTTGCGAATTTGCAACCAGATAGATTTCTGTTCTGTCATGGAAGCTGGCGCTACTGGATATTTGTCATAAGTGAAGCCGTATTTTTCTACCAATTTGTCCAAGGTTGGAATTGGTTCCTTACCATATGGATGGTCAAGATAGATATACGCAACACGTTTGCCTTTTAGCTGATCCATACCACCGAGCTCACCGCCCATGAAGTTGAAGATCGCTGTTGCTTGGTTCCAATATGTAGATGGGAAGTTAAAGACATATGGGAATACAGTACCATCAGCCGCAGTTGTACGACCATAGCCCATTGTTAATAAAGGAATCTTATCCGCTGTCATTTTCTCAATCAACGCATAAGCGATACCTGTGGAATATGGACCATATACCAAAGCGCCTTCTTTTGTACGATCATAACATTCTACACCACGGTCTGTTTTGTAGCCTGTTTCGCATTCTTCAACTTTAACTTTCAAGCCGCCAATGCCGCCATCGCGTTCGTTGATCATGGTGAAATAGTCAGCAAAACCATCTGCTAAAGGAATACCGCCAGATGCGTAAGGACCTGTACGATATACCAAGGATGGGACATTCAGTTCAGCTGCATTCGCCGCGAAAGACGCGATACTCATAGCCGCTGCACCAGCCAACATACCAAGAGCTTTTAATTTCATAATTTATAGCCTCCAGTTACATTCTTATTGTTCAAGTTCTAAGTTTACTTCATGTCCAAGGTTACTTCTTAAAAAGACGATCCTCAGATCAATTGAATTGCTGGGTCATTCTAACCCAATTTTTATCAGGTGACCTCCCCCTTAATAAGGGAAAGGCCATCTGCGTAATTTTTCCTTTGCGATCTGCCACAAACGCGCAAGACCATGCGGTTCAACAATTAGGAAGAATACGATTAACGCGCCAAAGATCATGATCTCCATATGGGAAATCACATCTGACGTTAAGTTTAACCCAATCCATTGTGGTGCATTATTCAAGAAAATCGGCAACAACACGATAAAGGCTGCGCCCAAGAAAGATCCAAGAATACTACCCAATCCACCAATAATCACCATAAACAAGATCTGGAACGAACGGTTAATATCGTAGGCACCAGGCTCTACGGTGTTAATAAAGCAGAAAGCCCATAATGCACCGGCAACACCACAGTAGAAGCTGGAAATCGCAAATGCACTTAACTTTGCTTTTAGCGGATCAATACCAATGATTTCAGCCGCAATATCCATATCACGGATCGCCATCCAACCACGGCCCATTTTACAACGTGCCAAGTTACGTGCTGCGAGACCTAGAATGATAGCAAAACCTAGTACAAATAAATAACGCGCTTCGGTTGTTGCTTCCGCACCAGAGATCAACACGCCAAAGAATTCCATTGGTGGGATCGAAGGTACACCAGAGATGGAATAGTTCACAAACCAATCTACATGTGTAAATAACCAAAGTAAGAAGAATTGCGCGGCCAATGTGGTCACAGCCAAATAGAAGCCTTTAATGCGCAAACTTGGCAAACCAAATAAAACACCTGCGAAAGCCGCACTTAAACCACCAATAATGATAGCGACAGGGGCCCCTAGAAACGCAAGGTTTGTTGCAACCTTATAAGCCATATAGGCCCCAGTTGCCATAAAGGCACCTGTTCCAAGAGACAATTGTCCTGCATAACCTGTTAGAATGTTCAGCCCCAATGCAGCAATGGAAAGAACCAATACCGGGATCAACAAAGACCCTAACCAGTAATCATTTCCAATCATCGGGACAACGATGACACCAAAGGCGATTAAGCCAATAACGAAATAACGGTCAAGTTTGATAGACAGAATGCTCTGATCAGCCGCATAACTTGTCTTAAAATCACCTGCTTCACGATAAAACATGGTTCATTAAACCCTTTCGATAATCTTTTCGCCAAACAGGCCTTGTGGACGGAAGAAAAGGAAGATCAGTGCCAATACATAAGCAAACCATTCCTCAATCGCGCCACCATAGGCAGCACCCCAAAATACTTCCGCAACTTTTTCACCTGCACCAATGATCAACCCACCGATAATAGCACCCGGAATGGATGTGAAACCGCCAAGGATCAGAACAGGTAAAGCTTTCAATGCAATTGTAGAGAGAGAGAATTGAACCCCTAACTTTGATCCCCACATAATACCAGCAACCAGTGCAACCAAACCCGCAACGGCCCAAACGACAATCCAGATATGGTTCAATGGGATACCAACAGACAATGCGGCCTGATGATCATCTGCCACCGCACGCAAGGCACGTCCAGTACGCGTATATTGGAAGAACAAGCTTAATGCGATCACTAAAGACCCGGCGACTGCAGCTGCAAATACTTCGGATTGTTGGATCAAAATATCACCTACAAACCAGACATCATCTGGCAAACCGATATTCAACGGACGTACATCACCGCCCCAAATCATTTCCCCTAAACCTTCAAGGAAATAAGCAATACCGATGGTTGCCATAAAGAGAATGATATGTTCCTGGTTCACAAGATTTCGAAGGACAACACGTTCAATCGCAAATGCCAAGGCTACCATAATTAAAATGGTTGCAATCAAGGCCACCACAATCGGCAAGCCAGCATCAATCAATCCAACAAAATTCAAAGCAGCAAATAAAACCATCACGCCTTGAGCAAAATTGAAAACCCCCGATGCTTTAAAGATCAATACGAAACCAAGTGCGACAAGCGAGTACATAATGCCAGACATGAGACCACCAAGGATCACCTCTGCCAAGAATTCCGGTGCTGTCCACATCTCAACGAAGGGAGTAACAAAGATCGAATACAAAAATTCCATAATACCTACTCCTTAGTGAGACACGCCAAGATAAGCATCAATCACGTCTTGATTACTGCTTACCTCATCAGGGCTGCCATCTGCCAATTTACGACCATAGTCCAAAACAACCACGCGGTCTGATAAATCCATCACGACCCCCATATCATGTTCAATCAGGGCAATGGTGGTTCCAAACTGCTCATTCACATCAATAATGTAACGGGACATGTCCTCTTTTTCTTCAAGGTTCATCCCTGCCATCGGCTCATCAAGAAGTAGCAATTCTGGCTCCATCGCCAAAGCACGTGCTAACTCTACCCGTTTTTGCAACCCATATGGTAGGCGCCCAACTGGTGTTTTACGAATGGCTTCGATTTCAAGGAAGTCGATGATTTCTTCTACCTTTTCACGATGTTCCAACTCTTCACGCTTCGCACGGCCAATATAAAGTGCCTGTTCGATAAAGCTTGAATGCATCTTCAGATAACGACCTGTCATGATATTGTCCAAGGTGGACATACCTTTAAACAAAGCGATATTCTGGAAAGTACGTGCAATACCACTTTTGGCCGCTAACGCCGGACGCATAGGTGTGTAATCTTTGCCTTTAAAGCGAACATGACCAACTTGTGGCTGATAAAAGCCGTTAATCACATTCAACATAGAAGATTTGCCAGCGCCATTGGGGCCAATAATAGAACGAATTTCACCTTTATTGATGTTGAAACTGATATCTGTAAGGGCTTTTACACCACCGAAACTTAGATCGATGTTATTTACAGAAAGTAGCTCTTCACCAATACGGCTATTTGTATTTGTTTCTGTCATTTTTACTCTTTCACCCCTTCTTATTCTGCGGCTGCAGCCATGGCAGTTGCATTAAAAGGGAATGTATCCGCATCCATGATCTGAACATCCGCTGAGATCGACCCTTTACGTCCATCCTCATAGGTTACTTCAGTCTCAATATGACAAGATGTTTTGTCTGAATATAAGGCATCGATAAGTGGCTCATAACGTTCTGCCACAAATTTACGACGCACTTTTGAGGTACGCGTCAATTCGCCATCATCCGCATCCAGCGCTTTATGCAGCACCAAGAAGCGTTTGATTTGGGAACCAGCAACACGTTCTTCAGTTGATAAAGAACGGTTCACGGCTTCCACATGTTCCTTCATGATCTTATAAACTTCAGGATGCGCGGCCAGTTCTTGATAGGAAGCGTAAGCAATGTTGTTACGTTCCGCCCAGTTACCGACAGCTTCCAAGTCAAAGTTAATGAAGGCCGCGCAATAATCACGGTCATGACCAAAGGCCACAGCCTCTTTAATATTCGGGAAGAATTTAAGTTTATTTTCAATATATTTCGGCGCCATCATGGTACCGTCATTAAGTTTACCGACATCCTTCGCACGATCGATAATCTTAATATGACCATCCTCGTCAAAGAACCCAGCATCACCTGTATGAACCCAGCCATCAGCTTGTTTGGTTTCTGCAGTAGATTCAGGATTTTTATAATATTCCATGAAAGTACCTGGACCGCGATACATAATCTCGCCATTGTCTTCTACTTTCACTTCCACATCTGGTGCAGGCACACCGACAGTATCTGCTTTAATTTCACCATTTGGCTGGATCGCAACAAATACGGATGCTTCCGTCATACCATAAAGCTGTTTTAGGTTGATGCCTAAGGAACGATAAAATTCAAAAATCTCAGGACCAATTGCTTCACCCGCAGTATAGCCAAGGCGAATCCGGCTTAAACCCAACGCATTTTTCAATGGTGCATATACCAAAGTATTACCTATCGCATATTTAATACGATCCATCAGGCCAACTGGCTTACCATCAAGAATATCAACGCCTGTCTTACGTGCATGATCCATAAAATAATGGAACATCTTACGTTTGATTTTGGACGCATCTTCCATACGGATCATCACCGTGGTCAATGTGCTTTCGAAAATACGAGGAGGTGCAAAGTAATAGGTAGGCCCCAACTCCCACAAATCATTCAATACAGTATCCGTGCTTTCGGGACAGGACACACAAAAGCCAGCGACCAAAGATTGGGCATAAGAGAAAATATGATCCCCCACCCATGCCATAGGTAAATATGCCAGAACTTCATCAGTTTCATTAAGGCCTTCAAGATCAACCGCATTACGCGCAGTAATCAGAATATTGTTATGACTTAACACAACCCCTTTTGGCTTACCTGTCGTACCGGATGTATAAAGCATGATGGAAGCTTTTTCAGCCTTGGTCGCATCGATCATTCGATCCGCCCAAGCCAAATCCTTTTTCACAACCTGCTTACCTGCATCAACGACGTTCACATAATCATGCAAATTTTCTTCGTTATAATCACGAAGCCCGCGCGGATCATCAAAGATAATTTGTTTTAAAGTCGGTACATTTTCTTGCACAGAAAGGATCTTGTCGGTCTGTTCCTGATCTTCTGTCACGACAAAAGTTACTTCAGCATTATCCAAAATATATTGAAGTTCTTCTGCCACACCATCTGCATATACTGGAACCGGAATTGCGCCAAGAAATTGGGCTGCTGCCATCGTCCAATAAAGACGTGGACGGTTAGAACCTACGATACCGATATGGTCCCCTGCTTTAAGCCCTAGTTTATCAAGTCCAGCTGCATAAGCTTTTACTTCTTCATATACTTCGGCCCAAGTCCAACTTTGCCAAATACCGTGGTCTTTTTCACGGATAGCCGGGCGCTTAGCACGTATCTCCGCGTTATGCCGCAGCAACTTTGGAAATGTATCGAGCTTATTCGTCTCAGTCATACTTCTCCGCATGCCTCTCTGTTCAATTGGTCAAATCCAAATTCAGGAAGCGATAGGCTTGAAGTAGCTACAGATTCTTTAAAAAGGGCCTTTTGGGCGCACTTATCCCCTCATTTTTGAAGGGATTTTCCCACGGGGTAAACCAAGTATTATTTTGTCCCCACCACGCCGTTTTTTGATAAATTTATCTTTTAAAAACGAACCTTTTTATTAAACGCAATCTACTTTCACCTACAAATAACTGTCTGATTGTTCAGATCTTTTTGATTTGCAGGCTATGCCTCCCTATAGTGTGGTCCACGCAAATAGGCCACCCTATTTTATTCTTCACAAATGCTACAACCTTATTAAACTTACGCCAAGAAAATATTACAAAATTTCCGACTTTTTATTATTTTTTGATATTAGTTGCACCATACGCTTGCGTACGGTAATAACTTATGCACAATAAGGGTGTCAATACGCAACCGTATGGAAAATGAATTTTGATAGAAAATAACTCTAAAAAAACTGCTCGCAAAAAATCGATTTCTAAAAAATCATCGGCAAAAAAAACGCGCAGTAAAACAGCTACAACCAAGCGTGCACCTAAGCTTGGCAGGCAGGAATGGATCGAAGCAGCTTTCCGTACTTTGGTAGAAAGTGGCGTCACCTCAATTCATGTAGAAACTTTGGCGAAAAGACTTGGAGTCACTAAAGGAAGTTTCTATTGGCATTTTAAAGATCGAACAGAATTACTAGAAGCCGTCCTTGAAAAATGGAAAGAACAATTTGTTATTGCCCGTGTGGAAACAATGGGCGGCGACACAGACGCACAGCTTTTAAACCTTTTAAACATCGTCCCACGGCAAAAAGGATCTTATCAAAGAGGTGGGTCCATGGAATTGGCCATGCGTAGCTGGGCACGCACAGATAACGAAGCTATGAGCGCGGTTGTAAATGTAGACCGAACACGTGTGGATTTTGTTGAAAGCCTTCTGGAACCTCGCGGCCACACAGGAATTGAGAAAGAAGCACGTGCCTTTTTGATTTATTCCTATCTGATGTGCCAAGGTATTTTTAGTTTCGATCGTGACGATGACATATTAGATCGCATTCATCATAAAGTTTTAGATTTTTTATTGCAGCCACCGATGCAAAAAGATGAGGATTAGGCTTCCATGTCTGTTGAGGAGATTTCTATTCAAGATGAAATCATCACGCTTGAAAATGGCGTAAACATTGCGATTCGCTGGTATACACCTGACACATGGTCCCATACAGAAACTAAGGAAGATATTGTCTTACTGCATGAAGCACTTGGCTGCATTGGGATGTGGCGAGATTTCCCACAAAAACTTGCAAATGCAACTGGTCGGCGCGTCATGGCCTATGACCGTGAGGGATATGGTGGGTCATCACCGCTTAGCAAGGAACGTAATCCCGATTACCTGCATCAATATGGGCAAGAAGAATGCCCGGAAGTATTGGAAAAAGCAGGCATAACGAACCCTATTTTATTTGGTCATTCTGACGGTGGTAGCATCGCTTTGCTATATGCAGCAAAATTCAATCCAAAAGCAGTTATAACCGAAGCAGGCCATGTTTTCGTTGAAGACATAACGGTGAAAGGCATTGCAGAAGCCAAATTTGTCTGGGCTCATACAGATTTGGAAAAACGACTTTCAAAATATCATGGCGAAAAAACAGCAACTTTATTTGATGCTTGGGCAGTGACCTGGCTCTCTTACGACTTCATGCGATGGAATATGGAAGAAGATACAAAGTCTATCACTTGCCCCACCTTGATCCTTCAAGGGGCAGAAGATGAATATGGATCTGAGAAACAAGTCGAATCCATACTCACCCATGTGAAAGGACCAACAAAAGCCTGTATGATTCCAGATTGCAAACATATTCCTCATCTCCAAAAACAAGATGAAGTTTTAAATCAATGCGTTAATTTTATTAAAAAATTGTAAGATAAATCATATAAAAGTTTCATTTACCGTTTATCAGCAAAAGAGTAACGTCTTGTGCAGCTTTCTCATATGTACATCCCTCGAATATCTTGCTAGGATTCATTTATGAGAATCGGCACTATACCCTTAATTAAAGATAGTCGTGGCATACAGGTTTGCTTGGTATCCACTACCAAGAACCCCGCTCTATACACCTTCCCTAAAGGTGCGATGGAAGCTGGCGAATCTCAAAATGATACCGCTTTAAGAGAATTGCTGGAAGAAGCAGGTATGCATGGTAAACTCATTTCAACTAAAAATTCTATTTTCCTCCCAAGCGACTTAGATACCACGAAAGATATCATCTATTATTTCGTTGAAGTTACTCGTATCGATTCCATGTGGGAAGAGAAACATACTCGCAAACGCATACAGGTTTATTTAGATGAATTGGAAAACACTCCCTTGAATGACAAGGCCATTTTTGTGGTCAATCAGCTGAGGAAAATGGGAATATTTCAAACAAAGATTTCGACTAAAACTACCTTAAAGAAATTCTTGAAAAACTGCCTACCCAAAATCGATCGAAAGAAAGCAGGCAAGGCTAAGTAGATTGCAACTGAAACATATAAAAGAAAAGCGCCCCTCTGATTAAGCGCTCTTTTACTTTATAAACTCTAAATCACAAGCTCGCTGTTAACATCCGAAACCCCTTATTGAGGTCACCTCGAAACTTCTGCCCTTTATTTGCGGGAGCAGTTACATCTAGGACAGATAAACTATAATGATTGTCCTTTAATTGCGCTCGAAGAGCATCCAAATAACTATTGTAAGTCTCCTCATCATCTTCCAGCCCTTCACGAATTGCAGCGATTCGACTCAAACCGGCCTGAGGATTATCTTTCACCTCCTGAATATCCCATTTTGCCATGCCAGACTGATCACGATATTTTTTCATCGTTGTCAGGCTCCTATTCACCTGTCCCTGTCCGATATCGTCTAAGTCCTGCATCTCGATAGTTTGATTGGTACGGTTTGCTGCCTTTTGACGATGTTCTTTAAAACGTTCTTGCTTCAAACGAAGTTTACGCTCTCTTTCAAGACGAGCTAAAACTTCAGGAGACGGCCCTTGAGAGGGTTTCACTCCGCGAACCTCACCTCCCCCAGTTTCCCTATCTGCCTTTTGGCCTAAATCCCGACCACCACTCGGTTCCGGATCCGGTCCCATACCTGGCTGTCTACCCATATTTTTCTCCTTTGACAATTAAATACATAGAATATATAGTGAACAAATTAAAAATATTCAACAAAAATTCACATTTGTTCTATTTCGCTGTTTTAATCTTGCAGAAAACGGCAGAAATCCTTATATCCATCGCTGATAAATTTGGGCTATTGATCTTTTTGAAAGATTTCCCACATTTAAAATCAGGATTTATTAACATTTAATCAACTAACCAGAGGAATAAGAATGACAGATACGCATCAGAAAACTGGCGGCGAAACCATGCGCTTTGAAGCGGAAGTGGGACGCTTGTTAGATATTGTTGCAAACGCCCTTTACAGTGAACGTGAAATCTTCCTGCGCGAACTAATCTCAAACGCTGCAGATGCCTGTGACCGTTTACGTTATGACGCCCTGTCTGACGAAACTCTTTTGGAAGGTAATAGTGACTTTGCCATCCAACTTTCCTATAACAAAGAAGCAAAAACCTTAACCATTGCCGATTCCGGATCAGGCATGTCACGTGATGAGTTAATCGGTAATTTAGGTACGATTGCACGTTCCGGCACATCGCGCTTTATGGAAAAGCTTAGTGGTGATGCAAAAAAAGATACGAATTTAATTGGTCAATTTGGCGTAGGATTTTATTCAGCCTATATGGTCGCCAATTGGGTATCTGTAGAAAGCCGTCGTGCAGGTGAAAAAATCGGCCACCGCTGGGAAAGCGATGGCAAAGGTGAATTCACGATCACTGAAATTGAGCGTGTAGCGCGTGGAACAGCAATCACGCTCCATATAAAAGATGACGCATTGGAATTCCTGGAAGAGATGCGCATCAAACATATCGTGTCTACTTACTCCAATCACATTCCCTTCCCTATCAAACTGGAAAGCATGAAACGCGTTGGCGAAGGTGATGAAGCAAAAGACGAATTAAGTATCGATCAAATTAATGATGGCTCAGCGATTTGGACAAAAAACAAATCCGATGTAACAGAAGAACAATATAAAGAATTCTATCATCATGTTTCACATGCGTATGACGATCCATGGTCAACCCTACATTTCCGTGCAGAAGGTATGATCGAATATTCAGGTTTGATTTATATCCCGACTATGCGTCCATTTGATTTATTCAACCCGGAACGCATGTCCAAACTGAAACTCTATGTAAAGCGTGTCTTTATCACAGATGAATGCGATGATTTATTACCAAAACATCTTCGCTTCCTACGTGGTGTGATTGATAGCGAAGATCTACCGCTAAACATCTCTCGTGAAATGTTGCAAAATAATCCTATCCTTTCAAAAATCCGCGCCGGCATTACAAAGAAAGTGATGGGTGAATTAGAGAAACGCGCCGAAAATGATACAGAATCTTATAATGAATTCTGGGCAAATTTCGGCATGGTTTTAAAAGAAGGCCTGTATGAAGTCGGTAATGACCATCAGCAACTTTTGAAAGTTGCCCGTTTCCACTCTACAGAAGATGATAAGTTAGTGTCTCTATCTGATTATGTGGCGCGAATGAAAGAAGGCCAAGATGCCATTTATTACATCGCGGGGGAAGATAAAGACGCTTTAGCACGTAGCCCTCAACTTGAAGGTTTTAAAGCAAAAGGTGTTGAAGTCTTATATATGACAGACCCTGTTGATGAATTCTGGTTGCCAAGTATTGGTGAGTTTGATGGAAAACAGTTTAAGTCTGTAACCCGTGCAAGCTCTGATCTTTCTGAAATCAAAGCTGCACCAGATGCGGAAGACAAAGCAGAAGATAAAAAAGAAGCTGCTGACGAAGATGCAATGAGTTCTTTTATCACAGCAGTTAAAGAAGCTTTGGGCGAAACTGTCGCAGACGTGAAATCAACAGACCGTCTCACAAGCAGTGCAGTTTGTTTAGTTGCTGATGAAAACGGGATGGATATGAACTTGGAACGTTTGCTAAAACAACACAAACAACTAGAACAAGCTAGTGTACGCATTATGGAAGTGAACCCGACCCATAGCCTGATCAAATCTATGGCAAAAGCTGTGAAAGGCGGAGCGGACATCACGGATGCATCCTTACTACTTCTGGATCAAGCTCGTATTCTGGAAGGTGAATCCCTACCGGACCCAACTGGTTTTGCCCACCGAATGAGCTTATTCATGGAAAAAGGGCTATAAAGATAAAGGCGGGATACTTTCCCGCCTTTTTATCATCCGATAAAAGACGGAAAGCCAATCTGGTCAAAATCAAAACATGCTAGAAAGATCTGCGTCTCGCCATCCAATTCAAATGGCAAAATCAATCTTTGATATGAAATAAATTCTCTACTCTTATCTCTGAAATCTCCCACATCAAGTAGAGGTAATTGACTTGTGCGAGCCTGTTCATATCCCTCCAACACAAATAGTTCGTCATGCCGCCCGAAGAAGCCTTCTATCGTCTCTCCAGTAAAATCTTTATCAATAGCATAAACAAGAGCTGTTCCCACTAAACGATAACGATAGTCTCCCCCACCATTCACTGCTTCAAGTATCGCTAAATAGGGTAAAGCTTCAGCCCCAATTTCAAGCGGGTCTATTTGAGATTTTTGTGGGACATGCTTATCCCCCTTCCATCTCAACCATAGTTGATATAGACGCCGATGCCTTTGAGACTTTAATTCTTCTATGCTCAACAAGGGATATCCCGAATATCTTTGAATGATGGTAATTTTGCGCACAACCAATTGATATATATTCTAATACCTCCTTTATTAGCCCGCAATGATTGATTTAGGAGGAAACACAAGTATAATATCAACCTACCCATTTGAGTTATATTATATGAATAAATATCGAATTGCAGTCGCAGATAAAAACCCCCTCGTATTGAGTGGTCTTGAGACACTTTTTAAAAACGATGATCGTTTCACTTTAACTGGCACCGCCCGTACAGGTGCCGAGTTTATTGGGCTGGCAGCACAAAACAAATTTGATATTGGGATAACCGGTTGGGAAATGCCTGGGCTTGACGGCCGCGCCATTTTAGATGCAATTGGTGAATTTGAATATCACCCGAAGATTGTAATTTATACTGGCGTGCCTAATCCACGCATTATTCGAGAAGCTATGCTAAATGGCGCTGCGGGCTTTTGCGCAAAAGGCGATAGTACAGAACAACTAATTACCACTGTTGCATCAGTTGCCGCAGGCCAAATGGTTTTTCCGTATTTCGACCTTAAAAAATTACAAGACGATCCCTGGGAAAGCCTCACACGTCGTGAATTAGATTTATTAGACTATCTAAAAACAGGGCAATCCAACCAGCAGATTGCAAATTACTTAGGCCTATCTGTAAACACAATTAAGTTTCACCTAAAGAATTTATATACCAAGCTTGGCGTAAAAAATCGCGCACAAGCGGTGGCTGTATCATTATCTCGCAAATCAAATCACTAGCCTTAGGGGTAGTATATTTACCACCCTTAAGATTTAATTTTCTATCTCGCTGAGTGTAGGCACTTAATGAAGCAATCGTTATAGTTTTAATCAACAAAGTAAAAAGCTTTAACGAATTACAGCCCTCAGGCTTATCTTTGCGGGAGATAGAAAATGACATTGAAAGTAGCAATTAACGGTTTTGGCCGTATTGGACGCCTAGCATTACGCGCCGCTATTGAGAATGGATACATCTCTTCGGGTGACCTTGAATTCGTTGCGATCAACGACCTTGGTCCGGTGGAAATCAACGCCTTGCTCTTCCAAAATGACTCCGTTCACGGCCCACATCTTCAACATGTTACACATGGAGATGATTGGATTGATGTTGGCACAGGTAAAATCAAAATGACTGCCGAAGCTAATCCATCGAATTTGCCATGGAAAGAATTAGGCGTAGATTTGGTTATGGAATGCACCGGACGCTTCACCAATAAGGATGCGGCCTCTGCACATCTGACAGCTGGGGCTAAACGCGTCCTTGTCTCTGCACCATGCAGTGATGCAGATTCTACCATTGTTTACGGTGTAAACGAAAGCGACTTAAAAGCGCAACATACAGTTATATCAAACGCATCCTGCACCACAAACTGTCTGGCACCTGTTGCCAAAATTCTTAATGACAGCATCGGCATTGAGAAAGGTTTTATGACCACAGTACATGCTTATACAGGCGATCAAAATCTACATGATGGACTTCACAAAGATCCACGCAGAGCACGCGCCGCTATGGGCTCAATGATCCCGACCACTACAGGCGCAGCACGTGCCGTTGGTTTAGTTCTGCCTGAACTTGCGGGAAAACTAGATGGAACATCCATTCGTGTCCCAACACCTAACGTGTCTATGGTTGATCTTACCTTCACTTCTAAGCGTGACACATCCGAAGAAGAAGTTAATCAACTTCTATCTGGTGCGGCATCTAATGAAATGAAGCGTATCTTACAGGCAACAGATCTACCGCTTGTATCCATTGACATGAACCACAATTCAGCAAGCTCCATCGCTGATTTAAGTGGCACCAAGGTTATTGAAGGTAATCTCGTTCGTATTATGAGTTGGTATGACAATGAATGGGGTTTTGCGAACCGTATGTGTGATACAGCAACATGCATCGCAGCTTTAGATCAAAAGTCTCAAGACAAAGCGGCTTAAATATTTAAGCTGCCCAAAAGTTTCCCTTAATCGCCTCACAGGGAAAAACCAAAAGGCCATCGGTTCCGTTTCCGATGGCCTTTTTACATACATATAGATGTAATTACATTTGATATTTAATGAATGGTGTCTCTTTAGCCACCTTATCATATAAACGTCGACCAGCCTCATTAAAGTGCTGCGTCAGCCAGTAAGTTTGGCTACATCCAAGTCTTTGAGCCTCTTCATGGACGGCCTCAATTAAATGTCGCCCAACGCGCTTTCCCCGGCTTTCAGTTTTCGTATAAAGATCTACTAAGTAACAACGCGGCTCTGCCCCCCATGTATGATCATGAAGTAAATAGGTTGTGAAACCAATCAATTGCCCATCATCATCTTCATAAACCAAACACCAAGGCCCAGTTTCCTTTGGATGCATCAATCGATCCCAGGTGTTATCTGTCGTTGCTGATAGATCCACTTCATAATATGCCTGATACCCCTTCCAAAGTGGATCCCAAGCCGTACGATCTTCAACACGTGCAGGTCTAATTTTCATTAAAGGTCTCCCCTGTGAGACCCAAAGCAGATATCGGGTATATTAAGGTTCCCGACGTTTACCCTCTGCCTTCAGGTCTGCAAGATATTGTTCCCAGCGCACTTCATATTCTTCACCAAGTTGATAAAGATAGCGCCAACTATACAAACCACTGTCATGCATGTCGTCGAAGATAATTTTAATCGCATAATTGCCAATAGGTTCTATATTCATAATTCCTACAAATTTTCTTCCGGCAATCAGTTTCTTAGGTCCGACACCATGCCCTTGCACTTCGGCGCTTGGACTTTCCACACGTAAATATTCGGCAGGTAACTTAAAAATTTTACCATTCTCAAAACTAACTTCGAGACATTTTTCCTGTGTATGAAGATGTATTTCTTCAGGCTTTACGGGTGTTGAATATTTATCTTCAGTCATAAAATTAAAACTTAAAGATCATCCACATGTACGGCTTCATCAGCTAACATGATCGGAATACCATCACGGATAGGATATGCAAGCTTCGTTTGTTCAGAAATCAACAATTGCCGCTCCTTATCATAACTCAAAGGGCTACGTGTACCGGGCTCCACCAAAATCTCTAATAGCTTTGGGTCAATTTCTGCATGCGTAGACATATTTTTATCCTAAATCTTCTTCAACGAATATGTGGTTACATATCAGTTAGTTTGTGTGAAAACCACCATTTTCATCATTATGCAAAAGGGCCATTTCCAATAATGTGATTAACATTGCAGCTCGTTCCTGCAAAGTGCCAGTTTCCAGCAATGCTTGCTTCTCAACAGGTCCAAAAGGACAGATCATTGCTAAAGCATCAATCAAGATTTCCACTTGTGTTTTTTCAAGCAATCTTAGATCTACATTCATATTATTAAGAGTTAAATAACGTTCAAGCAAAGACATGAGATGTGGCTTATCTATTGAAATTGTCCGAGCTTCAGTTAAATCATCCCTAAATCTGCCCCAATCGACGATAGCCTCTCTATACCCACGATCAGAAATAGCTTCTTCCATTAAGGTAAAGCGACAAACACCCCGCAATTGAATAACAAACCGACCATCCGAAGTTTCTTCAAAATTGGTTACGCGTCCCATACAGCCCACATTAAATAAAGGGGCAACACCAGATACGATCTGAGTACGCATTTCGGTTTCATCTGGGTCACGTGGCTGGATCATCCCCAACATGCGACCTTTAGACAGAACATCTTCAAACATATTGAGATAACGATCTTCGAAGATATTCAATGGTAAAATTTGCCCCGGCAGCATCAGTACATTTGGCAACGGAAATATCGCCAATTTAGTGGGTAATTCGTCAAATGCCGGGTCAAATCGTCCCATTCGTCTCTCAATTCTTTTAAACAGAAAACATCAAAGATGATAACTTCTTACGGCTTGCAATGACAAGTGGATCGGCATGACCAATTGCTTCAAAGAATTTCAACAACTGTACGCGTGCCGCACCTTCATTCCATTCACGATCTTTTGAGAAAATTTCCAGCAACAAATTCATTGCACCTTCATTATCACCTGTTGCATAGGTCGCAAGGGCCAAGTCAAAACGCGCCTGATGGTCATCTGCGTTAGCTTCCACAGCTCTTTTCAAATTCTCAATCTCACCGACGGCTTCTGCAGCCTCCAAGGCAACAGCGATTGCTTTCTTGACCTTTTCAAAGGCAGGGTCATCCTGCACTTCAACAGGCAAACCTTCCATCAGACCTTGCGCACCTTCAACAGATCCCATCTTCAAATAGCAGTCAGCTAACGCTGCAGTTGCCCCGATGTGATTAGGTGCATGTTGCAAGACTTGAGTATAAATCTCAGCAGCTCCAGCAATCTGACCTTCGGTCATCAATTGGTCCGCATGTTCCATAGCACCTTCAACCGGATCCCCCATATCACCACCACCAGCTTGCGCCATTTTTTGCACAAAAGCATCAATCTGACTTGGCGGTTGCATGCCCATAAAACCATCAACTGGTTGACCACCCGCAAACGCAAACACTGCTGGAATGGACTGTACCTGTAACTGACCTGCGATCCCCGGGTTTTCATCAATGTTGATTTTCACCATTTTAACTTTACCGCCTGCACGCTGTACCGCGGCCTCTAAAGCAGGGCCTAATTGCTTGCATGGCCCACACCAAGGCGCCCAAAAATCAACGATAACAGGTTGCTGCATACTTGCTTCCATCACATCCTGACGGAAAGCTGCATCGCTACTATCTTTAATCAACTCATCACCAGCATTCAGATTATTTTGCATCATCGGATTTTCCATCTTTTTTCTCTTTCTTGGGATACTTAATCTGCGGCTTCTTGCGCAGCTAATTCATCTGCTAGTGCCTTAAAATCCACCATCATAGGATCATAACCTTCTGCCTTAAGAAAAGTCATCAAGGCAGAAGGTGTCACAGCTGTTGTACGATCATTACGCAAAGGATGACCATTAATAAGCTCTTCTTCCATCAAAGCTGTATCTAAAACCATGCTAACACGTTTTTCTGTATCATTTATCACAGAAAAAGCTGTTACAGATCCTGGAATTACACCAAGTACGTCCATCAACAAGTCCGCATTACCAAATGATAAATTTCCCGACGCGCCAAGAACATGACGTAGTTGCTTTAAATTTATAGGACAATCTTCATCCACTGTCGCTAACCACAGGTTCTTTTTCTTATCACGTAAGAATAGATTTTTTGTATGACCACCTGGCAAATCATCACGGTGAGATTTTGACTCTTCAACCGTAAACGCAGCTTCATGTTCCACTGTGCGATAGTTAATTCCCAACTCATCCAGGCGCGCATATAATTCCTGATCTGTTTTCGGCATCTTTACATCCCATCTCCGAAGATAAAATTCAGCGCCAAATAGATAACTATTTTAACCTCTAATTGCAATAAGACAGCCTAGTATAACTATTGTTTTCTGCGACTTTTCATAGAATGCTCTAAAAAAATGAAACTTTTTTGAAAAAGGGGCTTGCCTTGTCCGTGATCATGCGTATTATCCGCCGCACTTGAGGACAACAATTTGTTCCAAGTCGCCAATTGCGGGCGTAGCTCAGGGGTAGAGCGCAACCTTGCCAAGGTTGATGTCGTGAGTTCGAATCTCATCGCCCGCTCCATGGAAAACCCGTCGGACATCTGTCGGGTTTTTCTTATTAAATCGATCATGATCCTTACCCATTTGATGATGATCTTTGTTGCGGGCGTAGCTCAGGGGTAGAGCGCAACCTTGCCAAGGTTGATGTCGTGAGTTCGAATCTCATCGCCCGCTCCATGAAAAACCCGTCGGACATCCGACGGGTTTTTCTCTTCTAATCTTGAAAATATAAGTCTAGTCTCTACTTATTCTTTCTTCTGGTGTTGCTGTAAAATCGTATCAACCAATAAATTCATTTCATTTTTTGTGATTTTATGATGGCGCGTGAACATAAATGCCGCCTGTCCGAATAAAAGAGAAATGACCGCCAAACCAACAAAGTAAGCTGAAGAAAAACCTGCCCAGATATGCGGTTCAAAAGCACCTGTTGTAAAACGGTGATATATAAAGAAGATTCCTAAAGATACGCCAATGATACCAAAGAACAACGCGATAAATGCAAAAGCGGTAAATGGGCGATGACTAATAATAGTAGACCCAATAATTGAACTTGTCTGCTTTGCATATCGCCAAAGATTACTGGCAACTCGTGATTTACCAAACTCTCTTTCACCACGAATTTCCAAGGGTACTTCTACAATTGAAAAACCATTGAACACCGTCTGCAAAATAGCCTCATGCGTATAAGTGAAATTTCCAAGCAGTGAAAGCGTTCGTATAATATCCTTGCTATACGCTCTAAATCCGCAAGAGACATCATAGAATTTCTGTCCCGTCAAAACACTTACCAAACTTGAAATCCTATAGTTGCCCCATTTTTTGATTGCAGGCATTTTAGGGTGCAGTTTCTTATCTTTAAAACGTGAAGCGGTTGTCATATCTGCCTCACCCGACAATACCGGTGCTAGCAGTTCAGGAATATCATGTGGATTGAATTGGCCGTCACCATCCATATTCAACATAAAATCGTAATCATGGACCCTGGCATAATTCAAACCTGTGCGGAAGGCAGCACCCACACCTTTATTACGCGGATGGCTGACATAATATGCCCCAGCTTTTTCAACTTCCTTCACAGATGCATCAGTGGATCCATCATCAACTACCAAAACATCAATACGATCAATCCCGTTAATGGTATTTGGAATTGCTGAGATCACAGTTGCAATAGTCTTTTCCTCATTCAAACAAGGTATCACAACCAGAAGAGATTTCACTGACATGTTTTTGTTCCCAATTTTCGCAGCTTTTATAGTGCGATTATATACAATTTCTTAGTTAACCCCAGTATCTTCAGCCCAAATACCAAAGACCAGAAGTGACCACAAAAAATAATGATGTGATTGCTGATGATTCTTATGAGCTTTCCATAGCTCCCTAACACCGTCTGGTTTGAGCCAAGGCGCAAAACGATCAGCTTCATGATAAAAGAACTTATTGGCTAGATCATACAACTCATCTACCAGAATCTTAGCAATAGGTACATTGAAGCCGCGTTTCTTCCCGTGAATCAACTCGGTCGAGCTTGTCATTTTTTCTAAACTCTTTCTAAGCGCTAACTTGTCTGGCCCCTTCATCGATGTAAGCAGACTATGATCCAAACTGCCTGCCAATTCCATAATCCGTTTGTCCAAAAATGGAACCCGGACTTCTAAAGAATGCGCCATACTAATGCGATCACTTTTAACCAACATGTCACTTGGAAGATAGTATTGTTGATCCCCCAACATCCATCTATCTATTTCGGTTGAAGCCTGACTACTGCTTATGGCAGCATTATAATCAGCCATAGGATCCTTAGAGATCAGCCCAGCCATTTCAGCGCCATATATAGCAGGTAGCTGATACTCAAATAAATAACGACGCCATTGAGCATGTTGCAGTCCACTGCCATATTGATATCCAAGCATAAAACGCCCGACTTTTTCTGCGAGAGGAATACGCCCATCCCTCGCATTATTTCTTTGCATTGCAAATTCACCAATCATTTTGGCAATTGACGTCGGGAATATACCATTCATAGCGCTTGCAATTCGAGAAGCTCTATAGGTTGGATATCCAGCGAAAAATTCGTCTCCACCTTCACCACTCAACGCGACAGTAACATGCTGCTTAATAGTCTTGCAGAGTTTGTATAGGGCAAAGCCCGAAGAATCTGATAATTGTGCATCAGTCGCATGCGCAATAGCACGTACAATATCTTCCGGTTTCTCATCATTTTGGATTTGAATAATATGGTGCTCTAATCCAGTTTCTTTCGCGACAATGCTAGCACCGCCACTTTCATCGAATGATTTTGAAGAAAAACTCGCCGTAAAAAGCGGCACATCAAACCCTTGCGCACTATATGACATCAAAGATGAATCAATGCCTGCACTTTGCATTATTCCAATAGGAACATCAGAAATCATCATATCAGCCACAACAGTCTTCAATGTTGCCGATATACGTTCGCTTGCTTCATCAAGAGAGGAGATTTTAGCCTCACGACTTGGCTGCCAAAAACGTACCTCACTTAAAACTTGACCATTTACATCATAGCGTCGGATCGTCCCGGGCAGAAGCTGACTCACACCTTCCAACGTCGATCGATCAGGCCCTACATAACCATTCGTAAAATAACTATGCAAATTCTCTGCGTTCAAACGAAATTTGTGATCTGAAAGTGTCAAAAAGGACTTAATCTCGCTCGCAAAATATACAGTTGTATCCAGTTGATAAATGTATAGTGGCTTAATACCGGCAGCATCCCTTGCGAGAGTTAATTCTTTATTTTTACGATCCCAAATCGCAACTGCAAACATTCCTTCTAACTTATCAAAAAGCGCATCACCCCAAAGCTTAAAACCAATTGGTAGAATTTCAGTATCACATTGCGTTTTAAACTGATAACCAGTCTCTTTCGTAATCTCCGCTCTCAATGACTTAAAGTTATAGATCTCACCATTATAGGTAACCACATATTCTTCATCTGAATCCGCCATCGGCTGATGACCGGCTTCTGAAATATCTAATATAGATAAACGACGATGCCCTAATGCGACGGGGCCGTCCAAATATTGGCCATGACCGTCCGGCCCACGATGCGCGAGCGCAGTCGTCATTCCACGAAGTATTGCTTCTGAATTCTTAAGGCCTTCAGAAAACAGAAAACCCGCGATCCCACACATTAAGTCATTCCCCTAAATCAAAATGATGACAGATTTCTCATTTCCCTTTGCATAGTCATTTCACAGGAAACAAGCAATTACTTATTGACTGTTTTATAGAGTTTAGTTTAGTTGTGGGTCTGTTTTTGAAGCAAATCTAACCCTTCAAAATTATAAGTAAATTAAGAGACAAAAGACGATGCTGCAACATGTTGCCTATTTAGTAGGCTTTTCTTTTTTATTGGCTTTAGGCCAATTATGCTTCAAGTCTGCAGCAAACCATCTCAATCAAAATAGTGATCTACCTATTGTAGAGGCTCTTCTTTCCAATTTTTGGCTTTGGGGCGCTTTCGCTCTTTATGGTATGTCCTCATTACTCTGGGTTTTTATATTAAGAGTTGTACCACTCAATTTAGCATATCCATTTGTAGCCATCGGATTTATTCTAGTACCTCTTGGCGGATGGTATTTTTTCTCTGAACATGTGAACTCTTGGTACATTCTAGGTGCAGGGTTTATCATCCTTGGCTTACTTATCATTACACTAAAAGCACAGGTTTAAAGGCTCAACATTATGCGAAACACTGAAATCAAACTGAATTGTGTGAACGGCATTTGGTATGCAGAAGACATCAATTCTGGATATTGGGGAAAGGCATCATCTCCAGACGAAGCTGTGGCTAATATTGAACAACAAAGAACAAATTATGCTGAATTCCAAAAAGAAAGTGGATTTAAACCTGTTAGTTCAATCAAACCGCAATTTATTTTGAGTCAATTTCTTAAAAGCATCTGGCCTTCAGTTAGACTACTTATTGTATTGAGCATGGCAAGCATTCCTCTGCATTTGGCAATTAAGACAGGTATCAAAGAAGGTGGATCTTCAATAAAGAATGCGATAGATGGTGAAGGTATTTGGGGTCGTATAGACAAAGTAATACTTAAGCTTGGGGATCCAAAGTTTGAGCTTTCAAAGGAAGAAGCTCAACAACTTCATGAAGCAATAGAACGTATTAAAGATCGATACAATTTGCTGACGAATGAGCAAACAAAAGAAGCAACGTCTGAAGAATAGCAGTTCCGCAAAGCGAAACAGAGAAATGATACGTCTTGGAAATATTAAATTTTGGCATCTTGCTGTTGTCTTAGCGTTAGCGATCCTTGCGACAACCCCTAAATATAAAGATATCGGTTGTCTGGAAAAAATAACACTCGCAAATTATGTTAATTTTTCTTTTAATTGTGATTCACCAGAATTAACAAATAGGCAGCTTGCACCTCATAAATTCTTCACAGAATATCATAACTGGAAAGGTCGTCCTGTTTATTTCACATATGGACTGGTTGTAGGATATGCGCTTTCCGGCCCCACAGCATTTATCAAACCCTTAATTTCAATTGAAGACTCATTGGGCATAGGTCGCGCGGCACATATTTCAAAAGTACTAAATTTTTATCTCGCATATTTTATACTCAATATAAGTATTGTCTTCATGTGCTGCTGGTGTGCCATTAGAATTAGTGGACTGCAAACTACAAGTTATACCGCCGCCGCTTTGACTCTTGTTATTGCTAGCCTAGACGTTGTAGAAGCAGGTACATTTCTGCTTCACACCGTTATTATGAATCTACCCGTCGCTATAGGCGCGTGTTTTTATTGTATCTTGGGGGCACAATTTAAGCTGCTATCTAGATTCTCATACATTAGTTTGGGGCTATTTATAGGGTTATCTATTCTAGTTTATCCGGCCTTCGCCATTCTGGTACCCGCCTTTTTTTGTGGCCTTGCTTATGGGATATTTGTATTAAAAAGTCAGCGCAATATTTCTATTAAATTACTATTATGGAACATTGTCCTATTTATTGGCTTATCTTTAATCCCGGTGCTGTTCTGGACAAATTTAAATCAATACATCTTTGAAACCAGCACCTATCTAACTTTGGATAAAGGGCAATTTAAGTGGTTACCAGAAGCTCTTAAACAAGATAATTGGTTAGAATTAATATTTACCCGAGCGGAAAAATTCCTCTTCAGAGTCTATCTTACAACAAAAATTGAAGTCATATCTGCCCTATTCGCATTTCTAGGCATATTAGTTTGGGCTATTTACAAAAACAGAACATTACGATCGCCTTTTAGTGACCTACCGTTATTCGCGCTGCTTATTTCTATTTTAGGCGTTTTATCTTTTAATTTTCTTCAGGGGTATTACGCACCTCGGATGCATTATTGTATTGCAGCTTTGCTCTATATCGCTGTTATGAGATTCGCTGTATTGCAAAAAAGCGATAAAGCTGTAGTTCCTCTCTTTCTAGGCATTTCTGTTGTACATTTTTATGATGCGATTTTCTATTTCACGATAACTGGGGATTAATTTAACTTCATCAATAGCTTAGAATTGGAAAAACAAGAAACCTCAAACAAAATAGGCGCCCAAAGGCGCCCATAAAGTTAATCTCAACCTTAGTATAATCAGTCGAGACCCAGGAAATTTTCCAAATCCGACATTTCCGCCGGAAAGGCAAAGCCAATTTCATGATCCAACATATCAATTTTGGTTTCATTTGTTGAAACTGTACATAATGTAACTTGTTTGACTGATGTTGCGAGCGCTTGCCATATTTCTCGCGATCGGCGTATAGCTTCTGATACGCCCCATAATTCCATCGTGGCCCCACCGCTGTATCGGATCTCAACAAACCCGGCGCGGTAAAGATCCCCATGCACATGCATTTTTTCAACTGAACAAGGTGTATTTTCTTGATCAAGTTTAGGAATTTCTTGTTGCACCACATTATCAGGCGTGATCCAACAACCATATTCAACATGAGAGTCCACTAAAGACATAAACCTTCCCCAAAATTGCCAATCATAGGAAGTTCATAGGACGCCCCCCAGCCCTTCCATTTTTTTTCGCACAGCCATATGCGAAATGTCCTTGAAAAGTATTATGCCTACTTTTTTAATAGAATGCAACTATATCAGAATATCATAATAGTAACGATATTTATATAACATCGAGACGACCGAATACTATTGCACAGCCTAACACCTGCTTTGAAAAATCGTTATAAACAATCTTTTGCAGCATTGATCTTTCACATTTATAAGTATTTTCTGAAAAAAGAACCGAAGTGTAAAAAAAGCTATGCTTTATTAATGACATAGTAAAAAAAAGCAGTTAAGATTCTTTTAGTGTCAATTTATCACTACCCTTTTTGCGCCCGAATTTTAAGAATTCGTGCCAAATTATAAAAAGATTAAAACAAAACCATTGATGAAAGAGTGCTCATAAAACCACAGGTTTCGCAGACCTCAATTCTTTGGAACAAATTTGTCGATTAATTAGAAAAACTCGGCAATGGCAGGACAGGGACTTCGCAGGTCTACGCTTTCATCTGACATAAAGCGGGAGATAAGCGCATGTCAAAACAGCTGGAAACTCGTAAAGAAGAGCTGTTAGAAAAAGTATCCGGATTTGTATCAAAACGGATGTCAGGGGCAAAAGGCAAAGCGGCCCAAGACTTCATTGACCACTATTACATGAATGTCCCGCCATCTGACATGGACGAGCGTGATCCCGAAGATCTATATGGTGCAGCAATTTCCATGTGGACATGGGGGCAAACCCGCAAAGAGGGCGAAGCCAAAATCCGCGTATATAATCCACGCATGGAACAACACGGTTGGCATTCAACCCATACAGTGATTGAAATTGTCAACGATGACATGCCCTTCCTTGTTGATTCTGTCGCCATGGAATTATCCCGTCAAAACCTTGGTGTGCATTTGGTTGTTCATCCCGTTTTTTGTGCAGAACGAGATACTTCCGGGAAATTACAAAAACTGACTTACGGTAAGAACCCGAAAGGAAGTATTCGTGAATCCTATATGTCTCTTGAAGTGGATGAGCAAACCTCAGAGGAAGCCCTTACAGAGATTGAAAAAGGTTTAAACACTGTTCTTGAAGATGTGCGTGCCGCAGTAGAAGATTGGCCGTCCATGCGTGAAAAAGCTAAAGAGCAAGTGGCTACATTTGCAAAGAAACCGCCAAAAGGTGTCAGCAAAGAAGAGTTTGATGAACTCAAAGATTATATGCAATGGATTCATGATGATAATTTCACCTTCCTTGGTTACACAGAGATGTCTTATGGAAGTGGAAAGAACTATCTTGAACCTGTTAAAGGAAGCGGCCTAGGTCTTTTACGAGACCCACAATTTACAATCATCGAAGGCTTAACAGATTCTGGTAAACTATCAGCCGACATTCGTAAATATATCGATTCCTTAGGCGTGGCGCGCACGATGAAAGCCAGCCGTCGGTCGACTGTCCATCGTCGTGTTTATATGGATACGATCGCAATCAAAATTTACGACAGCAAAGGTAAAGCAACAGGGGAACGCATTTTTGCAGGTTTATTTACCTCCGAGGCTTATAACCAATCCCCCCGTGAAATCCCGTTATTGCGTCGAAAAGTAAAAGCTGTCGTTGATCGCTTGGATCTCTCACAAACCAGCAGTCATATGACCAAAGCAATCTTGCATGTGGTCGAAAACTATCCACGTGATGAGCTTTTTCAGATTTCAGAAGATGAACTAGCCCAAACGGTTTTGGGTATTGTCTATCTTCAGGAACGTCAACGCATCGCCCTTTTCACACGCCAAGACGCATTTGAACGCTTCATGTCTGCGATCGTTTATGTTCCAAAAGATCGCTTCTCTTCTGCCTTACGCAAAAAAATAGGAGAAGTCTTAAGTAGATGTTATGAGGGACAAGTTTCCGCACATTATACCTATATGACCGATGAACCTTTGTGCCGTGTCCATTTTATCATTGGGACCACACCAGGTGAAGTTCCTGAGGTATCAGTACGCGATGTTGAGACACGGGTTATCGAAGCAGGACGTACATGGGAAGACAAACTACGCCAAGCATTAATTGAAAGCGAAGGCGAAGAACGTGGTCTGTACTTACATCGTCGTTATGCAGATGCCTTTCCTGCATCTTACAAAGATAACCAAGCTGTTCAAACCGCGATATACGATCTTGGTAAGATTGAAACCCAGTTGGAAAAGAAAGAGATAGAGGTTAGCCTCTATCATCCGATTGAAGCGGAAGATCATCAACTTCGTTTTAAGGTCTTCAATTATAATGGCCCTGTGATTTTATCAGAAATCATGCCGATGCTCGAAAATATGGGTCTAAAGGTATTAGAAGAAGCACCTTATGAAATTCGACCCGCTAATGCTGATAGTTATACAGTTGTTCATGACTTTGTATTAGAGACAGCAGACAAGCAGCCTGTTAATTACAGTGCAATTCGTGAAAGTTTCCATGTAAGCTTTAAACATATTTGGTCAGGTCAGGTTGAAAATGATGCCTATAACCGTTTAGTTCTGACTGCGGGGTTAGATTGGCAAGATGTTGTGATTATTCGTGCTTATTCCAAGTATTTACGACAAGCACGAATCCCATTCTCCCAAGCCTATATGGAAGAAACACTGGCTAACAATGCTGAACTAGCCGGATTGATTGCCAAATTATTCCATATTCGGTTTGATCCGGCCCTCCAAAGCGATATGTCCGAAAAAGTCGAAGGGGACATGGTCAAGTTGATCTCTTCCAAATTGGACTTGGTTGAAAATCTGGATGAAGATCGTATTCTTCGCCGCTTCCTTAACATCGTACAATCAACATTGCGTACCAGCTTCTTCCAGAAAGAAGACGATGGTAATCCGAAATCTTATGTTTCCTTCAAACTGGCTGCACGTGAGATAGAAGATTTACCACAACCTGCACCGCTTAGAGAGATTTTTGTATATTCTCCGCGTTTTGAAGCTGTGCATTTACGTTTTGGCATGGTTGCACGCGGGGGGTTACGTTGGTCAGATCGTCGTGAAGATTTCCGTACAGAGATCCTTGGCCTCGTAAAAGCCCAACAGGTTAAAAATGCCGTAATCGTCCCAGTAGGATCAAAAGGTGGTTTTGTTCTAAAGAAAGCACCACCGATGTCAGATCGCGCCGCTTTCATGGAAGAAGGTATCACCTGCTATAAAACCTTTATTCAAGGAATGCTGGATATCACCGATAATCTAGAGGGGGATACAGTTGTGCCACCATTAAATGTGGTACGAAAAGATCAAGATGACCCTTACTTAGTGGTGGCTGCAGATAAAGGAACCGCAACCTTCTCTGATTATTCAAACGAAGTCTCCGTGAAAAATGGCTTCTGGTTAGGGGATGCCTTTGCATCTGGTGGATCAGCCGGCTATGACCATAAGAAAATGGGTATTACTGCCCGTGGTGCTTGGGAATCTGTAAAACGTCATTTCCGTGAAATGGGCCATGACACACAATCTCAAGATTTTTCCGTGATTGGTGTAGGTGATATGGGAGGTGATGTATTCGGTAACGGTATGTTGCTTTCTGAACATATATGTTTGAAAGCTGCGTTTAACCATCTCCATATCTTTATTGACCCAACCCCTGATTCAGCGAAAACGTTCAAAGAACGTAAGCGTTTGTTTGAAGACGTGAAAGGCTGGGATGCCTATGATCAAAGCTTAATTTCTAAAGGCGGTGGTATTTTTGATCGCAAAGCAAAATCCATCTCCCTTACCCCAGAAATTAAAAAAATGATTGGTATGGATGTCGATAGCTTGCCACCTAATCAATTAATCTCAGCTCTTTTAAAAGCTGAAATCGATCTTCTCTGGTTTGGTGGTATTGGTACCTATATTAAACATTCAGATGAAACCGATGCTGATGCGGGTGATCGTGCAAATGACTCCTTACGCGTCAACGCGAATGAGCTAAAATGTAAAGTTCTTGGTGAGGGTGCCAATCTTGGTGTTACTCATCGTGCGCGTATTCAGTTTGCTGAACATGGCGGCCGTGTAAATACAGATGCCATTGACAATTCCGCTGGTGTGGATTGTTCCGACCATGAAGTGAATATCAAAATTCTTCTGGGTGACGTTGTTGCACGCGGTGATATGACTGAAAAGCAACGCAATGTGTTATTAGAAGAAATGACTGATGAAGTGGCTGCATTGGTCTTACGTGATAATTATCAACAAACACAATCTGTCTCCATGGTTGAATTGATGGCTATTAAAGATCTGGATAGTCATCAACGTACAATCCGATCCATGGAACGAAGTGGCGATTTAGATCGCGGCCTAGAGTTCTTACCAGATGATGAAGAAATCTCTGATCGTTTAGCCTCTCAAAAAGGATTAAGCCGTCCAGAGCTTTCAGTAATTCTAGCTTATGCGAAAAACATCACTTATCAGAATTTATTGGAATCTGATTTACCTGATGATCCTTTATTGACTGAAGACTTGGAACGTTATTTCCCAACACCTTTACGGGATAAATATCTTTCCAATATTCACAAACACCGTCTACGTCGCGAAATTATTGCGACTGCGGTCACAAATTCTATGATTAACCGCACTGGTCCTGCATTTGTGAATGAGATGAATTTACGTACAGGTATGAGTGACCCGGATATTGCCCGTGCCTATACAATCACACGTGAGGTCTTTGGGTTACGTGAGCTCTGGAACCAAATTGAAGCTTTGGATAATAAGGCGGGTTCAAAAGTTCAATTACAAATGTTGCAAGAAACACGTCGCACCATCAATCGCATGACGGAGTGGTTCTTACGTAACGAAGAACATCCTCTCAACATTTCGGATAATATTGAAAGATATAAATCCGGCGTGGCCACACTTAAAGAAAATCTGAAAGACATCCTAGGACAAATTGCTTTAGATAATATTGATGCACGTTCCAAGCGCTTCGAACAGGACGGTGTTCCAGCGGATCTTGCACAAGCAATTGGTCAGTTAAAAATGCTGTCTTCTGCCTGTGATGTTGTGCGTCTTGCGGGTCAAGCGAACCAACCAGTTAAGGAAGTTGGGCAAACTTATGCCTCTATTGGCACAAAGTTTGGCTTGGATTGGTTACGTTCTGCTGCCAACCGCATCCCGGCGGACAGCCAATGGTATCGTTTGGCTTTAAGCGCCACGATCGACGATCTTTGGGGATTGCAGTCAGACATTACGTCTCGCGTTCTGAAAGATGGTGAAAATGGCGATAAAGCAATTGAAACATGGTCCAAGCGCCGACCAGAATTGGTTGAGCGCGTGGAAAGTCTTTTAAGTGAACTTAATAATTTACCACAAATTGACTTAGCTATGCTGGCTGTTGTCAGTCGAGAGCTAAGAAATTTGATTAACTAGAAATTGATCCATCAATTTAAAAGCCGGGACAAAATTTGTTCCGGCTTTTTCATGATCATTAATTACGGCACACAGCTGTATGTTTATTAAATCTGGCCAAAAAATCGGGATTACGTTTTAAAAAGATATGGCCAAAATATATTGCACCAGATATCGTTTTCACGGGATATGTCTTGAAGTTTTCAGCATTGGCACCTAGCTGCCGTAACGCTTGTTCATAGCTTTTTCCATTGGATAACAGAATATCAAATTTATCTTTACGTAACTCACTTATTCCTTGAGTGGCATTCGCAACAATCTCTACATCATTTTTGATGTTTTTTGCTTTCAATTCGTTCTGAAGCCACATCAAACGTCTAGTTCCACGGCTGGAGCCAAATCGTGCTTCATAGAAATATGCGTGATCAGGTGTCAATTCATTCTCTTTATGAAGGATGTAAATCCATTTGATTTCGCGTAATGCGTCCGAATAACTTGCATAGCTATCTCGTTCATCTGATCGCGCGGCAATGAAGAAACCATCGACTGACCCGTTTTGTGTTGCAATTTGTCCGCGCTTCCATGGCATCTCAACCACATCTAGTTCTTCCGGCAGATGTTCAAACACGCATTGCACCAATTTAACTTGAGCCTCAATATCTTCATTCACATCAACCACGAGCGATACTTTAGAATTCGCCGAGACTGTCGATATAGAATATCCAAGAAAAATAAATGCGAGATACAGGATACGATGCATTTCACCCTCAATAGAAATTAAATGTTGATGCACATATATCTGAATACAAAAATTTTGTGCATAAAAAAAGAGGCCCTTTCGGACCTCTTTTAAAATAATTACATGTGTTTCAATTACATGTTTGGATAATTTGGACCTTCACCACCTTGCGGTGTAACCCAGTTAATATTCTGGGTCGGGTCTTTAATATCACATGTTTTACAATGTACACAGTTTTGTGCGTTGATTTGCAAACGTGGATTAGATCCATCATCATCTGTCAAAATCTCATATACACCAGCTGGGCAGAAACGCTGTTCCGGCGCATCATAATCTTCCAAATTCACACTGATCGGCACAGTTTCATCTTTTAATTGCAAGTGACATGGTTGTTCTTCTTCATGTGCAGTTGCAGCAAAGGAAACGTTTGTCAAACGATCAAAACTGATAACACCATCTGGCTTCGGATAGTCAATTGGTGTGCATTCTGATTTCTTTTTCAAGCTCTCATGGTCGGTGCCATGATGCTTCAGTGTCCAAGGTGCTTTACCGCGGAACAGATATGTATCGATCGCAGAATAAGCCATACCAGCCCAGAAACCCCATTTGAAACTTGGACGGATGTTACGAACTTTATAAATTTCGTCCCATAGCCATGTTTTCTTCAACATTTCTGGATAAGATGTGATTTCACGTGGTGCTTCACCTTCGCCTGTCAACGCTTCAAACAATGCTTCCGCCGCAGTTGTACCGGACTTCATGGATGTATGCGTACCTTTAATTTTTGGTACATTTAAGAAACCAGCTTCACAACCGACAAACAAACCGCCCGGGAATGTCAAAGTTGGAATTGATTGATATCCACCTTCATTCAAAGCACGTGCGCCATAAGAAATACGACGACCACCTTCTAATACTTTCTTGATATCAGGGTGATGCTTGAAACGTTGGAATTCTTGGTAAGGAGATAGATATGGGTTGGAATAATCCAAACCAACAACCATACCAATAGAAACTTGATTACCCTCCAAATGATACAGGAACGTACCACCATAAGTATCGGACTTCATTGGCCAGCCGGCTGTGTGTGTGATTTTACCTGGTGTAGATTTTTCAGGCTCAATCTCCCATAATTCCTTGATACCGATACCGTAGGTTTGGAAATTACCTTCTTCACGAAGATTGTAATGTTCCATCAATTGTTTACCTAGATGACCACGGCAACCTTCTGAGAAAATTGTTTGTTTCGCATGGAGTTCCATACCAACTTGGTGCATAGGCCCCGGTGTACCGTCTTTATTCAAGCCCATATCACCTGTTGCAACACCTTTTACAGAACCATCTTCATGGAAAAGAACTTCTGCAGCCGCAAAACCTGGATAAATCTCAACACCCAAAGCTTCTGCTTGCTCACCTAACCAACGAACAAAGTTACCCAAGGAGATAATGTAGTTACCTTCGTTATGCATTTGTGGCGGCACAACTGGCAATTTGAAAGAACCAGTTTCAGAAAGAATCAAAAACTCATCATCTTTTGCTGGTGTGTCTAAAGGCGCGCCTTTGTCTTTCCAATCCGGAATCAATTCATCCAATGTGCGTGGTTCTAACACCGCACCAGAAAGTATATGGGCACCAACTTCGGAACCTTTTTCAAGAACACATACAGAAATTTCTTTACCAGTTTCCTGTTCCAATTGTTTAAGACGGATCGCAGCAGACAGACCGGATGGGCCTGCACCAACGATGACAACGTCATATTCCATAGATTCGCGTTCGACTGCTTCGCTCATGCGTCTCACTCCTCAATAATTATCCTGACCAACTTCACATGCCTTTTCCAAGCATCCCCTGAAAGTTGGGTCGTGTCTTTATCGTTTGTTGGTTATTGGAGACCCACCCCACCACACGATAATCATGTTAAACTTATTACCGACCGCCCTTGTCTTACCTAATCTGAGCCAAGGTTCCAAACAGATTCTGCGATTTTTGGTGCAAAATCTGTAGAAAAAAAAGCTCCGCTTTGATATGTTTCGAACAAATCAATAAATTTTAAGGCATGTTTAGCCTTGAAAGGCTTTCTTGAAAATGGATCAGCACGACATAGAGATGACCATAAGCGACGCGATCTCTGCCTTACAATGGCAAATTGAGATGGGCGCTGATGAAGCGTTGATCGACAGCCCTGTTGATCGATATGCCTCTGTTATTGCCCAACAAGAAGCAAAAGCCGCCGCCGCGCGCGCCGTGGTTGATCAAGCGCGAACCCAATCAAGTATAGCAAAACCAGCTGCACCTGCACCAATGCGACCTTCTCCATCTGCACCTCTAGGCGCAGCGGAAGCAATTGAGGCCGCAAGAAAACTTGTTGAAACATGCGATAGTTTAGATGCTCTAAAAACGGCGCTTGAGGGTTTCGAAGGTCTTGGTACATTGAAAACCAGTGCAAGTAATACTGTATTTGGTGATGGCAATCCAAATGCGGACATCATGATTATCGGTGAAATACCTGAAAAACAGGATGATGTCAGTGGGCGTGCTTTTTCTGATCGCGGTGGTTTATTATTGGATAAAATGTTCAACGCTATCCATCTAACTCGTGAAAATTTCTTCGCCTCCAATCTGGTATTTTGGCGCCCCGCCGGTGGCAGTAGCCCTACCGACGGCCAGCTCGCAGTTTGTAAGATTTTTATTGAAAAGCAGATAGAACTCATTCAGCCAAAAATGATTATCTGTCTTGGCGCAAAACCTGTGAATATTCTGCTTAATCAAACTGGTGGTATATCACGTATGCGAGGTAAATGGATTGAGCATAAATTTGAATATTTAAACAACTCCATTCATATTATGCCTATATTTGCGCCCTTATCCTTAATTAAAACGCCCGCACAAAAACGCCTTGCATGGCGCGATTTACTTGAGATACAGCAGAAATCGAAAGCATTTTAGCTAAAAGCGTGCTTCTTTTGCAACAATCCCCATAACAACGTCTTGATATCACCTCAAATAAGACTATTTCCCTTGCTAAAGCGTGCGACGCCCCACAAGATAAGATGTTTGAATCGATTATGACGAGCTCAATAGAGCCAAGATAGGAATTTCAGGATTTGTTTAAAAGTATAAGCTTTCTTGGATACTTAAAGCAAAAGCCAACCTCTCTCTTAAAGAGTGGAATGGCTTTTTGCGTGATCTCAACTTTTGCTATTACTTCTGTTTCTGCTCAAACTGTCACGCAAACTAAAGAAACAGCAAGTATACCAAATGCTGACAGCATCTATAAAGATGGCCAACTTAAACAAGTTGATGATTATCAGTTACCGCGGATTTTAGGTGCCAAAGATGCAAAGCTTTATAATGAAATCTTTGCTCTTCAGGAAAATGGTAAATGGAATGCAGCTCAAAAACTAATTAAACAACTTGATAATGATGTTTTAATGGGGCATGTCGATTTTCAGCGCTATATGCATCCCACTGCATATCGCTCCAAATATTTAGAACTTAAAGACTGGATGACGAAGTATTCCGACCATCCGGGTGCTGGTCGCGTCTACAAACTTGCCCTTCGTCGTCGCCCTAATAATTATAAGTACCCAGTACAACCACGTAATCCAGATTTGCCGGGTTTTGATGGAACCGAAGAAGAAGCAAAACAACCACAAGCTGTCTATAAAGTTCCCAAGATTAAGAAACCTTACCGTCAGAAATCTCATCGTCGCGAAATCAGACAAGTTCAATATCAGATCAAGCGTTGGGTTCAACGGGGAAATGTGACCAACTCCCTCAAAAAACTGGATACCAAACGCAATCGCAAGATATTCGACAATATCAGTTTTGCTGAAAGCTTAGGTGTCATTGCACGAGGATATTATCGTTACCATAAAGATAAAGAAGCGGTCAGAGTTGCTATCCGCGCAGCAGATCTTTCCCCGGAAGTTGCAGATAACGCACGCTGGTGGGGTGGGCTTGCTGCCTGGCGTATGCAGGATTATGAAACTGCAGCACATTTATTCTCTGGTTTGAGTGAAGGTAAATATACACCTCATGAAACGCGTTCAGCTGGTGCCTATTGGGCGTCACGTGCTTATCTGCAAGGTGGTTGGCCTGCATCTGTAAATACGATGCTTGAACGCGCTGCACAGTATAAACATAGTTTCTATGGATTGATTGCCTCTTATGCTTTGGGCCGAGACCCAGGTTTCAACTGGCAGATGGCACAATTAACAGATTTTGACATGGATTTGTTGATGCGAATCCCTGCAGCTCAACGTGCCTTAGCCTTAATTGAAGCCAATCAAGCCCATCGTGCAGAAACAGAATTACGTCGGTTTGTTGATAATCTACCACCGTCTTTAAGTAATGCTATTCTGGCTTTTGCTGATGCGGCAGGGCTCGCTGACTTATCCTATCGTCTTGGCGCCTCAATCCAACGCAAAGAAGGCCGTGCAATGGATGCGGCTATCTATCCAATTCCAAGTTGGGAACCAGAAGATGGGTTTGAAATTGACCGGGCCTTGATTTATGCATTTGTTCGTCAAGAATCCCGTTTCCGTCCGCGCGCAAAAAGTCGTGCAGGCGCACGTGGCTTAATGCAATTGATGCCAGCAACAGCAGGCTTTATGGCTGGAAAACGCTTTCGCGGAAATGAAAGAGATAAGCTATATAACCCTAGCTATAATTTAATGTTGGGTCAAAAATATCTGACACATCTACTGGAAAGTTATTCTGATGGCGGTAATCTTTTCCAGATGGCTGCGGCTTATAACGGCGGTCCAGGAAATCTACAAAAATGGATGAGAAAAGTCGATTATCAAGATGATCCATTATTGTTTATCGAAAGTTTGCCATCACGTGAGACTCGCCTTTATATTGAGCATGTTTTCAGTAATCTTTGGATTTATCGTAATCGTTTAGGTCAACCGGTACCGACATTGGAAGCGATTTTATCCGGCAATTGGCCAATTTATATAGGCCTTGATCGTCCAAGTAATATTGCTGAAACTTCTGTTGAACAAGTTGACACGATTATTATTCAATAATCTATTCTAAAGTATTCTTTTAGGAGTTCTCCGATGGCATTAGATCATGATCGTCCATTTATTCCCTTGAACATTGCCATCCTAACCGTGTCAGATACACGTGGTTTAGCAGAAGACAAATCAGGTCAAATTTTGGTAGATCGCCTTGAAAAAGACGGTCATCTACTTGCAGATCGCAAAATTTTAAAAGACGATATCCCTGACATTGTCACACAACTCAACGAATGGTGCGATAATCCAGAAATTGATGTGGTGATTTCAACTGGCGGCACGGGCCTTACAGGTCGCGATGGCACCCCGGAAGCTTTTGAACAAGTTTACGAAAAACCAATTCCGGGATTTGGTGAGCTCTTCCGTATGCTCAGTTATCAAAAGATTGGCAGTTCAACCATCCAAAGTCGTGCCACTGCCGGCGTTGCAAAAGGCACCTATTTATTTGCAGTTCCAGGGTCATCCGGTGCTTGTAAGGATGCATGGGATGATATCTTGCAAACCCAGCTGGATAACAGACATAGACCATGCAATTTTGTGGAAATTGCACCACGCCTAAGAGAGCATGAAAAGTAACATGGAAGGGATGATAAATATCATCCCTTTTTTATTTCCATTTCTGATTATTTGCGAGCTTGTTTTTAATGGCTTCTTCAATTTTGAAGGTCGCCTCATCGATAAAACGCCTACGCGCCTCCTCATTTACAAAACGACGTGAAGCCAGATCTTTATCTAATTGTATAAGTGACGTAACTGCGTCATAGCGCATTTGGTGATATTCACGTGTTTGAACCGCATTCCCCAAAGCAGCTTCGCTATATTCACGGCTGAGGAAACTAAATACGCCTAGCTCTTGCCAGATAAGTGAAGAGAGTTGCGCCAATTGCTTCCCATTCAATTCTTTCAAAAAAACATTTATTACAGCCTTATCGTGCTCATCTAACTCCAGAATATAATCATTCGTATTAACTTCATTCTTCAACGCACGGCGATCCAACATTTCAATCGCGGAATTAGTTTGTTGAAATGCATCATTATGTATCAGGCTAGCAACTTGTTTTTCCGATAATTCTAACTGTTCACTATGTTCTGATACCAAATCTATTAAGGTTGGAGAAAATAGTTTCATATCGCCAGCACGGGAAGATAGAGAAAAAACAAGAAGCGAGCACAGAGCCGGAATCAGAATAATTGCTTTTTTCATTTGATCACTCCGTAATTGCAAAAGTACCTTCTGATCCACCACCGATGACAGTATCTGAACTCCCTTCACCAGTAATGGATTGATACCCACTTTCAGATGCAACGGGCGAAGTTGTAGGAGCATCATTCCCAGCAACTAAAAATTCAGGACGATATTTACCCACCATCTCTTTAATACGTGCCATTTGTCCTTCGGAAAGCTCTGTTAAACATTGATCATCACTATAGTTCATAAAGTTATTCAAAGGCGAAAATGACTTTCCATCACAAGCCTGTTGTTTGCTTTGTGAAGGACAACCATAATCCGGCTGATCATGGGCAATAGTATCAGCCACCTCATCCCCATTTCCACTACATCCATCTTGGAAAGTATGAAACAACCCTAACCAATGTCCCACTTCATGCGTTGCTGTTCGACCAAGATTATAGGGCTCTTCTCCATTGGGGAATGTGGATGCGTTACACACAACACCATCCATAAGACCTAGATCTTTCTTATCCCAGGGAAAAGTCGCATATCCAAGCAACCCACTTTGCAAAAGACCTGAAGAATAAAAATTCAGGCAAGACGTCGGGTCTTTCCCAAGCTTTGCCTTCACATGATCAATCATGTCAGCTACATACCAATCTTCGTTGTCATAATAATCTACAGCCTTCTGGGTGAAAGTTATCCCATATGGCTGTAGATCTTTATTCAAAACATCTGTTTGTGCAGCGATATCCTTTTCAGATATTTTACCTTCCGATCCTGCATGGATGATATGATAATGAATAGGAATTACAATTTTCTTATTGGTTAGCATCGACATGCTATGCATCCGGAAAGCTTTTAATTGCCCTTCCACTTTACGCCGGACGTTAAGCGGCGGTGTCTTCACCCCACATTTTCGAGTTAAAGCTTTAGCACTACTAAATGGATGGATGCCTATTGCCGCAATAGTTGCACATCCAGCTTTAATAAATTGTCGTCGTTGCATGATATTCCCGTCCCTCATTCTTTAGAATATGTTATCTCGCAAATGAAATATTATCCATTCCTAATTATGAAAGGTTTTGACGGGTTTCCTAAAATAAGGGATGTGAATTCATTGATGCATCAATCATCAAACTTGAACCGAGCAATAAAATCACCAATCCACCAACAAAAGAGGCTAACATAGGTCCATAATGCATAAGGCGGCTTTCTTTACCTTGCATCAAGTATACAGCTAGGTTGCGAAAATAAACGGTCATCAATGCCAGCAGACTAACGGTTAGTGCCGTACCAAGCGAGATAAGCATAACCGACAAAACACCCGCCCATCCAAGGCCAAATAATTCTGCAAACGTTAATACGATGACCGATCCCGTACATGGGCGTATACCGATAGAGATGACGATGCCAATCGTGTCACGCCATCCCGATATTTGTGCGACCTGTTCCGGCCCGATAGCATGATTATGTCCACAACTTGAACAAGTTTCTGTACTTCCGTGAGCGTGCCCATGACTATGCGCATGGGAATGAGCATGGCCTATAGAGTGATTGTGAATCTCCTTGGGTTTACGTATTCGAATAAACTGACGTACTGCCCGAAACATCAAAAATAAACCGATCAACGCAACAAGCAAAAAACTGGTTTGTTCCATTATAGGCACGGTATCTTTAATGGCCCATTGTGAGAAAAAGATCAGACTAGATACCGCCTTGACCAATACGATTGCAGTAATCCCTTGTACGATCGCAGATGCCGCCGACAAGAATATACTGCGCTTTATATGACTTTTATGACTAAGAATATATGTACCGATCACGGCTTTACCATGACCTGGGCCTGCAGCATGAAAAGCCCCATATAAGAAACTCAGCACAAGCAAGCTAATCAAAGCCTGTTGCCCGCCATCTTGCACGGCTTGCAGGGCATTTGCCAATTCCATATGCAAGGCTTGCTGCTGCTCACGAATATAACCTGTGACATCCCCCCAAACAGACGCATGGGCCATATTTGGTATAAGTGATACCCCCGAACCAACAGTAAGTGTTGCTTTGGTTCTTTTTAAAAACATGTAACGGATACTTTCTCTGCAAAAAACTGCCCGACGCCATTGCCTGCTGTCTCTGTCTTATCAAGATCAGCCATTCTGGAAATTAACTCTTCTGTGGGTTCTGGGTCAGTAAAATCATAACTACAGTTTTCTTCAGCTGTTTGATTACCTTCAAATGCAATTAAACGATCTTTATGCAGGATTTCGATATAATATGTTGGGTCATAAACGGAATATGTGATGTCTTTTGGATCCAACGCTTCCGGTAAAGGCAGATTAAACTCTAACCATAAACGCCCATCGTCGATATCAGTTGAAAATTCTGTCACTGTTTCAAAATTTTGCTTTTCACCAGCAACATCCATAAAGGTAAAATAACTATAATCTTCCAAATTGGTCAGATTTTCTTTTGCCAATTCATTAATAAAGGTTTTGTCCAGGTTGCCATCCTCATCACGTTTCACCCCACTCAACGCAAATCCCGTATAAAGCGCATCGAAAGTCCAGCGCAGTTTCAGGCCCTCAACCTGCCCTTCATCGTTGAAAACAACACTACTTTGTAGATCAATCCAGGCATGAGGATGAGCATATGACATTTTTGGAAATTGCATCAAAAGAACAGTAAGTAAAAAAGTAAAATAGGTATTTTTTTTCATAATGTTATAATATAACATTTTCAAGTTTTCTTTCCAGTGGTGATAGGGATAAATTCCGTTCCTAAGAATATCTACTTAATGCGGCGAAATCTTGACAGATATATAATGCCTTTATGAGTAAATATACAAATCATAGTATCAATCATCGTTTTACAGATCACGCCTTAAAGGGCCGTGGCGCTGTTAGTAATCAGGTTGGGCGGTTTGAACGTTTCAATCGTGAAAGTTTCGATGACGGTTGGAACTCACCTGAAACTGATCAAATAGATGATCCATTTGCATCAGGCACACAAATCCCAACAAGCCTTATGGTGGATAACAGCAAGAAGATTATCACTTTTAATCAGTCACCTGATGTTCCCTTTGATCGCTCCATAAATCCTTATAAGGGATGTGAGCATGGTTGTGTTTATTGTTTTGCGCGTCCTTCTCATAGTTACTGGGGGTTGTCTGCTGGTTTAGATTTTGAAACCAAGCTTTTCTATAAACCGGATGCCGTTGATATTTTGGAGAAAGAATTAGCCCATCCCAAATATGAACCCGCCCCTATTGCTTTTGGAACCAATACCGATCCTTACCAGCCCGTCGAAGCAGAGAAGAAAATCACGCGCAATTTAATTACCAAACTGACCGAATGCCGCCACCCCTTCACTATTGTAACTAAAAATCAGATGGTCTTAAGGGATTTGGACATTTTAACGGAAGCAGCTAAATATAAGTTAGTGCGCGTTATGGTTTCCGTGACCACATTAGATCATAAATTAGCCAATAAACTTGAACCTCGTGCAACGACGCCCCAAAAGCGATTGCAAACCATACAGGCTTTATCAGAAAACAATATTCCTGTGGGAAGCTTAACAGCCCCCATCATTCCGGCAATAAATGATCATGAAATTGAAAACTTGATAGCTGCAGTTAAGGAAGCAGGCGCAGAAAGCGCAGGCTATATCCTTTTACGTCTACCGCTTGAAGTCAAAGACTTGATGAAGGAATGGTTAGATCATCATTATCCCAATAAAACCAATCGTGTTTTATCCTTAATCAGTCAAAGCAGAGATGGGAAGTTAAATCATAGCACATTTGGAAAACGTATGTCCGGCACAGGTGCCTATGCAGCAATGATCAGAAAAAGATATAATCTGGCGTTAAAGAAACATTTCGGATCACATTTCAATCCTGAAGACCGGGTTGAATTACAAAGGTCACTCACCACAGAATACTTCACTCCTCCGACGCCCAAAGGTGGGCAGTTTAACTTGCTTTGACTTAATAGGGGATTATTACTTTTTCCCATTCGCCAAATTAATCGCTTCAGGGTTGGAACGTAAACGCCACATTGCTATCGCCCCAGCAAACGGGCCAATCGCCAATATCATGAAAGCATAATTCCATCCTAAGGTATCAATAATTCCGGGCATGATATGGATAGCAATTAAAGTTAATGCAAAGCCCATAGCCGTTTGCATTGTTAATAAGATTCCGACACGTTCAGGCGGCGCTAGTTCAGTGATACTTGCTGAAAATTGTGCAGAATCAGCAATTATACTTACACCCCAGATAATACATATAATCGCGATGATAGAAGGAGATCCTCCAAAGAAGAAACCAATCACTGTGGCACATAGACCACTTACCAACATAGCTGATATAGTGACCGTTGTGCGCCCTATACGATCAGCATAATAACCAGCAATCAAACAACCAATTACGCCGCCCATACCTATAGCTGTAAAGCTTAGTAATCGGGCATAAAAGGCTGCAACTTCTGCATCTAGATAAACAAGCTTAAAACTTGCATCTAAAAACAAACCAAGCCATGCCCACATGGCATAAAGCTCCCACATATGCCCCAAATAACCCAAATTTGCTAACCTTAAGCTTGGTGACGTAATAGCCAGCATCATGGCTTTGGGATTCAAGGGTGGAGCTGGTTTTATATTTGGTCCAATTTGAACCAATAAAATTACTAATGAACCAAACATGGCGGCCAGTGAAGATACTTGAATCGTAAAGCGCCAATCGATGCCACCAAAAGCATTAAACAAATGGGGTGCAGCTGATCCTAATGTCAAAGCTGCGACCAAAACAGCAACTAACAATCCTGTATCGGAATAACGCCCTGCCTTATTGACCCAAGATACAGCTAACTTCATCCCGACCGGATAAACCCCAGCCATACAAACACCAGTAAGAAAGCGTAAAACGATCATCCAGAAAGAATCAATAGTCACAAATAAAATCGCAAAATTTGCGATACTTGCGATCCCGCCAGAAACAAGAATTATCCGTCTAGGATCATACCGATCCGCTAATCCCATTATTGCGCTCACAAGTGAACCAACTACAAACCCCGCCTGTACAGAACTGGTTAATAACGAGAGCTGATCATCCGTTAATGAAAACTCTTGTTTTAGAGAGGGCGCGATAGCCGACGCAGAAAACCAGACAGCCATTATCGCTACCTGCGACAAAGCAATAAAAAATACGGATGTTTTTTTTGAATCAATCATATTCTGTACAAGCATATAGAATACTTCGTTTCTGTTAACATTTTTCAATCACGCAAGATGGCTAATGCCTTAAAAATCTCTAACATGCCAGCATGCAAATAAAAAGTTTAGCTTATAAAAACTTACCGCGATGCAACATAAATGTTTTGACAGTTTGCGCAGTCTAGGTCATTTTGGGAACATGTAATAAGGGCGTCATAGAGTTTTCTATGTGCGTCCTGATCAGGAGCGTGTTTTTCTGCTTGATAAAATTAATATAATTTATGAACGATCATTCAGAAAACCGGAAAGCATATTTCGACGTATAAGAAACAGGGGAGCGGGATTCTTACCTGCTTCATGTTAAAACGTCAGGAGGAAGCGGATGTTTACTTCATTCGCATATGATAAAAAATTTAAACATCACGAGGGGTGGTCATGAGCGCTCAAAACAGACCTTTATCCCCGCATTTGCAGGTATATCGCTGGCAATGGAGTATGGCCTATTCAATTCTAAACCGGGCAACCGGAATAGCATTGGCAGGCGGGGCTCTTTTCCTTTTCTGCTGGTTAACAGCACTTGCAAGTGGCGCGGAAGAATTCACAGCCGTTCAAAATTTTGCAGGTTCCATTATTGGTCGTATCCTATTGCTAGGATGGACTTGGTCCCTATTTTATCATTTGGTGAATGGTATTCGTCATTTGGTTTGGGATTCAGGCCGTTGGCTTGATCTGAAATCTGCTGAGATCTCTGGCCATGTTAGTTTGGCATTATCTATCGTCCTTACCATTGCGGTTTGGGCTTTAGCATATATGGTTTAGGAGGTGCTATTATGAGTTTACGTACACCTCTTTCCGAAGTTCGCGGGCATGGTTCTGCGAAGGACGGTACACATCACTGGTGGGTTCAACGTTTATCTGGTGTTGCCCTTATTCCTTTGACCATTTGGTTTGTGTTTTCTGTAGCCTGCATGGTTGGAAGTGACGCTTCATTAGCCGCAACAGTTGTTGGTAGTGAATATGTGAAATTCAGCACTTGGGCCGCTCAGCCTTTTAATGCCACATGCCTAATCCTTTTGGTTGCAACCAGTTTCCATCATGCGCAGCTAGGTGTTCAAGTTGTCATCGAAGATTACATTCATGGCGCTTTACGCACACCGTTACTAGTCGCGATAAAGTTATTGGCAGTTGCATTTGCCGTTGGTGGCATTTTGGCAGTTTTGAAAATCGCCCTATAAGGAATAACGGACATGAGTACATCCAACTATAAAATCGTGGATCACACCTATGACGTTGTTGTTGTAGGTGCAGGTGGCGCAGGCTTACGCGCAACCTTTGGTCTTGCGGAAGCAGGTTTGAAAACAGCCTGTATTACAAAAGTATTCCCGACACGCTCCCATACAGTTGCAGCGCAAGGTGGTATTTCTGCCTCCCTTGGTAATATGGGACCAGATGACTGGCGCTGGCATATGTATGACACTGTAAAAGGGTCTGACTGGTTAGGCGATCAGGATGCGATCGAATATATGGTACGTGAGGCACCAGCTTCCATTATCGAATTGGAACATTATGGTGTGCCATTTTCGCGTACGGAAGAAGGTAAGATTTACCAACGTCCATTTGGTGGTATGACAACTGAATATGGTGAAGGCCCACCTGCGCAACGTACTTGTGCCGCGGCTGACCGTACAGGTCATGCGATCCTTCACACATTATACCAACAATCCTTGAAACATCAGGCCGAATTCTTCATTGAATATTTTGCGCTTGATTTGATCATGGAAGATGGCGAATGCCGTGGTGTTATGGCATGGAACCTTGATGACGGTACAATCCATCGTTTCCGCGCGAAGATGGTGATTTTGGCAACTGGTGGCTATGGTCGTGCATATTTCTCTGCGACATCTGCGCATACATGTACAGGTGATGGCGGTGGTATGGTGCTTCGTGCTGGTCTACCTATTCAGGATTCCGAATTCGTACAATTCCACCCGACAGGTATTTATGGCGCAGGTTGCCTGATTACCGAAGGTGTACGCGGTGAAGGTGGTTATCTCACCAACTCTGAAGGCGAACGTTTCATGGAACGTTATGCCCCATCTGCGAAAGACTTGGCGTCACGTGACGTTGTAAGTCGTTCCATGACAATGGAGATTAACGCAGGTCGCGGTGTTGGTCCAAAAGGCGATCATATCCATCTGCATATTGAACATCTTGATCCTGCTGTGATCGAAGAACGCCTACCGGGTATTGCGGAATCTGCACGTATCTTTGCTGGCGTTGATGTAAGTAAAGAACCAATTCCGGTAATCCCGACCTGTCACTATAATATGGGTGGTATTCCTGCCAACTATAATGGTGAAGTATTAACCATCAAAGATGGTAACCCTGACACAGTGGTTCCAGGTTTGATGGCCGCGGGTGAAGCAGCATGTGTATCTGTACATGGTGCGAACCGTTTGGGATCTAACTCCTTGCTTGACCTTGTTGTGTTTGGTCGTGCCGCAGCCCTTCATTGTGCGAAAATCGTGGATCGCGATGCACCGCATAAAGACTTGGCAGCCGATGCAGGTATGGAAACACTGGAACGTCTTGAAAAATTACGCACAGCTGATGGTACACATTCCACAGCCTCCATCCGTGCGGAAATGCAAGACATCATGCAGAAACATTGCGCGGTATTCCGTGAAGGCGACAGCCTATCAGAAGGTGTTGCGAAACTTAAAGAAACTTGGAAAAAACTTTCCGATATCAAAGTTTCCGATCGCACTATGGTTTGGAACTCCGATCTTGTTGAGACATGGGAATTGGACAACTTGATGCGTCAGGCGATGGCAACCATCGTTGGTGCGGAAACACGTAAAGAATCCCGTGGTGCACAAGCACGCGAAGATTATCCTGATCGTGATGATGAAAACTGGATGAAACATACAGTTGCCTGGATCGGTGATGATGGCGATGTGAAATTGGATTACCGTCCGGTTCACATGGAAACCATGACTGATGAAATTGACACTATCCCGCCTAAGGCGCGGGTATATTAAGCGGTAAGGAAGGAGACTGAAAATGGCTGAATTTTCTCTACCGGCGAATTCCAAAATCCGTGAAGGTCAACGTTGGAAAGCCCAATCCGGTGGCAAAAATATCAAGGAATTCCGCATCTATCGTTGGAATGAAGACAGTGGTCAAACACCACAAGTCGACACTTACGAAGTAGATCTGGACGAATGTGGCCCAATGGTATTGGACGCGTTGATCAAGATTAAAAACGAGATCGACCCGACTTTGACATTCCGTCGTTCTTGTCGTGAAGGTATTTGTGGTTCTTGCGCCATGAATATTGATGGCTTGAACACTTTGGCATGTACAAAATACATTTCCGAGATCAAAGGGAAGGCAAAAATTTATCCTTTACCACATATGAATGTTGTAAAAGATTTAGTTCCTGACCTTAAACATGCTTATGCGCAATTGGCATCTGTTGAGCCTTGGATCAAAACAGATACAGCAACACCTCCAGATGGTGAGCGCCTACAATCCCCAGAGGATCGTAAAAAGCTTGATGGTTTGTATGAATGTATCCTGTGCTTTAGCTGCACTACATCCTGCCCAAGTTACTGGTGGAATGGTGATCGCTATTTAGGCCCTGCAGTATTGCTTCAAGCATATCGCTGGATCGCAGATAGCCGTGATGAATATACAGGGGAACGTTTGGATGCGTTGGAAGACCCATTCCGTTTATTCCGTTGCCATACCATCATGAACTGCTCCAACACTTGCCCGAAAGGTTTGAACCCTGCCAAGGCAATTGCGGAAATCAAAAAGTTAATGATTGAACGTAAAGTTTAATCAATAAACTTTATCATTTATTTAAAGGCGGGATTATTCCCGCCTTTTTTGTAACTATATTAACCTTCTTCAACAAAAAACTTCGATGACTATCGAATAATCTATCATTCAAATTAAAAGTGATGTATCAAATCCTCAGTCAAAATTATTTTAGAGGGTTAAGAGTATTTCATGTTCGATATGATCATCAAGAACGGCACATGCATGACGCCGTCCGGTGCAATCAAGGCCGATATTGGTATAGTTGGCGACACCATTATGAAAATCGGTGAAATAGAGACCAAAGACAGCCGAACGATTATTGATGCTAAAGGTCTTCATGTTTTACCTGGTGTGATGGATACCCAAGTCCATTTTCGTGAACCTGGCAATGAACGAAGACTTGGAACATGGTACGCGCGGGGCCGTTTTAGGCGGCGTGACATCAGTATTTGAGATGCCAAACACCGCACCACCAACCACAAGTAAAGAAGCCCTAAATGATAAAATCAATCGTATGAAAGATCGCGCTTGGTGTGATTTTGCCTTTTACGTCGGCGGCACACCTGAAGATAATGTAAATTGGCATGAATTAGAAAGCCTGCCAGGATGTTGTGGGATAAAAATCTTTATGGGGTCATCCACGGGTAACCTGCTTGTTTCTCAAGATCATGCAATTGAGGCGATCTTGCGACAAAGTAAAAGGCGTATTGCTGTTCATTGTGAAGATGAAGAAATGCTAAAAGCAAGAAAACACATTGCCGATCAAGGTGCGCATCCGCGTTTTCATCCACAATGGCGTAATGAAGACACAGCATTAAATGCCACCAGACGATTACTTAATATTGCTAGAAAAGTTGGCAAGAACGTACACACCTTACATATCACAACACGACAGGAAGTTGAGTTAATCGCCAACTATAAAGATGTTGCAACCATGGAAGTCCTCCCACAACATCTAACCTTGGATGATAGCGCCTATGAAAGCCAGGGAAGCTATGTCCAGATGAACCCACCGATCCGATCAATTGAACATCAAAACGCATTATGGATAGCCGTCAACAATGGATTGGTTGATGTCTTAGGTTCTGATCACGCGCCACATACACATGAGGAGAAAGCGCAAACATACCCTAAAAGCCCTTCAGGTATGCCAGGGGTACAAACATTGGTTCCTATCATGCTCGATCATGTGAATAACAACAAACTCACGCTTGAGCGCTTTGTTGACCTTGTATGTCATGGGCCACAACGTGTATTCAACATTGCCCGTAAAGGAAGACTAGCTGTTGGCTATGATGCTGACTTTACGATTGTGGATATGAATAAAGAAAAGACTATTTCAAACGAACAAATGGCTAATGTTTCTGGTTGGACGCCTTTTCATGGTAAGAAAGTTAAGGGTTGGCCAACTTATACAATTATCCGTGGTAAGACCGTTATGGAAAATGATAAATTAGTAAGTAATCCCATCGGACAAACTATTAAGTTTCAAGACACGCTCAACACACGATAAGACTAATATCACTGGTTAGTGTTCAATCATAAATATCACATAAAAATTAAAAAGGACGAAGCAATCTTTGTCCTTTTTTGTATTTATGTCGGAAAATGTCATGCGATCGCATTATTTTCTTCATAGATTTAACAAATATTTACATATCGTAAACTATTTCGCCGTAGAATTACCTACAGCTAACAAACGAATTATATTCAGGTAAAGGGGTATTATTTTTTAGTTTTCAATAGACTAGATAAGAACTACCTTATTGCCCAATAATAAAAATACGAACGATTTTATTTGTGAAAGAACAGAAGGTTTCAAAATGTCCTTTTTAATGCGCATTTCCTTGGGGAAGCTTTTACCGACTATTATTATTTCGCTTGCCTTATTGTCTGCGATGGTTGTGGGTATTTCCAGTTTAATTTCTGCACAATCTGCCCTCACCCAAGGGGCTGAAGATAAACTTGCAGGCCAAGCGGTGGCTAAAACCAACACTATGAATATCCTTTTCAATCAAATTGAACAGGATATTAAGTTTTTAGCGGGTAATCCGGCGACAGCATCCGTGCTAAACGAATTCGTCACAGGATGGAACTTCCTGGATGGTGATAAATCTCAAACTTTGCAAAAGATGTTTATTACAGATAACCCCAATCCAGCTGGAGAACGAGATAAATATGAAAGCGTTGAGGGTGACCGCAGCATGTATAATGTTGCCCATTCCAAGCATCATAAATTCTATCGTGACTTTAGAAATAGCAAGGGTTATGCGGATTTATTCTTCTTTGATAAAAAAGGTAACCTCGTCTATTCGGTATTCAAAGAAACCGACTATGGTACAAACTTCCTAGAGGGCCAGTGGAAGGAAACTGGATTGGCAGACGCCTATCGCAAGGCATCTGAAATCACAGAACCGGGCCAGTTTGTCTTCACTGATTTTGAAGCCTATGCGCCAAGCAATGGTGCCGCAGCTAGCTTTATTGCCGCTCCTCTTCTTTCAAAACGTGGCCGCTTAATTGGTGTTGTCGCTTTGCAAACACCATTAAGTGCGATTAATGCAATTATGAACGAAGCAACCGGCCTTGGTGAAACAGGTGAAACTTATTTAGTCGGCCCGGATTTCACGATGCGAAGCGATTCTCGTTTCTCAGATGAAAGTACAGTTCTGACTGCTTCCAAAGAACATGATGGTGTTGCTTTGGCGTTGGCAGGTGAGATGGGTATTGATAGCTATACAAACCCACAAGGAAATGACGTAGTTTCCGCCTATGCTCCATTTACATTTGCAGGGGTTAACTGGGCAGTGATTGCAGATCAAGAACGTGACGAAGCTATTGAAGCTGCAAACGATCTACGTAATTTCATCTTAATTTTATTAGCATGCATTGTGGTTGTTGCGGCAATTATCGGTGTCGCAGTTGGCCGTAATATTGCCGGAAACATGATGTCACTCGTAGGTGCTATGGAAGGCTTGGCAGAAGATGCACGTGGCACAGAAATTCCAGAGATGGATTCTAAAACCGCATTTGGGCGTATTGCCTCTGTCCTAACTGGTTTCAAACAAAATATGATCCAAAGTGAAGAGCAAGCGTCTGAACGTGCACGTGAACAAGAAGCACGTACGCAAAAAGCACGTGAACTTGGAAATATGGTGAATGATTTCAGTGGTCAGGCAAACCAATCTTTAGGATCTGTAAATTCTGCAACCAGCGAAATGAGCTCAACGGCACAATCCATGTCCTCTTCCGTTGAACAGACCAAAGCGTTGGCAATGGATGCTGCTCGGGTTACAGAAAGTGCATCTAATAACGTGAATACAGTTGCGGCGGCTGCGGAAGAACTTGCAGCCTCCGTACAGGAAATTTCCGCACAAGTGCAACATTCCACCAGCATTTCTCAAAAAGCCGTGGATGAAACACAACGTGGTAATGATTTGGTGCGTGGTCTGGATGAATCTGCAAACCGTATCGGTGAGGTTATTACTTTAATTAACGATATCGCGGAACAAACAAACCTGTTGGCGCTGAATGCAACAATCGAAGCAGCACGTGCAGGTGAAGCAGGTAAAGGGTTTGCTGTTGTGGCGAATGAAGTGAAATCTTTGGCAACACAAACAGCAAATGCAACAGGTGAAATTTCTTCGCAAATCAGCCGCATTCAGGATGATACCAAAGAAACCGTTGGGGCAATTGAAAGCATCGATAATATCATTCAGGAAATGTCTCAAATCACGGCCTCTGTTTCTGCTGCAGTAGAAGAACAAGGTGCTTCAACACATGAGATTGCACGTAACACTCAGGAAGCTGCTGCTGGTACCAGTGAGTTATCTGCAAAAATTGCTGAAGTGAGCCAGATGTCAGAAGAAAGTAGTCATGCTACGCAATCTGTAATGGACGCGACAAATAATCTGGTAGAACAATCAGAAACATTAAAATCTGATATTGATAGTTTCCTTGATCGTGTTGCAAAACATCAAGGTTAAGTGAAACTTATCCAATTTAAAAAGGCGGGATATTTTCCCGCCTTTTCCTTTATGATTATTTAACCTGTTTCGCGCATCTGCGCGGCGCGACGTAAATCCACGGACACTAATTGTGAAACCCCACGTTCCGCCATCGTTACCCCAAATAAACGATCCACACGTGCCATGGTCATACGATGGTGAGTTACCACCAAGAAACGTGTTGTTCCAGCGTTGGACATTTCTTCCAACATCTTACAGAAACGATCCACATTGGCATCATCAAGCGGCGCATCCACCTCATCCAGAACACAGATAGGTGCAGGATTGGTCAGAAATACAGCAAATAGAAGAGAAAGCGCAGTCAATGCTTGCTCCCCACCTGACAACAGGGACATAATCTGCATACGCTTACCTGGCGGGGATGCCATAATCTCAAGACCAGCTTGAAGTGGGTCTTCAGCTTCGGTCAATTTTAATTCTGCTTCACCACCACCAAAGAGGCGAACAAATAACTCTTTGAAATGACCGTTCACTTCCTCAAAAGCAGCCAGCAGGCGTTCACGCCCTTCACGGTTCAGTGCAGAAATTCCCTGACGTAATTTAGCAATCGCCTCAATCAAGTCCTCATGTTCCACATTCATTTCATCAATACGGGTTTGCAGTTCTTTGGCTTCTTGTTCTGCACGTAAGTTAACTGCCCCCATATTTTCACGTTCACGGGTCAAACGCTCCAACCGGGTTTCAACTTCCGGACGTGGTGGTAATTCTTCATCTTCGCCAACACCACCTGTCGCAAGAACATCTTTTGGATAACATTCAAGTTTTTCCATGATTCGTTCAGCAACGTTATCAGATGCCAATTGCGCTTGTTCCACGCCCGCCTGCAAACGCACACGGGTTTCACGTACTTCTGCCAAAGCTTGCTCAGCATCTTTTAAAGCACGGTCTGCATCATACTGATATTTCTCTGCTTCCGCTAACTCATCAGCTGCAACATTGCGCTTCGCTTCAGAGAAATTAATTTGATCCAACAAAGCAACGCGTTGTTCGGCGATTTCTTCAGGGCGTGCTTCCAGAAGCATTTTTTCTTCTTCGGCTTGTTCCGCACGCATTTGCAATTCTTCCATCCGGGAAGATGTACCACTCATACGTTCTTGCCAGGATTGTTCCTCTGTTGCGATGGCACGCAGACGGTTCATCTTAACTTCGGCTTCACGATGCAAATTGTCATAAGAAGATTGTTTCTGAATAGCAATACTACGTAATTCCGCCAAATTGGCACGTAATTGATTTACCCGATCCCACGCTGTAGATGCATCTTCCAGTTCATCTAATTGGTTCTGAGATGAAGCCAATAGAATTTCTGCTTCTTCAATTTCATCTGCCACGCGTTTGGCATTGTCTTCGACATTCATTAAACGGGATTTTGCCGCAGCCGCACGACTTGCCAGTTGCGTGTGATGTTGGCGTGCTTCATTTAAACGGCCATAGGCAGCTTGCTGATTTTCGCGTGCTAAACGAGTTGCTTCTTCAGTGGAAGAAGAGGCCTCGACCGCATCTGCAAACGCTGTTTGCACGGCTTCCAATGTTTCTTCATTCAACAAGCGCATCTGTTCAAGCTTAGCTTCGCATTCAGCCTCCAGATGGTTTTTCTGAATATAGGATTGTTCCACCATTTCTTCAGCTTCAACACGTGCGTCTTTGACTAAACCTTCTAACTCTTCTAGTCGCTTCTTTTGTTCAAGTTTCTGTGCGGCCGACGATGGAACATCCGGCACAATGGTATATCCATCCCAGCGCCATAACCCACCTTCTTTGGTAACAATACGTTGTCCTTGCTTAAGCTCACCTTGCATCTTCGCTGCCGTATCAGCATTGTCTGCAACAGCCACTTGAGACAAACGTCGTGACAAAGCTTTGGGTGCTTTAACAAAATCCAGCAATGACTTCATACCGGATGGTAAGTCAAAACTCTCAGCCCCTGAAACTTCTTGCCAGCTAATAGGTTCACCAGCCTGAATAGATGCATCCAATTCGTCGCCTAAGGCCGAACCAAGCGCCATTTCATAACCTGCTTCGACAGTGATATGCTCCGCAAGAGGTTCTGCAATATCCGTCAAAGACGCCGCTAATACTTTCCCTAATGCTTCATATTCAGCTTTTAAATTCTGCAGTTTGGATTCAGCTTTATTTAACTTATCACGCCATGTTTTTTCTGTTTCCTGAAGTGCATGTCTGTTTTCAGCTTCGGTTGCATCGATGCGTTTACGCCCTTCGACTTCTTCCGATTGTAAACGATCACGTGCCTCACGCTCCGTTGCTACTGAATGTTGTAAACTTTCTTCCGCAACTTCAAGAGACTCTCGCATCACTTCCACAGCGGTTTCCGCCTCCATGACAGTTTCTTCTGCCATGTCCAATTCTTCCACCAACTCCATATCTTGTGCGAGATTCTCTTTTTCAATCGCCAATTCAGATGCACGTTCCTTCAAACGCTCAATACGGCTTGCAGCCTGCTCCCCTTGCTGCATCAACGCATTACGTTGTGCTTCAAGGCCCGCAACCTGTTCAGTTAACTGATTAAGAAGAGCTTCTTTTTCTGACACTTCTTCTTGTGCCACTTCCATCGCTTCTTTTAATTCTTCAACCATTTCCAATTGGTCAGAAGAACCATCATCCAGCATTTCTTTTTCCGACGCTAAACGTTCTAACGCCTGACGTGCATCCCCTTCCAATGCACGTTCCCGTTCCATATCCAAGGTTAATTGGCGAATACGGTTTTCCAAATCCATACGGGATTGTTGAAGACGACTTTCCTCATTTGTGAGTTCACGTTCTGCTAATTGCAGGCGTTGTAACTCTGCAGCAGCTTCCGCTTCTTTTTTACGTAATTCTGGTAGTTTTTCAGCTGCTTTTGCTTGTGAGGAAGCACCACTTGCAGCAAGTTGAGTTTTCTCATGAACAATTTCTTCAACTTCTGCCAATGCAGCACGTGCTTGAACCAATTGTTCTTCATTACTGGTCCATCGTAAATGTAAAAGAATGGCATCAAATCGGCGTATTTGTTCAGAGAGACGGCGATAACGATTTGCTTGTCGCGCCTGCTTCTGCAAGCCTTGGTTTTGTACATCTAAAGCTGCGATCACATCTTCTAATCGCTCAAGATTGCTTTCTGCTGCCTTCAGACGCAATTCAGCTTCATGGCGACGTGAATGGAGACCACGAATGCCAGCCGCTTCTTCTAAAAGTGTACGGCGTTCTGCTGGCTTTGCGCCAATGAGCGCCCCAATGCGTCCTTGGGAAACAATGGCGGTGGAATTCGCACCAGAAGCCAAATCCGCAAAGAGAAGCTGTACATCACGGGCACGGACTTCGCGTCCATTAATGCGATAGCCTGACCCCTTCCCGCGTTCAATACGGCGGGTGATTTCAAGTTCATCAGTATCGTTGAAAGCGGATGGTGCATTGCGGTCTTTGTTATCAAGTGTCAGGGTAACTTCGGCGATGTTACGTGGCGGGCGGTTGCCTGAACCACCAAAGATCACATCATCCATTTCTTTACCACGCATACGTTTGGCGGACGTTTCCCCCATCACCCAGCGCAAAGACTCAATTACATTGGATTTGCCGCAGCCGTTTGGACCGACCACACCCGTTAATCCTTCCTCAATCAGGACTTCCGTCTGATCAACGAAGGATTTGAAGCCGTGTAATCTCAGCTTCTTAAACTGCAAATCCCCTTACCCCTTTTCACAATAAAGATCGGCCCATAACCCCATTATGAGCCGATCTTGTGGTTACTTATTCAAAATAAGAATCAAGCACCTCTTCAAAATCTTCCAATGGAACGTTACCGGAAATTTTCTCATCTCCGTTCACAAAGAAAGTCGGTGTTGAATCAACTTTGTACTTTTGCATGCCTTCCTGGCGATCTTTTAAGACCGCATCAAGAACAGATTCGTCTTGCATGCATGCTTCAAATTTCTCTTCGGATAAACCTGCAAGTTTCGCAATCTTGCCAAGTTCCCCCATATAATCTTGTGCACGTGCCCATTTATCTTGTGTCTTAAACAAAGCACCAACAGCAGCAAAATATTTATCATCGGCAACACAACGCGCCATCATGGAGGCCCCTGCCGCACGTTGATCAAATGGGAAATCCTTAAATACGAATTTCACCATTCCTGTATCAACATATTTCTTTTTCAGTTCTGGCCATTTCTCATTGTGAAAAGCACCACAATGACCACATGTCATAGAGGCAAATTCCAATACAGTTACAGGTGCATTTGGATCACCAAAGATACGTGCATCATCACCATAATCGGTTGTATCAACTTCTTTCGCTTTGAAATTCGCGGCCTGTGCGGAGGAAATAAAAGATACAGATTCAAATTCCTTCAACGCAACCTCTTGTCCATTTTGAGAAGAGGAATATGCAAAATAACCACCCGCTGCGGTAACAGCAACAGCACCAACTGCCAATAGAGCCCGTAGGGACATCAAAATTCTCCTTAACCCGTGTGATACGGTTTTTATTATTTAAACCTAAATATACTGTGAGAATGGAAAAGCAAGCAACTGTCTCTTCCCACCCAACATCTATCTATGACGACTTTGTGGCAAGATTACGGCGCGCGACAGATTCCCCCAAACGCTGCAGTAATTCTCGCATTTCGGGGTTTTCCACATGGGAAAGCTGATCCTCAATTGCCTTTTTCTGGTCATCGTCCAGTTTCAGGCTTTTCTCTCGTTTTCGTGCTGTATCAGGTGCTTTTTTGCGAATCGCCTGCAAGGACCCAACCTGCTTTAATCTTATAGATGCGACAGCCCCATACCCAAAATATGTGTTAATCCGATCAATAAGCAAAGGCTCCATATGCTGTAATTCAAGCGCCATAGCACCAGTCACACGGATATGTAATACGCCTCCCATGCGTTGACCACGTTGAAATTGTAATTTCAGCGGTTGAGAAAATTGCGCTAAACGTTCTCCAACGACACGATGCCAATCCGTAATCAAGCTTACTTGACCAAACCCATATTTGCCCAAGGCACGTTTGGTTAGCCCAGGAATCATCTCACCGACAGGTCGTGTAATGGCTTTGCGTTTCGGTTTATAGGGACGTTTTTTATTGCTTTCACTCATTAGACTAATATCCCTCATCTCTTGCACAATTCCAAGGGCTAGTTTACCAATTTGGGAAACAAAAATTGACCTAAATAAAGATTGAAAAGACAGATCAGGATGGATCACGCAACTAAAACCGAAATTACACTCGGCCAGCAAATAGCCCCTCCGATGTTAGATTGGTATGATCAGCATCGACGCCATTTACCTTGGCGTCATGATCCGGACGTAAAAGCCAATCCATATTATGTCTGGATGTCCGAAATCATGTTGCAACAAACGACCGTTGCTACTGTAAAATCTTACTTTGAAAAATTCACCAATCTTTGGCCAGATATCAGCGATATGGCAAATGCCCCGCTGGAAGATATTTTACAAGAATGGGCAGGACTTGGTTATTATGCGCGTGCACGGAATTTGCACAAATGTGCACAAAGCATCATGCAGGACTTTAATGGCCAATTTCCCGAAACTGAAGCAGAGTTATTAACTCTTCCCGGCATTGGCCCTTACACGGCCGCAGCCATCGCATCAATCGCATTTAATCAACGTGCTGTCGTCGTTGATGGCAATATTGAGCGTGTTATGAGCCGCGTGTTTAAATCTTATGCGGAACTTCCAAAAGAAAGAGCTGAATTTTATCGCCTTGCAAATCTTGCAACACCGGATAGCCGCGTAGGCGATTATGCACAGTCCTTAATGGATTTAGGTGCAACCATTTGCACACCTAAATCCCCAAAATGTGCTATTTGCCCAATTCAGCCTCATTGCCTTGGCAAGTTAGAAGCCGAAGAGTTGCCACGAAAAGCACCAAAGAAAATCAAACCTACCAGAAAAGGGTTGAGCCTATGGATCACGACTTTGGATGGGTATTTACTATTGGAGCGTCGTCCAGAAAAAGGGTTGTTAGGCAAGATGCCGGGCTTACCGGGGACAGACTGGATTGAGGGGCAAGAGCCAGATATCGACGCTCTTATGCGAAAAATGCAATTCCTACCAAAACTGGAACATCAACTCGCAGAAGGTGAAGCCAAACATACCTTCACTCATTTCCATCTTTTTCTTTCCGTTGGTAAAGTCACGCTCCCCAATACTTGTGATTTACCAGATAATTACTTTTGGCTTTCGCTAGATCAATTAGATGAATTTGGATTGCCAACTGTCTTTAAAAAAGCAGTTTCCCTTGCACAGCGTTAAAATCTCCTTAAATTGAGAACAATATTGGCAAAGAACACATACAGGACTTCAAATGGACATCAATAGTTTCGGCGATTTCATGCGATTAGTTATCGAAGTTTGGCAGAATGGTTATGCCGGCGTTGATTTTGGTCGTTACATAAACGCCATTGGCATCTTTATAGGTTTCTTGTTGATTAGACGCGTTTTTACCCGCGTTGTTTTGTCACGTATTGAGGCCTTTGCCCATCGGACCAGTAACGATATTGATCGTAAGGTTCTAGAAGCCCTCAGAGGGCCATTAACATTTATCCCAATTGTAATGGGTTTCTTCTTTGCCACTCAATATCTGGATGTGAAAGGTGCTTTGGCGCCCATCTTTGAAAAAGCTACTCGATCTATGATCGTTTTCACTTTCTTCTGGGGCCTCTTCCGATTACTGGATCAATTTTCATACCTTGTTTTTGGCGCAACTAAACTAAACAAACGACTACATTCTGCGCTACTGAGCTGGATTTCCAATATTCTAAAAGTTTTAGTCGCAGCAATTGGGGCGGCTGCTATTTTAGAATTATGGGGCATTAATGTTGGAACATTGATTGCTGGCCTTGGTTTATTCGGTGTGGCTGTCGCGTTAGGTGCACAGGATCTATTTAAAAATCTGATTGCAGGTATTTTGATTTTGGCTGAAAGCCGTTTTAAAAATGGCGACTGGATTAAAGTTTCTGGTGTCACTGAGGGAACAGTCGAAAATATCGGTTTCAGATCAACGCGCATAAGACGTTTTGATAAAGCACCTGTTGTGGTGCCAAATACAGCCCTTTCCGATAACCCTGTAATCAATTTTTCTGAAATGACACACCGTCGTATCTATTGGATTTTAGGTGTTGAATATGGAACCTCCGTGGATCAGTTAAAAGAAATCCGTGATGGCATCGAAAAGCTTGTCTCCGATACGAATGTCTTTGTCTCTGCTGATGAAGCTTCCACTTTTGTACGCATCAACAGTTTTGGTGCGAGCTCTATCGATATTATGCTTTATTGCTTTACCCAAACCACCAATTGGGGAGAGTGGTTAAAAATTAAAGAACAGCTTGCATTTGACATCAAAGAAGTTGTTGAAAATGCAGGCACAGGTTTTGCCTTCCCAAGCACATCTCTTTATGTGGAGAAACTGCCAGAAGGACTTGGCAAACCTGAAGATACACCCAGCCAGTTAATTCCTGTCTTGGCAGAAGAAAAAGCGTAAGAGTTACGCCTTTATTCCACCCGCATGAATGCCGTCATTCCGCTTTTCTGATGTTCTAAGATATGACAATGGATTAACCAATCCCCTTCGGTATCCGGTTTTAAAGCAACTTGCATTTTCTCATCCGGCAAGACCAAGGCTGTATCCGTCCACCAAGGTGCAACTTCACGTTTGTTACTCTTTAATATCTGGAACGTCATACCATGAATATGGATCGGATGTGTGTGTGGCGTACGATTGATAAATTCAAAGACGTAAGATTTGTTTTTCTGCAAAACCTTAATAGGTTCATTAGGGTCACCTGCACCGTCTTTTTGCCAGACTGAGGTATTAATTGCCCAAAACTTAAAACCTAATCCCCCACAGATTGGATTAGGGACCGCTGCCTTCTCCGCGGCGGCGGAAAATTCCATTGGGATATATTCCGCATTAGATAAATCAGGACGTGGTACTGGATTATCAGGCAATGCACCAATCTCAGCCAAATCACGTTTAACAGACTGACCTTTGGCTTTGATCTTCACCACATCCCAAGGATTGTTTGAGGAATAATTTGTAATAGCAACTTCAGTACCTTCAACGTCAGGTACACGTACAGCAACATCAGCGCGTTGTCCCGGTCCCATAGCGAAATGCCTTAACGGAAATGGGTCACAAGGATGACCATCCACTGCAATGACTTTTGCCTCAGCATCTTTGGGTAAAGATAATTTATAAATCCGTGTCACATCTGTGACGCAAAGACGCAAACGTACAAGGCTTCCTGCTTGCGCTTCATAGGTCGGCTCACTCATCCAGTTTGTCGTGCGCATGGTGCCAAATGTACCTGCGCGCGCTGTTTTTCTGGGCTGATATAACTTAATAAATTGTCCATCACCACCTAATCGGAAATCCCGCAGATTAATCGGGATATCTTGATCAAAGCCCGGGTCTTCATCTTCTTCGACAATAATCATACCTGTCATACCGTAGGACAATTGATCCAAAGAATTACAATGTGGATGATACCAATAAGTCCCCGCATCATGCGGAACAAATTTATAATCAAAACTATCGCCCATATAGACATATGGCTGCGTTAGATAGGCAACCCCATCCATATTATTGGGAAGTCTAAAGCCATGCCAATGGATCGTTGTTGGTTCTTCCAGATTATTAATCAAACGACCATGAAATTCTTCACCGCGCTTCATTCGGATCGTCGGTGGGATCGTCGGACCAAAGCTATACATATTTTTTGTTTCAATATCATTCGCCCCTAATTTATGGGAAATATGTTGAGCCACAAAATCTACCCGAGGTGTCGATGCCATCAATTCTGATGTCAGAGGAATACCACTACCAACCGCTGCAGCCCCCATTCCATATAATGATCCTTTCAGGATTTGACGACGTGAATACATGATCTATGCCCCATCTAATTAAGAATGACTTGCAACTGTATACGCCTATTACTTGGAAAAGAAAATAATCTAGATCAATAGAAAAGAATTTTGACAAAGAAAAAGGGGCCCGCTTGATCAAAAGCAGACCCCATTTTAGATAACAGGTCATATTGGGCGCATCTCCCAAACCCGCTACCACTCTGGCAAGAGTTAGTTTACACGCATCTCCGATGTGACATCGGTTTTACGTGAAGCTCTTTTGCGTGACTTAGGCTCAAACTTCTCGGTCAGTGCTTGTTTCACTGCCTCACCCATGTCACTGCGAATTTTTTGACGAAGAACATCAATCGGAATTTTCTTACGACTGTCGGCTTTTACCTGCCAATATGTCCAACCATTGCAACTCGGCGCATCTTGAACTGCCGCACCTACTTTATGGATAGATCCTGTATGACTACCGGTTACAATTGTGCCATCAGCGCGAACCTTCGCCACATGTTTCTTACAAGGACTTTCAAGTTTATCCCCTGGATTTAGCAAACCTTCTTCAACCAAACGACCAAATGGGATACGAACCTCTTTGCGTTTCGGTTGGGTTACAGATACCGCTTCCAAGTCACTTGCAACCGCAACTTCGTTTAAGCGTTTCTGAGATACATCATAGTAGGATTGTTCACGTTCCAGCGCGATATATTGACGACCTAGACGCTTTGCAACAGCTGCTGTTGTGCCTGTACCAGAAAACGGATCAAGGATCACATCACCCGGATTTGTCGAAGCGATAATCACACGATGCAACAAGCTTTCAGGCTTTTGTGTCGGATGTGCTTTTTTACCATCTTCCCCTTTTAGGCGTTCACCACCACTGCAGATCGGTAATACCCAATCAGAACGCATTTGAAGGTCGTCATTCATTGCCTTCATCGCATCATAATTAAATGTATATTTAGATTTTTCGGATTTAGACGCCCAGATCATTGTTTCATGTGCATTTGTGAAACGACGACCTTTAAAGTTTGGCATTGGATTTGTTTTGACCCATACCACATCATTCAACATCCAGAAATCCAAGTCCTGCATGGTGGAACCAACGCGGAAGATATTATGATAACTACCAATCACCCAGATGGTGCCGTCTTTTTTCAAGACACGGCGCGCTTCTTTCATCCAGTCATTCGTAAATTTGTCATAGGATGCGAAACTGGAAAACTTATCCCAATCATCATCAACGGCGTCCACCTTCGAATTATTTGGACGATGTAATTCACCTTTTAACTGTAAGTTATAAGGTGGGTCTGCAAACACCATATCTACAGACTCATCAGGTAATGACTTAAGTAATTCTATACAATCACCAAGTAATACTTCGTTTAAGGGTAATTTATTCTTCATTTATTTGATCCTTACCTTGCCAGAGGAATTAAAAAGAATCATGATTCAAAGTAGAATCACCGTCAACTATCTTTTTTACTGATTCCATATATAGAATTTTTGAATCTATATTTTACTAGATATAGTTTTTACTCCATACAGTTACTTTTTACTCCCAGAACACCCACAAACTTTCCACAATTACTTGTGGATAACTTTTGGGGATAAGTTACTTATTTGAAGAGTCAGAGAAAAATCCCCAAACTTAAGCATGAGGCCAGATATTTTCATTTATATTTGACACTCTGAAAAACAGAGTTAAATTACTCTGAATTTCAGAGTAATGATTGATTGGCAGAAAGAATGGAAACTTTACACATTACAAACGGGGATGCGACAGCAAACTTAATAAAGGCAAGTAACCTTAAAGGTGACGTTTTACCTTGGCGCGATCCGATGCATCATGGCCCTTTTTCAGTTGAATCGGACCTAACGTCTGTCAGCCAAATACGCGCAAAATATTTATCCGGTTTTGGACTTAATATAGAAGATGTCATTCGTGATTTCCAATTGCGTGATGCTCATATACTTGCTGCTGATAAATATGAAGACATCATTCTTTGGTTTGAACATGATCTACTAGACCAGTTACAAATACTTCAAATACTTGATCAATTACATCAAATGCACATTGATCCATCCAAGTTATACATGATCTGTATCGATAAGCATAAAGAGATCAGTCATTTCCGCGGATTAGGGCAACTAAATACAGATCAAATTTCCAACCTATCTTCCACGAAATCAAATATTACAAATATGGATTTAGATATTGCCTCAAAAGGATGGAAAGCATTTACAAGTAATCATCCAAATGAATTACTAAGCTTTTCAAAATCTGACCACACTTCTTTCCCGTTGTTAAAAGCTGCACTATTCCGACATTTTGAAGAATACCCGAACGCACAAAACGGCTTAACACGCAGTGAATACCAACTCTTGAACCTTGTAAAAGAGGGCATAAACACACCTGTTGATATATTCCGTCAGAATATGGAGCTGGAAGACCGTCTATATATTGGGGATTGGTATAGCTATATATTAATCGAAAAATTATGTTCCGGCGAAACACCGCTTTTAACAACTCAATCTGATGAGGCTTTTTGGTTTGCCCCTAAATATGAAGCAGGACCCACACCATTTGAGGAGCAAGAACTCATCCCTACCACATATGGCAATCAGGTTTTAGAGGAGAGAGCAACAGCATTTGATAATCTGGATCGCGATGAATGGTTGGGAGGTGTTCATTTAAAATCAAGTTCCCCCTTATGGACATGGGATCAGCATAATCAAACATTTATCTTAAAGGATGTTTAGATTATGCCCCCATATCCTAAACTGGATCCCATATTCCACCAACCTGTCCGAACACGCATAGCCATATCACTCGTCATGGAGCCACGCAGCTTTAAACAGCTAAAGGCACTCTTAAACATTACAGATGGAAATCTTGATGCTCATCTGAAGAAACTAAGTAATGAAGGCTATCTACATAGCCAAATGATTACGGATGATGGACGCCCCTATACTCTCTATCAACTATCAGACAGTGGTCGTCGTGCATTTAATGACTATGAGAAAGCTTTAAGGCTTTGGCTGTCTCACCTTCAAGAAACCGACAATTCCTGAACATCAAATGTGAAACGCGGTTCTGAGATCATATCCTGCGCTTTAATAAGTGCTATTTCGTCGCTTTTCATCGCTAATGTTTCATGCAGCAAGCTATAAACAGATGCCACCATTTGTGCCAATGCCTGGTCCACTTTCTTACATTTTAAATAATGCGCAAGATATATGGCGGCAGACAAATCACCTGATCCACTAGGTTGAATATCAAAAGGAAGTTTTGGTGTTTGAACTTTAAAAACTTGATCTTTCGACACTGCAAGCATCGAGATCGTATCGGGATCATCCGAAGAGGTCTCAACACTTGTCACAATCACAACATCCGGGCCGACCTCTATCAACTTACGGGTTGCGGATATAATATCAGATATTGTTGTTAAGGAAGATCCACTTAATGTTTCCAACTCAAAATGATTGGGAATAAGAATATCGGCCTTTGGTAAAACCTCTCGACCAATGAAATCCGGGATATCCGGATGTACGTAAATGTCTTTACCTCTATCCCCCATCACAGGATCACAACAATATAGTGCAGAATTATTAGCTTCTTGAACTTGCTTTACTGCCGATAAAACAACCTCCCCTAATTCCACAGAACCCAGATATCCTGAAAGAATAGCCTCACAGGATGAAAACACCCCACGTTCCCCAATCCCTTGGATAACATCTGCAACATCTTGGGCAGGCAATACCGGCCCCTTTACGGTTGGGTAACCTGCATGATTTGAAAACAAAACTGTATTTACAGGCCAGACTTCATAGCCAAGGCGTTGTAGCGGAAAGACAGCTGCGGCATTTCCCACATGTCCATATGAGACATGACTTTGAATAGTAAGTATCGACATAAGGCGCAGCATAGCCAAAATCCAAGGCCTGTCGATTCTTATTTCAATTCCCAAATCTTGTTACTGATTGAAATAAAAGAGTAACTTGCCAGATAATAGAGCAGGTTTATACTCTCACTTCTAAGTCTATATTTATGATGAGGCCACGTTATGTCCATTGATAATCGTCCACGCCGTTCCATGCTTTATATGCCGGGCTCAAATGCCCGTGCACTTGATAAAGGACGTAATCTGAAAGTTGATACGATTATCATGGATCTGGAAGATGCGGTTGCACCTGAAGCCAAAATAGAGGCACGTCAGGAAATTCTAAATCATCTAAAAGAAGGTGGTTATGGCGATCGCGAAATTATCGTCCGGGTGAATGCCATTGATACCCCATGGGGGGAAGATGATTTACGCATCATGGCCCATTCGGGTGCCCATGCAATCATGTTGCCTAAAGTAAATACAGCAAAACGCGTTCAAAAATCGGTGGATATATTGGAACGGGCGGGCGCGCCAGATAATTTGAAAATCTGGTGTATGATGGAAACACCCAAAGGTATTCTAAATGCCAAAGATATCGCCAAATCACATAAACGTATGGCGGGCCTTTTATTAGGATTGGAAGATTTAGCAAAAGATTTACGGGTAAAACCTGATGCGGATCGTAGCCAGCTGCAATTTTCCATGCAACGCTGCATCCTTGCGGCACGTGCATATGGCCTTGCGGTAATTGATGGGGTTTATACGGATGTACATAATCTGGATGGATTGCGACAGTCTTGCGAACAAGCCTTAGCTATGGGTTTTGATGGCAAAAGCCTGATCCATCCTAAAAATCTGGATATCGCCAATGAAGTCTTTGCCCCAAGCGCAGAAGAAATAAGCCATGCAAAAGATGTCATTGAAGCTTTCGATGCCGCCAAAGCAGAGAAGAAAGCAGTTGCTTTGCTGAATGGAAAATTAATCGAAGGCCTTCATGCAAAAGAGGCCCAGCGTATACTGGACCTCTATCAAGCAATTCAAAATTCAGACAGCTAGAAACGCACCTGCATCAAGCTTTTCCTGCGCCTCTTTCGTAAATTCCGCCTTAATAAGACTATATTGTTCTTTACGTGCAAAATGACCTGAAAAATTTTCTAACGCTTCCAACAACACAGAGCAGATTTTCACCTGTTCCTCCTTTGATTTGAAAAAATATTCATCTGAAATTTTCTCATATCGCCACTTGCCAGATGCGCGACTATTCTTGCGTAATTCCTCCGCAACAACCCCAATTAACCAAACATATGTCCCATCATCTAATTTCAAACTTCCACTTTCACGCACTTCATGTGATGTTCTAAAACCTACTTTTATACCAAAGTAATTAACCACAAAACTCATGCCATGCATTCTGTCATAATCATACGCCTGAATGAAAATTTCAGGATCGTCTGTTTCAATACAGTAGGTTTCAGGATTATAGGTGAATTGCATATAACTTATGCAGCTGCCTGCGACGTTAATTGCAAGAAGATATCTTCCAAATCTGTTTCTTCGGTGGAAACATCAACGATGGATAGGTTTGCGCCTGTTGTCGCCGTAATAATATCACCAGCTGTTACCTCAGATGGCTTATAGCTGATGGTAATATAAGTCAGACCATCGCTTTCTTTTTTCAGGCTTGGTTTAAATTTCGCCAAAGCTTCTGGTGCTTCTGATAAATCTTCACGTACAGACAGTTTTAATGTTTTCGCATCCAAACGACCTAAAAGCTTTTTCTTATCATCATGGGCAACCACAGTGCCGTGATTGATGATGGCAATTTCATCACAAAGTTCTTCGGCTTCTTCCAGATAATGGGTGGTCAAAAGGATCGTGGTGCCACGCTTGTTAAGTTCCACCACATTTTCCCAAAGCTGTTGACGCAATTCAATATCCACACCTGCGGTTGGCTCATCTAAAACCAGAATAGGTGGATTATGTACCATCGCCTTACCAATCAACATACGGCGCCGCATACCGCCAGAAAGTGTACGGGCATAGGCATCGCGTTTATCCCAAAGGCCAACGGATTTCAAAATCTCTTCGGTGCGGCGATCTTTTTTACGCACCCCATACATGCCCGCATGAATATTCATTAATTCTTCTGGTGTGAAGAAAGGATCGATATTTAACTCTTGCGGCACAATACCAATAGATGCTTTTGCGTTACGGGGATGTTCATCAATATCCGTGCCCCAAATCTCAACACTGCCCGTTGTTTTTAAAACCAGACCCGCCATGATATTAATCATGGTGGACTTGCCCGCACCATTTGGGCCAAGCAATCCAAATAGGCTCCCTCTTGGGATTGCCAAATCAACATTATCCAGCGCCAGTTTACCCGGTGCTTTACCTTGTGGCTTATATTTTTTGGTCAGACCTTTAATGTTGATCGCATATTCCGGTGTCGGAACTGCAGCACCTTTTGAAATGGCTGAACTGCCCATTGAATTATTTCCTTAACTATACGTATTTCAAACCCGCATTGCCCCCCTATCATTTCCATCCATTATTCAGACATTAGACAAAATTTGGGCTGACATTATTGATTTATGGAGTTATGTATATTTTTACAAGCTGTCTTGCGAAGAAAAGCTCTCTAAAGACTTATTCTTATCAAGAAACAGATCAGGATTAAACCATAGTTTAAAGAACTAATAAACGGGGAGTTTCCTCCATGCAGGCACCAGATATTAACCAACCGGAAACAGTTGAAGTTGAAAGTTTAAAAGTTTCCTGTGACGGTGGTGGGGGCGCATTGGGCCATCCAAAAGTTTATCTAACCATTACACAAGATAAAGAGAACTTTGTTGACTGCCCTTATTGCGACAAACGTTTTGTGCTGAAAGAAGGCGCAAAAGTTGGTGGTCACCACTAAGTTTTATCTAGGCTAAGTATAGCTTCTCAGATAAATTAAGTTTCAATTTCGGGGTGGGTTTAACTCACCCCGAATCTGTTTAGACTATCTCCAAATTTAACGATAAATCTGCTGTATCTATTTCAGCCAGCATAAGGGAAATTCAATGTCCGATACCAATGCCGATAGCAACAAACCAAGACATGTCTATCTGATTGATGGATCGGGCTATATTTTCCGTGCTTATTTTGGATTGCCGCCAATGAGTAAAGCGGATGGCACACCAACTAATGCCGTATTTGGTTTTTCCACCATGATCCATAAATTGGTGGAAGATACTGATGCAGATTATGTCGGAGTTATGTTTGATCGCGCGCGCGCAGGTTTCCGCTCAGAAATTTATCCTGACTATAAAGCACATCGCCCGGAAGCACCGGATGACCTAAAACCGCAATTTTCTCTAATTCGTGAAGCCGCCGAAGCCTTTAATCTGCCCGCTGTTGATATGGAAGGTTTTGAGGCAGACGATCTGATCGCAACCTATGCCCGCCAAGCACGCGATCTTGGGGCAGAAGTCACCATTGTCTCATCAGATAAAGATTTGATGCAATTGGTGGGTGATGGAATTTCCATGTGGGATCCAATGAAAAACATCAAGATCGGCCCAGAACAAGTGGTTGAGAAATTTGGCGTTGGACCAGATCGCGTAGTAGATGTACAAGCATTGGCCGGAGATAGTGCCGATAACGTACCGGGTGTTGCAGGTATTGGCATCAAAACAGCCGCACAATTGATTGATGAATATGGTGATCTGGAAAGCCTGCTGGATCGTGCTGAGGAAATCAAACAGCCAAAGCGCCGTGAAAAATTGATGGAACAGGCCGATCTTGCGCGTATCTCCAAGGAGTTGGTGACATTAAAGCAAGATGTGGATGTAGAAGTTCCCCTATCTGACCTGAAACGCCGTCCATTAGATGAAAACAAGCTTCTTGATTTCTTACGTGAAATGGAATTCAAACGTTTAATTTCCAAATTTGAAAGCCATGACCATGGTAAATTCAATGAAGTAAAAAAAGCAGAAATCAAAGCAGAATACAGCTTGGTTCAAGATGAAGAAACGCTCCAAAAATGGATTGATGAAGCCTATTCCGTTGGACATGTGGCGGTTGATACAGAAACCACAAGTGTGAATCAAAATGTCGCTGAGTTGGTTGGTATTTCCCTTTGTTCTGTTGCAGGTAAAGCTTGCTATATCCCCGTAGATCATAAGGCGAAAGTTGTTCAGGGTGATTTACTTGGTGGTGGCTCGGAAGAAGAAGCCCCCAAACAAATCAATAAAGCCCGTGCGCTTGAGATATTAAAACCACTTCTGGAAGATGTTGGTGTTCTTAAAATTGGTCAGAATATCAAATATGATATGACCATTTTTGCCCGTAATGGGGTGAATGTCTCCCCTGTTGATGACACAATGTTGTTAAGTTTTGTGCTTGAAGGTGGAATACATGGTCATGGTATGGATGAATTGGCCGAACTTCACCTAGGTGTAAAACCTATTAAATTTGAAGAAGTCGCAGGTAAAGGCAAACAACAAGTTACCTTTGATTATGTGGAATTAGATAAAGCACGCGACTATGCCGCAGAAGATGCAGATGTAACCTTACGCTTATGGGAAATACTTAAACCGCAATTGTTACAGGAAAAGCTGACAACGCTTTACGAGACAATCGAACGCCCCTTAACCAAAATTCTTTCGGATATGGAACAAGAAGGCGTGTTGGTTGATCCAGCTCACCTCACTCAACTTTCCGCTGATTTTGCAGACCGTATTGCAGAGCTTGAAAAAGAAATTCATGAATTAGCAGGAGAAGAATTTAATATTGGTTCCCCTAAACAAATGGGTGAAATCCTGTTTGAAAAATTGGAACTTTCCGGTGGGAAGAAAACCAAAACCGGTAGCTATTCTACAAGCGCCGACGTCTTGGAGAGCTTGGCACATGAACATGCAATCGTTGCTAAAATCCTAGAATGGCGTGGATTAAGTAAACTGCGTTCTACCTATACCGAAGCTTTATTACGTGAGATTAACCCAGCCAGCAAACGTGTTCATACATCCTATATGATGACTGGGGCGCAAACTGGTCGCTTAAGCTCCACTGATCCAAATTTACAAAATATTCCAGTACGCACCGAAGAAGGCCGTAAAATCCGCGAAGCCTTTATTGCAAAACCAGGTCATAAATTGCTCGCACTTGATTATAGCCAAATTGAACTTCGTTTGATTGCAGAAATTGCAGGCCTTGAAACCATGCAAGCAGCTTTCCGTGATGGTATCGATATTCATGCCATGACAGCATCAGAGGTCTTTGGCGTCCCTGTCGAAGGCATGGATCCAATGATGCGCCGAAACGCCAAAGCTATTAACTTTGGTATTATCTATGGTGTGTCCGCCTTTGGTCTTGCGAACCAACTGGATGTTAGTCGTACGGAAGCCAAACAATTTATTGATAGCTATTTTGAACGTTTCCCGGGTATCCGCAAATTTATGGATAAAACCATCGAAGATTGCCGTGCGAATGGCTATGTAGAAACTATTTTTGGTCGTCGTATCCATATCAACAGTATCAATGATAAAAACCCGATGCGCCGTAATCATGGTGAGCGTCAGGCAATTAATGCCCCTATTCAGGGATCTGCAGCTGATGTCATTAAACGTGCCATGATCCGCATCCCGGGTATTTTGAAATCAAACGGGCATGATGATGTGAAGATGCTGTTGCAAGTGCATGATGAATTGATCTTTGAATGCCCGGAAGCAAAAGCAGAAGAGGTTGCAACACTCCTTAAATCCACGATGGAAAAGGCAGCAGAACCGGCATTGAGCTTAAGTTTACCGCTTGTCGTAGATGCAGGTATCGCCGATAACTGGCGGGAGGCACATTAAAATGAGTTTTCAAAAAGCTGTTATTGATCTTTATTCAAATGCGCGTCCCCAACATCAGGAGCTGGATATACACTTTGCCAATTATCTTGAAGGTTTAAAATCCGAAGGACAATTGGTTGAAAGTTACAAACCGCAATCCCATGATCTTCAAACCATGTTTGGGGAATTCTTACATAAAGAGACATTACCTCAACATAGCGCTTTGAAAGTGGCTTTATTGGAACTTGAAAATAAAATCAGATGGTATGATTTCGGTGACCTAGATAAACGTTTTCCAGATTACAGTAGGCATATTACCTTTGCCCAGATATTAGGCCCTGTTGGAGGTTTTGGTGATGCGATGTATGAGCATCCAAGCATCAATGCCGGGATATTCATTCAAGCACCCGGTTATTATTATGCACCACACTTCCACGATAGTGTAGAGTTATATCATGTCTTACATGGTACTGCTTATTGGAAACGTGGAGATGAAGATTGGATGCCGCATAAGCCGGGTGAGTTCATTTTACATGACCGTGAACAAGTGCATGCAATGCGAACAGGAGATGATCCAATCATTGCGCTTTGGGCGTGGTATGGTGGACCAAATGCACCTGTTCTCTTCACGGAAACCGATTTTCACGGGAACCCGCAATAGTTTCTACCTCTATATCTTTTCACATTCTGGAGAGATACGCGGCCCATGCAACCAACTGGTCCATGCACGCCGCGGATGGATAAGAAATCTATAGCCTCTTATATCGGTAAGTGACTTGATCTGTATGTCCGCCCCCTCCTTATATTGATCAGTGGCAATATTAAAATCACGGCTGTCTATTTGACTGCCTTTCTGCAATGCGTCGGATGCTTGGTTATCAAAAATGATCATCTCAATTGAAGTTGTTTCAGCATATCCAAACTGACTATACCCAAATTTGCCTGCAATCATTGGGATATTTCTCACAACACATTCATCCCCATTGTTATCTGTGGTGATGTATACGCCTTCTGCCTTTAACCCATGTAGTTTATTCAACGCACCGACTGATGGTTTGGGAAAATAAAGAATACCCTTCGCGTTGGCTGGGATTTCTATGGCCTTTAATTTAAAGTTCATATTTTTTGTTACAGCTAGTGCTGAATGATCCTCAAATCCTTTTAACAAATTATATGAGGAGTAAGGTGAAGGCAGGTTCATTGCATAGATCAGTGGGGTCAACCCAATAAGACAAAAAATGGCGAAAGTCGCCATAATACCAATAGGAAGCTGTCCTGATTTTTGATTTTTTTCCGCTGTTCGTTGGCACAAAAAATAAGCTAGCACTATAATACCTGCCGGAATCAGGATTATCATCATCCACCAACTTGAACGCCCGGTATCGCGTAAGCGTCTCACTGTCATGGATATGGATGGAAGTAAACTCGTAACACCATATCCAACTTCTAGCCATGTAAAGCCGACGACATTAATCTCCAACAAAATTAAGACAAATGATACGACAGCATTCACGAGAAAAAATCGCCAATAAAGAACACGAGATACGCGTCCGTCAAATTGCAAACAAGTTTTCCACGCATAAATAAATTCCTGCATTTTCTTACTCCTATCTCAGAATTTCCCCAAGATTAGAAGGAGTTGCAGAAATTAGCGTCCTAGATCACGATTTAGGACGTCCAACATATTGATTTAGGACGAGAAGCGGATAAGATCGATCCGACTTTATAATATTGGAATTTATTATGTTGGCCATACCTGTGCCATTCGTGGCTTCTATTTTATACATAATGTTAGCAGTTATTGTCTTAATTCTAAGACCAGATCAAAAACGTATGGCTATCGGATTTTTATGCCTATGTGCAATGATGACAACAATTGTGGGTATAAGATGGAGTTTTGACAGTTATATTCTTCAGTTTATTCAACCAGTGCTTGCTGCAAGTATACCGATTTCGGCATGGCACTATTTCTCGCAAGCAGAGAAAGACAGAGCATTCTCTAAACTACATTTCGTACCATTAGCAATTATTGCTTTTGCTTCAGCTACAAGCCTCTATTGGTTACCGCCCTTTGATTTTGCTTTATCGCTTCTATATTTAAGCTACGGAAGCGCTCTAATCTATTCGTCATTACAAACAAAACAAATTCCTGAAAATATACGCCTATCAGAATTGAACTGGGCTAGAAACTCAAAAAGAATAGCAGGATTCATGCTTATTTTCTCTGCAGGAATCGATCTAGCAATTGCGATAGACTTCTCAATAAACAATGGTAAATCAGTTCCATATATTCTTTCAGTCGGACATATTATCCTTCTTCCATGCCTCGCCTTAAGTGTGATCTTAATTTGTCATGCAACACAAAAATCACGCGAAAACAGTCAAACTATGGAAATCGCATCCGATAAGGCGGAAATTTCAGATAAAGAAATACATGAGGTGATTTCGAAATTTACCCACCTAATGAAGGACAAAAAAGTGTATCTTGACCCCGATCTGACTTTGGGGCGTTTATCCAGAAAACTTGGTATCCCCACACGTGATTTGTCAAATGCGATTAATCAATTTTACGGACAAAATATTTCCAAAGTCGTGAATGAGTATCGTATCAAAGATGCAATGACACTTCTGCGATCGGCCGATCAATCTGTGACTTCAATTTTTCTGCAAGTTGGTTTTAATACCAAGTCAAATTTTAACAGGGAATTTCAAAGAATTACTGGATCTAGTCCAAGCGATTACAGACAAAATCAAACAAGCCCTGCAAGTTGAGGGGCATTATCATAACTAAAGTCGAGTGCAAATGCTTCGTCGATACCATTCCCAACTTCGTTGAAACAGACTTCTGGCCAATAGCGCATAGCAGCTAGATTCGGCGCAATGCGAATTTGGGTTATACTTTTTGTATGTGCATTCCCACGACGCATCAGAATTGATCGTCCAGGATCATTTGCATCTTGAGAGAGATGTAAGGAGGACATTACGACTGCGGGCATATGAGGGTAGCCAAGATATTCGTCCTGATAGGCTTTAAATAATTCAGAACGATATTCAATAATTTCAGCTAAACGCTCACCAGATGATGTCAAAAAGAAGCCTTCATTTAAAGAAATCTGCTTTGAGAACGTCTCTTCCCCGCTCCAAGTAAAATGATAAACTTGGCTCTCTTTATAAACCACAAGATCAAATGGGTTAAAGTCCCTATGACTTAGTGACCCACAATAACTTGCGACTTCTTCCAAAGTATTTTTCTTTAAGATTTCTGGGATCAATATCCCCCGGGACTTTGCAACATCAGCGCGATGCTGACCTTGATAATGGTTAAGTAATCCAGCAGCCATCCCATCTTCATTCATACCAACCCAAGTCCCATTTGAGACAGGGTCCACCGGATAGCATAAACCGTGTCCTACTTGTAATCGATTAGCTTCATCACGAAAGCGGCCTTCGTCACGATTCATTGTTAACACAGCCCCATTCAGGGTTGGGAAGATGGTCAAAGTACACATATTAACTAGCAGCTCTTAAGAATGTTGCTGTTGCCGGCGCAAGGCCAATTGAGGCTGGCAACGTAACATTCCGGGTCTTAGCAAGCAAACTAATGTATGCGGTATGATGAATTGTATGATTGATAAGATATAGTACTTCGCGAGATACATTCGATTTAAAACTGCTGGTTTGGCAAGCTGAAACATCAATTTCCGAAATCACTTCAAGATCTTGCTCTCTAAAGGAAACTTGTTGGATATTGATGTAAAGCGCCTCTAGCATCTCACGGGCTGACACAACATTTTCTTCACAACTATGGCCACGACGACGGAGGTTATAATCAAGAACGCCACTCTCAACAGCAGGTATAAATGCTTGAAGATGGTCTGCAATATGGCGAATATGTCTCCCAATTCCGACTTCTACATATACTTCTTGTTGATGATCCTGCTCTAACCCCTCCACAATTGAAATAATATCCAGAACTTGATCCAGACATTTCAATAATGCGTCTTTTAGCATAGATGTGTCTCCGCCTAAAATTAATATTTATTTAGGAAGAGTATAGAGATACTTCGCCCTAAAAAGGCATAAACTCTGTCTCAACTTATTGTGAGGAAAGTACTTTAATTACTTGCAGACCATTTTGAATGCGCTGGCAGTTTTTCTGTATCAGAAGGAACAGGGAGAACAGCCTCATTGATTTCAGTCTCTAACTGTTTTTCAGTTTTTAATTCAGATCGTAAAGATTGGACTTCTTTATCTAAAGCGTTGGCTTTTTTACGGGTATCACGTGCTTCTTTACGTTTATTCTGCCCAGCCATCCAACTTGCGAAACCACCAGCTAGAAAACCAATTAACATCATAATAAAGCCGAATAACACCAATGGCATTTCAACGGAAAAAGGAAATGGCCAAAGCGTAAGTTCAGTCGCTCCGCGATTCGAAACCGCGAAGGATATTGCGATCAAAACCAATGGAAACAATAGAATCCAATTGATGATACGCATATACAGACATCCTTATGAGATATAATGAAAAACTAGGAAAGCTTCTTCCCCGACGAAAGAAGCTTATCACAGGACATAGAAGAGGAAAATCTTTAAGTTATTCGTCATCGCCATTTAGGCGTTCACGCAAAAGTTTACCTGTCTTAAAGAATGGAACCGCCTTTGCATCAACACTTACAGATTCACCTGTACGCGGATTACGACCAACACGCGCTTCACGATGTTTTACGGAAAAGGCACCAAATCCGCGTAACTCAACACGGTCGCCCTGACATAAGGCATCGGTAATTTCATCAAAGATGGTGGTGACAATGCGCTCAACATCGCGATGATACAAATGCGGATTTTGTTGAGCAATACGAGCGATCAGTTCTGAACGTGTCATGTCGGGCTCCAGTTGTATAATCCCATGTCAAAGGTGCAATGAGTGCAACGAATAATTTGCCTTCGACCCTGCTTCAAACGATTTTTCAATTACACCTTTAGCTCTATGGCACTGAAAAATCATCATAACTTTTAAAAGCTTAGCCAAAACAACCGCTTCAGGTCAAGTAGAGTCTGCGTAATTTCATGAAATATATCAGATTCCACGCATAAAACCGCAAGAAATCGTCTGAATATTGCAATTCGCGCATGAGTGTTACTTCTCCTCCTAGTTTAGAATGCGAATAATTTTCTTCTTGAGCTCATTTTCAATTTTCTGTAAGTAGGCTCTACGGTTCTCAATGAAGAAAACTGATTTGAGATTAAAAGGGAATACGGTGCGGTGTATTCATCAGAAGCCAAAGCCGAAGCTGCCCTCGCAACTGTAAGCAGAAAGTGAACCCTATAAACCACTGATCTATTTTGATTGGGAAGGATGGGGAAACGTCAGATCTGTCAGCCAGGAGACCTGCCGCATATATAACTTAATCCGGACGAGGTGTGCCGGGGAGGTCAATAAATGCGTTTCCTGCTTTTAGAGGCTGAGCATCAAAAACCCCATATCTGTTTGGGTAATGATGTAAGCCTTATTAGAAATTCCCAAAAGTTAAATGGGCAATGTCTATGTGCTAATTTACATCGGTATATGGTGATGTAATGATCATATCCGTTTGTTCACATTGTAAATCCAAAAACATTGAAAATTTAAGCCCAACCCAACTCGTTGAACGCTTACAAGCGGGACTGGATAATGATATCAAAATACAGCAAGTTAAATGCTTGGCTGCATGTGAGCACTCAATTTCTGTTGGCATCACGGATACTGGAAAAGCGAGCTATCTATTCGGACATATCTCTTCAGATGAAGATGTGAAAGCCTTAACTGAATTCACTATGCAATACAAAAATCGGCCGAATGGTTGGACGAATGCATCAGAACGCCCCAAAGCTCTCTATAAAAAAACAATTGCCCGAATTCCTGCCAGCATATTTGAGCTGAAAGACAAAGGTCATCAATCATGAAACCGCAAATGACTATACTCTCCTGCAATAAACTTGGCTTCAAAGATACAAAAGGCAAGATACTATTGGATAGCGTATCCCTTACTGTAAAAATAGGAGAGAAAATAGCCATTGTTGGTCCCAATGGCGCAGGTAAATCAATATTGCAAAAACATCTATCCGGCAGATTAAATCCAGCTATGGGTGAGATCAAATTGCATGATATGCCTTTATCCGCCATTCCACCTCTTAAGCGCGCGCAGTTAATGGCGGTCATGGCACAATCTGAACAAATTGAACCTCTACTATCTGTAGAAGAATATGTGTCTCTGGGTCGTATTCCTCATCAACATTCCTCAAAAGCCAAGGAAGACAGAGATCAAATTGATAGAGCCATTCAAATTTGTGGCTTAGAAAAGTTCAAAGATCAAACAATTCAAACATTATCTGGCGGAGAACGGCAACGTACCTCCCTAGCACGTGCTATTGCACAACAGCCAGAATTGTTGTTGCTGGACGAACCGACCAATCACCTTGATTTACGGGCTAGAGCAGACATCCTCAAATTGGTCAAAGGCTTACCTTCAACCGTCATCGCTGTATTACATGATTTATCTCTCGTACATGATTTTGCGGATCGTGTGATTGTTGTTCGACAAGGAAAAATTATATCTGATGGATCCCCATCAGAAAGCTTATCTCCTGCTATTGTACGGGATGTATTTGGAATGGAAACTCTTGATGTCCTCCATCCTGTTACCGGAAAGCCTCTCCGGGTTTATGAGGCTCCTCACTTAGAAACTGATATACAAACTGAAAAGGAATTTACATATGCGTAAGTCTTTTGCTCTTTCTGCATTATTAGCAGCACCTTTGCTCATTGGTGCACAAGTCGCTATGGCTGATAATATAACGGTCGATAGTTGTGGTCGTGAGGTGACCTTCGACACAGCGCCAAGCAAAGTTATCGTTCATGACTTAAATATGAATGAGATGGCGATGGCTCTTAATCTACAAGACAAAATGGTTGGTGTAACAGGCGTAACTGGCTGGTACAAAACTGAAGGCCCTGCCCTTCTTGAAAAATTAGGTGGCGTTCCTGAGCTTGCCCCTAAATATCCTTCATTGGAAAACTTATTGGCGGCTGAACCTGATTTGTTTGTTGCAGGTTGGTATTATGGCATGAAACCGGGCGGTGAAGTAACACCTGATATTCTATCTCAGCATGGTATTCAAACACTAGAACTCACAGAAAGCTGTGTTCATTTAGATAAAAACAAAAAAGCTGCGTCTATGGATTTGTTATTTGATGACATGCTACGCCTTGGTAAAGTTTTTGACAAAGAACAAGAAGCCGACGCTTTAGTTGATGGTTGGAAAAAAGAACTTGCAAGCATCAAAGAAGCTGTTGGTGAAAATGCTGGAACACGTGTGTTTCTATATGACAGTGGTGATGAAAAACCGTTTACAGCGGGCAAATACGCAATCCCCACAGCAATGATCGAAGCTGCAGGTGGTAAAAACATTTTAGACGATATGGACACAAGCTGGGGACGTGCAAACTGGGAAACCGTTGCTTCCAGAAATCCAGAATTTTTAGTTTTATTAGATTATAGCCAAGATGGTAGTGGTGCCGCTGGCTTGATGGATTTCTTAAAATCTCATCCAGTCATGAGTGAAACAGATGCCGTTAAAAACGGGCGTTTTGTTGCATTACGTTATGCCGAATTAACACCAGGACCTGCAAATATTGAAGCTATTCGCAAAATCGCTGCTGCGATGAATCCTGAAAGCTTCTGATGGTTATTCGCAGATTTCCATTTGCATTGGTATGTGTTGCGGCTGGGCTCGTCCTGGCCGTCGCCATGCCATATGGAATTGCAACAGGTAGTACAGCGATTACCTTTGAAACAGTTATAGCCGCTTTTTTAGGGCCTGATCTCGCTACTTTATTCGGTTTGGAGCCAGCCAATAAACCAATGACAAAGATCATTCTGGATTTAAGATTACCTCGTATGATACTTGCGGCTCTTGTCGGTGGTGGTCTCGCTGTTGTTGGTGGGCTCCTACAAACAGCCACGCGGAATGACCTTGCAGACCCATTCCTATTTGGTCTTTCTTCTGGCGCTGCGGCGGGGGCCGTCTTTGTTATCACCGTGACCGGTGATTTTCTGGGCATTTGGACCCTTCCCATTGCTGCCTTCCTAGGTGGGCTGCTCTCTGCTTCTGTTGTGTTAGTGCTTGTCACCAGAACCATACATACCGGACCAGAAAGATTAATCCTTGCAGGTCTTGCTGTTTCATTTCTATTTACAGCGATCACAAACTACCTGGTCTTCGCAGGCGATCAACGTGCAGCCCATTCCGTGGTCTTTTGGTCTCTTGGCGGTCTAGGCCTTGCGCGTTGGGAAACAATTGGCTTTGCCATAGCAAGCTTTACTTTATTAATGTCTTTCTTTGCTTTTAGAAGACGCGCTTTAGATGCTCTACTTGCCGGGGATGATACAGCTCACAGTCTTGGGGTTGATCCTAAAAAAATACGAGTCGAAATCTTTATCATCTGCGCAATCAGCACTGGCCTGTTTGTGGCTCTTGTCGGCGTAATCGGCTTTGTTGGGCTTATGATACCTCATCTGGCGCGTGCTGTTGTCGGTCCACTGCACGGGGCAATGTTGATAGTTTGCGCCCTTTTCGGCGCTGTCTTAGTTGTATTAAGTGATATTGTCAGCCGTTTACTACTTGCCCCACAGGAATTGCCGATCGGTGTTGTCACCGCTGCATTAGGTGCAATCTTTGTGATCTTCTTAGTAACACGAAAACGCGTTCGCTAATATTTCACTTCAGATAATCATTCTGACTACTAAAAAAGAAAGGGCCGCCCCAATGGGACGGCCCTAAACTTTTGATCTTCGGTTTGAAGAAAATCGCTAGCGATTATTCGCCAGATTTTTCTTTCAACGCTTTACCCAAGATGTCGCCCAAGGACGCACCAGAGTCAGAAGAACCGAAGTTAGCCATAGCTTCTTTTTCTACGTCAGACTCATGCGCCTTAATAGATAGTGTCAACTTACGGCTAGATTTATCAACAGCTGTTACTTTCGCATCAACTTTTTCGCCTTCAGCGAAGCGATCTGGACGTTGTTCGCCACGATCACGGCTAAGGTCAGCCTTACGGATAAAGCCTGGAGCACCTTCACCAGCTTCAACTTCAATGCCAGCTTCTGTTACTTTAACAACTGTACATGTAACAACGTCACCACGTTTGATGTCGCCCAACGCGTCTTCGAATGGATCACCAGCTAGTTGCTTGATGCCCAAGGAGATGCGTTCTTTGTCTGTATCAACATCCAATACTTTCGCTTTAACAACGTCACCTTTGTTGTAACCAGCCAAAGCGTCTTCAGCGGATTGATCCCAAGATAGGTCAGACATGTGAACCATGCCATCGATGTCGTCTGTCAAACCAATGAACAAGCCGAATTCGGTGATGTTTTTGATTTCGCCTTCAACTTCGGAACCAACTGGGTATTTATCCAAGAATGTATCCCATGGGTTGTCCATGCATTGCTTGATACCTAGGGAGATACGACGTTTGGAAGCATCCACGTCCAGAACCATAACTTCCACTTCTTGAGATGTGGAAACGATTTTGCCTGGATGTACGTTTTTCTTTGTCCAAGACATTTCGGAAACGTGTACCAAACCTTCGATACCGGATTCCAATTCAACGAATGCACCATAGTCAGTGATGTTTGTAACAGCACCTTTGAAACGACCGTTCAATGGGTATTTAGCGTCTACGCCTTCCCATGGATCAGCTTCAAGTTGTTTCATGCCCAAGGAGATACGTTGTGTCTCAGCGTTGAAGCGGATTACTTGAACTTTAACTGTCTCACCGATTGTCAAAGCTTCAGATGGGTGGTTGATACGACGCCAAGAGATATCTGTAACGTGCAACAAGCCGTCTACGCCGCCAAGATCAACGAAGGCACCGTAATCTGTGATGTTCTTAACAACACCCTCAAGTGTTTCACCTTCTTTAAGGTTTTTCATCAATTCAGCATGTTGTTCTGCACGGGACTCTTCCAATACAGCGCGGCGGGAAACAACGATGTTGCCACGTGTGCGGTCCATTTTAAGGATTTGGAATGGTTGTGCATTACCCATCAACGGTGTGATGTCACGTACTGGACGGATATCAACTTGGCTACCTGGCAAGAATGCAACAGCGCCGTTAAGATCAACTGTGAAGCCACCTTTAACACGACCAAAGATAACACCTTGTACGCGTTCGTTGTTGTTGAACTGAACTTCAAGAGCAGTCCAAGCTTCTTCACGTTTCGCTTTGTCACGGGAAAGAACGGATTCACCGTTTTTATCTTCCATGCGCTCAACGTATACTTCAACAGTGTCGCCAACATTTACATTCGCAGGTTCACCAGCAGCTGGTGCAAATTCTTTAAGTGCAACGCGGCCTTCAGATTTCAAACCAACATCGATCAATACCATGTCGTTGGATACGGATACAACTGTACCTTCTACAACTGTACCTTCTAGGCTATCGCGTTCGCCGAGGCTTTCCTCAAGCAGTGCCGCAAAACTTTCTGCAGTCATTTTCAAAGTTTCCTTCTAATTTTAAAACTATTCTGGCCGTATGGTTGGTTCCAACGGTCTCACCTCAAGGTTAAAAAATGATGCTTGTCGTGAGGCTCGGTCAAACATCGGGTAACAGATAAAAATTCTAGTCAGTTCGCTAAGCCTGTTAACTTAACTATTTGAAATTCCAACAGCATTTAAAGCGGCTTGAAAAGCCTCATCGATAGATAAATCAGATGTGTCGATAATTTCTGCATCATCAGCGGGCTTCAAAGGGGCCACTGCCCGGTTGCTATCTCGCTGATCTCTTTCTTTCAAATCTTCTAAAACGCGTGTGTATATAGAGCTTTCCCCGCGTTGAATCAACTCTTTATGTCGTCTTTCTGCACGAATTTCTACAGAAGCCGTCATGTAAATCTTGGAATCAGCATCCGGACAAACCACCGTCCCGATATCTCTACCATCCAAAATAGCGCCTTCAGTACCGACAGGCGGGTTAGAAGCAAAGTTCTGCTGAAACGCTAAAAGAGCCGCACGGACATCTGGCATTGCCGCCACTTTTGACGCTGCTTGTGCTGCCTCATCCGACTTTAACGCCGGGTCATCTAATTGCGTATAGTTCAAGCTATTTGCCGCGTCCAACGCTGCCTCAGGATCCTCTGCGTCACCACCAAATCGCACAACACCATAACCAACCGCACGATAAAGCTTGCCTGTATCCAGATACGCGTAATTCAAATGCTCTGCTAATTTTTTAGCGATAGTACCCTTACCGCTTGCCGCAGTGCCATCAACTGCAATTACTTTACCCATAACTTTTCGCACTTTCTTTAATTTTAGGCGTCTTCAATCTTCGCACCAAGACCAGTCATTAGGTCATGGAAAATCGGGAAACTTGTTTCAATTGGAGAACCATCTTCTACGGTTACAGGCTGTTCAGATACCAATCCCATGACCAAGAAAGACATGGCCATGCGATGATCATGGAAACATTCAACCATACCGCCACCAGGGATATTGCCCCCTGTGCCATGGACGACCATCCAATCCTCACCTTCTTCAACTTCAACGCCGTTCGCACGCAAACCGGCAACAACAGCGGAGAGACGGTCAGATTCTTTGACGCGTAATTCTTCCACGCCACGCATTTCTGTTTTGCCTTCCGCAAAAGCAGCCGCGACAGCCAAAACCGGATATTCATCAATCATACTTGGCGCGCGTTCCGGTGGCACGACAATACCCTTTAACTTAGAACTGCGTACAGTGATATCACCTACAGGCTCGCCACCTTCAATACGCTCATTCTCAATCACCACATCTCCGCCCATTTCTTGCAAGGTTGCGAACAGACCCGTACGAGTTTCATTTAAGCCAATATTCGGCATCTTGATTTCGGACCCTTCGGTCAACAAAGCCGCCACCATAGGGAAAGCAGAACTACTTGGATCAGATGGTACGATCAAATCAGCTGCCACCAATTCAGGTTGCCCTGTCACCGTGATACGATTACCGCCATTTTCCATAGGCTCAACCGCAATTTCACCACCGAAATGGGTGAGCATACGTTCTGTATGATCACGCGTTGGTTTATTTTCGATAACTGTTGTTTTGCCACGTGCATTAAGACCAGCAAGCAAGACGGCAGACTTCACCTGCGCAGACGCCATTGGTAATTCGTATTCAATCGGTAAAACATCTTCTGCACCTTTGACATAAAGTGGTAAACGCTCCCCACTACGGCAATGGAATTCTGCCCCCATTGCCCCAAGAGGATCAGTTACCCGCTTCATCGGGCGCTTTCGTAAACTGCCGTCTCCTGTCAGACATGCAGAAATATTATGGCTTGCCATAATACCAAGTATCAAACGCGCGGAAGTACCTGAATTCCCCATATCCAAAACATCTTCTGGTTCTTGCAGGCCGCCAAGCCCAACACCATCAACCGTCCAACTGCCATCGTCATGTTTTTCGATGGTTGCCCCCATTGCGCGAAAAGCAGCAGCGGTAGACAAAACATCTTCACCTTCCAACAAACCTTTCACCGTTGTACGGCCAACAGCCAAACTACCCAACATGATGGAACGGTGTGAAATAGATTTATCACCAGGAATCGTGATCTCGCCTTTCAGGCCAGAAGATTTAAAAGATTTCATTGGACGGGCAGAATTGCTCATGTGTCAGCTTTCCTTATAAGAAAGATAAGTCTTGTATTGTGAGAAGGTCAGTAACATGCAGATGTGTTTACGAACAAGCAAGATATTTATGACCATCAAAGCACGCAAATGTCGAAATTTTATAACGAATGGTCGACAATAATAATTTTTTATGTTTAAAAATTTCCTACAATGTATACTTTACTAAATCCACAATATTGACCATGCCCATTTATATTGATACGAACCTTCTCTTCTACCTAGCAACCATGATAGAAGTCCTGACTCTATTTGCAGCTCTTTTATTGCTCATAAAATACTGGTCAACTTTTCCAGCTGTAAGATGGTTTGCCTGTGGGAAGGTTTCTATTATTGCAGGGCTAATATGCCTGATTATGAGGGACTATATGCATATCGGTTTCTCAATAATGCTGACAACCACTTTTTTAGCATTAGGGCACGCTTTCTTCTGGTTTTTTGCACGCCAGGCACAAGAAAGAAGAATCTACGATAAACGGAAAACATTTTGGTTAATCATGATTAGTTATCTGCTGATCATAACTTATTATACATTTTACGAAATAAATATCCAAATGCGTATTATCAGCAGTGGGTTTGTCTATTTCCTTTTCTCCCTCTACGCCATATGTGAATTGCTACTGCCAACTACACATTATAAAAAGCTTAAGGCGCCTGTAATATTTCTTTCTCTATGTTTTACATCAGCTATCCTTCGCTGGGGATATTACGTATCTTCCGCACCAATGCTTGGCAGTTCAAAGGGAACATTTTTCCAAATTCAGGAAGTAAATCTAGATGTTACATATATCTTAACATCCGGCAGTGAGCTTTTGATTATAATTGGTGTTTTTATCTTTATAGCCGCAAAACAAAAATGCTTATTAAAAGAATCAACAATTCAATAAGTTTTCTTTTGACAATTCGTCAATAATTTGGCAATCGACCCGCTGAAATATTCTTCCGATGACAAAACCAGTCTTTTACATATGGTAACAATGCAGTTTCCTGTTGCCAGAAGGCACGACAAGTCATTAAAAGAAGATAGTAAAGTTTTTAATTGGTAGAGCTTATCGTGTAGTGCGATGGCTCCCGTCGGAATCCTGGTTTTCAGGAATAGTAAGGAGATATCCCATGGCGAAACCTGAATGGGGCATGAAGCGCGGTTGCTTGAACTGTGGTGCAAAATTCTACGATCTACAAAAAGATCCTATTGTCTGCCCAAAATGCGAAACCGAATTTGACCCAGAAGCGGCTACAAAATTAAAACGTAACCGTGGCGTTGCGCCAGACAAAGCATCTGAAAAAACAGCTGCACCTGTTGCAGATGACGATGCATTACTGGATACAGATGACTTAGATGCAGCATTGGATGATACAGCTGAAGATGTATTGGAAGATACAGATGATCTAGGCGGTGATGATGTGCCAGTTGTAGGTGGTGCTAATCCAACCAATACAAATGACAGCGGTGACGACGTATAAAAGTCACTTCTTAGAATTTGATTAAAAGCCCGATGTCTTCATCGGGCTTTTTTTATTTCTGCAGGAAGATTCGCTTTTTGATATTTTCTATAGTAAGCTTTGCATAGACTTCTCATTAGAGGGGAAAAACATGCTGATCAGAACCTTACTTCTATCTTTGCTCTTATTATTGCCGCTCACATCCATCGCCAAAGCGGCTGAGAAACTAACTGGCTGCTTCATTGTATGGCCTCCTTATACCCAACTCAAAGATGACAAACCTTATGGTATCACCGTCGATATCATGAATGAAGCTGCTAAGAGAGCTGATTATGATCTCACCTTATCATCCCTTCCATGGAACAGATGTTTAAAGAATGTTCAACGCGGCGATATTGATTTTGCGATGGAAGCCGTGGAACGCCCGGGCTTCATTCATGGCAAACATCCCAGCGCACTTTATATTGAAGCTTTCTGGCATCGGGCTAGCGATGATTATGGTCGATATAAATATGTGGGCCTACTAACAGACAAACGGTTAGCTTTAATGCTGGGATATAAATATTCAGACGAAATCTTGGATGCAGGATTTAAAGTCATTGATTGGGTTCAAAGCGAAGAAAACGCCGCTCAATTGATCGCTAATGGTCGATTAGACCTCGTTTATGCTGATGTTGTCGTCATGCAACATGTCATTGCACAAAAAGGATACGATCTAGTCCCTCTTCTACCAGTACATAATGTGCAGCCACTTTATCCTACATTTAATGTTTCACTCGTTGAAAAACGAAATCGGATTGATAAGGCTTTAGGGCAAATGCATGCCGATGGTAGCATCGACCAGATATATAAAAAGCATACAGGATTAAATTTCTCAGATTTTGTAGAAATTAGCCAAAATGCATCCGGTGATCAGGTGACTAATTAGACAAAATTCAGTTACCTCATTTTTTCCTTGCAACTGATGAAATCCTATTTATAAAAACGCTATCAGCATGAAGTATATATCTATGCTTCAACTTTCTATGCCAGATAAGATATGTGGGGCCTTAGCTCAGCTGGGAGAGCGTTTGGCTGGCAGCCAAAAGGTCAGGGGTTCGATCCCCCTAGGCTCCACCATTTTACGGATAAAATGGAAATAGTACCATTTCCGATCTTCCCCACACGCTATAATAAAAGCTGCTAACTCTGTCGTGGATTAGCGCCCCATCTCTTTCCGAATAATAAAAGTCATCATAAACTCAAAACCACGTGTCTAAATCATATTTTGATGCAAAGTCGGCTCATAAAACAATCAACATTTGACGAGCTGTAGTTCTTCGGCCATTAAATGTTCACGATGTAATTCCGTAAAAATGAAATATATTAAAAGCAGACTTACACTTGTATTAAAGGCCTGTAAGACAAAGGTATGAGTTAATGAGTAGATTAAAAAATATCGCGGACGATTGGGATTTTAGTAAAGACTTAAACATACTTGATAGAACTTCTTTAAAATACGGAATGAAGCGCGATATTTCACCGTTGTATATGTTTTATGTCCGGAATTGGAAAAAGTTAGGTATTACAGGATGTCACTCACTCGAACTGGGGTGTGGCAGCGGTACGCAATTATCAATTCTACTCGATGAAAATATTGCTCAATTGCCTGAAGGTTTTGATATTTCTGAAGGCGCAATAACGGGCTGTCAGAAATTGCTAGACCATTACGGGTACGAAGAACAATATCATGTCCAAGTAGCAGATTTCAAAAATTTTGTTGGGACGGCCCCTTATGATCTAGTTATCGCTACTCAATTCATTAATTACATGAGAACGCTTGATGAATTTTTCAAAGGGGTTGCCCCCTTATTGTCGCTCAACAGTTATCTTGTCGTATCAGATGGACAAAAGAAACGCCAAAAGTATTCTTTAATCCAACGTTTCAAAAGAAATACATTCATACGAAAACTTTTAAGACAAAAACCACTGGCTCCTGAAACTTCTGAAACGCTCATTACTGTGCGGAGCTTTCAGCAGATAAAAGATACCGCACAAGAATTTGGATATGAATTAGTCTCGGTGCAATACGGTAAACATTATTTATCCTCATTGCTTGATCAAGTCTGCTTCAAAATGAGCAAGCATAATTATAAGTCTGCGTTATCTCGTAACATCGCTAACAGAGTTTATCGTATCTTAACACAAATTTGTATTTTCGAAGAAAAACTACTGGCTAACTTTAACAGAGGAAATATCTATTTTGCCGTATTTAAGAAATCTTCAGAAATACATAATTAAGCCAAACCAGAAGCTCCACAGAGAGAATGTTGGCAAGCGATCATAACACCATCATTTTTCTATTGATTTTCAGCACGACTTTTGGACTGGGAGCTTCCTATTTTGCAGTATTTACAAAATCTTTTCTGTAGCGTAAAGATGCGAGAAGTATTTATAACTAGACTAGATTAAAAAACGTCAAATAGATGTGCAGTGTAATTTGTAATGCTCTCTGAGTGGTTGGCGATTTTTATTACAATCTGATAAGTTCTGTCACTTTCCGTCATTTATTCTCTTTGAAGGAATTTCCCCTTGAACTATCGTGCCGAGATTGATGGTTTACGAGCATTAGCTGTTGTACCAGTTATTTTGTTTCATGCTGGCTTTGATTTGTTTGAAGGCGGATTTGTTGGCGTTGATGTTTTCTTTGTGATCAGTGGTTATTTGATTACGACAATAATTCTTAATGAGATGGACCAGGGAAGGTTTCGCTTCGCTCAATTTTACGAACGGCGCGCCAAACGTATTCTTCCAGCCTTATTATTTGTTTCTTTATCCTGCATTCCTTTTGCTTGGTTCTGGTTAAGTCAACATGATCTATATGATTTTTCTAAAAGCTTAATTGCGACCGGTTTGTTTGGTTCTAACTTTTATTTTTGGTCTGGTAGCGGATATTTTGATACAGCAGCTGAATTAAAACCATTACTCCATACGTGGAGTTTAGCGGTTGAAGAACAATATTACATTTTATTCCCCATCGTCTTATGGGTATTTTGGAAATATGGGAAGTATGTAATTGTATCCATTCTAGGCTTAACCTTCCTCGGTAGCCTTATTCTAGGTCAATGGGGTGCCGTTAACCTTCCTCAAATGGCATTCTTCTTCTTACCTTCGAGAGGATGGGAAATTTTGCTAGGTGCGTTTTGCGCCTTTTTCACTATTAAACCACGCTTAAATCATTACGCCCACCAAGTTCTAAGTGTAATTGGCATTATCTTAATTGCTCTATCTATTCTAACATTTGATGCAGATACCCCTACTCCTGGATACTTCACACTTATCCCAACGCTAGGCGCCGCTTTAATAATAATGTTCTCTACACATAGTACTATCGGGGGGCAAATCCTATCTAATCGTTTATTTGTAGCCACTGGCCTAGTATCTTACAGTGCATATTTATGGCATCAACCGTTATTAGTATTCACCCGTTACGCTACGGGAGGAACAACAGATTTACCAGTTGAAACATTACCATTTTTATTGATTAGCCTTATTGTTTTAAGCGTATTGACATGGAAGTTTATTGAACGGCCTGCAAGGTCAGGAGATTTGAGTTTCTTCAAATTACTTACCGTTTTCTTTATTACTTTACCCCTTACAGGATTTATCAGCGGCTATTTTTCATCAAACGAAGGGCTTTATTGGTCAATTAAATCAACCATTTTTGACAAGGAATCTGTCAACGCTCAAAGAATATTAAGTGAATCACGTGAAGAACTTCGTGTGAACGATTTCTCATTATGTATACAAAATGGCGATTTGGAAAAAGCCTTCCCAACTCAATGCATTAATGGTTCTCCTACCATAGTATTAATTGGCGATTCACATGGAAGAGACATCTATAGTAGCCTTGGATATGCCTTCGAGAAGAAAGCAACGAGCTCTGTCAATATTTTGAACTTCACCAGAGGTGGTTGCCGATTACTAAACCCGCAATGTGAGGCTCATTATAATAGACTTCTTAACTGGATCTTAGAGAACAAAGCCAACATTTCAGCTGTAATATATGTCCAAGCTGCTAGAGATTTATTACTGAATAGCCGTACTCTAAAGGAAAAAGCCGTAGATAGACTTCTTCACGAATTCGATACACGTTTCATAGAGAATAATATTAAGTTTGCTTGGCTCGGCCCAAGAGTTAATCTTGGTATAAATCGCCATCAGGTCCTATATGCGAAATGCTCTTATTCCGCTCCTTTTCTATTCGACAAACAAGAAGTTTTGCAAAAATTAGAACATTCAGTTGCGGATAGTATTTTGATTGATCAACAAATACAGAATTATCTTACTGAGATAAAAAACAACATTCACTACATCTCACAAGTTAACTTATTAAATTTGAACCTCAATCAAGATATTACAAATTGTAATACACTATTCTGGAGCGATGAAGATCATTATTCAACAGCTGGTGAGAAGTATTTTGCAGCTAGGATGAAGAAGCTTATTAATGTTCTAAATTAGTATGTTTCAAGGAAGTTCGTTATGCCTATTACTTTAAGTGGCATACTCCAAGATCGGAATTCTTTGCATATTCTTAAGGCTCATTTTTGCGTTAGGGTCTTTTGATATAGTTTATGATATTGATATACACATTGTTCTAAACTGAATGAATTTTCTATTCTTTTCTTTGCGAAGGTTCCCATTCTATCCCGCATAGATTTATCAATGACAAGCTGTCTTAAACCGTCAAATATTCCATTAATATCTTTTGCCTCTACAACCAAGCCAGCATCACCATTTTGGACTGCTTCGGCATTTCCCCCCACGTCAGTCACCAACATTGGTAAACCAGCAGACATTGCCTCTAAAACAGCATTTGAGAACCCTTCCTCATGCGAAACTAAAACGCCAATATCAGATGCATTGTAAATATCTACGACATCATCGCGCGCACCTAGAAAAGTTATATTCCCAAGAATTCCTAGTTGGTTTGCTTCTTTTTGTAATTCTTTGGCAATACCATCATCCCTTCCAACAAGTAAAACATGCCAATCTTCTTCGACTGTCTTACTTAAGCGACCTAAAGCATGTATCAGATCCATATGCCCTTTATATGGTATTAAATTCGCGACCATTGTCATAACTACAGTTGACTCTGGTATTTGTAATTCTTTCCGCAAAGCCTTTCGCTCTTTGTTAACCTTGACATGCTCAATACCATTGTAAATCAGATCAACCTTATAAGAGGGTGCACCTTCTTGATGTAATTGTTCAACAACAGCCTTAGAATTTCCCAATACGTAATCCATCTTTTGATGAAGTTGACGCTCTAACGAAGTAATTATTTTCTTCCCCGCCATATAATGGTTCATACTCCGCCTGCTCATAACTTTCTTTAATCGAGGAAATAAAAGAGAAATCGTCCCTCCAATCCAATAACTTGCAGGTAGGAAAAAATGTATGATATCTGGCCGTCCCCTTATAATTGTTGTAACTAATTGAATACAAATCATAAGCAAGCGTAATGCACGACTAAATTTTGAAGTAGCTTTTGTAGAAAGCTTATACCAAGGCTCAATTAGAAAAACTCCTTGTTTTTCAAACTCATTAGCCAAGCTCCCTCTTTTGCTCAAAAGAAATATTGAGATATCATAACCATGCTCTTTTAAACGAGGTAAAATCTTCAATAAATGTGTCTCACATCCCCCGCGATCTAGGCTACCAATTACATACAAAATTTTCGTGCTATCTCGCATTTCCACTATCTCTATCTGGGGAATTATTAAGAACCATATCATACATGTCTCTATATTTCGCAAACATGCCAGTCAGTGAAAAATCAGTTTCAACTTTTTCTTTCGCAATACTTCCAAGCTGAAGACGCCTATCCGTATTAAGAATTAATTCAGACATATATGAGGTAAGTTTCTCCGTATCATTTTGCTCCACAAGATAACCCGTTTCATTAGGGATAACAGAATCTTTGTTACCGCCAACATTCGTTGCAATGACAGGAAGTGATGAAGCCATATACTCCAAAATTGAATTCGAGAACCCTTCATGCTTTGACAAAAGCATACCAACATCGGAAGCCTGAAGGATTTGTTCAATATTTGATTGATATCCTAAAAAGTCTACACAATTTTCCAATTCTAGATCTGTCACGAATGAAAGTAATTGATTTGTATACTCTTGATCTCCCTTACCCACAAAAACCAACTTCCATCTTTGAGGTAAATTTTTCGTTTTCAAATCAGCCGCGGCTCGCAACGCAAATTCATGTCCCTTATACGGAATTAAGTTTGCTACCAAGGTAAAAGTCACAGCTTCATCCCAGCTATGTTGCTCCCTGTAAGCGTTTCTTACGCTAAGATTTCTTAGAAAATTAGATCCCCTAATACCATTATGAATCAAAAGAGTATTTTTGCTAGAAACGCCTATTTCTATTAATTCCCTTTGTACTTCTGTTGAATGGGCCAAAACCAAATTGGCTTTTTTCAATGCCCATTTCTCAAAAACGCCTTCCTTCCAGAAAGAATCAGGCCTTGATAGCTGGTTTCTTTTGCTCGCAATAAATTTTATTTTTGGAAAAAAACGTGAAACGACGCCGGCAACTATAGTTGGGGCACCTAAAAAACTATGAATCGCTACGGGTTTATATTTTCGAAGAAGAAACAATACCGTTAAAATATTCCGTATTAACAGAGATACTCCTGCAATCTTTGGAATATTAAGCAAGGGGCGCTGAGTTAAGAAATGTATTAAAATACCTTTTTCTTTAATCTTTTTACTTAACGGCCCATCTTGCCCTAAACAAACAACAATAACGTCGAAGTCTTCTGATAATTCTGGGAGTATCTGAGATAAATGCCTTTCAGTCCCCCCCACATGGAATCCTCCAACAAGGTAAAGGATGCGTTTTTTATTCTGTAGTTTCTTTTCTAAATAAGAACTCATTACATCCATGCCCACCTGCACACGTATACATGCTCTCAAGACGGAACCCTCTTTCCATCAAGAAGCTCAAAATCTCCTCCGGCTTGGCTACTTCGAACGGATAACCGCCAACCCAATCAATGACATCATACCATACAGACATGCCGCGGCTTTCTTTACGTTTTTGCCAATCTGAAAAAGGTAGTGGATTTTGAAAACGAACCAACCTAATTAAAAACCCACGAAGTTCAAAATAGAAAAAGAACATCAGGGCAATCAAAAACTGAACAATCTTTGGGGATCGAACATATGTTTTCTTAACCTTTAGCCATCTACGACTAGCCCCCCCTTGATCATTGTAGATTGCTAATGCGAAGACGCCATCAGGTTTCACTGTTTTCGAAGCCAAATCAATTCCTGTCCACATATCTCCCGTATGGTGTAGAACTCCCCAAGAATAGACGATATCAAACTTTCCTAAACTTGACATAAATTCGGCATCTAAAGCAGAGCCCTGTGTAATTTCCCAATGCCCATCTTTGCAAAATCTATCCAAATTAGTTTTGCTAGCTTCTACCGAGTCCAGATCGTAATCAAAAGCACGTACAGACGCACCAAGTGCATTGGCGGCAACACTACTTAAGCCGCTACCACTACCAATATCCAGAAAAGTTTGGTCCTTCAAAGAATCCATCTTTAAAAGGCGTTTAATATTTACTTTTGATGCCTCAATTCTCTCAGCACCAAGTATACGGGAAAAATTCTTCCAATTTTTCCCAAATCTAAATTTTAACCCATCCATTATTATACTCTAGCTAGCTATTAATATTTTTAACTAATATCGTTTTGTACTTGTATCCACTGAAACTTCGGAGGTACTTGATTGTTGCGAAGCATATTCAGGATTCACATGTCTCCCGACAACTTTTACATTTTCTAAACGCCGGAAAACATTCAAACGACTTTTAGACCAACGCATAATCATACGTTCCTTGAAGTTATAGTCTCTAATTGCATGCGAATGTCCGCGAATAACTCTTCTTATTTTATTAGGCTCTATTCGGCCTCCGCGATGGAAACAATTTGTATCAAAGATGATCAAGTCTCCTGCCTGCGCGTTTAAGTTAACTGCATTAACAACTTGTTCTTCCGGAATCTTATTGTCAAAATATTCTAATCCCGACATTAAGCCACAATTTGACCTGCTGAAAGCTTCATGATGAGAACCTGGAATAATTTGTAACGCACCATTATCTTCATTGGTATCTTCTAAATACAGATAAAATTTCAAGCTATGTAATTGATCAAAATGCCAGTCTGTAATGTGTTTCTGATCAGGATTTGAAGTATCGTTAGTAACATATACAGTATTGTTTAGGCTAACTTTCAGAGGAGAAAAATACTTAGCAGCGATGGAACGCATGTATTCTGACCAAAATATTTTATGGAACGTCGGCAAATTCTCAGCTGTAACTTTATAATCAAGGACAGACATCACAGTAGAGCCTGGAAACTCAATCACAGCATTAACATACTTACTGCGATCTTTTTCCTCCGCATCAACAACAGTCCAATAATCTTGATCAAGACTTTTTAACTGTTCCTTAGGACAAAAGTCTTTAATTACTACTGCACCATATACTTGAATCCGTTTAAGCACTTCGTCATCAGATGCACCCGCGTCAACATATATGTTTGATAAGTCAGAATATTTGGTCGTGACACTAGTAATTTTTCTATTCATCAAAAATCTCTATACAAATTATTTCATAACAGCGTTAAATATAGGTTCAAAGATCTCTTCTTTTCTTTGACTTATATCACAGCCATAAAATTCCAGGTCAAACTTAGCTGAGAAGCTACCTTGGTAGTATTTTTTTAATAGCGTTTCAAGTTCCTCTTGAGTGGAAAATTTATTTTCTTCTGGTAACTTAACATGATTACCCTTGTGGGAATTTGAAGAGAACAAAATCGATTTTCCAAAGCTTGCAGCTTCTATGATTGTTGAAGAGAAATCATGAATACATAAGTCAGTAGCTTCAATAACATCATAAATATCATGAGCATCTTTAAGAAGGATATTCTCTTCATTCATATCAAAAGATGCCCAAATCCTTTTAAGCTGACTAATTGATTGATGTGGATGCGGTCTTACGAAAACATCCGCTTTAGACAATCCATATTTTTTTAACGCAGAAAGTACAAGTTCGAAAAAATCAACCTGACAGTAAGCATCATAGATACAAACAGGGTAGGATATAATATTGTCGGCAGTTTTTTGTTTTCTGGTGTGAAAATCTTTCAACTTCCAGTTTCCCACTATTTCGATATGCTCCTCCTTATAAGAGCCATATTGAGTAAGTGAGTCAGCTTGAAATTGTCCGTATACAAGTGTTTTTGTAGGAGGTGTAAAGCCTAAAGTATGGTTATTATCTTGAAGGACATGCGAGTAATCTGCATTCGGTTCAGCGAGTTTCATCCCATGCATAAAACCAAAAGTGTCTATACCCTCTTTATGAGCCGCGAGAATTAATGCTCTTGCATATGGTCCAACCTCATATGTCAAACAAACTTTATTTGGTCGCACGTCCCTTAAAATCTCATTCCCCACAGATGTTAAAAATTTAGCTTCGTAAGGAAGTAAAATACTTTCTCCCCACAGCAAAATCTTGTTAAAAATATATTGTAGAAATTCTGTACGCCCTACGGACTTAAACTCTTCCTTTGTCCGATGTTTTATTCGGAAAATTAAAGAACGTATAAAATGTGGGAGGCTCTCGTATTGATCAAAGAAATATACATCTTTCTTTCTAGAGTCACGTAATGCCTTCAAGGCGCTCCAATTCGCACCTTCAACTCTATTTGCATAATATGGAGGTTCTAAAATTGCAGACGAAATGCCTTTTTCATTAAAGAATTCAATAACCCCCTTAAATTCTGCATCTCCTTCTTTGCTCCAATTCTTAGGTTGGGTAAGAAACAACACCTCACTTTGCGGGCATTTGCGGATAGAAGGTCTAGTTTTTGCTCGGAGATAAAAGTTTCTTAAATGATCAATATCACCAACCCAATGTCGACGTATAACTCCTAAAAAAGCCCCTGCGTTTTCCGCAGCTATATGTATCGCCTCATTAGAAATTGATAGCTTATTGGCTTCCAATATATCATTAATTTTCAGAGCAAGCATAAATGAAGTAAACATATATGATGGCATAAACTGCCAATAATTTATGCCATCATATAAAAATCGTTTCTTTATTTTCTCATTCAAAGACAGCTCATTAATGATGTCTATTGTTTGAGTAATATATGAGGCCTCTTCCTCACGATATAGTTTCCCGTTATACTCAATTGCTATTGGGCTATCTATAGACTCAAAATGAAATTTAAGGCTCTCATCCATCTCTTCTATTGACCAACAAAAAACTTATCGTAGGATTTTTTCGGAAAACGAAACAGGCACTCCTTGATCACTATCATGCGTTTTAAAGTATAGATCTGGATTTAGCGGTTGGACAGGTGTCTGACAATTATATTGGCAGTTATAACAAAGGGTACCCTCTAGATTTTTATTCAAATGATCCCGACGTACCTTTCGCATTTCTTCACTATACACGGCTTCCTCAAGCGTCGTTTTATTCAAATCAACTACAGCCAGTAAATTCTCATAGTCATTGCAACATACACGAAGAAACCCTTCCCATGAAATATGAACTTTATTGAAAGGAATACCACATATGGCATCAACTGGTTCCGCCATATTCACTTCACTATCTGAAAGTTGACCACTCTGATTGGTTGCCGGAATCACAACAAATTCGTCCACGAGATGTCCAACTAATTTTCTAAGATTAGCAATCGAATGCGTATTGTTTTTGTTTTCGACAAATGAAACACCAAGGTATGGGCGCCCATCAACACGATTATTTGCTGTATAAATTAGGTTCTCAATGACACGATCAAAATGATCTTTACCATGAATATTCTTATACGTCTCTCTATCACCAGCATTAATCGAAAACTTTATACTATCAATACCGGCATCTAATATAGCCTGCATTCTGCGTGGAGACGCTAGTGAACCATTTGTTGAAATATAAACATACTCATAGCCAACATCTTTAGAAAACTTAATAAAATGCTCTAACAAAGGCGACGCAAGCGGTTCAGCACCAGAATGAAGGCCAATTTCACGACTCCCTAAACGATAAGCATCGGTTAGCCAACCTTCTAATTTTTCTTTCTGGATATTGCCAATCTCACGCTCCATCAAGCGATAAGCACAAAACTCACAACTATGATTGCAAACGTTATTTAGTTCAATATTTATGCTTTTTGGAAACGGTGGTGTTTCCGAGTAAACAGCGTTATGTATTTTACTAATTCTATCGCTGATTTTACCTTCAGTTTCATCCATCTTAACACTCATTTCTAGTCACCAAACATTTCACGCGTTAAAGCTGTTCCAAGTTTTATATCATATCTCGCCTTTTTGCCCAATATATTGGGGTATTCTTTTGGGGCTAAACCATAGCCAGGCCGGATAGATCGAACATTTTTTGAAGTAAAAACGTCACCTTCATTTATATCTTCGACCACATATAAAGAACGTCGGAAAACTAAACTCTTTTCTTCACTGGATTTCTTATCATAATGAACCCTACCGATTGCATCAGATACATTACGTATATCATCACAAAACGCTTTGAACTCTTCAGGTTCCATAGAAAATTCAGCATCGGGGCCACCTAATGACCGATCAAATGTCACATGTTTTTCAATAACACAAGCCCCTAATGCAACGGCACCAACAGCAACAGCAGATCCGATAGAATGATCCGACAATCCAATTGGCACACCATATCGCTGCTGCATATCTGTAATAGTGGCAATATTCGCGTCTGAAATCGGCGCCGGATACCCACTAATACAATGTAACAAAACAATATTTTCGGCACCCGCATTTCTAGCTGTATCTAATGACAGTTGGATTTCATCCGCATTTGCCATTCCAGTAGATATAATAATTGGTTTGCCCGTTTTTGCGACTTTGTTTATTAGCGCGACATCATTAGCTTCAAAAGATGCAATTTTGTATGCGGGTAAATCAAATTCTTCTAAAAAATCAACAGCGGTTTCATCAAAAGGAGAACTAAAAATATCCAACCCTTTTGCCCGTGCATGATTAATCAGTTCCTCATGCCATTCCCACGGTGTATGAGCTTCTTCATATAGGTCATATAAGGTGCGACCATCCCACAACCCGCCTTTGATCATAAAATCATCGTTGGAGCAATCAATGGTCAAGGTATCAGCAGTATATGTTTGCAACTTAACAGCATCAGCTCCCGCATCAGCAATTGCATCTATAATCTTGAAAGCCATGTCGATTGAACCATTATGGTTTCCCGATAATTCGCCAATAATATATGGCGATGCAGATGTGCCAATGACACGCTTATTAAGCATAATATGAGGTGCTAAGTTACTCATTAATCTTCTACTTCAGTTATCGATATTTTATATTTCATACCATTATAAACAAAAAAAGCCGGGTATTTTTCATTATCCACAATTCTTAACAAATTAAATTGTTCTTGGATGCTTTTTTTAACGTCTAACTCACTATCTTCGGGACCTCTTCTCACCAGAAAACTAGCCTCCCCTTTTTGGGGCATAGGTTCCATATTTTGGTGATTTTCAACAAAATGGAGGCAAAGTTGAACAGTCTTTTCTCCGAGCAATTGGCGTAATTTATCTACCAACTCGGTCCCAGTTAATGAGATTTTTTCCTTTATATAAATTGCCCCGCTATCAACTGGATGATCCATCGCAATCAAACATACCGTTAACTCATCTTTACCTGCGAGAACATCATACGCCCATGGTGAGAAACCTCGCCCCTTTGGCAAATCTGATGCATGAACAACTAAGTTATGTGTGTTTAGGCTCAATACTTCCTTGGGTGTAATATTTAAACATCCCAAATAGAAAGCTATGTCACCCTTTTCCACATCATTATAGTTAGAATAAAATCTGGCTTCATATCCCCTCACCACAAGCTCATCTACAATAAGCTCTGCATGCGGAATAATCCAGCTAGGATTATCAACAATTATGCTGATCTTCATTTTTTCACTCTGCAGTTAACATGGATCGAATAACCTCGACTACTAGCATGCAGCCATTTCCCTCACAAGCATTCAAGGAATTGTCTGAATACTGTTTTCGCAAATTGGTATCCAAGAACAATTTTTCAAGCATAACGTTCAGCTTTTTTGTCGACTTATCCAGCCTTACAAATGGAGATATATTCTTTTCTGCTAAGAAATGCGCTATTTTCTCTTGGTTTTTTGCAACAATCACTGAAACAGTTGGTAAGCCTAAACTACATCTTTCCCAACTGGAAGACCCCGCAGCCCCAACACATAAATCTGCTTTGGCGTATAGCTCTTCCATATATTCGCAATTCACATGCAGATGAATATTCTTTTCGTTTTTGATAGTCTCTTTAATTTTCTCTATATTAGGTGAATCTCTACCAATCGTTATTTGAATTTTCCCGTTATAGCCAATTTCAAATAATGTCTCCAAAACTATGGATGTCATATCTGCGGCATCTGATAGACCTGGTGAAATAACAATGTCATTTACATTTTTTTGTATCTGTCGGCTATGAATTATTTTTTTTCTAGTTTCATAGAAGACTGGTCGTAAAAGTGCAAAAGTGGGCCCCATCAGCAAACGTGCTGAAGGCTTTACAAGTCCCGAGTAATCTTCTTTTTCAATCCCCAGATTTTGATTTAAAACTACATCTGCTATCGTTTTTTTTTCTGGTAAATCATCTATTTTCATTAGCTTGGGAATGAACTTTACTGCATTCTTCTCATTCTCAAGCTCCCAGTCATAATGATCCAGAACTAAAAGATCAAATGACTGAACTCCATCGACAACATCATAAGGAAGGTCGCATAGTGGATCTAATGGATAAATTTTATAATTTGTCTTTTGTAATTTACTCACAAATCTCAATGTTTCATGCGAACATGCAAAACTAACATCTATCCCAATTGCACTCAACTGATCTGCCAAAGTCAAACATCTATAGATATGCCCTCCACCAATAATTGGAGAAGCATCAGCACGAAATAAAACTTTAAAAGGCAAAAAACTAAACCATTCCTAAAATATTGTTTGTTCGGACTTGAATGCCATTTTCAGCCATTGCGTTCTTTGCTTCTCGTGGCGTTTGTTCAGTAAACTGAAACATCGCACCTGCCGCCACAGCAGAAGCTTGCCCGACATTAACAGCATCAACAAAATCAGAATATTTTCCCGCACCACCAGAAGCGATAACAGGAATATTGACTAGATCAGTAATAGTTTCAATCAAGTTAATATCATAACCATTCATCGTACCATCTAGCTCAATAGAATTTATCAAGATTTCACCAGCACCATTTTCCTCAAGTTTCTTAACCCATTCAAATGGATTAAGGCCTGTATCTTTTTGACCATTATGACTATAACAGACATATTGCCCGTCAGGGTTTTTACGTACATCAACACTTGCAACAATACACTGAGCACCGAACCGATAAGCCGCTTCAGATAATAGATCTAAATTTGAATAAAGAGCACTATTTATAGCAACTTTATCTGCTCCACTATGTAGTAATCCTTTGATTGTCTCTACAGAAGATATTCCACCACCTACAGTAAAAGGCACACTGCAAACTTCTGCCGCATCTTTAACCGTTGATAAATCGACATCTTGGTTCGCATTGGTCGCATTAATATCTAACAACATCAGTTCATCTACATCACGCAGATTAAAAACACGAATAGCAGGTATCAAGGCGCCAACCGTACGCCAGCTATCAAAACCTTCACCTTTAACTAAACTATTCCCATTCCATAACAAAGTAGGAATCACACGTGTTTTAAGCATTACCGATCAACTTTACATTTCAATGAAGTTTTTTAAAAACATTAACCCGGCACCAGAACTAATTTCCGGATGAAACTGCGCCCCGAAAACATTCCCAGATCGAACAGTAACAACAGTATCTGAACAATAATCAGTTGTGGCTATAACATTCTGTTCATTGTCTGGAATGAAGCGATAACTATGAGCAAAGTAAAAATCTGTCTGATCAGGAATTCCGTCAAATAACTCACATGCATCAGAATAATTTACATTATTCCATCCCATATGAGGCACACGTTCGTTATTCTCTGACTTCAATTTCTGTACAACTCCAGGGATCAAATCCAATCCAGATGTTAGATGGCCATCATTATTGCCTTCCTCACCAAAAGTTGACAAAATCTGCATTCCTACACAAACGCCAAGAATTGGTTTATCACCTGTTGCGGCACATTCTTTCAATGTGTCAGCCCACCCAGTTCGTGATAACTTTTCCATTGCATCTTTATAGGCGCCAACACCTGGAACAATTATTTTCTCAGCATCTTCGATATCACCTGGCTGATTGGAGAAAGAAACCTCCCCACCAACTGTTCGCACAGCAGCCCTCAAAGAGGCTAAGTTACCACCTTCGTAATCGACAATAAGAATATTAGACAATAGACAACCCTATCTTAGTTTGACTTCAGGTAATTTCACCAAATTTCCCTCTTTGTCCTTAACAAACTCACCTTTGTTGTTTGTTTTAAAAATCTTCTTATTCGTGAACCTATCACACACCTTCATGAATTCATCTACAGTAATATCCAACGGTGCGAGGATATCTTCTAGGGGTTTACCCAAATATGTCCATGGGAACTTGCCATCGTATTTTTCTACAATTTGGATTGCTTCATCCCGCTGAAGACGTCCACGGCGAATATGTGTACACGCGATGTCAGTGGCCCGCCCAAAACCAAATTTCAAATATTTAAAATAATCGTGAATACCTGTTTGATAATTATCAAGGTTTTCATAGTCGACCATTGAACCTTCTACGACTTTCCCTAGCGACTTGAAGCCATGTGCCTGGGCAATAAGCGCATTACTAATACCATCCCATGGAATATAATGTCCCAAAAATATCCCTGTCACACCAGTTTGCTTTAACTGCTCATCTGTCGGATATAGATAATTAATACAATGTTTCCGCTCAATTCCATCAAACCCAATCAAATCAGAAACTCGTAAACCTAATAATCCCCCGAACTCTTCTAACCATCTACGGTCGAGCGTATTATTCTCCGCCGCAGCAGCTGGCCCACCATATTCATTCTGAGAGTTTTCCCCCCAAATAATCAGCGGCACATTAAACTGAACGGCTGCGCGCACAGGTGTGGTAAAAATAGTTACATGTTCAGGCCAAGAAATATCGCCAACTTGCGTCAAGCCAATTTTGTTGAATTTTCTTTTAATGACTGGATTGGAAGATATTTGCACATGATCAACTCCCAATTCCTTAATCGCATTGATATTTTCGCGACCAATTTCCGAAAGATCACAGGTTGTTCCTGTTACGCAAAGCGGGTTCATCCCCAATTCTAGCATTTTGATAACCTGGTAAGTACTGTCTTTTCCGCCGCTGACAGGTACAATACAATCCCATCGGCTCCCATCTTTCGAACGGAACCGATCCAAAACATCTAGCAATTCCTGTCTGCGCTGTGCCCAATCAACATGCTGCCGATTATCATAACTTTCACATGCGCTACACACACCGTCCGCGTTTAATTTAAGATCCGGTTTCGTATCTGGCATCACGCATTTTTTACAATACTGTATCATAGATTATCCTATTTTTTTTCTAGCAAAAACCATGTGAGATCATCTTGAGGAAAATTTACATCTCTATGATATTTAAAGCCGTAATCAATTAACTTAAGATCATTAAATCGATCTAATAAGTCACCAGCGAAATCCCTTTTAAAAAGCTTATCCTGATTGTTTCTATATGGTAAGGCAACTGGCGAAGGACTGTAGTATTCGCAAACCATTATATAACGTTTTGAACAGTTATATAAATGATCATAAACCACATCTAATTTTTCGGGCGCAATATGAATTAATACACCACGCGTAAATGTAAAATCCCACGTCTGTTCTGTAGAAAAATCGAGAATCGATTGTTCAAATACTTCATAATCACCTGTATCTTTCAGGTGTTGCGCAGCAGTAGAATTAATTTCCACAGCAGAGATTTTCGCGTTAGGCTTTAATGTTTTAATTGCTTCTAAGTTCAAACCTCTATTGGCACCTAACTCCAAAAATGAGCTTACATTCTCTGTACGAGAAATCACATCGCTAAAGAGGTTATGCGCCGCAGCAATCAAGGTTTCGCCGGAATTTCGCTCTGTATATTCATGACCGAAATCATTAGCCCAGAAATCTTCTTGCTCTGTATTATATTTATCCATGGATCACTTCCAGTTTCTCATATCTATTTCAAAGTTTTTTGTTGAATATGCGCATTAATCTCACGCCATGCAGGATTTAAAGATAGTAAGTCCAATACATCGCTATGGTCAAAAGTTTCTACCATATTTTTAGAGATGAAATGTTTTAACACCTTTTCAACAAAATGAAAGTCTTCGCTAGTATCCACCGTCCAACGGTAATCTTCAAAGTTATCACCTTCACATGTCACTTGATGGATCTTATACACCGCAGGGTTCTTATAAAAATAGGGAGTAACATGCTCTCTATCTTCACTGTCATCTGTAGTCTTGTTAATTTCAATCAAATCTGAAGCTTTAAACACTTCAAAATCTAATCCTCTCGCATAAGTTCGCTTAACCGTATTTGATACATAATCAGTATTCTCATAATGATTAATCAAATAATCAACTCCCATTCTAATCAGATCAGGATCAATTAAAGGGCAATCAGCTGTAATACGAACGACAATATCTGGACGATATAATTCGATAGCATCACAATAACGGCCAAGGACATCCTTCTCACTACCACGGCATACAGATATATCCTGCTCATGACAGTATTTCTCAATCGGATCATCAATGTCCTGAATAGTTGTTGCTACAATTATATTGTATTGATCAGGGTTTTTAGCCCTTAAGCGATCAACTAAAATACCAAGCAAAGGCAAGTCATCAATTTTTTTTAATACCTTACCAGGTAATCTACTGGACCCCATACGTGCCTGAATTATAATCGCAACGGATAAATTATCGCTCATTGTTCTTCATTTTTGTTTAATTTCTCATATACTGCTTGCATCAGCCAAAAATCTTCTGGCGTATCAATATCAATAGAAAAACGTCTATCCATATAATACAAAGCAGTATTGTTACCAAAAAACTCTCGTTGCTTCAAAAAAGCCTGCTTGTTACACCAATTAATAGCACCATTTTCTACTTTGAAATTTGGGATATCCTGTCCCTGAGCATACGCCATTTCTTTGAAAAAATGCTTACCTATACCGTCCTGATCAACTATGGCCGCATGTGGATAGAAAAAATAATCCGTTACTGAAGCAACAAAATCATGCCCTTTGACAAATAGTTGATGTGAATCCTTGATATGCTCCTCTGTTCTTAAAGCAGAGGTCGCTAACAACACACAAAAACTTTCAACATTCTGATACAAGTCGCGTTGCAATATCTCTTCGCATACATCACGAATACGAGCAGTATCTGTGGCTAAATGCGCAGGTCTAATATCTACTGTTATCCCTTCAATAACCGAAGCAAGAGAAGCAATTTCAGTATCTTCAGTAGAAACTATAACTTCATCAAAAATACCCGATTGGATGGCAGCTTCAATGGTATGATGGATCAGAGGCTTATTACCCAGCAAAGCAATATTCTTCCTGGGAAAACGTTTAGAACCTCCGCGAGCAGGAATTATTGCAATCTTTCTTGGATCAGATGGCATCCCAATCTAAAGCCTCCCCCACTGACATATCTTTACGAAGTACTTTTCCGACCAAATCAGAAACATACTCGGCTCTGATACCATACCCGGGACGTGCAACTTTTAAATCTGCTTCCTGTAAAACATGCCCTGCACTTAGATTTGCAGCCACCACAACTCCGTGACGATTCAATCTATTGGCGGCCATATCTTCCAGTGACCATAAACGACGTCCTTCACCACGAGCGATATCTATTTCACGCACTTCATGAATAAAATCAGCTAAATCTTCAAGATTCTCAGAGAATGCATATTCCACATACGGTCGCGTTTTATCAGGAGAGATTGGCTTTTCAATCACAAGAGCTCCCTTACCAATAGCTGCCATAATTGAATTACGTCCAGGAGAGTGATCTGTATATCCTTGTGGAATGTCCAGAGCAGCCTCTAGTCTAGAAATTCTATCCAAGTCGATTAAATCAGCAGGAGCAGGATATCCAGCAGGGTTCTGCATCACAATGACATCTTTACCACCAGCCAGCTCGTATTCTTCTACAGCCCGGATAACTTCCCACATATATGTTTTCGCGCTGTCAATGAAAGCCGGAATTTTGTTTTCGCCACAATAGCGAATTAAAGGGATATGATCTATTTCCCCAGAAGAAAGTTTTACACCACATGCGCCATTATCCATAAGAAATTTCGCACCGTCAATTGAGGTCACAGTTGCAAAATATGGTACATTCTTAGATCCAACAAAATTCATAATTTTTGCAGCATCTTTATATGAAATAAATCCGTCAACATAGGCTTGATACAGATTTTCCGTAACTTCTCCATCCTTCAAGGTACCGAATGAAATAGTATTGTCTTTTCTGTAAGGTTCTGTAATCACATTTTCCAGTTCATACATCTCAAATTTAACAAAATCTGCACCTGCTTCTGTTGCTGCAGCGGCCATATCAAGAGCCAATTCCACATCACCACGATGACAAATTCCAAGTTCTGCAACGACACGAACTGGATGCCCCTTACCAATCGTATAGCCACCGATTTTTACTTCTCGCATTTCTTTACCCTTCAATTAAACATTGAAACAATTCTGTTTTACCCAACATATTTCATCGTCAAGCATTCTCAATCCTTCATCACCAGTTGGAATAATTCCTTCCAGTACGATTAACTTATCTGAGAACCTACTCAACATTTCTCGAGGAAATGCCTCAACATCCGCTATACATAAAGTATGATTGGCCTCTGCAACGTCAACAAACCCTTTTTTCACGTACCAATTCTCAATCATATTTCTAGTATGATGGCTCAAATGTATGACGCGTATTTTATCTAATAACTTCGGATTATCAAAAAACGCTTCCCAAGAATAATCTTGGGCAAAGTCTTGCATATGAGCAATATCAGGTGTCAAAAAAACGCGATCTGAAGTTTTTAATATTTCTTCAAAATGTTCAGGATGCGTCCCAAAATTTGATTTATGATCAACAACTTCTAAATTAATTGGCGCTGCCGTAAAACAGCTCTCTAGAATTGATAATCTTTCCTTTATATCACCAACGAGAAAATCAGCATGTATAACAAATTCAGTCGCGTTAATGTATTTAGCAAGATCATTAAACTCAGAGATCACCTTAGAAAGTTCCGCACCAGACAGAGGCGCAGAAGCCCAATCACATAAATCAGCAAAGTCTGTGTGTAAAATACGGGCTTTAAAACCCGATAAGCATTCTAGATGCGTATCTGTGGCCTGGTCAAAAAATTCCTGAACTTTTGTTGGCGTTACATATACATCTATTGCATCTACAAGATCGTTACCATACTCAGCAGCAAGTTCAATTCCTTGATGCGGAGAATACCCATCCATCCAAAAATAGAAACTCGCACTTGAAATTGCTAACATAGTACCCTCAATGAAAAAATTGCTTAAACAACTTCAATAGGAACTTGAGTCAATAAGTCTCTAATCTCATCTGCATTCAACCATTCCACATTAAGGTCACTAACATAGGTAAACTCGTCCCCCATACCATCACCTTCAAAAGCGGAATTAGATCTAAAATCATGAGCCGGAAAAATAATATACCGATCATCCATTTCAACGGTCGTGCGAGCATCATCAATAGAAATCAATGTTTCGTGTAGTTTCTCACCTGGACGAATTCCGATAATATGTGTGTCGATACCTGGCGCCATTGCTTCTGCAATATCTACGATATTCACACTAGGAATCTTAGGTACAAATACTTCACATCCATTCATCGAAGACATGCAGGATAACACGAAATCTACGCCTTGCTGTAATGTGATGACGAAACGTGTCATTCGATCATCAGTAATCGGTAGAGAGCTTGTACCTCCAGCAATAATCTTTTTAAAGACAGGGATAATACTCCCTCTTGATCCGATTACATTGCCATAACGAACAACAGAAAAGCTTGTTCCCTTACTGCCACTTAAATTATTTGCCGCAATAAAAATCTTATCTGATGCTAGCTTACTAGCACCATAGAGGTTTACGGGATTTGCTGCCTTATCTGTTGATAAAGCCAATACCTTTTTCACCCCTGTTTGCAAGGATGCGTTTACAATATTTTCTGCACCAATAACATTAGTTTTAATACATTCAAAAGGATTATATTCTGCAACGGTGACATGTTTTAATGCAGCAGCATGAACCACGTAATCCACACCTCGCATCGCCATCACCAAGCGCTCATAGTCCCGAACGTCACCGATAAAATATCGCATGAATGGATATTTTTCTAGGCCAAAGCGAGTTTGCATTTCATGTTGCTTAGCTTCGTCTCTAGAAAAAATAATTAATCTATTTGGCTCATAACGATTAACAACGGTTTCGACAAATTTCTTACCAAAAGATCCTGTCCCACCAGTTAGTAAAATATCTTTACCATTTAAATCAATACTGCACTCATCAAAATCACGCAATAAACTCACAATATTCAACCTTCTTCGAGCTTTTAACAGTTCACCTGTATAACGATTACCACATTACTCTGCAATCAAATCTTGATGGCGAAGTAACTCTGAGTAAAGCCCCGCTTTTCGTTCAAGATCTTTATGTGCACCTTCTTCGACAATCTTACCTTTATTCATCACTAATATCCGGTCAGCATCTTTGACTGTACTTAAGCGATGAGCAATAACGATAAGGATCTTTTCACCTTTCAATTTCAACAAATTCTCCTGAATTGCCTTCTCAGCAAAACTGTCTAAATTGGCTGTTGCTTCATCAAAAATGATAATGTCAGGATTAGAGAGCAATGTACGTGCAATAGAAATTCGTTGTTGCTGTCCTCCTGATAGTTTAGCTCCTCGTTCACCTAAGATTGTGTCTAAACCATCTGGGAGTTGTTTAACAAATTCCATACATTCTGCTTGTTCTAAGGCGTGAATAATAGATTGTTCGTCCACATTCTCTAGCCCGAAAGTCAAGTTATTCCGCAGAGAATCATTCAATAAATATGTCTCTTGGCTAACGACTCCAATTCTCTTACGCCAAGAAGGAATATTCACATTAGATAAATCAACGTCATCCACCAAAATTCTTCCAGAGGTCGGCTTCATAATACCCGATAAAAGATCAACCAATGTTGACTTACCTGATCCAGATGCCCCAACTAAAGCAATCATTTCCCCGCTAAGAATTGTGATATTTATATCTTGCAAAGCTTTGTCAGCTTTATCTTGATACTGATAAGACAAATCAACGCAATTGACCTGGGAAATAGTATCTCCACATTCTTCACTGCCATACACGGAACGATTGGCAGTTAACTCTTGGCAAAAAACATCATAATCATTCATAGCAAAGCTATTGTTATCAATTATAGCACGCGCCTGATTTAGATTAATTGCCGGTGTTAAAAGGCGATATAAGCAAATAATAAATAAAAGAATCTGTCCAAAAGCAGCTGTTGTCTCTCCTTCGTCAGCGCTTAGAAAAAGAGACGCAATTATAAGAGCACCACAAACAACCGATCCAGCCAATGTTGTAAAACCAGGCCCAAAAGCAGCATTAATTAACTGAGACTTTTTAGAGGCTTGTAAGAAATTTTCATATGCACGATCAAACCATTGCAACATGTATCCTTCTGCATTTCGCAATTTGATTAGTTTGATCCCCTGAACAGTTTGATGAAAGGCATTATTCATTGATACACGTGCATCCGTAATTTCTTTACCTGCATTTTTTAGTGGATTTGAACTAAAAACCCGAACTAGCAGTAAAAGCAAAACTACGCATATGGAAGCAACCAATGTCATCAAAGGCGATATAAACAATATAAGTGCGAAATAAATTAGAATAAGACAGAGGTTTGTTACAATATTAGCCACATTATAAAGTACTGCAGCCTTTTTATTAGGATGTTCAATACACCGCGTCAGAAGTGTTCCCGCTCTATTTTCCTTATAGTAATTATAGGAAATATTGAGCAAACCTTTATACCCATCCAGAACTAGTTCTCTTTGAATATCTATAGGTAAAAGGATGCCAATAACGGCAACAAAAAACAACAGAATGCCGCGCAAAATCACCATAACAAGCATAAATGAAGCAGCAAAAAAAATTCGTTCACTCGTATCTAACTTATCTAAGTCAGTCAAAAATACGCCAAGCAGCGGAATATCACCAAACACATCAATGGCACCAGAAGAACTGATAATCGGCATCAGCATAGAGACACTCAATCCTTCGGAAATCGCAGCAAGAATTGATCCTATCCATAAGCACGCCAGCAAAAATGGCCGATCAGACATGCTTTTTAATGATGATAGAAAAATCTTTATCATACTATATTTGTTCCATTTCAGTTTTCTACTTAAGAAATATTGGTAATTTCTTTAAATCGTTTCGCAACATTCTCACCTTTAAATTTTGCACGAACTGATAAGTCCCCCCAAATATTGCGCCGATCCCAATCTTTACACTCTTCTAAGACTTTCTCTAACTCATTTGCTATTTCTACTGCATGGGAAGGATCAGCAACTCGACCTCCTAATTGCATTATAAGATTAGCAGCAGTTCCTTTAGGAGTTATTCCAAATATAGGCCGGCCCGCGCCTAAATAATCTATAAGTTTGCTTGGTAAAAAAACACTTAACGAAGCCGACGCATCAATGATCAACAATAAATTACTCTTAACCATCAACTCCAATGAAGCCTTTGTTGAAACCTCTTCCTTGAATTCAATATAGCTGCTAGCTAGAGGATACTTATCGTATAACGTCTGTGGCGAAACATCCATATGTTCAAAATTTCCATATAACTCAAACTTCCACATCTTTAAGATTTCTAAATTCTTTGCAGCCATTATTTCTATAGCATTAAAGAGTGGTTCTGGAGTGCGGTGCCCGTAAAAGTTCCCGATATATCTTGCAATAGACCTTTGTGTCACTTCCTCAGAAACGCAATCAATAGCATCCGGAAGAATATGAGGTAAGCTATAGGCTTTATCTTTTATTGAAGCATTCAAATTGCTTAAGCTAATGTCTCTAGCCTCATCTGAAGTAAAAATTATTTTATCCGCAATTTTGAAAAATGCTTCTTCTTTTCTTTTATGCCAGTTTAGCACTGCATCATCTGGAAATTTCATAAACGGGTTTTGTGTCCAAGGATCACTAAAATGCATAATCCAGTCACACCCAATCTTTTGCTTTAGCTTATAACCAATGAAATGATCACTTAAAGGCTGACTGAAAGTCACGAGAATATCTTCAGGACTCAGTAACTTCTTCTCAACAATATACCGCACCACTTCCTGAGCCCAGCAAACATGGATATCCGGTTTACTCAAATATTTAGGGAAAAACTTGCCTAATACTCTTTCTTTAATACGGGTAACTTTACTTCGCCCTACACGGTGTATGCGAACTTGTTCTCCATTTCCAAGCACCTCTGTATCAACAACTGTTTGTCCGTTAACATTTTCCCCACAACAAACAATATCCAAATCAACAGCTAAGTGTTTTACTAATCTAGATACTTGTACAGATCTCGGAGCTTTAATTGGTGGATAACAATAACTTATAAATATGATTCTTTTGCCCATCGCTTCATCCACTTATTAAGAATAATCAAAGACCAAATCTTGTGCTGAGCTTCCAAACTCCCTTTAAGAGCATTTTGTAACTCAAGAGAAATGACTTTCTTGTCAAACAAACCACCTAATTTGCTATCGCTATTCGTTAAATCATCAAGGATAGAAGCATTGAATTGGCTTTCTTCCAACCATCTATATACAGGGATAGAAAATCCTCTCTTAGGGCGCGTCAAAATTCTCTTAGGAACAATGTTTTCCAGATATTTTCGTAAAATATGCTTGGTGGTGGACGCCTCAGGGAAACCAAATTTTTGACTGTGAGATAACTTTGATGAAAACTCAACAAAGGTATGATCTAAGAAAGGAACACGAAGCTCTAAAGAAGCGGCCATGCTCATTTTATCAGCCTTCATCAATAAATCTTCGATTAACCAGCTCTTGCAATAACTTTCCATCAACGCATCAATGGGGTCAGAGGAACGACCACTTGCAATTAGATCTCTCATCTTGGGTTCAACATATCCAGTTGAGCAGCGTGACTGTTCCCATAACGCAGCTCGTTCATCAGGTCCCCAAAGTGATGATATGTGAGATGGCTTCATTGCAAACAGATTTTTAAAACCATATCTCGCAACATATTTTGACTGCTGGGCAACTCCATCAGGTAATAACGCCCCAACCACATTCAGTAAATTTTTATAAGGAAAGCGATCAAATTTTTCATACTTCTTTGATACTTCTAGCAGTTGATTAAAATCATAACCTCCAAGAAGTTCATCAGCCCCCTCACCAGACAAGATAACCTTTACATGTTTCTTTGCCTCTTTACATAATCGATAGAGTGGGATCGATGATAAATCAGCCATAGGCTCATCTTGATGATACACCATCAAATCAAGGTCATTTAGAAACTCATCACGCGTGATTTGTATATTATGATGTTTCGTGCCTAAATGCTCTGCAACTAGGTTTGCATATTCAAACTCGTTTTCTTTGTCTGCACCCTCAAACCCGACACAAAATGTATGAAAATCCTTGTGTCCCTGCTTCACAGCGCTTGCAGCAATCGCACTAGAATCGAGCCCCCCGCTTAGCATAACTCCGACAGGTACATCTGCAGACAAAATTCTACGTTGTACTGCCGCGTCAAAAAGTTCCGTGAACTTTTCAATATCAGATGAATCTGAATGTGGTCTCGAAATAATGGAAAAATCCCAAAATTTCTTCAGTTGAATGTCTTTACTTTCAAGATCTAGCTCTAAATGTTGACCTGGTTCTAATTTCTTAACATTTTGCCAGATTGATTGGCTCGGAGTAACGTATCTTAATGCTAAATAGTCATCAATCGCATTAAAATTTAAGTCTAAGGTCGCAACTTTGGCAATAGATTTCAATTCGCTCGCAAAATAAAAACCATCTTTCCCATCAAGATAATAAAGTGGTTTGATCCCCATGCGATCACGAAAAATATGTAACTTCTTTTTCTGGTGGTCTACGATACAAGCTGCAAACATGCCATTCGTTTTCTGAATCCCCTCAGGACCATAGACCTCAAATAACTTTAACAGAACTTCAGTATCACTATCCGTCTGAAAACTGACATTTTTTTGCAGCAAATCGCTGCGTAACTCTTTATAGTTATATATCTCGCCATTGAAAACGATACCGGTATGTTCACCACTCCAAATTGGCTGTTGACCATTTTTCAAGTCAATAATAGACAAGCGGCGCATACCAAAACCAAAACCATCGCATGCCCAAAAACCACTATCATCAGGCCCACGATGGATTATCGCATCACTCATTTTTTCGAGAAGCTCGTAATTGTCTGCTTCCCGTTTATTATTAACTACACCAACAATGCCACACATTTTTCCCTAAAAGCGGTATGCTTCCCTCAACACTTACTTCCGTGTCCCTGATGTCCATTGGCTCCATCCATATCTCCGAGCCCAACTTTTCTTTATAACAGTCGGCACATATCGCCCTATCAATGGCAAAATTCTTGGCAAGCTCGCCTCTAAATCAGTTCCCAAAATAGAAAACTCAATATTAGTGGCATATGGTTTCAAGTTAGAATAAGTTTCTGCTTCGGTAACCGGCCAAGTATATGGGTTCCCCTCTTCATCTCCGCCATCCGTGTATCTACTTGCTAAATCTAAAGGGCCGAGAAAATTCTGCTCATAATGTAAAAAGCCTTCCAGATAATCGATCATATACTTTTGCAAAAACGATTTACGTCGATACAACATAAGTCCAAATTCACCGCCTGGCTTCAATACACGCATCATCTCGTCCAAAGAGCGTTTCAGATCAGGCGAATGATGCAAGACTCCCCATGAATAGACATAATCAAACTCCCCGTCTTCAAATGGCAGTTTGTTTCCGTCAGCTTCAAAAACATTGCCTTCCAAATTATGCAATTCAAAACGACGCTTCGTTTGGGTTATGGAAGTGGGGTTCAAGTCAACTGCGGTTAATAATGCGCCGGCCTTAGCCCATTGCATGGCCATCCCCCCCATGCCACAGCCTATCTCAAGAACTTTTTTGCCTTTATATTTTTCGTATGGAAATATTTTATTAAAAGGTTTTTCACCATGCAACGGAGCATTCCACTCAAAGAATTTTGCATCTGCTGCAGCAAAAAAATCTTTGGAGCCAAATTCTATCGAAGCATCTTCATAATTGGTTTCACCATGTGTTAGACCATAAGTCATTGGGCTATCCGCCCACCAATTCTTAATATCTGACTTTTCTGTAATCATTTTTCTTTCCTATTTTCGTCCTTTAAGGAAATCAACTATTAAGAAGAACGGCGTAATTAGCACAAACGGTATCACAAATATAAACTCACCAACCATCCATTTTTCAAGAAACCTTCGAATGCATAATGCCCGTTGAGCTTTCTTATTATAATGAAATAATCGGCGCCGCCCATTTAAGACCAGCACATTTGTGCGTTCATCAATCAATGCACTTGTTTTAGCATAGATCTCAGTAAAACCATGTCCAATAGCATCGGGAAAGAGCAACACAACCGTGTCAATATTTCCAACCTTTTCCAACCATTGTTCATTTTCGTCAGTATCAATAAATTCACCATCAGGAAACTGTTCTTGAAACAGTTCTAACATATATTCCTTACCACGCCGCTTTGGGAGGCTCCAAGACGCCCTTTTAAATCTGGCTATCAGCCCACGCCCTTCTTGAGGCGGGATAGGCCAATTTCCAAATGCGCTATATAGCCCAACTACTGAACGATTTTTTTGCATAAGCTAAGATACTTCAATTAGATTTCGATATGATGTTGACTGAAATTTTTCAGCCAATAATTGGATTGCGGCAAAGAAGTTGTCTTGCCCCGCAATATGGCATGGATCAGCGTAGATGTTTATCAACCCTGTGCCATTTTGGCTATATATATCTGTCATTTTTTTAATTTCAGATAAATATTCTTTAGGAGAGGATTGCCGTGTTGGAGAGGCGAAAAAAGCCCAACTATCAAGAATTAATAGAGGATCATTGACACGCCCTGTCACAGGAAATTCATAAATACCTCTATCTAAATACATCGGACCATACTTAAATCCATTTTTAGGTAACGTTGAGCTGGAATAGCTCACGCCTAAATCACGCAATGTGCTATATAAAAACCCCAGCTCTTCTTTTTTTTGGAACGTCCCAAAATGCGGCGTTCTAAAACCTTTTGGCTCTTCCCCTAGAAACTGCGTTAAATACTGGTGCCCTTTAGTTATATCCTCAACAAGAAGTGCTCTATCTTGTTGGTCATAGAAAAAATTACTCTTATACTCTGCAGCTTTTTCATCCCAGTATGTATGACTACGATATCCATGATTTATAAATTCCGCGCCGGAATCACGAATTTCACTATATACATCTAATCCTTGCTGAATAAGTTCACAGGGAACTGCATAAACAGGCAACACGCCTATTTGTTTGAGTGTATTATGCACTTCAATTGCGACCTCGATATCTTCAGGGGTATCACAATCAAATGATAAAACAAATTTTACGTCGTCAAATCCCTGACGCGTTGCCAATTTGCTATTCTGTGCAAATAACTTCATCGGCTGACGGGCTAAATAATTATAATAACTCTCTTCTGGATTCGAGATAATTCTTTTAAGTCTATTATACATTAATGCACGCTAATACCGTATAATTTCATTATTGTTTCTTTAATTCTACGCGATGCATGACCATCCCAATATCTGATTTTACAGCTATCATATCCTTTAGAAGCCAAAACAACTCTCATATCCTGAATTACATTCTCCAAAGTGGTCAATTTATTCGTACCTTCATGGATTGTAACAGGTCGCTCTGTATTAGGTCGGACTGTCAAACAAGGAATACATAAATAACTTGCTTCTTCCTGTATACCACCAGAATCAGTTATAATTAATGATGCTCCAAATACCAGCTTCATAAATTGTAGATATCCCAGAGGCTCTAAAATATGAATGTTAGTGTTTTCCTCTAATACGGATAATAAATTGAACCTAATAAGATTATTCTTTGTTCTGGGATGTAAAGGTATAACGATATTAAATTCATCAGATAGATCAGTTAAGGTACTGATAATGGAGTCTAACCCTTGTTTAGCATCCACATTTGCCGGACGATGAAAAGTAGACACGATATATTTTTTATCCTCAAGCCCTGAGGGTAGAAATTCATAAAGGTCAGTCGCTTCGATTTTCTCACGCAGCATTTCCAGACAATCAATCATTACATTCCCGACAAGATGAATCTTCTCTCTATTATGTCCTTCATTAAGTAAATTTTCATCTGCATCAGAAGACGGCGTAAGAAAGATATCACTAATAGAATCTGTGATCAGACGGTTTATTTCCTCAGGCATTGTCCTGTCACCACTCCGTAAACCAGCTTCTACATGTGCTACCTGAATATCCAGTTTTTTTGCCACAACAGAACATGCCATCGTGGAATTAACATCTCCAACAACAACAACAAGGTCTGGCCGGCTTTTTCCACATATCTTCTCATAACCGGTCATAATACTTGCAGTTTGTTCAGCGTGACTCCCACCGCCCACATTCAACTGATAATCAGGGGTAGGTAAGCCAAGTTGCTGCAAGAACTTCTTAGACATGTTTTCATCATAATGCTGACCCGTATGTATTAACTCTAACTCACACCAAGCCTCATTTTTTAACTCATTGAAGATAGGAGCAACCTTCATAAAATTAGGTCGCGTACCTACAATTAAATGTATCTTCATTTCTTGCTAAACGCCTTTTGATCAATAAACTTTTCGTATACGTTCTTATATTCTTCTTCACATTTCTTAGGCGACCATCTTGATCGTGCTATTTTATATGCATTATTCCCCAACTGCTCGCGCATCTCGGCATTGTTCATTAACGTCGAAATAGCTGCTCCATATGAAATAGGATCATTTTCCACCATATAACAAATATCATTAGTAAATTCAGGAATTTCTATCTCAGAATTTCGATTAATGACGACTGGCAATCCTGTTAACAAAGCTTCTAAAACAGATTTGGAGATTTCCGCATAGTCCGAATGAACAACAAAAAGATCGTAGTCGGGCAATATAGCGCAAAGTTCATCATTTGGTAAAGGTGGGTGGAAATTCACTCGATCATCAAGGCCTAATTCCTTAACCTGCTCTTTGAGTTGTGGAATTAAGCTCCCATGCCCACTAACAAAATCAATTATAATGTTCTGGGGCAACCTAGTAAGAGCTGTAATAATATGTTCAGGATTTTTCCCTTGGATAAGACGGCCAACGGATACAATACGAAAAACATCTTTACTCTTATAACAGGTTTTTCTTTGAATACTCTCAGGGTTAATAACGTTATATTTTACAGATATATTTTTAACCTTATGCCGCTTAAGATATGGTATAGCAGGACTATAAACGGGCATAACTAGATCGGCATTCCGCATGGTATAACCGGCAAGCCTGTCCATTGCGTTCTCAATCAACCGCCATATTCCCTTATTTTTCCATCGTGTTGGATCTGCATCTGGATTTGTATGGATTGAGATTAACAAGGGAATTCCCAAACATCGCTTCAGTTCGGAGCCAAGAAATGCGTTTAAATCCGCGCCATGACACCTAACGAGATCCGGCTGAATATTTCTTACGAGCGCCACAAAATCCCTAGCCCAAAATCTCAGCAAGATTGGGTTAAATAAACATGAAAAAAGATATAATCCACCTCTTGGAATATAGTGGTGGATGAATAACTTGGCTTCTCCGACGGTACGTTGCATCAATTCTAGATTTGGACAATCATCATTTGTAACGACAAGATGAACTTCATCAAAAAGGTCACCCGGATTGTAATAGCGCCTGCAAAACTCTCCTTTTTCTAGTATTTCGCTAGGACGATCAGGGACGATAACCATCAGGATTCTTTTATCCTTATTGACAGTCATTACTATCTTTCTCACCCTTCAATGCGCTAAAACGAATAGTACTTGACATTGGATTCCATAACTTTAAATCACAATAGAGATATAAAAACCAACTAAGCCCAATTTGCTTGAGTATTTTGATCACTTTTCTAACGCTATTGCGACCAATTGCATCAGGGTTTTCAATTTTACTTCGGGTTTCATTTTCGATTTCTAATCCATGAGCCTTCAATTTTTTGCGAATACTTCCCTTTGATACATAATGAATATAGTTTTGTAAAAAACTAGGATCTCTACCACGTAATCTCAAATAAATCGAAGCTATCCCCTTTGGAAGATATGGTGCCCATTGCACATGATAGTGAGCCTCTTTTCTAAACGCCATATAATTTGGCGCAACAATTACAATTCGCCCGCCAGGCTTCAATACTCTACATGCCTCAGACAAAGCTTTATCAATACCATCAATATGCTCAATAACATGCCAAAAAGTTACCAAATCAAAGCTATTGCTTCTAAATGGTAATTTCAGAGCCGATCCAATATTATAAATTTCATTTGAATTGCAATCAGGTACTTCCTGCACGACACGATATCGGGCAAACTCAGCATCAAAATCGGACAGCTCCACTCCGAAAGCTTCATAATTTCTTTTACGCAGAGCACGGACAAATCCTCCAAAACCAGATCCAACATCCAGCACTTTAATTTCAGGAAACAAATAAGGTGAAACTTCTGCGAAATGTTCTTCACCAACCCAGTCTTCAATCTGATAATGAATAACTAGAGGAACAGCATCTTTCCCCACAATTGGGCTATATACTGTTTCAAAATGTTCATTGAGTCTATCTTGCCATTCTTTACTAATGTTATTTCTATATCCATATAGCATTTTATATATTATCTGTTTTTTAATGTTAAATTACCGTAACTTTATATTAGTTAAATTTTATACGCATAAATAACTCACAGAACTAACTCACCATTCATCCAATCTGCACCTTTATATTGAGATTGAACAAGCTGATCAAATATTTCCGATAACATCTTAGCGCGAGCGGATATCGTATGTGATCGCATAATTAGCTCCAAACCATTTCTTGCGATACTTTGCGCCTTGTCTTCATTTGTTGACAACCAGTAATCAATCTTTCGTATTTCGCTAGGTTCAGTAAAAATACAATTCTCCATATGCACATACCCCAACGCTTTTGCTGTTTTCGTCTCAGGCATTACTAAAACACAACCTTTCGCTGGAATCTCAAACATCTTTCGTAAAGGGAATTCCATAGCCGAATTACAAGTGAACGAATATTTTACCGTTTCTAATCTACGATTAAAAATGTAATTTTGAACAAATAATCCTTCGGCTCTTTGGTTTCCCAAGAATTTTCTAAACTTTTCATATATACTCGTCGGTGACCACTCTTTTAAGTTATATCCTGCTTTAGAAAGTTCCTCTCTTGCAACGATCCTTGCTGCATAGTTAGCCCCCTGAACACTCCATCTTTTTTTTCTATTACTTAAGCATTCAAAATAGAGCTCTGCTTCGCTGACAAAATGAGTAAATGGTATTATTTTGTCTTTATTCTTCTCACTGAAACGCTTCCAATTATCATTTACCAAATCAGCAAAGGTTTCATTCTCTAGGTTTTGCATTTCAGAACGCCATTTAAAAAGAGATCCTGACGGAGCAATAAAATGATATCCTCTATTATCAATTCGATCGATATGGAAGTCTGTCCACGCATAAAAATCTGTTTGTAATAAACTAATAACCTTCACAGCACTTAAGGCATTAAAGTCTTTCATAATTGGCACGAAATACCTCAAATCTTCGGGATGAAAATCATTAGCAGAATATTTTATAATAGCTGATTGATAAAAATCTGACCAATCATCACGAAAAAGACCAATTTCAGTGGCGATATACAGATCAAACTCACCATTTTTTGAAATAAAAGCATTTAGACCTTTTTTTAACTCTTCTTGCGAAGAGTAACCCGGGCCGAAACAAACCAGTTCACCTATTTGCCCCAACAAGCTAGGCACTAAATTTCTTGTTGGGTTCACATAACGTGTATTTGCGTCGATTAAAAGGATACGTAACATCAAAAATTTCCTATCTGATATAACGAAGAAATAGATATTGGAATTCTTCACATCAGTTTTAAATATTTGTAACTAAATAGATTGTTTAGCGATTTTTTTACTAGATGATAGAAATAACTTCTCTTAGAATGACACAGAACAGCTTATTCTTTTCTCTTTAGAAAGAGCATAAAATAATACTATGAAGTTCTTATAGTCATATTGCCATATCAAAGAATTTTTTTCTTGCCACTGTCATATAACAGTATAGGACTATCATCCACTATTTCTACGCTGCCTAGCCTTTGAACAGGAACTCCGCCATAGATTGAATTATCTGGCACATCTACATTCACCACACTACTTGCAGCAATCACACTACCACTTCCTATCTTTACTCCTGCAACTATAATAGATTGACTTCCAATATAAGTATTTGATCCTATTTCTACCGGAGCTTGTCGAGCTTTTCTTTTTCCACCCGTCAAAGCCCACGCGACCGTATCATGAGTATAAATCTGCACGCCTGCAGAAATCGAACAAGTATCACCAATACAGAGCTTCCCTCCGGACCCATCTAAAATACAATTCGGCCCAATCCAAGTTTTTTTTCCTACCTCAACTGAACCAAAGACGGCTGCGCTATTATAGATACTGGCTCCGTCCCCAAATCCAAGTTTGTTTGCACGTTCCCAACGATCAAAAAGAGCGTCCTGAAAAGATAAACTTCTATGGTATTCATCTATTAAATTACTATCAAGTCGGTTATAACTCTTATGCAATAGGCTTATAAATTCATCTTCTTTCATAACAATATCCCTTTAAGCTATCCGAAGGCTTCAAACCACTCTTCTAGATATAATAGAGACCAAACCAAAAGCCGTCTGTTATTCGTTCCCTCCAAATGTTGAAGTAACAATCCTCGACAAGCCCCTTGGTCTAAATATTGATAAATCTTAGCATTTGATGTCATTAGGCGTTCATTTACATATTCAATGCTTTCTCCACGGAACCAACTTTCATCCGGCGCAGAAAACCCCTGTTTTCTTGCCTCTAAAACTTCCGTAGGAATAAAATTCTTCATTGCTTTACGCAGCAACAATTTCCCATCATTTGTTTTCTCAAAATACTTTCGTGATTTCGGACCCGGTGTATTTTCATTCAGTTTTACAATCTCACCTAGGTTTCCCAATTTTTCACGGGCAGGAACTTGCATCGCAAAATCAACCAGATCATTATCTAAAAATGGTACTCGGCTCTCTAAACCATGTGCCATAGACAATTTATCTTCAACTACCAATAAACTTTGCAAAAATGTTTTAGCCTCAAAATACAGTGAATGATTTACGTATTCTTCAGGTGTATGAAGCTTCTCGCTATGTACTTTGAACACATCCCGGAAAATATCGCGTGTCCATACATCCTTAACTTCATCGGCAATAGGAGCAAAAACTTCATGTATGTTCTTATTTGGAATTAATCTTTGCCAAAATCCATAATATTTTTCCACATAATGATCGAAATCATCATTTACCACTGCCCGATAATACCGCCAAGGATATCCACCGAAAAGTTCATCTCCACCGGTTCCGGCTAATACAACTTTACCGAATTTACTCGCCAAGTGAGCAGCATAATAGTTTGGATAGCTTTGCCCAACTCTAGGCTCTTCTAGATGCCAAACTAGCTTCTTCAAACAGCGCTCCATATCCCCTGCCTTTAAAACCATTTCGTAGTGCTCTGTACGAAATTTATAAGACATAAATTCAGCTACATTTCTTTCATCAAAAGCCACTTCCAAACCGGATATAGAATTTAGATCAAAACCGACAGTAAATGTTTGCATTTCATTTAACTGCTTTGACGCAATAGCTGTAATAGAGCCGGAATCCATTCCACCAGATAGATAACTATTAACGGGCACATCCCCCATCAACTGGCGGTTAACAGCTTGCTCCATTAAATAAGATAACTGCTCTGTATATTCTTCGGTAGTTAATGTGTTTTCTGGCTCCGTAAAGTGATAATCCCAATATTGTTTCTGACAACACCGCCCATCACTCGTTACTTCCATCCAACTCCCAGCAGGTAACAATTCAACATCTTTAAACAGTGTTTGCTCAGAGAGGAAATTTTGAAAGGTCATATATTCCATTAAACCTTTCAAATTGGGTTGTTTCTGATAGTCAGGATGCGCAATGAACGTCTTTATTTCTGACCCAAAACCAAACCAATTATTTTGACGTGTAATATATAAAGGTTTAACACCATATCTATCCCGAGCGAGCAACAATACTTGTTCTGAGGCATCCCAAATTGCAAAAGCGAACATACCATTCAGCTTTTGTAAAATCTCTTTCCCCCAATAGACATATCCCTTTAGCAACACTTCAGTATCTGTTTGAGAAACGAATTGAACGCCAAGCGATATCAATTCTCTTCGAAGTTCAGAAAAGTTATAAATCTCTCCATTGTAGGATATTGTATAACGACCTGTATCATCGGACATAGGCTGTTGGCCTAATGAGGATAAATCAACAATAGACAGGCGACGATGCCCCAAAGCCAGGTTCCCATCGACAAACGTACCTTCGTCATCTGGACCCCGATGCCTTATCATATCAGCCATCTTTCTGACAATTATCTCAGAAGCTGGCTTTCCATTAAAGTTAATATATCCTGTAATACCGCACATATTTCTTAGTTACCCGATTTCATGGATAGCACGAACAACATACTTAAAATCTTCTAACTCCATTCGATTATGCAACGGAATTGCCATAGTATTCTCATCGCATAATTTTGCGCCGGGGAAGTCATTCACACTCAAATTATATTTGTTCGCATAATAATCCAACATATGTACAGCATGAGTTCCAGGACGTGTAGCTATGCCTTTTGTTTGCAATTTATCCATAATTTCATTACGCGAAAATGGTGCTTTGTCAGGGTCAACATAAGTGACAAACGCTTGCCACGCGTGTTTTCCATTTTCTGGCTCCTCAGGACAACGAAGCCATGAAACATCTTTTAATTCACTTCGATACCATTTTGCCCATTCGGCACGTTGTTCTATAAATCCATGAAGTTTATCTAACTGCACTAATCCAACCGCGCCTTGCAGATCCGTCATACGATAATTAAATCCTAACATATTGAAATCTGGGAGCAAATATGGACGAGGCCCAGCATGTCGTTGCTCCTCACTGATTTCAGCGCCATGATTCCTTAACTTTTCCGCAATATCAGAGAATGTTGTATCATTTGATGTCAACATCCCCCCTTCACCCGTAGTTATGGACTTTCTTGGATGAAAACTAAATGCAGCAGCATCACCTAATCCACCAGCGTATTGCTTTTTATATTGAGCCCCAGCTGCGCAAGCAGCATCCTCAATAATTTTTACATGCGTTGGTAACCCCGCCCGTAACGCATCAATATCTGCACATAAACCAAACAAATGGACAGGAATAATAGCTTTAGTTTTATCAGTAACACGACTAAGTGCATCATTTACATCTATGTTGAAAGTGATCGGATCAACATCTGCAAAAACTGGCGTAGCACCACAATATAGAACAACATTCGCAGTGGCCACCCAAGTAAATGCAGGTACAATCACTTCATCTCCTGGCCCAATCCCATATGCCGCTAAAGCTAAATGTAAGGCCGTGGTACATGATGTTGTTGCCAGCGCGTTTTGAACCTGATGCATTTCCGAAAAACGCTTCTCAAAGGCAGCTACTTTCGGTCCCTGCGTCAACCAACCCGACATAATAGGATCCCGCACAGCTTCCCATTCAGGTTCTCCGGTTGATGGCAGCGCAATATGCACAATTCGTTTATCTTCAGTCATTTATTTCAATCCAACCGCTTTTTGTCGTGCTTCAACTGCTGCTTTATGTGTATTGCGCCACTCAATTAGCTTTACTAAACCTGCATCCAAATCCGTTTCAGCCGTAAAATTAATTTCCTCAGCCGCGCGTTTAGGACATCCTACTCTGTTCGTCACAAGAGTAGCTTGCGAACGATCTTGATATTGTATCGGTTGATTACAACCAGTTAAATTCACTAACTTTTCTGCAAGTTCTTTAAGTGAAGTACGAAGGCCGGTCCCCACATTATAGTATCGATCAGTAGTGTCCGATTTCATCGCACAAATATTTGCGCGACCACAATCCCCAACATAAACAAAGTCAAAAGCTTCTGAGCCATCACCAAAAATTGTAGGTGCTTCACCGCGGTCGATAGCATCTAACATTTTCATAATAACTGCAATATAAGCACCATGATAATCCTGACGGGGTCCATATACATTCATATATCTCATACCTACCTGCTTTAACCCATAACGATGGGCAAAAGCTGTCGCCATCGCCTCACCAGCAATTTTGGTAGCCCCATAAAAATTCTTATTATTAAAAGGATGACTTTCTGTCATTGGGTCCTCAACAGCATCCCCATATACAGAAGCAGATGAAGACCATACGAGGCGTTCCACATTATTTTCCACACATGCCTCTAAAATATTAAACATACCCTCTACATTTACCTTAAATGCAGAACGCGGAAACTCATGACATTGTAACAACCATAATGCAGCGAACTGAAACACCCCATCTGCACCTTTCAATGCTGCAGATAAAATATCAGGTTGAGTGATATCACCGCCAGCTTCAAAAATTCTAACTCGCGGATCAGATAAAACATTCTCTAAATTCTCTTCAGACCCTCTCGTGAAGTTATCATAAATCACTAACTCTTTAATATCTTCTTTAAGAAGCTCTTCCATCGCATGAGACCCAATAAGGCCAGCTCCACCAATAGAAACGATATTTTTACCACGCAAGTCCATAAAATTTACCTACTTTTGAATTTGATTGATCAAATTTGTTGTTATTTTTACCAATTCATCTTCTTCCATATAAGGATGCATTGGTAAGCTCATCACTGTTTCTGCAAGCTCTTCAGATTTTTTTAATCCTGTACTAACAGTTAAATATGATTGATAGCCAATTTGTTTATGAAGTGGAATTGGATAATAAACCACGGCTGGGATATTATTTTCTGATAACCCTTTTACAACCTCATCACGGTTATCCAACCTAATAGTATATTGTGCCCATGAGGATGTTTTATCCTCATTCAGTTCCGGTGTTATACAATAATCGGACAAAATATGATTATACTTCGCAGCAAGCGCAACACGTTGTTCTAATTCACGAGGAAAAATCTCAAGTTTTTCTAGCAAAACTGCAGCCTGGATTGTATCCAAACGACTATTCAATCCAATACGAACATTGTCATATTTATAGCCCCCTTTTCCGTGAAATCTAAGAGAGAGCAAACATTCCGCACGGTCTTTTTTATTTGTAAAAACAGCACCACCATCACCGTAGCAACCCAATGGTTTTGCGGGAAAAAAACTTACCGTAGTATAATCCGCCAACTGCCCGACAGATTTACCCTTATATATCGCACCAAAGCTTTGGGCTGCATCTGCAATCAGGATTAACCCTTCAGCATCGGCGATCTTTCTAAGTTCTTCATAATCAGCAGGCAATCCAAACAAATCAACAGCGATTATCGCTTTAGGATTGCCTCCCATTTGTCTAGCATCTTTAATCGCCTGACGTAGACTTTCAGGACAAATGTTAAAACTAGTTGCCGCCACATCAACAAAAAAGGGTGTTGCGCCTAATTGTGCTGGGGCTTCTGCTGTTGCAACGAATGAAAAACTTGGGACAAATACAATATCCCCTGCCCCAATATTTTCAGCCATCAATACCAAAGTTATTGCATCTGTACCATTGGCACAGGTAACCGTATGTTCAGCACCACAAAAACTGGATAAACGCTCTTCCAGTTCCGCTACTTCAGGGCCAAGAATATACTTTCCATGATCAAGAACGCCTTTTATTCGTTGGTCTATTTTCTCACGAATCAAATCTTGTTGTGCTTTTAAATCAATAAAGGGAATCATGTCTGACGCTCTTTTAAATACCCATCTTGTAATTCATATTCTGTCCCATCAACAGGACATATAAGATCATCTTTCAAACGTCCACCAGCCTTGCTCATCCACCCCATTTGCTTTGCGGGTAGACCTGACATAAGTGCATAGGGTTTCACATCTTTTGTCACTACAGCCCCAGCGGCAATAAAACAATATTCCCCTAATACAGAACCGCACACAATTGTTGCATTTGCACCAATTGTCGCGCCTTTCTTAACTATGGTAGGTAAAAACTCAGATTTACGCTCTATTTCAGCACGGGGATTATTTACGTTTGTAAAAACACAAGACGGTCCGCAAAACACGCCGTCTTCTAATTCGACCCCCTTATACAAACTTACATTATTTTGAACCTTACAATCGTCGCCAACCTTAACATCTGGCCCAACCACGACATTTTGGCCGAAACTACAATTCGATCCGATCTCAACATTCCCTAATATATGACTAAAATGCCAAATTTTGGTATTCGCCCCAATACGCACAGGATCGTCGACATAAGAGCTTTCATGAATAAAAGCCTCAGGATGAATAAAACTTGTCATTTAACATATTCCTGGGTGAAGGGATGCTTCTCTCCCTTGGTCAGTTCAATCTTTGCTGTACGAATATTTGAGACTAATTCGATCGACGGTCTCACATCAGATAGACCATACCCCTCGCCAGATATAATTTTTTGATAGCTTTGCGTATGTAAATCAGTAAATCCACCAGAAAACTCAATTTCCTCACCATCAACTGTAATTGAACGATAAGTTGGTTGCTTTCCGATAACTGCGGCTGGCAAGTCTCTTTTATCAACCGACAAAAACCAACGAACCTTAGCTTTTTTAAACTCAAGGTAACCTGCAGATCGTTCAGCCTCATGCAAATGGACTACAGATCGTTGCAATGGCCCGAAAACAAAACTCAGCATATCATAAAAATGCACACCGATATTTGTTGCAACCCCTCCAGATTTCTTTTCATCTCCCTTCCACGACACATGATACCATTTGCCGCGCGAAGTAATATAGGTCAAATCCACATCGTGAATTTTATCAGGTTGTGCCGCAACCTTTTCCCGCAATGCGATAATTGCCGGATGCAACCGTAATTGCAAAATGGAGTTAATCTTTCGTCCTGATGTATTTTCAATTTCTTCTAATGCATCTACATTCCAAGGGTTCAAAACCAAAGGTTTCTCGCAAATTGCATCTGCGCCAGACCTCAACGCAAATCTAATATGAGCATCATGAAGATAATTTGGTGAACATATTCCGACATAATCCACGCCATCTCCACGGCGATTGATCTTGTCCAAATGTCGATCAAATCTTTCAAACTCTACAAAAAATCGGGCATTAGGAAAGAAACTATCAATGACTCCAACAGAATCATTTGGATCAAATGCGGCAACTAAATCTCCATCAGTTTCCTGGATAGCTTTCATATGTCGTGGCGCTATATATCCAGCAGCACCAATTAATGCAAAACGCATAAACCTTATCCCCAACCTATCAAATTAAATTTCAAACCCAATTGAGTGTTAAAAAGTAAACATCCAATCCAACACTTTCGCTACACCCCATACCAATATCAAATTGGCATGTAGAGCTCGACAGATTAAGTCAGAGGAGATAACAATTTTAACTCGTACTAGCAACCAATTAACAGAAAAAGAAGAAACTATATACTAAGCAGGTTCCCTTCAACATGCCTCAACAACTGATCGTAAAATCATTTTAAACTCTTACTTTCAAATAGACATAAGAGTTTATTGCCCCGTAAGAGCAAAACATGTATGTATGGTGACATCCAAATCCCAACCGATTTTACTCTTCTTGATATATCTCCTTATACAAGAAGAAGACATATATTTACTAGCATATTCAATTCTAAATCACTTTGAGGTCGATTACATGTGCGGCATTACCGGATTTATTGATACAAGTCTTTCACAATCCTCTCAGTCATTGGAAGGAATTGCATTAACTATGGCTGAAGCAATCGACTATCGCGGCCCTGACGCTGCAGATGCTTGGTCAAATGCACAACACGGTATAGCCTTTGCCCATCGTCGCCTTTCCATTATTGATCTTTCGCCTGCTGGAAATCAACCAATGGCATCTTCCTGCGGGCGCTTTATGGCGGTTTATAATGGTGAAGTTTATAACGCTGAGGATATTCGCAAAGAACTTATTACCCTAGGTCGCACCGAATATCGTGGACATTCTGACACCGAGGTCATTCTTGAAGGTTTTTCCGTTTGGGGGATTAAAGCCACTATTGAAAAGCTGATCGGGATGTTTGCCTTCGCCATTTGGGATAGACAAACCGAGGAAATCACTCTGATTCGTGATCGTCTTGGTATCAAGCCACTCTATTGGTCTATTCAAAATGGGAAATTACTATTTGGCTCTGAAATGAAAGCCTTATATGCCCATCCGGATTGGCAGGGTGATCTACATCGTGATGCTATGGCTGCTTTCCTACGCCATAATTACGTTCCTGGTCCTTATTCTGTACATAAAAACGTACAAAAACTTCAACCAGGTCATATACTCACTATCGATGGCAAACTAACAAAAGATCCTCGCATAGAAACTTTCTGGTCTATGGAAAATGTGATCCGTAATGGACATGCCAATCCATTCCAAGGGTCTGATGAAGATATGGTTGATACATTGGAAGAGTTACTTTCCGATGCTATTAAACGCCGCATGGTCGCCGATGTACCCTTGGGAGCATTCCTGTCGGGTGGTATTGATTCATCTGCGGTCGTCGCGTTAATGCAGAAACAATCCGAACGTCCTGTAAAAACTTTTTCAATTGGCTTCAATGAAGAAGGTTATAATGAAGCGCAACATGCTGCAATAGTCGCAAAACATTTAGGTACGGAACATACCGAACTATACGTTTCTCCTGAAGAAGCACGCAATGTAATTCCAAAACTGGCCCATATGTATGATGAGCCATTTTCTGATTCCTCCCAAATTCCGACCTACCTTGTTTCTGCCATGACAAAGGAACATGTTACTGTTGCACTCAGCGGCGATGGCGGAGATGAGTTATTTGCGGGCTATAACCGTTACTTCCAGTCTATGAAGATAGGGGGCAGCATTGGTCGATTACCAATGTTTATGCGTAAAGGTAGCGCAAGTTTAATTAAAAGCTTCTCCCCTAATTTTTGGGACAGCGTCTTTAATTTGGTGCCAAAGTCCAAACGTCCACCTCAAGCAGGTGATAAGATGCACAAACTTGCCAATGTTCTTTGCGAAGATGAGGATGGTTTTTATCGCCGTTTGATCAGTCATTGGACTGATCCAGAGGAAATCGTAAAAGATGCTAATGAGCCAAAAGGCTTAATTTGGGATCCAAAGGTTAAAAACCTTACACCGAATTTTGTGGAACGCATGCGCTATCTGGATATTTGCACTTATTTACCTGATGATATTTTAACTAAAGTAGATCGGGCTAGCATGGCTGTCTCTTTAGAGGCCCGTGTTCCAATCCTAGATCATCGTGTCGTCGAATTTGCTTGGAGCCTAACACCTGATCGCCTCATCAAAAACGGACAGGGTAAATGGCCATTAAGGCAGGTTTTATATCGCCACGTGCCTCAATCCATTATTGATCGTCCTAAAATGGGGTTTGGTGTCCCAATTGATAGTTGGTTACGTGGCCCTTTAAAAGAATGGGCAGAAGACTTATTAAATCCAACCGCTATCAATAAAACAGGCCTGTTAAACGCAGAACCAATTTGGCAAAAATGGCAAGAACATCAATCTGGTGAGCGAAACTGGCAATATTATCTGTGGGATATTTTAATGCTACAAGCGTGGTGTGAAGAATATCAAACTTCGTAAGGTTAATTTATTTATCCCTGCCAGTAATTGCTGGCAGGGATAAATAATTCAAGATAAACTACGCATATGCTAAAACTATATGCTATTCCAGAAAGCCTCTATTGCGCCAAAACGCGTATTTTACTTCGTCATAAAAATCTCGAATGGGAAGAAATTTTACCTCCCGGTGGATATGGTTCTGACGAATATAAAACGTATATTCCATCTGGCAATTTACCCGCCCTTAAGGTCGATGATTTCACTCTCGCGGATAGTGAAGCTATTGCTGAATATTTGGAGCAGCAATACCCTTCCCCTGCCTGCTTACCTTCTCATATCAGAAACCAAGCAAAAGTAAGAGAGTTATCTCGCTTTCATGACACCCGACTAGAACCCTGCGTCAGAGAATTTTTTGGTATATTTAACGGAGAGAAATTGGAAATCCCTAAAATCCAACAGATAACACAGAAATTAAATTTGTTGGTACACCAGCTAGACCAGCTCCTCAATGAATATATGAGTTTCCATAATGGATCACTCACGCTTGCAGATTGTGGCTTTCCAATTACATTTTTGTGGGTCAAAAAATTGGAACCATATCTTGGAATTAGGGTACCACTTCCACCGTCCATTCAAAATTATCTAAGCATGGCTTACTCAATTCCAGCAGTACAGGCTGAGTTAAATAGTTACCAACCAATCTTAGAGCAATTTTTGGCAGAAGAGTTTCAATCTTAACAACGGCCGGTTTTTGCACCATCAGCAAAAATACGATCACCTTGTTGATCTATCACCTGCTTGCCTTTGCTAAGCGCAAATTCAATAGCTTCTTCGCGAGAATAGAAAACATCAGCGCGGATATATTCCCTTTCAAGATCACCATCATCTGTCGTTTTAACGATTACTCCTGCAAGACGCCACTGTTTATTCTCAGCAGGTATTGGAGCTGCAATAATTTTATATCCCTCATAGATTTCAGGCTCTTCACGTTTTGCCGCCTCTGGTTCCTTTTCACCGCCACCAAATAACTTAGAGAAAAATGACATTTTCGTTATCCTTTTTATTTGCTCTCATCTCGTCCATATACATCATCAAGCCGCACGATGTCATCTTCTTCAAGGAAATCACCTGTTTGCACTTCAACCATGATTAATGGATGTTCTGTCTTATTTTCAAGGCGATGATGTTGGCCAATCGCGATATAAGTAGATTCATTTGCATTTAGCTCAAACACATCGTCTCCGCGCGTCACCAAAGCCTGACCTTGTACGACAACCCAATGCTCTGCTCTTTTATTATGATACTGCAAAGATAAACTACAACCAGCATACACTGTAATTATCTTTGCTAAAAACTTATCACCTGTACCAATGTTGCGATAATTACCCCATGGACGATACACTGTCGCATGAAGTTCAGCTGAATTATGACCTTTTCGATTTAGCGTAGATACTAGATCTTTTACATTCTGCGCATAATCCATGCTGGCAACCAACAAGGCATCTGTATCGTTAACAACAATAACATCGTTCAGCCCCATAACTGCTGTAATACTTTCATCTGTTGTGTGAACGATTGAATCTTTGACATCTTCTAGAATTGGTTTTCCTCGAAGCGCATTACCATTTTTATCTTTAGCGGATGCTTCCCACAACCCTGTCCAACTTCCAATATCACTCCAACCGGCGTCAAGAGGTACCATAGCCGCTTTCGAAGTTTTCTCCATTAACGCTTTATCAATAGGATGCTTGGGAATAGCTTCAAAGTCTCTGATAGACAAACGTTGAAAATCTAAATCCTTTTGTAAGCCTGCCACAGCAATTTTCGCTGGCAGAATGATGTCTTCAGCATGTTCAACCATCTCTAGAAGAAAAGTTTCTGCCTTAAACATAAACATGCCGGAATTCCAATAAAACTCCCCACTATCTATATACGCTTTCGCCGTTTGGGCATCTGGTTTTTCAACAAATTTATCAACTAGACATCCAGTAGATATATGCGTTTTTCCATCTGTCTTAATATATCCAAACGCTGTTTCAGGAGAGTTTGCCACGATCCCAAAAGTCGTTAAATACCCCTCTTGAGCGACGAGCGCTGCCCCCTCTATAGCACGTGAAAAAGCATTCTGATTTTCTATAATATGGTCAGAAGGTAAAACAAAGATAATAGCCTCAGGATCTTCTTGGTGGATATGTAAACTCGCGACTGAAATCGCGGCAGCTGTATCACGACCAACAGGCTCTAATAGAATTGCTCTGTAATCTAGTTTTGCCTCTTGTAAAGATTGGGCAACCAAAAAGCGATGATCTTCACTACACACGATTGTTGGTTTGGCAAATTCCTTCCCCAATACACGTTCCACGGTATCAATCAACATAGGCTGGTCGGAATATAAAGGTAAAAACTGCTTAGGGCGCATACGACGAGAGGTGGGCCACAAGCGACTACCCGCTCCGCCAGAAAGAATAACCGGATAGATTTTCTTATCCATAGTTTTTCCTATATCAATCAGTTTTGCAAAATACTTAACAATGTTTCTGCCACATATTGCGCATCATCAGTGGTTAGTTGCGAATATAATGGTAACGATAATTCTGACAAATAATATTGCTCTGCGCCATTGAAACGCTCACCTTTTACTCTATCCTGCCAATAAGGGTGATGTGGCACCGGAGTATAGTGGATTTGAGTACCAATATTCTTATCTTTAAGCAGTCTAACCACTTCTTCGCGTGATTTTCCAAGCCCCTTAAAATCAATTAAAACCGGATATAAATGCCATCCAACAGATTGACCTACAGAGCGCTTAATGGGCACAAGTAAATTACTATGTCCATCAAACATGGCGTCATAAGCGGCTGTCAAATCACAGCGTTTTTGCTTAAATTGGGTAAGTTTTTTTAACTGACTAATCCCTAAAGCGCATAGGATATCTGGTGCCCGGTAATTATATCCTAAAACATTCATTTCACGATGCCATACGGGAGCATTTGAAACAGCATCTTCCGGTAAAGCCGTAAAATTTTCAGGTTCAAATTCCAATCCATGACTTCTGAGCTTCTTCATCAAAGATGCATCAACTGCAGAGCGACAGGTCACGGCTCCTCCTTCTCCCATCGCTACGGTTTTAACAGGATGGAAAGAAAAACAACAATAGTCAGAATGAGCGCATTGCCCAACTTTATACTCTTGTTCTTCTACCTCATAACTTGTCCCCAAAGCATGACACGCATCTTCAACTATTTTCACATTATGAGATTGAGCAATTTGATAAAGAGCTGGCATATCGGCCATTTGACCATTCATATGCACAATTGTTATCGCTTTTAACTGATCAGGGTCAGTTTTGCTTATTGCTTTAAGCAAGGTCTCAACTGTTACCAATCCAGACGTAGGATCAACATCGGCAAAAATAACTTCTGCACCACACATTGCTGCTGCATTTGCTGTTGCACAAAAAGTCATAGCGGGAACAATAATTTGATCTCCTGCCTGTAATCCTAATGCCATATAAGCCAAATGAAGCGCCGCTGTCCCACTATTACAAACAACTGCATGATCCGCAGAAACCGACTGACAAAGCTGTTCCTCAAATTCCTGAACCAAGGGTCCAGTCGTCAAAAAGTCACTCTGCAACACTTTGACGACTTCAGCGATATCTGCATCGTCTAGGTCAGGCTTTCCATAAGGAAGAAATTTGTCACTCATGCTTTGGTCCACTTTATTCTTTTAACGTCTATAAATTCGCAGATTCTTGACCATGTGCCAATAGAACATTCATCTCAAAAATACGATGCCCCGAAATCGCCCAATTTGAGCCCAGAATTCGCCCTCTCCCTTCTTCATTACTAAATCAGCATTCACGTTGAAAAGGAAATCGTTATGAAACTAAAGAGCAAATTTATCACCCACCCCATAATCGCGCTAGCAGGCCTATTAACTCTAAATGCTTGTTTATATACTGATATTGCAAATGTGGAAAATCTGCGTACCACACAGGTTAGCCAAAGTAATAACCTTGCTTTTGAAAAAGCACTCGCCCAAGAATACAAACGTCTTGCACTTTATGAAGCTGATGAAATGTATGACACCACAGATGCTGGTATTTTTGCTGCAAAAGGCCTAGCCGCCAATGAAGGAAAACGCCCGTTACCTGAGAAACCTGAAAACTGGGATTTGAACTTTGGAGTAGAACGTTTGGAAAATGCGCGTATGCGCTTAACTGCCCTGATGGCACGTGATGCCGCATATCGTGCACCAAATCTAGCTGCCCAAGCTCAAGCTAGCTTTGATTGCTGGATAGAGCAAATGGAAGAAGGGTGGCAATGGGATCATATTGAATATTGCCAAACGAACTTCCAACAGGCCGTGATCAAACTGGAAAGAAAACTTGCCGATCCACACCGCGTTTCTTTCGATGTGAACGACACACGCCTTAATCATCTAAAAACTTCACAAATCATGCAAATCGCTGAAGAGGCAAAACGCCTAAATGCGCCATTAGCGTCCATCGTTGGTTATGCAGATAGTACTGGCAGTAAAGCTTATAATATGGAACTTTCCCTGGCACGCGCTGATGAAGTTGCCTCCCTTCTCGTAATGGCAGGATATCCGGCAGATCGAATTGCAATTTCTGCATATGGTGAAGATCGACCTTTGATTAAAACAGCGGACGAAACATCAAAGGCCGCCAATCGGCGCGTGGAAATCACTTTTTACACAAATCAACAATTATAACTCAAATAGAGCCTTTTCGTTGTGCGGGGACGGGCCGTCTCCCAAAAGCCGGCCCATTTCTTTAGCACAATATTTTACGTCTAAATTAATTTCATGAGATAAGTCAGCATTCTTGTCTGGTAAGGATTTCTATTTTTGCTATACTCATCATGATAAAAGCAAAAATAAGAGATGACCTATGCAACATGATATTTATGAAGCAGTTACCCAAGACATTAAAGTTTCAGTAGAACCGATTTATTTGGAAGATCAATCCTCACCAGAAAACGGCCACTATGTCTGGGCCTATAGCGTCAAAATAGAAAACAATGGGCAGAATCAGGTGCAACTCATTAATCGTCACTGGAAAATTACAGACGCTATGGGCCGTTCACAAGAAGTACGTGGCGCAGGTGTTGTTGGTGAACAACCTGTGTTGGACCCAGGTGAAAGTTACGAATATACAAGCGGCACGCCACTTCCAACACCATCTGGTTTTATGCATGGAGCCTATGAAATGGAAACACCGACTGGCGACATGCTGGAAATCAAAATCCCAGCTTTCTCACTTGATAGTCCATATGAACCGCGTCAGGTACATTAAAATTTTATTCCTCTGATCTGAGTAAGTTTCTTAGACGTAAGAAGGCGTGTTCAGTCAATTCAACTTCGCAGATAAGTAAGTTGAAAAAATAAATTATGGAATCATTGGAATTCGCTTGAATTCTGCCATTCACAACGCTATATGGCCTTTGGTTAACCGTTGGGTGGAGCCAATTTGGATTAAGGAATAAAAATCATGTCTGTTGCAGCAAATACAAACGCTATTCGTAATGCATATGAAGAAGTAACCCGTGAAGAAGCCGAAGCGGCGGTAAAAGTTTTACTTCGTTGGGCTGGCGATGATCCAGAACGCGAAGGTTTATTGGGTACGCCTGATCGTGTTGTACGCGCATTTGAAGAATATTTTGTAGGTTACTCCGAAGATCCTGCAAAAGTACTTGGTCGTACATTCGAAGAAACAGACGGCTATGACGAAATGGTTTTGTTGCGCGATATTCCATTTGAATCCCATTGTGAACATCACCTCGCGCCGATCTTGGGCAAAGCCCATGTTGCTTACCTACCGAAGAACCGTGTTGTTGGTATTTCTAAATTAGCACGTGTGGTGGACATCTATGCAAAACGTCTTCAAATTCAAGAAACAATGACTGCGCAAATCGCAAATGTCATCACAGAAGTTCTTGATCCAAAAGGCGTTGCGGTTGTGATCCAAGCAAACCACCAGTGCATGAGCACACGTGGCGTTCACAAAAAAGGCGTGGATATGGTTACAAGCCGTATGACAGGTTTATTCCGTACAGATGCCCGTACACGCACAGAATTTCTTGATCTTGCTGGCGTTAACCGCCTTTAAGAAAGCGTCTTTTTAAACAGGCCTAGATGTTTTTCAACATCGACTGATCTGTTTTTACATGATAAAACCCAAACCGACCTTTGTGAAAGCAAGGTCGGTTTTGTGTTTCTAAGGGGTTTTCACATTGCTTCTGGATTTTAGGCCTATCGTCTTTGTAACAGGCGTATTGTTAAGCATGATTGCTATAGCCATGCTGGTACCAACCATGGTTGATCTGTATGTTGGTAATCAGGATTGGCAGGTTTTTCTTCTGTCTAGTGGTTTTACAATGTTCACAGCAGGATTGATGATTCTGACCACAAGACAGGAAAGCAAGAATTTAAATATCCGCCAAGCCTTTGTAATGACCACAATGGTCTGGATTATCTTACCTGCTTTTTCTGCCTTACCATTTCTAGCAGCAAACGCGCTAAACCTTTCTTATACAGATGCTTTTTTTGAAGCCATGTCCGGGTTGACCACCACAGGATCAACTGTTGTATCTGGTCTTGAATCGGCCCCTCCCGGCATTTTAATGTGGCGATCCATCCTGCAATGGATGGGAGGCGTCGGGATTGTTGTCATGGCGATCTCTATTTTACCAATGTTACAAATTGGTGGTATGCAGCTTTTCCGTATGGAATTTTCTGATCGTATTGAAAAGGCCTTACCACGCGCTGCGCAAATCGGCACTTGGATTTTTGGTATCTATATTGGCTTAAGCGGTATTTGTGCTTATCTATTCTGGCTTGCTGGTATGAGTACATTCGATGCGATCAACCATGCTATGACCACTGTAGCAACAGGTGGCTTTTCCACCCATGATGCATCCTTCGGTTATTTTGACAGTGCACAGATTGAAGCGATCACGACAATCTTTATGATCTTGGGTTCCTTACCCTTCCTTTTGTATCTACAATTACTACGCAAGGATTGGAAACCATTCTTTGAAGACACACAGGTAAGATGGTTCTTTGGTATTTTGGGAACTGCTGTTGGCTTAATGACAGGTTATCTGATGGTGCAACAAGGATATACATTCTTTGAATCCTTACGTCATACATCCTTTAATGTGGTTAGTATTATGACCGGAACGGGTTTTGCCTCAACCGACTATAGTCTTTGGGGTGCCTTCGCGATGCCTTTATTCTTCCTGATTATGTTTATTGGAGGATGTGCGGGATCAACCACCTGTGGCATCAAGATCTTCCGCTTTCAGGTTTTATTTGAAACTGCTCGAACACAGATGCGCAGCTTGTTACAACCGAATGGCGTTTTCATTTCATATTATAACGGTAAACCCATCTCTGAGCAGGTCTCAACATCTGTGATGGCTTTCTTCTTTATGTTTGCTGCTATTTTTGCCCTGCTTGCAATGGCATTAGGGTTATTGGGGATGGACTTTGTTACGGCAACCAGTGCCGCAGGCACCGCGCTTGCAAATGTGGGACCTGGTCTTGGTGAAATGATTGGTCCTTCCGGTAACTTCTCCCAACTACCTGACGCGGCAAAGTGGCTGCTTTCCTTAGGTATGCTTTTAGGGCGTTTGGAAATCTTCACAGTCTTAATTATGTTTACCAGTCATTTCTGGAAAGATTAAGAAATACAAAAAGGATAGAATGTGATGGTAATGTCTTGGGAAAAGCTGCTTTGCGGTGATCGTCTGACAAAAGGCAAAACGACTGTAGAAGCCGGACGCTCCCCCTTTCAAATCGACATTGATCGTATTTCTTTTTCTTCACCATTTCGTCGTCTCGCCAATAAAACGCAAGTTCATCCTTTGGCAGATGATGATCATACCCATAATCGCCTGACTCATAGTATCGAGGTTTCGTTAGTCGGGCGTTCGCTCGGCACGGTTATCGGGGAAAAGATATTAGAAAGACACCCTGAACTCAATCTTAGCCGTGACGAGATTGGTTATATTATCCAAGCAGCATGTCTAGCACATGACATAGGAAACCCGCCCTATGGACATGCGGGGGAAAGCGCGATTGGTGAATGGTTCGCAAAATATTTTAACGCAAACCAAGACATTGCCCAACAACTTACGGAAGCCCAAATGACGGACTTGACCTTGTTTGAAGGTAACGCCCAAGGCTTTCGTATCCTTACTCATTTAGAGATGTATAAAACAGGCGGTGGCATGCGCCTCACGAATGCTGTTCTGGCAACTTTTTCTAAATATACCTGTGCCTCTCATATCAAGAGAGAAGAAGCGAACGGTTATATCGGCGCAAAGAAATTTGGGTTCAATCAAGCAGAACTCCCCTTCTTTACTGAGGTAGCTGAAAAAACAGGCCTCCCTCGTGTCAAAGAAGATATGGATGCTTGGAAGCGCCATCCGTTCGCCTATCTAGTAGAAGCTGCGGATGACATTTGTTATCGCATTATTGACTTGGAAGATGGCTTTCAATTAGGCGATCTTGAGTTTGAAGAAGTGAAAGAAATTCTTTATCCAATGGCTGCGAACAATCCCTATTTCAAACTGAATGAGGATCAAACGCATCTTGAACAGGTTGGCCATATGCGCGCTATGGCCATTGGTGAATGTACAAAAGAAATACCACAAGTCTTTATGAAATTTGAAGATGACTTGTTAGCGGGTACATTCGAAGGTGATCTAATCGGAAATTCAATCTTCGCAGAAGCCTTTGAAGCTGCAGGTAAACTCTGCAAAGAAAAACTATTTAAAACCGAAAGCAAGGCAACCCGTGAATTAGGTGGATATGCTGTGATTGAATCTTTGCTTAATAAAACAGTCCCCGCTGCTATTGCCGTTGCACAAGGCGATAAGATTTCACACTATAATCAGCAAGTCTGTACCTTAATCGCATCCAACTTTATTGATCGAAACAAAGACGCCAGCCTCTATGAAATCCTACTGCAAGTTACAGATTTTATTTCTGGCATGACCGATCGATATGCCTTTAGCTTACACAAGAAGTTAAACGGGACAGATATCTAAATCAAAAAAGCCGGATCAATTTAATCCGGCTTTTCTTTTATTTTGTCTCATAGGACGACTTAGTATGCATGCTCTTCATAAAGCTTACTTAGATCGCCATTCCAATCGCCATTATATTGATCTAGCAACCGCTCAGCATGGGTTTTACCATACTCCACGACTTCCTCCAAAGCAGATAGGAAATGCTCTTCGCTTTCGCCTGACCAGTTTGCTTCGTTACGATTACGAAGGCCTTTCTTGGCAATTTTTAAGACATCGCGTGCGACATCACGTAATTTGCGGCCATTCACAGTGGCATTCAACGCATGCATCGGCACATCGTCACGCATCTTGGCGATATCAGCGACTGACCATTCTTTGATTAATGCTTCTGCTTCGTTCAAAGCTTCACCATCATAAAGCAACCCAACCCAGAAAGCAGGTAGGGCACAAATATTACGCCATGGTCCACCATCTGCGCCGCGCATCTCAATAAACTGTTTCAAGCGCACTTCCGGGAACGCAGTTGTTAAGTGATCATCCCAATCTTGTTGTGTTGGAACTTTTCCTTCCCAACCGGCTAAATTGCCTGCCATATAATCTTTGAAAGACAAACCGGACACATCATTATAAACACCATTGCGATAGATGAAATACATTGGTACATCCAACATATAATCCACCCAGCGCTCGAACCCAAAACCATCTTCGAAGATGAAATCCAGCATACCGCAACGGTCATTATCCGTATCCGTCCACGTATGTGAACGATAACTTAGATATCCGTTTGGTTTGCCTTCTTTAAATGGAGAATTCGCAAATAGAGCTGTCGCAAGAGGTTGAAGCGCAAAAGAAACACGCATCTTACGCACCATGTCAGCTTCGTCTGCGAAATCCAGATTTACTTGCACGGTGGATGTACGGATCATCATATCCAATCCCATGGTGCCTTTTTTAGGCATATATTCACGCATGATCTTGTAGCGTCCTTTCGGCATCCAGCTTACATCTTCGCGTTTCCATTGAGGATCAAAACCAAGTCCAAGTGCAACTGCCCCCATCTCGCCACAGATTTCCTTTACCTGCGTCAAATGGCGATTGGTTTCAGAACAAGTTTGATGAATTGTTTGTAACGGTGCACCGGACAATTCAAACTGCCCGCCGGGCTCCAGAGACACAGACGCGCCAGTATCATCCGTTAGGGCAATAACATGATCACCTTCATATACAGGTTTCCAGTCATAACGCTGCAACCCTTCAAGTAAAGCACGGATACCAGGTGTACCTTCATAGGGAAGACGTCTATGCGTCTTGGCGTCGAAGATGAACTTTTCATGTTCTGTCCCGATGCGCCAATCTTCGATCGGTTTGCACCCTTTGGATAAAGTCGTGATCAGTTGGTCCTTACTTTCCAGCGGAACCATTTTCTTATTATCTACGGCCATAAGCTTGCCCTCTGCTACCGGTTTTATCCTGAGTATCTTTATATAGTTTTAATCACTCTCTATGAGGCGGACGTGATTGCCAATCCCCACAAAAAGCCTGCCAACAGGATAATGCACTTAAAACCGCCGTTTCCGCGCGTAAAACCCGTGGCCCCAAACCAACCATGCTTATAAAAGGTTGATTGGAAAGGAATTCAAGCTCTGATACGGCAAAACCGCCCTCGGGTCCAATTAAAATTGCTGCCTTTTCCCCTTGGTGAGCGACAAACACTTTTTCCGCAGCGTTAGCAGGTCCAGCCTCCGCACATACAAACAAATGACGATCTTCCGGCCATTCCGCAAGGATAGCTTCAAGTTTAGAAGGATTCTGAACCTCAGGCACATCCAGTCTTTCGCATTGTTCTGCGGCTTCGATCACAATTGCTTGAGCACGCTCCAACTTCATGCGTTCCGTATTACTATGTTTGGTAATAACAGGCTTGATGGCGGAGACTCCAAGCTCAGTCGCTTTTTGAAATACCAGATCTGTTGCCGTTTTTTTCAATGGGGCAAATAACAACCAAACATCTGGGGAGAATTCTTGTTCTCTTAATTTATCGATAACTTGAGCGGATCCGTTTTTCTTACCTAAATCTGTGATCTCTGCAATCCATTCCCCATCTTGCCCATTAAACAGAATCAACTTTGCCCCAATTTGCAAACGTAATACTGAACGTAGATAATGTGCCTGCCCTTGATCGAGCGAAACAGATGCTGCCTCAAACAAGGGGGTATCAATGAACAAACGAGTTTCTGCTTTCGGAGTCATTTATAATTCTCTCACTAAATTTGATAACCATCATAGATAAGATATCGCCAGTCATACAGGCGTTTTTATCTTGGCGAAACAGTCTTTATCCGCTACATGCTTCCAAATACAAGGAAAGTTTAATCTTAGGATGCCAAGAGATCATGAGCCAAGACAAAAACTCATCTTCAGCTGCAAGCGATATTCCCAAAAAGGGATGGATTTATTGGCTGCCTCTTTCTTGGCAACCATATGCCAAACTTGCGCGTCTGGACCGTCCGATCGGGACCTGGTTACTTCTACTACCCACATGGTGGGGATTAGCTTTGGCAACCGCTGTCAATCCTGACATAACATCTTCGGAAACAGGCTTTAATTTCCCTGATATTACTTATACAGTCCTCTTTGGTATTGGTGCGCTTGTGATGCGGGGTGCGGGATGTACATGGAATGACATCTCTGATCAGGATTTTGATAAAAAAGTTGCCCGCACAGCAGATCGCCCGTTACCGTCTGGCGAAGTGACAACGAAACAAGCCGTAATCTTTTTAATCGCCCAATGCCTGATTGGTTTAATTATCCTGCTTCAGTTTAACCTACCAACCCAGATTATTGGTGCATCAGCTTTGTTTTTAGTGATTGCCTATCCGTTTATGAAACGAATTACATACTGGCCACAAGCTTGGTTAGGACTAACCTTTAACTGGGGCATTCTAGTCGGCTGGGCTTCTATTTATGGCGATTTGCACACGGCGGTCTTTACTTTATATGCCGCTGGTATTTTTTGGACTTTGGGATATGACACGATCTACGCCCATCAGGATAAAGAAGATGACGCATTGGTAGGCGTTAAATCAACAGCATTACGACTTGGTGAAAACACGCGTATGGCTGTCATTTTCTTCTACGCTGCTACAGTAGGACTTATTGGCATATCAGGATATTTATTAGCGCTCCCGGTGTACTTCTGGATTGCGCTTGGATTGGGCGTCTTACATATGATTTGGCAAATTTATCGTCTAGACATTAACGATCCAGATCGTTGCCTTTCTCTCTTTAAAGCAAACAAGAATTTTGGCTTCATTATTTTATTAGGATTTATTGTCAGTGGACTATGATTACTATCACGATGACCAAGATGCATTGCGTCAATTAATTCGTGAAAATACCAACCTTGAATCTCCACGCTTATTACCGGAAATCCTATTGCATCTGGCTGTAGAAGATTTACCACTATGGCGTATGGGTGAAATGGAGCTGCAAGAAATCGGTTTAGGGACACCATTTTGGGCCTTTGCTTGGGCAGGCGGTCAAGCACTAAGTCGCCACCTTCTAGATAATCCTTCACTTGTTGCGGGTAAAAGAGTTCTGGATTTCGGAAGTGGGTCCGGCATGGTCGCAATGGCGGCCACAATGGCCGGTGCATTTGAAGTCACTGCGACAGATATTGATCCTGTTGCCGCCGTTGCCATGCAAATGAACGCAGAAGAAAATAATTGTTACTTTGATATTTCTACTGAAGATGTCGTCGGTGAGCACGGGGATTGGGATGTCATCCTAGTAGGTGATGTATGCTATGATGCGGATATTGCGCGCGCTGTTATTCCATGGATTAAAGCTTTGGCCCAAGAAGGACGCGAAGTGTTAATTGGTGATCCTGGACGCTTTTATTTACCAAAACTCGGCCTCAAAAAGATTGCAAAATATGCATCAGAAACGACAAGTTTGATGGAAGATACAGATTTACGAAATGCACAAGTATGGTCAATCGACCTAGATAAAATCGGTTGCAGCAGTAACGCAGAAGATTATTAGTTCAAGTATTTTTTAACTATTCTTCGTATCTCACCACTTTCGCGCATCTTGATGACAACATTTTGCAAGACCTGTAACCGCGGATCCTTTTCCAACTCGGTTCTACACACATAAAATAATTCAATATTCTGAAAGAGAATAGGATCTGATAAACTTGCGGCAAAGTCCTGATCAATATTCTTTGCAAGATAAGACAAACTTTCAATAACACCTGTCATGACGTTTATTCGATCACGATATAGCATGATCATTCCTTGCTGATAATTGGTCACTTCGGTCTTTCGAAGCACGGTATCATTATCAAATTTTTCCCATAGCTTTGTGCCGATCGCCACACCGACATTCAAATCATATAAATCATCATAGCTACGCGCCCCTATGGTCTTTTTTCCGATAGCACCTATTCTTAGTTCCTTACCTAAAGGTTCAAGAAGTAGATAATTTTTACGTACATAATCTGTATTACCTAGGATCGCACAATCCTGGGTACCAATCGTCAATCCCCGCATCAATCGTTTCAAAGGTAACAGTTCAATCTTGCCAGCGATGTTCCCTTCTTGAAGTATTGCGTGATTAACTTCATGAAATAGACCTGATATTTGTCCATCATCTTTCACAAAACCATAAGGGGGCATCTCCATGGTTGTTAATCGCAATTTTGCTTCTTCAGCCCCTACACTTTTTATAAATGCCACAGCAACAGAAGAAATAATAAGTAGCTTTGCAATATTGAAAAAAATAAACTTCATGAATGTCATCATATTACTAATCGCTTCTATATAACAGAGACATCTATAATAATATGCAAAAATTTCCTCCTATTACATGAAAGGCTACTTACCATACCAACAGATCCTTCTTGACTCTAATTTTAATTAATTCCATATTTCTAGAATATTCAAATTAATAGAGAGGAAAGATAAAATGTCTATCTCAACATTATCACAATCAGCAGCACAAGAAATTGCAAACGCTGTCGATTTAAATGAAACTCAAATTAGAGAAATTATCGAAACATCTATGATCAAATTGCTCACAGAGTTTAATACAGAATGCAAATCCGCCATTAACCTTTGCTGCAGTGCAGATCAGGATACGGCCCATAAATTGGAAGAGGAAATACAGAAACGCCGTCAAAACTTAATCGCAAACTTATCGAGTTTACGCTAATGATGATGCGCATAGTTAACTGAAGCGCCCAGTGTAATACACTGGGCTTCTTATTGATACGGAGATAGAAGCTCTGCCCGCTTTTAAAGACTTAATATCTTCACGAATATTTTTCAGAGACAGAAAGTAATTTATTCCATATATCTTGCGCTACGAAACCGATTTCACTATCACGCAATCGCATCATATATAACTGAGATTTCCTAGGCGGATATCCTTCCACATTAAGTTCAATAAGCTGACCTTTATTTAATTCTTCATCCACGAGATGCTTTGGCATGCCCCCCCATCCCATTTTTGACAACAAGATTTCTTTCTTTGCTGCAAAATCTGAAACAGTCCAACGTAATCCGCCTGGTAATAAATCGCGGCTCTGTTCAAAATGGCCACTGCTGCTATCAGACACAACGACCTGAGTATAACTTTGCATTTCAGTTATCGTTTTCAAATTAGCAGAAATAGCAGGCGGATATTCTGGATGTGCCACAGGCAGAATTGTAATCTCAGCAAATGGGACAGCTTCTACTCTATCAACAGGCACATCATCGAGGGTAGCAATAATGATATTTGCTTCCTTATTAAGAAGTCGTTCCAAAGGCCCTCCCATTGTTTCGCGTGTCAAACGAACGGAGGTCATCGAAAACTCTTCCTTCACTTCAGCGATAATATCCAGAAAAGGCTTAATTGGATATGTGGCTGTCACAGTCAAGCATACAGAAGCTTCTTGCTTGGCATTTAGGCGCTTCGCTAAATGTCCAAGTTCTTGCATTTGCTGTATCACACGTGTTGATTGACGATAAAAGATTTCCCCAGCAGGCGTTAATTTTGGCCTATACCCTTCCCTAGACAACAATGTGATATCAATCTCCTCCTCTAATTTCTTAATCATATGGCTAATCGCGGATTGAGATTTATACAATCGCTCAGCAGCACCTCGAAAAGTGCCCTCGGTCACGATTGCATGTAAAACGACCAATTGTTCATACGTCATAATGCACCATCATAATGATCTAAATAATTAATCATTATGATGAAATAACGATATTATCAATTGATTATTATATTCATTAAAGTGCTCTCATTGAAAAACACTTACTTAAAGGAGTATCTAAAATGAAATTATTTTATAAAACTGGTGCATGTTCACTTGCATCCCGTATCGCCTTAATTGAAACAGGATTAAGCTTTACGGCAGAAGAAGTAGATACAGATACAGGTCTTTCAAAATCAGGCCTGAATTATAAGCAGATCAATCCAAAAGGATATGTCCCAGCTCTTGAACTAGAAAATGGCGAGGTTTTAACGGAGGGTGCTTCAGTCTTACAATTTATCGCTTCACAAGCCCCCGACCAGCAGTTAGTGCCAACGAATGATCCAATAGGGCAGGCGCGCCTTCAGGAATATTTAAATTATACCAGCTCTGAATTACACAAAGCCTTTTCACCCTTATTCTCTGACAATTCCACAGCTTCGGAACAAGAAAAAGCAAAACAAAATGTAGCTCAAAAATTTGATTATCTGGAAAATCTGCTCTCGGACAATCGAACATTTCTAGTCAACAATACATTCAGCGTTGCCGATGCATATTTATTTGTTGTGCTGAATTGGTCCAACTTTGTGGGTATTGATTTATCCTCTTGGAAAAATATCTCCACCTATTTCCAAGGTATTTTCAATCGCAAATCCGTGCAACAGGCGCTAATTGCGGAAGGGCTGACTTCATGACACCTGACTTCCTTCCTCATCAGAAAGATTTATTCCCTGTGCTAAAGAATTATTTCGACGGGTTATATCATGCGGATAGCCAACTACTTTCCAAAGTATTTCATCCGGATGCACGTTATGTGAACATGACCAATAATGATTATATGAACTTATCCATACCGGAATATCTTCACATTATTGATCAACGCACACCGCCTGCCACTAACCAAGAACCACGAAATGACCAAATTCTTGCGATTGATTTTAGCAATAATTCCCTTGCTTTTGTGAAAGGTAAAATGACGATGATGGGCCGGGAATATTTAGACTTGTTAACTTGTACATTCGACAAAAATGAATGGCGTATCATGTCTAAAATTTTCACTTATCAGACTATTCAGGAAGAAAAATAATGCCTTATGTAAATATCAAAATCACCCGCGAAGGCGGCCCCGATGGCAATGGCCCCTCTCCAGAACAAAAAGCCGAACTTATTCATGGTACCTCAGACCTTCTATATAAGGTCTTGGGTAAAGACCCTTCTATTACATTTGTTGTCATAGATGAAGTTGAACTGGAAGATTGGGGATTTGGCGGTCTCCCCGTAAACGAATATCGGAAAACACTAAAATAGAAAAAGCCCCGTGATTGACACGGGGCTTTCTTTTTAGTGATAAAGTCGTTGGGCTTATGAATCCAACCAAACTTTATGTGAGCAGTTGAAGAAGCCACCCATCGCACCAACAGAATGAGGTTCGAAGCCTTTCACACGCTCTGATGTTGCTTCCAACGCGTTGGAGAATACAGGGTTTACAAAACCACCTTCTTCATTCAATTGAGAAAGCAGATCATGATACATTTCTGCACGTTTTGCTTCGTCTAGCTCAGCACGTGCTGCAATGATCTTCGCATCATATTCCGGGCTACCCCAAACGGTTTCGTTCCAACCGCCACCATCCATATGGGCAATGGTCAAGAAGGCATCAACTGTTGGACGCGCGTTCCAACCAGACATACAGATTGGCTGTTGCATCCATGTATGAGACCAATAACCATCCGCTGGTGTTTTTGTTACAGTCACATCCAATGCACCTTGCGCACCTTGTTGATATGTATAAGCCACGTCATTCGCTGCAGAACCAGCTTCTTCAGAAGTAAAGATTTCCATAGAAGACACACCAGCTTTCTTGAAATAATGCTTCGCTTTATCCAAGTCATATTCAAGAGGCTTAACTTCCGCACTATAATAGCGATATGTTGGACCAATTGGCGTGTCATTAGAAATTGTACCAATACCACTATATGCTTGGTTCAAGACCAATTCACGGTTCAAGGAATGTTTGAAACCTTTGCGGAAATTGATATCATTTGTTGGCGCACGGTCACACATCAAGACAAAGTTCGCAAAAGAACCTGTTGGAATGTTATAAACATTAATCCCTGGTGCCTGAGACATTTTATTATATGCAGCAGGTGCAATATCGTGGATCATATCCACATCACCAGAAAGAATTGCATTCAGGTTTGCAGTACTATCAGGTACCGGAATAAATTCCATACCATCCAAATATGGTTGTCCATCTAGGAAATATTCATCAAAACGTTCGAAATACATAACTTCGCCAGGGCGGAACTCAGCAATACGGAATGGACCGGAACCAATTGCACCTGCACCAAAATCTGTCTGGCCAGCAGGATGAACGCTTAAGTGATAATCGGAAACTGTAATTGGCATATCCGCGTTACCAGATTCCAATGTGAAACGAATTGTCAATTTATCTACAACTTCGACAGATTTCACACCGGATAGAATTGCTTTCGCTGCGGACTCAGAATTTTCTGCTGTATGTAATGCAAAAGATGCTTTGACATCATCCGCAGTTACGTCCTGACCATTATGGAACTTCGCTTTACGTAACTTAAAGGTCCAAACTGTCGCAGTCGAGTCAACATCCCAGCTTTCGGCCAGATCACCTTCCACTGTTAGATCAGCTTTAAAACGTGTTAAACGGCTATATACCTGATTTGCGTAAATAGCATCAGTTGTAGAAACCATACGTACTGGTTCTAATGTATCTGCTGTATTACCTTCAGCAATGCGCAATACCCCACCACGTTTCGGTGTTGCCGCATGTGCTGGACCAGCCATGGTCAGGATGCTGCTTGCCGCTGGCGCAGCAACACCCAAAGCACCTGCCCCTTTAATAAAGCCACGACGGCTTAAGGCATTGAATTTGTATTGCTTCACGAGTGAATCAAGATCAGACATGGAAACTCCCTTTCCCGTTATTTCATATTTATTTCTATATTTAATATAGCGTGCCTTTTTGTAAGCACGAAATTTATCTTATAAGGTAAATATGAGTCGATTTGACTAAAAACGACAACCCAACCCTTTTACAATTGAATTATCTGCCCATAGGTCGCTATTTTACAAATAAAAAATTACATGTCATAGACAAAAAAATCGGAATACTTATGTTTTTATAGTAACTTGTAAAAGCTGGCCTAAAATATTTTTTAGGCACTACCCCAACTGATTTTTCTGGATCAAATCTCATAACATCCTGTAAAAGATAAATAATATTTTTGCATAACTTCAGTTATATCTAATTCCATCATTTTTCCATTTGTAGAAACTATCATTAAATCGGAAAATTTGATATCACTATTGTACATTTGATCAATAACGACTAAAAAATTCTATAAACCTAAAAAAAAATGTTGCATAGTCGCAAACAGTCAAAATTATATAGAGAGCATGTGCAAACATTATCTAATTAATTTCAGATTAACTGAATAATAAAAATAATATACAGGGAAAGAAAAGGAGGAGCATCTTGCTTCAACTCATCGTTAATCGATGTTTACAAGGTCTTTTGACGCTTGTTTTAGCATCGATCATTATCTTTGCAGCGACGGAGATCCTTCCCGGCGACGTAGCAGAAGCTATATTAGGACAAAATAGGAATGATGCAGCGGCACTAGAAGCTCTGCGTGAAGAACTTGGTCTTAATCGTCCGGCGATCGTTCGCTATTTTGATTGGTTTTTTGGTATCTTACAGGGTGATTTAGGTGTATCGCTCTCTACAGATCGCCCAATTGCCGATATGATGTCTGGCCGTATCTGGAACACGGCGCGCCTCGCGATCATGACAGCATGTGTTGCTATTCCACTTGCACTAATTCTTGGTTTGATCTCAGCTATTCGCGCAGGCGGTGTTTTAGATAAAAGCCTCGCTGTGACTACATTGAGTTTGATTGCTGTACCGGAATTTTTCATTGGCTTGGGTTTAATGACCATCTTTGCTGTAGAGCTTAAATGGCTCGGAGCCAATGCAAATATCCGTCCTTATTACGATTTTGGCAGAATTGTTCACGCCATGGCTTTACCCGTAATGACTTTAGGTTTTGCGGTATTAGCACATATGCTACGTATGACACGTGCTTCCGTGATTAATATCTTTACATCCCCTTACATTGAAATGGCGGTATTAAAGGGTATTCCGAAACGTCGTATTGTTATGCGTCATGCCTTACCAAATGCACTTTCTCCTATCTTTGCAGTTATCGCGTTGAACCTGGCTTATATGGTGAGTGGTGTAATCATTGTGGAAACAATTTTTGCTGTACCTGGCCTTTCTCGCTTGTTGATTGATGGCGTTGCCTTGCGTGATATTCCATTAATTCAGGCATGTGCCATGTTGTTTGGTGCTGTTTACATCATTGTAAACTTACTCGCAGATATTTTTTCCATTATCTTTAATCCACGTTTGAGGTTCCCAAAATGAGTGATGTAGCAGATAAGCCGTCAGCCTCAAAAGGGTTGAAAAGCTTGCGCCTGACCCCGACAGCGGCAATCGCAGGTATCATTTTAATTTTCTGGATTATAGTAGCATTTTTTGGCCCGGCACTTGCGCCTTATGGCGAAGCCGAGATCATTGGTGAAAGCTTTGGCCCTATCGGCGGCGAAGGTCTATTGGGCACAGATAAGCTGGGCCGTGATATCCTGACACGTCTATTATACGGTGTTAGAACCACTTTATTCCTTGCACTCATTACAACAGTCATTTCATTTGTTGTTGGTGTTGTACTTGGTTTCTCTGCCGCAATTTTGCGGGGATGGTTCGATATCTGTATCAGTCGCCTAGTTGAAGCATTTATGGCTTTCCCATCTACAATGTTGGCCTTGGTTGTTATTGGTGCGATGGGGACTTCCATCACCGTATTGATTATGACGGTTGGCCTTGTTCTTTCTATCGGCGTTTTCCGTGTATCCCGTGCCATTGGCATGGATATTTCCGTTATGGATTACGTTGAATCTGCCCGTGCCCGTGGTGAGGGTGTCTGGTGGATCATTACCCGTGAAGTTCTTCCAAATGCAATGCCGCCATTGATTGCGGAATTTGGGTTACGCTTCACTTTCTCCATCCTGTTCCTAAGTGGTCTAAGCTTCCTTGGTTTAGGCGTTCAAGAACCAGCAGCTGACTGGGGCTTAATGGTACAGGAAAATATGGGCGGTATTTTCTTGGGGTCTTCATCTGCATTGATCCCGGCAGCATGTATCGCGTCACTCACTATTTGCATGAACTTGATTGTGGATTGGTTCCAACAACGTCAGCAAGGTGAAACAGTGTTGGAGAAAATGGAATAATGACTGACGTATTATCAATTGAAGATCTCTGGGTTGAAGGCCGTCCACCTGGGGGTAAATATAAGCCAATCGTTAAAGGTGTTAGCTTTAACGTTAAAAAAGGCGAAGTAGTTGCACTGATCGGTGAGTCCGGTTCAGGAAAGTCAACTATTTCACTTGCTTCCATGGGTTTTGCCCGTCCGGGCTGTCGTATTTCCGCTGGCACCATCAAAGTGAATGGCGAAAACGTGATGGATATGACGTCCAACGAACGTCATAAACTTCGCGGTGAGAAAGTAGCCTATGTAGCACAATCAGCCGCTGCTTCTTTCAACCCTGCTATTAAAATCGGCGACCAGGTGATCGAAGCCCCTGTTTTCCATGGCTTACAAACAGCTTTGGAAGCAACTGAAGTTGCCGTTGATCTTTATAAAAAGCTGGATCTTCCGGATGCAGATCGCATTGGCGGACGCTACCCACACCAAGTAAGTGGTGGTCAGCTTCAACGCCTTATGGCGGCTATGGCTTTATCTTGCGGCCCCGATCTTTTAATTTTGGACGAACCGACAACTGCGTTGGATGTAACAACCCAGATTGAAGTTCTGAAAGCCTTCAAAGATATCATTCGTGAACAAAACACAGCTGCAATTTATGTAACTCATGATTTGGCAGTTGTCGCACAGGTAGCCGATCGTATTCTGGTATTAAATGGCGGTGAAGTTCAAGAATTGGGAGAGACGGATCAAATCGTCCATAACCCAACTCATGAATATACCAAAACCTTGATGAATGCCGTTCGACCAGCACCTAACCAATTAGAGTTAGAGCATAAAACCGGTGATAATGATCCGGCGCCTATTCTAACTGCAACCAACATTACAGCTGGTTATGGTTCTGGTCCGTCCAAGAAAACCATTTTACGTGATGTAACTGTTGATGTGCCAGAAGGGTCCGTGGTGGGTGTTATCGGTGAATCTGGTTGTGGCAAATCCACACTGGCTCGTGTCATTGCAGGCCTCACTCCACAATGGGAAGGTGAAGTCACTATTACAGGTCACAAAGCAAATCCACGCGTTGAAAAACGCGATAAGGAAACTTTACGTGATTGTCAGATTGTCTTCCAGATGGCGGACACAGCCTTAAATCCACGCCAGCGCATCTCTGATTTACTAGGACGTCCTTTACAATTCTATCATGGACTGAAAGGCAAAGAGAAAGCAGATCGTGTTGCAGAATTGTTGGAGCTTGTTGAATTGCCTGCTGCTTTTGCAAGCCGCTTTCCAGGGGAATTATCCGGCGGTCAAAAGCAACGTGTTAATCTAGCCCGTTCTTTGGCAGCCAACCCAAAACTAGTTCTTTGTGACGAGGTAACATCGGCACTTGATACAGTTGTAGCTGCCTCTGTGATTGACTTGTTGCAGGATCTAAAGGAACGTTTAGGGCTTTCCTATATGTTTATCAGTCACGATTTATCTACCGTCGCATCCTTCGCAGATCACATTGTGGTTCTATATGCAGGGCGCGTGGTGGAAAAAGGCTTATCCTCACAGGTATTCCAACCACCTTATCACCCATATACGCAACTTTTGCTGAACTCTGTGCCAGAGATGCGTCAAGGTTGGCTGGAAGAGGTTGCAACAACGGACGAGGCCAAGGCTGCCAGCGCAGGCTCAGTTGAGCTTCGCGAAGTTGGATGTCCTTTCTCAAACAGATGTGCCAAGGCAATTAAAGGTGTATGTGAAACAAAAACACCTCCGCTTCGCAAGATTGAAACGGGCCATGAAATCGCCTGTCATCTTGAGACGGATATCTTACCAAAGTAAAAATTCAGGGCGGCTTTTTAGCCGCCCTTTTCTTTTCTATCATTTCGCAAAACCGCTAATCTTGTCGCATATGCGTCTTGTTCTGATTTTCTTTTCACCATATACATAACTCAAATTATGACAAAGTTATGCAAGTTTACATGTATGAGTTTTAAGAAATGCAAAGACGTTTACCACCCTTAAATTGGTTGCGCGCCTTCGAAGCTGCGGCTCGCCATCTAAGTTTCACCCATGCTGCTGAAGAATTAGGCCTAACACAGGCAGCCATTAGTAAGCAGGTAAAAAGCCTTGAATTACATTTAAAGGAACAATTGTTCGAACGAAAACCACGTAGCCTCGTTTTAACTCAGGCCGGCAATGCCTATCTGCCAAAAGTACGTGAAGCATTTGACCGTCTCGCTGCAGGTACAGTGGAAGTATTCGGGCGTCGAAGTGGCGAACTTTTGACCATCCGTGTTTCCGTCGGCTTCTCTACCTATTGGCTGGCATCCCGTCTCCATCGATTTTATGAACGCCATCCAGATATTCCGTTACGTATCGTAAGTTCAGTTTGGTCTGAGGATTGGGAAGACCATGTAGATTTCGAAGTCAAATACGGAACAGGCCGTTGGAGCGGTTATAACGTGCACTTGCTATGTAAGGAAAGCCTATTCCCGGTTTGCAGTCCCAAACTTTTGGAAGGCCCAAATGCCATTCGTGATCCAGAAGATCTGGTAAATCATTCCCTACTTCATGTGATTGGCTATGAAGAAGGATGGGCGAATTGGTTGACCGCAGCAGGTTATTCTAAACTGGAAGTTGGTCGTGGTCAGCAATATGATACTTCTGTTTTGGTGTTTGAAGTCGCGGCATCTGGATATGGTGTGGCATTAGGACGTCGTTCCATGGCCCATCCATTGTTAGAATCTGGGCGATTGGTAAAACCTTTCGATATCGATATTGATGGCAACGAAGCCTTCTATTTACTGGAAACGCAGGATCGTGCACCGCATGCTCATGCAGAAGCTTTCCGGGATTGGATTTTGGAAGAAGTTTCTGCCAGCGACTGGTCACTCACAACCAAGCCATAACTTTTATATAGTCATGGGGTGTGAATTCCTCGTTTGAATCTTATCCTATCTTTTGTGAGAAAAGCGTTAGAAAGTTTAATCATAAAAGATAGGAATAAGCCTCATGGCAAAAATTTCTCTCAGCCCTCGTATTCGTAAATCACCTTACTTCGAAGCAACCGAACGTCATGGCGCTGCGGCCTATAGCGTCTACAATAAAATGTATCTACCTGTTGGATATGGAGATGCTGAAAAAGAGTTTGATGCTCTTTGCAATGCGGTCACTCTTTGGGATGTAGCGGTACAACGGATTGTCGAAATTTCCGGTCCTGACGCCCTAAAATTCACCAACATGCTAACGCCACGTGATTTGACAAAATGCAAAGTCGGCCAGTGCAAATATGTTCTGATTACTGATCAATATGGCGGCATCTTAAATGACCCCGTCCTTCTTCGTATAGCCGAAGATAAGTTTTGGCTGTCTCGCGGGGATAGCGATATTTTAATGTGGGCTAAAGGCGTCGCTGTTAATAGTGGTCTAAACGTGACAATTGGTGAACCGGATGTTGCCGCCATGCAAATTCAAGGGCCGAAATCCTTGGATGTTGTAAAATCCTTGTTTGGACAAGCAGCTGAAAACCTCAAATATTATGACTTTATGGAAGGCCAAATTGCAGGAAATGATGTCATTCTTGCACGCACAGGATGGAGTGCAGAGCGCGGTTATGAAGTATATCTGCGTGGTACCGAAAATGGTGTGAAAGTTTGGGATACAATTATGGAAGCGGGGCAACCATTTGGTATGATCCCATCAGTTCCCAATCGTATTCGTCGTATCGAAGCCGGTATTTTAGATTATTCTGTCGATATGGATGAAAGTAACAATCCATTTGAAATTGGTTTAGATCGCCTCGTTCACCTAGATGGTGATGACTTCATCGGTAAAGAAGCACTTACCAAAATCAAAACTGAAGGCGTAACGCAAAAACTTGTCGGCCTAAATGTTGAAGGCGCCCCTCTCGCCTATAACGAATATAAATGGCCTGCTAAAACAGAAGGCGGTACTTCTATCGGCGCCTTAACATCGGTGGTTTGGTCCCCTCGTCTATCTGCCAACATTGGTATGGCCATGGTAGATATCGCCTATACAGATTTGGGAACAGAGTTTATCATCGAAACCGTTGAGGGGCTGCGTAAAGCAACAGTGGTGGAAAAACCATTTGTTGATCCAAATAAAAAACTCGCACGGGCATGAAAACAACAGGGATAATCGGGGAGGTTTTATGATCCAACATATCGGGCAATTGCTGCCACGCCATGCGAAATATCGACCTAACCACCAAGCCTTATGGACGGAGGGTAAAGACTATACGTTTCAGGAATTTCATCTTGAGGTGAACAAAGTTGGTCATGCCTTATGCAAGGCTGGATTAAGAAAGGGAGATCATTTTGCGACAATCCTTCCCAATGGCTTTGCTTTAATGGCACTTTATTGGGCAGCGGCAGAAACTGGTACTGTTATTGTCCCTATGAGCCCACTGCTGCAATCTGAAGGCTTGAAATCATTGATCAATGTTTCAGATAGTAAAATGATTTTTGCAGATGTTAGTTTTGCCTCAACCTTATCTGAAATCTTGCCCGAGTTAGACAATATAGACCAATCCAACTGCATATTATGTGGTAATAGTAACGATAGTTTTAAATCTTGGAACAGTTTCATTTCAGAAAGTTCCGACGCTGCTTTACCTGATATTAATCTCATCCCATCAGATATCTTCAATATTATGTATTCAAGCGGGACAACAGGCCTTCCCAAAGGGATCATTCATACGCATGAGGTACGGGCGAATTATTGTACTGGCTTTGCGAGTAGCTTACGCATATCGCCGGAAAGTGTGATTTTACATACAGGCTCTATCGTCTTTAATGGTGCTATGATTGATTTGATGCCATGGATGTATCTGGGGGCACGTTACATTCTTCATACTGCTTTTGATGTAGATGCAATGCTATCAACTATTGAAGAAGAAAAAGTCACACATGTGGTGATGGTGCCTGCCCAGATCATTGCGATTTTGACACATCCAAATTTTGATCCAGAAAAGATGAAATCTTTAGAGATGATACTTTCGGTCGGCGCGCCTCTTCTAATGGACTATAAAGAAAAACTAAACGAAGTACTTCCAAATCGATTTTATGAACTCTATGGCCTGACAGAAGGCTTTGCGACTGTTTTAGATTGCACAGTATCCATGCAGAAAACAGGATCGGTCGGCACGCCACCACCTTTTTATGAAATGAAGATTCTACGTCCCGATGGATCGGAATGTGATATTGATGAACCGGGTGAGATTGTTGGCCGTAGCCCGGTCATGTCCCCTGGTTACTATAAACGCCCGGAATCAACGAAAGAAACTTTTCGAAATGGTTGGATACATACGGGCGACGTTGGGAAAGTCGATAAAGATGGTTATCTTTATCTGGTAGATCGCATCAAGGACATGATCATTTCTGGTGGTGTGAATGTATACCCAAAAGACATCGAAGAGCTCATCATCCAACATTCAAACGTTATAGATGTTTCAGTTTTTGGTGTAGAAGATGATCGTTGGGGTGAAAAGCCAATTGCCGCCATCACTTGTTCAAATACCGAGAAATTTGACAAACAAGAATTGATTAATTGGACCAATGAAAGGGTAGCTGCGAAATTCCAGCGCATTCATGACGTTTATATTCTCAACGAATTTCCAAGAAATGTAGCAGGAAAAACCCTGAAGCGGGAAATCAAAGAAAACTATATTAAAGAAGCAGGTGTATCATGAAAAAACTTGAAGGTAAGGTCGCCCTTGTCAGCGGATCTGGTCGTGGTATTGGACGCGAAATCGCCCTCAAACTCGCATCGGAAGGAGCATCAATCGTCGTTAACGACTTAGATAAAGAACCTGCAGAAGAAACCATTTCATTGATCAAGGAGATAGGATCAAATGCTGTCGCGTCTATTGGCGATGTAACCGATAAAGCATTCCCAAAGAAATTTGTCGATACTGCCATCAATGAATTGGGCGGTCTGGATATCATCGTAAATAACGCCGGTTACACATGGGATAATGTCATCCATAAAATGTCTGATGATCAATTTGACGCAGTGATGGATGTGCATGTGGGCGCGCCGTTTCGTATCTTGCGCGAAGCCTCCAATTTCATCCGCGATGCCGCAAAAGCCGAAATTGAAAAAGATGGCGTAGCGAGATGTCGAAAAGTCGTAAATATTTCATCCATCTCAGGGCTTTATGGCATTGCCGGTCAAGTTAATTATAGTGCAGCTAAATCCGCGCTTGTCGGAATGACCCGTACATTATGTAAAGAATGGGGGCGTTATAATGTGACCGTGAATTGTGTTGCCTTTGGCCTCATTCAAACTCGCATGACACAGGCCTTAAATTCCTCAGAAGCAGAAACTGTTGTGGTTGGGGACAAAGAGTTAAAGGCAGGTATGCAACCAGAAATGATCGATATGATTACCAAAATGACACCACTTGGTCGCCCAGGCAGCCCTGAAGATGCAGCCAATGCTGTTTATCTATATTGTGCGCCAGAGTCTGATTTTATCAGTGGACAAGTGACCGTTGCCGCTGGTGGCCTTATTATTTAGTCGCATGTACGATTATTTCGTGCTGACTGGGATCAAAGGGGCGTTGATCCCAGTCCCCATACCATTCCAAATCCCTAAATCCTGTATCCTCTAGCATCTGTTTCATCTTTTGCTGGGGTAAAAAACGCAACCTGTTATCGTCACGATATTCTCTACCATCCGGAAATTTGAAATAAGTAGCAAATCTGACCAATTCATCTTTTTCCTCAATAATATCATGCCAGTAAGTTACATCGCCTACATCTGGTACCGAAACAGTTTCCCGGGTTTCATCCGGCGTCCATCCATCCCAACTTCGAAATTCAATATTTCTGTTTTCAAAAGCTAATATCCCGCCATCCTTAAGATGTGTATAAAGATTATTGAATACTGAAAAAATCTCATCATCTGCCAGAAATACTTGAAACACATGCCCAGTCATTACAATCAAATCAAACCGAGTTGATAACTTAAAAGAGCTCGCAGTTTCTTGATGCCAGTTTACCAAATCACTATCGGGTCGATAATTCGCAACTTTCAACATCCCAAAAGCAGGTTCAATGCCTTCCACTTTATGACCTAACTTTGCCAGTTCCACCGCCAACCAACCGGTACCGCATCCCACATCCAAAATATGCAATTTTCTATCACTTCGGGCAGCTATTTCAGAAGCTAGTTTAATGTAATACTGAACATCATGATCAGCTTCGTTAATCGGATCATAGATTTGCGCCAATTGATAATCTGTATAGCTGTTCCCTTGTGTGATTTCCGTCAAAATGTTCGCTTTCCAAATAAATTTTACATATGAATTCTTTGAATTCTGTACAAATAGAAAAATTATGCAATAATCATCTGATATTTTTCTTTATCTTTATTTATGAATATTTGGGAAGGTTCCATCGTGACAAACGCGACAAATACCCCAGAAGAAACACTTGCTGTTGAACCTGAAACAGAAGATGTGCGGTCTATCAAACATTTTCCTGTGGCAATGTTTGCAGGCTCACTTGGTATCTGTGGTCTTGCTTTAGCGTGGCGATTGGCCGCTGAAAGCTTTGGTCTTCCTATGATTATTTTCAAAATTCTAATGGGATTTGGCATTGGCTATACAATTGCTGTTGCAGCCCTTTACATGACGAAAGCAATACGCCATTGGGATCATATTCCAGCTGACATAAGCCACCCTGTACGTGGTAATTTTTTATCTGCTGCAGGCTTGGGCGTCATGTTGATTTCCTATGGCATACAATCGTACCTACCAAATTTCGCCAGTATTCTTTGGCTGATCGCGGCACTATTTTCGATCTTTATGGCTATCGTTGTGATGAATAGCTGGATTAAATGTGAACATAAGTCTGACCAAATCACACCTGCCATCTTTATCCCTGCCGTTGGGTTGATTATTGGCCCGATGACCGGGGCAGATATGGGATATGATTTACTTTGCTGGATGATGTTAGGGGCTGGTGCATTTGGCTGGTTGGCTATTTTGCCCGTTGTTTTAAACCGCCTGTTCTTTCATGCATTCATGTCACCGCCTCTTCGCCCATCCATGTTTGTCATGATTGCACCTCCTGCCGTTGTTGCCTTGGCCTTAACACGTATGGATGGCGGATATATGGATAATACGGCCCGCATGTTAACTGGGATGGCTTTATTTACATTTTTCTATGTTGCTGCAGGTTGGCGCAAACAAATGGGCATTCCATTTGGCTTGCCATGGTGGGGATATACCTTCCCGATGTCTGCTTTAACCAGCGCACTCTTTTTCTTTTATGAATCCAGCGGAGAATGGTTTGTAGGTTTTCTTGCAATTATCTTCTTGGTATTAACCACAGCTATTACAACATTAGTAACGGTTAAGACCTTGATGGCATTTGCAAAAGGGCATTTATTTCGGGCACCAAAATTCTAACCGAAAATTCAAACCACGATAGATAGTTGATTCATAAGACTCTTTTTCCATCCGACTGCTGATCGCCAATACTATTTCACTTAAACCGCGGAAATCCTTGATTTTTGACTCTTTTTCTTCTATATTTCTTATAGAGTTGTATACCCATGTGAATATTTCATTCATTTGGTTACAGAGATTGGAAAGAAAATGGCTGATATTTCCGGTGTAAGTAATGCTTTTAACCCTGCAACTGCAGCGGCTGGCATTCGTAATCAGGAAGAAGATGATCGTAGTCTTCTAGAACAGTTACGTGAGGAGCTTCGCGAAGAAGCCCGTGTTGCGGCACGTGAAGCTGCACAGAATGAAGCCAATGGCGCAACTAGCGGTGTTACAGCCCCTGATCCGTTAAATCGTTTTTCCATTGAACGTTCTGTTCCTGGTGACAACCAAGAACGTCCACGCGGTTTCCAACCGGAAGACACAGAAGATCGTGTTGAGTTAAGTGAACGCGCACGTGAGATTTTGGCCCAAGGCCGTGAAATTGAGAATGAACAAGATCGCTTGAATGCATTTACCAGCGAAGTTGTAGACGATACACGTGCAGTCAATGCTGAAAGAGATGCAAACGACGCTGATGAAGCAAGTCGCGCATTCGTGGCTGCTGACACAGAAGAAGATTCCTTACAACAAGAAGAAGTTGAAGCGGCTGAAGCGGCTGAATTTGTTGCAGAGGTTAACTCTGTTATTGCGGATACTAATCAGTCTGTCAGCGATACTGCCGCTGCAGATGAAAGCAATGAAGATAGCGCAACGCAACTTGCCTCTGGCATTGAAGCTGATGCAACAGAAAATAGTCAAAATGCAATTGCTGACCAGATTGCCGAAAATGATGCAAATGTCGTAAATTTTCAGAGTGAGCAACAAGCTATTAATGCTGAAACCGTTGTAAATGAAGACGAGACAAATCAGGTCGCAGCCAATGAAAATGATACGACAGAAGTGAATGGTAATCTGGATCAAGCGACACAACCTCTTGGACAACGTGTCCTCGGACAAATCGTTGATCAATTCGCTTAAATGATTTGACCATCGCCAATTCCTGATTTAAACGCCTCACAAATTGAGGCGTTTTCTTTTGAAAGTATCTAGATGCAATCATCTGCCCTATTCCATGCAAAAGCTTTTTTGATTTTCGCAGGCCTTTTTGGATGCGAAGCAATATTATTTGGTGCATGGTCAAGTCACGGTTTATCAGGTCAAGAACAAGAATGGGCGGAGATAGCCTTAAGATACCAATTCCTACACATTTTAGCTTTACTTATCCTTGGTCTCACTTTCTTTGTGGCGTATAAATCCACTATTCAGTTGAACCGCTTATTAAAGCTATCGGGATATCTATGGCTTGTCGGAATTCTTCTCTTTTCTGGTAATCTTTCAATTATGGCAGCATTTAGCTTTACCGGGCTAGGTTTCCTAACTCCAATTGGTGGAATAACTCTAGCATCTGGTTGGCTGGTTATAGCCATATCAGCTATTAAATTAAAATAAGAAGACCTCTTGCCCTGCATGGGGACGCAGCTTAAATTTAGAATAAATATTAGACATACAGGATCTAAGAAATGTCCAACTCAAAAAACGTAAAAATCGCCCCAAGCATTCTTTCTGCCGATTTCTCAAAATTGGGCGAAGAGATTGTCGCTATTGATAAGGCCGGGGCTGATTATATCCATGTTGATATTATGGATGGGCATTTCGTACCTAATATCACATTTGGCGCACCTGTTGTAAAAGCAGTACGTAAAACGACGGAGAAACCATTTGATGTGCATTTGATGATTTCTCCTGTTGATTGCTATTTAGATGATTTTGCCAATGCAGGTGCTGATATTTTGACGATCCATCCCGAAGCAGGTCCTCACTGTCACCGCACCATTCAGCATATTAAATCTATTGGTAAAAAAGCAGGTGTGGTCCTCAATCCAGGTACACATCCTGATACAGTTGACTATCTTATGGATATGGTAGATTTAATTTTAGTGATGTCTGTAAATCCAGGTTTCGGTGGACAATCTTTCATTGATAGCCAATTACGTAAGATTGCAGATTTGAGCGATAAAATTACTAAATCTGGTCGTGAAATTGAACTAGAGGTTGATGGTGGTATTAATTTTGAAACCGCACCATTGGCGATTGATGCAGGTGCCACAGTTCTTGTTGCGGGCTCCGCAACTTTTAAAGGCGGACCGGACGCATATGCCGATAACATTGCCCGTCTAAAGGGTATGTAGTGAAGGAAAAAGAGAGGCTGTAAAGTGACAGTTAAACTTCCAGTTCCTCCAGCTTTGGGTTACGTTATGTATCGTGTGTATAAAACAGGCGGTATGTATGGTTATCTGCTGCGCAAAATGAATGCCGCATCTCCTGTTTTTTCACCGACATATGGTCGCATAGGTGATCGCCAAAATGGTGTAAAAATAATTACTGGTGGCTTTACTGATAACTTTCTTTCTGGCGATACCGATCCTGACAAGTGGCATAATTGGCAATGGATTAATGATCTAGCTGCAATCGCAACGCCAGAAGCACAGGATAAATCTACATCACTTCTCCTTCAATGGGTGAGAGAATTTGCGGATTTCAAAAACAAACGTAAACTAGAGCCTGAAATCTGGGATAAATATAGCCTTGCTCAACGGATATGTCATTTTATCTATGCTTGGCACCCAATGCTTTCACTGGGAAAAACCAATAACGAAGAATTTGAAGAGATCAAAATCAGTTTTGCCCAACAGCTTTTTCATCTTGCAAATTTATCCAGCAAATCAACTCTAAATTTCAAAGAAATATACACATGCAAAGCTCTTATCCTAGCATGCCTGACAGAATGTCTTGATGACAAACATCTCTCTTCTCTAGAGAATAAACTTTCAACCTTTATTGACTACCATCAACTTCCCGACGGCGGCATTATCGATAGAAATCCGGAACATGCAGCGCTATTACTTGAGCACCTTTCTGATTTACGTTTAGCATATGAAGAAAGCCAGCATCCACTTCCGGGATTCATACAACAAGCCTTAGATCGTACAGCTTCTTTTCTTCAGTATTTGAAATTTAGCGATGGGCGTCTTCCACATTTTCAGGGTGCTGAAAACAAACCAGGTTTTAAACTTGATAAGATCCTTAAACGTTGCGGCTTCGAAGGCGCGGCTGCACTATCTGCGCCTCATAGTGGGTACGGAAAAGCGAATGCAGGACAAACTGAATTGATACTGGATTATGGGTTGCCTCCACTTAAGAAAGAAGCACAATCCAACTACCATGCATCTATTGCTTCTTTTGAATTATATGTAGGTCAAACTCCTTTCATCATTAACTGTGGTGATGTTTCAACAACCGATAAAAACTGGTCTCTTGCTCAACGTAGCAGCTCTGCTCACTCGACAGCAATCATTGCCGATACCAATCAAACCGAGCTGAACTCTCATGGTATAGGAAGACGTCTCCCATCAGTTTCTTATGACATTCAAAACTCAGAAGAAGGTACCTTTCTTTCAGTATCTCATACTGGATATGAAAAGAATTTTGGATATCATCACAATCGTCAAATTTTCATATATTCAAATGGTAATGATATTCGGGGACATGACGAGTTTTTAACATCTCAACAATCAGCGCCCCAAAACTTCAAAATCCGCTTTCATTTACATCCAAGTATACAAGTATCGTTACTGCAAAATAAAACGGCAGCCTTGTTAAAATTACCAACGGGGCAAGGTTGGCGTATGCGTACAGATGGAGCAGAATTAAGCATTGAAGGAAGTTATTTCTGCGATCTCGGCTTACAACGCAATAGTAAACAAATCGTGTTATCCAATATTTTAAAATCTGATAAGACCATTGTAAAATGGGCCTTCCAAGTAGAAGGTGATTGATGTCTTATTACTTTTTTGTATCGATAATTCTTTATTTTTTTATCTCCTGGATAGCCACTATACTTATTCGTAAATACTTGATCCATAAAGCCATAATGGATCATCCAAATGAACGATCAAGTCATACGATTCCAACACCACGTGGCGGGGGAATTGTTGTAACGAGCTTAATTCTTATAACTTGGTGCTGGTTCGCTTATGAAAGTCAAAATTGGCTTGCTTTCGTGCCAGCAATTTCCGTTTTAGGCTTGGCAATCATTTCTTGGCTGGACGATCTCATTGATTTATCTGCAGGAAAGCGTTTGTTACTGCAGCTATTCGCTGTTTTTATTGGATATTACTGGATTGCAGAAACAGGTAGTATTACTCAAGGGTTATTACCGATTTGGTTAGAATGGATTGTCTTCAGCCTTTTCTGGGCTGGTTTTGTCAATTTCTATAATTTTATGGATGGTATTGACGGCATTAGCGGTGTTGAAACAATTGCGATTAGCTTAGGATTGTTTTTAGTTGCCAATCAGGCAGGTCTTTTATCCGAACTCTATATTATTGGCATATATATCGGGGCTATCGCCCTGGGCTTCTTAATGGTGAACTGGCATCCTGCCAAAATTTTCCTTGGCGATGTAGGCAGTATTCCTTTGGGTTATTTATTAGGGGCATTACTTTTACATCTAGCTGCCAAAGGATATTGGGTTTCTGCGCTGATTCTTCCTGCATACTATCTATGCGATGCAGGCTTAACACTTACGAAAAGACTGATAAAAAGAGAAAAGATCTGGCACGCACATAAACAACATTTTTATCAACAAGCGACTCAAAAAGGGTTCAGCCATGCAAAAGTTTCAATTGCAATAGCTTGTGGAAATATACTTTTAGTTGGTGCTGCTTATTATGCGCTTTTTGAACCATTATATTCATTTATTTTTGCAACTATTGTTGTGGCAAGTTTGCTACTATGGATGAGAAAAAAATGATGTATTATCAGATTTCTTCTTTGTCTCTTGCACCAATAAGTTCAGGTAAGTAAAACATCATCCATGAAGCAATTGATCCTTTCAAATCGCGCCAGATTAGCGTTCCTGCATGATATTGCTATGACGGGCTTGTCTGTACCTGCTGCCCTTGCGCTGCGTATGGGTGATAGCATCATGTCAATTGCTCAGGAAGAAATTCTCTTTGCCTCAATCGTTATGATGTTAATAGCGATACCTGCTTATGCCAGTTTTGGTATGTATAAAGGTATTTGGCGTTTTGCATCTCTAGAAGATATGATCACCGTAGGGAAAGCTGTTAGTATCGTTTCCCTGATTTTCTTATTGATTATGTTCTTTGTTTCCCGTCTTGAATGGCTACCTCGCTCTTTTCCGGTCATTAGCTGGCTATTGTTAATTATTATCCTAAGTGGTTCACGTGCGGCTTATCGTATTCTACGAGATCGTAAAACAAGCAATCTTCTGAAAGCAAGCGCCCCTAATCGTATTCCGGTTTTACTAGTTGGCACAGGTCCAGAAACAGACCTATTCCTTCGAGAATTACGTAACGCTGAGGCACCAATATATAATGCTATCGGCTTGCTGTCTTTCGACCGCCGTCGTGTTGGTTTACATATTCAAAACACCCCGATTATTGGTACAATCGAAGACTTGAATCAAGATTTAGTAAAATCTCTGCAAATCCAACCTAGTAAAATCATTATTACAAAAGAAGACCCGAACTCTGAATCTTTACGTAAATTGGTTGAGATTGCTCAGGATCTCGGATTAACAGTCTCACGCTCTTCCCGCCTATCTGAATTAAAGGAAGGTACGGAAGATCACGTAACGGAAAACATCCGCCCCATCGCTATTGAAGATTTACTTGGCCGTCCTCAAGCCTCTCTGGACCGTCCTGCCATGAAAGATCTAGTACATGGTAAGCGTGTTCTGGTTACAGGCGCAGGAGGCTCTATTGGTTCAGAGTTGGTTCGACAAATTACAGCTCAAGGCCCTGCCGAAATCACCTTGGTAGATGCATCGGAATATCTTCTTTATCTAATCGATCACGAAGTTGCTGCATTATATCCAGATTTACCTCGACATACTGTTTTAGCAAACATCCGTGAAGAAGATCGTATTAACGATATTTTTTCCAGATTGAAACCTGAACTTGTTTTCCATGCAGCCGCATTGAAACATGTTCCGATGATCGAAGAAAACCCAATGGAAGGCATCCTCACCAATTTGGGAGGCAGCCGAATCATTGCGGATGCATGTCGAAAAGCTGGTGTTCTATGTATGGTTCAGATTTCGACAGATAAAGCTGTAAATCCAACAAATGTAATGGGTGCAACTAAACGTCTGGCCGAATGTTATATTCAATCTCTTGACCCGATTTCACGTGCTGAAGATAGCACCAAATTTGTTGTAGTACGTTTTGGGAATGTCTTAGGCTCAAACGGCTCAGTTGTCCCTCTCTTCCAGAAACAACTCGCTGAAGGTGGTCCATTAACAGTTACCCATCCTGAAGTGAACCGCTTTTTCATGACAATTCGTGAAGCAGTTGAACTAGTTTTACAAGCATCTGTTCTTGGTGTGAAAGATGCGGAATCGGCTGGAAAGATTTATGTGCTGGAAATGGGACAAGCCGTAAAGATTGCAGATCTTGCGCGTCAAATAATCATTCTTGCAGGGAAACGTCCGGACATCGACGTCGAAATTAAATATACAGGACTACGCCCGGGCGAAAAACTGTATGAAGAAGTCCTGCATGACGATGAATCACAAATGCCAACGTCGGCTGATGGTATCTTACTTGCAGCCCCCCGTAGTTACGAATATAACGAGCTCGTAAAAGAATTGAATGCTATTTTAAATGCCGCTCAATCACGTGATCGTAAGGAAACACTAACTCGTTTACAAACATTGATCCCCGAATATAAGGGAGATCAAAATACGCTTAACAGCGATGAGCCGAAAGCTAAACTAACTCATTCGGCTTAATTCCATGACAAAACCTAGGAGCTGATCCCAATGTCTGAGGAAACTCAAATCACACGTGCCCTGATCTCAGTATCTGATAAAGAGGGCCTTGTTGAATTCGCACAAGGACTTGCTAAACACAAAGTTCGTATCCTTTCCACAGGCGGTTCTGCCAAAATGTTACGAGATGCAGGTATTGCTGTAACAGATGTTTCAGACCATACAGGCTTCCCAGAAATTATGGATGGCCGTGTAAAAACCTTACACCCAACGATCCACGGCGGCATTTTAGCGGTTCGTGAAAATCAAAAACATCGCGTCGCAATGGAAAGCCACGGGATAGCACCAATTGATCTAGTTGTTGTTAACTTGTACCCTTTTGTAGAAACCGTGGCTTCCGGTGCAGATTATGACACTTGCATTGAAAATATTGATATTGGTGGTCCTGCAATGATTCGCGCTGCTGCGAAAAACCATAGAGATGTAACCATTGTCACTGATCCAGCCGAATATGCTTCCGTTCTTAAAGACATGGATGAGAATAACGGCGCGACAACAATTGAACTTCGTAAATTCCTTGCACGTGAAGCTTATGCCCGCACATCTTCTTATGACTCAGCTATTACAAATTGGCTCGCTGGTGAACAAGGTGAAGCTTGGCCAAAACGTGTAACTGTCCCAGGACGTCGCCAACAAGTATTACGCTACGGAGAAAACCCACATCAGGAAGCAGCGCTTTATCGCACAAGCCCAGAACGTAAAGGCGTAACCACCGCAGAACAACTTCAAGGCAAAGAGTTAAGCTTTAACAATTTAAATGACGCTGATGCGGCTTTTGAGCTGGTCTCAGAATTTGATAAACCGGCTGTAGTTATTGTAAAACATGCAAATCCATGTGGTGTGGCGCAAGCAGATAGTTTGATTGATGCATGGAAACCTGCCTTGGATTGTGATCCAACTTCTGCTTTCGGTGGTATTGTCGCGGTTAACCGAGAATTAGATGCAGATTTAGCAAAAGAATTAACAGAACTTTTCCTAGAAGTTGTTATTGCGCCTGCGATTACAGATGAAGCAAAAGATGTATTAGCAGATAAGAAAAATGTGCGTGTTTTAATCACAGGTGGCATGCCTGATCCATCTGATAAGTCAGTTACATGGCGTACGTTGTCTGGCGGCTTATTAGCTCAATCCCGCGACAATGGTGTAATCACCCGCGAAGACTGTAAAGTCGTTACCAAACGCGAACCGACGGAAAAAGAATGGGAAGATATGTTATTTGCTTGGAAAGTGGCAAAACACGTGAAATCCAACGCAATTGTCTACACCCGTGATCAATCCACTGTTGGTATCGGCGCCGGTCAAATGAGCCGTATTGATTCTTCCAAGATTGCAGCAAGCAAATCTGCGGAACATAAAGGCACAGAAAACTCTGTTGTTGCGTCTGACGCTTTCTTCCCGTTTGCTGATGGCTTAATTGCGGCTGTTGCAGCAGGTGCAACGGCGGCGATCCATCCAGGTGGTTCCATGCGTGATGAAGAAGTGATTAAAGCTGCCGATGAAGCAGGGATCGCCATGGTTTATACAGGCATGCGACATTTCAAACATTAAGGTTTAGCAATCTTACAAAAGAAAGCCGACCTCAATGCAGGTCGGCTTTTTTTTGTTTAAAACAAGTTTTCTAATCCCCAACCTGCCAAGGCTGTGCCAATAACAACAAGCCATGGGGGAAATTTAGCAACCATCAAAGCAACTAATGCTAAGATAGCTAGAGTTATAGTTGGCATCTCAAGGGGGACAGAGATTAGGATGGGATCAATGAGAGCTGCAGCGATCACACCGACCACAGCTGCATTCACACCCATTAAAGCCTTTTGCACAGATTGATAGGGATTAACCTTGGCCCAATAAGGTAGCAAAGCAGGCACTAACAAGAATGAAGGCAGGAAGATCACCAGTAGGCAAATGACAGCCCCTGTCACACCATTATAACTGCTACCAAGTACCGTTCCTAAATACGCTGCAAAGGTGAAAAGAGGTCCCGGTACCGCTTGGGCGGCACCATATCCAGCCATAAAGCTTTCCTTGTTTACCCAGCCTTGATCTACAACGCTATTTTCCAACAAAGGTAACACCACATGGCCTCCACCAAAGACAAGAGAGCCTGCGCGATAAAAACTCTCAATAATCTGTAAGAGTTCATAGTCATAAAAAGTGACTAGGATTGGTAAACCAATCAGTAAAACAAAAAAGGTGCCTGTCAAGATATTCGCTAAACCAAATGAGATGCTGGTCTTTAGATAATCTGGACGGGTATGAACAGCAGCAGGTTTAGAGAATAGATAACCAATTCCACCTCCTGCAATCAGCACTAAAATCTGATGTAAGGGGGATGGCAGAAATATGAGAAATATGGCCCCAATCAAAGCCAATATAGAGCGAGGTATATCGGGGCATAAACTTCGCCACATACCAACCACAGCTTGCGTGACAACAGCAAGGGTCACAACTTTCAAACCGGTTAAAATACCAATAGGAATATGATCGCTATATTCCAAGACCCCAAAGCCAAAAATCATCAAAGCCAAAGCCGATGGGATAGTAAACCCTGTCCATGCCAAAACAGCGCCCCAGCCTCCACCTTTCAGTAGTCCTACTCCGAGACCTACCTGACTTGAGGTTGGTCCGGGCAAAAATTGGCAAAGAGCGACTAGGTCCGCATAAGTCTTTTCATCCATCCATTTCAAACGACTGACGAATGCTTCACGGAAATAACCAAGATGTGCGATAGGTCCACCAAAAGAGGTAAGACCTAGCTTTAGAAATGTAAGAAATAAGTCAGACTTGCTCGGCTGTGTATCGGACATCTAAAACCCCAATCGTCCAAAAATACTCAAGAAAAAACCCTTCGACCTTTATAGGCTGAAGGGTTTCTTCAAATCCAGTTTAAATTCACAAAATTACGCGTGAATTGGACCATCCTGTGTTGCCATCGCAGCTTCACGAACTGCTTCGGAGAAAGTTGGGTGAGCGTGACAAATACGTGCCACGTCTTCCGCAGAACCACCAAACTCAATCACCGTTGTCAGCTCATGGATCATCTCACCAGCCGCAGGGCCAATAATATGTGCGCCTAACAATTTGTCTGTTTTCTTGTCCGCTAGTAATTTCACAAAACCATCGCGATAGCCATTGGCCTTTGCACGACTATTAGCCATAAAGTTAAACTTACCAACTTTATACTCAATACCGGCTTCTTTTAATTTTTCTTCACTTGCACCCACATCAGCAACTTCCGGGAAGGTATAAACAACACCCGGAATTGCATCATAATTGATATGTGGTTTTTGGCCCGCCATCATTTCAGCAGCAACAATGCCTTCATCTTCGGCTTTATGCGCCAACATTGGACCAGGGGTGCAATCACCAATCGCATAGATGCCTGGTACATTTGTTTGATAATCAGAACCGACTTTAATAAAGCCACGCTCATCACGCTCAACACCGAGTTCCTCAAGGCCTAGACCATCCACATATGGACGACGACCGATACAAAGCAGAACAACATCTGCTTTCATTTCTTCCGCATCGCCACCAGCAGCAGGTTCAACTGTCAAAGTCACTTCTTTCGCAGATTTCGCTGCACCGGTAACTTTAGACTTCATTTTAAATTTAATGCCTTGTTTCTTCAAAGTGCGTTGGAAGACTTTAGATACCTCGCCGTCCATATTAGGCACAATACGATCCAAGAATTCAACAACAGTTACTTCCGCGCCTAAACGCTTCCATACAGAACCAAGTTCAAGCCCGATAACACCACCACCAATAACGATCATATGTTTTGGTACAGAAGAAAGTTCCAAAGCACCAGTAGAAGTCACGATTTGTTTTTCATCCACTTCGATACCCGGTAATGGTGTAGATTCAGAACCTGTTGCAATCATAATGCGTTTAGTTGAAAGTGATTTACCTTTGTCGTCACCATCAACAACATCTACTTGAGACGCAGAGATGATTTTACCAGCGCCTTTGACGTAAGTTACCTTATTCTTCTTGAAAAGGAACTCAATACCATTGGTCAGTTCATCTACGATCTTCGCTTTACGACCAAGCATGCTATCCAGATTCAGTTTTGGCTTCACTTCGATACCGTGATCATCAAAACCATGACAAGCTTCATGATATAATTCAGAAGATTGTAATAATGCTTTAGAAGGGATACAGCCAACATTCAGGCAAGTACCACCCAAACGACCACGTTTTTCAACGCAGGCAACTTTCATCCCTAACTGTGCTGCGCGGATCGCTGCAACATAACCACCTGGACCGCCACCTACAATTACGAGGTCGAATTCTGTTTCAGACATATCTGAACATCTCCGTTTTATGGGTTTATACCACCTGTCCCACGCCAAAAAGAAACTTCACAGGTAGCAATTCTCTTATTTCGTTATTAATCCATTATATGACGCTTTTGGTCAACTAAAACAAGAAGCTGCCCTAAGATTTTCTTGATACTTCATTTATTCCACCCCATAACTTGACATTATGTAAAGTTTTACTATCTTTACATAATGTCAAGTAAACCAAAAAATACAAAATTGCGTATCCTAGAAGTCGCCAGAGAACTGATTGAAAACTCAGAAGGAAAATTGGTTCGAATTTCTGATATCGCAAAAAATGCAGACCTTTCGCGCCAAGCGATTTATCTACATTATGAGTCGCGCACTGAATTACTTATTCATCTCGTGCGTTATGTTGATGAAGTACATGAATTCAAAAAGCTGATGGAATCCGTCTGTGCTCAGGAGTCATCAGAAAAAATGTTGCACGCATTCATCCATCAATGGTGCGATTACTTACCATTGATAGGCAAGATCGCCCATGCGATGCATCATCATCAAGAATATGACGATGATGCACGTATTGCATGGCAAGACCGTATGCACGTTTTCATGGAACTTTGCGAATGCGTCGCTGAAAATTTACATCTTTCAGGACATTTAAAAGACGATTGGGATGTAAGACGCGCTGCAGAATTTATCTGGGTAACCTGCTCCATCCGTAACTGGCATGATTATACAGAAATAATTGGTTGGGAGGGAAGCACTTACAAGAAATACATAGAACTTACTCTAAACAATACCTTATTAAAACAACTCCATAAGGAACTATAAAATGCATAGGCTTGCACAAGAATCCATCTGTCTAAATGCTGCTTTACCAGAAGTTTTTAAATATGTAACAGATTTAAACAATTTCAGTGAGTGGTTCCCTGAAGTCCAAGAATTCAAAGAAACACATTCTTCTCCCGCAGGAACTATAGGCAAAACATATGCTGAAAAAGTCTTTCTTGAAGGCGATACAGCAACCGAAATTATTGTTGAGGTTGTTGAATATGTGGAAGATGAGAAAATTGTGACTCAAGCGGAATTCAATCCACTGCTCCCACGCATGGAAATTAACTTCATTCCCGTAAACACAACCATTACGGAAATAATCTGGAATATGGATAGCCGCAACGAAGAAGAAGATTTCCTCAGAAATACCTTACCTATGATGCAATCTATAATCAGTGAGCGTGCCAACAAAGGCCTCACAAATTTAAAAATTAAATTTGGTTAACGTCCGATACGCCACTTTACTCACGATGATAAGGATGGCCTGCTTGAATTTGCTGGCATCGATAAATCTGTTCTGCCAACATGGGACGCACTAACATATGCGGCCATGTTAACTTACCAAAAGATAAGGATAGATCTGCACGTTGTCGCACTGTTTCATGAAGGCCATCTGCCCCTCCAATAATGAAACACACCGCAGGTCTGCCTTCATCTTGCCAAGCTTGAACCTTGGAGGACAAATCCAACGACCCCATAGCTTTGCCCCGTTCATCCAAGGCAATAACGGCTGCACCAACCGGCACAGCACTAAGAAGTAATTCAGCCTCTCGTTGCTTAAGAGCATCGCCTGATAAAGCTTTCTTTTCTTCTAATTCATGGAGGGTAAATGGCCAACGGATCCGCGAAACATAGTGATCAAACAGTTCCTTCTCCGGGCCTCGCTTGGCCCGGCCGATGGCAATAAGGTGAACCTTCATGGGCTCACGCTCCTTATCTCAATACGTAACGTTTAAGAAGCCGAGCGCTTCTTATGCGTCCGCATGTAATGCATTCGCCGTTTCTGGCATATCCACGCCCCACATCTTTTCCAGATTGTAGAACTCACGCACTTCTGGGCGGAAAACATGCACAATAACATCACCTACATCGATCAAAACCCAATCGCCTTGGGATTTACCATCTGTAGAAACATGTTTCTCACCAGCTGCTTTTAATTTCTCCACCAAATGATCAGAGATCGCCGCAACTTGACGTGTAGACGTACCAGATGCGATCACCATGTAATCAGCGATAGAGGATTTTCCAGATAGGTTAATTACCGTTACGGCTTGTGCTTTATCGTCGTCCAGAGAAGTTTCAACGATTTCCAATAAAGCGTCGGAAGACAAAGGCTTCCCGTATTGACTAGCTATGATTTTCACTCCATTACACTAGCAGTTATCGATACGTCTTTATCACATATAACAGATCGCTAGATGATCCATTTTTAAACCTGCAAATTAAAGCCGTTTCTTTTTAGTTGCGTTACGAATACGCGTTGCAGATTCAGGATGACGACGTATCGCCAAAAATGTCCAGCAGGGCGTTTCGTGATTTGTAAGTCCCCGTGCACCACTCTCTGGCACACGATCTCTTTTAAATCGCTGGGCAGCCTTCCCAGACAATGCACCTAAATCATACCCTGATCTGCCAAAAACGGCAATGGGCACTGTGTTAAAGATATGTTGCCATTTTTTCCATTGTGATATCTGGCGCAAATTATCTGCGCCCATCAACCACACAAACTGACAATCAATGAAATTTTGTTGCAATGCCATCAAGGTGTCCGCGGTATAGCGGGTCTGAAGCTTTGTTTCAATATCTGTAACGATAATTCTAGGGTGAGAAGCCATTTTTTGTGCAGATTCTACACGCTCTTGCAGGTTGGCCATACCTTCTGCTGATTTTAAAGGGTTTTGAGGGCTGACAAGCCACCACACTTCATCCAATCCAAGACGCCTGAAGGCCGCCTGGGAAATATGTAAATGCCCCGCATGTGCCGGGTTAAATGACCCACCCAACAAGCCAACTTTGCGTTTACGTCTAATTTTCAGCTCTTTACCCATGCAAATGCTTTAAAAGCTAATTTCCGAAAAGTCGAGCAAAACCGGAAATAGCGGACAATTTTCTTGCATCAAAATACGTATTCTCTTCTAATGAATACAAGGAGACAAAATGTTTCGGCCTGTTATATTCTTGCACATCTTATTCAGTTGCTTTCTGACACTATTGTTTACACTGCCCGTGAAAGCGTCTGACCCTCACCCTTGCCATAAAATAGATTACTGGCTGGGATCAGTGACACTGGACGCAGCTTACTCCATGATCGAAGAAATATACGATATCAGCGATTTATGTTCTGAATTTAATCACACCTCTCTTAAAAAGGCACAGCATAATCTCCTGACAAATAACAGTGCGGCAAATGGATGGCGTTCAGAATATTTTATAAACCAATTTAGCGACGATATCGTTTATACGGACCCTGTTTTCACGGTGAATGTCACCTTATTCTTAAACGAAGAAAAATACGGTACATCGCCAGACTTGTTTTCGGTGACCGGACAAAAAATCGGCTATTTTCTCGGTGATGTTTACGCGGTTGAAGAACTCAAAAAATTGGGTGGAATTCCCGTACATGGAGAGAGTTTTGACAAAGTTATCAAATCATTTCTCAATGGCAGAACAACGGCGATCATTGTTCCGAACACCATTTTTCTTGACCAGACAAATATACAAAATATTAATGTAAACTACACAAGCCATGATCTTGAACCTGTCTACTATCGACATGTCCTTCACAAAGATCATGAAGGCCTCATTCCCATCCTTAACCAGGCTATTCCGAAAATGTTGCAAAATGGCACATTGGAAGAACGCCGTGCGAAACTTCTTTCAGAAAAGATCAATTGATTTTCGATTACCTAACAAAAATCTAATCAACTCAAAATATTACGCTTTATTTTACTGAATAAGAGCATAAAATATCTATAGTCTATTCTGACTGGGGGAACTTTTTTGTATAATCAATTTATGAAATATCTAACGTTTATAGTGACGATGTTCGTGCTTTCCATATCCGCCTATGCACAGGACAACAGTCAAACTAAATGCTATAAGATTGGCGTTTGGGATAATTCCATTCCATCACAAGCGGCAATTTCAATTGTTGAAGAAATATATGAACGTAACAATTTATGCTACGAGCTGATCAACACATCCCTAGAAAAAGCGCGTCATGATATTTTGGTAAATACGTTAGATGCAAATATATGGCGTTCTGATGCGTTTATAGAGAAGAATAAACAAGAAATTGTGCATACAAGTCCACTTTTTGCGCTTGGCGTAAGTATCTATGCAAATACCCAACGTCTTGGATCAAAACTAGATAAGTCACAATTTAAAGGAAAACGCATTGGCTTCTACCATGGTGATCTCCATGTAAAAAATGAGATTGAGGCTTTAAATGCCAAAGCCGTTCATAGTGAATCCAACCAGCACACTATTAAAGCGTTTATCAATCAACGCGTGGATGCAATTGTCATTACACCACTTCTCTTTCAAGCCCACAAAACTTCTATTCCGAGCGACATGATCATAGAAGAGATTCCTTTAACTTCTCTTCATTATCGTCATATTCTGCATAAAGATAACGCTGCACTGATTCCATCGCTAAATGCTGCAATCGCGAAAGCATTAGAAAGAGAAACGCTTGAAGAGCGAATTGAACGATTTAAAAGCACTTCAAAGTCGGATTAACACCAAAGGCGTCAAGAACTAACGATCAAGCCAATCACGTTGCCATTTTGGTAAAGCAAAGGAGGCTTGATGAACATCCGCATCATAATGCTTGCCTTGATAATCCTTCACAGGATGACGTAAGCTAACGCCGTCTTTACTATAAAGATAGAAGCCAAAATCCCCGCCGGGATAAAGAGGTACATTTGCACGATAAGCTTCCATATGCGGCAATAACCGTGTTTTCAACATAACACTTACTAAATTCTCGCCATCACCCGATTGCTCTTGCAAGAAACCGCCGCCATGCAGCGTTAGGAAGACACTATCACTGTCTACAACCACGCCTGCATCTGAGACGATTTCAACCAAATCTGTAAAGAAAGCTTCGGTGAAGAGAACAGCAGAAGGACCAACAGGCTCAGTCAAATCGAGGATAATGACATCAAACTTCTCACCGCGATCTTTGGCATTTGATACAAATTTCTTCGCATCATCAATTACCAAATTTACACGTGGATCATTATAATCACCATTCACACCAAGATATTCTTCGGAAAGGCGAATAACACGTTCATCAATCTCAACCATAGTTACAGATTTCACAAAATCATGCACCAAGGCTTCGCGTAAGTTACCGCCATCGCCCCCACCAATGATCAAGACATTCGCATCTTTACGTTCGCGACCAAGTAAGGGCACATGCATACCCATTTCATGGTAGATAAACTCATCTGCTTGACTGGCTTGAATATAACCATCCAATACCAATAAACGACCGAAATCCTCATGATCATAAATTTCAATCAATTGAAATGGACTTTGTTCACGATGTAACAGTTTCACTTTTAAGGACTGGGAAATTCCCATGCCATCACAGCGCTCTTGCCACCATTCATATTCAGACATGGAAATTCCCTTTCCTAAAAGACTTCAAATTACGGACGGGTCTGTCCTGTACCGCGCACTTGATATTTAAAACTGGTGAGCTGTTCCGCACCAACTGGACCACGGGCATGCATACGGCCTGTAGAAATGCCAATTTCCGCGCCCATACCAAATTCACCACCATCCGCAAATTGCGTAGATGCATTTTGCATTACAATCGCAGAATCAACTTCGCGCAGGAATTTCTCTGCGACATCCGTATCTTCGGTGATAATACTTTCAGTATGATGCGAACTATAATGATTGATATGGTCAATAGCGGCTTGAGCATCCTCAACAACTTTCACAGAAATGATCGCATCCAGATATTCTGTATACCAATCTTCTTCCACTACTTCTTTTATGTAAGATGCCATGGATTGAACCGCCTCATCCCCACGGATTTCACAGTTCAGATCGTTTAAGCCATCAAGAATAGCAGGCAAAATATCCGCTGCAACATCCTTATTCACTAATAAAGTTTCCGCTGATCCACAGATACCTGTACGACGCATTTTTGCATTCAAAGTGATATCCAACGCTTTTTGTGCGTCTGCATCCTTATCAAGATAGATATGACAAATACCATCTAGATGCGAGAATACTGGCATACGCGCATTATTCTGAACACGCTCAATCAATCCGCGGCCACCACGTGGGACAATCACATCCACATAATCACTTAAAGATAAAAGTGCATCAACCGCCGCACGATCGCGGGTCGGAATCATCTGTACAGAATCTTCTGGCAAGTTCGTCGCCTTAAGACCGGAACGAATACAATCCGCAATCACACCTGCACTGTTCAAGCTTTCAGATCCACCTCTCAAGATAGCAGCATTGCCAGATTTCAAACAAAGCGCACCTGCATCTGCGGTCACATTTGGACGGGATTCATAAATCACCCCGATCACACCAAGCGGCGTGCGCACACGGGAAATCTTCAATCCATTAGGACGATCCCATTCATCCATCACTTCCCCGACTGGATCTTTCAATGTGGTGATTGCTTCCAAGCCAGCCGCCATGCCTTCGATACGATCTGCATCCAGCATCAAACGATCCATCATTGCATCTGATAGACCCTTTTCACTTCCAAAGGCTAAATCTTTCTTATTCGCTTCGATGATTTCATCTTGGCGTGCACGCAAAGCATCTGCTGCGGCTTGTAGCGCTTTATTTTTCTGTTCGGGGCTTGCAAGACCCAATGCATGAGATGCCGCACGGGCTTTTTTGCCCATATCGACTAATAGTGCATTTACATCCATGTTCATATCTTCTGCCATAGACATAGTCTTCTCTCCCGAAGTTAAGTTAATAATCAAGCTTCAAGGGCAAGATCATCACGGTGGATCACTTCCACTTTACGATCAATACCCAGTTTTTCTTTTACTTCATCACTGTGAAGGCCAAGAATTTCTTTTGTATCATCACTGGAAAACGCTGAAAGACCAACGCCCAAACGTTCTCCATTTAAATTTTTCACCAAAATGGAATCGCCACGATCAAAATGACCATCCACTCCCGTCACACCTGCCGGTAATAAACTTTTACCTGCGTTTAAGGCACTCACAGCCCCATCATCCACAGTCACACTGCCAGCCGGCGTTAAACTACCTGCAATCCATTTCTTACGTGCTGCACGTGGTTTCACTGCTGATAAGAACCAGGTACATAGGCCACCATCAAGGATGCTGCCCACCGGATTCAATTTCGCCCCTTGTGCAATCACCATGGCGCAACCACCTTGAACTGCAAGCTTTGCTGCCAATAGTTTGGTCACCATACCGCCTGTGGATATTCCAACGGGTGCATCACCTGCCATGGCATCGATTTCCGCAGTGATTTTTTCCACTACAGGAATATGGGTGGCATTTTCATTTTTACGAGGGTCCGCTGTATATAAGCCATCAATATCACTTAACAAGACCAATGCATCAGCTGACACCATAGTTGCCACGCGGGCTGCTAAACGATCATTGTCACCATAACGGATTTCTTCGGTCGCTACCGTGTCATTTTCGTTAATGATTGGCACAGCTCCAAGGCTCAACAATTGAAAGGCAGTTGCACGCGCGTTCAAATGACGACGACGTTCTTCTGTATCAGATGGGGTCAATAACATCTGTGCCACAGTGATATTATGACGATGCAAGGCTTCTTGATACGCATGAGCTAAACGGATTTGCCCCGTCGCCGCACTTGCTTGTTTTTCTTCAAGTTTTAGTGCCTCGCCTTTCAGACCAAGATGACGACGCCCCACAGCGATAGAGCCAGAGGACACAACAAGGACTTGCTTACCTGCCTTGTGCAGGCGCGCAATATCATCCGCCAACGCATTCAACCATTCCTGACGAATACGTCCCTCACTATCCACCAATAAGGCAGACCCAATTTTTATGACAACACGTTTTGCCTGTTGCAGGTCAAATGACATGTCTAATTTCTCCCAATCCTATCCCCAATAGACAGGATTAAACTGGTGACCACGGCTTAGCGATTTCTTCCGCTGCGTCGTAGGCTTCACCTTTTTCTTCTGCTTCCAATATCGCTTCAGCTTCTTCTTTTTCCTTCACGCGATATTGATCAATCTCTGAATAAAGAACACGTAAGGCTTTATCCACACCTTCACCGGAAATACCGGAAAGGACCACGATGGGGCTATCTGTGACTTCACGTAATTCTTCAATCATTTCGTCAATAATTTCCGGGATTAAAGCATCCGCTTTATTGATACCAATTACTTCCGGTTTATCAGCAAGACCGGCGCCATAAGCTTCCAGCTCTTCACGGACAACTTTATAGCTTTCAACGACTTTTTCTGCGGAACCATCAATCAAATGTAATAAGATACGTGTACGTTCAATATGACCAAGAAAACGAGTACCAATTCCCTTGCCTTCATGCGCGCCTTCGATAAGTCCCGGGATATCCGCAATCACGAATTCATTTCCATCACTATTCACCACACCCAGATTTGGATGAATCGTTGTAAATTCATAATCAGCAATCTTAGGCTTGGCATTACTGGTCGCTGAAAGGAAAGTCGATTTACCTGCATTTGGCAAACCAACAAGACCCGCATCTGCAATCAATTTCAAACGCAACCAAACCCATAATTCCTGTCCTGGCCAACCCGGTTCGGATTTCCGCGGCGCACGGTTTGTTGGTGTTTTAAAGGCCGTATTACCACGACCGCCATCACCACCACGAAGGAGGCAAATCTTTTGCCCTACCTCAGTCAGATCCGCCAGCACAGTTTCTTTATCTTCAGATAGAATTTGCGTGCCAACAGGTAATTTTAAGGTCACGGACTCACCATTGGCACCGTTCATATCACGACCCGCACCCGGATTACCACGGCGGGCTTTAAAATGCTGCTTATAGCGATAGTCAATCAGGGTGTTCAAACCCGGAACAGCTTCAATAAATACATCACCACCACGGCCGCCATTGCCGCCATTTGGGCCACCAAATTCAATATATTTTTCGCGTCGGAATGAAACGGAACCGGGACCACCCCAGCCACTTTTCATATATACTTTTGCTTCATCAAGGAATTTCATGGGCTTATCCGCCGTGTGTTAAACTTTGTTCAATGTATTTATGCAAACTGCTCTGTTATGAAAAGAACAATTTTCAGACGAAAAAAGGGAATGGCGTTTCGGCCATTCCCCTCAATCTCACAGATCCGTAAACGGGAAGGCCTTATTCGGCAGCTTCCGCTAGAGGTGTTACGGATACGAATGTGCGTTTGCGTGTTTTACGGAATTGTACTTTACCGCCTTCCAATGCAAACAATGTGTGGTCTTTACCCATACCAACATTGTCACCTGGGTGCACTTTTGTGCCACGTTGACGCATGATGATGTTACCAGGAACTACTGCTTCACCACCGAATTTTTTAACTCCGAGGCGACGACCTTCGGAATCGCGACCGTTACGTGAACTACCGCCTGCTTTTTTATGAGCCATGACTTAGGTCTCCTTACCTCTAGAATTAATCTTTTTTCGCTGCAGCTTTTTTAGCGGCTGTTTTTTTAGCTGCTTTTTTAGCTGTAGATTTCTTTGTTGCCGCTTTAGGGGCAGATGCTTTCTTCGCACCGGAAGCAACGATGTCTGTTACCTTAAGAACGGTGATCTCTTGACGATGACCTTTCTTACGACGGTAGTTATGACGACGTTTCTTTTTGAATACGATTACTTTGTCATCTTTCTTTTGGCTGATAACTTCAGCTTTAACAGCTGCGCCTTCAACCACTGGTGCACCAACAGTTTGGGAGTCAGCATCGCCAACCAACAAAACTTGATCCAAAACGATTTCAGAACCAGCTTCACCTTCAAGTTTTTCAACTTTGATCACGTCGTCTTTTGCAACGCGATACTGTTTGCCACCAGTTTTAATTACTGCGAACATATCTTTGCTCTCTTTTAAACCCGCGCTTTACGGTGATCGATCAACGGGATAATCCCAAATAGACCAATACTTTAGTCTCATCCGACCCCATGTCGGAAAACCTCAAGCGGCGCAATACAAAATGACGTGAGAAACGCATAATCCCTCACGTACAGGCGGGGTTTATACTTTATTTCTTGTGAAAGTCAATAGCTATCAAGGATTTTACAGTGACTATCCCAATTTAAATTCGGCAAATACCTCAGCCAAACTTTCTGCACTGATTGGCTTTTGCACATAGCCCTGCATCCCCGCAGCGATGTATTCTGCCCTATCTTCTTCAGAATTGGCTGTAATCGCCACGATAGGAAGGTCATCGGGAACAACTTTTGTCTTACGGATTAATTGCGTCGCCTCAACACCATTCATATCTGGCATCTCAATATCCATTAAGATGATATCCACTTTTTCTGAACGCAATTTAAATATCGCCTCACGTCCACTTTCAGCTTGAATTGCCTCATGACCAGCCGCCTTTATCAAAGCTTCATTTAGCATTCGATTGATCTTTTGATCATCAACAATCAAAACTCTTATGGCCATTCTTATTCCTCTTACGGGTGCTAGCTTATACAAAAAATGGAGAAACCATTGTTAAAAGTTTCCCCATTAATTTGCAAGCTATTGAAAGTGATATCTTACTCTTCTTTCACGCTAAAGCTTTGGACCGGTGGTGTTGTGCGCAACACGAAGTATCCAACTATCGCCGAAAGAATGGAGCCAGACAGCACACCTATGCGAACTTGTGCTTCATATACAGGGTCACTAAAGGCCAAGGCACCAATAAACAAACTCATGGTAAAACCGATACCCGCCAACAAAGCCGCACCATAAATGTGACGGTAACTTACACCAGCAGGCAAACTACTTATACCAAGCTTTGTGAAAGCAAATACAGTTCCAAACACACCAATCTGCTTACCTAGGAACAAGCCTGCAGCAATGCCCAAAGGTACCGCCGCGAATAAATCAGCAAGCGCTATCCCTTTTAGCGAGACCCCTGCATTTGCGAAAGCAAAGACAGGCATAATAAAGAACATGACCCAGGGAGACATGGAATGTTCCATTATCTTCAATGGCGGCACATCATAATGGTTTGTACGCTTCAACGGAATTAACATCGCAATTGCCACGCCCGCCAAAGTCGCATGAACACCAGATTTGAGAACAGCTAACCAGATAAAGGCACCCACCAACATATATGGTGAAATCCGTGTTACGCCAGCAAAGTTGAAGATTGCTAAAACACCCAAGCCAGCAAAAGCCAAACCAATAGAAATAAAGGAAAGATCTGCCGTATAGAACATGGCAATTACGATAATTGCACCTAGGTCATCCAAGATCGCCAATGTTAACAAAAAGACTTTCAAGGCAGGTGGCACACGACGGCCTAAAATCGCCAAGATCCCCAATGCAAAAGCAATATCTGTTGCAGCTGGGATCGCCCAACCGTTTAGTGCTGTTGGATCCCCCATATTAATGACGGCATAAATAACAGCTGGCACTGCCATACCACCAACGGCAGCCCCGGCTGGCAAAATTGCGTTACTGACTTTTGAAAGATTACCCTTCACAAATTCATATTTGATCTCAAGCCCCACATACATGAAAAAGAGAGCCATCAAACCGTCATTAATGAAATGTAACAAAGACTTGGTCAGAACCAATTCACCAATACCAATTGTCACGGGCATGCGTAACAAATCGTCATAATGAACCGCATAGGGAGAATTATAAATCAGAATAGCCAGCCCTGCCGCAGCTACGAGGACCAAACCACTAATCACTTCTTTGTTCATATGTCACCACCCAGAAAAACCTTATTTATATTTAAAATAAGCGAACCCAATCCATATGTATACATACAATAGGCTGAATTCGCTTTCTTATCTTGAACTATTACTCAATCAAATGGTGATTTAAAAGTATTTTTCAAGCAAACGCCTAGTCATTTAAATAATTTTGAAATAGTTAAGCTAGACAGGAATTCTTGCAAAAATTAATATCCATCCGAAATTGAAATAGCGAAAAACACCTCTCTCTCTTTAAATCTGAAAGGATATTCTAATGAACCAACGATTAAAGCGACCTCTTCTCCTAATGGGCTGTGGAAAAATGGGAGGGGCGATGTTAGAAGGTTGGCTTAAAAGCGGGATAGCCGCTGCTGGTGTTACTATCGTTGACCCCTATCAGAATGAAGATTTCGCCAAACATCCAGATGTTACCTATTATGACACTGCCGAAACCGTACCCGCGGACCTAAACCCTGAAGTTATCTTGCTTGCTGTAAAACCACAACAAATGGACGATGCACTTGCTGCTTACAAGAAATTTGCAAAACCAGACACAGTTTTCATTTCTGTCGCCGCCGGTAAAACCATTGCATATTTCGAAAGTCACCTAGGTGCAGAAGCAGCAGTTATCCGCGCCATGCCAAATACACCGGCTGCAATCGGTCAAGGCATTACCGTCTGCTGCCCGAATAAGAATGTATCAAGCGCGCAATCAGAGATGGGCATCACCTTACTTCAAGCCGTTGGCGAAGCATATAATGTGGATGATGAATCATTAATTGACCCTGTAACTGCTTTGTCTGGCGGTGGCCCTGCTTATGTCTTCTGGATGATAGAAACCATGACAGAAGCGGGCATTAAGGCTGGCCTACCAGAAGATTTATCCGCACGTCTTTCCTTGATGACCGTCGCTGGTGCCGGACAACTGGCCCTTTCCACAGCAGGGGAAATTGAACCTTCACAATTACGCATCAATGTAACAAGCCCAGGCGGTACAACAGCCGAAGCTCTTGCCGTACTTATGAATGAAGAAAACGGTCTTCAACCAATCATGACACAAGCGATTCAAGCCGCGACCGATCGATCCATTGAACTGGCAAAATAGATATATTGCACTGCAATATATATAAATATTTTTAAACTTTATCATTATAAAACATATAGATAAAGTCAGTTCATAAAAGTTTAATATTGCGCTGCAACAAAAAATATTGACGCGGCGCAATATTTCTCCTATATCTATATTCATGTTGCACCGCAACAATAGATATTTTTAGCCCTTCAATAACCGTTTCCCCTGTCGTTTTGATTGGCAACATTAGGAGATAAACCGATGACAAACACAAACCCATTCATGGACTTAAAAAACAATCCATTCTTTGATCCAAAGAATAATCCGTTTTTAAACCCAGAGAATAATCCATTCTCCGGTAAAGAATTCACCAAAATGTTTGAAAAGTTTGATGCGAAGGCATTCGACCTTCCTGAACTTAAATTAGAAGAGATTTTCGCCGCTCAACAAAAGAATTTTGAAGCAGTTGCTGCTGCAAATAAAGCTGCTGTTGAAGGTGTACAAGCTATTTTCGCGAAGCAGGCAGATACTTTGAATAAAGTTATCGAAGAAAGCAAAGATGTTATTTCTGAGATGACAGCTGCTGGCGAACCACAAGACAAGATTGCTAAGCAAGCTGACTTGACCAAAGAAGCTCTTGAGAAATCTGTTGCAACAATGCGTGAAATTGCAGAATTGATTGCAAGCTCTCAATCCGAAGCATTTGATATTTTGAACACTCGTTTGAATGCTCAACTAGACGAATTTAAATCTGTTGTTAAGAAACCTGCGGCACCTGCTAAAAGCAAAAAAGCTGTGGCATAATTAACATACAGATTTTACTTCGGTTAACACCGAAGACTTATACCTCCTCCCTATTGAGGTTCTAACTGGTCAGCTTCCTTGTGAAGCTGGCCTCTTTTTTTATGGCTTATCAGCTGTGACATAACGTGATTGGATTTCCGCCAGCTCACCTGAAATCTCAATCTTCAAAATTGCATCTTCAATTTTTGCAACAAGCGACTTATGAGTTGAACGACTATAGAGTAACCATTGAGGGACTGTTCGAAACTTGGTTGGAATGATGCGCAAAGGCAAATCCAGTTTCTTAATCAAATAGACCATTCCAAGATCATGATAATAAAATAAACGAGATCGACTAGGATCAGAAACCCGCTTTAATGCTTCATTTAGGTTCGTATATGCATCATCAACACGAATGCCGGTTTGCAACTTCAAAAATTCCGCAGATGTTGTTCCAGAAAATGCCCCAACCAATAAGCCACTCTCTTTTAAATCCATGAAATTTTTAGGAAAGAATGAATTGTCCTTATGGGAAACTAAAACATTTGAGGTATAATAAACGGGACGTACAGAATAGATATATGCCGCCTCGCGTTGCTCATTTCGGCCTGCCCCGCAAAAAACATCCGATCTCCCCATTTCCAGATCATTTAAAATTCTTTTAATAGGACGAGGCTGATCATCAAAACGAACCGATATACCAACCTTCAGCAACTCACGTTTCATCGCCTGATATATTTCGCCACATAACCCGGAAAGCACACCACCTTCTTGTATAAGATATTTTGGTTCAGAATTTTGAACTGAAAAATTAACATGCCATTCATCAGCCGCAGCAAAGCGAACCATTTCACCACAAATGCACACAGAAACGAGTGCATATAACACATATTTAGATGCATGTTTTAAGCCGTAATTTTTATTTTTTTTCACTTCAAGCCCTTCCCTTCTTGAATGAATTTTTAAATTGTCCTTGGAATTCAGAAAAAAATCAATCAAGTTAAGCACATACAAATACTATACCAAATTCATGAATGGGGGTTTATTCATGTCTACGATTACTTTTGATGATTTTTTGAAAGTTGACATTCGCGCAGGCACTATCATTCGTGCAGAGGCCTATCCTGAAGCACGTATTCCTGCAATTAAAATGTGGATCGATTTTGGGCCGGATATCGGCGAACGTAAAACATCAGCGCAAATAACAGCTCACCACACGCCTGAAGGATTAATTGGCAAACAGGTTTCAGCTGTCGTTAACTTTCCACCAAAACAAATTGGTAAGTTTATGTCTGAATGTTTGGTATTAGGATATGAAGACGAAAATGGTGGTATCGTTCTAAACACACCGGATAGCAATGTTCCGAACGGTAAGAAATTGATGTAAAATCTACCTACTGACATCAATTTCTTATTTGATGTCAGTTATTTTGCTCGCATCCCAAATTTAATCATTTGGGACCAAGCTTGGCATTATTGCAAAGCTTTAGTTAAGCTTCACCAGCGCAATCCAATAGAGCTGCCGATATTGCCTTTTCCGGAGTATGGCCACCCCAAACCAGGAATTGGAACGCAGGATAGAAACGTTCGCATTCAACCAACGCGACATCCATCATATCTTCCAAAATCTCGACACTCACCTGAGACAATCCACGCACCGGAATTGTATTCCGATACATTGGCGATCCATCTTCTTGGGACAGATCAAAATGCCCCATCCAAATTTTTTGGTTCATCATAACCAAAAGATCGTTAATTCCCTTGCGTTTGCTTTCAGGAATTTTCATATCGAATTTGCACGCAAAATAAAGGGATTGCAGATCTTCGCGCCATGCGAAAAACATTTCATAATCACACCATCCCCCAGTTGTCTCCACAAAGATTTCGTCATACTCTGTGCGCTCAAATGGCCATTCATTCGCGCGAAACATAGCTTCAACAATATCAATTGGACTAGGTGAGGAAACTGCAAATTCCATTTCTGTCAAAGACATACTTTTTATTCCCCTATACAGGTTATTGAATTAACCGGTACTGCCTGTGCGACTCGTCCTATTTTGGTGATTTCGACGATATTGCTACCCCCGACATCTTGTGGATAAGTCTTATTTCTTCAATAGATGTAGAGTGCCATATGCCTCTTCCTGACTCAAGAAAGAATTCCTATACGCAAGCAAAATCTTGTGGATAAAAATAGGTCCGACACACAAGGGGTTGTGGATAAGCGAGTCAAATCCGCAGTTTAGCAGGCATCGCAAAAAATCTAATTTTCTATGACTTTTTTATGTCAGATTGGGAATATATACCCTATCTAGTAGGGCAATCAAAAAAGCGCGTTTGCCGCACAAGCCACAAAACACGCTTAAACACTTGATTTTTATAAACTAAAGTCTGATTCGCGACTTTCGAATCACTTAATCGGAAGATGCCTTCTTCGCAGCAGTCTTCTTTGCTGCAGTTTTCTTAGCTGTCGTTTTCTTTAAAGAAGCAACTTGTGCCTCTAGTGTTTCAACGCGTTCTGCTAGTTTTTCTTGTTCTTGACGTGCTTTTGCAGCCATTGCCTGAACGGCATCAAACTCTTCACGGGTCACCAGATCCATTTCGACCATCATGCGTTCGATACGATCTTTTACCAACCCTTCTAATTCCCCCTTAAAGCCGGAAAATACACCAGCAGCAGAGTTCGCTACTTTGGCTACATCATCAAAAAGTTTACCTTTGGTTTGCATGGGATGCCTCCTGAATTTTAAGCAGGTCAGTTAAAAATAACGTAATTTTTACTCTGACAAGCAAAATAAACCTTGGCAGAGCTGAATTGCACCCTAGATATAGGCAGGAAGGGCCAGCGTTGCAATGCCAAAGAACGCAGCTTATAACCTTGATAATAATTCTTTGATTAAATAAGGCTAAATTTCATGATTATTGTGACCGGCGGCGCAGGTTTTATTGGCTCTTACCTTGTAGGTGAATTATCAGATAAAGGCATTGGCCCAATCATTGTTTGTGATCGCTTACGTAATGGCGGCAAATGGAAAAACATCGCAAAACATAATGTTGCCGACATCATTAACCCCGATAATTTGATGGAATGGCTTGAAAGTAACGGTCAAAATGTGGATTGCATTTTCCATTTAGGGGCAATCTCAACCACAACAGAAACCGACGCAGATTTCATCTGGCGCAATAATGTACAATTCACTCAAAACCTTTGGGACTGGTGCGCACGCAATCAAGCACGTTTAATCTATGCCTCTTCCGCTGCAACATATGGAGATGGCAAACTTGGTTTTGAGGATGATCAAAGCCTTGAGGCAATTAATAAATTACAACCACTCAATCCCTATGGCTGGTCAAAGAAGATATCAGATCAACGCGCTATACAAATGGCTGCAGCGGGCTATGCCCCACGCCAATGGGCAGGTCTGAAATTCTTTAATGTCTATGGCCCAAATGAATATCATAAAGGCGGACAAGAATCTGTAGCCGTTCAGCTTTTCAACAAAATCAAACAAGATGGGGAAGCGGTTTTATTTAAATCGCATCATCCCGATTATGAAGACGGCGGACAGATGCGTGACTTCGTATGGGTAGGTGATGTGATAAATGTGATGCTTTGGCTTTATGAAAACCATCAAACATCCGGTATCTTTAACTGTGGTAGCGGGAAAGCGCGAAGCTTCAAGGATCTTGCTCTAGCTGTCTTTAAGGCTATGGATATGGCCCCAAAGATCAGCTATCGCGACACACCAGAACATATTCGTAAACATTATCAGTATTTCACTGAAGCCAATATGCAGAAACTTCGTGCCGAAGGGTATAACCATAACGGCACATCCTTGGAAGATGGTGTCGGTGAATATGTCCGTAAATATTTAGCAACAGAAGATTGGTATCGTTAAGAAGTTCCACTTCGCGTCAGATAAAGAAAGATAAGGTTAGCAGATGGGCCCCTTCCACTTCCCTGAAATTGATCCGGTGGCATTAGCTCTTGGTCCTATTGAAATTCGTTGGTATGCACTTGCCTATATCACAGGTCTTGTTTTTGCTTGGCGATACGGCATGCGCGTCGCAGGACGTCCGCCTCATCTTTTGAAACCAGACCATATTGATCAATTCCTCACCTGGGCGGTATTCGGTGTCATTCTCGGCGGCCGCCTTGGTCATATCTTGTTTTATTATCCAGGTTATTATTTAAGTAATCCCATAGAAATTCTTTATGTTTGGGAAGGTGGCATGGCATTCCATGGTGGATTACTTGGTGTGATTGGCGCCATGTATCTATTTGCCAAAAAACACAAACTCAAGTTTTTCTGGCTTGCTGATGTTGCTGCGATCGTAGCCCCTGTTGGTTTATTCTTTGGCCGTATTGCTAATTTTATCAATCAGGAACTCTGGGGGCGCGTAACGGATGTATCATGGGCGGTTATCTTCCCTCGTGCGGGACCGGAACCACGCCATGCAAGTCAGCTCTATGAAGCAGCAATGGAAGGTTTATTATTATTTCTTGTGACATTCGGCGCGTATAAATTCTTGAACGCTCGCCAACGTCCGGGATTAATTTCAGGCCTGTTCTTAATCGGATATTGTATTGCACGTGCCATTGGTGAAGTTTTCCGTGAACCTGAAGTTCTAACAACAGGTTTACCGTTCAACACCACTTGGGGGCAATGGTTATCCGTTCCAATGGCCCTTTATGGTGGGTATTTAATATGGCGCGCCTACAAGAACCCAATTGAAGAAGGTAAAACATTAAAGAAAAACACCACTTCAAAAAAATCAAAGAAGAAAGCTTAGTTTATGACACCGCTTGCCCATGTCATTCGTCAACATATTGAAGGCACGGGCCCGATGTCTGTCGCCGATTATATGGGGCTATGTCTTGGGCATCCAGAATATGGATATTACATCACTCGGGATCCTTTTGGTAAAAGTGGCGATTTCATTACAGCCCCCGAAATATCTCAAATGTTTGGGGAATTAATCGGGCTTTGGTTTGCTCAAGCCTGGATAGATAGAGGCAGTCCAAAAGAATGCCATCTCATAGAATGCGGCCCGGGGCGTGGTACTTTAATGTCAGATATCCTACGTGCGACTAAAATGGCACCGGGTTTTCAAGATAGTCTGCGCATCCATTTAATCGAAACCAGCCCTGCTCTTCGCCAAGTACAAAAACAAACGTTAGATGAATACTCAGTTGAATGGCATGAAAACCTGAACACTCTGCCTGATCCCACAACTGATTCTCCACAATTTTTTGTCGCCAATGAGTTTTTTGATGCACTTCCGATTCAGCAGTTACTGAAAACGGACGTTGGATGGCGTGAACGTGTAATTGTTTGGGATGATGAGAGCAAAGGGTTTGCTTGGAGCTTAAATGCAAGAAAAACCAATTTGGATGCCATGCTTTCTGAAATGGTTATTAAGGAAGCAGAAACAGGTAGTATCGCCGAAGTGAGCCCTATTTCGATAACGTTAGCCGAAATCATGGCCGACCATATTGCCCGCAGCAATGGCGTTGGTCTATTCATTGACTATGGATATGCGCAATCGGCAACAGGCGATAGTTTTCAGGCCCTGAAAGACCATGAATTCTGTGACTGTCTGGACCATTGTGGTGAGGCTGACTTAACAGCACATGTTGATTTTCAAGCGATAGCCAATGCCTTTAATCGCATTGGATGTGAAAGTTTGCCATTATTAGAACAAGGTTTGTTTTTACAAAGAATGGGAATTGAAGCGCGTGCGGCCCAACTTGCTGCCAATGGGAATGAGAAGCAAAAACAAGATATTGCTAGCGCACTCAAACGCTTGACCGATAATGAAGAAATGGGCAGCTTGTTTAAGGTTTTAGCGATACGCGCCGCTGATGGCCCTTCCCTAGCCGGATTTGAAGCAGGATAAATTTTGATGATTGAAGCCAAACATATTCTTACAGATGATAGTTTAAAACTGGATGGCATAAACCATGGTTTTTTCACGCGTGGTGGTGGCATCAGTGAAGGTATCTATAAAGGACTAAACTGCGGTAGTGGTTCCAATGACAATCCTGATAAAGTTCAAGAAAACCGTAATCGTGTTGCAGGCAAATTAAAGGTGGCTTCCGGCCATCTTTTAAGCCTTTATCAAATTCATTCCGCTGAGGTCGTGACAATTGATAGTAAACCTGATCTAGAGGTATGGAACAGTATGCAACGTCCAAAAGCCGACGGCTTTGCGACAAAACGCGATGATATAGCACTTGGTATCCTCACCGCAGATTGCGGTCCTGTTCTTTTCGCGGACGAAAAAGCATCCGTGATTGGTGCCTGCCATGCAGGCTGGAAAGGCGCTATTGGCGGGGTTATGGAGAATACTGTGAACGCCATGGAAAAACTGGGTGCTAATCGCAGCAATATCAAGGCTGTTTTAGGCCCCTGCATTCATCAACATTCTTATGAAGTCGGTTCCGAATTCGTTGTTGAGTTTGTTACAGCCGATTCAGGTAACACAAAATATTTCAGCCCTAGTGAACGTCCTCGCCATTCTATGTTTGATCTTCCCAGCTTTATTCTAGACAAACTTGCAACTCTTAATCTGGCTTCTTTTACAAAATTGGATTGGGATACTAGAGAAAACGAAGACTTGTTTTATAGCTATCGTCGCACCACTTTAGCAAAAGAACCCGACTATGGTCGCCAAATCTCAGCGATTTCACTCGCAAAATAGAGGATCAATTTATGCCTTGGCTAATCCAGTTATTTGCTTTTTTCTTTCTAGCAATGATCGCAGGATGCTTCTTCGTTGTTTAAACATTTCCTTGCGATACTGTGCGTTTTCATGATTGCAGCTTGCGGTGAAATCCCTCGCCCGTATAAAGCGCAAACTGAAAATGAAAAACTTTCCAACATCTTAATTATTCCTGATGATGCCCGTGGTATCTATTATCAAACAAGTGATAATGAAGACGATCAACGCTTTGCATTTTTCCTGATGGAACGTCTGGCAGAATATAATATCCCAGTCACGCAAACGGATAGCCTTGATATGGGTTATCATTTATCCGGCAGCATTGTGCATAAAGAGAGAGAAATACGGTATGTCTGGGACTTCTTCGACAATGAATATGATGAATTAAGCACCAAAGAAACTGTCATCCCTATACTGGAGGATGTTTCAAAAGAAGCGATAGAAAAACGCCTTGCAGATCAAATAGCCCTAGAAATTGCTATCACCTTAAAGCCCGATGTGATTGACGCCATCAACAAACAACAAAATCTTAATAATATAAGTGTTAAATTATTGAGGATAGCAGGCGCGCCCGGTGACGGTAATGTTGCCCTAAAACGCAATATCATCTCGATCTTGAAAAAAGCGCGTATCAAAATTGTAGAGGACACCGCCCGTGCAGATCTGGTTATTTCTGGCGCTATTCTCGTTAAACAGTTAGACGAAACCCAAGACCAAGTGCGGATTGATTGGCTTTTTCAAGACCATCTTGGAAATGAATTGCGAAGCATAAAGCAGCAAAATAATATCCCTCATGGCCAACTGAACGAACGTTGGGGCGATACAGCATATATCATTGCTGTTGGGGTTGTTCAGGATGCTGCATTAACGTTAGATGAACTTCTATTACAAAGAGCAAATTAGTCACATTCGAACTATAATTTTCCTAACCGTCAAAAAGATTCACTTTTTCATCTGAATCAGCACGAAGAGTCGTTTACAAATTATCCTCATCTTTGCTATAGGAGGACTCGGAATTTGCAGTGATCCAGCATTGTTGATAATGCATCAGGCATTTTCGTCAGGATCAAAACCTAGGCACCTGCCCGTTGAAGTAGCTGCCCTACTAAATAAAGAGTGATACTTTCATGAAAATCCTCTCTGGTAACGCCAACCGCCCTCTTGCTGAATCCATCTCTGCCTATCTAGGTGTACCTCTTACAAAAGCTTCTATCCGTCGTTTCTCCGACATGGAAATCTTTGTAGAGATCCTGGAAAATGTACGTGGCGAAGATGTATTTGTTGTTCAGCCAACAAGTTTCCCAACCAACGATAACTTCATGGAATTGTTGGTAATGATTGATGCTTTAAAACGTGGCTCTGCCCGTCGTATTACAGCTGTGATCCCTTACTTCGGTTATGCCCGTCAGGATCGTAAAACCGGACCTCGCACACCAATTTCTGCAAAATTAGTTGCAAACCTGATCGAGACAGCAGGTGCGGATCGTGTTTTAACCATCGATTTGCACGCAGGACAAATTCAAGGTTTCTTCGATATCCCGACAGATAACTTATTTGCATTACCTGTTTTGCACACACATTTGAAAAGCCAGCTTTCAGAAGATGATACGCCGTTGGTTGTATCCCCGGATGTTGGTGGTGTTGTACGTGCACGCGCTTTGGCAAAACGTTTGGATTGCGACTTGGCAATCATCGATAAACGTCGTGAAAAAGCGGGTGTCTCCGAAGTCATGAATATTATCGGTGACCCGGAAGGTCGCAGCTGTATCTTGATTGACGATATTGTTGATAGTGCTGGTACATTATGTAATGCAGCCAAAGCATTGAAAGATGCTGGCGCGAAATCTGTGAGTGCTTATGTAACCCATGGTGTTTTATCAGGTGGTGCGGTTGCCCGCGTGGCATCCTCTCCATTAGAAGCATTGGTTGTTACAGATTCTATTCAAGCCACTGAAGCGATGCGTGCTAGCCATAATATTCAACAAGTTCCTGTTGCTCCATTATTGGCTGAAGCAATTAAACGCATTTATGAAGAAAAATCTGTCTCTTCTCTTTTCGAATAAGGCAGTATTTTCCTTCTACGAAAATATTCAGGGTCGCATTCTAATGCGGCCCTTTTTATATATGGGTATTAAACAAATTAAGGTTGCATTTTGCCCGACTTTTCCTTATAAGCCGCGCCATGGTCTAACACCCCTGGAGGTTGGACCTTAAACCTAAGGGTAATTTTATAAAATATGCCCTATGTTTTAACACTCATTTATTAGGAGATTTCCATGAGTGATATTTCTGTGATCCCAGCTGTCAAGCGGGAACGAGCAGGTAAGGGGGCAGCTCGCGCTATCCGTCGTGAAGGCCTCGTACCATGTGTAATTTACGGTGACAACAAAGACCCATCTATGGTGTCTGTTGATCCACGTGTAATCTGGAAAGGTCTAGAAAGCGGCCACTTCTTCTCTACTGTTTATACAGTTGACGTTGAAGGTGGTTCTAAAGAAAAAGCTTTGGTTCGCGACGTTCAGTTCCACCCAGTTTCTGATCAAGTATTGCACGTTGATTTCGTGCGTGCTGGTAAAAACACAACACTTCACGTATCCGTTCCTGTTGTTTTCTTGAACGAAGATTCCTGTGAAGGTGTTAAAGCGGGCGGTATCATCAGCTACGTACGTCACGAAGTTGAAGTTATCTGTGCTGCAACAGACGTTCCTTCTGAATTCACACTTGATTTGGCGACAGCTCAAGTTGGCGATACAATCCGTATCTCCGATATTGATATGCCAAAAGGTGTTACCTCTGCAATTACCGACCGTGATCCAGTTGTTGTGAATATCGCAGCACCTAAAGGCGCGGCTTCTGCTGATGATGCAGAAGAAGAAGGTGAAGCAGAAGAAGCTGCATCTGAAGAGTAAGACTTTATGTTGTTGCTGGTTGGTTTGGGCAATCCTGGCCCGAAATATGAAAACAACCGCCACAATATCGGTTTTATGGCGGTGGACGAACTCGTTCGCCGCCATTCTTCTTTTGGCCCTTGGAAATCTCGTTTCCAAGGTATGGTTTCCGAAGGTCGTATCGGAACAGAGAAAGTTCTGCTTCTCAAGCCGCATACATATATGAATAATTCAGGCCAAGCTGTTGGCGAAGCCATGCGTTTCTACAAATTGGAATCGCAAGACGTCTTTGTCATTTATGATGAACTGGATATTCAGCCTGGCCGTTTAAAAGTAAAATTTGCAGGCGGCCATGGTGGGCATAATGGTCTACGTAGCATGGATGCCCATATCGGCAAAGATTATACTCGCATTCGTTTAGGGATAGGTCATCCCGGTGATAAAAATAAAGTTTCCAATTATGTGTTGGGTGACTTTGGAAAACAGGATCGCGATCTGATTAATAGACAGATTGATGCAGTAATTGATGCGTTACCAGAGTTACTAGAGGCAGAAGATATCAATAAAGGCAGCGGGAAATTCATGACCAAAGTTAGTGTCATTATGAATCCACCTGCCAATCAAAAGAAATCAGAAACAAAAGATGCGTTGGCTGCTGCAAAAAATAGCGCCCCTCAAAAAGTTTCACCTCAACAAAAACAAACAGAAGAGGCTAAACCTACCTTATCCGGTTTAGCCGCGGCTTTTCAAAAAGCAAAAGACAAGTTAAATAATTCATAAATGAGCTGGGCCAATTGGCTCCTGTACAGAGATTATGCTCTGTCCTAATCAATAAAGGATCAAAACCATGGGTTTTAATTGCGGTATTGTTGGTCTTCCAAATGTTGGTAAATCTACGCTTTTCAACGCATTAACACAAACACAAGCAGCTGAATCTGCAAACTATCCTTTCTGTACGATTGAGCCGAACACAGGTCGTGTATCTGTACCGGACATTCGTTTGGACAAGCTAGCGGCTTTAGCAGGGTCCCAAAAAGTAATCCCAACACAATTAGAATTTGTAGACATCGCCGGTCTTGTAAAGGGTGCCTCAAAAGGTGAAGGTCTAGGCAACCAGTTCCTTGGAAATATTCGTGAAGTAGATGCAATTTGCCATGTTTTACGTTGCTTTGAAGATGGCGATATTACACATGTGGATGGTTCTGTTGATCCGATCCGCGATGCGGATGTGGTTGAAACTGAATTGATGCTCTCCGACATGGAAAGCCTTGAAAAACGTGTCGCAAACCTAACTAAGAAACTACGTGGTGGCGATAAAGAAGCAAAAGCTGATATCGAATTAATGGAACGTTGTCTGGACGTTCTTCGCGACGGTAAACCTGTACGTGCTATGGAAATTGACGAAGATGAAAAACCACGTCTAAAACGCATGCAACTTATCACATCTAAACCTGTTCTTTATGTATGTAATGTAGAGGAAGATTCTGCGTCAGAAGGTAATGAGTTGTCCGCCAAGGTTGCAGCATGGGCAGAAGAACAAGGTTGTGGTTCTGTTGTTATTTCTGCAGCGATCGAAGCTGAAATTGCGCAAATGGAAACAGAAGAAGAAAAATCTGAATTTTTGGCAGATCTAGGCTTGGAAGAAACAGGTCTGGCTCGTGTCATCCGCGCAGGTTATCAACTTCTTGATCAAATCACCTTCTTCACTGTCGGTCCGAAAGAAGCACGCGCATGGAACGTGAAAAACGGCGCAACGGCACCAAATGCTGCTGGCGTGATTCATACCGATTTTGAACGTGGCTTTATCTGCGCTGAAACAACTGCTTATAACGACTATATCGATGCAGGTAGCGAAGCCGCAGTAAAAGAAGCTGGTAAAATGCGTCTGGAAGGCAAAGAATACCTCGCGAAAGATGGTGACATCTTTAACTTCCGTTTTAACGTGTAAGAATGTAAAGATACCAAATTAAATGCAGTATCGTCCTGAAATAGATGGCTTACGTGCTATAGCAGTAATTCCAGTCATCTTATTTCACGCTGGCTTTCAAATTTTCAGCGGTGGTTATGTTGGTGTTGATATCTTCTTTGTTATCAGTGGCTATCTAATCACCTCTATTTTGTTGAAGGAACTCGAACAGGGCGATTTTTCTATTCTACGTTTTTATGAACGTCGCGCAAAGCGAATCCTACCTGCACTTGTTGCGGTTTCTCTTTCAATTCTAATATTTGGATATTTCTTCACATTACCATTCAAATTAGAAGAAATATCTAAGACAATTATCGCTGTAGGCCTCTTTGTCTCTAACATCTTCTTTTGGACCGAAGTTAATTATTTTGCCCGGTCTGCCGAGGAAAACCCACTGCTTCATACCTGGAGCCTGGCGATCGAAGAACAGTTCTATCTTATCTTTCCAATATTCCTTCTGCTGGTTTGGCGTTTTCGAAAACAATGGGCGTTATGGCTTATCATTCTAGGCACTTTGAGTAGTTTTGCCATTGCTGAATATGGTTGGCGGTTTAATCCCGTTGCAAATTTTTACCTAGCCCCCACTCGCGCATGGGAATTACTGATAGGCTGCATTTGTGCATTTATGTTACATAGGAAGAATATCACAGGGCATAATTCATTAGCTCTCATTGGCTTCATTTGTATCATCCTGTCTATCTTCTTATATGATAAGACAACACCTTTCCCATCCGTCTATACCCTATTGCCAGTGATCGGAACCGCTTTAATTATTCTGTATGCAAAAAGCGATACCATTATCTCCAAATTCCTCTCTCTGAAAGCTTTTGTAGCTATTGGATTGGTTAGCTATAGCGCATATTTGTGGCATCAACCTATATTTGCTTTTGCACGCATTTTATCACCGAGTCATCTTACAGATTTCGCAATTACTTTGTTGATTGTATTAACTTTCGTCCTTGCTGTTCTTAGCTGGAAATATATTGAGCAGCCCTTTAGATCAAAAGAGTACCGTTTAACACAACGGTCCACATTAACACTTTCAATCACAAGCTTACTATTTTTGATTTGCCTTGGAGCAGCTGGATATTACTCGAAAGGTGCCCTCCACCGCTTCCATGTTGAAGATCAATATCTAGCGTCGTTAAATTACGTGGAGGAAGGAAAATATGTTGATAAACAGTTTAACATACTTTCCGAACAATCTTTCCCTGAAGAAAACACTAAACAAAATATTCTTATTATCGGGGATAGCTATGCTAAAGATTTCGTAAATATGCTTTATGAAAATAATTACGAACGAAGTGTAAATATTGTGACATATACAATACCTGGTAATTGTGGAAACCTTTACACCAATCGTGATATCTCGCATTTTCAAAGTCATGATTGCTATCTCCATCCAGGGTATAAAGATAAGAAACTTATACAGTTAACCCAAAAGGCCGATTATATATTTTTAGTCTCTTCCTGGGCACAATGGCACCTCCCCTATTTGCAGGAAACCTACGATAATCTTGATGCGATCACAGATGCCGATATCGTGCTCGCTACTACAAAAGGATTTGGGCATATTAACCCACAAGAGCTTTTATATATGCCGAAAACAAAACGATCGAGTTTTCGGCAAAAAGCTCCGGATGACGTGAATAAATTGAACGAATTTATAAAAAAACTAGATATTCCATATATTTTAGATATTCCCGAATTTGTTTGCGATTCAACAAATTCATGTCCAATCTTTGATACACAAAACCGCCTAATATCATACGATGGAGGCCACCTAACAAAATATGGCGCCCTATATATAGGCGCCCGACTTCGCCAATCACCGATCATGATTGATGCATTTAATTTGAAGCCATGAGATTGCTAATTTCCTGAACCAACGCAGGCTCCGTTCCTTGTTCCTTCAGGACAGATAGTACGGAATTTTGATCCAACTCAGATTTATTCTGGTTCAGTTTCAGCTTACACTGAATATCCGACATCTCCATTTTAAAACAGACAATTCCACGTTTTAGTGCTTCATATTTTTTGGGATCCACCTTCGATGGTTTCCATCCTGCGGCACCTTCATATTGGGCTGATATTTTTTCCATAAGACTATTAATCTCATCCATCTCTTCGATAAGCTGGATGACACCTGTTACATGAACAGTCGCATAAGCCCAAGTCGGCACCTGATCTTCATTTTGATACCAACGTGGAGAAATATAACCATGCGCACCTTGGAAGATCACTGTATGTGCCACCTCATTATCAAATCGCTTCCAGTGTTTATTTGGACGAGCTAAATGCCCTAATAAAACATTACCATCTCTCAAAAATGGAAGATGTGTAACATAAGGCATATCTTCCGTCACACTAACATGTGGCGACACTAGTGTAGCAAAGCCATATTGATCGATAATCTCATATGCCTTTTCAACACTATCCTCTTTAAAATGGGATGGAATATACATGACTGCCTCCTAGATTTTCATCGCACCATAAAAAAATGGCCCTTCCCAAGGAAGAGCCATTTTCACCAAACGGAGAGAGCCACTTTTATGCTTCTCTGACTTTCTGTAGGAATGTTTGAATTTGGCTGGTTAAAAAATCTGACTTTTCCAACAATGCCTCTGAAATCTCCAACACATTCATGGAAGCTTCACCTGTTTTATTGGCGGCAACACTTACTTCCGTAATGGTATCGGTCACTTCCTGTGTTCCACGTGCGGCTTGTTCCACATTCATCGCAATTTCACCAGTTGCGGCTTCTTGTTCTTCAATTGCACTTGCAACGCCACTGGAAGTTTCGTTTAACTGACCAACCGTCCCAACAACTTCACCAATGGCCTTCACGGCTTCCTTAGTTGCAGATTGTACTTGCGTAATCTGCGTATCAATTTCCCCGGTTGCATTCGCAGTTTGGTTGGCCAAGTTTTTCACTTCATTGGCAACAACAGCAAATCCTTTACCAGCTTCCCCAGCACGCGCCGCTTCAATAGTCGCATTCAAAGCAAGTAAGTTAGTTTGATCAGCAATCTCGCTAATCAGCCCCATGACATCGCCGATTTTTTGCGCCGCTTCATCCAAACCTTTAATTTGTTGTGCAATTGCATCTGCCTGACCAGTTGCATTGGTAGAAATTTGTGCCGAAATCGCAACTTGATGGCTAATCTCACGAATAGACGCTGTTAACTGTTCCGCTGCAGACGCAACAGTTTGCACATTGGTTGCCGCCTCATTGGCTGCAGAGGATACAACAACTGACCGTTCAGACGTAGAGACTGCGATTCCTTTCATCGCCTCCGCAGTACCTTTCATCAACTCGGCATTTTCCGAAACATATCGGATGGCATCCGCAACATCCCGATCAAAATTCAAACTCAATTCTTCAATATAAGCGGCGCGTTTGGCAGCCATTTCCTGAACTTGACGATCCTTCTCTGCCAACTCATCTGCCTTGATCATGTTTTCGCGGAAAATTTCAACTGCATCAGCCATATGACCAATTTCAGTATTTCGACCAAGCCCTGGAATACGGATATCCATATTCTTCTTCGCCAATTCTTTCATCGCGTCCACCATGGATGAAATTTGCAATGTGGTCGTTGTCACTAAACTGATGCCAATTACCAAAGATCCAACGATTGAAACAATACTTAATACTGTTAACGTATATAGAGTTGATTTTTCATGACTTTCCGCTGTTAACAAAGCCTGTTCAGTAAAGGCTTCAATCTCATGCAGCGCCGTTTCCAGTTCGTGATCGATTTGATCTTCAAGGACTTGAATTTTTTCAGTTCCCTTGATCACCGCATCCCATTCACTATTTGAAACCTTCTGAAGCATGTCCAAAGCAAGTTTGTCATATTCGTCATGCTCTTTTTCAACATTCTTTAAGACCGCTAATAGCGTTTTAAATTCTGCTTCCGCCGCGGTCCCTGCCACATGTTCAATCGCTAATTCAACACGTTCTTCAGTATCAATAATTTCTTGTTGGACGGACTTGGTTAAGCCTTCAAAAGTACGATATAGCTTATCAAACTTCACACGAATCGATGGCTCTTTCTCCATTTCAAATCCCAGCGCAATGCCACGTTCGAATAAAATAGCCTGTTCCAATTGATGAATTGTAATCGCCGTAATTTGCTTGGTAAGAGGCATATCCTCTTCGGCAATTTCTTCAATTTCCTTACCAATGGAAGTCATCTGGTAGATAGCGTAAGACGAAATTGTTATCGTCACTAATATACTAACGGCTAACAGCGCATAGATTTTATGAGAAATCTTATAGTTTTTGAGCATTTATAAATTAATCCCCGCCCTATCGTTGTTCTTCAGGTGCCAATCAAGAATAAGATAGCTTTCCATCTATAGTAGCACCTTCTAATCAAAAATAATACTTAAAAATTAAAGCCTTATTAGCATAAATAAATTAGAAATCTAATCTTTTATTTACAACCACTGAAATCCTTGACTTTCGATGTAAGAATTCCTAAAGTGCGCGCGATTTCGGCGTAATATTTTGCGCCGCCTTTTTTGTGCAAGGATAATTCATCTATGTCCAACGGCAAGGACGGTTCAGATCTTGATGAACTTGGCCGGAAAATTGAGGAAGCGAAAGCCGCCTCACCGACCATGCAAAAAATTAAGAAGAGAGCTGAAAAAAATGAGATCGATAATAAAGGTCTCAGCTTTGCGGTACGGATTGGCACAGAATTCGTGGCGGCACTTCTTATTGGTGTCGGAATTGGATATGCATTAGATACATGGCTTGATACCAAACCATTGTTTTTGATCATATTCTTCTTGTTTGGATCTGCATCTGGATTCATGAATGTTTATCGTGTGGTAAACGGCATGGATATGACTATTGGTTATAAAGACCAACAGGAAAAGGCAGAAGAAGAACAGGATAAAACGTCTAATTCATGAGGGGTTGGAAGCTTTCTTTCGGGGATGCTCTAAAAACTTTTGAATTTATAGCGCGAGCGAGTCGGGCATAAAAACTTCCCCGGCTTTAACAGTAACGCTAGTGAAAAAGTGAGAGTGCAACGTGGCTGGTCCTATCGCACAATTCGAAATTAAGGTTTTGGGTGCAGAAGCTGGTGCTTCTCTATCTGAAATGCCTTTCCACACATTCACTAACTCCAGTCTATGGATGTTGATTACCGTTGCTGCGGTTTCAATTTTCATGATTGTTGGCATGAACCGACGCGAGTTGGTTCCTGGTCCTTGGCAATCACTGGCTGAGTCAGTGTATGAGTTTATCTCGGGTATGATTAAAGACAATGTGGGTGATGAAGGCCGTAAATTCTTCCCATTCATCTTTACTTTGTTCATGTTCGTCTTTTTCGGTAACTTACTGGGTCTCATTCCATATAGCTTCACCTTCACAAGTCACATCATTGCAACTTTTGCAATGGGTGCATTTGTTGTGACAGGTGTAACCCTTGTTGGTTTGTTCCGCCATGGATTTAAATTCTTTGGCTTGTTCGTTCCACATGGGGTTCCTGCTTATATGATCCCTGTAATGGTACCGATTGAGTTGATCTCATATCTATCTCGTCCTGTGAGTTTAGCAGTACGTCTTTGCGCCAATATGGTTGCGGGTCACATGCTGTTGAAAGTATTCGCAGGATTTGTTGCAGCTCTAGGCTTATTCGGGATTCTCCCGCTTGGCATGGTAGTTGTACTTACCGGTTTTGAGGTACTGGTAGCTTTCTTGCAAGCATATGTGTTTACCATTCTCACATGCTTGTATTTGAACGACAGCATCCACCTTCACTAAGATTTGGTGGACTGTTAACTCTTTTTTTACAACCGTGATTGGTCGGGCCTAAAACTGAATCCCCCGTCAATCCAACTGATAAGGAATTTTTAAAATGGAACTAGAAGCTGCAAAAATGATCGGCGCTGGCTTGGCTGTCATTGGTCTTTTCGGTGTTGGTATCGGTATTGGTAACATCTTCTCCTCTTTGATCGCATCTATCGCTCGTAACCCAGCGGTTCAACCAAAAGTATTCCCATTGGGTATGTTGGGCTTCGCCTTGGTAGAGGCTGTAGGTCTTTTCGCGTTGGTAATCGCGTTCCTAATCCTGTTCGGTTAAGAAACACTTTCGTTTCGGATATTTAGATTTCGATCCAAATCATTCGAAGCAATTTTCTAACGAACAAGACTTGGGAGCCGGCAATATGGCGAATATTAAAAATACTCTTCTGCGGATAACAGCTGCGACAGCAGTTGTAATGCCTGCAGCTGCACAAGCAGCTGGCGGTATGCCGCAGCTGGACCCCACAAGTTACCCTAGTCAGATCTTCTGGCTGGCTGTTTCTTTTGCAATTCTTTTCTTGGTTATGTGGAAAGTTGCGTTGCCACGTGTTGGTGAAACACTTGCCAATCGTCAACAAAAACTAACCGGCGACCTTGAAAAAGCAGAGCAGTTGAAAGCAGATGCAGAGAAAGTTCAGGAAGACCTGGACAAAGCTCTTGCAGATGCACGTGCGGAAGCACATGCCGTTTTGGCAAAAGCTGCTGATGAAATTGCGCAAGCTCAACAAAAGCGTATGGATGCTTTTGAAGCCGACATGGCTTCACAAGCTGAAGAAGCTGAGAAGCGTATTTCTGCTGCTCGTGAACAAGCTATGGCTTCTGTTCGCGAAGTTGCAACAGAGGTTGCTGCATCTGTTGTGGAGAAGCTCTCCGGTACAGCAGCGGATGCAAAAGCTTTGGACAAGGCACTTGATGCCGCTAAAGACGCATAAGGTAGGTAGTCATGGATAAGTTGTTAAATGATCCAACATTCTGGACTGCTGTTGCCTTTGTTATCTTTGTCCTTCTCGTAGTATGGAAATTACGTGGTGCAATTGCAGAAGCTGCAACTGCACGCGGTAAAGCCATTCGCGAAGAACTGGAAACAGCTGAGAAGCTGAAAGAAGAAGCACAAGCTGCCTTGGCAGAGCTTCAAAAGAAGCAACGTGACGCAACTCAACAAGCGGAAGCAATTGTTGCTAATGCTAAGTCTGAAGTTGAATCAATGAAGGTAAACGCTCAGAAAACTCTGGACGAAACCCTTTCACGTCGCGAACAACAGGCGAAAGACAAGATTGCACAAGCTGAACAAGCGGCAATCAACGAAGTTCGTAACCTGGCTGTTGATATGGCGATGACTGCTTCTCGTGAAATCTTGACAGAGCAACTATCCGGTAAATCCGGTGATGCACTTCAAGATGCAGCTATCGAAGGTTTGGCTAACAAATTGCACTAAGGCGTTAGCCTTACGGTAACCTTGTTGGTACGAATTTAAACGGGACCTTGAGATATCGGGGTCCCGTTTTCGTTTAAGAAGCAGTTTTTAACAACCATTCCCATACGAGCCGAGTTGCTTTTGATTGATGATGCGGTTGTGCACCAACCAGCCAATAGGCATCTTTCAACGGCACATGTTCCTCCGGGAAAAGATCCACTAATATCCCTTGTTTGAGTTCATCGCGACATAATTGTTCTCTCACCAACGCGACACCATCTCCGGCCATGGCCGCACGGATCACCAAATCCGAAGATGCATATATCGGCCCAGACTTACTTTGTTTCCGTCCTGCCGCAGTTCCAAATATTTCTGGTAAGTATTTTTCAAACCAAGAATGCCAACTCCCTTCAGGGTCGCCATCATGAATAAGCGGCACAGTCATTAGATCGTGTTTATCTCGATACGTGTCTTGCCTGTTAGAGGCTGGAATTAGACAGTCATCCATTAAAGGCTGTTCATAAGGCTCATCCCAGCCACCACGCCCCATACGTATGGCAATATCAAATTCACCGACCTTGAAATTCTCAACCTTTTGATCCAAACGGATATGTATCTCAATATTTGGATATTGTTTTTGAAAGTCTGGCAGCTTAGCCATAAGCCATCGGGAGGCAATCGATGGTGTCGTTGAGATAATAACCTGATTGGAATGCTTTTCTTCCTTCAACTTGATCAAATTACTCTCAAAAGGCGGGAAGAATTTGCTTACGCTGTCACCTAATTGCTTTCCCTTTTGGGTAAAGATAAGCGATTTCGAATTTGGCCTTGTTTCTATTAGAGAAGCACCGCACCACATCTCCAATTCTTTTACATGACGTAATACGGACGAATGGCTGACCTCTAAGACACGTGCGGCTGCACGAATGCCACCTTGGGAATAAACATGCCAATAAGCGTATAGGGAATTTAACGGTAATGATTTCATAATGGTCTATTTTATACACCATTATTTAAAATTTCCAAACCAGATTTATCTTCAGAATTTATCTATATTTGCTTCATACAATAGAAAGGAAATAAAATGGGAATGTTAATTGATGGAAAATGGACAATTGAGAATCAATACATAAATGATGGTAGATATAATAGTCCATCTTCTCTATTCACCGCAATCGAAGATAAAGAAACACTTATTCAATCGATTATTGAAAATGCGTCTCAACCTGAAACTAGATATTGGATTATTGGTTCAAACAGTTGTCCGTGGTCCCAACGCTGTTTGATCAGTTACAATTTGTTGGAGTTATCAGACTATTTTCACATCCATATCGCACATGGTGAAAGGGTGGAAGGCTACGCTTTGGATGATGGGCAAGTTTGTAACTTCAATGCCAACTTTTCAGCTATTCATTTGCACCAATTATACACAGAAACCAATCCTAATTATTCAGGGCGCGTAACAGTTCCTTTGTTATGGGATAATTTGGAACAAAGAATCTTATGTAATGAATCCAGTGAAATTGTTAAATTTCTTGATGACTTTTCAAAAGCACTTAAGAAGTTTCCAAAATTCTCGCTTTTTCCTGCAGATCGATTAGATGATATTCAATGCCTGAATACAGAAATACATACCAAATTTAGTACTGGCGTTTATCGTGCTGGCTTCTCTCAATCACAAGAAGCTTATGAAGAAGCTGTTCAGGGTGTTTTCGAAGTTATGCGAATACTAGATGATAGATTATCAGAGCATGAATACCTTCTTGGTCCATCTATTTGCATCTCTGATATCAATCTTTTTTCAACACTAATCAGGTTTGATTTAGTTTATCATATCTTGCATAGATGTAGCCTAAAACGCCTAACAGACTTTCCAAATCTTTGGAGCTATGCGAAGCGCCTATACCAACTGTCATCATTTCAAAAAACCGTCAACTTCGACGTCATAAAACACGCCTCTTATAAAAATGATACAGCAAATAACCCTTACGGCATCATCCCAATTACCAACGAAGATATATGGGTTAGCTAAATCTATAGGTGATGAGTATAGATTTAGCTGTAATTTTTAATCGGGATGGTTGAAATATATCATCCTGACTTGCCTTTAAAGGCAAAGCCTGTCTAAATACGTCTACTTATTTATAAAGTGCAGGATACCAATGCCTTACGTTACACGTGATGAAAAAGGTTATATTGTTACGGTCTCAGATCACCAAACCGCTTTGGAATCTGAACAATTGCCGTATGGTCATCCTGAAGTACAAGAATTCCTTCTTCAAAATAGACCAGATGACGTTCATGGTGCATTGGCACAATCTGATGCGGCCATGTCACGAATCATTGAAGATTTAATTGATGTGTTAGTGAAAAAGAACATTATCAATTTCACGGATTTACCACTTCCTGCGCAGAAGAAGCTCGTCAGTCGACAAAATCTGCGTCGTGACCTTTCAGCCCTAACCAATTTAGTGTCTGATCAAGACGACATTTTATAGGTTATATTGAGGTTTAAAAACAATGCCGAAGCTGGATCTTACAATCAGTGATTTTAGCGCTATGCTTGACCATATGAACATGGCGATGATCAAGCTAAATCAAGATGGTGAAATTTTATCAGCCACATCCAACCTCGGTCAAATCCTCTCAATAGACAATAAAACAGATTTACCTGAAGACATCTACCAACTAACCGAAATTTTAACGCCATCTGATTTTGTATATGTAAAACTAAGCCTTGACGGTGCCTTAAAGCAGAAAAACAAATTTGATATGGCATTTGGTTTAGCGGCCGAACAAGTATCAGAATATAATTTACGTTTGGTAATTGAACCTACAGGTGAAGACAGCTTTGACGGTTATGTCCACCGCATTGCTCATCCTGATACAGAAACAATTGCATTTTATAACAGCGAGCGTCGATTTAGAAATTTCATAGAAAATATGCCTAACGCAATTTCCTATAAGAATGTTGATAGGAAATTTGTCACGACGAATAAACATTGGAACAAGATTTTCAATCCCAAGAACTTACCTACATTAGGTAAAACAGTTCACGAATTTATTGACGCGCCACAAGCCGATCAAATTTTCCAAGAAGAAGAGAAAATAATCCAGACTGGTGAATCTATTGAATATGAAGCCAATGTGCGCCTGCAAGATGGTAGTGTAGTTACCACGATGACACAGCGTTTTCCTTTAAGAGATATGCAGGGCGCAATTGTTGGTATTGGCAGTATTCATACGGACATGTCGAAACATAATGCCGTCGCCCGTGAATTAAATCAGGCAAAAGAAGCTGCAGAAATTGCCAATAGATCAAAATCAGAATTTTTGGCTAATATGAGTCATGAACTCCGCACCCCACTGAATGCTATTATTGGGTTTTCCGAGATTCTACAAAATGAACTATTCGGCCCAATGGGTGTTCCATCCTATAAAGAATATGTAGACGATATTAATGATGGTGCACGTCACCTTCTGGAAATTCTTAACGACATTTTGGATATGTCCAAAGTTGAAGCAGGCGAATACCATCTAGAAGAGGAAATGTTTGAAGCTCATGTTGAAGTTGAACGTTGTCTTCGTTTTATCAAGGAACGCGCAGCGAAAAATGGCTTAACTGTAAACTTGGTTGAAATTGATCGTGATCCGATATTGAATGCCGATCGTCGCGTCTTTAAACAAATCCTGTTAAATATTCTTTCCAATGCCGTAAAATTCACTGAGAGCGGAGGTACAATTACTATTCGCTTGCGTGAAGATATCGATGGATGTTTAGAAATCTCCGTTGCAGATACAGGTATTGGAATCGCAGAAGAAGATATTCCGATAGTCCTTCAACCATTTGGACAGGCTGATACGTCCCTAACACGACATGTGGAAGGGACAGGGTTAGGCCTAAGCCTCGTACAACGATTTATGAACTTACATCAAGGCAAATTACATCTGGAAAGCGTCATAAGCGAAGGTACAACTGTGTATGTTACTTTTCCCAAAGACCGCTGGAGTTGGGATATTGAAGAACTGATGTCTCGAAATAATTTTGAAGCAACAAATATCTAAATAAAATGTTACGTCAGGAACAAACAGAATTGGTGATCAAAACGCAGGGGCAAAACCTGTATGAATTCACCTATGATCTGGAAAACTGGCTTTTACAAATTCAAGCTTCCGTTGGACAGGTAACATTATTTTGCCGCCATACCAGCTGTTCTCTTACAATACAGGAAAATGCTGATCCTGATGTAAAAACGGACCTAACTAATTTCTTTAAACGTTATGTGCCTGAAAACGAGCCTTGGTATAAACATACTTGTGAAGGCCCTGATGATATGCCGGCACATATCAAATCAGCCTTGACGGATGTTAGCCTTACAATTCCGGTTTCCCATGGTCGATCCGTATTAGGAACCTGGCAGGGTATATACCTGTTCGAACATCGTCACGCTCCACATCATAGAAAAGTTATTCTTCACTATGCAGGCGGATGAGCCTAATTCTATTGATCTAAATATCTTATGATTTCTTTTGCTGCATAAACACCGCTGGAAAAGCAAGCTTGTAGTAAGTAACCACCAGTTGGCGCCTCCCAATCTAACATTTCTCCAGCCACAAAATATCCGGGGCAAGCTTTTAACATTAAACTCTTATCGACTGATGATTGCTTAATGCCTCCTGCTGTGGAAATCGCTTTATCCATCGATGCAAGCCCGGTTAATTTCACAGGACAGTTTTTGATGATCTCGGCCAACTTGGGCATTTCGGATAGCTCAGCGGAATCCGTAAATTCCCGTAATAAGGCGACCGCCTGAGATGTTAGCTTTAACTGAGACTTCAAATATGATGATAAAGATTTTCGTCCTGGACCCGACTTTAACTTATTTAACAAATGTGTTTCATTCATAGATGGCTTCAGATCAATTTTAAGGATCATCTCACCATCACGCTTAACTTGATCACGCAATGAAGCACTTAACGCATAAATGGCATTTCCTTCAATCCCGTATCGGGTCAACATCGCCTCACCCGGCTTACGTTTACCATCAATCTTCAAGGCTATGTTTTTAAGAGGTTGTCCCTGAAAACTGTTTTTAAAGAAATCTGACCAAGGTACGTTAAATCCCACATTGGATGCCTGTAGTGGTGTTACGTCTACGCCTTGCTCTTGAAAGATTGGTATCCACTTCGCATCTGCACCCATATGAGCATAACTGCCACCACCTAAGGCAAATAAGACTGCATCTGGACGGATTTCGTAGTGATCCCCTTCCTTCTCCTGCATCGTAACGCCGTCAGTGGTGAACCCTACCCATCGCTGGTTTGTTTTTAATTCGACACCTAGTTGCCCCAGGCGCTGAAGCCATGCGCGCAATATACCTTTCGCACGGAAATCTTCCGGGAAAACACGCCCACTTGTTCCAATAAAGGTCTCAACACCTAAATCCTGCGACCACGCGCGCAAATCTTCTGGCGAAAATCCTGCGATCCAATCTTTCACCCAGCTTTCACCTTCTGCATAACGGGATAAGAAAGACAAGATATCTTCGCTATGAGTTAAATTTAACCCGCCTCTTCCTGCTAAAAGGAATTTACGAGCAACTGACGGTTTGGCTTCATAAACCACAACTTTAACACCTGCTTCAGCTAGCTTTTGAGCTGCAATTAAACCAGCAGGCCCTGCGCCGATAATGGCAACATTATGAGTTAAAGAAGCAGATGCAGTCATAAAGCTCACCGATGGAAGTTACTTGAACAAGATAAATAGATAAATTTTGATCTTTCATCACATAACAAACTAGGCCTTATCAAGCCAATTTTTGAGAATTGATCAAACTCAAGAAAGATATGAACAGGGGAAGTCACTATGAATAAAACACTTAACACCGATAAAATTTCTGCGGAAGAATGCCAAACACGCGTTGAACTTGCCGCATGTTATCGCTTAATCGCTCATTACAGTATGGACGAACTTATCTGGAACCATATCTCCGCCAAGATACCCGGAACCGAAGAATTCCTCATCAACCCTATGGGGTATATGTATCATGAAATCACAGCCTCCAATCTGGTTAAAGTGGATATTGAAGGAAACACGGTGGGTGGATTAGAGGATTCTCCAACCAATTTCACAGGCTTTGTTATTCATAGTGGAATTCATAAAGCGCGTCATGATCTGCAATGTGTTTTACACACACATTCCGAGGGCGGTTTGGCTGTCTCTTCACTAGAAGAAGGTTTCGTTCCGACTACACAAGACGGCTTTATGTTCCATGGTCGTATGAAGTATCATGATTATGAAGGTTTATCTGTTGATCTGGACGAACAACAACGTTTAGCTGCTGATCTTGGCGAAGATGGTATGGAAATGATTTTACGAAATCATGGCCTACTCACTTGTGGTCAAAGTATCGGTGAGGCCTTTGTTCGGATGTATTATCTGGAACGCGCATGTAGGGTTCAGATGATGTTGATGGCCTCTGGTAAACCTGTTCGCGACGTGCCTGAGGAAATTAAAGAAAAGGCGTATCAGCAAAGTTGGAACTGCTTTAATAAAAACGCGCCCGAATGGCCCGCTTTGATGCGTCTGGTTGAAAGCCGTTACGCAGACTTCAACGATTTATAAATTATAAGGACAGGATTCTTGCATTGCATGGGAATCCTTTTCTTTACGAGTTCAAATTTTATTGGACAGATGAATAGGTTATACTGCATATCTATCTATAGATAGAACATCATAGGTAACCAATGTCTCTTAATAAAACAGCTCTTGAAATTTTAGATATCGCGGAAAATCTAACTCAGACAGTTGGATTTAATGCGTTTAGCTATAAAGATATTCAGCGTGAAGTTGGTGTTAAAACATCAAGCATTCATTACTATTTTCCTACCAAACAGGATTTAGCAACCGCCATTGCCAAAAGATACACGGATCGCTTTTTATCCGAGTTGGATAGCATAAACGCAAAATGTAAAAGTGGGTTGGAAAAACTTGAAGGAATCAGCAAAATCTTCATAGATGTATCCAACGCAAATAAGCTTTGCCTATGCGGCATGCTTTCTTCAGAAATTCTATCGCTTCCGGAAGAAGGGACTGCAGAATTAAGACGTTTTTATGCTAAAACCGAAGCATGGATTTCTATAGCGATTAGTCAAGGAATTGAAGAAGGAGATTTAAAGCAGGTTCCATCTATCTCTGATTCAGCCATAGCGTTTCTTGCAAGTTTAGAAGGTGCTATTTTAATAGCGCGTACCCGCAACAATAAAGATTACATCCAAGTTGCTACTAATCAGGCAGTCAATTTACTAAGAAAATAAATTGCCTAATTTATCAATGTTCAATTCGTATTATTCGATTTATCTACCTATCAGTAGATAAATTTCTTGATTTTATATTTTTATCTATCTATTAGTAGATAAATTAAATTTGAAAGGAGATAGAAAATGACATCAGAAACAGCATTAATTATCGGTGGGTCAAAAGGAATGGGTTTAGACACCGCTAAAAGATTAGCTAATCGGGGTGTAAATCTGATATTGGTGGCACGTGATAAAGACAGCCTATCTGAGGCCAAAGCAAAAATTGGTGATCAAGTAGAAATAGAACTTATGCCTCTTGATCTATATAATCGTGAAGCTGTATCAGCATTTGCGGAAACAATTAAAAAGCATCAAAGCCATATCAAACATCTTGTGAATGCAGCAGGCTATTTTAATCCTGTTCCATTTCTCGATCATAGTCTTGAAGATTACAAAGCTTATATGGATATCAACGAAGCAATATTCTTTATTTCGCAAGCAGTCGCAAAAAACATGAAAAGTAATAATGGAGGTTCAATTGTCCATATCGGATCTATGTGGGCAAAACAAGCGATCAAAGCGACTCCCTCATCCGCCTATTCTATGGCAAAAGCAGGTTTACACGCTCTCACCCAACATATGGCAATGGAACTAGCTGATGAGAATATCCGTGTAAATGCCGTTTCTCCGGCCGTTGTTCAAACAACGATCTATAAGTCGTTCATTGAAGAAGACGAAATTCCCGAAACCCTTGCCAGTTTTAATAATTTTCATCCTATTGGTCGGATTGGACAGCCAAAGGATGTAGGTTCAGTTATCGACTTCTTATTATCTGACGAAGCAAATTGGGTGACGGGTGCGATTTGGGATGTTGATGGTGGCGTAATTGCAGGCAGAAACTAATCTCAACAAGAGGGAGGCATCTTTGCCTCCCTTTTCATTTTAAATTTCATTACTTTCCATTTTCCAGCTTTCCTCCTTAGCCATAGCAGCCCATCCCTGCATCTCCGGTATAGCCATCATAACCTTCATATATTGCAGTGTTTCTGGTTGTAAGTCTTTCTTGGAGATATAGCTGTTAAACCTCCATACAACGGGTGCAAAAAACGCATCTGCAATAGAACGTTCCCCAAATAAAAACGGGCCCGCTTGGGCATATGTATCACGTGTATTTTTCCAGAGTGCTTCCATCAACTTCACATCCCCCCAGGCTGCTTCAGAGAGCACTATGGGTTTATTACGCCGACGCACATTCATCGGCATTTCATTTCGAAGATTAAAGAATCCTGCGACCATTTCTGTACAGATTGATCGTGCCTTAGCCCGCTTAACTGGGTCGGAAGGCCATAGGCCTTTGTTAGGATAAAGCTCCGCAATATATTCTGCGATCGCCAAGGATTCAGAAAGAATCATATCATCCGTCTTTAAATAGGGAACCTTTCTATTGGGACTTTCACTTCTAATTCTTGCTGTTCCTTCTTCGGTCAATAAAGGCACTGTCTCGCAAGCGAAATCAACATTGGCGAATTTCATCACCAACCATGGACGTAAAGACCAGGATGAATAATTCTTGTTTCCGATCACAAGCAATAACTGCTTCATTTTTCAGTTCCTTTATTTGAAATAGAGGCTTGCACCATCAAGGTAGCCGTTTACAATTGACGACCATATAAGACCAAAGATTCACAGATCAATAAAGGCTGCTTTCCATGAATGTTTTCGTATCAGAAAAAAATGACGAAACCATAACCCTTCTGCCGGTTACGAAGGATGTTTTATCCGGCTGGTTAGATGACGAAGGAAAAGATCATAAAAACTGGGTAGAGGCCAATCAGTATAAAGCCGCATCTGGCAGTATTTTGATGATTCCATCTGATGATAAGTCTATCAAAATACTTGTTGGCATTGATGAAGATGAACCTCATTGGTCTTGGGGTGGTATTGTATCCAAATTACCTGCAGGTCGCTATCAACTACCCGACGATATGGAAGATGATGAGATTGAAGCAGCTATGCTGGGATGGGCTTTGGGGCTATATAATTTTGATGCCTACAAGTCTAAGAAAAATGAAAAACTTGTGGAATTGGTTATTCCTTCTGATTTTGAAGGAAGTGAAATTATCAACATTGCTAAAGGCATTTATTTAACCCGCGATTTAATCAATACGCCTGCCCAAGATATGGGTCCTGCTCAACTTGCTAAAGAAGCACAGAAATTAGCCAAGGATTATAAAGCGAAGTTTAGCGCCATTGTTGGCGATGACTTACTTAGCGAGAATTATCCAATGATTCATGCAGTAGGGCGTGCTGCTGCGGAGGGACGGGAACCTCGTTTGATCAAACTTACATGGGGTAAAAAATCTGATCCGGCAATCGCGCTTGTTGGTAAGGGTGTTTGTTTCGATACGGGCGGCCTAGACCTTAAGGGGTCGCAATATATGCTCACCATGAAAAAAGACATGGGAGGCGCAGCCAATATTCTGGGCCTTGCCAGTATGATCATGTCAAATGAATTGAATGTTCATCTAACTGTATTAATTCCTGCCGTGGAAAATGCAGTCTCAGGTGACAGTTACCGTCCTATGGACATTCTAACGTCTCGTGATGGAACAACCGTTGAAATTGGCAACACAGATGCAGAAGGACGATTGGTCCTTGCCGACGCCATTACAGAAGCCGTGGAAGACAAACCGGAACTTCTTATAGATATGGCAACCTTAACCGGAGCCGCACGTGTCGCACTCGGTACTGATATGCCTGCAGTCTTTTGTAACGATGATGAAATGGTAAATAGCATTCTAAATAAATCTGACACCGATTCGGACCCGCTATGGCGCATGCCACTTCATGCCCCCTATAGAAAGATGCTCGACAATGATAATGCTGATATTTCAAATATTTCCGCAGGTGGATATGGCGGTGCGATTACGGCCGCATTATTCCTTGAACATTTCGTAGGTACTGAGACACCATGGGCACATATTGATCTTATGGCCTATAATTTATCTACAAAGAATGGTCGCCCTAAAGGCGGTGAAGCACAGGGAATCCGTGCTCTATATGCATATTTGGCTGAAAAGTATAAATAATTTTACGTAATCGGACTTGAACAATTTCCGAACCATCGGTAGTTTTCAAGAAACAGTCGTAACGGAATCGATATGAGCCTTAACCTCACACAAAATCAGGTCCTGTCCATTTGGCAAGGTGCCATCACTGAATCAGTACGTAAAGATACACCAGATTTGTCCGCACGCCAGATGGCTGTTTTGACAACTGTTTATCTAACACCTATGCCGCATACCGTTCGCGGCTTGGCAGAAAAATTAAACATTTCCAAACCTGCTATTACACGCTCTTTGGATCGTTTATCTGAATTAGGGATGGTCAAACGGAAACCAGATGAGAATGATCGTCGTTCCGTTAATATTCAACGCACCGTTAAAGGCTCTGTTTATTTGCATGAATTTGCTAATATGATGATGGAAGCCGCGAAAGATGCGGCTGAATAATCCATCAATTATAAAATTACTCTCTTAAGCTTCTGAATGGCGACGCCAGATCAACACCATCACTAGTGATGTTGCAAACATGATCAGGCTATAAATCGCTGCTGGAATGATATAGACCCCGCCTGCAAATAACAAACTACCAATGGCAATGGCTAAAGTACCATTTTGCAATCCACATTCGATTGAGATCGCCACCCGTTGCTTAAATCCTGACTTAATGAGCTTGGCCAAATAAAACGCCAAAAACATCATCACAACATTTAGACATAATGTGATCAGACCTGCATCAGCAAAGTATGACACAACATTGTTGCGCTCTTTTACAATTGCGCCAATCAATACAAGAATGAAAAAGGCTGTAGAAATTTTCCCTGCGATTGGTTCGAATTTTAATGCAGCTCCTGTTGCTAAACGACGTAACAACATGCCTAATAATACTGGAACAGTCACAATTGCAAAAATGCTCAAGGCAATCTTAGTGATAGAAAAATCCTGCATTTGACTAGCACCAAAAATATACTCATATGACATACCAATAATCAGGGGTATTGTTAACAAGCCAAGTAGGCTGGTAACTGCTGTCATGGAAACTGACAAAGCCACATCTCCACGCCCCAAAGAGGTAAGGATATTTGATGTCGCCCCGCCTGGCGCCGCTGCGATTAACATGACACCCATTGCAAGTTCCGGCGCCAAGTTATCCCCCCATAGGATAACCAAAGCAATACCAACGATTGGCAAGACGATAACTTGTGATAACATGCCTACAATAAAGTCTTTAGGCTGTGTAAAGACACGTTTGAAATCTTCACCCGTCAAACCAAGCCCTAATGTGAACATAATAAATGCCAAGGCTAGTGGCAGGACAACATCCGTGATAATCCCCATATTTCTTTCCCTATTCCAACATTAATAGTCGTGGTTAGATTACACATCTTTCCATTTATGCGGAATGAATTTTTTCTAACGCTTGTTTATGCAATTCTTTTGTGGCCGCTGCAATAACTTGCGGTCCTGAAGATAAAGTTAAAGGATTGCCATCCCAATCACTCATCACACCACCAGCACCTTCAATTACAGGCACAAGTGCCATAAAATCATAGGGCTGTAACTGACTTTCAAATACAAGATCAACTTGTCCTGCCGCTAATAAACCATAGGAATAACAATCGCCACCAAAACGATTCACGCGAACAGATTGACGTAAATTTTGGAATTTAGCCCGTTCATCATCTGTGGTCAGCATATCTGATGTGGTGATATACATACGTGCATCTTCAAGTTTAGTACATCCACTTGTCTGAACAGTTTCCCCGTTTAAGGTAGTAACGTGCCCCTTCGCACCAACCCAACGCTCTCTCGTAATCGGTTGCTCAATAACTCCCAATACAGGAATTTCCGCCATAGATACAGCGATCAAAGTGCCAAATACTGGCATGCCGGTAATAAAGGCCGCCGTTCCATCAATTGGATCTAACACCCATACATAATCTGCATCTAGACGTACTTGTCCGTGTTCTTCCCCATAAATTCCATGGGAAGGAAAAGTTGCCTCAATCACCTTACGCATTTCCAACTCGGCGGTTTGATCTGCAATCGTCACCGGGCTTTCGTCTGCTTTGGCCACAATATCCAAGGGCTGACGAAAATACTGTCGTGCGATTGGCGCAGCTGTATCTGCTAATTTATTTGCAAGCTGGATGATCTCAAGCGGAATGATTTGCGTCATTAGAAAATCCTTAACTATAAGAAGTGATTGAGATTATAGATAAAAAAAAGGCGACGCTAAAAGCGCCGCCTTTTCTATACCGATCTCTCGACCTTATGGCAATGCTACAGGACTATCAGCTTGTTCACGTAAGAAAGCGATAATATCTGCGCGATCCTTAACTTTCTTGAAGCCACCGAAGTTCATCGCTGTGCCTTTCAAGTATTTCTTAGGTTTTGCCAAGAATGCGTTCAATTCTTCATAAGACCATGTGCTGCCTGTGTCTTTCAATGCGGCCATTGCTTTGGAATATCCGCCAAAACCATCTACGCCACCTTGTACACGATCAATAAGGTTCCATAAGTTTGGACCAACCTTATCAGCGCCGCCTTTTTCATATGTGTGACATGCGCCACATTTCTTGAACAGTTTCAAACCTTTTGCAGTATCAGCAGATGCCAATAACGCAGATACAGGTTCTGGACCAGCAGGTGCTGCTGCCGCTGTTTCTGTTGTCGCAGCACCAGCTTCAATTGGGTAAGCATTTTCTGCGATTTGATCTGGTTGGTATAGGATACTAGACAACGCGCCGGCAACCATTGCCAACAACATTGCGCCGATAACCGCAGCCGCTACTTTATTGATCAGCAGAGCGTCTTTCATGTTCAAGCCCTCTTATTCGATATCGATCCCGCGTATTTTTATTCCCTATATAGTTGGAACCCCTAAAATACGCATAAAATTCTTAGAACAAACATTGTTGATTGTTCCTTCACCTTTGGGGTATATCCTCTAGTCACGATCAAATCAATGCCCGATAAGCTTATCGACGCATTTTTTCCGTTAAAACGCTCTTTTTTTAGGATTTTAACATGAATTCTCTCATCGTCATCCCCTCTCGATTGGCTTCAACCCGCCTACCAAACAAACCTTTGGCGGATATTGCTGGATTACCGATGATTGTCCAATGTTTGAAACGTGCAGAAGAATCCAATTCTGGTCCTGTCATTGTCGCCGCCGGTGACCAGGAAATCGTTGATGCGATCGAGGCACATGGCGGTACAGCTATTATGACAGATCCTGACCTGCCTTCTGGTTCAGATCGTGTATGGGCCGCAGTTGAAGCATATGACCCTGAAGGAAAATATGACGTTATTATCAATGTTCAAGGCGATTTACCAACACTCGACCCGCATGTGATAGAAGCGACTGCCGAACCATTGAAAGATGCCGCAGTTGATATTTCAACAGCGGTTGCAGAAATCACTGAAGAAGAAGAAAAAACCAATCCTAATGTGGTGAAGGCGTATCTTGCGTTTCAACAAGGAAACCATATTGCGCGTGCTTTAACATTCACACGTGCAACTGCTCCTTTTGGGGAGGGTCCATTATACCACCATATTGGATTATATGGCTATCGTCGTGAAGCGTTAAAACAATTTGTTTCTATGCCTCCAGGCTTGCTGGAGCAGCGGGAAAAGCTTGAACAACTTCGCGCTTTAGAAGCTGGTATGCGTATTGATGCTGCTTTGGTCAAAACTGTGCCACTTGGTGTCGACACACTTGAAGATCTGGAAAAAGCTCGTCAAGTACTCGCTGGCTAAAGCGGTAATCGTATCCGCGCACGCAATCCACCATAAGGGGATTCTTCTAAATAAATTTCCCCGCCATGAACACGTGCAACATCGCGGCTAATTGATAATCCCAATCCAGTTCCACCTGTTTTGGTATTGCGAGATTCGTCAATACGATAAAATGGACGAAATGCCTTTTCACGCTCATTTTCAGGAATACCAGGCCCATCATCATCCACAACAATTTCCAATACATCCCCACGTATACCGCCACTTAACCAAATAGTTTCTGCGTAACGATTAGCATTGGAAATCAGGTTATCAACACAACGACGAAGCGCTTGAGGTTTCACATCTGCAATCAAATGTCCCTCTACATGACAGTCAATATTAACTCCACCACTACGCCAGTTTTTTGCTAAGGTGGAAAGCATATCAGACATATCATATTCAACTGATGGTTCTCCTCCTTCACCTTTGGCAAAAGTTAGATAACCTTCGATCATTTTTTCCATTTCTTGAAGGTTAGATTTCAATGCCTCAGAATCGGGACTGTCTTCCATCAATGCAAGTTGTAACTTCATGCGGGTCAAAGGCGTTTTTAGATCATGGCTAACACCTGATAGCATATCTGTACGCTGTCTGATTTGGCGACGAATGCGGTTCATCATACGATTAAAAGCATTTGCAGCTGTTCGTACTTCCGAAGCACCACCTGGTTTAAATTCTCTCCCGGGATCTCGACCTTTACCGAAACTATCCACCGCGTCCGCCAAACGTTTAATTGGGCGCACCTGATTGCGCATGAAAATTGAAGCAACAGCAAATAGAATCAAGGAAGTGCCAACCATCCAAGTAATAAAGATATACGTTGTAGAACTAAATAAACGTTTCCCCGGTGCAACAACGGTTAAAACAGCATCTGCCAACTGAAAATCGATGATAACTTCTTCTTTAAAGGAAGAGCTATCGATTAGGAAAGGGCGCCTTACTCTTTCATCCAAAGCTTTTGCCAATAAGCGATCTAACAAACCATTATTATGTGGAAGCTCATTTGGTAAAATTTCACCTTTTTGTAAGATGAATTGCAAGTTCATATTTTCATGTGCTTGCTCGAAAATAACATCTGCCATCTCTGGGCGCTCTTTGATTTCCCACAGCACATGTTGGATATCACCGGCTAACGCAGAAGCCAGACGCCAGGTAATAGTATCCCAATGACGATCATAAAAAATCCATGCTGTAATCACCTGTAACAAAATCAAAGGTGTCACTATGATTAGCAAAGCGCGCCCGTAAAGGCTTCGTGGAAGCGCTAATTTGACCAGACGTCTTAAACTTATTAGGGCGTTTGAAATACTCATGCGAGAAGATTACAGAGCTTTGTAGCCGCTGCCTATTTTTAAATTAATTATCTGGTCGCAAGACATAACCTTGTCCCCGAACCGTATGAAGATAGCGCGGATTTTTTGGATCCGGTTCAATTTTACGACGTAGACGTGTTACTTGAACATCAACCGTACGTCCTGCCGAATCCACGTTGGACTTTTCACAAAGTTCTTCTCGGCTCATCACTTCCCCCTTCACTTCAGCCAAAGCCTTTAACAAAGCGATTTCAGTTGTGGTCAACTTTATTGTCGCCTCTCCTTGCAGGAGAATTTCACGATCCATATCAAAGATCGACATACCAAGCTTAATCTCTCGGCTATCTTCTAAATTAGGATCCGTTTCCGGCATGGTGAAAGAACGGCGCAGTATTGATTGAATCCGTAAAATCAACTCCATCGGTTCAAACGGTTTTGCCAGATAATCGTCCGCGCCCGCTTTTAAGCCTGCGATTCTAGCTTCTGTCTCCCCCATAGCTGTCAGCATTAGAATTGGTACCGTTGTCTTTGTCCTAAGAGATTCAGTAAATTCCAAACCTGTTTCCCCCGGCATCATCACATCTACAATCAACAAATCAAATTCAAAAAATGCCAGCTTATTTCTTGCATCTACAGCATCTTCTGCCACAGTGACACGATATCCCTCCTTGGACAAGAAACGTTGTAACAAATCACGGATTTCCGCATCATCATCAACAACAAGAATATGTGTTTCTTCTACCATTCAGCCAACCTAAATATATAATTTTAAAAACGAGCCTTGTCGTCTGGATCTGAAATAATCCCCATCATTACCTGACAAAAACCATCTACAGCCTCAGCCCCAGCTTCCCGAAAAGCTGCTTCGATTCGGTTACGTTGAATAGCTGTTAATTCGCTTTCCAACTCTTTCCCCTTATCTGTTAACTCTAACAATCGCTGTCGGCGATCAACAGGCCCTGTTTTTTGTACAATATATTCTTCATCCACCAATTGGCCTAAAACACGACTTAAACTTTGTTTTGTAATGCGTAATATGGCTAACAAATCAGAAACTGTCATTCCCGGATAACGACCAACAAAGTAAATCACACGGTGATGTGCGCGCCCCAAACCTTTATCATGAAGAACTTCATCTGGCTCTTCAATGAAATCACGATAGGCATAAAACAGCATTTCAATACCTTGTCGCACGACTTCTTCGCGTAAAAAAAGCGGATTTGCATGAGATTTTGATGCCTTAGCCGGTGAGTTGGCAAGAGGGCGAAATGGATGAGATTTTATGTCAGTCATATTGACATATATGCCTTACGATGTTACACGGACCACGTTATGAATGAAATATAAGAACATATCTTTTATCATTGAGTAACAAAATTACAACAATTTAAAATATACCTTACACTAACACCCTGTTCTGTTTGGTAAATTATAGACAACACGCAAGGAATGCAATTCAGTTACACCTGCTTTTTGCATGATTAAGAAACTTAAACGCATTCTTTTGTAGGTTTGATAAGAAATTGGAGCACTATCATGAGCCTTGTCCCTTTTGATGACCGCGATGGATTTATCTGGATGAATGGAGAGTTTATCCAATGGCGTGATGCAAATTTGCACGTCTTAAGCCATGCTGTACATTATGCATCGGCAGTTTTTGAGGGCGAACGCGCATATGACGGAGAGATTTTTAAACTTCGTGAGCATACAGAACGTTTATTTAAGTCAGCAAATATTCTCGATTTCGAAGTTCCTTTCAGCATGGATGAAATCGATAGCGCAACCAAAGAACTTCTAGAAAAAAATAACATCAAAGATGGTTATATTCGCCCAATCGCTTGGCGTGGCTCTGAACAAATGGGTGTATCCGCGCAACAAACAAAAATCAATGTCATGATCGCAGCTTGGGATTGGCCTGCATATTTCTCTGCCGAAGCTAAAATGGCGGGTCTTCGTATGCGTATTTCTGATTGGCAACGACCAGCGCCAAATACAGCTCCTACTGATTCAAAAGCCGCGGGTCTGTATATGATTTGCACGTTATCCAAGCATAAAGCTGAGAGCGAAGGTTATGACGATGCTCTGATGTTTGATTATCGTGGCTATGTGGCGGAAGCTACTGGGGCCAATATCTTCTTCTTGATGGATGATGGTAAAGTTCACACACCGACACCAGATTGTTTCCTAGATGGTATTACACGTCGAACTGCTATTGAGTTAATGAAACGCGGTGGTTATGAAATCGTAGAACGTCATATCAAACCAGAAGAAATGGCAAAAGCTTCCGAAGCCTTTCTAACGGGTACGGCTGTAGAAATTACGCCAATCCAATCTATTGGTGATGAGTATAAATTTACGCCGGGCAAGCTATCCCGCTATATGATAGATGCCTATGAGGCAGAAGTTCACGGACGTGAATATAGCGCGGCAGCAGCTGAATAAATCTATTTAGCAAAATGTTTCGTAGAAAGGCTTGTCATGAATTTGACAAGCCTTTCTTTTTAAGTGTCAAAAATCAAACTTTTAGTGACTTGAATTCGTAAAAAACAAACCCTACAAAGAACATATGACTGAAATTGCTCTTATAACAGGTGCGGCCAAACGCATTGGTCGGCATATCGCATTAGAACTTGCAAAAGCGGGATACGATATCGCGATCCATTACAATGGTTCACGTAAAGAAGCAGAAAGTTTAAAAACGGAAATTCTATCTTTGGGACAGCAAGCCGCGTGTTTTCAGGCTGATCTATCCAAAGAGGAGGAAACTCAATCCCTTCTTCCACATATCTGTCAGCAATTTGGGAAGCCAAGTGTTTTGATAAATAATGCATCTCTCTTTGAAGAAGATGATGTTACAAATGTCACTCGCAAAAGCTGGGATTTGCATATGGAAACCAATTTGCGGGCTCCCTTTATTCTATCTCAAGCCTTAGCAAACCATACGGGTTACGGTCATATTATCAATATGATTGATCAACGTGTCTTAAATCTAACCCCACATTTCATGTCATATACTTTATCAAAGGCCGGATTATGGACTTTGACACAGACAATGGCCAGTGCATTGGCTCCTCAAATCCAGGTAAATGCCATTGGGCCTGGCCCAACTTTACCAAACCAGAGACAGGATGATGAAGATTTCAAAGAACAATGGCAAAGTATTCCATTAGAACGCCCAACCCCGTTGGACGACATTTCAAACGCAATTCTGTTTTTATTGAAGAGTCGTTCAACTACCGGACAGTTAATTCTTCTTGACGGGGGAGAGCATTTAGGTTGGGCACAACCTAAAGATGGCGTCATCATTAAAGAATAATTTTCCTCATTTTTTTTGCGGGAAATTCCTTTAATCCTGTAATTCTATGCAATTTAGAGCAAAAGTTTTTCACAAGCTTGAATTGCATTATGCAAATGTTAAAATAATCCCGTTGTGGAACTATTTTAATAATTTGTTTACATTTGATTTTTATTATTGACGTTTAAAATCAATAACTTAAAAAATTTGCCTATTTTTTAGGCAAACTGGTCGAAGCAAAGCAAAACTCCGTGTTTGCTGTTTCGGCCCCCAAGTTATCCAATAAGTTATCCACAGGAATCGTGGATAGTTGTCACAAATGAGGATTCCTGCCAAAGTATCAGTGAGATAGATTAATTTTTATGTAATTCTTAAAACTCCAACTCGAATGAAATCATGTCCGAAAACATCGAAAAAAATTCAGAACAAACTGAAAACAATATACAAGATCAGGATCAATCCATTACCAGATTGGAACGTGGTGTCGCTGTTATTAAATCTTATTTGGTGCATTTGGGTGATAGCCCAGGCGTTTATCGAATGTTGGATAAATCGGGACAACCTTTATATGTGGGAAAAGCGAATAGCTTAAAAAAACGCGTTGCGAGTTATACACGCCCAAACAAGTTGACCATCCGTATCCAGCGTATGATTGCTCTTACTCAAACTATGGAGTTTGTAGTCTGTCATACGGAGGTCGAGGCTTTATTACTGGAAAACAACCTCATCAAGAAGCTTAAGCCTCGCTATAATGTTTTGCTACGTGATGACAAAACGTTTCCAGATATCCTTATTCGTCGAGATCATGAAACACCGCAACTCATCAAACATCGTGGCGCCCGCAAGATAAAAGGAGATTACTTTGGTCCTTTTGCCTCTGCCGGGGCGGTCAATAGAACGATTAATGTCCTTCAACGTGCCTTCTTACTTCGCACATGTTCAGATGGTGTTTACAGCAACCGCAGTCGTGCATGTTTACAATATCAAATCAAAAGATGTTCCGCCCCTTGCGTAGATAAAATATCCCCACAGGAATATGCCGAGACCGTCGAACAAGCCCGCGATTTCCTTTCTGGGAAAAGTCAGGAAATCCAAAACAAGCTTGTAGATGATATGCAAAAAGCGAGTGAAGCACTGGATTTCGAAAAAGCAGCAGCTTTACGAGATCGTATTCGCGCCATGGCACAAATCCATTCACAACAAGATATTAATCTATCTGGTGTTGCCGATGCGGATGTAATGGCGTTGTATCACCAAGGTGGTCAAAGCTGCATTCAAGTCTTCTTTTTCCGTGGAGGCAGAAATAATGGTAACAGATCCTATTTCCCCAATCATGCGAAAGAGGCACCATTAGAAGAAGTTATGGCGGCATTTATCGGGCAGTTCTATGATAACAAACCCATCCCCAAGCAGATTTTAACCAATACATTGCCTGTTGAAATTGACCTTTTATGCGAGGCTTTTACACAACGCAGCGAGCGTAAGGTTACTATTACGCAGCCACAACGCGGGGATCGTCGTAAGATTCTGGACTATGCAGAAAATAATGCGAGAGAAGCTTTGGAACGACGCTTAGCTGAAAGTTCTTCACAGCGTCGCCTATTAGATGCTTTATCAGAAAAGCTTAAATTGGAAATTACTCTTAACCGTATTGAAGTATATGATAACAGTCATATTCAAGGGAGCAGTGCGATCGGCGCAATGATCGTTGCGGGCCCTGAAGGCTTTATGAAAAACGCCTATCGAAAGTTTAACATCAAAACTGCTGGTAAAGAAGCCGGTGAATTTGGCGGTGATGATTTTGCCATGATGCGTGAGATGTTAACACGCCGTTTTAAAAGAGCTCTCAAAGAAGATCCAGAACGAAGCAGCGATAATTGGCCCGATCTACTCATCATTGATGGTGGTGCTGGGCAATTAAATATAGCAATTGAAGTGCTGGAAGAACTTGGCTTACTAAATGAGATTGCCGTTATGGGTGTGGCGAAAGGTGTAGAACGTAATGCGGGACGTGAAAAAATTCATTTACCGGACAAGCCTGCCTTCATGTTGGATCACAAAGATCCTGTCTTATACTTCATCCAGCGCTTACGTGATGAATCACATCGTTTCGCAATTGGATCTCATAGAAAGAAACGCAAGAAAGATATGGGACGTAATCCACTGGATGAAATTGCAGGCATTGGCGCAAAACGTAAGAAAGCATTATTACTGCATTTTGGTTCTGCCAAAGCTGTCTCCCGTGCAGGCATTCAAGACTTGGGTGCTGTTGAAGGTATATCTGAAGCCGTCGCAGAAAAAATCTACAACCACTTTCATAACAGTTAATTAAACCTATATAGGATAAACATTTGCGTTGAGGCCTTTGCCGTTATAAAAGCTGTCTAACAGGTTTAATGCATAGAATAGAAAAACTGCTTCTTACAGGGTCTTGAGGGAATGATCACCAGCCTCCCAAATTTGCTTACCTTATCACGTATTCTTGTGATACCGCCGATCGTTGTGCTGTTCTTTTTTGACAGCCCGACTATCCGATGGGTGATGCTTGGCCTTTATGTAGTTGCATGCATTACAGATTTCTTTGATGGTTGGGCTGCGCGTTCCATGAATCAAGTCTCAAACTTGGGACGTTTCTTAGATCCAATAGCAGATAAATTATTGGTTGCTTCTATTATTTTAATGGTTGCAGCAACGGGTCAATTAGATGGCGTAGATATCATCGCCTGCCTGATTATCCTTATTCGTGAAATCACCGTTTCGGGATTACGTGAACATTTAGCGGAAGTGCAAATTGGCGTTCCAGTTAGTAAGCTCGCAAAATGGAAAACAACCATTCAAATGTTAGCTTTAGGCTTCTTGCTCATCGGAAATGCAGCTGAAAACATTTTACCTGCACATGATATCGGACGTGCAATGATCTGGGCTGCAGCCGTCTTGACTGTTATTACAGGCTTCGACTATTTACGTGCTGGTTTACGTCACATGACTGAAACTGATATGGCTGCTCTTAAAAATCAGGACAAATAAAATGAAAGTATTCGGCCTTGCCGGGTGGAGTGGTAGTGGTAAAACCACCCTTGTGAAACAATTAATTCCCGCATTAATCCAAAAAGGAATTAAGCTTTCAACAATCAAACATGCGCATCACAACTTCGACATTGATACACCAGGTAAAGATTCATACGAACATCGTCATGCAGGTGCTACTGAGGTCATGGTAGCATCAGGGTCAAGATGGGCTCTACTCCATGAATTACGAAAAGAAGCTGAACCGACGTTAGATGAACTTATCGCTAAGATGACCCCTGTGGATTTATTGCTAGTGGAAGGTTTCAAGTTTGATCCAATTGACAAACTTGAAATCCACCGACCAAGCATTGGCAAAGATTTACTTGCCCTACAAGATGATCATATTGTTGCAGTTGCAAGTGATGAACATATCCCAAACCTTCCGGATCATTGTAAATTACTAGACTTGAATAATCTGGAAGAAGTTTTAGATTTTATCGTAGATCATACAGGTTTGGCGTAAGGGGACCGATATGGCCCAATTAACAGATTGTTGTTTTGATGCGGGTGGTGCGCTTTTGCCACTGGAGCAAGCGATCGAACATCTAAAAGAAAATTTAGTTCCTGTAGTTGAGAAGGTTTTGCGCCCTTTGGCGGAATGCCAGAATCATATTTTGGCTGAAGACATTATTGCCAATCACAATGTTCCTCCTCACAACAATTCCGCTGTCGACGGATATGCCGTTCGATTTAGTGATCTTTCTGGTTCCGAAAACACGATTTTACCTATAGGCGCCCGTATCGCAGCTGGCCAGTTTCTGGGACGTCCATTGGCAGAAAAAGAAGCCATCCGTATCTTCACTGGCGCACCCATGCCAGAAGGCGCAGATACGGTAATGATGCAAGAAGATGCAATTGAGACCGATGGTAAAGTCACGCTGCTTCCTGGCATTAAACAAGGCGCAAATAGCCGTAATGCAGGCGAAGATATGCGAGCGGGTAAGGTTGTACTAAAAGCGGGTCAAAAATTAACAGCCCCTCAAATCGCAATTGCTGCTGCACAAGGTTACGCAAACCTACCCGTCTACAAAAAGCTTTCGATCGCGCTATTTTCATCCGGTGACGAAGTAAATGAACCGGGTACAGATTTGCCAACCGGCGGGATTTTTGATGCCAATCGTCCCATGCTTCTTTCTTTACTTGAAGGATGGGGATGTGACGTAACTGATCTGGGCATATTACCTGATGATCCAAAAGCTATGGAAGAGGCGTTTTTGAAAGCTGCAAGAGATCACGATCTGCTGGTAAGCAGTGCTGGTATGTCTGTGGGGGAAGAAGACCATCTCTGCAACACTATCAAAGCCAATGGTAATTTAAATTTTTGGAAATTAGCAATTAAACCCGGCCGACCTGTGGGAATGGGTCTATTACAACAAGATGGAAAATCCACACCAGTCTTGGGATTGCCAGGCAATCCAGTGGCGGCGTTCCTCACCTGTAATGTGGTAGGCCGGGTCATCATTCAAATTTTATCAGGCATGTCTTTAAAATTCCCGATGCGCTTCCCATCTATCTTGGCAGAAGACATTAAAAAGAAAGCAGGACGCGAAGAATATTTACGCTGTAGTTTGACAGGTGAATTCAACACAGCTGGCCTTCCTTACGTTAAGCGATTTGGAAAAAGTGGCGCAGCAATCCTTTCTTCTTTGGAAGGTGCAGATGGTTTCATGTTATTGAGAACTGATTTGGAAAACCCGAAAATGGATCAGCAAGTATTATTTCTTCCAATTGAAGGATTATTAACATTATGAAGATTTTGTATTTTGCTTGGTTACGTCAGAAAATAGGTACAGGCGAAGAGCGCAAAGATATTCCTGCCAATGTAACAACTGTCGCACAATTGGTGGATTGGTTAAAAAGCGAAGGTGATCATTATGCCGACGCCTTCAAAGATACTTCCGCAATCAAAGTTGCCATTAATCAGGAATTTGCAGATTTCAGTGCAGCTGTACAATCCGGTGACGAAGTTGCCTTCTTTCCACCCGTGACTGGAGGCTAAAATTATGGCTGTTCGGGTGCAAGTAGACGATTTCGATCTGGGCATGGAACTCAAACAATTAACCGACGGCAATCATGCGATTGGTGGATTATGCAGTTTTGTAGGCTTGGTGCGCGACATGACCAAAACAGATGACGGTGCAATGACAAGATCAGCTGCTATGACGCTTGAACACTATCCCGGCATGACTGAAAAAATGCTGGAACGTATAGAAGCTGAGGCACATGAAAGATGGCCTTTGGAGAGCAGCCTGATTATCCATCGTTACGGACGTATGGATGCAGGAGAGCAAATTGTTTTGGTAGCGGCAAGTTCCGCCCATCGTGAAGCTGCATTTGAAGCCTGCCATTTTCTAATTGATTGGCTGAAAACCAAGGCCCCCTTCTGGAAAGTTGAAGAAGACGAAAGTGGCCATGAGAATTGGGTTGAAGCCCGAAATAGCGACGATCAGGCAACTGAACGTTGGAACAAAAACTAAGTATATTCCAAAATGCAAATATTTGTTATTAGTATGAGGAAGATCAATTCTTTGGGGGAAGAATTGCGGTACAAACCACAACTATAGGGTACAAGAATGAGATCAATGCACGTAGATTCAGTAAAGTTAGAGATTGTTGAAGCCGGACAACATGATGCGGATTTGGTATCGATCATGGTCTATCAACTTTTATCTGAAGTTAGTGAAACCAGCGGCACAAGGCTGCATGTTTCAGACGAAGAAATTTATAATACCTGTCATATGCTTTTTGAAGAAGAAGGCCATAAATTCACCGCCTTCCTTGCTTTTGCACAAACCGAAGACACTGGGATTCGAAAACCTGTTGGCGTTATGACCCTGACAGAAACGGTGGCACTTTATGCAAAAGGTCGATTTGGGCAAATTATGGAATTCTTTGTGGATCCGAATTTCCGATCTCGTCGTGTTGGTGTCAGGCTTTTACATGCAGCCATTGAACATGGCAAAGAGAAGGCATGGAGTTGTCTGGAAGTAAACGCGCCAGACATTATTGGCGGTCCACGCGCCATCTCTTTCTACAATCGTGAAGGCTTCACCAATTCAGGCCCCAGCATGAAGCTATGCTTACGATAATCCCTTAAACAAATAAAAATGGCAGCTTAAATAGCTGCCATTTTTAATTCTATTATATAATCTGGGGATATAAGTCCGTTCCCAGACGATCCCCATCCTTGAGCCCCATATTGGTCATGACTTCTGTATGATCCGGATCCATGCCCCATGGCTTGAAAGAAACCCTCACATCATCCCCACACCATTTAGTGTTAAAGACACGCAGGTCTTTTCCTTCATCCAATTGACCTGATCCACCATGGATACAGCGCGCATTAAAGAATAAACAATCCCCCGGCACCATATCAAAACTGACAGGTTTATATTTATCGGGTTCACCATCAATATCCGGCAAAGGTGGGAAACCAAATTCATCAAAGTTTGAATGGCTTACATCTTCTACATTGCCTTCGTTAAACTGTCCAAAATCAGCTTGGCTATAGACTTTCTCCCAACGATGGGAACCCGGCACGACAGATAAAGCACTTTTTGCTGCAACTGGTGTTAAGGGCATCCAGATGGAACAGGTATCAAATCCTTCCACGGACCAATAAGGCTCATCCTGATGCCAAGGCGTTCTGAACTGAACCCCTGCCTCACGACAAAAAACAGCATCAAAAAAGAAATTCACATGTTCGGATCCCATCATTTGACGAGCCAAATCTGCACAAGGGCTCTCAAAAACGAATTGCTTATATTCTGGTATCTCTTGCCAGGCCTGACTATCATAAAAGGTCCGGCGCCCCTCACTATCCCTATTCCAGTCACGCGCTCGATGGGTTGGCTTATTCATACTGTCATCAAGTCCCTTATTCAGGATCGCAATCCATTCTTGATCAAACACCTGTTTCAGTAAAGCAACCCCATCACGATCATATGTTGCGTGCTCTTCTTTTGTGATTTGTCGCAATGTTTTTTGAATCATCTTATAAATCTGCCTTCATCCGAATTAAGATTATCTTTTCATCTAGATTTTATATTTCCATATTTTATAATAGTTTCAATTCATCAATTTTTATTTGTTTTAAGATTTTCTTATGAATAGTTGGAAAAACATACCGCCCTTGAATAGTTTACGTGCCTTTTCTTTGGTTGCACAAACCAACAGCTTTCTTGAGGCTGGCAATCAACTAAATGTCACGCAAGCCGCCATCAGCCAACAAATTAAAATCTTGGAAGATTGGCTTTCTCTGACATTAATTAATCGAAATGGGCGTGGTGCGATTACCTTAACAGATGCAGGAAAGAAACTGGCGCATGACCTGCAACATGGATTTGATATTATCCAGAATTCCATACAGGATTTAATTCAAGAGGATCAGGGACGTCCTGTTCAAATAACGGCATCACCGGCCTTCACCTCAGAATGGCTCATGCCGCGCCTGTCTGATTTTCAAGCGAGATTTCCTGACATTACCCTCATGCTAAATCCCACAGCTGAATTTGTGGATTTGAAACATACGGGCATTGATCTCGCTATCCGTTACTATGACCATCGCATAAAGGCACAACATGGAGAATTTTTCATGCAGGCCGAAACTGTGCTTGTAGGTAAAACAGATTTATTTGACCAACTTGATTCAAACAATCCAGCGTCTATGCAGCATCTTCCATGGTTAGAGGAGTTAGGGACAAAGAATGTGCAAGATTGGTTCCAGCGCCATAATGTGACACCGACCGAACCGTTATCAATTACCCAAATGCCGGGCAGTTTAATCATACAATCTTTACGTCGAGGGGAAGGCATCACTCAAACTGTGAGAGATTTCATTTCCGAAGATCTTCAATCAGGCGATTTAACCGCCCTTTTCCCAGAACCGAAACTTGGCTGCTTTCGAATTCTAACTGGCATAGAAACACCGCGTCCTTCCGTCAAAGCCTTCAAAGACTGGCTTTTAGAATTAAGGCCAGCGTAAAAATAAAACCCCGACCAAGTTTGATCGGGGTTCTACACCGTTCAGGTAAGACGAAAAACTTAGGCTTCACCTTCACCTTTTTCGATCTGGATTTTAGCTGGCAAGATGATATTCAAAAGAATACCAACGATACCAGCGAGCCCGATGCCACCGAGGGCAAATCCACCAACAGATACTTCAAGACCACCAATACCAAGAACGAGGATCATGGAAATAATGATCATGTTACGTGGCGTCATGATATCATCCTTGGATTTCACCAAAGTGTTCAAACCAACCACGGTAATCATACCGAATAGCAAAACCAATATACCGCCCATCACTGGTGTCGGAATAGTTTGTAAAATGGCGCCCAATTTTCCAACAAATGACAAAGCAATCGCCCAAACCGCGGCCCATGTCATGATAGCAGGGTTAAATGCACGTGTTAAAGCAACCGCCCCTGTTACTTCTGAATATGTTGTATTTGGTGGACCACCTAAAAAGCTTGCAGCAGAAGTCGCAAGACCATCGCCAAGCATGGTGTTTTGAATACCCGGCTTCTTCAAATAGTCTTTACCTGTCACACTGCGGATTGCAAGAATATCACCGAAATGCTCAATGGCAGGTGCCAAAGCTACAGGAAGAATAAATAGGACTGCCTGCCAATTCCATTCAGGTAATGTGAAATCTGGAATTGTAAACCAGGATGCATTTCCAACAGCAGCAAAATCAACGATTGGATTACCTGTAAACGTACCAAGAAGGATGGATGTTACATATCCGACAATGACACCTAAAAGGATCGGTACAATACGGATCAAACCGCGTCCCATAATTGCTGCAATCAAAGTTGTACCAAGGGATGCCCCAGCAATGATCAACGCATCACTTTGTGCAACTAAAACAGCTGCACCATCACCGGTTTTACCTAGCGCTAAATTCACACCAACAGGTGCCAAGATTAAACCAATCACCATAATGACTGGGCCTGTTACCACAGGCGGCAAATATTTGGTCAGGATTTCACTGCCCTTAATACGGATTACAAAACTGATCACCACATAAAGCAAACCTGCAGCTGCCAAACCCGATAATGTTGCCGGAATACCCCATGTTTGCACGCCGTAAATAATCGGCGCAATAAAGGCAAAGGAAGAGGCCAGGAAAACTGGCACTTGACCACGTGTACAGATCTGGAAGATCAATGTACCAAGACCTGCGGTAAACAAAGCTACATTTGGATCAAGGCCAGTTAACAATGGCACCAATACCAATGCGCCAAAGGCCACAAACATCATTTGGCCGCCAATAAACCACTGTCCCGGGCGGAATGAATAGTCCGTATTGGAAATATCACTTTTCATAAATTAGTCCCTCAAACTAGAAAAATTCCCTATTTGCGGCGCATAAGCACATGATTCTTAAGGAATTAAAAGATCGCCAACCAAAACATTGCTCAAAAAAATACCTCTTTCAATCTAGATGATCCATTCAAAATATAAATATAATCTCAGCAAACGAGTTATTGATAACCTTAACGAACAAAACTATCATCAGGACGAATGCCATTATTCTTAAAAAGGATCACTTATGCATTACGAACTTACTTCTTCCAGTTGGGGTCCAGAAGAAAAAGAAGCCCTTCTTAAAGTTGTGGAAGGTGGTTATTTCACAATGGGAGAACTTGTTGCAACTTTCGAGGATCAGTTTGCTGCATATCACGGTAAAAAATATGGTATAATGGTGAATTCTGGGTCATCTGCCAATTTAGCTGCAACAGCTGCGCTTTTTTATAAAAAAGATAATCCTTTGAAACGCGGAGATGAGGTTATCGTTCCTGCAATTTCCTGGAGCACCATGTACCACCCTCTCCAACAATATGGCTTGAAACTCAAATTTGTTGATGTTGAATTAGACAGTCTGAACGTTGATATTGATGCCTTAGAAGCTGCTATTACCCCACAAACAAAGATGATCGTTGCTGTCAGCATTTTAGGGAATCCGGCTGCGCTAGATAGAATGCGTGATTTAGCAGACAAGCACGGCTTATATTTCCTAGAGGATAATTGCGAGTCAATGGACGCAGAACTCAATGGTAAAAAAGCAGGTTCTTTTGGTGATTTATGCACGTCTAGTTTTTTCTATTCTCATCACATTTCCACCATGGAAGGTGGCATGGTCATTACAGATGATTATGAACTTATGCAGCTCTGTCGGGCAATTCGTGCCCATGGTTGGAATCGTGACCTTCCCTCAGATAGTGACTTATACGAAAAAAGTTCCAATGACTTGTTTGAAGCATATCGTTTCATCGTACCTGGATATAACTTACGATCTGGCGAGATCAATGCAGCTATCGGTCTTGAACAGTTAAAAAAATTGCCTAATCTAACAGCAATACGACGAAAAAACTGGCTACATTTCAAATCCAAGTTCGAAGATGATGATCGTTTTATTATTCAGAAAGAGAATGGTAAAAGTTCAGCCTTTTGTTTCCCAATGATTATCAATCCATCAACTAATATTGATAGAATGAAAATCTTTGCAACTTTAAAGGATGCTGATATCGGTCATCGAATTATTACAGGCGGCTGTTTCACACGTCATGATGTCATTAAATATTATGATTATGAAATTGTAGGTGATCTCCCAAACGCAAATTTAGCACATGACTATGGTTTTTTTGTTGGTAATCATCCAAGAGATATCGCGAAAGAGATTAACTATTTGCACGCCACCCTAGCAGGCATTTAAAGGAAAAAGTATGTCTATCAATCATCAATATACCATTTTAATTACAGGTGGTGCAGGTTATCTAGGATCGGTTATGACCGAGTATTTCCTGAATGCTGGACATAAGGTGATTATCTTAGATAATTTTATGTTTGGTCAGGCTAGCTTGAACATGTACTGTACCAATCCTAACTTCAATGTCGTACATGGTGATTCTCGTAATCAAGAAACACTTAAACCGATCCTGAAAAAGGCTGATATTATAATTCCTCTTGCTGGGTTAGTTGGCGCACCTTTATGTAGTCGCGATAAAATTGGAACTGTGTCCGTCAATCAAGATGCTATTGATTTACTTGTTAAAAACTTAGCCCCATCTCAAAAGATATTAATTCCAATTTCTAACAGTGGATATGGCATTGGCGAAAAAGGTAAATTTTGTACGGAAGAAAGCCCTTTAAATCCTGTCTCACTTTATGGAGTAACTAAGGTAGAAGCCGAAAAAATTGCGATGACCCACGGGAATACAATAAGTTTCAGATTAGCTACAGTTTTTGGTATGTCGCCAAGAATGCGCCTAGACCTCTTGGTTAACGATTTTGTATATCGTGCGGTGAAAGATAGAGCTATTGTCTTATTTGAGGCACATTTCAAACGCAATTATATTCACGTACGAGATGTTGCACGGGCCTTCATGCATGGTTTAGATAATTTTGATAATATGAGAAACGAAATTTACAATGTCGGATTATCTACCGCTAATCTTTCAAAGAAAGAATTATGTGAAGAAATAGAAAAGCAAATCCCCTCTTTTACCTTTATAGAAGCTGAAATTGGAGAAGATCCAGATAAAAGAGATTATATTGTCTCCAATGACAAAATCGAAGCCACTGGGTTTATGCCAAACTATTCACTCCAAGATGGAATAGCCGAGCTTATTAAGGGGTATACGATGATTAACAACTCACGTTATAGCAATGTGTAGCTAGCATGCATAATGAACCGAAAATTTTATTCGATAAAAATTTATCTATACTCAAAGATTTTATTCCGGAGAACCTTTACAATCTATTTAAAGAAACTGGCCCGAATATAACTGGCGTTGTTGGCTCCCTCTCCGACGGAAATATTAATCTTCTGAATGATCAGGCTCAACCACTCTATTTTCCAAATGCCATTGCGCATATAGACAAAGAACTATCATCTTACATTCAAAACCCTAAGCCTATAAGCTTCAGTGACGACATTAATATTGATAGCGAAATTACTGACTATGCAAAATTTCTCGCCTCAGAGATTCAAAGCTCATCACGCTACAAATACGAAAAACATAACGCAACATTTGAACAAAATGGATTTTTAATCTGTTTTGGCTGTGGCCTAGGCTTGCATCTTCCATTTTTGGCACAAAAACTAAATGTTGAAACCATCATCTTAGTCGAAGAGAATCTAAGATATATCCTTAACAGCCTCTCTATTTTTGATTGGACTCCTTTCCTTCAATTCTTAAAAATAAAACAGCGCAACTTACATCTCATTATCGATGATAGAGAACTAGAAACCTCGTACACGATTCAATATTTCTTAAAAGATAAAGGCGTCGAACTTATTGAAGGAAGTTATTATTTTTCACATTATGGTTCTAATTTTTTTAAAAATGTTCAAAGAAGACTAGAGATCGGGCATGACAATTTAATTAGTTATAATGGCTGGGTTGAAGATGAGATGATCCATCTGAGTAATCATATACAAAACATGCATTTGTACGATTACTATTTAATTGAGCAAGATAATCCTCTGAAACAAGACTCACCTTTAAAAGATTTACCTGCTATTGTTGTCGGCAGTGGGCAGTCTTTAGATGATGCTATATCATATATTAAAAATAACAGAGCTAATCTGGTAATTTATTCCTGTGGTAGTGCTTTAAAACCATTATTAGCGGCAGGAATTCATCCCGACTTTCATTGTGAGCTGGAAAATGTTTCTGTTGTCGCAGATATTTTTGAAAGTTTATCTAAACAATACGACTTGTCAGCAATTCGATTAATAGCTTCCACAACAATTAACCCTGATGCCGCTGCCTATTTTGATACTAAATATTTCTTCTTAAGAGAAGGAACTGGCATTCCTAAAGCAATTGCACAAAACAGGCAGCAAATGAACTTTGTTGCACCTTCAGGCACTAATACAGCAATTAGAATCGCTGATATTTTAGGTCATGATGAAATTTATCTCGTTGGAGTCGATTATGGTATAATAAATCAGCATCAGAAATATGCTAAAGATGTTATCTATAACGATTTCGAAAAAATAAACAATAAACGACAATCAAAAGGACTTGCTCCCATCCCTAATGGAGGGGCTGCAGCAGGTATTAGCAATAGAACTTTACCAGGAAATCTTGGTGGTACTGTTAAAACAAACAGTACTCTTCTATATATGAAAAGTCGCCTTGAAATTACTGTACAGAACTTAGATGCAACTGTTTACAATTGTGGCCATGGAGCATTAATTGAGAATGTACTCCCAGTCGAAAATGAAATTATCAGCCAATTTCGTGCTTCTACAAAAGAAACGCTATCCCAACAATTAGATATTCCAATTTTTCGACGTGGAGAATTATTAAATCTGAAACTCCTCGAAGAAATTCAGCTTACCTATGAAACAATTTTGGATAATTTCCATGCAAAAATCCAAGATCTTTGTACTCCCACAAATCAACACATTACGATCCAGAGAATACGTACTATATTTCAAGATATCTTAATATTCGATACAGAATCTCAGCAAAAGTCTGATTTACCATCAGCTATTAGGTCAACGTTAACAGGTTCTTACTTACGTATCTTCCATGCAATTAGATATTATGGGAGCCGTTTAAATAATGTAGATCAAAGCTCATTTTATCTAGACGCACTCCAAAAAATAATAGCATTTTCGCCACTTATCAAAGCAAGAACATGTCATCTAATCGAGGGATATCGCACACAATTAAAACGGAGCTTAGAAAAACGCTCTACACAAACTGACATTACAATCCCATTAAACAAGCCTATATCTCTTTTAGACTACTACTTGGCTGATCACGAAAAAACAGCGATCTTATGGAAAACTTCCTTTTCTGATAGTGATAATGAAAAAGTTTATACAGCTATCGGTATGGCACGCTATACACGACAAAATTTCTATAGTTCTGATTTAATTAATCTGGTGCTTCATACTCATAAAAATAGCCCGTATGATCATAATAGTTTCCTTCGTATACTTGCTTACATACAACAGGACCCCAACATCCACAAAATGGAACCCTATCTAGTTTCTTTTATGGATAATTTAGATTCAAAAACACCATTCATTGATAATATGGTTAAACTTGCTATAGCGGCAAACATGCTTCATGGCGGGAAAATTAATAAAGCTAAAAGCAAGTTCGAATTAGCCTTACAGTATTTTCCGTCAACAGCCCATGCAGATGGTTGGCGGGCAACTCATATGCTTATTTCTGGAAAATTAAATGAGGCAGGCAAACTATACGAAGAATGGGAATCCCAACAACAGCACAGTTTGCATAACTCTTTTCATGGCTTATACCATTATATTAGTGGGAATATAGAAGCTGCTTTTGAGAAATGGTCACAAAGTCTACCTACCGATCATCAAGGAGGGACTGGTGCATCACATTTCTTCGCTATCAGTGTCGCCAATGAACTAAAAATGTATGAAAAAGAAAAAGAACTACTTGTTAGTGCAGAAAATAAAAGCCTAATGAAATGGCAAAAACGTGCTACAGCTCTTTTTCACACTGTTGTAGATATTTATCGGAAGTATGAAGCAAACGAAGTTAACGATCACAATGACGTATGATAAAAAAGATACAATCGAATCAGAACTTATTTATGAAGCTGATTTAGAAAGACTGATATCAAAAATACAAAAACTCCATAGTCAATCTGCTTCAATCTGCGTTTTTCTCGGAGAGGACATAGATTGTCCTGATAACATTATCAAACTAAGTACCGACCAATTAGCAGAAATAACTGAAAACCGAGCTAAATACTTCTTCATCTTATCTAAAAATACAGAGACTATTCAAAAAGCATCTCATTTTCTTGGTAAAAAAAACAATATAAAAGTGTTTATATTATCTGATGAGGCACATCAAAAAGAACCAGTCTTTCTTATCAGTCCACCTAAAGCAGGAAGCCATCTACTCATTTCTCTTATGACCGCATTTGGCTATTTACATGGTGGAGCATTACCAACCACGCCCAAGTATGGCAAATGGTATAATTTAGAACATGATAGTATCCATACTTTAGCATCCGAGTTCTTTTACAATAGAAACATTCAAGGTTATTCATATGGCGGCAGATTGAGCGCCTTTAACAACTGTTTAGGCGTTGTGATGTATCGTCACCCAAGAGATATACTGAAATCGAGATTGAGTTATTATTTTGATCCTGAACGCTCAATTATGGGACGTTTTATGGAACAGGAAAGCCGAATAAAAAAATTAGAAGCTTTATTAGATCCGAATAGTATTTTTGGTGATATGGGCCAAGAACTCGCCGATTTTGTTAACTGGATTCATTTTCCTAATATCATACCTGTGTCATTCGAAGAATTTAGTCCTATCAAACATTCGAAACACTATCATCTAGATCTTATTTGGGAATTACAACTTGCCTTGTGTGTCCCAGGAAAACCTTCCGAATACTTTCGTCAGGCATATGGTAAATCTGACACCTTCAATGATGGCGCGATCTTCCCAGATGATGCGGATATTCAACAGGTATTACCTGAATTATACGAGAAATGCCGTTATTATATGTCCAATCTCGGCTATAATGATAGTAGCCCCTATAGCGATGTTATTCCAAATTCTCGCTTAAAAAGAACCTCCATCCACGATTACAGGCCAAAAGATACCAGTATACAGATAGAAGCTCTCTTTGAGCATAATATCCTATATAGAAACAAAAGATACTATGCTTTGAAATATGGACATCCCAACGAAACTTTTATTGATGAGCATCAAAAAGATCCCCAAAAATACTTTCAATCAGACAGATTAGAAGAGACAAAGTTGTTTCTTCAAATAAATGAAGTAACAAAACGCACTGGACTTCTAGATCAAAACATCCAACTATCCTCTTTGATTAGTATATTGTCTGACGATCCTTGTGAAATTCAGATAATTGATGATAGCGGTGAAACTTACGAATTTGAAGTCACTTCCACATCTCCTATGGTACTCCGAATCCGTAAAAAAAATCGTCTTTAATACTCAACCAATCAAACTCCTTTTTTTGTCCAGAGGTAATTGATGCCCAATTCTAAATTTGCTCCACTCGTTGTCGGCCTCCCAAGAAGTGGCTTCTCTTTACTAGCCTCTGTAATTATTCATTTTTTTAAAAGAATGCCGAATAACAAGTTTGATGAGAGATGCAAGGTTTACAGGATTTTCTGTGATACATTTGGGCAGCAATTTTCAGAAGACATAATCAAAACGATCAAACTACATTCACCAGATACTACTGTTTTATTTAACGATAACTTTCGTAAAATGGCAGGAGGACCAATTTGGAACCAAGATGAAAAAGGAAAAAAAGCTTATTTTAGAAAATATATCGGGCTTGGTGATAAAGGTGATTTCACTCTAATTACATCTTACCCTCTAGAAGTTCTGGACCAATATGAAATCGTCCATTCACATGGCCCTTATAAAAGTTGGCTTAACATTCCTGAATTTGCTGATTATCAACGTTTCGCATCTATTCGTAATCCTGCAGGAATAATTAATTCTGCCTGCCACTCTCTAAATGCACTTGCAAGTGAGTATATACAATTACTTGCTCCAAACATAAATGCAGAGCAAGCTAGAGTAGACTTGGCATATTACAAACTAAGCGATTTAAAATTTTTTGACGCACTAGCAATGCCTTTGAAAGAGGGCTTAGAAGAGTTGATGAAATATGCAGATCAATATCACATTGTGGCTTGGGAGGATGTAGTCACAAATCCAAAAGAAACAATATACAAGCTTGCTGAAGAAATAGGTTTCCCACTATCTCAAGAAACATGTGATCAAATCTGGAGTCAAATTGGGTTTAGAAATCTAACAGGTGCACATAAACACAATTATAGAGTTGGTAAGGCTTATGTCGGAGATGAAAACGAAAGCTTAACAAATGAGCATATTCAACTACTAAAGGATGCAGGCTTTGATAAATATTCCAATTTCTTTGGTTATGGGGATCTCCAGTATCTAGATCCGTCGAAATATACTAACTTTCAAAAAGAAGTTAGTGAGGCGATTCAAGCCGGTAAAATAATTGACCCTTTAAAAGATCGTGTCTTGTTTGATTGTGCATTTAACAAAAGCAATATCGATTTTTCAGGATTTGGATTTAGAACTTATGAATGGCGGGACTTCACACGAATTGAACGCTCCAATATAAAAGATCCCACTATCGAGTTAGCAGTATCGGAGAGTGCAGAGATAATTGTGAAAGTTCTTGGTCACTTATTTACAAGCCTCTCCAATGTTATCCATAAGAAAACATCCTTTAATAACTTCTCATCGGATGTAAAAAATGTTGCAGAATACTTCCCTGATGTAGATATCAATACATCGCTTAATAAAATCGAAGCAATATTAAGTCATCACTGAGTCTCATCATAACTTCATGGGTTTATATGTTGTAATAAACTAAAATGACTGGACGATTTTAAAATCCCATACTGTTGATAATTTCCAAATCTAATCACCTTTTCGAGGTCTACATTACTAGCTAAAATCTTTCGTGCGAGAGGGATTGGTAGAGCAATATAATTTCCAAACCATGCATATAATATATGCGTTTCTGTCATGCCGATTTGTGTCGGAATTTATTGTGACAAATTTGAACCGGGTTCAAACGCACTATTGTTAGTATCAATCGCCTTATCTCCTGCGACACAGAATTTGAAATGACACGTATCGCAGTTCTCCGGATTAAGAAACAGACCTTCACGCACAGTCATTGCTGTCACATTATTCCATACATCCTTAATCGATTTATCTTTTATTTCACCGATCTTAAATGCGTTGCAAATCGATAAATCAAGATTAGCATTAATCTTAACCATTTATACGGAGCCGCGCATGTTAATGGGAAAGGAGAACTCGGATCACATGCATTCCTATAAAAATTTGTAGCAAACAGCACATTTTTCTTCGCATGTTGAAGAGCAGCAGTTACATAATTGTCATATTTATGCTTCAATTTCACATGTTCAAAAAAACTACTAGAAATCGCAATGTCAGGCTTCTTTTCCATCATATAGTCTAGCAAATCTGAGAATGCCTCGATAACTTCATCATCAACTTCCGAGAGACATTCAGGCTCAAGTTCGGAACTACTCCATCTTAGAGCCATAGGAATGAAGCCTATAGACTTAAAACCTAAACTATCCCAATATTTTACACACTCTATCATCTCATGAAGGTTACGTTTCATAATCACACAATTTATAGTAAATTGTGTAGAAGTATTTTTAGAGCATTTCGGAATTTCGATATTTTCTCGAGTGTCGCCTTCCAATTTGCCCGAACTCTTATCCATTCATATGTTTCTTCACGAATACCATCGAAAGAAATGCCCACTCTTTCGATGGGAACACTTGCTAGGGCTTCAATATTCTCATCAGTGAACAACGTCCCATTCGTAATAAATTGAATTGGATAACCTTTTTCACCTAAGGTTGTGACTAATTTCGTAAAACCTTTATGGGCCATTGGCTCAAACGCTGCGCCGATGATAATCTTTGTTGTAGAGGGCAGTTCTAATATTCTTTCTAAAAGAATATCGATGTCCACTTTAACTTTAGATAGAGGCTTAATTTAGGTTACATGACACATCCGGCAACGTAAATTACATGTATCTATCGGCTCTATAAAGACAACATCTGGATCAGATGCAGCCACAGCATGTTTTCCCTCTGGATACAAATCCGTCATTATCTTAAAATCTTTCAAATATTTTGTAATTCAATCCTGATGATATCATTATAAGCAACGCTCACATAGATATCTATTCTAGTTAGTATCTAAACATCCGTTTAAGGGTGCGTATATTCGTTCATCGCTAACGCCCCATTCTTTAAGTTCTTCATATATCTTCTCGGTATCACGATGAGGCATGATAACAACTTTAGCTTTTGGAAAGGTATAAAATATCTCCTGATTGAAATGTTTAATAGGCCAATCAAACATCTTCATTCCTCTCAATGCCGGGCGGTTTTGCAATAAGGCATTTATATTCAAATCAAAGAAATTCATGCCAAGAGCGGCGATACAATCAATCGTACTAAATGCTAGAACAGGTGCTACAAAAACTGTCTGATCGGTTTCTGCTATTTCATTAACCTTTTGAATATATTTCTCAAAAGCATCCGCAAACACACTAAATGAAACAAATGAAACCAACACTCGCTTAGAACAGTGAGAACAAATCTGGCGCGTAGGTTCCAGCAATTTAAGTTGATCTGCCCAGTTTTCTTCAGATGGCATCACACGTGGTAAGATATATTCGCACGTCTCCCCACAATGAGGGCATTCACCTTGTACCTGATGAAGTGTTTTATTATCAAAATAGGGATGCGTGAAACCTGCTTTATCAGCGATGCCGAATTTGAGATTCTTAAGGTGCTTCAAACCATATAATTGAGTTTGAACATGCTGATCCACTGCTGAAAAGATATCCTCATCTTTCATCTTCGTCATATTATATTGTGGACGTGTATGGATCGTTTCATAATAATTACTGCGATCCCCTATTAACCCCTTACGAACCGTATGGTCAAAAATGGGGCTTCCAGGATAAGGTGTTACGTAGTCACAGTGGATAATATGATCCTTACAGTGTTTTTCATAAAAATCTATTGTATTCTCTATAGAGCTTTGTGTCTCAGCAGGGTCGCCAAAAATAAAGTTCCCCTGGACACCTACACCTGCTTGCTCCGTAATCTCGATTGCATGCTGTATTTCTTTAACCGTTACTTTCTTCTGCATGCTATCTAGTACATTGTCATCCGCACTTTCGAAGCCATATCCAATATAAACGCATCCAGCATCTTTCATATCACGTAGTAAATCTGGCGTCACATCACAAACACGCATAGAAGCGTTCCAATGAATACCAAGCTTCGTCTCCCGCATTAAATCACAAAACTCACGGATACGGTCTTCCTTCACAGAAAACAAATCATCATAAATCTTTAGAATATTAATATCGTATTTATCGTGAAAATGAGTAACCTCATCGACAACAGAACGCATGGTACGACCGCGATATTTACGTCGAGACCCTTCTACAGTTGAATATTGGCAGAATGTACATTTATAAGGACAAGATCGACCTGAACTGATAGGTAACATGCGAGGGCGTGTTTCCTTCAGTACTTTGAAATATTGATCCGTTTGATTGGACATTTCAAAATATGTATTGATATCCAATACATCATAATCCGGTAATGCAAGATCATCTAACTTTTTCACAGCAGGACGCAATTTATTATAGATCGCTCGGCCATCTTTCCAATAGGCAAGATTGTCAATATCATGAACTGCTTGATGAGTTTCTAGCGCACTAACGAGATCAAGGATCGGATCTTCACCTTCATCCATGATCGCAAAGTCTGGTCTTAACATCTCAAAAGCAACCCGGTCATTGGTCATAATGCTGCCACCACATACTATAGGCACATGAGATGCATGTTGACGACTTAGTTGAATAGCATCACGTAAAAATAAATATTCTGCTGCCATTGCCCCAACAGCAATTAATTCAGGCTGATAAGTGTTTATTGCGTTTTTTATAGCTTCCTCCAGAACAACGTAAGCGGGCCGACCTGACATGTCATAGTTCGTCGTAACCCCAAAAACCGAATGCCCCGCTGCTTTTAAGGCTCCTGCAATATAAGCGGGCCCTTGTGGAAGCATATCAAGGTTAGGAGGCGGAGCCGGATAATTAGTCTGGGGTATTATTAATGCTATTCTCATTATTTTAACTCCCGAACATTACAAAACAAACTGACCCTAAAAAACTTAAATCGATCACTACCATTGTTAAACTTTCTGAATTTCTTGCCGAATTTGATTTAAATCCCAAACCATTGGGAAAACATCGCTTCCGTCAAGCAATCCTTGATAACTTAAAGTTTGAGAGTCAGGTAATGCGATAATCTTCTTTCCTAATTTTCGCGCTTGCTCAATCTCATAATCTATCCATTCACGGCTGCTTTTTGATTGATATGGTTCCTCCAAGAACACAACCGCTTCGGCTGGTAGGATCTGTGTAAAAAGCATATTCTTCAACGCCAGTTTACCAGTTTCAGTATGTGTACTTATGGCAGGATCATACCAAGGAACACTATAGTTAATCCATGGTGTTTCCTTAATATTCTCCATCATTGATGTTAACAAATTCCAGTCATTATGAAATCGCCAAGCATGTGTTATAAATATTGATACTTTTTTCATGGTTACTACTTTAATTTTAATGTTCACTCGAAGCGGAATAGCAAATATTTATCTCTACAATTAAAAGCATAACATCCATTTCACTAACAGTTCGATTGTCTTTACAATCCCGCAGCATAAGGCAGACGATCTGTAAATCGATAGGATGCTCCATTATGGTGAAAGAAATAGCCATTTGGACCATCAAATCCTTGTGCCAGCAATTTTAACAGCATAGGTATTATTTTGAGTGGACTTTCTTCTGAACCTTGATTCATTTCGCTTTTTGCTTCTGTTGGTATCAAGACATTCATTTGGATATCTTCATCAGGCATTTTCATTGCAGTTTCATGAGCCATAGACATTGTCATATTATTCAATGCTGCTTTCGAAACGTTATATGGCCCAACACCACCTTTATAACTCCAGCCTGCAAGGGAAGAGAAATTCACTATTCTAAGTTTGTTACCTGGTTTATGTAATCGAATTAATTCGCGAGATGCATACCATGGAGCAGTTACATTCGTTTGCATAATACTTTGCCAATCTTCTAACTCTAACGTTAACATAGGAGATTGATTTCGCCCTGGTGATTTGCAAGGCAATGCCGCATTATTGACCCAGCCATGAATTTCTCCATATTCTGACAAAAACCGACATAAATAATCTGTAACTTGCTTTTCTTTCGTAAGATCAACAGGTGCAATGAAAATTCTGTGCTCATCGCCCCCTTCAGACATCAACAAAGCTTTCGCTGCTTCTAGTTTCGATAGTCTTCGTGACAACAGAATAACTGTTGCTCCAAGAACAGATAAAACTCTAGATATCTCTAGTCCATAGCCAGTTGCGGCACCTGTTACGCAGATTGTCATTCTGGCAATTTCTCCGACTTCATCAGCACTTAGACCAAAACAATGATCCTGCCACTCTGACGGATTGGAATATCTATCTAGATCAAACTGTTGAATTCTCATAGTTGTGCTTGACCATAAAGCATCGCCATTCCCTGCTTTTCTTCCACTTGATCAAGTACAGCATCTCTGGAGACATCTCTAATAACCCCAGGCCAAGATATAATATCAACTTCGGTTAAATCTACATCCGAATATTGACTAGGTACACCATAGATAACCCCTTCATATCCGATAATATGATAATCGCCTTTTTCCTCAAGCAATATAGGTTTTGAGGTAAATGCCTCAGATGCAGGACCTAAATTCTCTCCCACATTCTGTTCTTCACTATTCTCACTAGTTTCTCTTACCAAGGCAGAGGCTATCTTGGAGCTACTATGTGACCAAGCATGATCAACCGCATCGTTAAAAGTTACAAATGCAGAAATACCATAATTTGACATTTCCGGAAGCATTTCGGCAGTCATTCTAGGGACATCCAAGGGCACTGTATAATATTGGTCAGCACATCCAATAATTTTATATTCCCCAGCATAAGTTACTAATACACCGGACCAGTTATCTCGATAATGACTGTTCACCTTTACTTGATCAACTTCATCTAGGGATAAATGCTTCTTAACTTCTATCCATTGCTCATTTGTAAAGGCATAAAAGTTCTCATCAAGCTTGATAACATATTCATAATTCGATTTTTCCTGATCAGACAAAAGCTTATGCGGTTTTGAGACAACTTTATATTGGCCTCGGGAGTCTGCCCAATCTTGCGAGGTATCGATGACCGATTTAAGTGCTTCGATTGTAATATCTCGTAAAACACCTCTCGGTAATTCATTATAAATCATAAAATCTAACTCAGTGACATGCACTGGAACTGCATAAAAGCGCTTGGTATATTGGTAAATTTTATACCCCTTATAATCTTCCTTAAACTCATATTCAGGTAATTCAAGATTTTCCTTTGCCTTCATCTCTGCATTATCGTCACCTCTATTTGCGTCACGATTTTGCAAGACATCTTCAATAACCCTTGAAGCCCAGTCACCAATTGGAAAACCTTCTTCATGAAGTCTCAAAACTATTTTTTCAAACCATCGCTTTCGGACAGATCCATCGATATATGGTTCTTCCGAATACCAAAGATGAGCAGGTATCGCTCTAAAAAAGCGTTTGTATAGTTCTTCTTTGGGCAATCGGAACTTAATATTATGCGCCTCTGGCTCAAGCCAATAAACACCGCCATTTGCAAGAATTAACGGATTGATATTTGCCAATCTGAAAATATATTGTTTATTCTCTAAGATCAGATCGATACCTTCATCAATATCTTCCTCTGTCTCGCCAGGAACTCCAATAACCCAGTTAATTTCAGATAATATCCCTGCGTCATGACAGGCTTTAAGAGTTTTGGAAATTGTATCTTTCGTATAACCCTTTTTCTGTAACCTCAAAGCATTCTCAGAGAAAGCATCGATCCCAAAACGAAGCGTTGCGAAACCTGCCTGTTTTAATTTCTTAAAGAAATTATCATCGCAACGTTTATGAATTCTAAGTTGCCCTGTTAGAAGAACATTCAATTCTCGACGGATGATTTCATCACAGATATCCATAAGCATGGTTGGGTTGCCATTTAAGTCACTTTCATTAAACATGAATAAATGACATCCTTGCTTTGCAAGCCACTCTAATTCATCAACAAAGTTTTTAGGGGAACGAATTCTCCAATAAAATCTTTCCGCACAGAATGTGCATCTCGCCCATCTACACCCGCGACTAGCAATTACGGGTGTCAAACGATATCCATTGAAATTGATGTAAATATCAATACCAAACCATTCATATTTAGGGAAATCCAAGACATCTATATTATGACACATAGGGGCGGGAATGAATGGAATTTCAGGATCATCGTCCCTTGACAAAACTCCAGGCATATTTGCAGGACGCTCTCCTTTAGTAACAGCTTCGACTAAAGGTCCAACAGAAAGATCGGCTTCGCCAATACACATATAATCCGCGTCTGGGAAAGCTCGAAAGCCAATATCTGCACTATTACAGCTATAGCCGCCCAAGAGAATTTTAATTTCCGGAAATAATGCCTTGACGCGATTGATTAATCGCGCAGTAAATTGTTCGTTGCAGGCTTGAATAGATAAAGCCAAAATTTTAGGTTTGTGCCGAGCGATCTGATAAGCAGCTTGTTGGATAAATGGTTCAAAATAATCAATAACATCTGGACGTGCCCACACATCATAATTTTGCGATTGCCAAGGATCCTCTGGTAATTCATATCCGCTTTCTAAAACAACTTTACCACCTAAATTAAAAATACGGTTAATGTGATACTGATGATAGACAACAATATCCAAATCAAAGGTTTGATGCTTCACATTCGCTTTTTTCAAGGCATTATGTACATATGCCAATCCGTTAGGCATCAATGCTAAATTTCTAGAGGGACAATCAAAGAGCAATACATCAAGATTGTCTTCAATTTCTATATGTGGCACTCGAATAGGGTAAATTGTACGTTGAAAAGCTGTCCAGGCAGATAAAGGAATCTCGTCTGTAGCAATCTTACCAATAATGTTTGGCGTAATAATTTCTTGCTTCGAATTAATACGGTCTTTGAGCATAAATTCCATATCAAAAATATGGACATAATCAATCTCAGCAATAAAAAAATTATCGACCTCATCTAGGGTAGCTACATCTAACGAAATATATTCAAAAGCTTTATCCCCATCGGCATCGGAAAGATCGTCTATAAGAATAAGTTTCGTATGTGTCCGTAACGCATCGTTAACCTTAACTAAACGTTTCCAGAAATCACTCCTCACATAAACAGCTAAGTTCGGTAAACTTAACAAATAAGCCGATAGTTTTTCCATGAGGGCCGACTTGTCAGATTTCATGTCACTTGAATCTGAGAAAAGGTTAAACAAGGATAACTGTTTTCTCTGCCCCTGAAGGTTAAATACCTCCCCATTTAGACTACATTCTAGATTATTTAAGTTATTCATTGACATCCATCCAATCAAAAGTGAACACTTTTATGTTTCTATTTTATAATAGATTTCGAGTTAACCTCACTTTAGCCATCTCTTTTATATGTTCTCTAGTTTCAGTTCCAAATTTGCTAGAAATCATATTCAGATATTTTTCTGAATCGAAAAAATCATGAAATGCATCATCACGGAATTTCAAAACCTGTGCAGCTGACAGTTTTACTGTAGGCATTGGCAAACAATTCACACTATGTTGAGAGTATCCGGCCCAATCATCTGGCAGTTTTATGTTGTTATTAACTGCCTGCATATACAGGGCAGAGCCAGGATAAGCCATCGCCGCATAGAAATTTACAAATTCACAATTCAACTCTTTCGCTAAATCGAATGTTTCTCGCATACTTTCATGTGTATCATCAGGTAAACCAAAAATGAAATTACCAATCACATTGATGCCTGCATCCTGAATACTTTTTACAATATCACGTATATCTTGTTGAGAGAATGATTTTTCTGCCCCATCTCGAACAAGCTCACTTCCAGATTCAATGCCAAGAGCAAGCCATTTGATACCCGCATTAAACATCAATTCAAGAGTATCTTGCTTAATAGTATCGACACGCGCATAGGCCCATATATTTAAATCTTTGGAGAACTCTTTTTGAGCAAGTAATTCGCATATCTCAATATAATGACGCCTCTTAAGAACAAACATTTCATCAATGATTTTATATGATTTAACACCATAATCATGATAGAGAGTTTCAATCTCTGCAACGACAGCCTGCGGCGATCTACAACGATAACGATTACTATCAAATGGGGCGTTAATACAGCAAAAGACGCATTTGTAAGGGCACCCCAAAGTTGTATAGATAGATGCATAAGGCATCCGATCGTCTAACTGACCAAAACAATGCCAATTATGCGCACGGTATTTCTCCATAGGAAGAAGGTGCCATGTATTTCCGTGCAAATCCTTATCTAAATCCTCAATAAGCGGAGGCGGCGTTTGGCGGATTACTTTGCCATCTAATAGATAACAAATACCCGGAATATCCGAAAAATCTTTCTCCTCATTCTCAGAAGACAAAACCTTCAAAATCCCTTCAAGAGTCCGTGGCCCTTCACCCACGCATGCGAAATCTACTGCTTCTTCAAGAACGGTTCGTTCCGGCAAGGCAGAAACATGCCCACCAACAATTGAGATTTTTTGATGTGAAAGTTCTTTTTTAATTTTTTTACATAATTGTCCAGCCGGCGCCATCATCTGGGTTGACGCTGATGGTTGATGTCCAAATACAACCACAGAAACAAGCTTTGTAGGGTTTTCTTCTAACCAAGAAATAACATCATTGTCAGACATTTCCATTGCTTCTGTATCTAGGATTTGAACTGAAAACCCACGATCCAAAAGATAACCGGCAATAAGTCGACACCATAACGGCGGCTCAATCGCCGTTAAACTTTTCCCCAAAGACTGATAAATTTTTCCTCGGCCACCAGGATTAATTAGGACAATATCATTTGTAACCATTTAATCCCCCCTAAAAAGGCCCTTTAAATTCTTTTTCATGAGCGAGCTCTACAACAGATGGATCCAAACACCATTCTTTATTAGGGTGAAGCATTTTGTATGCCACTTGAGCAATAGTACCTGAATTTGGATAAAACACATCTTCAAGACTCGGTGTTGTCGGACAGGTAGCTTCAGCAAAACCAATTCGTTTTACTGAGAAAGTCATTTCATTAGATAATGCTTCTGTCACTTTAGTAATGATCTCCGCACTTGCACCGCAAGTTAACCACCCACTATCGACAACAACCAATCGTTTCGTCTTCCGCACTGATTTAATAATGGTCTCGCTATCCAAAGGAGAAAGTGAAATAGGATCAATAATTTCAGCAGAGATATCTTTTTCTTGTAAAATTTCAGCGGCACGTAACGCTTCTAGCTGCATACTAGAAATACCGACTATAGTAACATCACCACCACTTCGCGCAACACGTGCCTTTCCAAACTCAATTTCATAAGGTTCTTCAGGAACATATGAAGATGTACCATACAATAACCGATGTTCCATTACGACAACAGGATTGTTATCTCTAATCGCCGCAATCATACATCCTTTCACATCATAAGCGTTTGATGGCGCAACTATCTTTATACCCGGCACATGCATAAACATACTATGCAACCCTTGCGAATGTTGTCCTCCTTGCCCCCATGATTTACCAATCATCGTCCGTATTACCATTGGAACCTGAACTTGGCCCGCATACATATAATGACTTTTTGCTGCGATATTAATAAGTTGATTCATACATAATAGTAGAAAATCCATCCGGATATGTGCATGAATAGGACGCTGTCCAGCCATTGCCGCCCCAATTGCAACCCCTGTCATAGCATCTTCAGATAAAGGTGTTGTAAACACGCGGCTTGCACCAAACTCATCAACCAAACCAAGCGTTGATCCTTGAATACCTTTATGGTCATCTACATCGAGTCCCATCAGAAACACACGGTCATCTCGTTGCATTTCCTGTTGAGTAGCTTCACGAATGGCCTCGAAATATTTTAAACTTCTTAAATCACTCTGCGTAGACATAATCATACAACTCATCTGATTGAGGGAAATTAGATTCTTCTGCGAAATTGAAAGCGTCATTTATTTCCGCATCAATATCAGCATCGATATTTTGTGCAATTTCATCAGGAATTCGATCTCGGATCACTTTGACACAATCTTGACCGTGCCACTTTTGTGCAACTGCTCTAGATCGATAAGGCGCATCATAATCCATGTTTGGCCCGACATGTTCAAACCAACGATGTGTATGACATTCAATAAATGCAGGTCCCTCACCATTTCTGATACGTTCAATGTCTTGTTGAACTTCGGTATAAATTCCAATCATATCTGGTGCTTCAAACTTTCGGGTTGAAATACCATATGTTTCAATCCGTTCCGTTAATTCGTTCGAAGCCCATCTTTTTTCAAGAGGCTCATGGATTGCCAAAAAATTGTTCTCACAGACAAATAAAATCGGCAACTTATGCAATGCAGCAAAATTAACACTTTCTATAAAACATCCCTCTTCTGTAGCACCATCACCGAAAAAACAAACAACTACAGCATCACTAGCTTGCATCTTCAATGTTAAAGCATGGCCAACAGCAACGGGAATACCAGTTCCAACGACAGCAGACATACCTATTACACGGTCAGCTGCGCTAACAAGATGCATGGAACCAGCACGCCCTCGTGCGATCCCTCCCTCTTTACCATACAACTCTGCAATCATACCTTTTAAAGGAGCTCCTTTTGCCAAATAAGCTGCATGCCCCCGATATGTTGCAGATACATAATCACTTTCGCGAAGATTTTCGCATACTGCTACACTAATATATTCTTGGCCGATTGAGAGATGAACAGGACTTTTAATTTTGTCACTTGGATATATTTCGGCGATTTTTTCTTCTACTCTTCTAATAAGATATAGTTTCTTATAAAAAGTTTGCAAAATATCTTGATTTAACTCGGCTGGCATTTCCCGCTCAATTCTTTACTCAAACAAACCACTATCACTTAGTAATAACGGTATAATCATCTCAGGTGTTTTATCTTTTGCGAAATCTTGACGAATACCAATTGCACGCTCCGTGAAATGGCCAAGGCTCAACTGCTCTTTAACAAGCTCAACCCAATTGTTATCGACTGTAACTACATATTTATTTAGATCTGATGGATCAGAGCATTTTTCCGTCAACACCAATGAATCGTTATTTATATGATAAAAAAGACGTGAGTTTGATTCATAAGCCCAATCGGAATTTTGTTTAATATTAACAGCTAGCTTAGAGCGCGCGATTAAATCTTCTCTATGGAATGGGGCCGTCATTTGATGGGTCATAACTACATTCAAACCAACATCACGTAAGCTATCTAAAATTTTATTACGGTATTGATTTTGAGCGCCAGAAAAAAAGACATCAATATCTTTTTCATCGTCTTGCAAATGGGTAACACGTGAAAAATTTTCAGAATAGATATGAGGAAGATAACCGACAGGTATATCTTTAAATATATTCTGGTATATAGGCACCTCTTGAAACGCCAGATGCCAGATTGCTGACATCCTAGGAGCAAGCTTCACAAAGTTATCAAACCGATCCTGCCAAAGCTTCTTATTCTGATAATGATTTCGTTTACTTTCACGCTCTTCAGGGTCGTCATAAATATCATTAAAAGTTGAGCCCGTTAAAAACTCTGTCGCAATTACGATCAGCTTAGTATCATCTGTCCACTGATCATTAATTCTAGCCAAAAACTCTTCATCAAAATTTTCCATAACTACATTGATAAAGCCAGGGCAAAATTCTTTCTCTATATCCGCACGATGGCCGACATTCTCCAACGCATATTTGAGCATCAAAAATGTCTCCGCAACGCTTAAGCCAAAATTCCAGTGATTTTCATAAATAAGTTTAAAATGCATATCTGATCTTTATAGCTTGTCCAAACCGTCTCGTTCACAAACGACAATTTTACTACCTGGGCTTCCTAATGAAAAATTTACATGTATCAAAGAATTTAATTTTTCTCGAATTTTCTGATGATACGAAGGTTTTGCAACAAACAATATAAAACCGCCACCTCCAGCTCCAAGTAGTTTACCTCCATAGGCTCCGGCACCAATCGCTGCTTCATAAATATCATCAATAAATGAATTAGTAACTTCAGGTGCCAAATCACGCTTTAACTTCCAGTTCTCATGCAAGAGCTTTCCTAAATCTGCAATATTGAACTCTTTGGCCTCTAAGATAGTTTGAGCTTCATCCACAAATTTTATCATTTCAAAAACTTGCTTTTCCTTGTTTGGTAAGTTTTGGATTTTATTTTTCGCGATCTTATCAGCGAAGCGCGTTACACCGGTAAAAAATAACAACAAATGATCTTCCAACTTCTCTTTCCTGTCTATCGAAACACTTAGCGCCTTCATCTTAATATCATTATTTTGCTTAAAATCTATGCGTCCCAAGCCACCATACGCCGCCCATGTCTGATCCTGAGATCCCACATTTTCACCGATAACATCCTGCTCTATTCTGATTGCTTCTTTTGTCAGGAGTTCTGAGGATGTAGGTTGGTTCTTAAGCGTCAAGATTGAATGTATCAAACCAACTGTAAATGCAGAACTAGAGCCAAGACCAGATCGTGCAGGTAAATCCGCTGCGTGACTGACCTCTATTCCATCTCTCATATTGTATTCTTGTAAAATCGCACGCACTGCAGGATGTTGAATATCATCAATAGATTTAGTCAATTCAATTTTCGAATATACGATTCTATTTTTATGCTCAAAAAAGGGAGGAAGCTCCCGTATACTTATATAACAGTACTTATTAATGGTCGCCCCGATAACTGAACCGCCAAATTTTGAGTACCAAGCAGGATAATCCGATCCACCTCCAAACAAGGATATACGAAACGGTGTACGACAAATGATCATATTGAAACAATTTTAAAAATTAATACTTAATCGACCATAAAATTGTTCGCAAAATATGTCATGTGCTTTTTTAAGAAATCGCTTGCAGTCCAATAGGTTTCTTCCGTTCCGATATCTAAAAACGGTACATTCTGACAATCTATAAATACATTTCCCAACACACCATTTTCAAAGAAGTCATATTCCAATGACCCCACCTCAATAGAGGATAAAACAGCTTGAGATTCACGAGTAATAAGATATGCACCAGCATTAATCCATCCCGCCTTGTTCTCACCTGTTTTCTCCGTAAATTTATTCAATTGCTTCTTATTAGAAATATCTAATAAACCATAACGGTTAGCGTCATCACTATAACAGGATAACAACCCAACGTTTTCTTGACGTGCCTTCCATGTCGAAATGAAGCTCTTAAAATCCGCAAAAACAAATGTATCACCATTCAAGATCAACATATCACCTATGTAACCTGTGTTACATCTTACAACATTTGCCACCGCACCTGCGGTCCCGAGGGGCCTATCTTCGATCGTATATTCTAGTTTCAGATTCTCAAACTTATCTGGGGCGCTGGATATATAACTCAACACAGCATCTGCACGATAACCGAGCGCAAGATGAAAATCTCGAAACCCCAAACCATAGAGATAAGAAATCTGCCAAACTAAAAAAGGCAACCCATTCACTTCCGCTAAAACTTTTGGCGTCTCACCGATGACAGAACGAATACGAGTTCCCAATCCACCGCATAAAATCACGACTAATGGCCTGCTTTCACCAACCATCTGCATCCCTCAACTAGAAGCCAATAAAATTGAACAAAGTTTCAGTCCACTTTTTAGCACTATAATTCTCTCTCAACCAGCGATGTCCGTTTTGCGCAATAACTTCTCTCTCATCTTTATGCTCAAGATAATACCCAATTTTTGCAACCAGATCATCTTCGCCCTTAAAGTAAACAAGCGCATTATCAGCCTTAACAAAAGCCCTCGTTTCTTCGTTATCTTCTTCTAATAAGAACGCTCCTACTCCCAATGCCTCCCTCACCTTCCCTTTACATTGTGGTGCGAACGAGAAAGACTGTGTATTCACAACAATTTTTGATCTCCTCAACATGGTCGCATATTCTTCGACGGGAATGTAACCATGAACATTCTCGCCTCCGCCTATATGATGGAAACGGTCCCCGAAAACGCTCTGTAAAAAAGAAATCCATTCTCGTCTATTCCCCGCAGGATTTCCAAAAATCGCAATATCTATATCTTTTTCAACATCTTGAGGATGGAACAATGTTTCACTGAAAATTGTAGGATGAAAAAAAATCTTCTCTGTATTGGGATGTTGTTCATAAGGCGCTTTCGATTTCTTCATTCGCTCAATACGTGAAAAACAGCTATTTTCAATCACACAATCTGAGTAAGTAAGAAAATCTCGCTCTTGAGCTAAATAGCTATTTCCATAGGCTTGCTCATCATAGTCCCAAAGAATGTTTACAAATTTTAAGGATGGATATGTTTCCTTGAGAGACATAAACAAATTGCCAGGTAAACGATCCTCTGCATGCGCACTGCTGTAAGCAATAAGATCAGGTAGAAAAGCAGCTACTTCCGTCCTCAACTGATTTGAAGCATTTTCCTTCAAGAGATCATAATTATCATTCTCATCATATAATGTATATATGTTTACTTTGGATCCATAACGAGATCGCAAATCCATAACTATAGAATCTTCCCATGCCTTGCTGGAAATAATTATATTCGTCGCATAATTTCCGATTTCTTCAGGAGAAATAACCAGATGGCCAAATCTACACCCTTGTTGCAATTTCACATCTTTATCAGCCAACGCCACGACATTAAACTCTGTAAATTCTTTCAAATATCGCGCCGTGTGCACACCTGCCCCATAGACAATCACTTCATCATCATTAAGTAAGTGCTTCAATTCTTTAAGGCGTTTAATAACATGACTATCATGATCAACTTGCCCAATTCCAAAGTTTAAAAGTTTATGCTCAGTAATTAATCCTGATTGTAACATAGGACTGTAAAATTCAATATTTCCAGCGGAATCCTTGAACCTCTTAGACTCAAAATCCTGAATAACAAATAAAACGCGCACGAATTACCCCTCTGCAATCTTTGACAGAAAATAACTCCATGTTTCCCGCAAACCTGTATCAAGATCAACAGCTGGCTTCCAGCCTAGCCCCTCGATTTTTGTAGAGTCCAATGCTTTCCTTGGCATTCCATCAGGCTTATCTTCATCCCAAACAATCTCTCCTTGATAACCTGAAATATGCCGTATCTTTTCTGCTAATTCAAAAATATTACAGGACTGACCGCCGCTGACATTGATCGGTTCTAAATCGCTATAATTTAAAGTAAGATGAACAAGAGCTTCCGCCGCATCCTTTATGTATAAAAACTCCCGAACAGGTGTACCTGTTCCCCAAAATGTTACCTTCTCTTCATTATTTTTGATAGCATTATAAAATTTGTACATAAAGGCAGGAATAACATGACCATATGTAGGAGAAAAATTATCACCTGGACCGTATAAATTCGTTGGGATAGCCGTGATAAAATCAAGTCCATATTCCTGTCGATAAAATTGACATAGCTTCAACGTAGAAATTTTGCCTATAGCATAACCTTCATTTGTAGGCTCTAACGCCCCAGTTAGTAAGCTAGACTCAGCAGCTGGTTGCCTTGCAAGGCGTGGATATATACAGGAAGAACCCAGATTCACAAATTTAGACACACCGATACGAGCGGCATTGTGAACTAAATTCGCGCCAATCATCATATTTTGATATGCGAATTCTGCAGGTTTCAAACGATTGACTTCTATTCCACCTACTAACGCGGCTGCATTTATCACAATATCAGGTTTTAACTGGTTAAAAACCTCTTCCACATCTGATTGGCGTGTAAGATCAAGCTCAGCTCTTGGTATCTTGAAAACTTCGCAATCCAAAGTTTTCAATATTTCACAAATATTTCCACCAACGAGCCCATTATGTCCGGTGACCCAAATGCGAGCGCCAGAGATATTCTCTCCCCAAGAAGCGTTCTGTTTTTTGAACATTTACCCCCCTATTGACTTTTGACAATGGAATTTCATGAAATCACTAGCTACCCCTGTATCAGCCATCTTCATAATAAACAACATAATAAGCCATTAGAAACCCATAGATATTATACCGAATAGTAATAACTCTCACTCTCCAGATACTCTTATTCCTATCGTTTCTTTAACTTGTACTTTTATTGTGATTTGAGCTTTTAGATGTTTTCCGTTAAAAGCTAGGCAAGGCTTGAACGACAGAAGCCATTAGTGATGGATAGATTAAAAAGATGACCCGACCCTTTATACAGCCAGATAAGAAATTATTTTCCTATCGGAAATACTGGGCGCACCGTTTTGGGAATGCGCCGTTTTTACCTATGTCCCGCGAAGAAATGGACATGTTGGGTTGGGATAGCTGTGACATCATCCTGATCACTGGTGATGCCTATGTGGATCATCCAAGCTTCGGCATGGCGGTTATCGGACGCGTATTGGAAGCCCAAGGTTTCCGTGTGGGGATTATTTCCCAACCGCGCTGGCAAGATAAAGAGGATTTTAAACAACTGGGTCGTCCTAATCTATTCTTCGGCATCACAGCCGGAAATATGGATAGTATGGTGAACCGCTATACGGCAGATCGTAAAGTCCGTAATAATGATAGCTACACCCCAAATGATGAAGGCGGCAAACGACCAGATCGTGCGACCTTGGTTTATACACAACGGTGTCGCGAAGCTTATAAGAAAACCCCAATCGTTATTGGCGGTATTGAGGCCTCCCTTCGTCGCATGGCCCATTTTGATTATTGGTCAAACAAAGTACGTCGTTCTATCCTGTTAGATGCAAAAGCAGATATTCTTTTATACGGCAATGCAGAACGTGCCATTGTTGAATTAGCCCATCGTTGTGCCAAAGGTGAACATCCTGCAGATATGCTGGATATGCGCGGTGCTGCCTTTAATCTGGAAAATGTACCTGAAGGCTGGACAGTTCAAGATCATACATCCATTGATGAATTGACACCTTTGCAACCTCACGAAATTGAAAATAACGTGATCCGTGTGCCTTCTTATGAAATGGTATCTCAGGATAAAGAAACCTACGCGCAAGCTAGCCGCCTGATCCATGTGGAAAGTAATCCGGATAATGCACGCCCATTGGTGCAAGCCCATGGCGATCGGGAGATCTGGGTAAATCCACCGCCAATTCCACTTAGTACACCGGAAATGGATGGTGTGTTTGATCTCCCTTATGCAAGAAACCCTCACCCGACATATGGGGATGCAAAGATTCCTGCATGGGACATGATCAAGTTTTCTGTCAACATCATGCGTGGATGTTTCGGTGGTTGCAGTTTCTGTTCCATCACCGAACATGAAGGGCGCGTGATTCAAAGTCGATCCAATGACAGTGTCATTCGCGAAATCGAAGAGATGCGTGACAAGGTGAAAGGCTTCGCTGGACAGATTTCTGACCTAGGCGGTCCAACCGCCAATATGTATCATATGAATTGTAAAGATCCAAAAATTCATGCGGGCTGTCGTAAGCTTTCCTGTGTATATCCCGTAATCTGTAAAAACCTTGTAACGGATCATGGTGAACTGATTGATCTTTATAAACGTGCGCGTAATGTAAATGGCGTCAAGAAAGTCTCTATCGGATCTGGTGTACGTTACGACTTGGCTGTGGAAAGTCCAAAATATATTAAAGAATTAGTGAAACATCATGTGGGTGGATATCTGAAAATTGCCCCGGAACATACCGAAGAAAACAGTCTTAAAAAAATGATGAAGCCGGGCATTGGCACTTATGATCGATTTAAGGAATTGTTTGATCGGGCCGCAAAAGAAGCAGGTAAAGAATTATATCTGATCCCTTATTTCATCGCGGCCCATCCGGGTACCACCGATGAAGATATGATGAATTTAGCGCTTTGGTTAAAGCGTAATAATTTCCGTGCAGATCAAGTGCAAACCTTCACACCGACACCAATGTCACTTTCGACCGCTATGTATTATAGTGAGAAAAATCCACTGCATCCTGTACGCCGTGGTGAAGCAAGTGAACATGTGGGCACACCACGTAGCGGCATGAAACGGAAATTACACAAAGCTTTCTTACGTTATCATGACCCGAAAAACTGGCCTGTTATTCGTGATGCCTTAAAAGAAATGGGCCGTGACGATCTTATTGGGCGCGGTAAGGAATGTTTAGTTCCTTTCCCAAGTCGTAATGAACGTAGCAGCTATCAACGTAGAAGCAGTGGTGGACAAAACCCCGGCGGCCAACAGGAATTCAGATCGGGCGGTATGAATAAAAATCGTGGAAAGCCAAAAGCCAAAACATTCTTCACCACCCATGCAGGCGAAGGTCGTCGAAAAGGTGGGGATAAAAAGAAACGCTAGAATTTTGTTTTTAGATTAGTACTATGGCTATTAATCTTAGCCTTCACTAAAAGCGAGTCCATCCAATGCAATCCGCTCTAAAGATTGTCATAATTATACTTGGCGTTTGGTTTGCATTCTCACGCTCCCTCAGCGTATTCACGGTTGATTGGACAGCGTCTCCCATTCCTATAGAGGTATTTCCACTTCTTGCACTTTTTTCTTTCGGATTCGGGATGCTTTACGCTTTTCGTAAATGGATAAATTTTACTCTTGGGTTCCTCTTTCTTATTTTCTTCTTAACAATTGTCTTTGAATACGGGAATGATCGCGTTTTCTACGATCCAAGCTTATGGGAAAATATTCTGATGATTGGCGCATTAGGCTTATGGAAAGCCAATTATGCCAAGCCTATCCCGAATACAAAAAGCAATCTGCAAAATAAAAAAGAAGAATATATCAAGAAAATATCCAATACATAATTTGAACGTGATTATGAAATAAAGAACACTTCGAAAAACAGGGCTCCAAATTGAAGCCCTGCCTTTTCTTTATATTCTCAAAATGATGTATTTAGTCTGCTGCGGCTTCAGATGCTTCCCCAGCTTTCTCACGCAAGCCATCACGATAGAGGGCTTTGGCAAGGGCAATACACATCAAGCCCATCACCATGGTGAATGGTAAAGCACCAATGATCATGGCATTTTTCAAGGCATCAAGACCACCACCGCCGGCAAGCAGCAAGGCACCAATTACAGTGGTCAGGATTACCCCCCAAACGATCCGATGTTTATTACCCGCCAACTGATCGCCACCAGACATAATGGTGTTCATCACCAAAATACCGGAATCTGCAGAAGTCACTAGGAAGGTCATGATCAAGACTACACACATGACAGTGATCAATTGCAAGAAACCGCCATCAATCATATGTCCCAAAGTGACGAACAGCTTCGCACCGTTTGACGCACCAATGATGCTACCTTCTGCAACGCCCGCTAATTCAAGATCGATTGCAGTACCACCAAGAATGGTCATCCATGCAAAACAAACCAAAGCAGGGGCAATCACACAGCCAAGGATGAATTCGCGAACGGAACGGCCTTTGGAAATACGCGCCAAGAACAATCCAACAAATGGGGAGAAGGCAATCCACCATGCCCAGTAAAAAGATGTCCAACCAGATTGCCATCCAAATAGACGGCCTTCTGTACCGGCTTCATAAACGGTGGCTGCCAAAGCATCTGCATTTTCAAGAGCTGCAAAGCTTTCTGGTAAACCAGACTTAAAGCCATCCAAGCTGCCCCATGCATTTGTAGCACCACTATAGAGGCTCGCAATATCTTCTGCCGGCAAGGCTTTAACCGCTTCTGGCAACATTGTCGCAAATGCATCTGCGGAAAGTGGGCCATGGGCAACAAAGGACAAGGAAACGAAGTTTAGGATATAATCCAACATCGCTGATCCATATGTGGTCATGGAGAATGCGAAAGAACCGAAGATGATAAAAATCGCAACCAAAACCAAGGACAAGACGAGGTTCAGGTTAGATAGATATTTCACACCACGTCCAACACCGGATACGGCAGAAACTATAGACATGCCCATAATCATGATCAATGCAGCCATCAAACCAACTTTTGTCGGGCTTGGCGCATCCCCTGTCACATCCATCAACCAGCCCATGCCAGTGATCGCATAAACACCTTCAACAAACTGATTGATACCAAAACCAATGGTTACAGATACACCAAGGATCGTCGCAACAACCCCGAGGACATCAATAACATGACCAATCATACCATTCACATGTTTGCCCAAAAGCGGGGTCAAAGCAGAACGAATGGTCAAAGGCATATCACGTGTATAGGCATAATAAGCAAGTGACAGGCCTGTCACCACATAGATCGCCCAAGCATGGAAACCATAATGTAAGAATGTGTAACGATATCCACTTTCCAAGGATTCAACGGTGTTTGGTGCAACATCACCTGCCACAATAACCGGGTTTGATCCCCATAAACCTAGAGGTTCCGCTGTAGAGAAAACCATCAAGCCAACACCAAGGCCAGCACCAAACATCATGGAGAACCAAGAGAAATTGGAAAATTCTGGTTTTTCCCCTTCTTGCCCCATAATACGGCTGCCCGTTTTTGGCAGTAGCGCAATCACCAAAAGGAAGAAGGCAAAGAAGCCTACAATGATGACATAAAAACTATTGAACCCTTCTAGCAAGGCCCAGTTGAAACTTCCCAAGACACTGTTGGCATTTGCTGGCCAAACCAAGGCCCAGATTACAAGCGCGGCCATAGAAATCTTACTAATGAGGGCGATAGGCAAACTATAGCCATCATAAAAACCTTTATCGGCCTTTTTAATATCAAGGTCGGTAAAGGGTGGTTTAATACTACTCATATCGTAGTCTTCTCCCTTGTTCATATATGTGAGACACTGGTTCTTATTATAGTTATTATGAAAGATACGAAGAAATAGTACCCCTCCTTCGCATCCATGTTGTTAAGTCAACAAATCCAGTATTTTCCACAACTCAATCAAGTTGTATCCAGCTAATATACAATAAAGAGAGCGTAAATTCCGAACCAATAATATTGATGTTCACTTCAATAAAATTAAACCGACGGTTCAGAAATTCTATAAGCAACAGAATTTAAATAAAAAAATGGCAGAGCCTCCGTAAAGAGACCCTGCCAGTTTTGCAGGTTAAAAGCGATGAGCCTGTGTTCTTATGGGAGTTTAGAACGCAGCCTCAGTCGCACCCATCGCCACATAAACGGTTTTTACTTCGCTATAGTGGTTCAGGGCTTCCTTGGAATTCTCACGACCGATACCGGAATCTTTCACCCCACCAAATGGCGCTTCAACAGGCGCTAGGTTATAGGTGTTGATGTAACAGGTACCTGCCTCAAATGCTTTTACAACGCGATGTGCGCGGTTGATGTCAGATGTGTAAACGCCAGCCGCCAAGCCAAGCTCGGTCGCATTGGCGCGTTCCAACACTTCTTCTTCTGTATCGAAATCAAGAACGGACATGACAGGGCCGAAAATTTCTTCTTTGGCGATACGCATCTCATCTTTCACGTCGGAAAATACTGTCGGCTCCATAAAGAAACCATTGCCGTCCAATTTCTTGCCGCCATGAGAAAGGGTCGCGCCTTCTTCTTTACCAATCTCAACATAGCTCATAGCGATGTTCAGCTGATTTTCAGAAACCATTGGGCCAAAGTTTGTTTCTTCATTCATTGGGTCCCCAATGATCACACCGCTTTCAAGACGTTCTTTCATACGGGACAGGAATTTATCCTTGATGCCTTTTTGCACAAAGACACGGGTACAGTTGGAACATACCTGACCGGAAGAATAGAAGTTACCATTGATGGCACCACTGATCGCGCTTTCGATATCCGCATCATCAAAAATGATCAATGGGGATTTACCACCAAGTTCCATGGTCACATGTTTCATTTGTGCCGCTGCTGCCGCATAAACTTTCTTACCCGTTGGGGCAGAACCTGTCAGGGAAACTTTCGCCACGCGTGGGTCCGTTGTCAGGGCCGCGCCCACATTTCCGAAACCTTGCACCACATTCATCACACCTTTTGGTGCGCCAGCTTCGATCAAAATCTCTGCCACCTTCAACGCACAAAGCGGGGTTGTTTCAGAAGGCTTAAACACCATGGCATTACCACAAGCCAATGCTGGTGCAGATTTCCAACATGCAATCTGGGTTGGATAATTCCACGCCCCAAGGCCCACACAAATACCCAATGGCTGACGCACGGTATAGGCAAATGTGTCATTATCCAATGGCACATATTCACCTGTCACTGCCGCGGCCAAACCACCATAATATTCCAACGCATCCGCACCGGATGTGGCATCGGCAATGCTTGTTTCCTGATAAGGTTTACCTGTGTCATAGGTTTCAAGAACAGAGAGGTCATGGTTACGTTCACGCATGATATCCGCAGCTTTGCGCAGGATACGACCGCGTTCTTTTGGTTCCATCGCGGCCCAGATTTTCTGTGCCTTTTCCGCAGCCACCATTGCTTTTTCAATAATGGCAGGTGTCGCAGAATGCAGCTTGGCAACAACTTCACCTGTTGCCGGATAAATCACGTCTAGCGCTTCACCCGCTGTGTCTTCCACATATTCACCATCAATAAAGTGACTTGCTTTTGGTTGGATATCCATGAGTTTCTATCTCTCTTTTCATTTTGTGACATCCGGTGATCCGGAGGAATTCATTAGAAATAAGATAGCCAGGTTAGATAAAATTAAAACTGGACTTTTACTTGGGAATAACCCTAACTACAGGTTATGAATTATTTTAGACGCACCCTCCCCTCTTTAGACGCGCTGGTTTATTTCGAAGCCGCCGCGCGCCACTTGAATTTCACCAAGGCTGCTGATGAGTTAAATGTCTCTCAGGTGGCGGTAAGTAAGCGTATCCGCATCCTAGAAGAAGACTTGGACACAACGCTTTTTCAGAGAGATTCTAAAAAGATTAGCCTGACCGAAGATGGCCTGAAACTAGCAGAACAAATTCCCGCCGCACTTGCCTTTATCGAAGAGGCCGTCAACAACACCAGAAACAAAACCGATTCCAAACGCAAGGTTATTCAAATCGTTGCAGATGAGAATGTGATTTTCTTCTGGCTCAATGATCTGGTGCGCCAATATCAATTAGAAGGGCATGAAGCCCTGATCTCCGTCATTACCTCAAATAATGTGAATGATCCGATCTGGGAAGAAGCGGACCTTGCGATCTTTTTCGGCTCCGCCCCGCCCACAGGCTGGAATGGGCAAATGCTGTTTCGCGAAGCCCTCACCCCCGTAGCCAAACCGGGGATTGATCCCAAAACCTTACCGCTTCTAAATTATGAAAAGGAAGTGCCCAATTGTTTTAACTGGCTCAATTTTATGGATAATGACCTCTGGCTGGATTTAAAACAAAACCCGATCCAAGACTGCGCCTCTTATATCCAATCTATCTCCCTTGCCCTCAAAGGCGAAGGCATCGCCTTGGCCGAACGCGCCCTGCTACAAAAAGAACTCGCCAGCAACCAACTCACCCCCGTCAGCCCCGACACCCAAGAAACCGAAGAATGCTATTTTTTAACGACACCTGCGAATAGGCCTACCTTTAAAGAAATCACTGATTTAATTAGCTTTCTGACTTCAAATGCATAACGTTGACACGTAATTTTAGATGTCATAACAATGAAATCGATCTATAATTGCAAGGATTCTTACCGATATGCTACCAAATTTTACTGATAGTAATATAACCGAATTAAAAGACGATTTATATAACTCGGCTCCGACAGCAGAACTAATTGCAAAATATCTATTAGAAGATAAAAATTGGCCTAACCAAAAAGATAACGATCGCAATACCATTGCAATCAATGGCGCTTGGGGAAGTGGTAAATCAACTATAGTTAACTTCCTGATCCAATACCTAATTTCCTCTCGAAAGCAAATCTTCCCTCCACCAATTACACCTTGGCCATGGGCAGGACGAGGTTACCTAAAGTTAAACAAGCAATTCGATCACGAATATATAGTTTTTTCCCCATGGTGGTATGATAGTGAGGAAGAGATTCTAAATGCTTTTTTCAGTCAACTAAGTTTAATAATTCATGGTTATGAAGCGGAGAACACTCCGGCTAAAGCCCTTGGTGAAAAGTTAATCTTATCTGGGTTAGACATTATAAACACTTCTCTATCAGCAGCATCGGGAAATGTTATCCCACCACACTTTCTCCGTAACCTCATCAAGGCAACGCAAACTTCTTCAAACGAAGAATCTTCTCTCTATGACACATATTTAGAGTTAGCCAATTTACTTAAGTTAGAAAACAGAAAGATACTCATAATTTTTGATGATCTAGATCGAATTCATCCTGTCGAATTTATAAGAATCATTAAACTGATCAAAACCGTTGGTAACCTACCTAACGTAATATACTTGCTATCTCTTGATAAAGATAGAAGCGCTGAGATTATTGAGAATCAGTTAGGTTTATATGATGGACAGGAGTACCTCGAAAAAATAATCAACATTAATATTGATATACCCTCTGTAAACTTAACAAGAAATGAAAACAAACAATATGTCTTGAATTTCATTAAAGACATAGTTGGACAAAAAATCTTCAATACCAACGAGAAAAGTTTAGAGAATTGTTTTCATCGCTTTTTACCTCAAATCCTTACAAAACCAAGAGATATTAAACGTTTAGAGTCCAATCTTCGCCTAAAATGGCCAAGCGTAAAAGAAGATGTTTCTCCTGTCGACTTTTTCACTCTTGAAGCAATGAATATAGCTGCACCAACTGTTGTAAGATATATTGAAAAGCAAAAAGATTACCTAACGGGTCAAAAAGTGTTAGAGAAAAATAGTTATTCCGATTTGGATGAATATATTAACAAGGAGATCCTTCCTTCAATCCATACTAGCGCAAGAAAGTCCTGGTACGTGATGCTCAGTGCGTTATTCCCTGATGCCATGAATGGAACATCAATCCCATCTGATAGTAGAGTTGTTTATCCAAAAGATTTATCAATTTCAAACCCTGAGCATTTTGATTCGTACTTCAAATATTTTCTAGACCCAGAACAAATTTCAGAAAACGAAATCGATACCTTCCTAGAAAATTGTACAGACCATGATTTTGTTAAGTCAAAACTTGTTGCAGACTCAAAAATTCAGCTAAGAGATAAAAATAAAAATAGAGCAGAAATTTTCTTGGAAAGATTACAGTCAAATATCGTCCATAACCCTCAAAGATATTCCGATAGTCAGGCAATTAGCTTAACAAGAAGCTTATTTTCCATTGCTGAATTACTTTGGCTAAATTCACCAACATATTCTTCCAAAACTGTTGAAAATACAACTTATTTCAGGATTAGGGAATTTATCTTTCAATTCCGATACTACAACTTATTGAGCAGCATAGAAATACAGAATTTACACAGAGAAGCAGGTATATTTTGGTTAATATATAGTGCAGAGTCATATAATGCAGTTCAACCACTAGCAATTGAATTGATACAAGATGAACTTCTGATTAATACACCACAAGAACAATACATATTTTTACTAATACAATCCTTAGCTAATTTCTTGAAAGACAAACCTCAAGAACTCAAAGAGTTTTTTACTAGTTGGTTAGGCAATGAAGCTAATCCAAACAATGAGGTCTATGTCACATTTTTGTACTCTTACGAAGAAAACATATTAGAACTTATAAAATTAGTTACTAAATTACCTCATAAATCCTCAAATAAATTGATCGATTATGTTGATACACTTATATTTTATAGTCAGTTTGACAAACTCAGGTTGGAAAAGATTAGAGACAAACTAAGAATAATATAAACTAACGCTTCCGGCCCTTCTTCCTAGGTTTACCTTTAGGCAAGACCTTACTATCCACACCTTTCAAGGTGGCGGCGATATCGGCGTTGATGGGGGCGGCGTCGGCGGGCATGTCGAGATCATAGGCTTCGAGGCGGCCGATTTCATCACGAAGACGTGCAGCGGTTTCGAATTCTAGATCAGCCGCAGCGGCTTTCATCTGGGTTTCAAGGGTCTTGATATAAGTACTGAGATTAACACCCACCAAATGACCAGCGCCTTCGCCTGTTTCGACAGTCATATGATCTTTTTCATAAACACTATCGAGAATATCACCAATTTTCTTGCGCACGGACGCAGGGGTAATGCCATGTTCCGCATTATAGGCCTGTTGCTTTTCACGGCGGCGTTGGGTTTCGGTGATGGCATAATCCAAACTGTCGGTCATTTTATCTGCATAAAGCAACACGCGCCCATCCACGTTACGGGCCGCACGACCAATAGTCTGCACAAGGGAGGTGCGGGATCGCAAGAAACCTTCTTTATCTGCATCCAAAATGGCCACAAGGCTACATTCCGGAATATCCAGACCTTCCCGCAACAAGTTAATGCCGACCAAGATATCAAAAGCCCCAAGGCGGAGGTCGCGAATGATCTCGATCCGCTCCAATGTGTCGATATCGCTGTGAAGGTAACGGACACGTAGGCCTGCTTCGGTCATATATTCGGTGAGGTCTTCCGCCATACGTTTGGTCAATGTGGTCACCAAGACGCGTCCGGCCTTTGCCACCACTTGACGGCACTCATCCAATAAATCATCCACCTGTGTATCGGTGGGGCGAATGATACAGACGGGGTCAATCAAACCAGTTGGGCGAATAATCTGTTCCGCAAAGACACCGCCTGTGCGTTCCATCTCCCAATTGCCCGGTGTGGCGGACACATAGATGGATTGCGGGCGCATGGCATCCCATTCTTCAAATTTTAACGGACGGTTATCCAAACAGGACGGCAGGCGGAAACCATGTTCTGCCAATGTGGATTTACGGGCAAAGTCACCACGATACATGCCGCCAATCTGTGGCACGGTCACATGGCTTTCATCCACGATCAATAGGGCATTGTCCGGTAAATATTCAAACAAAGTTGGGGGTGCTTCACCCGGATTACGTCCGGTGAGCAGGCGGGAATAGTTTTCAATGCCCGCACACACGCCAGTGGCCTCAATCATTTCCAGATCAAAGGTAGTGCGCTGTTCAATCCGTTGGGCCTCAAGCAATTTGCCCGTCTCATTGAAATGGGCCACGGTTTCTTTCAATTCCTGTTTAATCTTTTTACAGGCCTGAATCATGGTGGGTTTTGGCGTCACATAGTGACTATTCGCATAGACACGAATACGTTCCAGCGCCCCGGCCCGTTCCCCTGTTAACGGGTCAAATTCATGAATCATATCCACTTCATCCCCAAAGAAAGAAACACGCCATGCGCGGTCTTCTTGGTGGACGGGATAGATTTCAAGTGTATCGCCACGCACACGGAAAGTACCACGGACGAAGTTGTTGTCATTGCGTTTATATTGCAGTTCCACCAGATCACGCATCAATTGACGTTGGTCCAATTCTTGACCCGCTTCCACATCAATGACCATCTGGGAATAGGTTTCCACCGACCCGATACCATAGATACAGGATACAGAGGCCACGATAATCACATCATCGCGTTCCAATAACGCACGGGTCGCCGCATGGCGCATCCGGTCAATCTGTTCATTGATGGAACTGTCTTTTTCGATATAGGTGTCTGTGCGCGGCACGTAAGCTTCTGGTTGGTAATAATCATAGAAGGAGACGAAATATTCCACCGCGTTATTTGGGAAAAATTCTTTCATCTCCCCATAAAGCTGGGCGGCGAGCGTCTTATTATGCGCCAAGATCAAGGTTGGACGTTGGGTCTTTTGAATCACTTGAGCCATAGTAAAGGTTTTACCGGACCCTGTTACCCCTAACAGAACCTGGTTACGTTCCCCACCTTCAACGCCTTCGACCAATTCGGCGATGGCTTTTGGTTGATCCCCTGCCGGGTCGTATTCCGACTGTAAATCAAAGGCGATCCCCCCTTCGGATAACGGGCGGTTCTGCTTTGTCGGCAGGAAAGTATCAATATTCATGGCAAGTGTATCAGGATCCATAACCACATACTCTATTCATTACGTAAATCATTCAGGCATTCTTTTGGGAAGCTATAATATAGGGATAAATCCCGTAAAGGAAAATGCTTTCGGTGGTGTCTTTTAGCTGTCTACTGACATCATTTGGCAGCTAATGATTGACAGGATTTTAAAAATGTGATCACATTCTTGCGATGTTATAAAATATTTATTTAATAGTTTGCATTTACTAAATGACTATTTAATAATACATCCAATAATAAAGAACGCTGCGGGAAGTGTCAGATAATGAGCGTTCAAACAACAAAGTATATGTAGGAAAACTTTATTTGGGAGCAGCAATCTTCAAAAGAGGTTGCGTATATCAATGACTGATACAACTGAGAATACGGATAACCAGCAGAATTTCCTGAAGACCATTCAGTTCAAGCTGATGGCTGCTATGGCCTTGATCGCCTTGATGACAGTGGCGGCAAGTCTGGCAGGTCTTTTATCCTTTAACCGCATCGAACAAGGCCTGTTAAGTGTGACCCGCGAAGGTGTCCCCACTATGAATGTGGCGCAAAGCCTTGCACAACAAAGTTCTGCATTGGCCTCTAGTGGCCCTGCCTTAAATGCATCTCGTGATCAAAATGAACGCCAAGCAGCTTATAACTATCTGATCACTCAAGAAGAAGCTCTCTTTAGTTTGCTGGATCAGTTAGCTGAACTTAACGCTGATAGCGATCGTGTGGATGAGTTACGCAATCTGGTCGAAGCCATTGCCCAAAATATGGAAACCCAAAATGCGGCTGTTGAAAAACGCCTCACTCTGGAAGCGAAATCAGCAGAACTTCGCGCGACTTTTACCAGCACAATCAATCAACTTACCACGGACTTGCAACCTGCGATTACCGAAGCCAACCAGTTTATCTTTGGCACCAGCCAACTGATCACAGCTCAAGTACCAAGTAATGTGGGGAAACTGGTGGATCAAGATGTGAATGCCATGGCAACCGATGCTGCCTTGATGAAAGATGCCCTCATGGTGTTGATCAATCTGCGCGACAACCGCAATGGCAATTTCAGTGACGCTCTTCAAACACGTATCGATAAATTCGTTGATGATTTTGAAACACAGGAAATCCGTCTGGAAAAACGTGCTCCACGCGCCCAAATCTTATTAGGGCAGGTCTATAATCTAACCGATAAGCCAAACATACTTGATGCATCCGGCTATAATCAAATGATTGAACAGGTCGACAGCACCTATGAAGGCTTGTTGCAAAAAGGGGTTGAAATTGCCAGTGATCGTGGACGTGAAATCCAAGGGTTTCTTTCTGAAAACATGGATTTACTTACCTATGACGGTGCCGGGGAATTAAGTAACCTCTTAAAAACCGAAGCCATGTTAAAGCTTCTGGAACAATCTGTTGCTCAACTTTCCGAAGCACAAGATGCCGCAACTATTGAAAGTCTGGCGGCCTCTATCGCCCAACAGATCGAAGATAGCGGTGATCAGGCGAATGAACTTGAAAGCGACGAAAGTATCGAACTGATCGAAGCAACATTGGAAAAACTACGTGCATTGGCCACAGGCGAAGAAGGTGTTGCAGGCATCCGTGCTGCAGAACTTATCGCCACACAAGAAGCTGCAAGTATTCTGGTTCAAAACAAAGATCTATCTGATGACATTATTCAATCCGTTCGGGACTTTGTGGAGTCTTCTTTGGCGGATACAACTGTCCTGTCCACGGATGCAGAAGAAGTTCTTTCAACCGGTCGTCTGGTACAGATCATTGTTGCTGTTATCGGGATTCTGGTCTGGATCGCAGTTGCCTGGTTCTATGTGGGGCGTCAGATTAGCAAGCGCCTGACTGAAATCGCAGGTATCACCGAAACCATCGCAGGTGGTGATTTGGATGTACGCCTCCCTCGTAAAGGCCAAGATGAAATCACCCGCATCGCGAATGCCGTTCGTATCTTCCGTGATAATGGCAAGGAAATGAAACGCCTTCGCGCTGAACAGGTAGAAGCTGAAAAGCGCACCGAAGAAGAAAAACGTCAGGCAATGCTGAAACTTGCGGATGATTTCGAAAATAGTGTCAAATCTATCGTAGATCAGGTAGGCACAGCAGCCTCAGCCATGCGCAGTTCTGCTCAATCCATGTCAGACCTTGCTAATAATACCAGCTCACAAGCAACAACTGTGGCGGCAGCGGCGGAAGAAACCACCGCGAATGTGGAAACCGTTGCCTATACGACCCGCGAATTGGTTTCAGCCAGCCAAACTATCCATGACCGTATGAGCCATTCTGCAGATGTGGTTAGCAAAGCCGCGGATGAGGCGGATCGCACCAGCCATCTTGTGGAAGATTTATCTGATGCAGCCAATAAAATTGGTGAGGTTGTCAATCTTATCCAAGATATCGCGGAACAAACCAACCTTCTTGCCTTAAACGCAACTATTGAGGCTGCACGCGCTGGAGAAGCTGGTAAAGGATTTGCGGTTGTGGCTAATGAAGTAAAATCGCTAGCTTCCCAAACAGGAAAAGCGACCGAAGAAATTTCCAATCATATTACGGGCATTCAAAGTGTAACAGAAAGTGCGGTTGGCGCCATTGGTGGCATCGCAGAAACCGTTGCAGAAGTCGGTAGTTTAACAACTGAAATCACCGCCTCTGTTGAACAGCAAAATGCCGCCACTCAAGAGATTGGTCACAATGTGCAACAAGCAAGCGAAGGCACCAAGGAAGTAACAACGACAATTACGTCTGTTACCCAAGCAGCCAGTGAAACTGGTGGTTTTGCCGATGACTTGCTTAACACAGCCGAAGAATTAGCCACCCAGGCACAAGCTCTTGGCACGCAAGTGGATCATTTCCTGGAAACGATCAGACGTTAAAAAGTTTCCTACCCACCTCCCCCTGTCAGACATATGTTTGATGGGGGTTTTTCTTTGCATATTTGTTGAGTATCTTACGCAAATGTCTGATCTTTATTATCTATATCTGATTATTGCTGTATTTGCCTCTTGCGTGTCTGCTCTTTTTGGTATGGGGGCCGCACTCATTCTTTTAGCGGTAGGCGCCTATCTTTTTAATCCGGCTGAATCCATCGCCCTTGCAACGATCATTTTTGCCAGCAACACAATTGCCCGAAGTATAACCATGTGGCGGGATATTCCATGGAAACTTGGAATTTACATGGCTTTGCTCAGTATGCCCTTTGCTTTCCTTGGGGCAGAACTTATGCCTTACCTGCCCACAGACATCTTACGCAAAGCACTTGGAATTCTTATCCTTAGTCATATCCTCATCACCTGGAGTCATTTTCAAATCAAGATTGGTAAATCTTACCCTGCCTATGGGGCGCTATCCGCCGTCTATGGCTTTCTTTCCGGTCTTCTTGGAAGTGGAAACCCAGTTAAAGCGATCTTTTTCCATCATATGGGCTTCAGTAAGCAAGCCTTTGTCGGTTTAATGGCGATCAGTTCAGTACCTGCCAATATTGTAAAGCTTATTTCTTATCAGCAATCTGGTTTGATGGAATTTATCCCATTTCAAGTTCCAATTGCCTTAATTGCCATTAGCTTGGTTGTCGCTTTTTTCGGTAAATATGCATTAAAACGAATACCTGATAAAAGCTTTCAATATGGATTACAGCTTGTTCTTGCGATTAGTGCTCTTGGGTTAATTTTTGTCGATCCAATGACTGTGATAAATTAAATCAAGCGCCAAGAATTGTGCCCATACAATTAGATATGAATTGAGCGTTGAAAGCTTGGATAAGTAGGAGTAAGGTTCCCGAGTTTTGTACGGGCATGCTGTACAAAAATATGTCCTGAATTGATGTAATGGACCTTAGTTCAGGGCATTCAGAGCCTATTCAGAGAAGGAAAAATCATGTCGATCTTGGCAGACCGTTTGTCGAAAATCAAACCATCCCCAACTGTTGCTGTAACGGCAAAAGCAAATGAATTAAAAGCAGCCGGCCGTGATGTAATTGGCCTTGGCGCAGGGGAGCCTGACTTTGATACACCAGCGAATATCGTAAAAGCTGGTCAAAAAGCAATGGAAGAAGGCAAAACACGTTATGTGGCACCTGCCGGTATTCCTGAATTGCGTCAGGCAATTTGTGATAAATTGAAACGTGACAACGATCTGACTTATACACCGGACATGATCGCAGTTGGTTGCGGCGGCAAGCAAACCATTTATAACGCAATGACAGCAACTTTGGACGAAGGAGATGAAGTGATCATTCCGGCGCCATATTGGGTAAGTTATCCTGATATCACCGCGTTATTTGGTGGCGTGCCTGTCTTTGTAAATTGCCCGCAGGAAAACAATTTCAAACTAACACCTGATCAATTACGTGCGGCGATCACACCAAAAACAAAATGGTTGATCTTGAACAGCCCATCCAATCCAACAGGTGCTGGTTATACAGAAGCAGATCTAAAAGCTTTGGCTGATGTTTTGATGGAAGACGAAAACAAACATGTTTGGGTGATGACCGACGACATGTATGAATATCTTGTTTATGATGACTTCAAATTCAAAACCATTGCGCAAGTTGAACCAGGCTTGTTTGATCGTACATTGACTTTAAACGGCTTAAGTAAAGCTTATTGCATGACAGGCTGGCGTCTTGGTTATGCAGCAGGTCCGAAAGATTTGATCAAAGCAATGAATATGTTGCAATCCCAATCTGCAACCTCAGCAACAACATTTGTTCAATGGGCGGGCGTTGAAGCGTTAACAGGCCCACAAGACTTCATTGCAGAAAACAACAAAGCTTTCGTTGAACGTCGTGATCTTGTGGTTGGCTTGATCAACGACATCGATGGCCTTGAATGCTTAACACCAGAAGGCGCATTTTATGTTTACCCATCTTGTGCAGGTGTGATTGGAAAAACAACACCAGATGGTAAAAAAATCGAAAGTGACGAAGATTTCGTTACTTACTTGCTGGAAGCTGAAGGCGTTGCGGCTGTTCATGGTGCTGCTTTTGGTTTATCTCCACATTTCCGCATTTCTTATGCAACATCCAATGCGTTGTTGGAAGAAGCATGTGCGCGTATTAAACGTGCGGTGGAAGCATTAAGCTAAGCTTAAAAAAGTTTTGCAAAATACGAAAAGGCGCCAGAAATGTTCGGCGCCTTTTCTTTTACTATTCTATAGTAACTTATTCTTGAATTTCTTGAACCTTCACCAACATATCAGGCCAACTACGTTGGTTATCCATATCAAATTGCGCCCCTTGCTCATCCGCCCATTTAAAGCGTTTCAAGGCTGGCGTTTGACTTGTGGCTTGATAAAGCCAATAGGCTTCGGATTTTAGTGCCTCTTCAATCGGTAAATCAATAGATTCGTAGACGGCTTGCTTCGTCGCATTAATTGATGCGGATGGCCATAAAGCAATTCGCTTGGCTAAAGCTTCTACAAACGGGCCAATCTCATCTGCATCTAGTGCACGATTCACTGTTCCATAAAATTCAGCCTGGTCCGCATCAAAATCATCAGCACCGAGTACAATTTCCAATGCACGTCCAAGGCCGACCTGACGTGCCATGCGTGATGCACCACCGCCGCAAGGTAAGATCCCCATACCAACTTCCATTTGCATAAACTTCGCCTTACCGCGTGCCGCAAAACGCATATCACAGGCAAGAGCAAATTCATGTCCTCCGCCACGTGCAAACCCTTCAATCTTTGCAATAGTCGCTTGGGGTAATTTACTGATGCGTTCCAAGACAACTTGCAAATCAAGAAGTTTCACTTCTTCACGTGTAACAGCCTTACCAGACATATCTTTCAAGAAATTGGTATCTGCATGGGCTACAAATATTTCCGGATGCGCAGATTGGAAGACAACGACCTTAACAGCCTCATCTGCCTCTAGTTTTTGTGCAAGCCGGTTTAAATCTGCCAACATCGGTAGGCCCTGAATATTGACTTCACCATAGTCAAAAGTCACCCAGGCAATTGCTGCTTCTACATTCACTTTAAATGTCGTAAAATTATCGTATTCCATCTCTTTCAATCCTTTTCCTAATATTTTGCGCAACTGAGTTTCTGTGCTTGCGCTCATAGGATTGAATATATTTTATAAATAAAATTAATAAATAATGTATTTATTATTACAGTATTTATATTTAATATATAATAATGTAATTTTTTCTTAGTTTCCTAGCGGATTTGGAATTTTTAAACTTTTCCTGTATCCTCACATTTAATGTCTAATAAATTAAATAATCTTAACAGGGAAATGGGATGGAAGCTCATAAAGTTGTGAACGCATCCAAGGTCAAATTTGACCTTCGCTTCACCATTACAAAGAAAATCTCACTTGGCCTCGCGCTTCTTGGCTTTTTAAGTATTTTAGTCGGTGGTTTTGGCCTTTACTTCATATCTTCAATCGAAAATAAACTAAATGATATCTCAGATATTGCAGCCCCTACGCTTGAAACAGCAGATGATCTGGTTGCTAATATTTGGGATGCAACACGTATCGTCGAGGAAATCTTATCAGAAGATGATATAACCCAACTTGATACAACAATTGCTACTTTCGAAACACGAAAGACAGATTTTATTCAATCATTCTCTAACCTTAACGACCTAGTTACAGATAGCGAACTACTTTCTACCTTAATAGATGTGGGCACTGCCCATGATCAATTTATTGCCAATAGCCAAGATGTTTTTGCACAACATCGTGAAGAGCTTGAATTACGCGCTTCTTCAAACACTATGCTCAATACATTTGATAAAGGTGCAACTGACCTCATCAAGACGTTAGAAGATTTTGCCATTAAAAATGAAGAGAAAATGGCCGAAATCAAATCACGTAGTGAAACCATGGCGCTTTTTGGCACCGCGACAGCTTTTGACATCAACGGATTAGTCGCACAGTTATTTGAACAGGATTATCCAGTTGTTGCTGCGGCCTTTAAAATGCAAACATTGATTACTTCGATGAAAGAGGCAACAGGTGCGTATTTAAATGCAACACAGCTTGATCAGTTAGACACCTTGAAGGCCAATTTTGAAGCTTTAAACGAGAATGCTAAACCGTTTTTCTTAACCATGCTTACTCTTTCTGATTCAAAAGAAGAAAAAGAAGTCGTAAAGAAAATCAACGAAGCCTTTGATCAATGGGTCGGACAAGCAACACAAGCCAATCAGCTTTTTGAAACACATCGAAAAGCGATTGAATCCACGCAATCGACCAGTGCGGCAAAAACAGCACTTGAAGATGATGCCAACGCACTTGCAGAAAAGCTCGCTTTTGTTTCCGAAAAAGCGGATGAAGCGAGCCAGCTAGCAGATGAATCTGCAGCAACTGTGGTAACCCAAGCACAAACACTCATCGTGATCTTGCTGATTGCTGTTATGGTCGTTGGCCTAGGCTTGATTATCATTTTGCTATTCACAGTTATTCGCCCGATCAATCAAATGACAGATTCCATGTCGCAGTTAGCTGATGGTAACCTTGAAACGGATATCCCTGCCCTTGGTAAGAAGGACGAAATTGGGGATATGGCAAATGCTGTGCAAATCTTTAAAGAAAATGCACAAGCTGTGAAGAGACTTGAAGAAGAGCAAGCGCAAGCTGCTCAGGTCGCCGAAGAAGAAAAACGCAAATCCATGAATGATTTAGCTGACGGGTTTGAAGCAACCATTCGAGGCGTTGTCGACAATGTGTCTTCTTCTGCAAGCAGCCTGCAAGATACATCTCAAGCCATGGCAACGCTTGCCAGTGAAACCCAAGGCCAAGCGAGTGAAGTGGCCCAAGCCTCTGATATGGCAACTTCAAATGTACAAACAGTTGCTGCAAGTGCCGAAGAGTTAAGTGCCTCTATTAATGAGATCACACAACAAGTGACCAACTCCACTCAAATTGCTAATCAGGCAGTGAATGAAGCTGAGCAAACAAATAGCATCATTGAAAAACTAGTCTCTTCAACGCAAGAAATTGGCGAAGTTGTTAATCTTATCAACGAAATTGCAGAACAAACCAACTTGCTTGCATTAAATGCAACCATCGAAGCAGCACGTGCTGGTGACATGGGCAAGGGCTTTGCGGTTGTGGCTAATGAAGTTAAAAGCTTGGCTACGCAGACAGCAACAGCGACTGAACAGATCAGTAAGCAAATTGCATCCGTTCAAGGAGACACACAATCCGCAGCAGGTGCGATTTCCTCTATCCAAGATATTATCAATAATATGAATAGCATTTCTACAACCATTGCCGCCGCCATGGAAGAACAGGCAGCGGCAACACAGGAAATTTCAAGATCTGTACAAGATGCCGAGCAAGGCACATCCCTTGTGAACCAAAGTATTTCTTCTGTTCAAAATGCAGCTGAAGATACGGGTAGCTCCGCAACTCAGGTTCTTTCTTCTGCAGATGAGTTAGCTCAACAATCTGATGTCTTACGTCAAGAAGTCGATAAATTCGTTTCTCAAGTCAGAAGTGCTTAAATATTATTTTAAGCGGCCTTATTTAACAAAGCTTCCGGGATTGACTTCCGGAAGCTTTCTCTTTTCTTGAAAGCTTCAAGCATATTTCGGAGATTTTCAAAAGGTTCCAATATCTTTGTACCTGTCGGTAAAACCGACAGATAATCAACGATTATTACAATCACGCAATCTGCTAAACCTGGTTCGTCACTGGTCAGATATCGATTACCATGCGTATAGGCATGCTCAAATGGCTTCAATACATCTTGAACTTTACTGATATTTTCTAGTGCAAACTTTCTTGGATCTACATCTTCCGGCAAAGTTTTTCGAAGTAACGGAACAACATATTCCCGGATAATCAGCTCATAAGCATAATGAGATGCCGCACTCATCCATGCACGATGAAGAGCAAATTCTTTTGCGGTTCCTGACATCAAATTTCGTCCGACAAAATTCTCATCCACATATTCCAAAATCGCACAGGTTTCAAAAATCACATGATCTCCATGCAGCAAAACAGGTACTTTTCCAAATGGGTGTAGTTTTAAATGTTTCGCACTTTTCAGATCACTAAATTCTGTCATGCCATTCATGGAAATCTCATAAGGCACACCTTTTTCTTCCAGGGCAATACGAACCGAACGTAAATAACTACTATAGTCAGGGCCAATCAAGGTTACAGCATTCATTTTTCTCTCCATCAAAATTAACTAGGATCACTTGATAGATAGAAATCTGTCATTAATTAATATATGTTCAAGAACATATTATATTTTTCTTTATAGTCGCAGTCTTGAAATCTATTTAGGAGCCCTCCCATGCCTTTATCCGCCACGCATAAAGCAGAAACCCGAAAGAAAATTGTCACTGCGGCAAGAGAGCTTTTTAACCGATATGGGTTTAACTCAATCAGTATCGACGAAATTATGGCACGTGCAGGCCTGACTAGAGGTGGCTTTTATGCCCATTTCAAAAACAAAGCCTCCCTTTACGCAGAGGCGATTTCATCCATTCGCCAAAAGCATGAAGAAACAGGTTTGATGGAAAGATGTATGATTGACCCTGAAGTTACACGTGAGGCAATTGCAGGATTTTATCTCAGCCCTAATCACAGAGATAATCGTGAAGAAGGCTGCCCGCTTCCTGCTCTTGTTTCTGATGTATCACGTGAAAATGACACTGTAAAAGCTGCTTATACAGATGTCTTTCAAAATTTATCCGCTGCCCTCGCAGGGAAATATAACGGCAGTAAAGTAGAATTTGATAAATTAGATGATAAAGCCATCGCCGATGCAGTACTTTGTGTCGGCGGACAAATCATTTCCCGTGCGATCAATGATAAAGAAACATCGGATCGAATTCTAAAAGCTTGTTACACTGAACTATTAGCGCGCAAGGCAAAATAAAAGGCGATCCGAAGATCGCCTTTTAAAATTCTTATTTTGCAGCTTCCATAAGATCTACAAAGCGTTTGAATAAGTAGTGACTATCCTGAGGACCCGGAGATGCTTCCGGATGATATTGCACAGAAAAGACTGGTTTATCTTTCAAACGGATACCCGCCAATGTGCCATCGAATAAGGAATAATGAGTTCCCTCAACGCCATCAGGCAAACTATCTTTATCCACCACAAAGCCATGGTTTTGACTGGTGATTTCCACTTTATCAGTGGTTAAATCTTTGATCGGATGGTTTGCACCACGATGACCTAAGTGCATTTTTTGTGTCTTTGCACCAACAGCTAAAGATAGCATTTGATGGCCGAGACAAATACCAAATACAGGCTTCCCCGAAGCAATCACATCCTTGATCATTGGTACAGCATATTCACCTGTTGCTGCTGGATCGCCGGGACCATTGGATAGGAAAACACCGTCCGGATCATGACTGAGAATTTCTTCTGCTGTCGCCGTTGCCGGAAGAACCTTCACTTCACAACCTTGCGCCACCAAGTTACGTAGAATGTTACGCTTGATGCCAAAATCGATTGCTACAACTTTAAACTTTGGATTTTCTAACTGACCATAACCGGATCCAATTTTCCAAAGGCTTTCTTCCCAATCATACGCTTGCGTGCAGGAAACCTCTTTCGCTAAATCCATGCCTTCAAGGCCCGGCCATTCTTGTGCGGTTGTCAATAATGCTGGTAAATCAAACTGACCATCTGCTTTATGGCAAATCACACCATTTGGGGCACCATTGTCACGGATATAACGTGTCAGGCGTCGTGTATCCACGCCTGCGATACCCGGTAAGTCATGCTTCTTTAACCAGTCATTAAAATGTTGACTATTTCGGAAATTGGAAGGCTCTGTGATGTCCATTCGAAGAATACAGCCAAGGGATGCTGGTGTTACGGTTTCGATATCTTCATCATTGGTGCCGACATTTCCGATATGTGGGAAAGTAAATGTAATGATCTGTCCTGCGTAAGAAGGATCAGTCATAATTTCCTGATAACCTGTCAAAGAAGTGTTAAAGCACACTTCACCTACTTTAGTAGTTTCAGCACCTAAGCCTTTACCCCAGAAAACGGAGCCGTCAGAAAGCACTACCACCGCGGTTGCGCCTGCGGGTGGTGTCATATTTTCCAAATTTTCGGTCATGGAAGTCATCCCTTGCTATAAGCCATGAGCAATAAGCGCCCTGTCATCAACAGGCAGAAATGGGAAGGTGTTTCTTCTTTTTTCCGGTACGCACATTTTGCATCATCCAAATTGGCGCAGTTTTAAGGTAAACAGGGCCTGCGGTCAAGCAAGCAAACACAAATTCCTTCATAAAAAGATCGAATCTTCGCCACGAAAAAAACAAAAATCCAAAACATATATTTATCAACAACTTAACAGCTGTGATCACAGTTGCCACCAAGTTTATTTTGGGTTAATGTCCCCGTTCGCCATTTTCAGGGGATGAGGGCGATTAAAAATTTTTGAAGAAAATTGGGAGTATTCCAATCATGCGTGAACAACTCAATCAAGCGCTTAAAGATAAAATGCGCGAGAAAGACAGCAACGCGGTTTCTACTTTGCGCCTTATTCTGGCTGCATTAAAAGACCGCGATATCGCAGCACGCTCCAAAGGGGAAATGGATGGCATCGGTGATTCCGATATCCTTCAAATGTTACAAACCATGGTGAAACAGCGCCGTGATAGCATTCAAATGTATGAACAAGGCGGTCGCGCAGAATTGGCTGCAAAAGAGCAGGCTGAAATTGATGTGATCGAAACTTTTCTTCCAAAACAAATGAATGAGGAAGAAATGAAAGAAGCTATTTCCACATTGATCGAAGAACTTGGTGCCTCAAGCCTAAAAGATATGGGTAATGTTATGGGCGCTATGCGTGAACGTTTCGCAGGACAAATGGATTTTGGCAAGGCATCTGGTTTGGTAAAAGCATTACTTGCTTAAACTAGAATAGGTGTCTTCTTTCTTGAGGATTTCCTCTATAAAAGTTACAAAAGCTATTCAATCTGTTGAATAGCTTTTTTCTTCATTTGGATCATTATGGCTTTACCACCAAATTTTTTAGACAACATACGGGATCGCATCTCCGTTTCTGACGTAGTAGGACGGAAGGTAAAACTTACCCGTAAAGGTCATGAATTTGTTGGACTTAGCCCATTTAAAAATGAAAAGACGCCGTCTTTTACCGTCAATGACCAAAAAGGATTCTATCACTGTTTCGCCACGGGTGAGCATGGCGATATCTTCACCTTTTTAATGAAGACCGAAGGCCTGCAATTTATGGAGGCCGTTGAACAACTTGCCAGCCAGGCTGGTATAGAAGTCCCCAAAGCCACCCCGGAACAACAAGCAAAAGAAAAGCGTAAAGCAAGCCTTTATGATGCTACGGAAACTGCCTGTCGTTATTATCAACGTATGTTACGTAGCAGCGAAGGACGCGCGGCCCTCGCCTATCTGAAAGAACGTGGCTTATCAGATCAAACCATTGCCCGTTTCCGTTTAGGTTATGCCCCTTCAAATGGGGAAGGCTTACGTAGTGCTGCCATTGGTGATGAAGTTGAAATGGAACAGTTGCTAGGAGCTGGCCTATTCAGGAAATCCACACGTGGTGGTGATCCTTATGCCTTTTTCCGGGATCGTATCATCTTTCCAATCGCAGATCGCCGCAACCGTGTCATTGCCTTTGGTGGTCGTTTTATGGGGGATGCAAAAGCCGCAGGCGTCGGAAAATATATTAACTCTCCCGACACCCCTCTCTTTGATAAGGGGCGTACTCTTTATAATCATGCAGAAGCGCGCCAAGCTTGTCACGATGGACAAACCTTAATTGTGGCTGAAGGCTATATGGATGTGATTGCCCTAGCCCAAGCCGGATTTGAAGCAGGCGTGGCACCATTGGGAACCGCAGTCACCCCAGAACAAATTCAGGAATTATGGAAGATGCATAATCTTCCCCACATGTCGTTGGATGGAGATGAAGCAGGACAAAAAGCCGCTGGACGTGCAGCTGATCGTGCAATGCCAATCCTGCAACCTGGTAAAAGCCTATCATTTGTCTTCATGCCGGAAGGTGAAGATCCGGATAGTCTAATTCTTTCTGGTGGCCCCAAAGCCTTTCAGGAAACCATCGACAACGCCATGCCATTAGATGCATTTTTATGGAATCGGGAATATGCACATGCCCCGACCCAAACACCGGAACAAAAAGCAGATTTAGAACGTCGCGTTTTTGAACTTGCAGATCAGATTCCTGATGAAACGGTTAAAAAGCATTATCGTTCAGCTTTCTCTCAACGAATGTGGGAAGCATTTCGTGGACAAAAACAAAAAAAATCTGCATCAGGCCGTTTCAGAGAAAATCGAGGGGCTAACCATGGCAATGCGCCACATGCACGTAATCCACTAGGACGTCGTTTACGGCAGGAAGCCAATGAACTTAGCCGCCGACAACAACAAATTGTCTTGGCAACCATGACCAACCACCCGACCCTTTTTGATCTTTATGAAGAGACATTAGATCGTTTTCAATTTGACCAAGACCTTGACAAACTTCGCGCGGGGCTCCAAAAGATCAATTCTTTTGTTGAGGTTCTTGACGCTGAAACAGTTAGAGCCCACCTAATAGAAGACGGCATGCAAGCGCTGCTGGATCTTGTCCTGACCGATCAGGTATACAGTTTGGCCCGACAGGCCCGAACTGACGCAGAGGAACAAGACGCGCGCCTCCTGTTAGATCATATGTTAAAGATCAGACAACAGGATGAAATTGTCGGCGAATTAGGACGGCGAAATCGAGCGGGACTTAATGAACCCTCGACAGAAGAAGAAACACGAATTTTTGCTATGAGAAACGATCTGGATCACGGAGAGTATTTGATTGGCGAAGATGGTGAAGATTAAATAGATTTGGGTTTGATGGTAAGAGACTGCAGCTTTTGCCATCTTTTTGTGCTTGCTGTTTTTGGTACGGTCTGCACAAGCCCTTTTTGAAAGCTAGACGTTAAAGGAAGGACCAGAATGTCCACCAAAAAACAAGCTACGGATCAGAAGAAAACCGAGGAAAAAGGCGATTCTCCAGTATTGGAAGACGCTAACAAAGCAGTAAAAAAACTGCTAGCAAAAGGTAAAGAAGAAGGTTTCATCACGATTGATGAGTTAAATGCCGCTTTACCACAAGATAAGGTCAGTACCGACCAAATCGAAGATGTTATGACCCTTTTGTCTGAAATGGGTATTAACGTTGTCGATAGTGAAGAAGCTGAAGCTGAAGCCAAAGAAGAAACAGAGTCTGACGGCGAAGAAAGCGAAGGCAAAGCAGGCAATCTAAGCGACGATGATGTGGGCCGTACAGATGATCCTGTACGTATGTATCTTCGTGAAATGGGTACGGTAGAATTACTATCCCGTGAAGGTGAAATTGCGATTGCAAAACGCATCGAAGCTGGTCGTGAAAAAATGATCGGTGCTTTATGTGAAAGCCCGCTAACCATGCGTGCGATTACACATTGGCATGATGAATTGGTAGAAGGTCATATCCTTCTTCGTGATGTAATTGATCTGGACGCCACAATGGCTGGCGATCCAAACGAAGAAATGGATGAAGACGGCGAAATCGAAGAAGGCGTTGCTGAAGGCGATGATCCAACAACACCAGCTGTGAAAGAAGACAAAGAGTCTGACGACGCAGAAGGCGGTGAAGGAGAAGATGGCGAAGGTAATGCCATGGGTGAAGACCCTGATTCCGTTGATAACGAGAATAATATGTCTCTGGCCGCGATGGAAGAAGTGTTGAAACCGGAAGTGGTTGAAACCTTTGAGAAGATTTCTGCAACTTATTCCAAACTACAACGCGTTCAGGAAAAACGTCTTGCCTCTGAACAAGCTGGTGAAGAAGTATCACGTTCTTCTGATCGTACCTATGACAAACATCGTAAAGAACTAATCGAATTGATGAAATCCGTTCGTTTGAACAACGTACGTATTGAAGAATTGGTTGAACAACTTTACGGCATTGCCAAAGACTTGACCCAGTTTGAAGGTAAACTTTTACGTCTTGCGACACGTTGTAAGATTAAACGTGAAGATTTCCTGAAAACATATTTCGGTCGTGAACTTGACCCAAGCTGGATGGAAGATATTGCTGACAAATCCAATGCTTGGGCAAAATTCGCAGCTAACCACGGTAAAGATGTTGAAAAATATCGTGAGAAAATTGGTGAACTGGTTGCAGAAACCGGTATCCCATTGCCAGAATTCCGCCGCATCAACCAATTGGTTCAGCAAGGTGAGCGCGAAGCAAGCCGCGCGAAAAAAGAAATGGTGGAAGCAAACCTTCGTTTGGTAATTTCCATCGCTAAGAAATATACAAACCGTGGCCTACAATTCCTTGATTTGATTCAGGAAGGTAATATCGGCTTGATGAAGGCGGTTGATAAGTTTGAATATCGCCGTGGTTATAAATTCTCCACCTATGCGACTTGGTGGATTCGTCAGGCGATCACTCGCTCTATTGCAGATCAGGCTCGTACAATTCGTATTCCGGTTCATATGATTGAAACCATCAACAAACTGGTACGCACAAGCCGCCAAATGTTGCATGAAATCGGCCGTGAGCCAACACCGGAAGAATTGGCAGAGAAGCTTCATATGCCACTTGAAAAAGTGCGTAAAGTTCTAAAAATCGCGAAAGAGCCTATCTCTCTTGAAACACCAATCGGTGATGAAGAAGATAGCCATCTTGGTGATTTCATCGAAGATAAGAATGCAATGCTGCCATCTGACAGTGCAATCCATTCCAACCTTCGTGAAACAACCACATTGGTATTGGCGTCTCTTACAGCACGTGAAGAACGTGTTCTTCGTATGCGTTTTGGTATCGGCATGAATACAGACCACACTTTGGAAGAAGTAGGTCAACAATTCTCTGTTACACGTGAACGTATTCGTCAGATTGAAGCGAAAGCATTACGTAAGCTGAAACATCCTAGTCGTTCTCGCAAATTGCGGAGCTTCCTGGACTATTAAGCGGTCAAAAAAATCACGAAAAAAGGCAGCCAGTTGGCTGCCTTTTTTATTATTTAAAATCCCCTCCAGCAAAGATAATTAGAGTAGCCTAATATTATTTACTAGAAAAAATAAATATATATCATTAAGATAGAATTAATGTAGAAATAACACCCCGTATCTTGCTGCATATAAGGGGGACATATTGCTTAATACTCTGATAAGATACAAACTTTTTGAGAAAAAATGGCTACCACCTTTAGTAGCGATTTTGCTAATCACATCTGTTGTGGTCCTATGGTCTATCTTAAACAATCAGAGAATTACGACTTATCAAGAACAACTTAAAAACCATGTCGCCATTGATAAATCCTTAATGAATAGCGATATTTTGACACGTATATCTGTCATAGAACGCATGGTTGATCGATGGGAAAAACGTGGCGGTGTTCCCAAAGAAGAATTCCTTGCAGATGCAGAAAACTTTTTACATGACTATCCCGGTTTTCAGGCATTGGAATGGGCTGATCCGAACTACATCATACGCTGGGTATCCCCGCTAGAGGGGAATGAAGCTGTTGTTAATCTCAATCTTGCCTTCGAAGAACGTCGTCGCCTTACACTTGAAAATGCACGCTTGAAGAAAACCCCAACCATCTCACCTCCAATCAAATTAGTGCAAGGTGGTATGGGCTTTCTAATTTATTTCCCAATGTTTGTGGATGATAAATTTGACGGCTTTATTCTTGCGGTTCTACAATTTGAGGCATGGGTAAATCATGTGTCTCATCTAAACGAACATATGCACTTGGATGAAGATTTGCATCTTGATCATTCTTTTGACATGGTTCACTTGGATATCTTCTTTGATGGAGAGCTTGTTTTTGCATCTACTCAAGAAAAAATGGAAAATTCAGAACCTTGGGAACAAGAAGAAGTCATTAATCTGGATGATCGACGCATCGTTTTAAGAATTGCTCCTACTGAACATTTTTTCCATGTAGCGAGCAATCCACTCCCTGAGATTGCAGCATTTGGCGCCTCTTTACTCTCTATATTCTTATTTTCTTTCGTTATCTTGCTCAATAAAACACAAAAAATTGCAAGAGAAGCAGAAGCTGCAAATATTGCAAAATCATCTTTCCTCTCCACGATGAGCCACGAAATCCGCACGCCTCTTAACGGGATATTAGGGATCACGCAGCTTTTGCGAAAAACCTCGTTAGATGAGGAACAATCCGAACAGGTTGAAATTATTTTACAATCTGGTGAGACATTATTGTCTATTCTAAATGACGTTTTAGATATGAGCCGCATTGAATCAGGGCAATTTGAATTGGAAGATCAAAGTTTTGAACTGGCAAGCTTTATCCAAAATATCGCAGAGCCCTTCAAAAGCCTTGCTGAAGAAAAGAATATCGCTCTGGATATCAGATGTGATTTTGGTAAACCAATCTATATCGTTGGCGATCCAGTGCGTTTACGTCAAATCCTCTGGAACCTTATTAGCAACGCCATCAAATTCACCGATTCCGGATATGTCCGGTTGAGTGTTGATATGGAAGGATTGAACACGACGTCTTCCCCTCCCATGCGACGTATCAAATTCTGTGTTTCGGATTCTGGTAAAGGGATTGCACAGGAACGTCTTAATAGTATTTTCACCCCCTTCACACAGGAAGATAGTTCCATCACCCGTAAATATGGTGGCACTGGACTAGGCCTATCCATCGTAAATAAGTTAGTCAATCTAATGGGTGGAACGATCGATGTGAATAGTAAGGAAGGACTTGGCAGTAGCTTTGATATCTATATTAATTTCAAATTGGCAACCGAAGTATCTATTCCATCAGAAGTATCTTTAACTGCCGCCAATGATGGAGACATCGACTTAAAAGAGGGTACAATCCTGATCGCCGAAGACAACACAATCAATGCCATGATCGTCAAAAGTTTCATCCGCGGCGCCGGCTATAAATCAGAACATTGTGAAAATGGTTTATTGGCCGTCAAATCCGTTCAGCGAAACCCATACGCCTTGGTCTTAATGGATATCCATATGCCAGAAATGAATGGTATTGAGGCAACAAAAGAAATTCGTAAACAATATAGTAAGGATGAGTTACCTATCATTGCCCTCACTGCAGAAGCTTTTCAAGAACGCCATTTGGAATTTCTGAACGCAGGCATGAATGATGTTCTCACCAAACCGGTATCCGAAGCAAAATTAGTGGAATGCATCCACCAGTTTTTGGATAAGACCAATAGCACCTCTCAACCAAGTCCAACTGAAAAAACACCAACCGAACTAAATGATCATAATGATCAAAACTTGCGATTATTGGCAGAACAAATCGGTGAAAAACAGGTTCTTGTTTTATTGCGAGAAGCAGAATCAACGATTGAAGAAAAATCTAACTTACTTGCAACAGCTGTTGAAAATTTTGATGCACATGAGGTTGCTGAAATTGCACATAGCATCAAAGGTATTGCGCTTTCTTTACATGCCGAAACACTGGTTCAAACCTTGGTGAAAATCGAACATTCCTGTGAAGACCAATCTATTTTGCCTAACCTTTTACAAGAATATAACGATCATAAGATTACTACTCTTGAATGGTGGAAAAGTAAGCAAAACGGGTTTTAGACTTCATCCGAAATCTAGTAAATAAATTAGGGCAGCGCATTCGCTGCCTTAACTTTAAGGTAATTTATATGCACCTGCGGCATAATGTAATTCATAGCTATGGCTATAAATCTCTAGGATATTCCCGAATGGATCTTCCATGTAAATCATTCTATATGGCTTTTCGTCTGGGTAATAATAACGAGGCGCCTTCATACGTTTTTTACCACCTGCCGCGACAATTTTTTCCGCTAATTCTTCGACATTCGGATCCTGCACACAAAAATGGAAGATCCCTGTTTTCCAATATTCAAAATTATCTTCCGGATTTTGTTGGTTCTTAAACTCGAATAATTCAACACCGATGCGATCCCCTGTTGAAAGATGAGCAATTCGAAAACACTCCCATCCGGCACCAAAGACATCCGTACACATCTCACCAATGGCTGAATTATCTTCAATGATTTCAGTTGGCTCCATAATCAAATACCAACCTAGAACTTCAGTATAAAATTTAACCGCAGCTTCCAAATCAGGAACTGAAATCCCGATATGTGAAAAACTACGGGGATAAGTTTGTGTTTTTGAGTTTAGCATTTGTCTAATCCTTCTAGAATTTTTCTGAAGTAAACTTGTCAAATTCAGAAGGAAATGTGAAATTATCATTATTAATAATTTTAATAAATTTTTGTTATGATAAATCCTATTTACATTCGTACCTTTATATCTCTTTGCCAAACGCAGCATTTTACAAAAACAGCTGAACTTCTGGGCATGACGCAACCCGGTGTTTCCCAACATTTGATGAAATTGGAAACCGAACTGGACTGCATCTTATTTCAGCGACGTGGTAAAAAGATTGAACTAACAATTGAAGGTCAAAAATTTCTGAAATACGCCCAAAACCAGCTTGTCGCAGAAAACGAGCTTCGTTCAAACTTAATGGAAGATTTCCCCTTTAAAGGTGCATGTAAAATTAGCTGTTCTGGCAGTTTGGTGACATATCTGTATCCAACTCTTTTAAAATTACAAAAACAACATTCTGATCTCCGCTTCATTATGGAAGCAGCCCCTAATCATGTGACAATCGCACAAGTAAAAGGAAATGAATATGACATTGGTTTGGTCACTCATCATCCAGATGACCCAGAGTTAAACACCATATCTGTAGGTAGCGAAGATTTATGTTTAGTTGTCCCAAAGGGCTTTCAATTCAGTTGGGATAATTTAATGGATCTGGGATATATCAATCATCCAAATGGGGCTCATTATGCGAATCAGGTTCTAGAAGAAAACTTTCCGTCAACATTTACAGGTTTTAGCGATATCCCGATTTCGGGATATATAAACCAACTCAATCAAATTCTGATACCTGTAAGTATGGGACTAGGCTTTACAATTCTACCAAGAACAACAATTGAAAAACATGATGCTTCAACCAAAATAGAATTAGCCCCCTTAAAACATGCATTTCAGGAAACCATATATCTGATTAGTAAGAAATATAAAGAACTTCCCGCCCGTTACACGCAGATAAAATCAATAATAGAAGATCAATTAAATAACAAAAAAGCCCTCTGATTTCTCAGAGGGCTATAAAGGTTAAAAGCCGAGGCTTTCAATTTTTACTTTTTGGATCCGTATTTATATTCATGACGCAAGCCCATGAATAAACATACACACATCACAAGCAGGATTACTGTGAATGGCAAACCAACGGTAATTGCCGCAGCTTGCAACGCAGTAAGCGCATCTGCACCACCGCCAAATAGCAATACAGCCGCAACAACACTCACCATCATCACCCAGAATACACGTTGGATAGCTGGGGAATCGACTTTACCACCTGCTGTAATCGCATCGATTACCAAGGAACCAGAGTCAGATGATGTGATAAAGAAGACCAAGACTAAAATCACAGCCAAAGCAGATGTAATATTTGCCATTGGTAGATTTTCCAGCATTTGGAACATCGCCAATTCAACTTTGTCCAAACCGCCTGCAAGTTGGCCCACACCATTTTGAACTTGGTCCAATACAGAGCCACCAAAGATAGACATCCAAACCAATGTTACCAATGTCGGGATCAACAATACTGCGATCACAAATTCACGTACCGTACGGCCTTTGGAAATTCGGGCAATAAACATACCTACGAATGGTGACCAGGAAATCCACCATGCCCAATAGAATACTGTCCAGCCTTGCATCCATGCTTCATCTTCACGGCCCATCCAGTTACTCATAGGCACCACATTCATAATGTAAGCCAATAGAGTGTCACCCAATGTCATAAAGATAATTGCTGTCGGACCTGCGAATAGAACGAAGACGGCCAATAAGCCAGCAAGTCCCATATTCACGTTACTCAAGATCTTCACACCTTTATCAAGGCCACGAAGAACAGAGAATAACGCAATTGCCGTCACGACAACGATAATGGCAATTTGTGAAGTGATATTGTTTTCAATGCCAAATAGGAATTCCAATCCACCTGCGGCTTGGCTTGCACCAAAACCAAGGGATGTTGCCAAACCAAACAAAGTCGCCAATACAGCGATTACATCAACCACATGTCCGAAAATACCCCAGGAATGGTTCCCGATAAGTGGATAGAATGCGGAACGAATTGTTAGTGGCAAGCCTTTGTTAAAGGTAAAGAAGGCCAAAGTCAGACCAACAACTGCATAAATTGCCCATGGGTGTAATCCCCAGTGGAACATGGTTGCAGACATGGCCATGGTTGCTGCTTCCGCCGTATTTGCCTCGACACCCAATGGGGTCTTATACCACCCTGTATAGTAAGCCACAGGTTCTGCCACAGACCAGAACATCAAGCCGATCCCCATACCAGCAGCAAACAACATAGCAAACCAACTAATCTTGCTGAATTCAGGTTTAGCAGACGCACCGCCAAGACGGATTTTGCCAAAAGGCATCACGATTAAAACAAGGCTGAATACCACAAAGATATTGCCCCCAATCATAAACAACCAATCAAACTGACCGATAGACCACCATTTGGCCCCATCAAAAATCCCTTTTGACGCTTCTGGCGCCAAAAGAACACCTACGATAAAGATCAGCGCAAAAACACTGGCAATCCAGAAAACCGGGTGATGAAAGTCCATACCCCACTTTTCGAGATTGTCTTGACCAACTTCATAGTCGGTCTCATACAAATTTTTACTCATTATTTAAACTCCCAAAGAGGCCCGTGCGCGATTTGTGACACACACAGGCACACCGCTTTTAACCATGCAAACTGATATTATTTTTATAATGTGTTTCTTAGCTGAAACATGGAGGGACCCTGCTCCTCCGACAGCTGCATAATCTTTGCTGTGTATAGAGGAACGTCTGAACAAAATTGTTCACGAGCGTCAATTTCTTCCTTAGGAGAGTAGAAAACCCCTCTCAAATTTGGGAGGGGTTTATTTATTTTCTGCCTAAATAGATAAGGCATAAATCTATTTTAAGCACTAACTTGCAAGTTGCTTAGATGCGTCATTTTTTCGGTCAGGCTCTAACACATCCAACAAAGTTTCGCGGATTTGATCCAACTTGCCTTTATGTTCAATCTTCATACCGAAGACATCTTTCACATAAAATACGTCAACGACCTCTTCTCCAAAGGTGGAAATTTTTGATTTTCGGATTTGCAATCCAAGGCGTGTGATTGCCGACGTTAGATCAAACAAAATACCGGCGCGGTCTCGTCCATTTACTTCTATGATCGTGAAGGTTTCAGATCCTTTATTATCAATCAATACCCGTGGTGGCACCGTAAAGATATCCCGGCGATCTTTTAGCGCATTCTTGGCCCGACGACCTAATTCTTCCAACGGACGTAACTCACCAGACAAGACCCTACGAATGGTTTCTTCCAAACGTACAATTTTCCGTGGCTCAGAAAATGCCTGACCATCCAGATCCTGTACCCAGAAGTTATCCAACGCCATACCATGCGTGAAAGTATGAATACGCGCATTAAGAATAGTAGCCCCAGACACAGCCATTGCCCCGGCAAGGCGAGAGAACAAACCCGGGTGATCACCAGCAAAGACAGTTACGATAGTCACTGCATTTTCTTCATCAACACTCACCCGGAAAGTAAGTGGGCTTTCATGATCTTCCGCTTCTTTAACGATCTCTGCCTGCCTTGCCAGCTCATCGGTGGGATAAGATAGATAATAACTATCCACACCATAATTCAGATATTCGTTGCGATATTCTTCTGGCCAATGGTTCAGTTTTTCAGCCAATGCTGCCTTCGCACCTTCAATACGCTTATCACGCCCTTCCGTTTCTAAACCACCAGACAAAATATCTTCGGTGCGATTATAGAGATCACGTAAAAGGGTCGCTTTCCAATTGTTCCAGACATTTGGTCCAACTGCGCGGATATCTACCACTGTTAGACATAGCAGCAAACGTAATCGTTCAAGGGATTGAACTTTTGAGGCAAAATCTTCAATGGTTTTGGGATCGTCCAAATCACGTTTAAATGCAGTATTAGACATTAAGAGATGTTCGCGCACCAACCAGATAACAGTTTGGGTTTGTTCTTCATTCAACCCTAAACGTGGACAAACCTCTTCTGCAACCTCCGCACCCAGAACAGAATGATCTCCCCCGCGTCCCTTCGCAATATCATGCAGCAATACAGCCACATATAATGCATCCTTACTAATCACCTTATCAAAGATCTTTGAGGCGACAGGATGATCATCAATCAGCTCTCCCTGCTCAATCATATTCATAATGCCAATTGCGCGTATGGTATGCTCATCCGTCGTGTAAACATGATACATATCATATTGCATCTGTGCGACCACACGTCCGAAATCAGGTAAGAAACGCCCTAAAACCCCACATTCATTCATCATACGTAAAGTAACTTCGGGGTTTTCTTTCGCCGTCAGAATTTCAAGGAAGATACGATTGGCTTCTGGATCATTTTGTAAATCTTTATTAATAACATTTAAGCGTCTTGTAATACTGCGAATTGTACGGGGATGAATATCGTAATCCGTTTGCTGAAACACCCGAAAGATACGTAACATATCGATGGGACTCTCTTCCAACACTTTGCCAGATGCCACTGCCAGTCGGCCCGTATCGATTTTAAAACCCTCTACTTCCTTCTTAAACATATTCAGTGGCACGCCTAAAACCCGACGTTTTTGGGCACTAGCTTCAAAAGCCGACAGGAAGATACGCGTTAGATCCCCTACCTCTTTCGCCACCAGAAAGTAATGTTTCATAAAGCGCTCTACACCACTCGCCCCTGCGTGGTTTTTATACCCCATACGAAGCGCCAGTTCCGGCTGCACATCAAAGGTAAGTCGGTCTTCAGATCGCTTGGTTAGATAATGAAGATGACAGCGCAACGTCCAAAGATATTGTTGCGCCTTTTTAAATCGGTCGACTTCTTTCTGTGTCAGTTTCTTCTGTAAAACCAATTCAGAGATATCTTTAACTTTATAAAGGCTTTTTGTAATCCAATAGAGCGCATGCAGATCGCGTAAGCCACCTTTACCTTCTTTAATATTCGGCTCTAACACATAACGGGTGTCACCCATCTTTTTATGACGTTCGTCTCTTTCTTCTAATTTTGCCGCCATGAATTTCTTTTCGTTGCCATTCATGACTTGCTTGTTAAAGGCACGCGCCATTTTGGTGTAAAGTTTCTTTTCACCCCAAATATAACGACTTTCCAACATGGAAGTACAAATGGTCCAGTCCGCTTTGGCTTGTTTTACACACTCATCAATAGAACGGGTTGATTGCCCAACTTTAAGCCCCATATCCCAGAGCATATAAAGCATCTCTTCAACGATCTGCTCAACACGCGGGGAGATTTTGTAATCATGCAAAAAAAGCAAATCCACATCAGATTGCGGGGACATTTCGCCCCGACCATACCCACCAACAGCCACGACACAAACTGTCTCTGACATTGTTGGACTGGAGGCAGGATATAAATATTTAGTGGTCACATCATATAGAACCCGAATGACCTGATCCATAACGAAGGCATTGCCCATCACAGCCTTGGCACCATCTTGATCCTCAATAAAGCGGCGTTCAACCTCTGCATGGCCCTTTTTCAAAGCCTCTTTATAAAGACCAAGCCATTGTTGACGTCTTTTTTGTGTGGATAAATCTTTATCATCCCAAAGTGCTTCCAGCGCTAGCTGCAGTTCCTGACGATTGATAATCTTGCGACGATTTTTCAGGCTTTCCATAGGTCCAAACTTTCAGGCGAAAAGATAATTTGCCTGAATTTTAGACGATCCAAAAGAATGCACAAGTATTAAGCAATACTATTCCGATAAAAGTGACTTTAACGCATAAAGCTGTTCAAGGGCCGCCCGCGGGGTCAGATCATCCGGGTCAATATCTGCCAAGGCTTGCTCAACTTCCGACGGACCTGCTGCGGCGATTGCTGCGGCTTCTGCAGCCTCTTCTTCCTCAACCTGCGTTAACATTGCCTGGAATAGCGGTAAATCATCCACCAAACGGGTTACCGCACCGGATTGCTCACCTTTTTCCAAGGTATGCAACACATCTTCCGCACGCTTAACCACGGCTTTTGGTAAACCTGCAAGACGGGCTACATGGATACCGTAAGATCGATCTGCCGCCCCTGCTGCCACTTCATGTAAGAAGATAACATCTCCTTTCCATTCCTTCACACGCATGGAATACGGCTTCAAACTATCTAACTTTTCCGTTAGCGCGGTTAATTCATGGTAATGGGTGGCAAAAAGCGCACGGCTTTTACAAATTTCATGCAGATGTTCAACACAGGCCCAGGCAATGGATAAACCATCAAAAGTCGCCGTACCCCGGCCAATCTCATCCAAAATCACTAAGGAACGATCTGTTGATTGATTTAGAATCGTTGCTGTCTCTACCATTTCCACCATAAATGTGGAACGGCCACGGGCCAGATCATCGGCCGCCCCAACACGACTGAACAAGCGATCAACCACCCCGATATGGGCCGCACGCGCAGGCACATAACTACCGATTTGCGCCATAATCGCAATCAAAGCATTTTGTCGTAGGAATGTAGATTTACCAGCCATGTTTGGACCCGTGATCAACCATAAACGCCGTTCACCGCCAAGATCACACCCATTAGGGACAAAATGGCTATCGCCGGTTTTACCAAGGGCTGCTTCCACCACAGGATGACGCCCAGCTTCGATATCAAAAGCCAGCGAATTATCAACAACCGGGCGACAATAATCCTGTTCATCTGCCAACATTGCCAAGGCCGCGGATAAATCAAGTTCCGCCATAGCACGCGCTGCACGTGCCACATCTTCCGCACGGTTCATCACATCATTGGCCAGATCTTGGAAAAGCTCTTGCTCCAACGCCAAGGCTTTCCCTTTGGATTCGACGATATCACGTGCCAGTTCGGATAGCTCAGTTGTGGTATAGCGTACCGCATTGGTCATGGATTGACGATGAATAAATTCTTCCGTCATTTTGTCGGAATTACGTGCTGTGACTTCAATAAAATATCCAAGCACATTATTATGCTTAACTTTTAAAGTATCTACGCCAGTCTGTTCTTTATATTTACTTTCAAGATTACTAATCAAACGGCGGCTTTCGCTGCCCATCACCCTTAATTCATCAAGGCGTGGATTATATCCTTCGGCAATAAAACCACCATCGCGTGCCAATACAGGTAAATCTGTATCCAATGCTTGATGAAGGCGCTCCACAATTACGTCATGAAGGCCAAGACCTTTTTCGGCCTCGCCAATACCGCGTGGCAACTCCATCCCTGCACTTGCAAGAATAGCTTTCACACGATTGGTCGCCCCTAACCCATCACGGATTGCCGCCAGATCACGTGGTCCGCCACGTCCAAGGCCAATACGCCCTAGCGCCCGTTCCAAATCTGGTGTTTCTTTTAATAAGTCACGTAAGTCACCACGTGCCATATCCGCATTCATGAAGAACGCCACCATATCCAGACGATCATTCACATCCATAGGATTGGTGAGAGGTGCTGCCAAACGGGCAGAAAGCGCACGTGCGCCCGCCCCGGTCACGGTTCGATCAATTGTTGCAAGCAAACTACCCTTACGTTCCCCAGACAAGGTAATTGCAAGTTCCAGATTACGGCGTGTGGCTTGGTCAATCTCCATCAGACCGCCATCAGAAACTTGGGATAGTTTCTCTAGTCGCGGCATTTTATCAACTTGGGTAAGCTCTAGATAATCAAGTAATGCCCCCGCCGCAGATGTTTCACCACGACTAAAATCACCAAATGCATCAAGAGAGGCAACACCATAAAAATCCTTTAAGCGATTTTCATTATTAATGCTGTCGAAACGACTATCAGGTTGTGGGGTAATGATATGTTGCCATTCAGCAAAGATGTCGAAAAGCTCTGGTTTCTCCATCAATTTTTGCGACACTAATAATTCACCCGGGGATACACGTGCGAGCACCGCGCCCAATTTTCCATCTTCAATCCGTTGCACATGGAAAATACCCGTAGACATATCTGCCCAACTTAACGCCATATCTTTGCCTGCAGATGCCAGTGCGGCCAGATAGTTATGGCTGCGCGCATCCAACAATGTATCTTCGGTTAAGGTACCTTGCGTGACGACCCGTTTAACTTCACGACGCACAACAGATTTGGAACCACGCTTTTTTGCTTCGGCGGGGTCTTCGGTTTGTTCACAAACGGCGACACGAAACCCTTGGCGGATGAGGCGCGCCATATAATTTTCCGCAGCATGATAGGGCACACCACACATTGGGATTTCCGTATCTTCATGCTTGCCACGTTTGGTCAGCGTGATATCCAGCGCCTCTGCAGCTTTTACAGCGTCATCAAAGAACAACTCATAAAAATCCCCCATACGATAGAACAGTAAATGATCTTGATGCTGTTCCTTGATGGATAGATATTGCGCCATCATCGGAGTGACTTTGGGTGCAGTTTTTGTGGTTTCTGTTTTTGCAGCAGTATCAGGCATGAGTTTTCTTAGTAAAATGGGTCACATAATCATTCTTTAAAGGGAGTCAGAGTATAAGCAGAGTCCCTTTCCTCACAAGGCATAAGCCATGACTTTTCCAACTTTTCATCTAGTCCATTGAATCAACGCTGTTTTTATCTAATAGAAACAGTTTCTAATATGTCATGATAGTGTCACAAAAATACTATATTTCAGTGACTTAAGAAAACTCCGAAATGTTAGACAGTTTTTTCCTGTTCCAGAATGCTTTGTCAAACCGGATTGGCTAGGGTATCTACAGGATAGATGACGCTTTTTCGCAGATTAACGTCTCTATTTTGATGAAGTAACCGCCGAACTAAATTGGATCAAAAATGGCTGATAAAAAAAGCATGACAGACGAAGATGCGTTGGTATTCCACGCACAAGGTCGCCCTGGTAAACTGGAAATTTCCGCAACCAAACCGCTGACAACGCAGCGTGATTTGTCTCTCGCCTATTCTCCGGGTGTTGCAATTCCTTGCCTTCGTATCGAAGAAGACCCCTCAACTGCTTATGATTATACAGCCAAAGGTAACGTCGTTGCCGTTATTTCCAACGGTACCGCAGTTCTTGGCCTTGGTTCAATCGGTGCACTTGCATCCAAACCAGTGATGGAAGGTAAAGCCGTCCTATTTAAACGTTTCGCCGACGTAGATGGTATCGATCTTGAAGTTGATACGACAGATGTTGATGAGTTCGTAAATGCCGTTCGTTATCTCGGACCCAGCTTTGGTGGTATTAACCTGGAAGATATCAAAGCACCGGAATGTTTCATTATTGAGCAGCGCTTACGCGAATTGATGGATATCCCGGTCTTCCACGACGACCAACATGGTACAGCGATCATCGCGGCTGCAGGTTTATTAAACGCATTAGACCTTACCAATCGCGACATCAAAACAACAAAGCTTGTTTGTAACGGGGCGGGTGCTGCGGCCATTGCCTGCGTGGAATTGGTCAAAGCTTTAGGCATGCCATCAGAAAACGTTATCATGTGTGATTCCAAAGGCGTAATTTATCAAGGTCGCGAAGAAGGCATGAACCAATGGAAATCCGCTCATGCTGTCGCCACCAAAGATCGCACTTTGCAAGAAGCTTTAAAAGGCGCTGATGTTTTCTTTGGCCTTTCTGTAAAAGGTGCCGTTACCGGCAAAATGGTCAAGGATATGGCGGATCAGCCAATCATCTTTGCAATGGCAAATCCTGATCCAGAAATCACTCCAGATGAAGTGAAAGCAGTACGTAAAGATGCAATCATTGCAACAGGTCGTTCTGACTTTGCCAACCAAGTAAATAACGTACTTGGCTTCCCGTATATTTTCCGTGGCGCCTTGGATGTGCGCGCAAGCACCATTAACGATGAGATGAAAACAGCTGCGGCTCGTGCCATTGCGGAACTAGCGCGCGAAGATGTACCTGACGAAGTTGCGGCCGCTTACGGTGGCACAAAATTGGTTTACGGCCCGGATTATATTATCCCGGCACCATTTGATCCACGCCTGATCGTGGCGGTTCCAGGCGCAGTGGCGCAAGCCGCGATGGATTCCGGTGTTGCAGCAAAACCGATCATCGATATGGAACGCTATCGTCAGGAATTGAAACAACGTCTTGATCCAACTGCAGGTATGTTGAACTTAATCTTCTCCAAAGTTCGATCAAACCCACGTCGTGTTACTTTTGCTGAAGGTGAAGAAGAACGCGTGATCCGCGCAGCTGTTGCATTCCGCAATGCGGGTTATGGTTATCCGGTTCTTATTGGTCGTGAAGATCGTATTGTTAAGAAAATGGAAGAACTTGGCCTAGATGGCGGGGATATTGAAATTCAAAATGCTAAACTTTCTCATCGTAATGAGAAATATGCGGAATTCCTGTATAAACGCCTACAACGTAAAGGTTTCATGTATCGCGATTGCTTGCATCAAGTAAACCAAGATCGCAATGTCTTTGCATCTTGTATGTTGGCGTTGAATGAAACAGACGCTGTCGTAACTGGTGTAACACGTCACTTCCATGATTCGTTTGATGCTGTTCAACGTGTCATTGATACGAAAAAAGGCGAAGTCCCTATGGGCTTGATGATTATCGTTTCCCGTGGTCGCACCTATTTCGTTGCAGATACATCTATTCATGACACACCAGATGCGAAAACATTGGCAGATATTTCCGAACAAACAGCAACATTTGCACAAAGCCTTGGTCTTGAACCACGCGTGGCCTTTATGTCTGCATCCAGTTTCGGTAATCCATCCATCGTGAAATCCAATCGCATCAGTGAAGCGGTTCAGATTCTCAATGATCGTCGTGTATCTTTTGAATTTGATGGGGAAATGTCGCCATCTGTTGCCCTAAATTCGGAACAGCGCGAACGCCTCTATCCATTCTGTAAACTTTCAGGTGATGCGAATATCCTAGTAATGCCGGGCTTGCATTCTGCACATATTGCAACGCGTCTGTTACAAGAAATTGGTAAATGTACTGTTATTGGCCCCTTGGTAATGGGAATGAGTAAACCGGTACAAATTGTACAAACTGGTGCGTCTGTGAATGACATCGTGAATGCGGCTGCTCTTGCCGTGCATGATGCGCTTCGTTAAACAGACCTTTTAAGATTTAGTAAAGCTGATAGGACATGAACAAAAGTTATCTCACAGCCCCGACATTGCCGGAAAAGATCCAAGCAGCGGTTATTGCGATAGCACCTATTTTGGTCATGATTATCAGCTTTTACTATTTCGACTATATCTCAATGGTCGCAGCCCTTTTAGTGGGCACATTATCAAGCGTCACCATCTATATTCTTTCAAGCCTCAGCCTTGAGAGGGAATTTTATGTAAAACAACAGCTTTCTATCACGCAATCTGACCTTCAAAGCAGCCATCATGCCTTAGATCAGCGTGCAGAGATGATTGAAAAGATGATTGATGGATTGCCTGATCCGTTAATCTTCATCAATAAGAAACATCGTTGTTTACGCCGTAATGCAACTGCCCGGGAATATTTTCCAAATCTTTCCCCCGGTCGACCACTCACATCCGTCTTACGTCATCCAGAGTTAATTGATGGTATTGATTATGTGCTGGATACGGGCGAAGCACAAACAGTGGCGATTGAATTACCCTCCAATGTCGCCACAAAAATGGAAGTTCGCATTCTGCCTATCGCGACAATTGGTGAGGATGGCAAAAACGAACATTCTGCTATCCTGTTAGCCATGCAGGATGTGACCAAAGTGGAACGCAGTGAAGCCATGCGCGCCGATTTCGTTGCCAATGTAAGTCATGAATTACGTACCCCATTGACCAGTTTGGTGGGATTTGCAGAAACCTTACTTGGCCCTGCTAAAGATGACGAAGAAGCACGTCTTCAGTTTTTGGGCATTATGCAAGAACAAGCTGAACGTATGCTTCAAATCATTGAAGACTTATTATCCCTATCCCGTATTGAAGTGGACGAACATTCCCGCCCCACAGGGGATGTAGATATACGTGATGCACTTCGCAAAACATGCGACACACTTAAGATGAAAGCGGACAAGAACCAAACCACACTTGATCTTAAGATCGCAGAAGATATTCCCTTGATTCAGGGGGATGAAGGACAGCTCATTCAAGTTTTCCAAAACTTAATAGATAACGCGATCAAATATGGTTCCGAAAACGGCGCCAAGAAAAATTCAATCGTTACCGTGACGGTTCAAAATGTAGACGAAGATCATATTTCCGTGGCTATTGCTGATCAGGGTAAAGGTATACCTGAAGACAGCCTTCCAAGATTGACGGAACGTTTTTATCGCGTCGACACTGCACGCTCTCGTGAAATGGGGGGAACAGGCCTTGGCTTGGCAATTGTAAAACATATTGTCAATCGACATCGTGGTAAGATGTATATCACCAGCGAAGTTGATAAGGGCAGTTGTTTCAGTATCTCCCTCCCAATCCGATCTTCTATAATTTCTTAATTTCTATAACGTACTAACGTCATCCGACTTTCCATATTATCCGTCGTGAGCTCGTAAACTTTGCCGAGGATGATTATACATATCTCTTCTTGATAATTGTTATGTTATAACATAACAATTATCATATCTTTCAACTGCCATAGTACCAGTTGATCAGGACGTAATTAGAGGATCGAGTAAAATGAATGAAATGAGCCCATCCACCAACCGCCTTCCCGTAACTGTCCTATCCGGTTTCCTGGGCGCGGGTAAAACCACTCTCTTAAATCGTGTTCTAAACAATCGAGACAATAAACGCGTCGCAGTGATTGTTAATGATATGTCAGAGGTGAATATTGATGCAGATTTGGTGCGCGCCGATACAGAGCTTAGTCGTACAGATGAAACATTAGTTGAGATGTCTAATGGTTGTATCTGCTGTACTTTACGCGATGATTTATTGCTTGAGGTTCGCCGATTGGCAGAAGAAGGTAAATTTGATTATCTCTTAATCGAGTCTACAGGTATTTCAGAGCCTCTTCCTGTTGCAGCAACATTTGATTTTCGTGATGAAGATGGTGTTAGCTTATCTGATGTTTCCAGATTGGATACAATGGTAACCGTTGTCGATGCTGTAAACCTATTGAAAGACTATTCCTCACATGATTTTTTAAGTGACAGAGGAGAAACTTTAGGTGAAGAAGATGATCGTACTTTGGTTCATCTATTAACCGATCAAATCGAATTTGCAGATGTGGTTATCCTCAACAAAGTCAGTGATGCAGGTACTGAAAATGTAGATGCGGCACGTAAAATCATTCGAAGTCTAAATGCAGATGCAAAGATTATTGAAACAGACCATTCAAATGTGGCCTCCGATAAAATACTGGATACAGGTTTATTCGATTATCAAAAAGCCCATGAACACCCAATGTGGGCAAAAGAATTATATGGCTTCGCAGATCATACGCCAGAAACAGAAGAATATGGCATCACCTCTCATGTGTATCGGGCAAGACGCCCTTTCATTCCTGAACATATTCAATCTTTGTTAAATGGTGATTTACCGGGCGTCATTCGGGCAAAAGGGCATTTCTGGATTTCTACCCGCCCTGATTGGGTGCTGGAATTTTCTTTAGCGGGTGCACTTTCTAATATGTCCCCCCTCGGCAACTGGTGGGCGACAGTTCCTGAAGATAAGTATCCCGATAATGACGGTGCACGTAATTACAAAGAAAAGCATTGGCAGGACCCATGGGGGGATCGCCGTCAGGAAATCGTATTCATTGGTTCTGGTATTAATTGGCCTGCATTAGAAGCAAGGTTAGATCAATGTCTTGTGCCTGAAGAAGAAGCAATCGGCCCTCATGATTTACCAGCATATGAAGATACATTCCCCATTTGGCGTCGTGTTGATGAGAGCGAACCAAACGAATAACATTTCGATGGATTGGCAAAAAAGCCCTGAAATTTCTTTCAGGGCTTTTCCTATTAACTCATCTAAAACTTAAAGCTTTTCAATCACCAAGGCTATACCTTGACCGCCACCAATACACATGGTGATAAGGCCGTATTTACCACCAATACGTTCAAGTTCATAAACACATTTCAAGGTAATGATTGCCCCTGTGGCGCCAACCGGATGCCCTAAAGCCACGGCACCGCCATTTGGGTTTACTTTCTCAGAATCAAATCCTAAAGATTTGCTCACGGCCATAGCTTGAACGGCAAAAGCTTCATTGGATTCAATAACATCCATATCTTCGACCTTTAAGCCCGCCTTTTCTAGCGCTTCTGGAACAGCTTCATTCGGGCCAAGCCCCATCACCTCTGGTGCAACACCACCGAAACCATAAGACAGAATACGTGCTTTTGGCTTTAACCCACGTTTTTCTGCTTCATCCATAGTGGTAAGAACCAATGCTGCGGCTGCATCATTAATACCGGATGCATTACCAGGTGTAACTTTACCATCTTTTTTAAAAGCTGCTTTTAGCTTACCCATATTTTCCATGGATGCATCCGCGCGTACATGTTCATCCGTATCAAAAGTCACCATCTGGCGTCCTTTTTTTACTTCCACAGGCACGATTTGAGATTTGAAATATCCCTGATCAATGGCATTTTGAGCTCGCTTATGACTTTCTACGGAATATTCATCCATTTCTTCGCGGGAAATCTGATATTGATCAGAAATACGTTCTGCTGTCATGCCCATATGGCCACTGTCAAATGGGTCCGTTAAAACACCAACGGTCATGTCCATCATGGACATATCACCCATTTTTTGCCCAAAACGTGCCTTCTGTGTGTAATAAACACCTTGGCTCATAGATTCTGCACCACCTGCCAATGCGATTTTACTATCCCCTAAAGCTACCATTTGAACAGCAGAAATAATGGATTGAACGGAAGACCCGCACAGGCGATTCACGTTTAATGCCTTAGATGCATTTTTTAATCCTGCTCGCAGTGCAATATCACGGCTTAAATAAGCATCTGCAGCTCCTGTTGGGATAATATGACCAATTACGCAATGATCAATATCTTCCGCTGCGACATTAGAACGTGCAATCGCTTCTTTTGCAGCTGCCTCCCCTAGTTCGGCTGGTGTTAAACCACTTAAACTACCACCAAAACCACCGATGGCCGTACGCGCGCCATCCAAAATTACAACGTCATTTACCGCTGACATTTTTGTCTCCCGTCATGTAATTATTTTGCATTGCACAAAAGACTACACAGCAATTTTCATTATGACAAGTGAATGGAATTTATCCTGAGCCTAATTAAAAACGAGAACATAGAGACAGATAGAAAATTAAGTCCATTTTCCTTCTACTATTACATATGCTCACCGCATCTTGACTCTTATTAAATAATCATTTAATAATTATTTTAACAAAGTAAACGAAGGTATAGTGAGATGGCAAAACGATTGGGACGTAAAGGCAAACGCGCAGCAGTTGCCGCAGAAGCAGAAAATCCGACTTTAAAATTCAAGGATAAAGGCCTAACGGACCAAATGCTGCAGCCATATAATCCTTTAACCCCGAAAGCCGTAACAGCAGTCATTGATGCGGCGATTGAAATTCTGGTCAATACAGGCATTGGCTTTGAAGCAGATGATGAAATTGCCCTCACCTATTTCCGTGATGCAGGATGTATTGTGAACGAAGAAGGATTAGTTAAATTTCCAGAAAAACTGATCCGTGACTCATTAGCAAGTTGTGCACGCACCATTAAGTTATGGAACCGTCCCGGAACTGAATATATCGATCTTGATCATCATCATACCTGGTTCTTTTCAGGCATGACGTGTATTCAGGTTTATGATGAAAAAGAAGAAAAAGGCGTTCGATCCAGCACTAAACAAGATCTTATAGAGATCACACGCTTGGTTGATGCCCTACCTAATATCGATGGCGCATGTGTCTCCTGCAAGATTGTCGAAGAATCCAACATTCATGGTGAGATAGATGAGTTTGCCGTGCTGGCTTCAAATACAACGAAACCGCTTGAATTTCTGTGTGAGTTTCCCGAAACCTTTGATGTCGTGGTCGAGATGGCATCAGCTATTCGTGGTGGCAAAGATAAACTGGCTGAGAAACCTTACTTTGCGCAAGTTATCACACCGCTTCCGCTTTTTTATGCAAAATCCCATACTCATCAAATCATCGAAGGCGTCAAAGCAGGCGTTCCGGTGGTGATAGGAACCGTGACCATGGGAGGCGCATCAGCCCCGATCACCTTAGCCGGCTGCCTCACACATGCCTTGGCTACTGATTTAGGTGCATTGGTATTAAGTCAACTGGTACAAGAAGGCTCTTATTGTATGCTTGGCTCTGATGTGTCTTTCATGGAAGCGGCCACGGGCGGATTGGGTGGCTTCAGCCAAATGTATCTAGGTGATCAAGCCATTTGTCAGGTTATGCGCAGCATGGATATGCCGTCAGCCACCGGCTTAGGCGGCTGGGCCGCCGCACGTCGATTTAATCAGGATGCAGTTTGGGAAATTTCTACGAATATGATGAGTGCTTTTTATGTACGTCCCGCAACCGTAGATTATTGCGGCTCCTTAGATGAAGGCATCACATACTCCAAACATGCCCTTGCCTTTTGTGACGAAATGATCGGTTTAATGCGAAAAATGTGGGAAGGCATTCAAGTCGATGATGAAATGTTGGCCCGTGAGCTTTCTGCCGAAGCGGGACCGCTAGGGAATTATCTATCTCATCCCCATACAGCGAAACATTGTCGCGAAGAATATTGGAATGCAAAATATTTTGGCGCAAATTACCCTATGAATTCGGGAAGCTTGCCAGATGAAGACCTGATTGAACGCATTGAAAATGATATTCAACAAATTGAAAAAACACATCAAGCAGAACCGTTAGATCCTTTGATTTCCGCGGAAATTCAGGCAATCCAAGACAAGTTCAAAGAAACATATTCAGTTAAGGCAGCCTAACCAAACCAAAACATCGTTTTATAGACGTCATTTTAACCTTGTCAGTTCCAGCAAAAACCATTTAACGATAGAATGTTGTTTAGTAGATGGGGGAATTATGGCTAAAAAATATGATTTTATTGTTATAGGTGGCGGCATCGCTGGGTTAGGTATTGCCACTTATCTATCTGAACATGGTACAATTTGTGTTTTAGAACAAGAGGACAGTCTTGGATACCATTCTTCTGGCAGGTCCGCTGCGATCTTCATTCGCAATTATGGGAATAAGGCCTTAAAACAACTTACCGCATCTTCAGAAACATTCTTTAACTCCCCAACAGGAATTGCAGATCATAGCCTTCTCTCACCACGCGGTGAGATGCTGATTGCCACTGAAAGCGAGTTAGAAGACTTAGAAGCATATTTAAGTGATGCAACAGCTATGGAGCGCCTGACAACCAAAGAAGCATGTGATCTTGTTCCTATTCTTAGGCCAGAAAAAATTGCGGCTGCAGCCATAGAAACCGAAGCGCAAGACATCGATTCAGACCTTCTTCTTCAAGGATATATACGCCTCATTAAGTCGCGTGGTGGTCATATTAAAACCAAACAACCCGTAGAAAAAATAAATCATAAAAATGGGGTTTGGACACTGACCACCCCTGATGAAAATTACGAGACTCCAATTTTAATAAATGCGGCTGGGGCTTGGGCTGATCATATCGCAGATTTAGCTAATATCCCCCAGATTGGGTTAATGCCTAAACGACGGTCCATGGCTGTTATTCCCGCACCTAATGGGTATGATTCATCCGATTGGCCGCTTTTTGCATCCGCCAGCGAAGATTGGTACGCAAAACCCCAGGGAGATAAATTATATATCTCACCTGCCGATGAGGATATCGTTGAGGCGCATGACGCATGGGCAGATGATATGGTACTAGCCGAAGGATTATATCGATATGAAGAAATGGTTACGACACCAGTTACACATGTCGAACACAGCTGGGCTGGTTTACGCAATTTTGTTAAAGATAAAACACCAGTAGTTGGATTTGATAATCATGCAGATGGCTTCTTCTGGCTGGCTGGTCAAGGCGGTTACGGTATTCAAACAGCTCCGGCTCTTTCAGAGATTGCTAGTGATTTAATAACAAGTAAAACTGTCTCAATACCTAACGATTTACTGGGGGATCTCACTCCAAATCGACTTCGCTAATCGCCTCTATTATCTAACAAATTACGATAATGATCCGCCTTGGTTTTCTTTTTCACAAATAAGGTCATCCCAAGAAGTTTATCTGCTCTTATTCCATCACTGCTCATGGGAAGCAAAAGACGATGATATGTCAGGTAACTCGTATTAATCCAATTCGCATCGCCTTCCGAATAGGAAGGCTCCAGAGACAAAACAACTTCGTCATAATCACGTTTCAAATCATTGGTACCACCATAAATCTCATCAAACGTCATACCCGTTACATCACGCCCCAACGCTTCAACCAAGGCTGATCCAAATAAACGCATGCGATAATCAGGATAATCCTTCAAGACATCATACAAGAAAATATGTGGTAGCAATTTTGGAATATCCATAGGATGAAAATCGGATCGAGATGGCGCTAATCGCTCGCCCTTTATTTCACACCAATATTCATAGAGCGCGATTAATTCCGGCTCTTTTATCTTATTTATTATACTCATAAACCTCTCCACAGAGGTATTCTACTAACTCAGAATTAATAAAGTATAAAGATAAAATTTTTAGGGTTTCATTTAGTTTTTACTAATAAATTCAATACATTAAACTTATAATTTTATTCAAAAAATGCCTGCTTCCAATCCTGCAGCCATTAATGTGCCAAGCTCTTCAGCCCTTGTGAGGAAACTTTCCTCCCATTCACCTTTACACCAGACAGGGTCACAAATTGGCTTCCAACGCAAACCTTGAGTTGCAATAGAATCAATGGCTCTGATCGTGCCTGTTCCATCTAATCCAGCGCGTACCAATAAGCCATAGGGCATCGCTTGCTTTTCTTCCAACACACCATAATAGCAACGATCAAAGAAATCTTTCATCGCACCAGACATATAACCAAGATTTTCAGTCGTACTTAAAATCACCCCATCTGCGGCTAAGACATCTTTGGAACTGGTCTCAAATGGCGTTAAAACGGTCACATCCACCCCATCAATATCTGGGTTGGAGGCTCCGCGTTCAATCGCATCACATAAAGCTTGTGTATTCGGGGATGGTATATGGGCAATGATTAAAAGTTTTTTTGTCATAACCTTAAGCTATCGTGAGAAATTCATCCTCGCAAGCAGAAGAAAAAGGCCCTGTAGACAGGGCCTTTTATTTGGTTATGCTTCTTCAACTTCTAAAACGCCTCGACGGATCTGATCACGCTCCATGGAATCGAATAAGGCTTTAAAGTTACCTTCCCCAAATCCTTCATCCTTTTTACGTTCGATAAACTCAAAGAAAACCGGCCCCATCAAGCATTCAGAGAAAATCTGTAGCAACAAACGCGGATCATTATTATCCGTTGATCCATCCATCAAAATACCACGAGACTTCAGTTCATCAACAGGTTCACCATGCCCGGGCAAACGCTCTTCCAACATCTCATAATAAGCTTCGGGAGGTGGGGTCATAAACGGCATCCCCTTAGCTTTTAATTTGTCCCAAGCTTCAGGCAAATTATCACAAGACAGCGCAATATGCTGAATGCCCTCACCATTAAATGCCATCAGGAATTCTTCAATCTGGCCGGTGCCACTAGATGCCTCTTCATTGAGTGGAATACGGATTTTACCATCCGGAGCTGTCATCGCACGAGACGTCAGACCTGTATATTCCCCTTTAATGTCAAAGTAACGTAACTCACGGAAACCAAAGATATTCTCATAAAACCCACCCCAATATGCCATACGTCCTTTATATACATTATGGGTTAAATGATCCAACGTGTGGAAACCGCAGCCCACTGGATTACGATCAACGCCTTCCAGATATTTAAAATCGATATCATAGATAGAGGCCCCATCTTCATAACGATCGATCAAATAGATTGGTGCCCCCCCAATACCCTTAACTGCTGGTAAACGTAACTCCATCGGACCAGTTGGGATTTCAATCGGTTGAGCGCCCTGTTCCAGCGCATAATCATAGGCTTTATGGGAATCTTTCACGCGAAAGCCAAGACCACAACATGACGGGCCATGTTCTTCTGCAAAATAAGCGGCAAGGCTGTTGGGTTCTTTGTTCAAGATGAAGTTGATATTACCCTGACGGTACAAATCCACATTCTTTGAACGATGCACAGCAACTTTGGTAAAGCCCATCATTTCAAAGATAGGTTCAAGCGTATTTGGTTCAGGGGCTGCAAATTCAGCAAATTCAAAACCATCAAGCCCCATCGGGTTTTCAAATAAATCAGTCATTATAAATCTCCATAAATTTTGTTCAGGTCAAAAGGAAAACGAGACCTAACAAGGCGGAGAACAAGACACTCCACGTACACTATTGGACAGAAAATAACCGATGGCTAAAAACACAAATTTGCTCTTTTCCTAAATCCTGGTGAGACGAAATTTTAATACACATATTTAGTTTCATTTTTAACTGTTACAATTGTAACTAATTTAAATTGATTTGAACAGCCTCAATTTCGATATAACGGTTGGTTATAACAAAATACCATTTATCAACTTTTCTTTTATAGTTTTGTTTCTTATAGTGCTGCACAGAGAAATATAAGTAAGCAAACAGGGTAAGCCACTCAGTAACGGTAGGATCAATTAACAATTTATATCGTATCGGTTTGGCGCACTAAGGGAGACTGACTAATGAAAACAATTTTCAAGAAAACCTTTGCTGGCTTAGCTGTCGCAACAGCCGTAGCTGGTATGTTGGCAAGCACAACTGCCTCTGCCAAAGAATTCCGTTTGGGCTTAATCACACCGCCACCACATGTCTGGACAAAAGCAGCAACCGCCTTTGGTGATGAGTTAAAAGAAGCGACAGATGGCAAACATAGTGTGGCTGTTTTCCCTTCTCGCCAATTAGGTAATGAAGCGCAAATGATCCAGATGCTTCAGGCAGGCTCCCTGGACATGGCTTTTCTAACAATTGCTGAAGTTTCCAACCGTGTGCCTGACTTTGGTGCATTTTATGCGCCTTATCTTGTAAAAGATATTAATGGTGCGGCAAAGGTTCTACGTAGTGATACAGCCAAAGGGCTTTTAAAATCTCTTCCTAAAAAAGCAGGGGTTGTAGGCATTGGATATGGCATGGCGGGTCTTCGTCAAATTGTCTCCCGCGATGCTGTTGCAAATGCAAATGACCTGGTTGGTAAAAAATTACGCATTACCCCTTTTGAGCCAATTAAAGATTTCTATAATGCGGTCGGTGTTGCCCCAACGCCTATGCCACTACCAGCCGTTTATGATGCCTTGGCGAATGGCCAAGTAGACGCCATTGACATGGATGTAGAACTCATCATCAAGTTAAAATATTACGAACATGCCAAAACAATTGTGGAATCCAATCATATGATGTTCCCAATGGTTGGTCTCGTATCTGCAAAAGTATGGAAAAACCTTTCCAAAGACGAACGTGCGCAAATTTCCGAAATCATGGGCAAGCATCTTGATGGTGTGATTGATAGTTATGTTTCCATGGAAGGTCCATGGTTGGACAAGATGAATAATGTTGGTGTGAATGTCATTAAAGTCGGTCCTGAATTCTTCTCTGGCGCAATTGCGGATTGGGAAAAAACATGGGGTCCAAAGGCACCTGCGTTAGAAGCGCTTCGTAAAGAAGCAATGTAAACTGGACAATATTGTTCAATACAGTTTGAATAAAGATGGGGAGGGATATTATCCCTCCCTGTTTTCTTTAGATCTTTATGTTTCTTGAGTTTTCATAATGTTATTAAGTCGATTTTCAAATCTGCTGGTCAGCTTTGAAACCATGATCCTCAAATGCCTGATGGCAGGTGTTTTAGGGCTAATACTTTTAAATGTTGTTACTAGATCCATGTCTTATGCGATTTACTGGGTCGATGAGGCGGCGATCTATTGCATGATCTGGTTGGTTTTCGTGGGGTCGTCTGTTGGTATACGGAAAAGACAGCGCATCGCTGTTACTTTACTTTTTGATGCCGTTCCTGAGAAAATACGTCAAATTTTGGATATCATCATTGATGGAATCATCGTGATTTTTGCTGCTTTCTTTATCTGGGTAACCTGGATTTGGTATGATCCGCTGGTTCTTGCCGAAGTTGGTTTTAATACAGAAAGCTTTGCGGAAGAGACTTTTAACTTCATCTATGACGAACCTACAAATACAGTTGGTATTCGAAAGTTTTGGATTTGGCTGATCCTGCCTGTCTTCGGAGTAACAATCTTTATCCATGGCCTAACGAATTTTTATGAGACTTTATTCCATAAACAGGAAAAATCTGATCATCCTTTAACTGAGGGGCTAGATTAACATGATACTTGGCTTTTTCTTTGCTCTTTTATTGATTGGACTTCCGATCGCCCTGGTACTTATGGTTACCGCAATCATCTATATTTATAATACAGGCAATACGGATTTATTTTCCTCCTTACCGCAGCAATTATTTGGTGGCGTTGAATCCTATGGGTTGCTGGCGATTCCTCTTTTCATGCTGGCAGGGGAATTTATGAATGAAGGTGGCCTCACCAAACGCTTAGTACGTATGGCCTCTGTCTTTGTAAACGGCCTACGTGGTGGGTTGGCTTATGTGAATCTGATTGCAAATATGATGATGGCATCCATTATGGGTTCGGCAGTGGCACAAATAGCGGTCATGTCCAAAGTCATGGTCCCTGAAATGGAAAAGCAGGGCTATGACCGTGCCTATGCAGGCGCCTTAACAGCCGCTGGTGGTCTTATGTCCCCCATCATTCCGCCGTCCATGTTATTTGTAATCTATGGTGTACTCGCTCAAATCCCTATTGGTGATATGTTTATTGCAGGTGTGATACCCGGCCTGCTTATGGGTACAGGATTTATTATCGCTGTTGCCTTGATCGGTATTAAATACAATTATCCGAAATCCGCAAAAATCACTTTGCATCAAGCACGTAAAGATTTCTTATTGGGTTTACCGGCAATGAGTATCCCGGCCGTTATTATCGGCGGTATTTTATTAGGTTTTGCCACACCGACTGAATCTGCCTCTATCGCAATTGTGGCAGCGCTTCTTATTGGGAAATTTGTTTATAAAGAGTTACGTTTCCGGAATCTGGGCAAAGTTCTTTACAGTACAGCAATTAGTTCTTCTGCGGTGATTTTCATGATTGCCGGGGCAAAGATGTTAGGTTGGGCCTTAATCTTTGAACAAATCCCGCAAACGGTTGCGGTCTGGCTAACCAGTTTGAGCGAAAATCCGTTTGTCTTTTTGCTATTGGTTAACCTCGCCTTATTGGTCGTTGGCATGGTTATCGACGGTATTGCTGCCCTTATTATGACCGTACCAATTCTGCTACCTATCGCCACAGATGTCTATGGGATCGACCCGTATCATTTTGGTGTGGTGATTTGTTTAAATCTGGTTTTAGGCTTGCTAACCCCGCCCGTTGGCAGTGGCCTTTATGTTGCAGCGGCTATGTCCAACGTGGGGCCGACTGCCATATTCAGGGCTTTAGTGCCGTTCCTGACAGTCAGCGTTATGATATTACTTCTGTTAATCTGGCAGCCATTGTTGGTTACCTATCTACCATCCATCAAGTAAACATAAAAAAACGGCGCATTAGTGATACCCAATGCACCGTTTCAAATTAAAACTCAAGATATCGATCTAGGTAGTCACCCAACCTTCGGGTGGCTTGCCTTTCCCGGGGTGAACAGCACCGCAATTCTTACATGTTCTTGCATCCATATCTGCATGAAATGCCTCATATATCTGTGGCAATTGATCCACAATACCAGAAGCGGATGTTAATGGCACATCCACACGATGCACTTGAGATTCACATTCAAAACAATACCAGATGAAGCCTTCCTTCATGCCAAACATACGTGGGCTTTCCACCACAATACCGATTGACCCTTCTTCAGGGCGTTGTGGTGCATGAATAGTATGAGATGGCAGGAAGAACACCTCACCTTCACGGATGGGGACATCATATATCTTGCCATCTTCTGCAATTTTTAAAACCATATTGCCCTTCACTTGGTAAAACCATTCCTCTACCGGATCATCATGAAAATCAACACGTGTGTTTGGACCGCCAACCACCATTACAATCATACCTGTTTCCGTATGTAGCATCTTGTTACCAACTGGTGGCTTCAAAAGATGTTGGTTTTCTTCTACCCATTTCTGGAAGTTAAAAGCTTTGAGTTTTGGGTGTTCCATGGGTCTGCTCCCCCGATAGATTGTAAGGTCGTTATTCTTATTTCTGATATCAAATTAATAGAGGACAATACTTTCAATCAAGTGAATTAACTTGAACTTGTTATAAGCTATAGTTATATCAAAATGATGAGATCCAGAAACAGACATTTTAAGATTGTGGAACGCGTCGCCACCCGATTGAAGTTAAAACAGCTTCGATTATTAGTGGCTGTCGCAGAAAATGCGAGCATCCTTCATGCCGCAGAAAGCCTGAATATTTCACAACCTGCAGCCACAAAATTATTAAAAGATCTGGAAGACGATTTTGGCGTCCAGCTGTTTGAACGATCAAATCGTGGTGCTATCCCAACTAAATTTGGGGATGCATTGGTACGTCATGGAAAATTAATTCTGTCTCAAATTTCACAGGCGGCACAGGAATTAGATGATCTTGCAGAAGGTACAGGCGGACGTGTAGTTGTTGGTACTTTGCTGGCCGCATCTGCACATCTTTTACCTGCCGCGATTGAACGGTTACGTGCTGAACGCCCTAACGTAACAGTCGCCATCCGCGAAGGCACAAATGATGTATTAATGCCGGCCTTAATGACGGGTGATCTAGATTTAGTGGTCGGGCGTCTTCCAGAATATCGCTATAAAAAAGATGTGATACAGGAACCGCTTTTTGAAGAAAAAGTATGCTTAATCGGACGTAAAGATCATCCATTAGCACAAAACAAAAAGATCAAATTGCAGGACTTGCTGGATTGGTCCTGGATATTGCCACCACCAGAAACAACCATGCGCCGTCAGGTGGAAGCTGAGTTCTTAAAGGCAGAGCTACCACCACCTGCTGATGCGGTAGAGTCCGTCTCTCTCCTCACCAACAAAAAGCTGTTACAAAACACCGACATGATTTCTATTCATCCCTATCATGTGATTGCGGATGAATTGGAACGTGGTGATTTAATCACTATTCCATTTGAATTTAAAAATGTGAAAGGGCCTGTTGGCTTTTCCCATCGCCGCGAAGGCAGCCTATCCCCCGCGGCAACTGTATTCGTCGAAAAACTTCGTGAAGTTGCAAGTGAACTTTAAGAAATAATCGAGGCGGCTTCATTCAACACAACGCGTACAACATTCATCGCGGTTAATGCAGATGATTTCGGATTGGTTGGCAACGGCTTTCCATCTATCCGAAATGTAAATCTACCAAAAGCACCTTCTGCTTCAATCTCATGTGTATTTGAAGTGGCATTTGGATCGGCGATTAAAACAACTTCTGTCTTGTCCATGCCAACGCCTGCCAGCGCAATTGTTGCAGCCACATTGGCATTTTTTGGATAACGCAAGGCTGCATCACGGGCTGTACCACGGAAATGTTCAGAAGGTTCCCTCATAGTATCTAAGTCAAGAACCTCTTCTGCGGCTGTTCCTTTCCAGCCAAGTGAAGGTTTACATCCTTTATAGGTTACTCGATCCAAACCGCCTGCAGCTGCAGCAGATAAAGCATCCATTGCCCCAACCGCACCGGAAAGAAGGCGTAAAGATGTTTTTCCTTCTTTGGCAGCTTGTTCCATCTCCAAAGCGGTTTCAGGATCAGCCATCGCCCCATTGGAAACCGTATAAAATTTAAATCCCCGTCGTAAGATGGCAGCCCCATGTTCCTTCAAAGCTTCATGTCCGGCGCAATCCACAACTAAATCAAGGCCCTGACCTAATTCGGCAGCTCCATGAATCACTTCGACATCTTGGCCAATGGCTTGTTTGGCTTCTTCTTCGCGACCGGGTTGGCAGATCACTTGAACAATCTTTACATCTGATGATGCGGCTAGCTTTTCAGCTACATAGGTTGCAATTGTGCCATTTCCAATCAGTGCGATCTTCAACATGGATCATCCTTTTCATTAACAGAATCATTGGCGCATAATATGCCTATATTCATCCAAAACTCACTATCAATATTTCGTATAGCAAATTCCATTTAATTCATTTGTTTTGATATCAAGCTTATGTAAAAGTGAGCCATCTTAAACAAGAACTTCACACAAGAAACACACGACATTATCAGGGCAGAATTCAATGCAATTGATTGGCAAAGCATTACGACGAGAAGAAGATGATCGTTTGCTTAAAGGCATGGGTCAATATGCAGATGACATCACACCCGACAATTGTCTTTATCTGAAATTCTTGCGCAGTCCCTACCCATCTGGACGCATCACCGATTTGGAAATTGAGGGCGCGAAAGAAATAGAGGGTGTAGTTGCTGTTTATACTTCCAAGGACATTGAAGACCTAGCAGGTATTGGCGTTAACCCAATTATTAAAGGGGCTGAACAAACCCATTACCCTATCCTTGCTAAAGATCGTGTGATGGCGGTTGGGCAACCAGTTGCAGCCGTTATTGCAACCTCCCTTCAAACAGCAAATGATGCGCTTGAGGCTATCTTCCTAGACGTAGATTCAGAAGAAACAGAAGATATATTGTTTGAAAAATTTCCGGAGAATATTGTCTTTTCCCAAAGCTGGAAATCAGGCGAAATGTTGTCTGATCAAAACTCCGTTTCTATCGAAATTCAACATCCCCGCGTTGCCCCTTCCCCGATGGAGCCTCGCAGTTTAACTGCGTTTTGGGATCAGACGAATGAAAGCCTAAAAATCTGGCTTGGGACCCAAACACCCCATCGGGCAAAAGCGGATTTAGTGTGCTTACTCAATCTAGAAGATGATAAAATCCATGTCATTGCCAAGGATGTTGGCGGTGCCTTTGGTATGAAAGCCTCTCTCTATCCAGAAGATATTTTAACCGCATGGGCAGCTAAGACCTTGAAACATTCTATCAAGTGGACGTCCACACGAGGTGAAGACCTACAAGCTGCTAGTCACGGACGCGGTATCAAATCAGAAGGCCAATTAAACTTCACTGAAAATGGCATTTTCACAACCCTTAAAGCAAGCTCAACCGCCCCTGTTGGGCATTGGTTAACCTTTAGCTCAACAGTTCCCGCATGGAATAGCGTTCGCATCTTACCTGGGCCTTACGATATTCAAAATATTGATCTTCAAACAAAGGGCCAAGTCAGTCATACAGCGCCAGTTGGCATCTATCGAGGCGCAGGACGCCCCGAAGCTGCGATGTTGATGGAAAGGTTAGTGGAAAAAGCTGCTCATGCTTTAAATATGGATCCACTTGAAATTCGTCTCAAGAATTTCATTTCACCCGAAAACCTTCCTCATACCAGTGCCAGTGGCCGTAAGTTAGACAGCGGCAATTATGCTGAAGCACTGACCAAGCTCGCAGAGATTTCTGATTATAATGGTCTAAGAGAAAGACAGACCCAATTAAGAGCAAAAGGTAAGTTTTTTGGAATTGGCATTGCCTGTTATGTGGAACCATGCGGGGTTGGATGGGAAACAGCTGAAATTAAAATTATGGCGGACGGCATGGTCCATGCGGCAACAGGTGGCAGTAGCCAAGGACATGGTCGCGAAACAGCATTCAAGCAAATTATTGCAGATATCATGCAAGTCCCCATGGATCATATAAGCCTTGATCATAGTGACACAAGCAATACCCCAACAGGGATTGGCGCACTTGCCAGTCGTTCCACGGCCATTGGCGGGTCAGCCTTAAAACTGGCTGCAAAAGAATTAAAAGAAAAATGGAACCAATCACCTAATCCAGAACATAATGTTTCTATTAAATATGAAGCTGATGGTGAAGCTTGGGGATATGGTGCTTACCTTGCGACGGTTCGTATCGATCCGGAAACAGGCGTGATGGAGATCGAAGATATATTCTGTGTGGATGATGCAGGAAATCTGATCAATCCCATGATGGTTGAAGGACAGATTATGGGCGGGCTCGCCCAAGGTATTGGCGAAGCCATGTTAGAGCAAATCGTCTATGACGAGGATGGACAACTGGTCACAGGCTCCCTGATGGATTATGCCCTGCCACGCGCAGATGATATGCCTAAAAACATCACAATTGAAAAATTGACAACCCCATCACCCAATAATCCATTAGGTGCAAAAGGCGTTGGCGAAGCAGGTACAATTGGCACGCCTGCCGCCATTATGAATGCGGCCCTAGATGCATTAAAGCCGCTGGGCGTCACTGACTTATCCATGCCATTAACCAGTGAAAAAATCTGGCACGCAATAACAACCGCAAATTCGGAGATTGTTTAAATGAAATACAATAAAAAGGATGCAAAAGCCTATTCACGTAAAACCATGAAAGGAATTTGGGCCGCTGCCCTAACTCCATTTAAAGAAGATGGTGCCATTGATGAAGATGGTTTTCGCCGCAATATTGACCATTGGGTGAATGATTTAGGCATTGAAGGCTTATTCATTTCAGGGAAACAGGGTGAGTTTTTCTCCATGTCTGTGGAGGAGCGCAAACGCACTTTTGACATTGCGGTAGAAGCGACTGGTGACACAGGTCAAACCATTATGTCCTGCTCAGATCAAAATCTGGATGTTGTTTTAGACCTTGCCAAACATGCACAAAAGAATGGATCTGACTATATTGTCGTTCACGCACCTATGCTGCATTTCTGTTCTGATCAGGATGAACTGGTTTATGAATATTACAAACATATCTCTGAACAGGTAGATATCGGTATCGCCATGTGGAGCCATCCGGATAGCGGTTATTTGATGAGCCCAGAACTGTGTAATCGCATAGCTGATTTGGATAATATCGTGGCGATCAAATATAGCGTCCCACGTGATATGTATACCAAATTAAATGAACTGGCGGGCGATAAGATTCTAGTCAGTACCGCATCAGAAGAAGAATGGTTGGATAACATTATCGATTTGAACTGGCAGCTCTATCTATGTTCTTCCCCACCTTACATCATTCAAACAAAGAATGATCGCCGGATGCATGATTATACGCAACTGGCATTTGCCGGAAAACATGATGAAGCCCGTGCCGTATGGGAAAGCCTACAACCACTTCGCCAATTGTTAAAATCCGTGCGTCCGGGTAGTAAACCGCAAGCCTATCAAAAATATTGGCAGGATTTGTTGGGTCAAACAGGTGGACATGTGCGTCGCCCTATGATTGGATTAACGCAAGAAGAAAAACGTAAGATTGAAGAAGCTTTCGACGCTTGCGATCTGAAACTTTAAAGTTTTGACGAATAGGGATCAAAGATATGGAAATGAACGGGGAATATCTGCTGAAAGCATCACGCGAAGATGTTTGGGCAGCCCTGAATGATGCTGAGGTCTTAAAAGCCTGCATTCCGGGATGTGAAGAACTTAACAAAGAATCCGATACAAAATTCAATGCGATCGCAGTTCAAAAAATAGGACCTGTGAAAGCGAAATTTAAAGGTGAGGTTGAGTTAGAAGACCTTAACCCACCTGAAAGCTATCGCATTGTGGGTGCAGGTAATGGCGGCATTGCCGGCTTTGCCAAGGGAAGTGCATCTGTGGTTCTGGAAGACGCTGAAGAAGGTACTTTACTGAAATATGAAGTTGATGCTTCTATCGGCGGTAAACTAGCACAATTAGGACAACGTTTGGTAAAATCTACTTCTGCTAAATTAGCAGATAAATTCTTTGATGCTTTTGCTGCACAATTCTCAGATGATGAAGAAGGTGAAGAAGTCGCTTAAACCTTCATCCGCGGTTTTAGAAAATAAAGGGCCCATATTTTTTGGGCCCTTTTTCAATTACGTATTTAGGGCTGCAACCTTCATCTGATCCGGAATGGACAATCCCATTAACTTCAAAACCGTTGGGGCAATTGCACATTGATCCACGACATCCTGATCATTTTGAATTGGTGATGAACTAACATGATAAAGCGGCACATGTTGTACAACTTCCAAGGTACCGCCATGCCAACCTTTCTCATCCATACCATGATCTGCTGTTACTAAAACCTCATACCCCTTTTCTAGCCAAGCTGGCATATAAGTAGATAGGATTTGATCTGCGCGAGATGCCTGTTTGTGGTACTGATCAGATGAACCACCATAAACATGACCTTTATAGTCGCAACCCATTGGATGGATCAGCATAAAGTCCGGATGATAGCGACGGATTAAAAGTTCCGCGTCCGCGAAAAGTTCGAAATCCGGATAATCATCCTTTTGATAAAAACGACCATGTTGAATATTACGGCTTTCATCATCCTGTTCACGATCTTCAACCGGATCATAAGGTACATGATTATATAATTCAGACATCCAGCTATAGGCAGCAGCAGCAGTCGTACGGTCATTTGCGCGACAAATAGAAAATAAATGTTCACAATGGCTCAAACGCACAATGTCATTTGTTAACACCCCATGTTCAATCGGGGTTAAGCCTGTATGAATTGTTTCATAAAGAGGGCGGGAATTACTTGGTAAAGATGTCTTTACCTTCCATTTTGACGCTTTACCCGCCTGTACCATACCTTCCATATAGCCTAGTTCCTGTGTGGCAGCGCCATACCCTAAACCATCTAATACGACCAAGATCACTTTCGAATTTGCCATTTCGATTTCCATTCATCAAAGAAGATTTCTTTTCCTATCCTCATACATGTTTTTGCCTAAGAATGAATTCAAAAAATGACATCAATTGCCTAAAAATTTAACGTTATTATTTCAACTGATAGATCCTATAAGTCCAACCTTTATTCGCTATCTCTAATCATCGCGAAACAAATCATTTTCATGCTATCTCTTGATACTTATTTGACACACTAACCCCTCCTTAATAAGCTGAAAATAGCCTGAAAGGATTGTTAAATGCCCTCAATTGAAATTTTCATTGCCTTCTTAATCGCGACCAGTGTGTTTGCCTATATGCCTGGCCCATCCATGCTCTATACAGCCGCTCAAACCATTGCCCGGGGACGAAAAGCGGGATGGCTTGCAGTAACAGGTATCCATATAGGTGGATATGTTCATGTGGCTGCAGCAGCACTTGGGCTTGCGATCCTTTTTGAAGCCGTTCCGTTTCTTTATATGGCGCTTAAATTTGCAGGGGCACTCTATCTAATATGGCTTGGGATCAAACTATTCAGATCACAACAATCATTCGGTATTGATACCGTAACTGCGGATAGCAAAGGCCCAAAACGAGCATTCTGGGAAAGTGTTATTGTGGAAATACTTAATCCTAAAACGGCAATTTTCTATGTGGCTTTTCTGCCTCAATTCACAAATCCGATGGCAAGCCTTCCTATGTGGGCACAGCTATTCATCCTAGGTACAGTCGTCAATGTTATGTTTACAAGTGCTGACGTTTTCTGCGTTTTATTAGCAGACAAGGTGACTACCTTTCTTAAAAGATCGCAAAAAGCCGGTCGATGGGTCCAAAGAATCGGTGGCGGCACACTCATCACCCTTGGCCTCAACGTGGCCTTCAATCGCCAATAAAAAAGCCGAGGATATGCCTCGGCTTTTTCCAAATCAAAACGATATGACTTTACGCCATAGCTTCTTCGTTTTCCTCATCCAGACGTCGTTGAAGGCGTGCAATATCCCCTTCCAAGTCAGCAAGAATGACGCTTAGACGATGAGAGACACCTTTTGCCGCATCCAGTTTTTGTTGCAAAGTTGCGGTACCAAGCAATTGCTCCTCAGTGGGAGTATCATCCCCCTTACCTGTCATCAGCCAGTAAATCGTCACGCCTAAAACACCTGCAAGCATACTTAACTTATTGGCACGAGGTTCAGATAGATCATTCTCCCAATTTCCAAGAGTTGCGGATTTAATGGAAAGACGCCGGGCAAGCTGTACGCGACTATATCCTTTCGCCGTACGTGCTATTTCAATTCTATGGCCCAATGTATCAGAAGACATATCTAACTACCTTTTTTCTAACGTATACAAATTCTAACTACTTATAATTGCTTAGTATTACATACATGAGACAGTAGGTCAAAAAACGGGTAATTTTATTTCTCAAAACACTTTTAGCATCAAAAAACTTAGAAAGAAGCTATTGAAAGATAATAAAAAAGCCGGAGGAAACCTCCGGCTTTTCAGCTATTTCTCAATTGAAATTTACGCCCATTTAAAGACGACAAATCCCCACACAATCGAGATGGCTAATGCTCCCCACAATGGTGTTCCCATCAGCCCTAGCCAGCCTAAGAAGATAAAGGCACTGCCTAATAATGTAATGAACAGACGATCTCCACGTGTTGTATCGATCAAGAAAATCCCACGACGTGGATCACCACCAGGTCTTTTGATCTCCCAAATTGTCAGCGTCAAAATACAGCAGACAATAAAGATGAAGAAGGCTGCTGTCGGCCAGGTCCAGGCCATCCATGATAAACCCATAACAAATCCTCCCTCTTACACGCGGCCCAAGGCAAAGCCTTTGGCGATATAGTTACGTACGAAGTAAATAACAAATGCACCCGGGATAATGGTCAATGTGCCGGCCGCAGCCAGTAGACCTAATTCGTATCCGGATGAAGATGCTGTCTTTGTCATTGTTGCGGCAATTGGTTTCGCAGCAACAGCTGTCAAAGTTTTACCTAACAACAATTCAACCCAAGAGAACATGAAGCAGAAGAAAGCTGCCACACCGATACCTGCGCCAATTGTCGGTACAAAAATCTTCACAAAGAAATGCGGGAAGCTATAGCCATCTACATAAGCGGTCTCGTCTAACTGCTTTGGCACACCTGACATAAAGCCTTCTAAAATCCACACAGCCAAAGGCACGTTAAATAAGGTATGTGCCAAGGCAACCGCAAAATGGGTATCAAACAAACTTACCGCAGAGTACAACTGGAAGAATGGCAACGCGAATACAGCCGCAGGTGCCATACGGTTTGTCAAAAGCCAGAAGAATAAATGCTTATCCCCCAAGAAACGATAGCGGGAAAAAGCATAAGCCGCAGGTAGCGCCACCGCAACAGACATGGCTGTGTTGATGGATACATAGATCATGGAGTTTACATACCCCATATACCAGCTGGCATCACTGAAGATCGTTTTATAGTTTTCCAAGGTGAACTCATTCGGCCATAGGGTGAATGAGCCCAAAATCTCGGTTGTTGGTTTAAAGGACATGCTGACGAGCCAGTAGATCGGCAGCATCAAAAACAATATATAAATTGCCGGAATTGCACGTTTCATTTCTACTGTTCCTCGTTACGCATCATTAATGTGTAGAATACCCAGCTTAACAACAAGATCACCAAGAAGTAGATCAAGGACATCGCTGCCGCTGGTCCCAAGTCAAACTGACCTAGCGCGATTTTCACCAAATCGATGGAGAGTAATGTTGTGGAGTTACCCGGACCACCACCTGTCAGAACAAACGGTTCCGTATAGATGTTAAAGCTATCCATAAAGCGTAAAAGAACAGCAATGGTTAAAACACGCTTCATTTTTGGTAACTGAATATAACGGAAGATAGACCAGTTATTCGCCCCATCAATCTTTGCAGCTTGATAATAAGCATCAGGAATGGAAACCAAACCAGCATAAGCCAATAAAACAACCAGACTTGTCCAATGCCACACATCCATGATGATCAAGGTAAACCAAGCATCACCTACTTGACGGGTAAAGTTATAGTCAAACCCTAACTCGTTCAGCATGCGGCCTAACATACCGATATCCGGTAATGCAAAAATATTCCACATCGCCCCAACAACGTTCCAGGGAATAAGCAATGGTAGAGACATTAGGATCAAACATACAGGCACCCAAGGACCTTTACGCGGCATCGCCAAGGCAATAATCACACCTAACGGAATCTCAATTGCCAGAATAGTAAAGGTAAAGGTCAACTGACGCATTAATGAGTCATGGAAACGACTGGAATGTAAAATTTCTTCGAACCAGACAACACCTGCCCAGAAGAAATCGTTATTACCAAAGGTTTCCTGAACAGAATAGTTCACAACTGTCATCAACGGGATAATCGCGTTGAAGGCCACCAGAATAAGAACCGGCAGGACAAAGAACCAAGCTTTTTGATTTTCTGTTTTAGCCATGATTATGCTCCCTCTTCCAAAAGCCATCCATCTCCGTAGAGATAGGTACGGGATTGATCAAAGGATAAATGCGCACTGTCACTTGGAATATCAGACTTCTCATCCACAAGAAGTTTGATCATGCCACCATCTGATTGTGTTGTGACAATCTTGAAACGACCTGCATCAGATACAGCTTCTACACGGACCGGAAGGCCTTTATCCGCAAAATTAATAAATTCAGGGCGCACACCAACTTCAAGTTTCTTGGATGGAACAGCTGAAATTTTGTTGCTCAGTTCAACCGCTTGACCGCCGATAGAGGCTTGCTTGCCATCAGAGTCACAAGACAGGATATTCATACCTGGGGAACCAATAAAGTTTCCAACAAAAGTATGTTGTGGACGCTCAAACAACTCAACAGGCGTTCCGATTTGTACCACTTGACCAAAATTCATCACTACAACTTGATCCGCAAAGGTTAATGCCTCTGTCTGATCATGTGTTACATAGATCATTGTGGTTTTAACACGTTGATGAAGCTCTTTTAGTTTAGAACGCAACTGCCATTTCAAATGAGGATCAATCACGGTTAAAGGCTCATCAAACATGATAACATTCACATCTGTACGAACCAAACCACGACCCAATGAAATCTTTTGTTTGCCATCAGCCGTCAAACCGGATGCACGTTGATTGAGCATCGGTGTTAATTCGATCATCTCTGCGATTTCCATCACACGATCATGCACATCTTTTTCTGGTACCTTACGATTGCGTAGAGGGAAAGCCAGATTATCATACACAGTCATGGTGTCATAGAGCACAGGAAACTGGAATACTTGGGCAATATGACGTTGATCCGGTGGCAGAGTGGTTACGTCGTCATCATCAAACAGAACCTGACCATGACTTGGTGTCAAAAGGCCTGAAATGATATTCAACAATGTTGTTTTACCACAGCCGGATGGGCCAAGAAGTGCGTAAGCACCTCCATCTTTCCATTCAACGTCTAGATGCTTTAATGCGTAATCATCATCGCTTGCCGGATCAGGCATATAGCTATGACGCAAATCTTTAAGGGAAATTCTAGCCATTTCTTTTTCCTAAATCCTATAACGATACCAATTGATCTTTATCGTCAAAATAAAGACCCTGGGATACATCTGCGAAAAGATGAGCAACTGAACCAACATCGTGATATTGCACACCATGCGATTGGGAAACCCAGCTGTTACCATTCATATTGAAATGTACAACACTTTCAGAACCACTGATTTCTGTGATCTGAACACTACCTTCCACTTTGATAGCTTGTTCACCGAGTTCCTGAGCTGTCACATGATGAGGGCGAATACCAAATGTATATTGACCGTCTTTCATATTAGATAAATTGCCCTTGGCTTCCCATTTGATATCGGATCCAAGCTTGATCACATTACCTTCTTTGACAACTTTCGCTGTGTTGATTGGCGGCTCGGAAAATACCTTCGCGCTGATCAAATCTTTTGGGGTGCGATAAATGTCACTTGTCGGGCCGAACTGCGTCACGCGTCCTTGATGAAGTGTTGCGGTATGGCCTGCAAATAACAAAGCTTCAATAGGCTCCGTTGTTGCATAAACAACAACACAGTTACGTTTTGCGACCAGCTTTGGTAACTCGTCACGTAATTCTTCGCGCAGTTTAAAGTCCAGATTGGCAAGTGGTTCATCCAGTAAAACAAGACTGGAATCTTTCACCAATGCACGCGCCATAGCGGTACGTTGTTGCTGACCGCCTGAAAGTTCAGATGGACGACGTTGAAGCATCGGGCCCAACTTCATCAATTCTGCCATTTCATCAACGCGTCTCTTGATTTCAGCTTCTGGAACTTTTGCCACCCGTAATGGGGAAGCAATATTTTCAAAAACAGTGAAATTTGGATAGTTAATAAACTGTTGATATACCATTGAAACATTACGTTTCTGCACAGGTACACCTGTGACATCGGCACCGTTAAAGAAAATTTGACCGGAGGAAACAGGTTCTAATCCTGCCATAATTTGCATCAAGGTAGTTTTGCCTGAACCCGTTGTCCCCAACAGCATATTGAAACTACCTGTTTCCAGCTTCAAATCTGTTGGATAGATGTGGGTCTCGCCATCTACCTGCTTGCTTACGCCTTTCAGCTCTAATGACATTTCTTTATCCCATTAATTGCATGCGTGGTTATTGATTTCAGACTTTTCAGAGAAATCATACACAAAAATATCGTTTTTCAGAAAAGTCCTAATAATTAGGTCTTATACCTTAAAAAGGTACTCCCCGGGATGTTTAGGAGAACTTCGAGGCGATGAAGCCATCCCGGGGAGATTTAACAGGTCGTCAACAGGGAGGTTAGTTAGACGCCCAACGTTTTACCAACTCATCATAGTTGATTGTTTCACCTTGTGGTTTTTCGTTCGCAAGTTTTGCTTTCGCGCCACCTTTGCCCAACCACTCAGCCGCATCTTTTTCTTCGTTTAGACGAGGACCACAACCACCATATGTGTTGTTTGCTTCGTCCGCACGTTGCATGCGCGCCATAACTTGATCCATTTCTTGAGCCAAGCGAGACATAGCTTCTTGTGGTGTAAACGCACCAGAGTTCACATCACCGATATTCTGCCACCACAATTGAGCCAATTTTGGATAATCAGGAACGTTTACACCTGTTGGTGTCCACATTTCACGATCTGGAGAACGATAGAATTCAACCAAGCCACCCAATTTAGGCGCACGCTCTGTGAAGGATTCATGACGGATGTCACTGTCACGAATTGGTGTCAAACCAACATGTGTTTTCTTCAAGGAAACTGTTTTGGATGTTACGAACTGCGCGTATAACCAAGCAGCTTGCATACGATCCAATGGTGTAGATTTGAAGAATGTCCAAGAACCTGTGTCTTGGTAGCCAAGTTTTTGACCTTCTTCCCAATATGGACCATGTGGAGATGGTGCCATGCGCCATAATGGATTACCTGCATCATCAACAGTGTTGTTACCTTCAGATTTAGGCGCAACCATGGATGCTGTGAACGCTGTATACCAGAAGATCTGTTGCGCTACGTTACCTTGGGAAAGAGCTGGCAAGGACTGATAGAAATCATAGTCAGCTGCACCTGGAGGCGCATATTTACGCAACCATTCGTCCCATTTGCGGATCGCATAAACAGCCGCAGGACCGTCTGTACCACCACCACGTGTTACGGAAGCACCAGCAGGGTTACAGGAATTCTCTTCCATGCGGATACCCCATTCATCAATAGGCTTACCGTTTGGAAGACCTTTAGAACCAGCACCAGCCATGGACAACCATGCATCTGTCATACGCCAGCCTAGGTCAGGTGCACGCTTACCATAGTCCATGTGACCATAGATGCGTTGACCGTCAATTTCTTTTACGTCTTCAGAGAAGAACTCAGCAATGTCTTCGTAAGCAGACCAGTTAACTGGTACACCCAAGTCATAGCCATATTTCGCTTTAAACTGTTCTTTCAACTCTGGGCGGTCGAACCAGTCTTTACGGAACCAGTATAGGTTCGCAAATTGCTGATCTGGCAATTGGTAAAGTTTACCATCTGGACCTGTTGTGAAAGAAATACCCATGAAGTCATCAAGATCAAGACCTGGATTTGTAACAGCTTTACCGTCACCTGCCATAAAATCAGACAAGTTTACAGCAAGTTGAAGACGGGAATGAGTACCAATCAAGTCAGAGTCATTAATATAACCATCATAAAGGTTACGGTTTGTTTGCATCTGTGTTTGAACAGCTTGCACAACTTCACCTTCACCCAACAACTGGTGGTTTACTTTAATACCGGTGATTTCTTCAAACGCTTTTGCAAGTGTTTTAGACTCATACTCATGAGTTGGAATTGTTTCAGAAAGAACGTTAATTTCCATGCCAGCATAAGGCTTGGCAGCGTTCACAAACCATTCCATTTCATTGATTTGTTCACTTTGTGACAAAGTAGATGGTTGGAATTCGCTTTCCACCCATTTCTTCGCTTCATCCATACCTGCAAAAGCTGCAGACCCCATGGATGAAACCATAGCAACAGATACTGCTGTCGCCATAAGGAATTTTTTCATTGGATTTTCCCTCCACTGTTTCCCTATATGTTCGTCATGCCAATCCCATACTTTGAAAACTAGCATGTTCATTCATGTTCACTTATACTTTTTTATTAAGTAGCCTAACTTAAATGCGAACATAAATGAATGTCAACAACAAAAAAAACTTGAGCTACGAAACAAAAACGAATAATAGTGAAAATAAACGAGGGAAAAATGAACATTCTTACCGCACGTCAGCAAGACATCATTGATCTTGCGAAAAACAGGGGACATGTGGATGTGGAAAATTTAGCTGAACATTTTCAGGTAACACCACAAACCATACGCCGAGATTTGAACTTTTTATGCGAACAGAAATATCTGGGGCGCGTTCATGGCGGTGCTGTTCATTTATCCAGCGTCACAAATTTTGAATATCATTCCCGACGCCATATTGCGGCAGAAGGAAAAGAAAAGATCGCACAAGCGACGGCAGAAATCATTCCGGATAATGCCTCCCTTATTATGAATATCGGGACAACCACTGAACAAGTGGCTCATGCCTTGTCCCATCATAAAGGCCTGATGGTTATTACAAATAACCTCAATATCGCCAATATTATGATGGAATCACCAGAGGCTGAAGTATTGATTGCCGGGGGGATCGTCAGAAGACCAGATGGCGGCATCATTGGTGCGCCTGCTGTGGAATTCATCCGCAACTTCAAAGTGGATTATGCGGTGATTGGCGTATCTGCCATTGATGAGGACGGTAGCCTTTTGGATTTTGATTTCCGTGAGGTGCGCGTCTCTCAAGCGATCTTGGAACAAGCGCGCGAAGTCATTCTTGTCACGGATGGCATGAAATTCGACCGCCGGGCGCCTGTCCAAATTGGGGATCTTTCACAAATCAATACATTTGTGACGGATAAAACCCCGCCAAAAGAAATTGTAGAATTATGTAAGCTTCATAATGTCCGATTAATTGTAACCGGACCTGATGAAGTCTCGGAACTTGAAAGTGATTAGATGAGTCAGCAAACAGATCAAATTTTTGATTTATTTATTGTAGGTGGCGGTATCAATGGCGTTGGTATCGCCCGCGATGCTATTGGACGTGGTTTTTCTGTATATCTTGCAGAAAAAGATGACTTGGCAAGCGGTACCTCTTCCGGATCTACAAAACTGATTCATGGCGGCTTACGCTATCTTGAACATTATGAGTTCAATCTTGTTCGAAAAGCTTTAATGGAACGTGAAGTATTGTGGAAAATGGCACCACATATTGTACATCCACTGCGCTTTGTTTTACCGCATCATAAAGGTTTACGCCCCACATGGCTTCTACGTCTTGGTCTGTTTTTATATGATTACATTGGTGGTCGTAAGCTATTACCAGCAACCAAAAAGCTGAACTTAAAAACCCATGCGGCAGGTCAACCTATCAAAGATGACTTCACAACTGGTTTTGAATATTCAGATTGTTGGGTGGACGATGCACGCCTTGTTGTATTGAACGCTGTGGACGCACGCGAACGCGGCGCCGTTATTGAAACACGTCAACAAGTTGTTAAAACAAATAAAGTCGATGGAATTTGGGAAGTTGACGTAAAAGACGTTCTAACCGGGGATGTAAAAACCATTAAATCCAAACTTGTTGTCAACGCAACAGGACCATGGGTCGATCATTTCCTGAATGCGACCGGTAAGGGATCTAACATTCAAAATGTACGCCTTGTTCAAGGTAGTCATGTCATCGTTAAAAAGCTTTATGATCATGATCGTTGCTACATCTTCCAAAATGAAGATGGTCGAATTATTTTCGCAATTCCTTACGAAAACGATTTCACTATGATCGGTACAACTGATCATGATTTTACAGGTAATCCTGACGATGCAGGCATTACCAGAGAAGAAGCAGAATATATCTGTAAATCTGCCAGCGAGTATTTCAAAAAAGAAATCACCGCTGACGAAGCCGTCTGGGAATTCAGCGGCGTCCGCCCTCTTTACAATGATGGCGCCTCCAAGGCACAAGAAGCAACACGCGACTACGTGTTACGACTTGATGGGGAAGAAGGGGAGGCAAAAATGCTCAACATTTTCGGCGGTAAAATTACCACTTATCGCCGATTGGCTGAGGCAGCTATGGAAGAGATTGAAACCGTTCTAGGCACTAAAAAACCAGAATGGACAATGGGCGCAACTCTCCCAGGCGGTGATTTTGCTCATAATGGTCGCGAAGATTTAGCGGCGCGCATCAAATCTGCGCACAACTATTTACCAGATGAAATGATAACACGTTGGGTTCGTAGTTACGGAACATATGCCTTTAATATCCTCAAAAATGTATCTTCTTTAGCAGATATGGGTGAGCATTTCGGAGGTACTTTATACGCTGCCGAAGTCGATTATTTAATGAAAGAAGAATTTGCTGTGACTGCAGAGGACGTTTTATATCGACGTAGTAAGCAAGGGTTGATTTTTAATAGCGATGCGGAAGAAAAACTGGCAAGTTACATGATCGCAAAACGTTCATAATCAAAAAACAAGCATAAAATTTAATAGGGAAGTTTATCATGAGTGGGGAAACAAAATTCATTTTGTCCATTGATCAGGGAACAACCTCGTCCCGGGCCATTTTGTTCGATCAGAATTATAATATTTGCGCGGTCGGGCAAGAAGAATTTCCCCAACATTTTCCAAAATCCGGATGGGTAGAACATGACCCAGAAGATATCTGGAACACCACAATATCTACCTGTAAGAAGGCTATTGAAAAAGCAGGAATAACAGCAAGTGATATTGCGGCTATTGGCATTACAAATCAGCGCGAAACCACCGTTGTATGGGATCGTGATACAGGCAAACCTGTTTATAATGCCATCGTCTGGCAAGACCGACGCACATCAGAAACCTGTAAAGCGCTTAAAGATGCAGGCCATGAAGCAGGTGTAACCAAGAAAACCGGATTACTTTTAGACCCTTATTTCTCCGCGACCAAGGTTGCATGGATTCTAGATAATGTAGAAGGTGCACGCGCGAAAGCAGAGACAGGTAAATTGGCTTTCGGCACTGTTGATAGTTTCCTTTTATGGCGTTTGACAGGTGGCAAATCCCACGCAACTGATGCGACAAATGCAAGTCGCACCATGCTATACGACATCAATGAAGGTCGTTGGCGCGGTACGCTGTTAGACCTGTTTCGGGTTCCGGAATCCGTTTTACCTGAAGTGAAAGACAGTGCCGCCGATTTTGGTATCACCGATGAGAGTATTTTGGGTGCAGCCATACCCATTACTGGGATTGCTGGTGATCAACAAGCAGCAACGGTTGGACAAGCTTGTTTCAAACCCGGCATGATGAAATCCACCTATGGTACAGGTTGCTTTGCGCTTTTGAATACAGGCGATAAGGCCGTTGCCTCCAAAAATCGTCTCCTCACAACCATTGCCTATCAAATTGATGGGAAACCCACCTATGCCTTGGAAGGTTCTATCTTTATTGCAGGTGCTGCGGTGCAATGGCTACGTGATGGCATTGGCCTAATTGAAAAAGCAGAACAATCCGGCGAACTTGCGCTAAAAGCCGACCCAAATGAAGAGATTTATGTAGTCCCTGCTTTTGTGGGCATGGGAGCCCCATATTGGGATGCGGATTGTCGTGGCGCCATGTTTGGCTTAACTCGAAATACTGGACCAGCTGAGATTGCCTTAGCAACCTTGGAATCTGTTTGTTATCAAACAGCTGATCTTTTATCTGCCATGCGCAAAGATTGGGGTGAAGCACAAGAAACAGTTCTTCGTGTCGATGGTGGTATGGTGGCATCTGACTGGACCATGCAACGTCTGTCCGAAATTCTGGATGCTCCGGTTGACCGTCCTGAAGTTCTTGAAACCACAGCATTAGGGGCTGCATATCTTGCCGGGAAATTTGTGGGCTACTACCCAGATTTGGATGAATTTTCGCAAAACTGGAAACTGGAAAAAAGGTTTGAATCCCATATGCAGGATGATGTGCGGCAAGCGAAACTCGCACAATGGTCAAAAGCCATTAAATCCACATTAAGTTATCGACCATAAAATTTGAAAGCCTCCGATTTTCGGAGGCTTTTTTTATTAGACCGATGTTAACAGCATACTGGTCTCACTATTAGAGACACCATCAATCAAACGTACTTCCCGCAAGACACGATCAAATGATTGCAAGCTATCCGTATGGATTTCAGCAACCAGATCCCATTTTCCGTTAGTGGTATGCAATTTATTTAACTCCGGCATACCCCGAAGTTTCTTAATCACTTCTGTTGTCGACTTACCTAAAATCTCAATCATCATCACAGCACGGATTGTAGAATCCCCATGATCTTCACGGACGCGAACGGTGAAGCCTAGCAAAGCACCGCTTGCTAATAATCGATCAATCCGATTTTGAATGGTTGCACGAGAGACCCCCAATGCCCCTGCTAATACGGAGACTGGTGCGCGCCCATCGATGCGTAATTGAGAGAGCAATTCGCGATCCAGATCATCAAAGATATATTTTGCATTTTCATTCATAAATTTAACTTTTTGTATAATATAATTTAACAAATTGTATAAATTATTTGCATATTTTTCAACAGATGGAAATTTACGTTACAAATTGAAAGCAGGCATGATGCTTTCCTAAAACAAAATAAAGGATAAAATCATGTCTGCACCTCTTCCATCTCCTCTTGCCTTTGTTCCCTTCGTAAGCGTGGACCATATGATGCAATTGATTCATGAAATTGGCATCGAAGAAATGCTGAAGGGTATTGCGACTTATGTTGAAGATGATTTTAAGCGGTGGGAGTTATTTGATAAAACACCACGTGTTGCGTCTCATTCCAAAGAAGGCGTGATTGAACTTATGCCAACATCTGATGGTCAAACCTATGGATTTAAGTATGTAAACGGCCATCCAAAGAATACGAAAGAGGGCCTACAAACTGTCACAGCCTTTGGCATTCTATCTGATGTGAATACAGGATATCCGATTTTACTATCTGAAATGACCGTATTAACGGCCTTACGTACCGCTGCAACCTCTGCCATGGTTGCCAAACATCTTGCACCGGAAGGCACAAAAACGATGGCGATGATTGGCAATGGTGCGCAATCTGAATTTCAGGCGCTTGCGATGCGGGTCATTTGTGGTATCGAGAATTTACGCCTTTATGATATTGATCCAAAAGCCACATCTAAAGCACAAAGTAACCTGACTGCTTTTGGCTTTAACATCACCGCTTGTGATACAGCTGAAGATGCCATTCAAGGCGCTGACATCATCACCACATGCACCGCGGATAAACAATATGCAACCATCTTAACTGATAATATGGTTGGTTCAGGCGTGCATATCAACGCGATTGGAGGTGATTGCCCGGGCAAGACCGAATTACATAAAGATATCCTATCCCGTTCCGATGTTTTCGTAGAATTCCCACCTCAAACCCGTATTGAAGGCGAAATACAGCAAATGCCCGAAGACTTCCCGGTTACTGAAATGTGGGAAGTTATCACAGGTACAAAAGAGGGCCGCACTAGCGCTAACCAAATCACATTATTTGACGGTGTAGGTTTCGCGACGGAGGACTTTTCGGCACTTCGTTATGTACGCGATCAACTAGAAAAAACGGGTCTGTTCCAACAACTGGATATGCTGGCAGATCCAGATGATCCCCGTGACCTTTTCGGCATGGTACAACGCGCGAAGAAAACACAAGAGGCAGCCTAATGAATTCCCAACAACCTCTCTTGTCAATACAAGCGCCTTCTGCTGTCGTCATGATCCGCCCGCATCATTTCACGGTAAATACAGAAACAGCGGCTGATAATGCCTTTCAGGATAATGTGAGCGCAAATTCATCTGACGCAAAACTTGCTTATGATGAGATCACAAATGCAGCCAATATCCTGATAACCCATGGTGTTCGTGTTCATATGTTCGAAGATGAGGGAAAGCAAACACCAGATTCAGTTTTTCCCAATAACTGGTTTTCAACCCATTCAGGCGGGCATGTCGCCATCTATCCGATGAAACCGGAAAATCGCCGATTGGAAAGACGTTATGATATTATTGAAATGCTGAAGAAGGATTATCGTGTTCAGGATATGACTGATTATTCCGGCTTGGAACAAGACGATCTATTTTTAGAAGGCACAGGCGCCATGGTTTTGGACCATATGGCGCGGGTGGCTTACGCTGTTGAATCTGATCGGACCAATCCGATTATTCTGGAACGTTTTTGCACGCATTTCAATTTTGAACCCATGGTGTTCAAAGCAAGTGATGAAGAAGGCACAGCCATCTATCACACCAATGTTCTAATGTGTATTGGAACAGATTATGCGTTGATCGGACTAGATATGATCGAAAACCAAGCCCGTAGGGATGAAATCGCAACCCGATTAGAAAATTCAGGAAAACGCGTTATTGCATTAACCAATGATCAAATTCGTAACTTTGCGGGAAATGCAATTGAGTTACAGGGGCAAGACGGGCGACTATTGGCATTATCACAAACTGCCTTTGAGGCCTTGAGTAAAAAACAAATATCTATGTTGGAAACTTCGGTCAAACTTGTACCTCTTGAAATCCCAACCATTGAAAAGGCTGGTGGATCAGTCAGATGTACCCTTGCAGGTATTCATTTAGCCTCAAGAGATTAAAATGAAAAAGGCCTTCAATAATTTGAAGGCCTTTTAGAGTTATAAGTTATATCCTACGCATGTAGGTCTTGAGAAATCTTTGTGCCATCCGGCGCGACTTTTTCTGTCGGTTCCGGCGCCGCTGAACTATCTTCTTTCAACGACTTATAGAGCCCACAAACCATTGTCAGGATAACAAAGGATATTGGCAAGGCCGCGGCAATTGAGGCTGTTTGAAGCGCCCCCAAACCACCAGCCAACAAGAGCACTATTGCTGTACCACCAATACTCACACCCCAGATGATACGGAATTTCTTTGGTGGATGTTCATCACCCAAAGACAGGATTGTTGTAATTACCAAAGTCCCAGAATCCGCAGATGTCACAAACCAGGAGACCAACAACAACGTTGCCAAGGCAGATAACGGCCATCCAACCCAAGACATATCGCCTAACCAGGATGTCTTGCCTAGATTTTCGATTGTACCAAATAATGCAGAAGGTAGATCCCAAGCACGCACGGTGTTAATCAAACCAGCACCGCCTTCAGAAGCAGGACCAGCAGCCATATTCAGCTCTTGCCAGATCGCATTGCCACCAAACATACATAGCCAGAAGAAGGCAATTGCAGTTGGTACAAACAATACACCAACCATAAATTCACGGATGGTACGACCTTTGGAAATACGTGCGATGAAAATACCAACCATTGGAGCCCACGCGATCCACCAGCCCCAATAGAAGATGGTCCAACCGCCTTGCCATGCAACATTTTCTTCACTGCTTGCTGTCCAGAAGCCCATTGGAATGAAGTTCCAGAGGTAATCACCTAAGGTGGTTACATAGAATCCCAACAACCATTTGATTGGGCCAATAAAGACGAATGCACCCAGAAGCAACATAGACAACCAAATATTCCATTCGGAAATCATACGGATACCTTTACCAACACCAGATACTGTCGAAACCGTCGCAATGATGGTCACAATAATGATCAAGATAATTTGAGTGAGTGTTTCTGCAGGAATACCGAATAAGACATTCAATCCCGTTGTAATCTGGCTACTTCCTAAACCAAGCGATGTGGCGATACCAAATACGGAACCAAATACAGCCAACAGATCAACCATGTGACCAACAGGCCCATAAATACGATCCCCGATCAACGGATATAAAGCTGAACGCAAGGTCAAAGGCAGTTTTTTACGGAAACCAAAATATGCCAAACATAGTCCAACAATCACATAAAGGGCCCAACCATGAAAACCCCAATGGAAATATGTCACACGCATCGCATCAACGGCGCGCTGCATATTCATTTCACTATGTCCATTTAACTCTGCATGTGGGTTGTTCGGATAGCCCCATACAGCTGAATTATCAAAATAGAAAATAGGTTCAGCAACACCAAAGAACAGAATACCGATACCGATACCTGCAGAGAAAAGCATTGCAAACCAAGAGAAATTGCTAAACTCGGGACGAGAATCATCATCCCCTAAGCGTAAGCTACCCCATTTTGACATCATCAAGTAAAAACAAAATAACATGATGCCGGCTAGAACTGTGATATAATACCAGCTCAAACCACTTTCGATCCAACTACGAATGGAGCCATAAACACCCCCTGCAAAGTCAACGTTGATCACTGTAAAGACGATAAAGGCCAAAATCATTGCCTTCGCCGCCATACCCATTCCTGGGTGAAGTCCGGTAAAGAAACCGGATTTTGCCACAAGTTGCTCGTGGCTCTGCTGATTGGACATAGAAACCTCCTATTCCCACTAAGTTACTATGATTATTATTTTTATTATTCTGGTAAGTATTTTTCCGACCATTCACGCCCCGCGATTCCTTGTTGAATCATGGAAGCAATTTCCGCATCGGAATAACCAGCATCTTGCAAAATCTTATGCGTATGCTGACCATATTTCGGCATATAGCCAGGGATTGTAATTTTCCCCTTTCTTGGACGCACCGCATTCGGGGCTACCAAGTCACACCATCTTCCCATTGGATGCAGATCATGTCGGATCACCCGGAAAGTTGATTCTGTTAGATCGATATTTCCTTCGCTTTCACGCTGTAAGGAATTATCACGTGTATCATGCAATGAAGATAAAGGTACGATGGTTGCTGCACCTTCTTTAAATTGCTCTCGCCAGTAAGATAGTGGCTTATCTAAAAAACGATCCGCTAATTCAGCTTGCAACTGTTGACCTGACAACTCAGATAAATCGGCTAGTTCAGGTATTCTCTTTAAAGCTTCACCTTCTTCACTTGGCGCCGCAAAAAATGCCCATTCATCTTCCGTTTTATAACAGTGATAGAAAGGTCCCCATCCAAGAACTTCGCGACCAGACGGTTCATTAAATGCGGCGCGACCGTCGTAATCATACATAAACTGCGCTTGGATCATATTTCCTGCGCCTGCCAAAGCAGCGCGTGCAATACTTCCCTCACCCGTCGCTTTTAATTTCATCAATGCACCACCAAGACCGACACATGCACAATAGCCGGTCAAGACGTCGATAGTTCCGAAATGCGCATGCTCTTCCGGTGTTTCCATACCACCGCCAAAACGCACCATCACACCTGTTGCTGCCTGGGCTAAGTCATCATATCCTAGATGATCGGATTTAGGGCCTCGCATTGGGCCACCAAACGCATCCAGTTGCACCAAGATCAATTTGGGATTGATCGCTTTTAGCTCTTCCAAAGATAAACCAAGTTTATCGCGTTGCTCATCCGTCCCATTCATCGTGATGATATCAGATTGCGCAATCAATTTTCGCATAGCTTCCTTACCTTCATTCGAAGATAAATTAAGCAAAACACTCTCTTTGCCACGATGGGCATGAATACCAAAGACAACCGTATTCCATGGATCCACAGAAGGTTCAACAGGTTGCACCGATGTAACTTCCGCCCCAAAACGCGCCAAGGTAGATCCAATTGTCGGCCCGGCGATTACATTGGTAAGATCCAACACCTTCAAACCATCCAGCCACCCAGAGTAAGCTTGATGATCAGATTGCAGACGTGGTGTTTCTGCAAGAATATTGGCTAGCTTAACTCGCGCATCATCCGCAACAGGGCCAGCTTGCTTTTGTGCTGCCCCTTCATCTGTGGTTAACCATGCAACATTCCCCATTTGACGCATCATACCGTAACGTGGATCATCGACTTCCAACACCAAACCTGATGCCAAAGCATGCGGATCAGCAAGCCATTCTTTTGTAAAACGTTGTGCTGTCGCTGGCGCTTTTGCAACTCCAAACAACTCTTCCCATTCATAAGATGGTTTGGTCAGAAAAGCTTTCTTCATTGCTGTGGAGATACGCTCTCTTGCGTCCACGCCAACCGGATAGTTTCTTAACGACCAACTATCGGGCCATTCTTTTGTGTCTAGATACGCGCTAAAATCTGGTAAACCATCCAGTAGGTCGGCCAGTCCTAAAGTCTCAAGAACACGTCGAGGATGGGTCGCTACACTTCCTGATACAACATAAAATCCACGTCCATCTGCACAGGTATAAGTCCGATAGAAAGGATCAAGAAATTCTGAAAGCTCCTCAAATTTCAAATCCATTGGCAAGCCTGCTTCAGCCCGACGATCTAATTCCACTTCACGTGGAGACTTATAACGTTCAGGATAATCTTCAATTTGTTCGCAGTTATAAATTAGACCTTCCAACAAAGCCGAAGCCAAAGGTACCTCAATATGATCCCCACCATTTCGATCACGTGCGGCCAATGCAAATAGGACAGACATGGCCCCAAAAGAAGCGCCATAGGCAGATGCAAGTGTTAACGGCGTGAAGGAAGGATTGATACCCATTAATCGACGGTTCAATCCCATATCCGTAAACTGCCCTGTATAAGCCGCAATAACGGCTTCCCAAGCAGGAATATGAGCCAATTCAGGATCAGTAGATGCAAAACCCGGTAAGGAAAGTGAGATGATATTATTATTTAATTTTTGCAATTCATCAGGTGATAAGCCGAGGCGCGACATTACTCCGGGGCGGAAGTTATCAATCAGAACATCAGAACGCTTCACCAATTCTTGTATCGTCGCTTTCCCCTCTTCGCTTTTTAAGTCCAAAACCAAAGAAGACTTTCCACGTGATAGCATGTCATAGGATGGATCGTTAAATAAAGGGCCTTCCGGTGGGTCGATACGAATAACTTCAGCGCCCATATCGGCCAACATCATCCCCACCAATGGCCCCGCCAAATACTGCCCAAAGTCAAGCACCCGAATATGCGAAAGCGGTCGCTTCATCATTTTCACCCTCTATTTACTCACCTGTCTATTTTGCACTTTTTCAGCCTTATTTGACTGATTCCGACGATGTAAACAGAATGACAAAATAATTTAAAGGTGAGACAAATCTATTTTATCCATAGATTTTTTCTATACTATGTTTTACGAATATTAAAATCATACCAGTTAAAATAATTGTACAATTGTAAGATAGATGAGTAAGAAATTTAAACATGTCCCGGGCTCTCTCAACTCGCTTATTGTTCTTGAGTCTGCTGTACGACATGCAAGCTTTACCAAAGCAGGCGATGAGCTACTTTTAACCCAACCTACGGTCAGTCGACATATTGCGGTTCTTGAAGAAAGATTAGGCAAGGAACTGTTTCATCGTATTAAGAATCGCATTGTGCCAACAAAGGAAGGGCATCGCCTTGCAAATGCGGTATCTTTAGGCATTGGCCATACAGAAAGCGTATGGGAGGAACTTTCGCGTACCGAACATGAAGATACCATTGTATTGGCTTGTAGTTTTGGTTTTGCGGATCAATGGCTCTTACCACGCTTTTCTTCACTCCAAGAAGCAATTGAAGGTAAAAAGATAAGCGTAGTCACATCTGACTGGATGGGTAGTCTTGATATGACACAAATCGACGTGGCCGTTGTTGCCGATCTCGCACTCTCTTTTGATCGTCCCATCATTCCTCTTTTCCCTGAGATTGCATTTCCAGTCTGCAGTCCCGACTTTCTGGAACAACACCCTCAAATTTTAAATAATCCTCATGCACTTTTAGATGTAGAACTTATCCAGTTTGATGTGGGAAGTTCTGGATATTTGGACTGGAAAATATGGTTTGAGAAGGTCGGCATAAATATGAAAGAACGTAACTATAACCACATCTATGACTCCTACCCCTTCTTATGCAGAGCCGCACAAGAGGGTAAGGGTGTCGCTATTGGTTGGACCTATCTTGTAGATAAATACATTCAAGAAGGATCATTGGTCCGTATTGGTGCCGCTGTCAGGAATCGAGACAGTGCTTATTACCTTCAGTTTAAAGATGGTAGCTATCACAGTGCGACTTTAAAAAAGATTTCAGACTGGTTTGTTAAACGGGTAAATGAAGAACAAAACTTGGCGATTAGTGGCGGTTTAAACCCTATTGGATAAGTACAAGAACTAGTATGTACCAATCACTGTTTTGATCCACTTGCTAAATTCTTTGGCCACCTCCGCTTCAGAAACTGTTGCCAGATAATATCCCTCATTTCCCATTATCCCAACTTGACCAATCTGCTTAAGTTTGCCCACATCAACTGAGGATTTCGCAAGCAGTGAACTGGTCAAGGCAACACCGCTACCATTTGCAGCAAGATCTAATGCGACACCATAAGAATCCACATGTAGACTTGGCGAAAGATCAGTCCCATATTTTGCTTTCCTCGCCCATTCCTGCCATCCTTTTGAGGTACCAACAGCTTCGATCAAAATACTATCTTCCAACGGGGCAGTATGATCGACAGCAGCAACAGCGATAAGCTCATCTGGTCCTAATCTAGCAGCCCCTTTACCAACTTGTTTTTCAGAACCAAATCGGATCTCAACATCCGCAATTGAGGTATTAAACTCATCAGGCCAAATCGTACTCATCAACCGGATACGCAATCCCGGATGCATATCCAGGAAGTCCTGCATATTAGGCGCTAATATCCATTGAGAAATACTCACTGACGTGGCGATGGTTAAAAGTCCTTGCGTCGGGCCAACATCAAATAAACTTGCCGCAGCCCCTAGCGATTCCATCGCTGATCCAACCATTGGTAAAAGCTTACGGCCATCATCCGTCAAGGCCAAACCGCGGGCTTTACGGATAAACAACTGGGTTGCCAGCCTTACTTCCAAAGACCGTACTTGCTGACTAACTGCCGATTGAGTCATCCCCAATTCGTCGGCAGCAGCTGAAAAATTTAAATGTCTGGCAGAAGCTTCAAATGTCCGAAACCAACCAAGCGGCGGTAATGATTTTCCCATAGATGTAACCTAGATATAAGTATTACTAATATCTTAGTCTATGAATCTGTCGTTTGTCAAAAATAGCATTTCCTGTGATTAGTTTGTTCAAAGAATTACGCCATCTGTATTGGCAAAATAAAATCAACAAAAGGAAATGGAAATGAAGGCAGAAATTAGAAAAATCGTGACCTATGAAGAAGAAGTTCTGATCGAAGGGTATCGCGAAGTTTCAGAGCCTTGGCGCTTATTTGCTGTGGCAGCAGTTATTACCAACCCTTGGGCCGGCCGTTACGTGGAAGATCTAAAGCCTGAAATCCACGCATATGGCCCTGAACTAGGCGCATTACTAACAGACAAAATCATTAAACTAGCTGGTTCAGGTGATGCAATTGAAGCTTATGGAAAAAGCGCAGTTGTCGGGCTTGATGGCGAAATTGAACATGCCTCTGGCTTGATACATACTTTGCGCTTCGGGAATTATTTCCGCGAAGCTGTAGAAGCCAAATCATATCTCTCTTTTGCCAATACACGTGGCCCTGCCAATGCGCCTATCATGGTTCCTTTGATGGACAAAAATGATGCAGGGCGCCGCTCCCACTACCTCACCATTCAATTTTCCATTCCTGATGCACCGCGTGCGGATGAGGTTGTTATCGTACTTGGCGGTGCCACAGGTGGTCGTCCACATCATCGTATCGGGGACCGCTATCAAGATTTGAAGGAATTAGGTCATGATCTGGACAACCCAGCAGCGGTCTGATTTCGGGCAACTTAAAGCCATTATCAAAGGCGAAGGCCAAAACATTGTGTTACTTCATGGTGTTGGTCTTCGTGCAGAGGCATGGAATGCACAAATCAATGCCTTCAGTCAAAGCTATAAAGTCATCGCCCCGGATATGCCTGGGCATGGTGAAAGCAATCTTGATGCGATTACCTTGGACCTATCCAGCTATACAAAAAAAATCACAGAAGCCATCAGCGAACCTGCGATTGTGATGGGTCATTCCATGGGAGCTATGATTGCGCTTGATTTGGCTATTCATCATCCAGATAAAGTAAAAGCTGTCGTTGCATTAAACGCTATTTTTCAACGTGACAAAAATGCCGTAAATGCGGTTCAGAAACGCGCGAAAAGCCTAGATGGGAAAACAGTAGCTGATCCAACAGGCCCACTCACACGTTGGTTTTCGGATCAAGAAAGTGATGCTGCAACCGCTTGCAAAGAATGGCTCATAAATGTGAATCCGGCTGGTTATAGAAATGCTTATACAGTCTTCGCCACAGAAAATGGTCCTTCGCCTGAAAACCTAAGAAAACTAGCAATGCCAGCTTTGTTTATCACTGGCCAAAATGAACCGAATTCTACCCCAACCATGTCAGAGAGAATGGCCGCACTCACCCCAAAAGGTCAGGTAATGATTATCAAAGATGCCGCACATATGATGCCAATGACCCATATGGATGAAGTGAACCAAGCGCTCCTGAGCTTTATTGAGGAGGAAGTAAAATGATTAATATTGACCCACGTAAATTACGCGACGCTTTTGGAAGCTTCATGACCGGTGTGACTGTTGTCACAACAATGACAAAAGAAGGAAATCCTGTCGGCTTCACAGCCAATTCTTTCACGTCAGTATCCCTTGACCCACCGATGCTGCTGGTCTGTCCGGGGAAATATCTCTCTTGTTTCGATATCTTTGAGAATTGCGATTACTTCGCAGTCAATATTCTATCTGCAGATCAACAGGAAGTTTCCGATATTTTTGCAAAATTCAATGGCGATCGTTTTCAGCAGGTTTCATGGCAAAAAGGCCATATGGAAATGCCTTTATTAGATGCATCAACGGCACAATTCATTTGCAAAAAATCAAAGGCTATTCCCGCGGGAGATCATTCCATCCTTCTTGGTGAAGTTCATGATTTTAACAATAGTGGTCAACCAGGCCTTGGATATGCCGGCGGCACCTATTTCACACTCAACAACCAATAAAAACAATCGGGAGGAGACCTTATGAAATTCTCACTTTTTGCGCATATGGAACGTCTGTCACCGGACCAACCACATACGGAGCTTTACGAAGAATTTGTATCTCTATGTCAAATTGCTGATGAAGGTGGTATGCATGCGATCTGGACAGGTGAACATCATGGTATGGAATTTACCATCGCGCCGAACCCTTTTGTAACATTGGTTGACCTCGCTCATCGGACAAAGAATGTACGCTTAGGCACAGGTACAGTCATTGCGCCTTTCTGGCATCCGATCAAACTAGCAGGCGAAGCAGCTTCAACTGATTTAATCATTGATGGGCGCTTGGAATTAGGAATAGCACGTGGTGCTTACTCTTATGAATATGAACGTATTATGCCGGGCCTTGATGCTTGGGAAGCTGGTCAACGTATGCGCGAAACAGCACCATTATTGCGTCAATTATGGGAAGGCGATTGTGCCCATGAGGGAGAGTTTTATAAATTCCCATCCACCACATCCGCCCCAAAACCAGCACAAACAGATGGTCCACCTATATGGATTGCAGCACGTGATCCAAATAGTCACGAATTTGCCGTTTCAAATAACTTCAATGTTCAAGTAACTCCGCTTTGGCAAGGGATTGAGGAAATCGAAAGCCTCATGGAACGTTTCAATAATGCATGTGATAAACATGATGGTCCTCGCCCAAAAATCATGTTGCTTCATCATACATATGTCGGATCAGATACAAATGATGTTGATCTCGCAGCGAATGAACTAAGCCGATATTACAATTACTTCGGGGCTTGGTTCCAAAACAAACGGCCTGTGAAACAAGGTTTAATTGAACGGTTATCTGATGAAGATATCGCCAATAATGAAATGATGGCGGCCAGCAAATTGCGTAAAGACCTAACAATTGGCACAGCGCAGGAAGTGATCGACCAGATTAAACACTATGAAGATTTAGGATATGATGAATATTCTTTCTGGATTGATAGCGGCATGAGTTATGAGCGCAAACGCGATTCCCTTAACCGCTTCATCAATGAAGTGATGCCAGCTTTCGCCTAAGGATAACACAATGAACCAACCACATTATAAATTATATATCGATGGAAAATGGACAGAAGGCAGTACAGGACAAGTGATGCATTCACAAAATCCTGCCACAGCTGAAAACTGGGCAAGTTTCGCTTGTGCTTCTGAGGAAGATGTAAATCAAGCCGTTAGTTCTGCTAAAGCCGCACTTGATAGCCCTGAATGGCGGGATATGACACAAACCGCACGTGGTAAACTCCTATACCGCCTCGCAGAATTGATCGAAGAAAATGCAGAACTTATCGGGCGTGTTGAAACGACAGATAGCGGTAAATTACTTGCCGAAACCCAAAGCCAAACAAAATATGTAGGCGATTACTATCGTTATTATGCAGGCCTCGCCGACAAAATCGAAGGTGCAGTTTTGCCAATCGACAAGCCCGATATGCATGTCTTCACCACGCGCCATCCTATTGGTGTGGTCGCAGCGATTGTGCCGTGGAATGCCCAAATGTTCCTAACCGCAACTAAACTGGGACCAGCTTTGGCTGCAGGTTGCGCGGTTATTCTAAAAGCCTCCGAATATGCGCCAGCCCCAATGTTTGAATTTGCCAAACTTGTAGAACAAGCAGGTTTTCCAAAAGGTGTTGTATCTGTGATTACGGGAGATGCGCCAAACTGCGCAATTCCGCTCACCCGACATCCTGATATTGATCGCATCGCCTTTACAGGTGGGCCAGAGACTGCCCGTCATGTAGTTCGTAATTCTGCGGAAAACTTTGCTGTGACAAGTTTGGAACTGGGTGGAAAATCGCCGATCATTGTGTTTGAAGATGCAGATTTGGAAACGGCGTCAAATGGCCTGATCGCAGGTAATTTTGGTGCTTCTGGCCAATCTTGTGTAGCGGGTTCCCGCGGCCTTATCCATCGCCCAATCCTTAACAAATTGATTGAAATTATTAAGGAAAAAGCGAGTAAAATTGTTATTGGGGACCCATTAGAAGCAAATACTCATGTAGGCCCTCTTTGCACCGAAGCCCAAATAAACACGATTAAAGATACTCTTGAGAAAGCAAAATCCCAAGGGGCATCGATCCATCTTGGTGGCGCCCCGCTTGATCAAGCGGGCAATTATATGGCGCCGACCTTAGTGGAATGCGCCCATAATGAAACCGAGACCCTAAAAGTGGAAATGTTTGGACCTGTTATGTCTTTAATTCCATTTGATACGGAAGATGAAGCCATCGCGATTGCCAATGGTACTCAATATGGTTTGGGGTCCGGGGTATTCACCCAAAACATTGCCCGTGCCCATCGCGTGTCACAAAAAATCCGATCCGGAATTTGCTGGGTCAACACTTATCGTGCCGTGTCGCCCATAGCACCATTTGGTGGATTTAATGAATCCGGCTATGGTCGTGAAGCTGGCACCGAAGCCATCTTGGATTATACACGAACAAAAACAACCTGGATTAATACTTCCGCAGAACCAATGGCAAACCCATTTGTAATGCGTTAGGACAATTCGTGAAGGACGGAAAAAATGGATAATAACTTATTTGAAAAAGGGATAGAACAACGCAAAGCTACCCTTGGCGCAGAATATGTAGAAAACAATCTAGCCAAAGCCGATGATTTCACCCGCCCATTTCAAGAAGCCATGACTGCATGGTGTTGGGGTTTCGGCTGGGGCGATGATAGCATTGATGCCAAAACCCGTTCCATGATGAATCTTTCCATGATCGGTGCTTTGGGCAAAATGCATGAATGGGAAATACATTGTCGTGGCGCCTTAAATAACGGTGTCACTAAAGAGGAAATGCGGGCCATCATTCACGTGATTGGGATTTATTGTGGTGTCCCTCAATCACTTGAATGTTTTAGGGTTGCCCGCAAAGTTTTAGAAGAAGCTGGTGAATTGTAAAATACTGCCTTTAAAGTAAAAAACGGGGATGAATTTTCATCCCCGCTTCTTTTGACATATAAAGCAATTTATTCTGCAGCTGCCTTTGTTTCCGGCGGATGCGCTTTATGATGTTTAAGATATCCTTGTTGGGTTGCGATATGATCAGCAAGATATTTTGCATCATGCCACACGCCCCAGATAAAAGTGGATCCACGGCGAGACAACCAAGGTAAACCTACAAAATACACTCCCGGTTCAGAAGACACACCGCGTTGATGATTTGGATTTCCGTTCTCATCCAATGCATTTACCTTCAACCAACTAAAATCCGTTTTAAATCCTGTTGCCCAGATAATGGAACCAACTCCAGCCTCTTTCAAATCCAGATCCGAAAGTGGATTGGTCACACAATCCGGTGCACCCAACATTTCCCGTGCTTCTGGTTCTTCTGGCAAATCAAGGCCGTTACGCTCAATATACGCATCTGCCTGATCCAGAACGGATAGATAATTTGCGTCACCATCCGCAACATTCTGGGCCAAATCATCACCAAAGACCATCTTGCCATTTTCATAGCTTTCCGTTCGACCAACAAGGGTCATTCCATCTGCCGCAAGCTGTTTAAAGTCGATCGTATAACCACCATAAGCACCACTTACAGCAATAGTGACATGTTCTTTACCTTGTTCAGGTGTCGCCATATCCCACAGACCTAACACACCTAACCACCATACAAAGTCACGGCCACGGTAACTACGAGGCGGACGATCATGTGGGCCAACAGACAAATAAACCTTCTTACCAGCACGCATCAATTCTGTCGCGATCTGCACCCCGGAAGAGCCTGCACCGATAACCAAAACGGCCCCTTCAGGTAATTGATCCGGATTACGATATCCTGTGGAATGCATTTGTTCCACGCCTGCATCATCCGGCACAACCGCTGGGATCACAGGTTGTTGGAACGGCCCAGTTGCCGAGACAACATAACGTGCTTCAATCACACCATCAGATGTTTCTGCGACGAATCCCGGACCGCCTTCATTTTTTGTGACTTGCTTAACTTCTACACCGCAACGAATTGGTGAATTGATATGTTCTGCAAATTTCACGAAATAGTCTGCAACCTTCTCTTTTGGAACAAAATCACCCGGCTCATAATCTTCAAATTCCAATGTTGGAAAGCGGTCATGCCATGCCGGACCATTAGCCACCAAAGAATCCCAACGATGTGAACGCCAGCGTTCCGCAATACGATCTTTTTCCAAGACAAGATGTTCGATACCTGCATTACCCAAATGCTCGCTCACTGCCAAGCCAGCTTGGCCCCCGCCAATAACAAGCACCTCTGTTTTTTCAACTGACATTCATATGGTCCTTTTGATTATTCAAGTTTGTTCACATGTCTAATCCGCAGACTACCTAAGGACCCTTCTTAGCAAAATCATTTAATATTTAATCATTGATTTGGAATTGCCTAATTAAGAAGATTAGTTTTCATCTAATCATCTCTATAGGCCAATATATCTCAATCTGATAAAACAGGCTTATCAAAATGCTTGGGGAAAAGTTCTGATAGAAATAAGAAGCAATCATAGCGAGCTTGTTGTCTTTTCACCGCCTTGGGATACAGTAACATATGCAACCAAAGCCCATCGATCATTGTCACTAAACGCCTTGCTGTGACTTCTGGATCCAAATCATAATTCGCATCCATAATTAATTCTTTGGCGATACGTTCAATTTGCTCTGAACGCTCTTCATCATAACCACTATGAATATCCAGATAGGAAGGGCGATACATCGCCTGCCCCCAAAACGCAAAATAGACGGCCAGTTTCTTATGTGAAACTGTTTTTGGGCTAAAATCTGCCTCTAACATAGACGCCAATTGCATAACTGGATCATCGCCGGCTTTCTCCAGCGCCTTAAACCAATATTCGTAATGTTCACGAGTTAGATATTCCAAAGTTGCATCATAAAGAGCTTCTTTAGATTTAAAGTGAAAGTTCACCACACCATGAGAAACACCAGCGCCTTTGGTAACTGTTGTCAAAGTCGTTGCAGAAAATCCGCGTTTTGCAATGGAATCGATAGTTGCATCAATCAATTCCTGACGACGTGCTTCACGTGCCATCACGCGGCTATTTGGTAATTTTTTTTCTTCTGCTACAGCCATTTGATTACAAACCCAGCTCTTATTCTTTTTCAGATATGTGACATCATAATCACATCACCCGAAAGGATCAAACAGATAGCAGTTTTTCATTATATTTATCTGATTAGTCAGTCAATTTATATAGACAAAACAAAATAAAGCATGGAGAATAGCTACAGTTAAATACTAATTTAAAAAGGATATCTACATGAGTAACGTGAAGCGCGTTTATCGATTAGAGAAATTCGGTCCTGTCAAGACAGGTATGCAGGAAATGGAATGTAACGCAGAAGATTTTCACAGCCCTATTCCGACGCAGACACTGCATAATTACTATAATGAAGAAGAAATCGGTTTAAATGTTGGAGTTTGGACCACAACGCCTATGCAAGAAGCTTTTGGCCCTTATCCTGGCGATGAATTTATCTGGCTCTTGGAAGGCGGATTTAAGATGGTAGATGAAAATAACACTCTTCTTGATAGCTATCAGGAAGGGGACAGTGTTTTCTTCCGAAATGCAGCGCCTGTTAGCTGGCTCCAAGAAGAAAACTTGCGTAAGTTCTATATAACTTATCTACCACCTAATCGCCCGACGCCAGAAAATGTCCCTGCAAAAGGTGCCGTTCAGTCCGTTAATCCGGATATCACGCCTGATCAAATGGAAGTTTTGGAAACCACAGCCCCCTTTACCATTGAAGGGCAAAAGCCCAGACAGCGCGATTACAATTACTTTACCAATGATACTGAAGATATGTTTGTAGGTATGTGGGACACGGAAAGTTTTGAAAGTAAAATGGAAGCGTTTCCCGTCTATGAATTTGTGCAAATCCTAGTAGGTACAATCACTATCACAGAAGAAAATGGTACCGTGAATGTCTTCCAGAAAGATGAATGCTTCTTTATCCCGAAAGGTACTATCTGCAGCTGGAAGGTAGATGGTTACGTAAAAAAATATTACGCTATGCTTGATCCAAAATGAGACTAGACAAAAACGGGCGAAGTAAAAGTGAATTAACTTTTTTTGCCTGTTTTCGCCCCTTCAGCATAACCATCATTATATCCATGTTTATACCAAATATGGACGAGTTGATCGACATTATGCTTTAAATCATCAGGCAAGCATTTCAAAAGCTCAATATAGGCAGGGTCTTCTTCGGGTTTCATGACAAATCCCTTTCTTTTGCGTTTTCAAACGCCTCCCTACCTACATCATACTATATCTTTGAGCAGAAGTATAATTTCTGGAATTATCCCTCCTGGTAGAAAACACGATCCTGACGAGCAGAATGATCATTATTGACTTCCCTATCCATTTCACGCGCATATTTATGCCCCGCATATATTGCAGCCGCGATAATTGCGGGCGCCTCAGCATCCCCTATACGTTTAACGCTTTTTGGCACCCCTTCTTGCTTACTCTTGATCGCTTGTTGAACTTGATAATATAAATCATCTTCAGGCTCCCGCGATGTAATCATCACGATACTGTCTACGGCAATTTCTGTTTCTTTATCAGTATAGCTGCAAGCAATCTTCGCGATCATCCCATCAAAGCTATCCAGATATTTATTCAAGACAATTTCAACACCAACCTCATCAAGACGACAATGGACACGTTCTTGTTCTGCGTTATTTACGCTCCAATGCGACACCATGCTGGCTGGCGTCATGTAGACAACCTCATTTCCGTTAAATGCCAGTTTCTCGGCAATGACACTCCCCATATAAAATCCGTCATCATCATAAATAAGCGTTTTTCCCTTAGGTAACTTGCCATCCATAATATCATCAGGTGTGTAAACTTGCTCTTCTGGCATAACTGGTGAAATCGATTCCTGCAAAGTCACCCCAAAGCCATCACGCCGCCATTTCGCCCCAGTAGCAATAGCCACGTGATCGGCGCCAACCGCCAAAATATCGTCCAATTTCATACGACTTTCGCGAAAAACTTCCACATTCATCATTTTATCCAATTGCGTTTGACGATAGTCCCGAACCCGTGCCCATTCAGATAAACCCGGCAATGCAGATTCTTTTGTGACACGCCCCCCTAAGTCTCGGTTTGCTTCTGCCAACATCACCGCATATCCGCGCTGCCCCAATGCACGCGCTGCCTCAAGCCCAGCTGGACCACCACCAACAATTAACACGGAAGCATCCGACCCTTTATCTTCAATCTTTTCCGGATGCCATCCGCGGCGCCATTCTTCACCCATGGCTGGATTTTGCGTACAACGAATAGGGTAATGTTTACTGTCCCCCGTATAACAAATGTTACAACCAATACATTCGCGAATATCTTCCGGTCGCCCTTCCTCTACCTTTTTTGGCAAGAAAGGATCCGCAATGGAAGGACGAGCAGCGCCTACAAAATCAACAATGCCACGCTTAACCTGACTGACCATCGTATCTGGAGATGTAAAGCGCCCTACGGTAACGACAGGCTTGCTAGTCAAGGATTTCACATTGGCCATATAAGCTTCCAGCGCGCCTTCCTTCACAAATCGAGACACACCCATTTCATAGGAATAATCCCAGATATTCACATCCCATAGATCAGGTAGTTCGGCCAAAGCCTCAAATATTTCCAGACGATCTCCATGCACGGGCGTCCCATCCTTACCACCACCGTCATCCGTGGTATAACGCACCGCCACGGCACATGTATCACCAACAGCCTCCTTGGTTTCTTCGATCAATTCCCGCACCAAGCGCATACGGTTTTCTTGACTTCCCCCATATTCGTCACGACGATTATTCAGTTTCGGATTTAGAAAATTATCCAAAAGGTAATGATGCGTCGCATAAACATAAACGATATCAAATCCCGCTTCTTTCGCACGGATCGCTGCATTTCGATGCCAACGTCGTAAATCCTTAATATCTTGCTTATCCATGGCACGAGATTGAATTGGATCCCCCGTCCCACCCAGCATAGAACGTACATCCAATGAAACTTCACGGGATAAAAAATTAGGGGAACGACTGCCACCATGCCATAGCTCTACCCCTGCCAGACCACCATGATCATGGACTTGATCTGTCATCAAAGCATGTGCGCGAATATCATCATTATTCCACAAAGCATGTGTTGGATAAGGCGTGTCATCAGATGTCTGATGGATCGAACAATATTCTGTACATACGACGCCCCAGCCCCCTTCCGCCTTAATGCCACGCATGTCTGCCACCATTCGCGGGCGTAACCATCCCATACCTGTGCAATGCGGGACTTGGTAAAATCTATTCTTCGCTGTCACCGGACCGATTTTTACAGGTTCGAATAAAATATCATAACGTGGATCCCGGGCCATTTCTCACCTATCACTCAAAATTTACTTTTCTTTTAATTGATTAGAACTTATATTTATCTGACTAGTCAGTCAATATTTGAATCAAAAATCAAATTTTAACAATTAAAAACAAAAAACTAACTATAGATATCAGGTAAATTTACATGCCCAGAGACCCACGTTACGACATTCTTTTTGACTCAGTTGAGATAGGCCCGGTAAAAACCAAAAACCGTTTTTACCAAGTCCCGCATTGCAACGGTATGGGGCATCAATTCCCATCCAGTATGGCTGAGATGCGCGGCATCAAAGCGGAAGGTGGCTGGGGCGTTGTATGTACTGAGGAAACTGAAATTCACTATTCTTCAGAACACACCCCAATCATTGAAGGACGTTTGTGGGACGATAGGGACATCCCTACTTTTGAAAGAATGACCAGTAAAATTCACGATCACGGAAGCTTAGCGGGATTACAGCTAGCTTATACAGGTTTTACATCGCCAAACCATTACAGTCGCGAAATACCAATGGCCCCAAGCATAATTCCTGCAGAAGGCTCTATCCCTGTCCAAGCCCGTGCGATGGATAAAGCAGATATCAAGGCGTTACGTAAATGGCATGTGGAGGCTGCCCTTCGCGGCAAAAAAGCAGGCTTCGATATTATCTATAATTATGCAGGTCATGATATGACCATCCAGATGCACTTCCTTTCCAAGCGCATCAATCATCGTACCGATGAATATGGTGGTAGCTTGGAAAATCGTGTTCGTCTATTTAAGGAAATCATGTCTGACATCAAGGATGCTGTGGGAGACACATGCGCGGTGGCAGTGCGTTTCGCTGTCGATGAATTACTTGGTTCCGGGGGCATCACCTGTGATGGCGAAGGTCGTGAAGTTGTAGAAATGCTAGCAGAGGTCCCAGACCTTTGGGATGTGAATTTAAGCGAATGGGCAAATGACTCCTTGCCATCCCGCTGGGGTGAGACGGGAAATCAGGACAGCTATACTAAATTTGTCAAACAAGTCACTGGAAAGCCTGTCGTTGGGGTTGGACGGTATACATCCCCCGATAAGATGGTTTCCTTAATCAAATCAGGCCATCTGGATTTAATCGGTGCGGCACGTCCGTCAATCGCAGACCCCTTCCTGCCCAAGAAAATTGAAGAAGGAAGATTGGAAGATATTCGCGAATGTATCGGCTGTAATATCTGTGTTTCTGCTGATTTCATTTGCGCGCCTCTTCGCTGTACACAAAATCCAACCATGGGCGAAGAATGGCGTCGCGGCTGGCATCCAGAAAAGATCGCAAAGAAAAAATCAAATGATAGCGTTTTGATTATCGGCGCAGGTCCAGCTGGATTGGAAGCAGCACAAGCAGCTGGTAAACGGGGATATAATGTAATTTTGGCTGAATCCGGCATCGATTTGGGTGGGCGTGTAACAAAAGAAAGTCGCTTGCCGGGTTTAGCTGAATGGGGACGTGTCCGTGACTATCGGGAGGGGCAGTTACATAAACTGCCAAATGTAGAAATCTACATGGATAGTCATTTGGATACGTCCCAAATCCTTGAATTTAGTTTCCAACATGTGGCAATTGCTACCGGTGCAAAATGGGCACGAGATGGACGCGGAAAAAGTAACCATTACCCAATAAACATTTCCCCCGATGCAATGATCTACACACCTGATGATTTGATGGATGGCCAGACAATCAAAGGGTCCGTTGTTTTATTTGACGATGACCATTTTTATATGGGTGGTATTTTGGCTGAAAAATTACGAACAGAAGGTCATGACGTAACCTTCGTCACCCCTTTTGCAGATGTATCTAACTGGACACATTTCACTTTGGAACAGGAACGTATTCAGGCACGTTTGTTAAAGATGGGGGTTAAAATTTTGCCTCATAAAAATATAGGAGCAATTCGTAAGGGTGAGGTAGACTTAGAATGTGTCTTCACAGAAGAAACCGAAACTCTTCACGCAGATAATGTCCTTCTCCTCACGATGAAATATCCATCCGACACCATATATGAAGAACTTATGGCAGCACCAGATAAACTCAAAGAAGCAGGTATCAAAACGGTTACCCGCATCGGAGATAATTTATCCGCAGGCACCATCGCCGCAGCTGTCTGGTCTGGTCATCGCTTTGCCCGTGAATTGGACGAACCGATATCAGAAGACGTTCCCTTCAAACGTGAATTGCCAGGGCAACTGGTTGTTTAGTCAGAAAGGTATAATCATCTATTTCCATTCCAGTTCAGAAACATTAAGCTGCCCCCCAAAATGAATTTCAAAATCCTAGGGGTCAAAAATGATTGAGCGTCAAGAAATCGGTACACGTATGAGTAAGATCGTTAAACATAACGGTACGGTATATTTATGTGGTCAAGTTGGTGGAACCGATCCAGATATCAAAGAACAAACACGCGAATGTCTTCGCCGTGTAGAAGCCTTATTGGAACAAGCCGGCAGTAGCAAAGAGAAAATTTTGCAATGTGTGATCTGGCTTTCTGATATGAAATATTTTGCTGAGATGAATGAAATTTGGGATGCATGGGTACCAGAAGGTCACGCACCTGCACGCGCCTGTGGTGAAGCTAAACTAGCCCGTCCAGAGCTTTTTGTTGAAATGATTGTTACCGCCGCTTACGACTAAACGAAATTTGGATATTCCTCATGTCAGAGATCAAGTTGGAAAAAAGCTGGTTGGATAAACTGGAACCTGAATTTTCTGCGCCATATATGCAGAAATTAAAAAGCTTCTTGCAGGCTGAAAAACAGGCAGGAAAAACCATCTTTCCGGCAGGTAGCGAGTACTTCCGTGCGCTTGATCTCACCCCACTTGATAAAGTGCGTGTAGTCATCCTTGGACAAGACCCTTATCATGGTGATGGGCAAGCTCACGGCCTCAGTTTTAGTGTAAAGCCAGGCGTTAAAACACCGCCATCCCTGATGAATATCTATAAAGAACTTCATGCTGATCTAGGCATCACACCGCCAAAGCATGGCTTATTGGAAGATTGGGCCAAACAAGGTGTTCTTCTTCTAAATGCCACATTGACTGTCGAACGCGCCAATGCAGGATCACATCAACGCAAAGGATGGGAAGAATTTACGGATCGCATCATCCACGAAGTCAACAACCTACCTCATCCTGTTGTCTTTATGTTATGGGGCAGTTATGCACAAAAGAAAGCTGGCTTCGTTGATCAAAATAAACATTGTGTTTTAAAAGCCCCCCATCCCTCGCCACTTTCAGCACATCGTGGTTTTTTGGGATGTGGACATTTTTCCAAAGCCAATACGTTTCTACAACAAAACGGATTGGAACCTATTAACTGGCATTTGCCCGAAACGGTTTAACTATTACTTATGAAAGAGCAGGAATAGTTACATACAGGAAAACTATTTTGATGGGGTATTCTTTTGTTCCTCAGCCACGATATAAAGCGGTCGTGATTTTACTTCAGCAAAAACACGGGCAAGATATTCTCCAATCGTGCCTAATGAGATCAATTGCACACCGCCAATGAAGAAAATGGCAACTGACAAGGTGGCAAATCCTGGAATATCTGCGCCGGTAAACAAGGTTTTCACCAAAATCCAGCTACCGTATAGTAAAGATAAACTCGCCAAACTTGTTCCAATCACAGCCCAAATCCGTAAGGGTAAATTCGTAAAGGAAGTAAGTGCTGTTAAAGCGAGTTTGGATAAAGACTTCAGCCCGAATTTCGAACGTCCAAACTGTCTAGGTTTCATATTGATATAGATTGGTATAGATCGAAAGCCAACCCAGGCAAATAGACCTTTCATAAATCGATTTCGTTCCGGTAAAGCCAAAATACTATCAACCACCTTACGATCCATCAAACGAAAATCACGCGCATCTTCAGGAATATTTACATCTGATCCCATTCGCAGCATTTTATAAAAAATCTCTACAAAGAAGCGCTTTAATTTTGACTCATCTTCACGATCCTTGCGCACCGCATAGATCATCTCATAACCCTGATCATAAAGATCCAACATTTCATGCATATAGGAAATCGGCTCTTGAAGGTCTGCATCTAAAATGAAAACCGCATCACCAATGCAATGTTCCAACCCTGCTGAAATAGCATTTTCTTTACCAAAGTTCCGAGACAAACGGATCACACGTACAACTGCCTTCACGTCTGCTTTAACAGCAACATGAAACGTATCATCACAACTGCCGTCATCCACAACCAGAATTTCAAAACTTCTATCCAACACTGCCATTTCATCGGCAATCTGGATGATCGTAGCTTCAATTGTTTTACTTTCGTTATAGGCAGGCACAATAAATGAAAGGTCACATTTTGCCTTTATATGATGTGGCCCCAAAGTCATAGGAACGAAAGAGAGAGGTAATGCATCCATTTTATTGCTCCCATTTCTCAATCAATATCGCACGTCGATTTGTCATGTAAGGCGCATAGAACCTTTCTTGATATTCATCTGACAGCAACGACAAATCCGACTGTAATAAAACCAACGCATCTTGCTGGTCATTCTCCAACAACATTTCAACGTCTTGAATATGATCTATTCTTTCAACTTGTCCGGCACTATAAAATTCAAGAGAAAAACTTCGCTTGCCCAGATAAGTGATATCAACATCATCAAAATTTCCATAAACCCATTCGGCTGTGGCTCTTTCACTTTTTAATAAGCGGTTATCTGTATTCAACAACAAAACTGCAATCATTAAACAATAGAATATTGTTACGATTTGAATACCTGTTAACTGTATATATTTGGACAATCCTAAATCCCGTACCACCAAAGCTGTCAAAATTGCCGTCGCGGGAATAGCGGGTAGGACATATGCTGTCAGAATATTGGCGGACATGGTAAAAATAATTAAAGGACTGATAATCCAACATAAAAGATAAGATTCTAAACTTGGCGTTTTGCTCCTAAGCCATGCCGTCGGCCTGCAAACTTCTTTTTGAATCACTCGATAAATATACCCACCAATTAGAAGAATTGACCACGGAGCAAACGCTATGCCCCAGTCCAACCAGATTTTCCCTTTATGAAAAGCATGTCCATTGCCGTATCGATCCCCTTCCCAGCCAGATATCAAAAATCTATAAAAATGTTCTTCGACGAAGAAGTAATAAGCGAAACCTGGCGTTCTAAGTTCTGCGATCACAAACCACGGTAAAGACATGATCAAAAATAAACATATTCCGATAATCCAGTTCGTATTAAAAAGTACTGACCAACGCCCAATGAATGAGGTCCAGGCAAGAACCGCAACACCGACAATAAGTATGACGATAGGGCCTTTAGCCAAGAACCCAATCGTTAATCCAAACGCGAAACCCAGTATTGCTCTATAATTTGGTGCAGTGCATTCGTGATAACGCCAGAAAGCTAACATTATCATTACACAACCAAAAGTAAGCGGAATATCCGTAGACACGAAGGCAATTGAACCAAAAAACAAACCGGATGAACATAAGATAAAAATCGTCCAAAGAGCTATATGGCGATTAACTTCTTTTCTCACGAAATCAAATAATATCAGAATTAAAAATAATGATACTGATGCAAAAAATATACGTCCGGCAAGCTCCGACGTTCCCCAAATTTTAAAACCAATCGCAGCCATCCAGGTATGCAATGGTGGCTTTCCCCAAAATGGAATGCCATAATCAAAATAAGGTGTTATCCAATCTTGAGTTTCAACCATTTTCCTGGCGATTTCCGCATAACGGGCTTCGGTTGTGTCCGTGAAAGGAACCATTGCCGCAGCCAAAATTCGAATGCTACACAAAAAAATAACCGCCAATATTAGGAACTTGGATATATCACCTATGAGAACATTTCTTTGTCGCTTCATAGGAAAACCGAAGATTGAAGAAGGCATCATAATTTTATGACTTTCTATTTCGTAACATCAGTTGTTTTACCATGATTAGGCAGCATACGTGGCAACACATCGTGACCATCACGTCTATGCTTTATAACGGCGCCAATATGAAAAATTGTCAGTCCTAGCAATCCATAGGCTGCGTATTTGTGGACTGTCTCGCTTAACTCTTCCACATTAATACCTGCATAAAATTCCATGGTTGGGAAAATCTTTGGCATTTCGATACCAAACCATTTTACCCCATGACCACCAAGGTCGACCTCGGCCCAGCCACCAATCAAGGCAACAAAAATTAGCGCATAAAGTGCGAAATGACCTAGATGCGCAATCTTAACTTCAAATTTTGAAAAGGCTTCTAAAGGTGCAGGAATTTTACTTCGAAAGCGATTAATGACACGTGCAAGAAATAAACCAAGCAAAGTGACACCAACAGAAATATGCAACATGAAGAGAATTTCTTCCAAGGCACCATCATCAGGCACCAACGTTGTCATGGCATATCCGCAAGCCCACATAAAAATGAAACCAACTGCCATAATCCAATGAAAGAAACGCATCATTGGTGAATAAACGGTTTGTAATTTTGACATGCTCCGAACTTTCTTAATTCAATAATCCTGAGCATCTTTTACTAAACATAAGTTAAACGTGATTTTGCCTGAAAATTAAACTTTGTTCATGTTCTCCAAAGCCATTTCATCTTCCTGAGGAATCGGAAAAGAGATCGTCACCACTAAGCCATTGTCATTCGCAAGATGAATGTCGCCTTGGTTTAACTCAACTATCGCAGCAACCATACTCAAGCCAAGGCCATTACCTTTTTCATGTCGACTATTGTCCAAGCGATAAAATCTTTCAAATACTTTTGTAACCTTATCCTCAGGGATGCCTGCACCCTGGTCTTGAATAACAACTTCAAAAGTCTCACTTGTTTGTCGCAAGATCAGTATGATTTGAGATTTGGCGGGCGAATATTTAACCGCATTATCCAACAAATTTGAGATAGCTTGAAACAATAAATCACGATAGCCAGGAAGTCCCAAACCTTCTTGAATTTCAACGATCAGATATTGCTGTTTTTCCTCTGCCAAAGGTTCGTATAACTCGGCGACATCGCGACAAAGCTGGCTTAAATTAATTTCTTCAATATCTTGCGAAATTTGTTTCTTTTCCAGCCGACTAATATGCAGCAAAGATTGAAAAGTGGATAATAGTTCTTCAACATCATGCAGTGCTTCTGAAATATTTATTTCGCTATCTCGATCTTTGGTTCTTTGGTGAAGATTTTCCAGTTTATTATGCAAACGGGTTAAGGGTGTGCGCAAATCATGCGCAATGTTATCTGATACATGCTTGATTCCATCCATTAAAAACTGAATGCGATCTAACATTAAATTAAAGGTAATTGCGACTTGATTAAGCTCATCCCCCTTTTCTTCTGTCTGCATACGATGATCAAGATCACCAGCACTGATTTTCTGACACCCGTCAATGATAACGTTAATACGTTTTTGCAACTGTCGATGAAAAACGATGCCGAAAACCGCACCGACTATAAGGGAACATATAAGAAGAAATATAAGAGCGAAATATGTACTAAATCTAAATAACTCAATCTGACTATTGCGATGCCCAACCAATAGATGCGTCCCATCAGATAAGGTCCTATGGAAATATCTTAATTCAAGCCATTCTACCTCGCTCTGCCAGTCCACCTCTCCCCAGACAGTCGATTTATCAATAATATCTGGCCATTCCCGGATGTTTCCTAAGACCGGATGAAAATCACGATCCGTTAACAAATAAATACTTTCAGTATTTGGGTTTGTCCGCAGCCGATGAGAAAGAAGCTCCGTTAATCCCTCAAGTCCATTCAAATCATAATATTCAACCAAGCTATCAGAATCTGCCCGAATAATACTGTTCAATTGTTGGCTGAGGGAACTATTAGAAAGCCATAAGAAACCTTGTGAGAAAATGAGCGTTAACGCAATCAAACCGGATGTATAAAAGGCCATATATTTAAAGGATATGGATTTTTGTTTGAATTTAGCGAACATATTTTTCCCTTGGCATCTTTGGGAGGTAGTGTGGTTCCATGAACATATCATACCCCCCTGTTTTATGAAGGCTCAACTTTAGCCGACCTGATGCATTTCATTTATATCCAGTAAATTTTCACCATGACGATCATTTTCATAATTACGAATAAAAATCATCTTTCCCGTCACGGCATTGATCAAAGTAAGAGATAATCTATTTTCAAACCAGCTTCTGATTTCGAAATAAAAAATATCATCCTCTTCTTCCAATTCTACCGATAAAATGCCTCCTTCAATTTGTTCGGATGCCAATAGAAATTTGGACATAAATGTTTGCTCTTGCTCTGGGCTAAGAGTTAGCAAACCCAAAGTTACATAATTTGCCAAAGTTGCGCTTGAATCAATACTTTCATAGATCACCTCACCTGTTTCCGCTTTATAACGGAAATGATACACACTTGAACCGCTTGAAACTTCCACTTCATAAAATAATTCGCCATCATCCATATCAACCTCTGCACGTTCCACGATACCAGGGGTTGTCTTAAATGATTTTTCGATTGCATCGATTAGGGTAAATTTGCCTTTTGCATTTTCTCCAAAATCCAAAAGCGCTAAAACTTCCCAATCGCGCATATCATCCGCCCGAACGATAGGCATATTTAGGGCAAAGATTAGCGATATAAAGACGAAGGTTTTAAGTATAAATTTCCACATTTTTCTATCCTTAACAAACTGAATTAACGCCGTTATAACGATCAGCAAGTGGATAGAAGGTGTCCTTAATCTAAATAATTGTTCATGTTTTAAATAATATTACCAAGCCGATACCCTGCCCCACGCACCGTGTGCAGTAGCTCCCCCTCAAAATCGGAATTTAGTTTCTTGCGCAAACGGCTAATATGCACATCAATCACATTTGTTTGCGGGTCAAAATTATAGTCCCATACATGCTCTAAAATCATTGTTCTGGTGACAACCTGACCTGCATGACGCATCATATATTCAAGTAACTGAAACTCACGTGGTTTTAACTCGATCAACTTTCCTTGTCTCTCGACCCTACGTGTCAATAAATCCATGGTAAGATCTGCAACTTGTAGGGATGATTCACTAGAGAACGGACCTGATCTTTTAAGCAATACATGAATACGTGCAACCAGTTCAGAAATAGAAAACGGTTTAACCATATAATCATCAGCCCCGGAACGCAGACCTTCGACGCGGTTATCGACATCACCAAGTGCGCTCAAGATAAGCACGGGGACCTGAATATCATTTTCCCGAAGTAATTTTAACAAAGATAACCCACTAATCTTTGGTAACATGCGATCAAGCACTACAACGTCATACGCTTCTTCCGTCGCAAGAAAAAGGCCATTCTGCCCATCATTGGCAATATCAACTGCAAATCCATTTTCCATCAACCCTTTGGCAATGAAATCAGCGACATCACTTTCATCTTCTATGACTAGTATTCTCAATCTAAACCCTCATGCTCGCAATTAATTCCGAAGACGCCATCTTAACATAAAGAAACTGAATCTTATCTTACCGAATTATGAACAAGATTTAATATTTTAGCGAACTGTCGCTAAATAACCTCGTGGCGACAACCCAAATTGCTTTTTAAACTGGGATGCAAATCGCGCCTCAGATTTATACCCACATGCTAATGCCACGTCGATCGGACGTTTATCATCTTGCAGTAAACTGAGGGCAAATGTCATGCGTGTTTCGCGCAATATTTGTCGGAAGCTTGTATTTTCTGAATCCAGCTTCCGTGCCAAAGTCGCACGGCTCATAGATAATCCCTGCGCCACATTTTCCAATCGGAAATCCTGTCCCGGATTGTTTCCAATCAAAGAAAAGACCTTTTCGGCATATGTCGCCTGCTTTTGAGGAAATAAAAGCCGCAGGATACCTGCTTCATTTAATAAGGCGTAAAACCCATAGATAAACTGCTTTTGTGCTAACTGAGGTAATTTTTGAAACTCTTGAGACGTAATCACTTCCAAACCATAATCCAGCGCTTGGCTTCTCTTTATACGTGGTTTAGCTGGCGATGAAAGACGCCCTTCCACCAACATTTCTTCGGGTGGCGATAAAAAGAAAGATACACATTTAGACTGAAACAGCGTTTCTTCCGGGATATTCAGAAAGGTCAAATGTTGATTGGCATGAACAACCAACCAATAAGAAGGATCAAGATTAACCATCTCGTCTCGCCGCAGTAATTCTTTCCGGCCTTTTTGCACCCACATTATTGTTGGAACGCTTACTGGAACGTTTCGTAATTTTTGTGGGCTACGGCTATTAATATACTGTGTTTGAACAAATGGATTCATCTCTTGATCCTATCTCATCTTCAAATTCACTCAGTTACAAAAGTCGCTGTTAAACGCGCCTTATCAAGGTTCATATGATTTAGAAAATATCCAACTACAGCATTTGATGCACCTTTTGGGATTTCCAGCTTTTCAACTGGCAAAGCCCAAACCGTAAATTGATAGCGATGCATTCCATGCCCTTTAGGTGGGCAAGGACCACCATATCCAACCATACCATAGTCATTCATAAGTTCTTGGCCCGAGATACCATTTCCGCTTGCCCCTTTTGCTAAACCATTCTCTGATTCTGGGATATCTAAAACCACCCAATGCCAAAAGCCGCTCTCCGTCGGGGCATCAGGATCATACGCCGTCACAGCGAAACTTTTAGTATCTGCCGGTGCATTTGACCAACTTAAAGCCGGGGAAACATTTCCGCCTTCACACCCAAATCCGTTAAATTCGAAACTGGTATCCATGCGACTGCCTTCTTCGATATCCGCACTTTTTAAATCCAATGCAAATGCATTAACTGACAGCACAGCAGCGCCCAAAATTGTTACAATCCTTAACATCTATTCATCTCCATCTTTGAAATTGATGACGTAAAGATAGCAATTTCATTTCTCAATTTTATCACACAAATGCTCAACATTCATATAATTAGTATTAATTTGAGCATTTTTGAACAAAAAAACGCTCCTTCATTGGAAAGAGCGTTTTAAAGCTTCGACCGTCACTTAGATTTAGAAGAATATGTTAAACAAAAATCCTGCTAATATTGCCATACCAAAGATCACAGATAGAAAAGCAATAATCATTTGGCGCTTAAACATCGATTTCAACAAGATGACCTCTGTGATACTTGCACCAGCACTACCAATGATCAAAGCCATCACAGCCCCCATCCCCATTCCTTTTGCGGCTAGCGCTGCAGATAATGGAATAACAGCTTCTGCGCGCACATATAAAGGTACTCCAATCACTGCTGCGATCGGAACCGCTAAAGGATTATCTGCACCGGCATAATCTGCAATAATATCAGCAGGCATGAAGCCATAGGTCATAGAACCGATTGCCACGCCAATCGCTAGATAAGGTAGAACCTTCAAGAATTGTGACCAGGTTTCTTTCCAAATACGCAACCAACGATTATCAGATACGTCGCTGATCACAGCGGCACCGCAAGAATTCACTTCGACTTTCACATCGTCCGAAGGCGTACAACTTTTACTAACACAACTATTTTGCGTAACCTCTATCTTTGGTTCAGCACAACTACTTTTACAACCACCAACACCTTTATCTGAGAAAACTTCTTCCTTAACAAAGCGATCAAATTTAAAGTTTTCCAACAAATAAGCCGAAACCAACGATACCAATAGCGCGATCAAGGCATAAGCTATTGTAACCTTCAATCCAAAGGTCGCCCAAAATAGTCCTATAATGATTGGATTAAGTAAAGGTGAGGTAAACAAAAAGACCAATGTTGGACCAAAACCCGCTTTTGCCTTTAAAAGGCCAGTTAGCATCGGGATGGTAGAGCAGCTACAAAACGGGGTTACACTACCCAATAAAGCAGCAGAAAAATAACCCTTACCGCTTTTGGAACTCAAGATTGATTGAATTTTCTCTGCTGGCAGAAACTCTTGAATAACACCCACGATAAAACTGATTATCAGGAATAAGAGCGTCAGTTCTGTTCCAATGAATAAAAACATACCCACTGTTTCAGCGACCATAGGCCCCCATTCCCCCAAAGGTAAAGAAAGAATAAAGTCCGTTAACATTTTTTATCTCCATATTTCTAGAATTATCGAAATATATAATCTCAACCCATTTCAGAGTCAACTATATTTCCAGAACTATCGAAATGAACTTGTGAAAGGCACATTCAAACCTTATATTTAAATTTGAAAAACAAGCGAAAAGAGTGCGCAAAATGGATATGGAAAAAATGGCAGCCTGCTTTGCGGAATTAGGCCACCCCACCCGTCTTAAAATATTCCATTATTTAGTAAAAAATGGATTTAAAGGCGTGCCTGTTGGGGAATTGCAATCTACCTTGGATATCCCCTCATCCACCTTATCTCATCATTTAACCAAGCTGATTAACGTTGGTTTAGTAAAACAAAGACGAGAAGGTAAAACTCTTTTTTGCACTCCAGAACTGGAGGAGCTCTATCACGTTCTCAGTTTCTTAATTGATGAATGCTGCCGTGATGATGACGATGTAACAGACGATTTAAAACAAAAACTCTTAAAACAGTTTAAGAGTTAAGTTCTTTACGACCCGTGATCATACTATTTGCTAACTCGACAAAACCATAGCCGCCTTTTTGATTGGTTAAATACTTTGGCTGGTCTTTAAGGTCCGTGAGAAAAGCTGAAATATTTGCCACACCTACTGTATTATCAAAATGAGTGAACATAGCTTCATCATTTGGAGAATCACCAATAAAGGCACATTCACTTTGATCAACAGAAGCACTCTCTTCCTGTAACCATTTTAATGCTCCTTGCGCCTTATCATACGCCCCCATCCAAACATTAATATGGATGGAGCTACAACGCGCCAAAGCCCCTTTCATCTTCCACCAATTGGCAGCTTCCAACGCTAACGGCCTTTCAACTTTCACTTGTTGTCCAATATCAAAAGCAATATCTGTCAGACGAAAATTTTGATCCTCTGTATCTGGAATATCCGGAAATATTGAGTGAAATTCTTGTTTGAGATCATTTAACTTGTGCCAATTATTCCGGCGTTCTGTTTCATCCAGATAATAGTGACGTGTAACTTTGTTGGATGAATCCTTGGACAACCACATGCTACCATTTTCTGTAATAATAGTATCTATGGGCCAAGTTCTTATTAAACAATCAGCCCAACCAGCACTTCCCCCTGTCACGGGTACAACTTTGACACTCATATTCCTTAAGTCATATAACGCCTTATAGGTTTCTAAGGGTAGCTGCCCCTCCCAAGTCAACGTATCATCAATATCGGTGAACAGAATTTTTGTCTTATGCGGCCATTGATCAGGTAAGTTTTGTATCGACATAAGTTAATCTTAATCTTTTAGAAAAATGGAAATCGGCTGATGATCTGAAGCATCAGTTTCGATATCAACAGACATATTTTCTACATGATGCGATAAATCATCACAGATCATAAAATAATCACGACAATGCGGACCTTGCGGCCATTGTTTTTGATCAAACACACCACAAGTTGGTGCATGCACATGATCCTCATATAAATATGCCCAACAGTCCTTTAAACATTTATCATCCGTCAGCAATTCATACTCATCAGACGTCACTTCAAGATTTAAATCTCCGCATAACAACGTAAATTGGGATTTTGCAAACGGCTTATAGGCACCAGCAGGCTCAGCAGGCACATTACTTTTCTTCCTCACATTTATTTCCTTTGCCAGTTGGGAAATATACCTTGCCTGTGCGTATCTTTCGTATTGGCTATGAAAGGCCAAATGAGTGTTTAAAATCGATATGGAAGTATCTTGATATTTCACCGCAACTTCTACCAACATCCTTGGCATTTGAGGCGTATCTTCAAGAACAGGATAAGGTAATCGATGCAATCGACTATCAAGTAAATACGGGGACCTTATCAAAGATAAATTCCCAAATTCCTGGCGTGTGCCTGCATCACCACGCCCGCTCACTGCCGCCCCCCATACGACCTCGTGATCGGGAAATACTTTTTCAAAATAGGATAATTGGTCATCATTGCCATATTCGGGGAAATTTCTGGAAACTTCCTGCAGGCAGATCACATCAGGTTCGCCTTTTTTACAGATCACCTCAGAAATTCGTTCCAGATTAAATTCTCCATCACATCCAAGACCCGCTTGAATATTCCAACTCACCATATGCATTACTTGATCCCTGCACTCATAAAGGATTGCATAAATTGTTTCTGAAAAATTAAAAACAAGACTAACAGCAAACCCACTGAAATCAGCGTTCCTGCAGAAATAACCGACCAATCCACACCAGATTCAGGTGCCCCAAATATGGCCATTCCTACGGTCAAAGGTCGACTATTTTCTGTATTAGTCGCCACCATAGGCCAGAGGAAATTGTTCCAATGATAACTGATGGAAACAAGAGAAAAGGCCAGATAAGTTGGACGTGCAACAGGGACAAAAACTTTCCAGATAATTTGTAAACGGGAACAACCTTCAACCAAGGCTGCATTTTCCAATTCTTGCGGCACTGTCATAAAGGTTTGGCGCAACAAGAATATACCAAAAGCACTGGCGAAATAAGGCAATCCAACCGCCAAATATGTATCCAGAATATCCATGGAAGCCACGGTTTGATAGTTTTCAACAATTAAGATTTCAGGAACCACCATCAACTGCATGAGGATCAAGGCAAAAACCAAACCACGTCCCCAAAACTCTAATCTGGCAAGTGCATATCCGGCTAAAGTACATATCACCAATTGAACACCCAAGATCAATGTTGTGATAATCACCGTGTTAAACATATAGCTTAAGAAAGGAGCTTGATCCCAGGCAATCGCAAAATTTTCCAATGTTAAATCAGCTGTTAGATCAAAGCTTGTTGCATCCACACTTGAATGAAATGCTGCCCAGCATGCATAAAGTAATGGGAAAATCCAGATAATCCCCAAGGCCCAAGCCATCAAATTATTTATATATTTTGTTAAATGTTTCATGGGATCTTACCGATAATGAATACGTCTTTCCAACACACCAAATTGCAATACTGCCAATAACACTAAAATGGCGAGCAACAAGACTGTGAGTGCCGCTGCATAGGATGTTTCAAAGAAACTAAACGCATTTTCATAAATGTAATAAAGCAACAGATTGCTTGCGTTATTTGGTCCACCTTTTGTGAGGATAAAGAGATGATCAACCATCTTGAAAGCATTCAAAATAGCATTCACCAAGATGAACAAGGTGGTTGGCATTAATAATGGCAAAGTGATGCGGAAGAAGATATTTGCTTCACTTGAACCTTCAACACGGGCCGCTTGATATAAATCTGGTCGTATCCCCAATAAGGCCGCCAGATAAAAGATCATAAAGAAGCCAGCTTCTTTCCAGATCGTCATCGCCATCACGGAATAAAGCGCTAAGTCAGGATCCCCTAACCAGTTATATCCTTCATGCCCAAACAAGCCGAGGATGGAATTTAACAATCCAATTTCAGGGCTATAAAAAAACAGCCAAATATTGGCCACAGAAATCATTGGCAAGACGGTTGGTGTAAAATAGGAAAGCCTTAACAAGCTACGCCCCGGCATATGACGGTTAATCCACATAGCCATTGCCAATGCAATAATGATTGAGGCGGGTACGGTAATTACAAGATACCAAAAACTATTACCCAATACCTGCCACAATACATCATCAATCAGCAGGAACTCATAATTATCCCAGACAAATCCTGTATCGGTATTTTCCCCTAAGGAAAAAAAACTACGCCAGATGGTTTTAATCGTGGGGATATGCGTAAAGCCGGCTAATAAAACTAAAGCTGGCAGCAAGAGTAGCCACGCCTGTATATATTGTTTATTTTTCATATGTATATCAAAAAAAGAGAGGATGCCCTTGCCTAACAAGAGCACCCTCGACAGAGAAATTATTTATAACGTTTCAAGATATTTTCTGCTTGTTTCTGCGCTTTTTGCAACGCCTCTTCAGAAGACATCTGACCCGTTAAAGAAGCTTGGATCGCATCGTCTAATAGTTTACGAACACGACCGGCTTTATGTGTAGAAAGTTCCGCCGTTGCATGTTGCAACTGGTCACGTGCAACCGCAGCTGGTGGGAAATCTTGTACATATTGCTTTAATTCGCTTGTGTCATAAGAGGCCTGACTAACCCCCATATAGCCTGTTGCAATACTCCAGTTCGCAGCTTGATCTGGTGAGGTCATAAATTTAACCAATTTCAAAGCAGCTTGTTTTTCTTCATCAGAAGATTTTTTGAAGAGATAGAAGTTACCACCACCTGTCGGGGAACCTAACTCTTTACCTTTCGGCAATTTCGCAACGCCAAAATCAAAAGAGGCATTCTTTTTAACAGCTGTCAGGTTACCTGTGGAATGCCACATAATTGCAGTTTTCTGTTCTAGGAAGTTCTGACGCAATGTACCCCATTCAATTGTACCTGCTGGCATAATCTTATGCTCTTCGCCCAAGGATTTCCAATAATCCAACGCCTCAACAACACCTGCTTTGTCAAAATAGGTTTCATTACCAGCTTGGTTCATCAACACTTCGCCATTTTGTTTGGTAAACGCACCAAACATCCAGTAAGGATAACCAGTTGACGGGATCATTGCCCCCCATTGATCTTCAGTGGTAAGTTTTTTACCCATATCTACAAGCTCAGCCCAGGAAGATGGCGCTTTTTCTGGATCAAGACCCGCTTTACGGAACATATCTTTGTTATAATACATAACAATAGTAGAGCGCTGGAAAGGCACACCATAAGTTTTACCGCCTACCTTACCATTTTGCATCAATGGACCATAGAAGCTATCCAACCATTCTTTATCTTCGTCAGTGGACACAACATCGTCGAATGGCACAATCGCACCTAAATCCATCAATTCATGCACATCAATAGAAAACATAACGGAAAGCTGTGCTGGCTGGCCACTTTTTAACGCAGCTAAAGCTTTAATACGCGCATCATTGTAGTTACCAGCATAGATCGCCTCCACATCGATATCCGGGTTTTGAGCTTCAAAATCCTCAATCATACCATCTACGATTTTTGTAAGTGGACCACCTACGGCAACCGGATAATACATTGTCAATTTGGTTTCAGCATGCGCCATGCTGGTCAAACCAGTTGCAACAAGTCCTGCAACTGCAATTTTCTTAGCAAGTTTAAACATTAGTTTAATCCCTCATTCATAAAATGATTTTGTGTGGTGTCGGCCATTCTCTGACCTGTCGTTCTCGAGAAATAGTGAGCCTGCCCGCGATCCCAATTCAGTTTGAGAGAATGGCCAGCAGGGTATTGGCGGTGACCTTGAATCATAAAGTTCAAGATATGCCCGCAGAATTCAGTAGAAATTAGGGTATTGGCCCCGTGATAGTCACAATTTACCACGTTAGAATTAATACCTTTACTTTCATCCAGTCGAATATGTTCTGGTCGGATACCTAAAACGGTTTGATCATCCGGAATTAAATTCATCGGTGGATGCCCAATAAATCCAGCAACAAAATCGGTAGCTGGTTGATCATATAACTCTTCCGGTCGACCGATTTGTTCAATGCAACCTTTATTCAAAAGAGCAACCCGATCCGCCATACTCATGGCTTCAATTTGGTCATGGGTTACATAGATAACAGTTAAGCCTAACTTCTTTTGCAAGCTTCTAATTTCACTACGCATTTCATTACGCAATTTGGCATCAAGATTGGAAAGCGGCTCATCCATCAAACAGATCGGCGCATGGGATACAATGGCACGCGCCAAGGCGACCCGCTGACATTGTCCACCAGATAATTGTCCCGGCTTTTTGTCCATATGAGCACCAAGATCAACAAGTTCCAAAACTTCACTTAAACGCTTGTTACGTTCAGCTGGATCAACACGGCGGGCTTTCAAACCAAACAGAATATTTTCTTTAACACTTAAATGCGGAAACAAAGCATAGGATTGGAAAACCATGGATATTTTACGTTTTCCAGGTGCAAGGTCAGTGACGTTTTTCTGATTAAAATGGATTTGCCCATTTGTCGGATTTTCCAACCCAGCCAACATCATCAATGTCGTGGATTTACCGCAACCGGATGGCCCTAGAAGCGCTAGAAACTCCCCTTCCGCCACGTCAAAGCTCATATCATTAACAGCGGTCGCCTCGCCCCAACTTTTTGTTAAATTCTGGATAGAGATAAAACTCATTGCCCTTCTCCCTTTCCAGCACATTCAACAATTTTTACGCCACCTTCATCGCAGATCGCCTTCAAGTTTTCAGGAATAGTATCAATATAAAAACGGTCAATTTCATTAATTGATCCGGTACGTACAGGTGCGCTACGCATATATTTATTACGATCCGCAACCAGCAAACGCTTTTCACAATTTTCCATGATGGACCGAGAGATATTTGATTCTTCCGGTGAGAAATCAAGTAAGGTTCCTGTTTCACCAATACCGCCGACACCGAAGATCCCATAATTCACATGGAACTTACGCAAGAATGCGGTTGTTTCTTCACCTGTTGTATCCTGATCCGATGCACGCAAACGGCCACCGGCCAAAAATGTGGTGATACGTTCATTCTGACAAAGAATTAAAGCGGCATTTAGATTGTTGGTAATAACCGTTAACCCCGGATGGCTTAACAATGCCTCCGCAATTTTTTCCAATGTGGTGCCAATACCTAAAAAGATACTGGCGCCTTCAGGAATATCCCGCGCAATGCTTTGTGCAATTTGCTCTTTTTCTTGCAAATTGATGATCTGTCGATTTTGGAAAGGCAGATTCTGTGACTGGACCGGTAAGGTTATTCCACCATGTACACGCTTCACCAATCCCAGATCACTTAATTCATTTAAATCCTTACGGATTGTCTGCACGGAAACATCGAAATAATCCGTTAAAAGATTACTAGATATAACCCCGCCCTCATCACGTAAGCGCTTCAGGATTGTTTGTTGTCTTTCTGATAAATTCATTTCGTTCGATCTTCAATTCTTAAAATTTACTTTCGAACGAAATACTAATAGCTTCTTATGAAAGATCAATTACTTTCTTATGAAAATTATATGACATTGGTATTTTTCTTACCTTCTAGAAATAAAAAGGGCCGGATGAGAAACCCATCCAGCCCTTACAAACCATTAATTTAAAATGATTATTTTTCTTTTTGGAACAATATGCTGATCAAGGCCAAGAAAGCTGATCCAACCATCAAGAAAACAGAGACTGCATTCAAGACGGGTGTCGAACCCTCTTTCAAACGATCATACATTGTAATCGTCAATGGTGCGTCCGATCCAACCAACATCAAAGTTGTATTAAAATTCTCAAACGACATCAAAAACGCAACGACACCGGCCCCAAACATTGCGGGACGCAGATATGGCAATGTGATGGTACGCAACACATCAATCTTGGATGCGCCAAGGTTATAGGCAGCTTCTTCCAATGAAATATCGAACTTACGCAAACGGGCAGAAATCACCAAGGTCGCAATTGTTGTAATAAAGGCAAACTGACCTAACACAACAAGAACCAAACCCGGGCGTAAGAATTCCAAATCCCAATTTAAGCTATCCTCAATGCCATTCGCCAAGGTATTGGAAAAGACCAAGATGGAAATACCCAGGATCACACCCGGAATAACCAATGGCAACAACATCAAGATATAAGCCAAAGATTTGAAACGGAAATCATAGCGTTCAAACAAGAAAGCATTACTTGTACCAACTGCAATACTTAACGCCGTCACACAAAGTGCTACAAAGAAAGAAACGCTAATCCCTTTCAAGATAGAACGATCATGAAACACTCCAAGCTTTGGTTCGGTGTCATTAAAGAACCAATCAAAGGTAAAGCCTTCCCATGGCAAGGATGGGAAAATGGAATCATTAAAGGCGAAAGCCGCAACCACAACAAGTGGCGCAATTAGATAGATAAAGAAAATCCCTACATAGGTTGCATAGCTGTAACGTAATAACGGGTTTTGCGGAATAGATGGTATCATGTCTTACTCCTCCCTTAACTTTTCGCCACTGTGGATGCCAAAGTCTGACGACTTAACTTCAAGCCGCCCCAAACCATCAAGGATGATAAGGCAAGCAACAAGAAACCAAAGGCAGCCCCAAGTTCCCAGTTAAATCGAGTAATAAACTGGGTATAAATCTGCCCTGTGAACCACATGCTGGATTTACCGCCCAACAAGATTGGTGTCAGGTAATTCCCCAAAGTCAGCATGAACACCACGATACAGCCGGAAATAATGCCCGGCATCGCATGTGGAATGACAATTTCACGCATCACGGAAATCATATTTCCGCCAAGGTCGTATCCCGCCTCAATCAAACTATCATCCAAGCTATCTAATGTGCTTACCAATGGTACGATCATGAATAACATGGATGTGTAAACGAGGCCCATTACCACAGTAATATCATTGTAGAGCATCTCAACCGGCTGATCCAAAATACCCATCCACTGTAGGAAACTAGACACAATACCTGTTTCACGTAACAAGATCATCCAACCAAAAGTACGCACTAATTCACTGACCCAGAATGGCAGTAAGCAAAGAAGGAAAAGGACTTTCTTTGGTTTATTACGCGCGATTTTTGCAATATAGTAAGAAACAGGAAAACCAATAACCAATGTTATAACTGTGGCAAGAACAGACATGATCGCCGTGCGCGCCAAAGTATTCCAATAAAACGGTTCCCCAAAGAATTCAGCATAATTGCCAAAACCCATTTCGTATTGACGTGGACCAACTTTTTCACGAATGGAAAGCAGGAACATATCAATATGTGGAATGATGACCAATAACAGCATCCACAATATGAAAGGCGTTAGCAACAACCACAGCGTAAACCGCCGAGACGTATCTTTGTCCATTACTGCTCCTCCTCATCCAGGTCAGCGCAATGAGAAAAACATTTCGCCACATCCTGACGCCAGGAAACAGTTACATCAGAACCACGCTCCAAATTCGCAAACTCACCAGTTTGCGGCATATTTACAGAAATTTCTTCACCCGTTTCTGTGGCAATCAAACAACGGCTGTCTGCACCATTAAACAGGATATTTGTTAACTTACCTGTAAGCTGGTTCTCATCAGAACCAGAACTGTCTTTGCCGATAGAGATAGAGATAGATTCAGGACGAACAAAGATATCGACGTCGTCGCCTTTATTTAGCGCACCACCGGCCGATAGCGCAGACATTTGCAAGCCGCTCTCTGTTTCCACCTTCACACTGTTGGCATCGCTACCGACAACCTTACCGTGCCAACGGTTACTATCCCCAACGAAACCAGCAACGAAAGCTGTCTTAGGGTTATAATAAAGCTCCTGTGGGGAACCTACTTGTTCAAACACACCATGGTTCATCACAGCGATTTGGTCTGACATCACCAATGCTTCGGATTGGTCATGGGTGATGTAAACGAATGTCGTGTCAAATTGTGCCTGAAGTTGTTTTAATTCAACTTTCATATGTTCACGTAATTTCAAATCCAACGCGCCCAATGGTTCATCTAACAACAACACATCCGGGTTCAACACCATACAACGCGCAATAGCGATACGCTGTTTCTGACCACCCGAAAGTTGGTCTACACGCTTCGGTCCAGCGTCAGGCAAACCGATACGTTCCAGCGCTTCTTGCACCTTCGCATCAATGTCAGATTTCGCCATTCCATTACGACGTAAACCATAAGCGATATTTTCAGCCACATTCATCATTGGGAAAAGAGCCAAATGTTGAAACACCATATTCACAGGGCGTTTATTCGGGGCAACATTTAAAACAGATTTTCCTTTAATCTGAATGTCACCACTATCCGGATTATTAAAACCGGCAATCATACGTAGCAAAGTTGTTTTACCACACCCAGATGGACCCAAAATAGAAAAGAATGAGCCTTTCGGAATAGAGAATGAAACATCATTCACCGCCGTAAAGCTATCAAATTTCTTAACAATATTTTTGCATTCCAAATCAAAATTCATCGACATATCGCTTACTATTCACAAAACTAATCACACATTAAAAGAACGGAAGGGAAGTTTATAAAAACCTCCCTCCCTGATAACTTCAGATTCTAAATAGAGTCTTAGTTAGCCGCGTTGATTTTATCTAACGCCTTGCCTTCCATCTCTTCTAGACCTGCAGGTACTGTTGGGTACCATTTGATATTGTCGATATCAGCTTGGCTGAAAGATGCGTTGAAACGCGCTTTCAAGTCAGCATCAACATTCGCATCACCACCTTTAGCAGCTGTGAAGTTGCCTGCTGTATTTGTGATCATGGATGCGATTTCTGGTTGCATCACAAAGTTAATCCATTTGTATGCTGCATCTTCTGCTTTTGTCTTACGTGGCAAAGCGAATGTATCGATCCAGCCCAATGCACCGGATTTAGGCGCAACGAATGTTACATCAGCCATATCTTTGTTCAATTTCCAACCACCGGTATCCCAAGCCATTGCTGCTTTTACTTCACCAGAACGGATCAGCCCCATCAATTGGTCGCCACCTGTCCAGTAAGCTTTTACATTTGCTTTACAGTCGATCAATTTCGCTGTCACTGTATCAAGGATACCTTGATATTTTGCTTTATCGTTATATGCCGCAAATGGGTCTAAGCCCATAGAATATGCGAAACCAATCAATGTTGGACGCTTCAAACGATAAGATACACGACCAGCAACAGCCGGATCACAAAGATCAGCGTAATCTTTAACTGTATCGCCTGCTTCTTTTGTGTTCATCACAAGGCCGCTTGTACCCCATACATGTGGTACACCGTAAACTTCTCCATCAAATGTTGTGTTAGCTTTTGTTGCTTCCAACATAGATGTGATCATTTGAGAGGAATCGATTTTGGAAAGATCGATCGGCTTATAAATATCAAACTCTGCTTGTGCGCCACTGATACGGTCTTGGCTTGGTTGTGCCAAATCGAAACCCGCACCGCCTGTCGCACGCAATTTAGAAATCATATCTTCGTTGTTGGATTTTGTGACTTCAACGTCGATACCTGTTTCACTTTTGAACTTTTCGATAACGGCTTCAGGTGCATAACCGCCCCATGTCAAAAGACGCAATGTTTCAGCTTGCGCTACATTTGTCAGACTTGTTGTTGCTGCAATCGCCACAACACCGGCAAACAACCCCTTGAATTTCTTCATTTTATATTCCTTCTATACCTGTTCGATATTTTTCTAAAATGCAAATAATTGAAAATATATTTACATAAAGAGAAAATTACAATCGCGAATACTATACTATTTGCATCGGCATAGATATATTTTTATGACATTTTTATAAAAAAAATATGAAATGAAAATAAAGTGAAAATAATTGAACATTTCACCTGAAATTTCACTTAAAAAAAACACGAGAAAGAAAACACCCCAGACGCAAATGAGGGCAGCCAGAATCCCCACTCTGACTGCCCTACAAACGCATCTGCAACCTAAAAAGTTCAGCTCAACCTATTCTGCAAAACCGGTTTATTGCTTCACTTTATCCATTTTTGGATCAAATAAAGGTGCCAGATGCAGCGAAGCTTTTACTCTTTTGGTCGCAACTTCTAGCTCATATTCGCCAGATTTAAGGTAATCAGCGTCAACACCATCTTTATTACGCACATATCCGAAACCTATCGGTTTATTTAGTGTGTACCCAAAGCCAGCACTGCTGAGCCATCCGACACGCACCCCATCACGATAAATAGTTTCACGTCCCAACAGAATGACATCCGGATCATCAACGGTGAAAGTCGCCATCCGCTTTTGCACGCCTTCAGCCTTTTGTTTTTCAATCGCTTTACGTCCCTTAAAGTCGATATTTGTTTTCAACTTCACCGCAAAACCCATACCTGCCTCAATCGGGGTATGATCTGGCCCAATATCTGAGCTCCATGCACGATAACCTTTTTCAAGACGGCAGGACTCAATTGCACGATAACCTGCATTTTGAATACCCAGATCCTGACCAGCTTCCATAATCGCATCATAGACATTTGCAGCATATTCACTTGGCATATGCAGCTCCCAGCCAAGTTCGCCAACATAGGTCAATCGGAAGGCAAGAACAGGGGCGCCTGCCAAACCGATCTCCTTTGCAGTCCCGAAGGTAAATCCTTCGTGACTGATGTCATCTGTCGTTAATTTTTCAAGAACCTTACGGGCATTTGGACCCATGATGGATAACACAGCCTTAGAAGACGTGATATCAATCAAATATGCATTTAAACCTTCAGGAATATTTGAACTGATCCAGTGGAAATCATGGGTGGCGTAACCAGTTCCCGTTACAATGTAATATTCATCGCGCTTGGTACGTGCGACAGTCAAATCACATTCGATACCGCCATGATCGTTTAACATTTGTGTATAGATTAATGACCCTACCGGACCACTTACATCATTGGCACAAATCCAATTCAATGCCTTTTCTGCATCTGGTCCGACCATCAAGAATTTTGCGAAAGAAGATTGGTCAAACACGGAGACATTTTCACGGGTGTTTTGATGTTCCTTGCCAACTTTCTCAAACCAGTTTTGGCGACCATAAGAATATTCATCTTTGGCTTCCTGACCATTTTCAATATCTGCAAACCAGTTTGGACGTTCCCAACCCAGTTTTTCACCAAAACATGCACCTTGATTTAATAATCGATCATATAGCGGGGATTTACGTCCACCGCGACCCGTGGAATGCTCTTCATGCGGCCAGGCAATTGTATAATGCTTACCATAGGCTTCCAATGTGCGGGTCCGCACCCAATTATCATCAAAATGACGCGATCCGAAACGGCGAATATCAACAGGCCATACATCAAATGGCGGCTCACCCTTGGCAACCCATTCTGCCAGAACCATACCAGCGCCACCACCAGATGCGATACCAAAAGCATTAAAGCCTGCACCGACAAAGAAGTTTTTCAATTCTGGCGCTTCACCCAAAATGAAATTACCGTCCGGCGTAAAACTTTCAGGGCCATTCACCAATTCTTTAATCCCTGCAGTTTCAAGTGCAGGCACACGCCCCAAAGACAATTCCATTAATTGTTCAAAATGATCAAAGTTGGAATCCAGCAAGGTGAAATGGAAACCTTTTGGGATACCATCCATTGCCCATGGAATTGGATTAGGTTCATACCCGCCCATCACAAGACCACCAACTTCTTCTTTGTAATAGGTCAATCGATCTGGATCACGCAAAGTTGGAAGATTGGATTCCACGCCCGCGATCTGTTCTGTCACCATATATTGATGTTCTACTGGCACCAAGGGTACATTCACACCAACGGATTTTGCAAAGTTGCGTGTCCACTGCCCCGCACAACAGATAACTTTTTCACATTCAATAAAGCCTTTATCTGTATGCACACCCTTGATCACATCATCTTCCATCTCAATGGAAAGAACTTTTGTATCTTCCATGATGGTTGCGCCATTCATACGCGCGCCTTTTGCCAAGGCTTGTGTAATATCGGATGGATTTGCCTGTCCATCAGTCGGTAGGAAAGCTGCCCCAACCACATCGCCAATATCCATTAACGGCCACAGGTCCTGTGCTTCTTGAGGTGTAAGTAATTGCATATCCAAACCAAAGGAATGCGCGGTCGTTGCCTGACGTTTTACTTCTGTCCAACGTTCTTCATTACAAGCCAAACGCAAGCCGCCATTCATTTTCCAACCTGTACCTAAACCCGTCTCTTCCTCCAGACGATTATAAAGATCGACTGAATAGCCTAGTAATTCGGTAATATTGGCATTAGAGCGCAATTGGCCTACAAGTCCAGCTGCATGGAAAGTTGTACCAGATGTCAGTTTTTTGCGTTCCAACAATACTGTATCCGTCCAACCAAGCTTGGCTAAATGATACGCAACGGAACAGCCGATAATTCCCCCGCCAATAATAACCGCTTTGGCTGATTTTGGTAATTCAGACATTTATAATTTCTTCCTATATTTGATTAAATTCGTTGAGCGCAGCTTTAAATCCCGCGAGGTTTTCTTCTGTATAAGCCGCAAAATCAAAATCGATCTCTGAATGAAGCTCAGATACCATACTCCACATGGTTTCCCGTAACAGGGAGGCACATTTCATGGCGCTATATTGACGCCATAATTCATCAGTTACTTGCCTGTCGAAATACGCTTCTAACATCCATTTTTCCTGAATATCAGACAGATTATTATTTGACGCCAAGCCACCCAAATCAAACAATGGGCTGTTAAAACCTGCATAATCCCAATCAAGCAACCAGATGCGTGAGCCATCATCCAATAAGTTGGCAGGCAATAAGTCATTATGTCCGAAGACCACCTCAATAGACCCGACAGCAGTCTCCAATTGGTCGGCGGATTTCTGTAAATCTGCGAGTTTATTGAGATGGTTACTGTTACCGGCTTTTAAGGTCGCCGCATAATCTCTAACAATATGAAAAACCCAGAAGACAAGCGCAGGTCCCCTTACATATTTTGGCATATCGTAATGGCATTTATGTAATAAAGGTAGAATACGTCCCAGATTTGTCTGCATCTGAACATCTGAAGCATCAAAGGTTTTACCTTCAATAAATCTAATAACTAATGCACCTTCAGTATGAAAGACGACCTCCGGGGATAATCCAGCTTCATAGGCTGCCTTGCTCGCAGCCAGTTCATTGAAACGCATAACTTGGTGCAGAGGGATATCATTGCCAACACGGACAACAAATTTCTCACCACCATCTTCAACAACATAATTCACATTGGTGATGCCGCCGCTCAGCGGTTGTGGATCCACCTCCCCACGCCAACACGTCAATCCCTGAACAAATTTCTTGCTATCTTTCATCCCTGCCTCGGACATTCTTATTTTCATTTCTTGATTTAAATTGTCCTCCAAAAACCTGCTTCATGTCAACATTAAAACAACATAAAATGAATAATTAATGACATTTATTGTTGATTTAATGACTATATTTGTTGATATAAGCATTCAATTTTATCATATTGAAAATAATGAAGAGTAATCCCAATGACTTATAAGCCATTGAAAAGCACATATTTTCGACGCCGCATTTACCTAATGCGTCATGGTGACGTGTCTTATTTTGATAAAAACAACAAACCTGTAGATGAACCTAATAATGTTCAATTAACCGAACTCGGATGCAAACAAGCACAAGATATAGGCAACTTATTGTCCGACATCGAAATTGATAAAGCTATCTGTTCCGGCTTGATTCGAACGAAACAGACTGCTCAACTCGTATTAGGTGATCGTAGAATACCCATCGAAGCAGAACCATGTTTTATGGAAATTCAACCAAAAGGCTTTGATCAAATACCAATTGATCGACGCGAAGACGAACTCGCTTATGCATTTGAAAATGCCTATCTACCTAGCGCATCTTATGGAGCAGGTGAAACATTTGTGGAATTTGCAACACGTGTAACAAGCAAATTTCATGAAATTGCAAGACAAACCGATTGGTCACAACTTCTGATCGTCGCCCATGACGGTGTGAATAGATTGCTCTTATCTTTGATTGCATCAAACTGTCGTGCTAGCGCAGAAAGCACCTTACTTTCCATGGGTGGTTATGATCAAGATACATGCTGCCTGAATATTCTGGATATTGATGTAAAAGATAATGAGATTATTCTTTCAAGAATTAAAACGTTGAACTATACGCCAAGCAATCCATTAAAAACTGATAATCACTTTTCAAGTATGGAAAAAGTTTTTCATCCTTATGCCACATCGAATGTGAAGTTCAGTCCATAAAAAAGGAGGCTTTAAGCCTCCTTTCTCTAATTATTGTTTTCAGACTTCCATTCCTGAATAAGCGACAGCATTTCTGCATGTACCTTCGGATCACCACAAGCCAGCACATCCCCATCAGAATCCATCGTCAATCGATTACCATCCCAATCTGTGATAATACCGCCTGCACCTTCGACAACCGGCACCAAGGCACAGAAATCATACGGCTGTAGATTACGCTCAATCATTACATCGATCTTACCGGCTGCTACCTTTACATAGGGATAACAGTCATACCCAAAACGTGCCAAACGCGTCTTTTTCTGGATTTTTTCATAAAGCCCTGGTGCGCCTTCAAACATTTTGTCTGCTTCGCCAATAAAACAGAGAGCTTCGGAAAGGCTTGAGCATGCACGTACCTTCAGCATTTCTCCATTGTTATTTCTGGCATCTTTCCCCACAGCCCCGATAAATGTTTCACCAAGAGCCGGCATATGCACCACACTCGCCATTGGTAAGTTGTTATGAACCACACTGATTAACATACCAAAAAGCGGAATACCTGTGATGAAAGATTTCGTGCCATCAATCGGATCCAGAACCCAGATATATTCCGCGTCCATATTCTGCTTGCCGTGTTCTTCACCAAATATGCCATGATCCGGAAAAGCCTCACCAATAATGTTACGTAATACGGTCTCTGTTTCCCGATCCGCAATCGTAACTGGTGACTCGTCTCCTTTATAATCAACATCCACCGCTTCTTTAAAATAAGCTAAACTCGTTTTTGCTGCCTCAGTTGCTGCTTTTTGCGCAACATCCAAGATTGCTTCGACAGAAGTATTTGAAGAAACCAAAGTTATTTCATCCCTGTATCTAATATTATGTTTATATATTTCGCTTAATGATGATGCTGTCTAAGCTTCTTTGCCCCAGCATTGATCAAACGATCTGCAATAATAGCAATAAAAGCAATAGACAAACCAGCAATCAAACCACGCCCTGTATCTGCCTTGGTCAAAGCGATATAAACTTCCTGACCAAGATCACGTGTACCAACAAGTGCCGTAATTACCAACATAGAAATTGCCAACATCACTGTTTGATTCATCCCAAGCAAGATTTCTGGCACAGCGATTGGTAACTTTACCTTCCACAAAAGTTGACGTTTCGTACAACCAGATACGATGCCAGCTTCAATCAAAGATGGATCAATTTGACGCAAGCCATGAATAGTATAGCGTACAGCAGGCGCCAAAGCATAAAGGACCACAGCAATCATCGCAGCGAAATCACCGACACGGAATAACATTACAACCGGAATCAAGTAAACAAAACTTGGTAAGGTCTGCAACGTATCAATAGCGCCTTGAATGATACGATTAGCTGTTGGCTTTTCTGCTGCTAGAATACCAAGTGGCACACCGATTAACCCTGCAATTACCACAGAAATACTGCACAAATAAACCGTGATCATTGCTTTTTGCCATTGACCTGTAACCACAATAAACAGGCTTAATACAGCGCATAGTAACGACAGACGCCATCCGCCTAACTGCCAACCGATCAATGCCAACATGGCACAAACCCACGGCCATGGAAGACCAAGTAAAAACCGTTTTACCGGGATCATAAATGTCGTCAACAATGCTGTTTTCAATGCCTCAAATTGATCATAGAAATTTACATTTAGATATTTCACTGATGCTTCCCAGAAACTGGCCGTCGTGACTTCCCAGCTTTCAGGATACATCTGAAAAGCGTCAATCACATAGCCACCTATCCCGAAGAACAGAATTGCAACGCCTGAAATCAATGACCATTGATGGCGTTTAAGAAATGGTTTCTGAGCATGATGGTGGACCAGAGCCATATCATTTTGCTCTGCAAAGGCCTGACTTAATCGATCAAGCGCAATCGCCAGCACAACGATAGCTACGCCAGCCTCCAGACCACCACCAATATCTAATCGACGCAGAGATGTCAGGACATCATATCCTAAACCACCCGCTCCGATCATAGACGCAATAATCACCATATTTAACGAAAGCATGATCACCTGGTTCACACCAACCATTAAACCGGGTGCTGCACTTGGCACCAATACTTTCCACATTAATTGTCGGCGGGTACATCCTGCCATATAGCCAAAATCAACAATCTCACTTGGTACATTTTTCAAGGCCATAATTGTTATCCGCACCATTGGTGGCATGGCATAAATCACTGTTGCAATCATCGCTGCGACGGGCCCAAATCCAAATAAAAACAAGATGGGTACCAGATAGGCAAAGATTGGCATGGTTTGCATCAAATCAAGAAGAGGTGAAATTGCCTTTTCAAATTTTGGCCAACGATACCCACAAGTTCCGATCAACACACCACCAATCACCCCCATAGGAACTGCAATCACAATGGAAGACAATGTGATCATAGAACTTTCCCATTGCCCAAAAACAGCCAGATATAGGAAACATAACATGGCAAATATCGCCAAGCTCATTTTGGCGGGTGTGAGTTTCATTGCCCGTGCAAAATGCCCTATTGCAAAGACAATAATGATCACCGCAATCCAACTTATCGGTGGCAATACCTGTACAGCCTCATTGCCTAGTCCACTGTAAAAACCTGTTGAGAAAATTGCGGTAGAGAAATCAAGTGGCAACTCCAAAAGATAGGCAATACCACGGGTAAACTCCTTAAAAGTGAACAAGCCAAAACTGGCTTCTTCCACCAACCATTCCATACCGTTGGTGATATGACTTTTTAAAGGCAAACGCCATCCAGCAGGATATTTCATCGCCCATTTCATGCCCAATATCTTTGACCAACCCTTGGCATTTGCCGCCAAGATCAAAGAGGCAATGAATAGCAAAAGCCACATCCCTCTGACAGAGACTATAAAATTTTTGAACCTCTCAGTCACCGGCATATCCTTCACCAGCAACAAGAACACTAATTACCTTATCCCGCGAAAGGCTCCCCACCACTTCGCCATTTTCATCCAAAACAGCAAATGGCTTATCTGCCGCTTCAACTTTCACAGCAACATCAGCAATTAAATCTTTCACAGCAACATCGCCAGCAACCTCGTGAGCGCCCAAAGGTGCCGCCATGACTGAACCAACAGTTAAAACTTTGGCTTTTGAAACATGGCTTGTAAATTCCTCTACATAAGCATCCGCAGGGTTTAAGACCAATTCTTCTGCCGTTCCAATTTGTACGACACGTCCGTCCTTCATAATTGCAATGCGGTCTGCCAGACGAATTGCTTCGTCGAAATCATGGGTGATAAAGGTAATTGTCTTATGCAGAACATTTTGCAGACGTAAGAATTCATCCTGCATCTCACGACGGATTAACGGGTCCAAGGCACTAAACGGTTCATCAAGAAACCATAATTCAGGCTCTACTGCCAAGCTACGTGCGATACCAACACGCTGTTGTTGGCCGCCTGAAAGCTCACTTGGATAGTAATTTTCACGCCCTTTTAAGCCAACCAATTCAATAACTTGTCTGGCCTGCTTTTCACGTTCAGCTTTACTCACACCCTGAACTTCCAGTGGAAAAGCAACATTTCCAAGTACGGTTAAATGCGGCAATAATGCGAAATGCTGGAAAACCATCCCCATTTTATGGCGACGAATTTCGATCATTTCTTCTTCGGTCGCATCCAGTAAATTCTTACCATCAAAGATAATTTCACCCGCTGTGGGCTCAATTAGTCTGGATAATAATCTGACTAAGGTGGATTTACCTGATCCTGATAATCCCATAATGACGAAAATTTCGCCTTCATAAATTTCAATATTGGCTTGGCGGACACCAACAACGCAACCTTGCTCCTTCAGGGTTTTATCAAGGTTTTCTGAGCTGGTTTCATTCATAATCTTTTCTGCATTCCCACCAAAAACTTTCCAAATATTTTTGCATGAGAGTTTTACAGATTGGCTGGGCATTTATTTATTCCGATCCGATCAAAACATAAAAAGAAGGAGGAGCATCAAGGACACTCCTCCATAGCAAGGAGTAAAGAGTTTACTTAAGCCACTCTTTCCAGACATCTTCGTTTTCAGTGATCCAGCCTTGAACCACATCATCAATATCTTCGCCGTTCAAATCAGCTTTCACGATCAATGCGGACATTTCGTCATTATTCATGTCAAAACTTTCAATAGCTGAATGTGCACCCGGCCATTTATCCTTCACGCCAGACCATGCCACTTTCCAAATCGGACCTGTTGGCTTACCACAATCATAAGCCAAATCAGGGTTCACACCGACAGATGGGTCATTATAACATTCTGCGCTATATTCCGGGAATTGAATCCAATCTCCCTGAAATTTGAATGTGGCCCAATGTGGGGAATACACCCATAGTAAAATTGGGGCTTCACGTTGATAAGCAGATTCAAGTTCTGCAAATAAAGCAGCATCGGTACCTGCATGAACAACTTCATAATCAAGTTCTAAGGCTTCAACACGCTCATCATCAAAACCACCCCATGTTACGGGTGCGCCAAGATAACGACCATTTGGCAAAGTTTCCGCAGTTCCGAACTCTTCAGCGCAATCATTTAAGGCTTCCCAATTTGGTAAGCCCGGGCAGCGTTCTTCCATATATGATGGATACCACCATTCCTCAATCGCTTGCATACCTGTCGAACCAAGGTTTTCTACCTTGCCGGTTCCAACAGCCTTATCCATAGCTTCACGACCTGTTGTTTCCCAGATTTCCATCGCCACATGCAAGTCTCCAGACTGAAGACCCGCAAATTGCGCAATATAATCTGCCTGTACATATTCTACGTTAAAGCCACCTTTTTTTAGAACCTCACCCATGATCTTTGTGGTGAGTAACTGGCCAGTCCAATCATGCAATGTCAATTTGATCGGATCAGATGAATTTGCCCATGCAGATGCACTTGCACCTATACACATAGCAAGACCAGCCAAACCAAATGTAGCCTTCCTTATTCCATGTCCCATTTTCATAAGTCACCTTCCTGTTATACGAATTTTTTCGTCTTTATTGTCTTCACGATGAGTTAAACACGAACTCATGTCAACATTATTCAACATTTATAATACAAATTATGTTGTTTTGTATAGCATAAATGTCTTTTTTATGTTTCCATCATTCTTATATGCAAAGAATGTAAAGTCACAAAAAGCGAGTTAAAGCTTGTAAAAACTTCAGTTTTCCTTATGAAAACAACCATTAACAGAGATGTTGGTTTATGTTGATTTGCAGATCAGAATGCGCTTTTCAATTAAATTGGCTTTGATTAAAATAGCGGAAAATTAAGAGATTAAAGATAATGCACGCGACAAAACGAGAAACAGAAATCCTTAACACTGTGCGATTGAAAGGGTCCGTTACGACAATGGAACTGGCAGAAATGCTGGGCGTAACTGATCAAACCATTCGCAGAAACGTGATCCCACTGGTTGAAAGAGGATTGGTTAAGAAGGTGCATGGGGCCATCGTTGCACCTGATCGTCTTTTAGAAGCCCCGTTCCATCGTCGCATGCTGGAAAATCAGGACGCCAAACAGAATTTAGCAACTGTGGTGGCCGCAACGATAAGCGATGGTGACTCTATTATGCTAGATGCCGGATCCACGACTTCTTATGTGGCACAAGCCCTTGCGGATAAAAAAAATCTGACTGTGATTACCAACTCCGCACAAATTGCAAGTACCCTCGCACCTAATCCAACAAATAAAGTCTACTTCGCTGGATCAGAACTACGTAGCGATGATTCCGCAGCATTTGACGCACAAGCATTAAAGACTTTCAATCAATTTGACGTACAATATGCAATTCTCTCCGCAACGGCTTTACATGCACAACGTGGCATTATGGTTCAAAAAGCCCATGAAGCGGAATTATCACGTATGCTTATCAGTCGGGCAAGCCATGTAATCGTCGCTGCGGATAGCACAAAATTCGACCGTAAATCTTTGATTTCTGTCTGCGAGTTTTCCGATATTCAAACTCTGGTCAGTAATGAAGCCCCTATAGGTGAACTGGCTGAGGCACTGGAAACAAATAATGTATTTGTTTCAACTCCTAATACTTAAAGTGAGTCATCAAAGCCTTTCAGGACATTAAATACATTTTGTCCAATAGGACCAACATCGTACCCACCTTCCATTGTAAAGACAGTTGGTAGCTCAAGTACCTCTAACAATTTCCCCATTGTTAGAAAGTCATCCGTTTTCAACTTAAACTTTGAAATTGGGTCGCCTTCATACGTATCGACGCCCAAAGGTACAACCAACATCTCCGCGCCAAACGCTTTCACTTTATCACAAGCAATATGAAACGCGTCTTCCCAATCCTTAAAATCGGCACCATCTTTAAGAGGCAAATTTAAATTACATCCCACCCCGGCACCTTCGCCCATTTCATCTTCATATCCCAAATAATATGGAAAATTCGTTTTTGGATGTCCATGTATTGAAATAGTTAAAATATCTTCCCGATCATAAAAGATATCCTGTGTACCATTCCCATGATGGAAATCCACATCTAGCACACATACTTTTTCATAACCGCGGTCCCGCGCCGCTTGTGCCGCAATAGCTGCATTATTCAAATAACAATATCCACCATATGTGGCTGCATGCGCATGATGTCCTGGCGGGCGCGTTAAAGCAAAAGCAGACCTATCACCTGCGCATACATAGTCCAAAGCTGTAAGGGCGGTTTGTGCCCCTTGATAAGCCGCCTTCCAAGTCCCATCCACAATGGCGGAATCGCTAGAGAACGCATAACTTCCAATCTTGGCATTTAAATTTTCATGCGATGAAATATGTTTCAATCCTTTAGCGGGCCATATATAGGGAATAACGTCGCCCTCATTGCCTGCGGCTTTCCATTCTTTCCAGATATTTTGCAAGAACGTCACATAATGATCTTCATGTACTTGGACAATAGGATCTAAACCAAAATCTTTTGGTTCCAGAAATTCGGTTACGCCATTTTTTTTGAATAAACTGATAATATTTCTAAGACGGGACGGGTTTTCGAAACTCGGCACAAGCTTCCCATGGTGAAATTCTTCTCTCGCGTCATGATAAACCGATGCTTCATTTAAAACAATTTTCATTATAATAATCCCGCCTTAATCCTTATTTGTAGAAACATCATATAGATATCAACATTTGTCAGAAACATCATATTTGTAGAAAATTGATGAAATATTGATTATTCTGCCAGCTCAATTAACGAAATCGGCAATAGGAATAATATGGACGACCTAGATCATAGATTGATAGCAGAACTAAGAATTAACGGACGTGCCTCGGTTCCGGTCCTTGCTCAGATACTTGGTGTTGCAAGAGGGACCGTACAATCCCGCCTCAACAAACTACTAGATTCAGGCGTCATTAAAGGCTTCACCGTCAAATTACGTGATGGGGAACGACAAGATATTATCAAAGCAATAATGATGATTGAGCTTGGCGAAAATAACTGCCGTGCCACCATCAATAGCTTAAAGAAAATTCCAGGCCTATCGGAAGTCAGCACCACCAACGGTAAATGGGATTTGATTGCCAATGTTGAAGTTTCAACCATGCAGGAAATCAACCAGCTTATAACCGATATCCGGGCCATGGATGGCATCCGGAAAAGTGAAACTTTCCTGCAATTAGGTCCAGCCTAAAACAAAACCCCGAACTTCATATAAACTCGGGGTTTCATTTTTACTCAGACAGATGAGTTATTTTTTCAAATTCGTCCAGATTGTGTCGTAAACGGCCTGAGTTGCCTGATCACAAACTTCGATAAACACGCCAGGTCCTGCTTTCGCATGTGGGTTCTTCTCTGGCTGGGTTGCAAGTTCTGGATCAAGGAATTCAGCCACACCATTCACACCCGCATTGTAACGCGCATAATTTGTGACAGCCGCAATATTTTCTGGTTCAAGCAAGAAATCCATAAATTTCAATGCGTTTTCACGATTTGGGGCATCCTTTAATAGAACCACATTATCCATCCAAGCTACATAACCCTGTGTTGGATATGCATATTCTACATTTGCGCCTTCTTCCCGTGCTTTGGCGGAGAAACCATCATAAATCTGACCAACGGCAACATCACCTGACACCAACACCTCTTTGGCAGTATCAGAGTTAAAAGAGGCCCAATGTTGTTTTGCATTCTGTAACATCGCGTTAAGAGCTTTTAGCTGTTCACGATCTTGGGAACATTGTGGAATACCCATATGAACAGATGCCATTGCCATCACTTCACCCTGAGAATCCAGCATATTAATGCGTCCACTTAATTCTGAAGGCGGGTTAAACAGGATATCTGTGGTTTGAATATCGCCATTATAAACATCACGATTCACCGCAAAACTTGTGGAGCCCCATTGATAAGGGATGGAATGTTTACGGCCTGGATCGAAACTTGGATCCGCCCAACCGGCTTCGATATTTCCTTTATTTTTCAATTCACCATCGGCAATTGTATCTAACAGACCTTCGCCTGCCATAATCGACACCATGTAATCACCTGGCACAGCAACATCATATGTACCAATTGCACCAGCTTTTAGGGATGCCAACATAGATTCATTTGAATCATAGGTATCCATGGTGACTTCAATGCCTGTTTCTGCTGTAAACTTATCCAGCAATTCTTGTGGCATATATTCAAACCAATGATATACGACCAGTTTTTCTTGAGCTTTAGCAGCAGTTGCCGTCAACCCGAGTGCAAGTGCCATCACACCTGACATTAGATATTTTTTCATTTTCTATCTCCCATGTTTAAAAACATAATTTTATTTTGTGTTATCCGATTTACCGACGATGTAACTTAAGGTGACCATGACAATGGACACGCCCAGCAAGAGGGATGAGATCGCCATAATATTTGGTTTGATGCCTTGCTTAACGGATCCAAAAATGGCCGTTGGTAAAGTTTCCACACCCGCGCCTTTCACAAAATTTGTAATGATGAAATCATCCAAAGAAACGATGAAGGCCAGAATGAAACCAGAAATAATTCCCGGCATCATCAACGGCACCAAAATCTTGGTAAATGCCTGGCGTTTATTGGCATACAGGTCCATAGCAGCTTGTTCATAACTGCTTTCAATACCTTGCATACGTGCTGAAATTGGCAAATACGCAAAAGGAATACAAAAAGCTGTATGGGCAAGAAGAATGGTCATCACTCCACGGTCAAAACCAATAGAGTTAAAGAAGATCAGCGTCGCAACCGCCGTCACAATTTCAGGCACCATCAATGGTAAACTGATCAAACCAAAAGAAACCGTACGCATACGGAAACGCCCGCCTCGGATCATTGCAGTTGCTGCAAGTGTTGCGATTAAAGTCGCCATTGTGGCTGCGGCAATCGCAATCACAAAACTGTTCCATGCAGCGACTTTAAATTTCTCACTTTCCGGACCGCTAAATACATCAATATACCAGCGGAAAGAGAGGCCCTCCCAATTTGTGAGCGATGCGGATGCATTAAAACTATAAACAGTTACGACAACCAATGGCGCATAAAGCACAAACAAGCAAAGAAGCGTGATTGCCTTAAAGCCGCTATAATTTTTGATGTCATATTTAGAGGATTTACGTGTTGCCATGATATCACCCTCCCGCTTTGTCAGCTTTGGCTTGCTGACGCGCATAAAGCATCAGAAGGATCAAAACCATAGACATCAAAATCATGGAAGCCGCGGCCCCAAACGGCCAGTTACCTGCATTCCCCTTAAACTGCTCTTCAATCAATGAACCAATCATAAAGTTCTTCGCCCCACCTAATAAATCAGGCGCTAAGAAAGACCCCATAGAAGGCACAAAGACCAAGATACAACCTGCAATCACACCTGGTTTAACAGCGGGTAACAACACACGTCGCAAGGTTGTCCATTTTGTTGCGTATAAATCTGCCGCTGCTTCGGACAATGAGAAATTATATCTTTCGACCGCCGCATAAATCGGCAATACCATGAAAGGTAAATAGGAATAAAATAGCCCCATCTGCACTGCAAAATCTGTATTCACAATTGTAATCGGCGTATCAATTAATCCGATACCAATCAAAAAATCATTTAAAGGCCCCTGATCTCTTAAAAGAAATTTCATCGACACCGTACGGATCAACAGGTTTACCCAATAAGGAATGGTGATTAGGAAGACCCACATTGGACGGATTTTTTCTGGGCGGGTGGCAATATAATATGCCGTTGGGAAACCAATAACCAAACTCAACAATGTGGCCGCTAACGCTTGCCAGATTGAACGCCAGAAAATCAGGATATATGTCCATTCAATCTTTGGAGGTTCATCCCCAAAAAGACCACGATCAAAGAAGAACTGATCATATGCTGCCAAACTAAATTCCCAGATCACACCTCCGCGAAATTCCTTTGTCAGGAAGGAATATATCAACATCATGAACACGGGTGCTAATACCAAGAAGCCCAAAGTTATCCATGAAGGTAATAATAACCACGTTCTCGCTTCTTTATATGTATCAGTTGTGGCACTGCCGCCACTTGCTGCGCCGCCTGCCATTAGTCCACCAAGAGGCGTGCTGCCCCCAGCTCCATATTTACATAAATCTCACTGCCCGGCTCAAAGATACGTTTATTACCCCGATCACTATTTGACGTGCGAACAATAAAATCCACACCATTGGACAATTTCACAATCGTTGATAAGTCAGTCCCAATAAAGATGTTATCCTGAACGATCCCCTTTAGACTCTCGGCTTCCACAGGCGTATCTGACATAAATAATCTTTCCGGTCGAATATTCATATGAACTTGTGAGCCAACACCAATTCCATCCACGGCATTACAGGTTAATTCATGCCCGCCACCTAGATGACAAACCGCGCGCCCTTCTTCAATTTTATCGACAGAAACTTCCAACAAATTGGTTTCACCAATAAAATCAGCCACAAACATATTACGCGGACGTTCATAAATCTCACGCGCCTCACCCAACTGCTGTAATTCGCCCGCTGACATCACAGCAATACGGTCTGACATAGTCAGGGCTTCTTCTTGGTCATGTGTGACAAAGATAAAGGTAATGCCGGTTTCACGTTGCAAATGCTTCAGTTCAATCTGCATTGCTTTTCGTAATTTTAAATCCAGCGCCGATAAAGGTTCATCAAGTAATAAGACCTTGGGTTCAGGTGCCAATGCACGTGCCAAAGCCACACGTTGTTGTTGCCCCCCTGAAAGTTGACTTGGTTTACGATCTGAAAACTGGCTGAGTTGCACCAACTCCAACATTTCGCCAGCACGTTTGCGGGCATCCGTTTTAGACGCGCCCTTCATCTCCAACCCAAAACCCACATTATCCAAAACTGTCATATGGGGAAAAAGTGCGTAATTCTGGAAGACAGTATTCACTGGCCGCTTAAATGGGGGCAGATTTTCTATCTCAGCTCCATATAGGAAAATCTCACCTTCTGTTACCGTTTCAAATCCGGCAATCATCCTTAACAAGGTTGTTTTGCCGCAACCGGATGGTCCCAATAAGGTAAAGAATTCATTATCCTTAATCGATAATGAAATCTTCTTAAGCGCTGTAAAACTGCCATAGCGCTTGACGGCATCGCGCACGTCAATGGCGCAATCAATTCGATCAGTCACACTTTTCTCCCACTTAGCTTATCCTTTATCCTTAAATTGAATAGCCGACGCAGAAGCAGTTGATAAGGACTGAGTTCCTTAGCTTTGATTAGAAGAAATCTAACCAGATAAAAAATAGGGAGATAAAACCCGATGCCATTGAGAATAGTAAGCGCATGTCAGATAGCTTTTGATTTTTTATTCGTTTAGCCCTACGGTTTTGCCATAACCAATGAATAACGCCTCTATCTATATGAGATTTCAACATGATGGCTGATCTTGATAAGAAGAAAATTTTACCAGAAACAGATCTTCCTTCCGGTGAAGAGCTATTGAATGAGGGACATAAATTACAATCCCACTGGACGGTAGGCAGCAATCTCTTCCTTAGGGAACATGCTGTTGCCAACGAGATAGAATATAAAAATAAGGCCATTCGAAACCGCCGCCTCATGCAACATGCCCATCTTGGTTATCGCAGCCTTGAACATACTTGCGAAGCTTTAAAACGCATCTATGACACTTGTCAGGAAAAAGATGCCACCGTTGATCGTTTTGGCGTTTGTCTTGATTGGTCCATGGGCTATCCAAAAGAAAGTCGAGCGGGCAAGGTAACAGGAACGGGACTTATTTTGAACGGCCCTGAAGATTTTCAAAAACTATCCGACACTGTACCTTCGGCCATGCATTTTGGCGACTTCATGTTAGGTTTTCCTGGTGCCTTAGAGAATACCTGCGCAGCCCTGTCTGCAGGGGCAACCACTATTGGCAATCTTGGGCAGTTTTTCACTTTCAGATTACCTAATTACACTGATGATGTTGAAACAACGGCAAACACCGTAAAAGCACTAGGTTTGATTGCCGCTCAGCCTGTTGATGTGCTCGTACATTCAAATCTTGATGATGGTTTTGCCGCTATCTTTGAAGATTTGACCAGTGCATTAGGCATGGCAATTCTTGAGAAATACATCGTCACTGATCTGATTGGGGCGAAATATGCTGTTTGTTACGGCCATCACTTCACAGAACCCTTAACACGTATAGCTTTCCAGCGTGCACTTTCTGTTGTGACGGATGGCGTTCCGGGATCGCAAGTCTTTGGTGCAACTGTTTTATATGAAGGCGATAGTGCAGAAAATTATGCCTCACTTGCGTCCTACCTCCTCAGCGATATTGTGGCACAAAATACATTACCAAGTGGACATGCGGTAAATCCTGTCCCTGTCACAGAAAACAAACGTATTCCAGATGTAGATGAAGTAATCGATGCGCAATTACATCTTTATCGCCTCTCTCAATTGGCAGAGGGCTACGAACCTGTTTTCAATTTCGCTGCAATTGATGAGATCTGTAATCAGCTCGTAAAAGGTGGCAGACAATTTACCGAAAATGTCCTGACGGGTTTCAAGCAGGCTGGCTTTAACTGCAATGACCCATTTGAGCTACTTCTTGCTTTACGACGCATCGGCGGACGGGAACTTGAACGACGCTTTGGCATTGGCCCCATTCCCGATAAAAAACCGTTACGACGACAACCTGTTATTCCAGCAACTACCTTCACTCATCTTGAAGAAATGGCAACAGAATATCTGGAAACTGCCTCTGCAAAAGGATTGTTTGAACTGGGCGAAAAGGATTTTACGATACTCACTGCAACGACGGACGTTCATGAACATGGGAAAGTCTTTCTTGATATGATTTTTGCAAATGCCAATTTGAATGTCATAGATGGTGGTGTCTCAAGTGATCCAGAAGTTATTATAAGTCTCGCAAAAACTCATAATGCCAAGGCGATCGCCATTAGCACCTATAATGGTGTGGCCCTTCGTTACACAAAATCCTTACTAAATGAGATGAAAGATCAGGGAATTAATATTCCAATTTTAGTCGGGGGTCGTTTAAATGAAATTCCTGAAAATAGTAATACGAACCTCCCAACAGACGTGACACAAAAAATCAGGGAACTCGGCGCTTATCCATGCGCAGATATGGAAGCAGCATCCACTATCTTATCACAGCTTTCATAAGCATGAATTTTTCTGCTATATAACTAAGATATTCATATTTTTCGAGAATCAGACAAACCTGAATGGGGGAACATCAATGGCGAATACTATTCAAGGCACTCAAAGCTTTGGTAGAAGCATTCAGGTTTTACAAGAAATCGCCGATGCAGAAAAACCGCCTCTCATATCAGATTTACTGAAGACAACAGAATTAAGCCGCCCAACTCTTTATCGTATCCTTGCCTCACTTGAACAAGAAGGTTTAATCAAACGAAATAACGATAAAAGTTATGCTTTAGGTGGCCGTTTAATTTCTTTGGCCCGGCGTGCTTTATCAGATAATAATATCCGGTCCATTGCACAAAACGCACTTGAAGAACTTCGTGACCAAACAGGTGAAACCGTCCATCTTGCTATTAGAAGCGGAGATGAACTGGTTTACATTGATAAATTTGAAAGTCGTGCCACAGTAAAGATGGCGTCCAAGATTGGCACCCGTGTCCCCTTTCATTCCAGTGGTGTTGGCAAAGCCTTTATGGCTGCATTGAGCACGGAAGAAAGTGAGGAGCTGCTTACTCGCATATCGCTGCCTGCGATCACACCGTTCACAACAACAGATAAAGTTCAGCTTCGTAAGACAATAGAAGAAGTTAGAAAGCATAGATATGTTTTTGATGATCAAGAAAATGAAGAAGGTATCGTCTGTTTTGGGGCTGCGATCTTAAATGATCGCAACATACCAGAAGCGAGCATAAGCGTTTCAATTCCCAAATATCGATTAAAGCCCGAATATCATGAATATATCGGCCCTCTGCTTCAATGTGTCGATAAAATTGGGAAACTGCTCACCTAACCATCCTTTGAAATGCCGAAAGTTAACTTCGGCATTTTTGCTTTTTACTCACTGACCTGAAATAGAGATATGTTAATTTGTCCATATATGAATAATTTAGTCCATAATATGGACATTAATCAGGATAGATTGATATGAAGCATGCAAAGAAACAAGTTCTTGTCACGGGCGGGACAAGTGGTTTGGGTCAGGCAATTGCCGAAGGTTTCGCAAACGCAAATTGCCAAGTACTTGCAGTGGGTCTTGGTGACCTTCCTCAAGACAAAGAAAATATAAGCTATCGTCATCTCGACGTAACTGATTTAGATGCTGTTATTAGCCTGATCGATACATTGTCTTCATTAGATGTTGTTGTAAATGCCGCCGGTGTCATTCGCAGAGAAGAAGAACTCTCCCCCGACGTCTTTGCTCAAGTGGTAGATATCAATCTAAACGGCACCATGCGTGTTTGTGCAGCGGCACGCCCTCTATTAGCAGATCGAAATGGATCAATCATCAATATCGCCTCCATGCTCAGTTATTTTGGCGGTGGTTTGGTGCCTGGCTATGCCGCTTCCAAAGGCGGCATAGCACAATTAACTAAATCCTTGGCGATTGCTTATGCGTCGGACAATATCCGTGTGAATGCATTGGCCCCTGGCTGGATATCAACGCCACTCACTCAAAACTTACAAGATGATGCAGAACGCAGCGCAGCTATTTTGTCGCGCACACCCATGGCACGTTGGGGACAACCTGAAGATCTTATTGGTCCGGCCTTATTTCTCGCTTCCGAAGCAGCAGGCTTTGTCACTGGAACTATTTTGAATGTCGATGGCGGTTACGCAGCTGTCTAAACCTGAAAGGATTTTTCAATGCCATTAGTTGAAAAAGATGAAAACCCGCGTATTGCATATAAACATCCTATGCCTCAAGACGCTTTACCTGAAATTGTTGTACCTGATGCCCTATCCGAAGAGGATCCACGCATGTGGGTGCAACAGGCAGAACATGTTTTCTTTCGTCCGCTTTGCTTAAATGTCAGTCAAGGATATTGGATGAATCTACTAAAGGTCACAAAGTCAGGCGTGTTGTCACGTCATCGTCACCCCAATGCAGTACATGGATTTGTTCTTAAAGGACGTTGGCATTATCTGGAACATGATTGGGAGGCCCGTGAAGGTGGATATGTATTTGAACCGCCAGGTGAAACGCACACATTGGTTGTACCGGATGATGTCGATGAAATGATCACTTATTTCCAAGTAAATGGCGTCATGTATTACTGTGACCCCGATGGTAATCATCTTGGCTATGAAGATGTATTTACCAAGATCGAAATGTGTCGCAAACATTTTGAAAATGTCGGCCTCGGTGCCGATTACGTAAAAAATTTCATACGGTAACTGATCTATGAGCAATATTATTTATGACTATAAAGATCGTACCGCAGTTGTAACAGGTGGTGCCGCTGGTATTGGATTAGAAATTGCAAAACATTATGCAAAGGCAGGTGCCAATATCGCTATATGGGATTTATCTGAACCATCTGACCTTCCTAACGGATGCATATATTGTAAGGTTGATATCAGTCAGCCGGATCAAATCACCAAGGCAATTGAAAAAACTGTAAATGCCTATGGCACAATTGATTTCCTATCCCATAATGCAGGCTTCGCAGGTCCAACGCTTCCCGTTGTTGATAATGATCCGGAAACTTGGACGCGTGTGATTGAAGTTAATCTGACGGGCACTTTTCATCTGGCTCATCAAATCGTACCAATCATGCAAAAACATGGATTTGGTCGCATTATCAACATGGCTTCCTTGGCTGGTAAAGAAGGCACACCAAACGCTTCTGCCTATTCCGCAGCGAAAGCAGGTGTGATTGGCTTCACCAAATCTTTGGCTAAAGAACTGGCACATACTGATATCCGCGTGAATTGCATTGCGCCGGCGGCGATCAAGACAGCTATTCTTGATCAGATGGAACCGGAATTTGTTCAAATCATGATCGACAAATCCCCTATGAAACGCTTAGGCTGGGTTGAGGAAGCCGCCCGTATGGTGATGTGGCTATCTTCAGATGATTGTACTTTCAACACAGGTGCGGTTTTTGACTTATCCGGTGGGCGCGCCACTTATTAAATTGATGGAGTAAACGATGACATTGCAAATCACCAAAGCCAGTGAAGGTTTAAGCAGCCGTGCGATAGATGCATCCCCATCCATTACACGTGAGTTAGCCAATGCAGCCATGGGAACAGAAGGATTAATTCCTCTATGGTTTGGTGAACCAAATGAACCAACCCCACAATTCATCTGTGATGCAGCAGCATCCTCCCTCTCAGCAGGGGAAACTTTCTACGCCGAAGGTCTAGGTCGTCCCTATTTACGCCAAGCCCTTTCAGAATATATGAGTAATCTGTATGGAAAAGAGATTGGCTCAAACCGTATTGCAGTCACTGTCTCTGGAGGCAATGCGCTAAATCTGGCCTTTCAATGCTTACTGAATCAAGGGGATACGATCGCCACTTTGACACCTGCCTTTCCAAACTTGTTGGCAATCCCTCGTTTACAAGGTGCAAATTTGATCACCCATCAACTGGAAATTAAAAACGGACGCTGGCATCTAGATGTGGATGCATTCCTGGACGCATGCAAACCAGCAAAAGCGGTCCTAATCAACTCCCCTTCCAATCCAACAGGATTCATGTTGGAACGAGAAAAGATGGATCATATCCTCAAAACCCTACGTGAACGTGGCACCTGGATTATATCCGATGAAGTTTATTCACGTGTGGTATTTGACCGTAAAGTTGCTCCTTCCTTTCTAGATGTCGCAGAGCCTGAGGATCGATTGATCGTGGTCAATTCCTTTTCAAAAAGCTGGGCGATGACCGGATGGCGTCTCGGATGGCTAACTTTGCCTGCATCCCTAACTCCATTGGTTGAAAAAATTGCCGAATTTTCAGTGGCCTGCGCGCCACCTTTTTCCCAACGTGCTGGGGTTATAGCCCTAAAAGAAGGTGAGGAATTCATAAGCCAAACAGCAGAGAAATATCGTCAGGCACGTGACATTATTCAGAGCCGCCTTGCCGATCATCCCAATGTTATTTGCCCTACACCGGATAGCGCTTTTTATGCATTTTTCAAAGTGCAAGGAGTTGAAGATTCGATCGAATTTGCGCGTAAACTTATTAAAGATGCGAAAGTTGGTTTAGCACCGGGGGATGCTTTCTTAATGCATGAACCCGGCTGGTTCCGACTATGTTTTGCACAAACACCAGAACAGTTAAATGAGGCCATTGATCGCCTATTACCTCATCTATAAAAAAAGCCGTTACTTCCACACAAAACCAAAAGGAAGTAACGGCTCTCAGGAAACATCAGGTCTGTTCTGATGTCGGGTTATTTCGGTGCATATGTCGCAACAGCGCCTGATTGCTTGCTCCATGCTGCATACCATGCACGGAATAGGTTAAACTGTTGCTCTGCATAGCCGCGTTGACTATCGGATAGCGCATCTGTTTCATTGAAATGGTGGGTATATTCTTTATCACCTAACATCACCATCAAATGCTTATAATAAAGAACTAAATCTGCGCCTTCATCAAAGGAGGACAACACGACTAAAGCTTCTTCCAGTTCTTTCGCTCTTACACGAGCATCCGCATCCCCTTTTGCCGCCGCATTACAAAGGGCTGCCAGATGCAAAACTTCTTTCGGCAACGCATTCCCAATCCCTGTAATTGCGCCTGTCGCACCACAATTCACAATGCCGTGGAAGACCGCGGTATCAACACCAACCATCAAGGCCACATTATCATCACCGCTGGTAATATATTCTGCAGCGTAACGCATATCATCTTCGCCACCAAATTCTTTAAACCCGATCAGGTTTGGATGCTCGTTACGAAGATCAAAGAAAAGATCAGCACGTGTAGCAAAACCATAATATGGGCTATTATAAATAACTGCCGGCAAGTCAGATGCCGCAGTTAGGATTGCTTTAAAATGCGCACGCTGGGCTGCTGCAGAAGTCCCACGTGATAAAACGCGCGGTATAACCATAAGACCATGTGCGCCGACTTTTTGGGCATGCGCCGCATGTGCCACAGCCATTTTCGTATTAATTGCCCCGGTACCAACGATAACTGGCACCCCCGCTTTTACCAAAGCTTCCACACCTTGCATACGTTGTTCATCTGTTAATAAAGGCCAATCCCCCATAGAACCGCAATAAACAACCGAAGACATACCTGCTGCAATGAGCTCTTTCCCTTTACGAACAAGAGCGTCGAAATCAGGATTACGATCTGCGTCGCAAGGCGTCATCAAGGCAGGGATACAACCTGAAAAGATATCTGGGCTCATTGGGGTATTCTCCTATCAATAAATCACGAACCAGTCAGAGCGAATATCATAGGCGAGTAACGCCATTTCGATCTTGTAATATATCAGTGATATATCAGAAAAAATATTATGTCTAGAAGAATTTTGAAACCTTACCCAAAGCTTCAAAGTTACGCAGAAGTTATATTATTATGATCAGATAGTTATGGATGTTTTACGAATATAAAATAATCGACAGAACAGGATAAAACTAACAACGCCCATCCCTAACATCAAAGCTAACCAAATTCCGGAATTATATAAATTAAACTGGATTGATAGAAGATAAGATAAAGGAATGGCCACGCCCCATAATCCAAATATGGAATAGTAAACCGGTTTTTCTGTATCCCCTAATCCGCGCAAAACGCCGATCAATGTAATACGACCAGAATCAATAATCAGACAAAGAGCCGCTAATATTAGCACCGCTTTTGCTTGCGCCATCACAAATTCTGTATTCGCTAATTCCTCGTCCGTAAATAACGGCACAAATATGTCCCCAAACATCATTAAAATGAATGCATATCCCGTCATTGTAGCTGCCCCAAAAGACAACCCCTTCACTATTAATTTTCTGATTTGGTCATATTGTTTCTCACCAACCGCATAGGCAATTGAAATAGCCGCGGCTTCACTAAACCCTAAGGCAAAAGCAATTCCAATTTCTGCAATTTGTATAGTGATCGCATGGATCGCGATGTAATCAGCTCCCGCCAAGCCAATGATAAATAAAATCACTGTAAAGAAAGCAATGGTTGAAGCTTCCAATATCGCCATAGGCACCGCATAAGATAGTACCAGCATAGTAGCATTTTTAGTAAACACATGAAACGGGTTCAAGAAAGCTAACCGCCCGATTACATTACGTGATTTGAGCCAGATATATAATGTAACAGCCTTAAGACAAATACTTATAAATGTACTTAACCCCAATCCTGCAATACCAAGACCGTCAAAATTCCCAACTCCAAACATAAAGATATAATTACATCCTGAATTTACAAAGATGGAGAGAAATGAAATCCAAAAAATCGCCTGAGATTGTTCTCGTATAGAAGCAAAAACCCACAAAAAGCAGAAAATATTAACGGCAATTGCACTTGGTATCAGGAAGTAAAAATAAGGAGGTGTCAGTTCAATCAAATCTTCTGGCTGCTGCAAAATTAACAACAAGTCGTCACCAAAGAATAAAATTGTAACGCCAATAATGGTTATTCCCAAGACGATGTAAGCCGCAATAGTCAGCGTTGAAATAATCTTTTCAGTCTCACCTGCCCCTTCATATTTTGCAAGTAACGGGGAAAGCCCCGCGATAAAGCCAATACTTGATAAAATAATTACGTAAAAGACAGATGCTGCTAAGGCAACTGCGGCTAATTTATCTGTTCCTAACCATCCTGCCATGGCCACATCTGTCACGCCGATCGCAATATGCGCCAAATGCGACAGCCCTAGAAACATTGCCAGTTTTATAAAACGCGGACTTTTGCGATCAGATTCCATATCACCCTCTTGAGGCTATCGGGCCGATGACGTCGATTTGTAGATTCCCACGTTGCGAGAAACCTAATTCTGTCTCCACATGATAAACATGGGCGATATTCCCTGTCGTCAGGACTTCTTCCGGCGGACCGACAGCAACAATTTCACCTTCATTTATTAACACCAAAATATCGCAAAAACGCGCTGCCATATCCAAATCGTGAAGCGCCGCCACTGCGATTGTCTGTGTTTCTTCAACTCTCTTTTTCACCCAATCAAGGACAATCATCCTCCATTGCAAATCAAGGGCAGCAGTTGGTTCATCAAGTAGCAACAATTCAGGATCACGGATCAACGCCAATGCAAGACCAACAAGTTGGCGTTTACCGCCGGATAAACTTTGAAGAGGAGATAACTCAAAACTCCGAAGGCCTAAATTATCAAAGATGGTTTCAATCTTACGCGCCAAATCTTTATCTGATAATGGAAGTGCTAAAGATCGCGCGGTACTCCACATCAATTCAGTTGGCGTCAAGGCTGTGGGGGAAGGTGGTGTTTGCGGCATGGTAGCTACCAAATCATACCATAGCTTTTGGCTTGTCTCTTTTAAATTTAGGCCTTTAAATTCGATAGTTCCCTGACATTTCTTCTCTCCAGAGATACAACGCATCAAAGTTGATTTTCCAGAGGCATTTGGCCCCAACAATCCTACCAAACTACCTTGTGGGATTTCCGGGAAAGAGATGTCTTTCAATATCTCCTTCTTTCCATAAAAGGCCGAAACATTTGATACCTTTAGCACCATTAGAACTGACCTTTCTTTTTAAACAATAAAGACAGGAACATCGGCACCCCAACAACAGCTGTTAAAATACCAACAGGTACAATCACCCCAGGAATGAGTGTCTTAGATAACGCAGATGCCAAGGAAAGAATAAGCGCCCCACAAAGGATAGACCCGGGTAACAAAGTACGATGATCTTCCCCAAGCAACATTCGCGCAATATGAGGGCCGACAAGTCCGACAAATCCGATTGTGCCTACAAAACAAACGGCAAAAGCTGCCAATATAGAAGACCGAACAATCACCCAAGTTCGAAGTCCAGCGATATTTACACCTGTACTACGCGCATGGTCTTCACCGCCTCGCAACAAAGTTAATACCCATACCTGCCGCATACTAAACGGAAATATCAACAGTAAACACAAACTTACAATGGTGACTTCAAGCCAACCAGCTTTGGTTAAATTACCAATAGCCCAGAAGACAATTTGCTGTGCAGCATCGGCATCGGCAATTAAATGAAAACCGGATGCCAACGCATCACAGAGGAAAAACATCGCGATACCAAATAACACCACCATACCGCGGCTTCCTTTTGAAACACGCACAACCACCAGCACAATCGCAGAGGAAGCTAAAGCTCCACATAAAGCCAAAGTTGGAAGGATCGCATATGAGGGCACAAAAGGAATCGCAGGTTCGACAATGATAGCAAAACTTGCGCCCAAGACAGCAGCAGACGAAATGCCCAGTGTAAACGGACTTGCTAATGGATTATCAAGAACGGTTTGCGTTTCAATACCCGATAATCCAAGCGCCCCACCGACTGCCAAGGCAATAAGTGCGTCTGGCAATCTAACGTCCCAAAGGATAATGCGATATCGTAATTCAAGTGTTTCCGGATCAAGTAAACCAGATAGAATTTGCCCCGCATTTAAACCCGCAGGCCCTGACATTAAATCAAGCCATAAACTAGCAAGCAACGCTATGCTTAATCCTGCAAGGATCAGATAGCGCCGCCCATTTAATCGTAAAAAATTTACGTAAAGAGAGGAAGTATTATTCATGATGATAAGTGGTGAAATAAGTTCCATCAATTTCAAATGGCATAAAGTCTTTATAGATCTGACGTAGGCTCGCGTCTGGATCTATATCTTTAAATTCTTCCGGATGTAACCATTTGGCAAAGGCTTCAAGAACCACAATATTGAAGGGTGAATTATAGAAGTTATGCCAAAAAGCATGCGAACGATCATTCTTTACAGCATCAATTGCCTGAAAGTCCGTCGTCTTTAAATATTTTCCAAGACTGCCTTCCGCCATCTCATCGGACATACCCGGACCAACTGTGACCGGCAAAGCCCCGCCATCATATTCCTGTTTCCAACCAGATGCTGTACCAATCCAGACATCGGGATTTTCAACTAATAAAAATTCAGCTGTGTGTAACGCAGTTGGTCCTGGCGCAACAGCATCGGCAATATTTACTCCACCGGCTTCACCAACAAACGGGCCAAGCATACCTTCAGCCATGCCCCAACAACATTCACGTCGTCCAGCATGAACTTGCAAGAATACGCTCGGTTTATCCTTAATCTTTGCAACGCGCGACTTCACCAAATCCAGCTTTTGTTGATAAAGATCGATATATCTTTGCGCATTTTCTTGTTCACCAAGGATTTCCCCCATCAGTTTCAATGAAGGAATAGTATTCTTTAATGGATCCAACCTGAAATCGATAAATACAACTTTGGTACCCGAAGCTTCCAAAAGGTCGATCAGCTCTTTCGCCTTAGAATTCGGCCCGTGATCGCTTAAACCTAAAAATGCCACTTGCGCCTTCAGCTCAATAATTTTTTCGATAGAAACACTATCTGCGCTTTGCATCCCAAAAGTTGGGATATTTTTTGCTTCGGGAAAACGCGCATAAAGCTTTTGTTCCAATTCTGGATGTGTCCAACCCAAAGTTGTCATCATGCCAACAACCCCCTTTACAGGGTTTTCAGGCCTTAAAAGAGATAGAACAGTAAGATAACGCCCTTCACTTACCCCAAATCGCTCAACAGAACCTTCGATTTTAATCTCACGTCCAGCCAAATCGATTGTGTTGATTTCGGCAGCAACTAGTTGCGATGCCCAAAGACATAATGCCAAGCCTGAGAATAAGGATTTTAACATAATTTTTCCCTTAAAAAATAAGAATGGCTCAAGCCCCAAAGTGACTTGAACCATTCCTGAAAGTTAGGATTAAAACTCAGCTTTTGCATAAACCATGAAGGAGCGTCCCGGCTCGTTCTTTGGCTCTACATTTGTAAATTCTGAACCATAAGTCGTACGATCAGCATATTCACGATCCGTGATATTATTTGCTTCAAATCGTAACGTTAAAAACTCATAATCTTCAAGTTTATATTCTGTATATAGATTGAAGACTGTATAACCGTCTAAGCTCTCAGTTTGTGAAGAACCGCCTATCTCACTGTTCGCGAGTGCGGCATCAATTGTACCACCAATTGCAACACCTGTTTGGCCAATACTTTGTTCCGCTTCGATTGCAATAATGCGACCAACTGGTGAGCCAAGATATTGTGATGCATCTGTATCTGTAAATTCACCATCGACACGGATTTCAGTATCAGAATAGGACACACGGGCAAAACCGGAAATCCAGTTATAGCCAAAACCGATTTCATAACCGTCTGTTCGGAAATCTACATTTGTTGCAGGGCCACCATTGTAACTTGCATCACGTGCATTTTTGAAATCACTGCGGAAGATGCTTGTATCAAAAGTAAAGCCATCGATATTGGTTTCAAAACCAACTGAAAAGTTCTCAGAACGTGTTGGCTTCACTTCTGCAGCATTATAATCCCATGCAGAGTTATAGATATATCCTTCAGCGATACTAATACCACCAAACACATTAGAATAACCTGCCTTTAATGTTGTGGTTTCATGCACATCATAGGCAAGGGAAGCGTTACCACTTAAGCCATCATTGGTAAAATCGGTGCCATCATGCCCTTCGAATGTTTGACGATCGCCACGGAAACCAACAGATACATTCAAATCTTCAAGCGGTCTAATGCGTGCTTGTGCATAAATACCAACATTATTGGCTTTTTCAGTCATCGCATCTGAAGTTGGATCATCATATTCGTTTTCATCTTTATAAAAATCGACACCAGCTGTAATTTTATTTTCGCTATCGAAATTGAAATCATTTTCAATTTTACCTGATAAACTGGTTGTTGACCCTTCACTACCGAATGGATCGGGCACATCCACATTAGCAATCCCATAGCCAAGAGTCGCTTTAGGGTCGAATAATCCACTTGCCCCTTCAAGGCTATAGTTAAATACATAGTTAGAACGGTCCAAATTATAGGCACGTTGCTCATTGGTGTTACGGTTCGTTAAATTGGTGATATTTGCACGATATGGTCGATTTTCGTGATCCTTCACCTTCTCACCGGAAACTTCAAAACGATGACCGTTTTCAGCTTCATATGCAACTTTACCCAAGAAAGAATATAATTCCGTACCGGAAGCTAGCTGAGTATCACCGCTTCCATCATCATAATCGTCCCCTTTGGCACCTTTCACAAAACCTAAGATTTCAAATCCATCAATCCGACCGTAAGCCGCATTACTGTTAGTAAAGATATCGCCATTTGTTTCAAAAGAAACCGTTGTAAAACCACCAACATTTTCACCTTCATCCAAAACATCGCCGACATCAATGGTTTCATAGGTAATGCCACCAGCAAGTGCGCCCGGGCCAGCATCGGCGGGTGCAACAGTTGGATCAACTCGTACAGCTTTCAGCAAGCTCGGGTCCAAAAGGTTATTACCTGTATGGTGGAAGTTTTTATTATTTTGACGGGCACCATCAATTGTTACTGCTAGGTTATGCTCTTCAACACCACGGATATATACTTTTTGGGTGGAAGTTTGCGCACCGCCAACTGAAATAGAAGCTTCACCCGCAAATAAATCCTTTGAGTCACTTGGTGTACGACGCGCTAAGTCAGTTGGTGTAATATATTTTGAATCACCGCGATCCGCAGCGCCTGCATGGTCATCAAATTCCGCAGCTTCAGACACCATGATAGGATCAAGCGCCTCATCACCAACCGAAACATCGACAGATGAAATCAATATGGACCCATCGGCTTGGGTTTCAAAATATAAACCAAGGCCGGAAATAATCTGATTCAATGCATCTTGCGGCGACATTTTTCCTTTGACCGCATTTCCTTTCAGATTACGCACAACATCCCCATGTGCGGAAACCTGTACCCCAGATTGTATTCCGAATTCTGCCAAGCTCGCAGATAAGTTTTGCGATGGAATATTGAAATCAACATCTTCTGATATAATTGTTTGCGCATGAGCTTGTTGTTGATATCCGGCAATACCGCCGCTCAATACCAGTGACAACATTGCTACACGAAGCAAGTTGTTGTTACGAAGATTGGATTTAAACCCCTTCATATTTTCTGTCCTTCTATATGCATGAAGCTTCAACTAAATATGCGAATGCTTCTTAATCTCATTACATGCATTATAGACGATTTGAGGTTTTGAAATTTTCAAAAAAAGTTGAAAAAAAATTCTAAACACTTGAAATTACTGTAATCCAAGGGGTGACATGATAAATTTTTGCCCCAACAGATTGTGCAATAGCAGATAACGCGGCATCAGGATTTGTAAGCTGATAAACACCAGTTACAGGCTGCTCACCAATATCATCACCAAGCACAAGTAACGTGCCAGAATGATAATGCGATAACGTTTCTATAACTTCAGAAACCGGTCGATCATTCACAATCAACCTATTCTCTTTCCAAGAAGACACATATTTGGGTTCGATTTTTCCATGGATAAGTGAATAATCGGGCTTAACTCTAATTGTATCCCCAACACGCAGAATGATCTCCTCCGTTTCATCGGGTTTAACAGAAACAATCCCTTCCTGCACTTGTACTTCGACGGATGGATGGCGTGTAGAGACATCAAAGGCTGTGCCAATTACCTTTACAACCGAATTTTCCGCCCTCACGGTAAAGGGTGATTTTGTATCATGCGCAACATCGAAGAAGGCTTGACCATCTATAAGCTCAACCGCACGCTGGGTTGTGGTAAAAGAGACATTCAACCGACTTTCCGGCGCTAGACGAACAACACTACCATCTGACAGGGCGACTTCTTTAACTTCCCCGATCCCAGTAACGTAATCTGCACGAAAATATGAGTGCCAGTTGACTAAAAACACAATTAGGAAACAGGCCGCAATGGACATCGAAGCAGTCCAAAACCTTTTTCTCTTAAGTTTCCCATTATCATTACTTGCAACAAAAAGCTGATCTGTTGAATGCAGATCCTCACTCTTTTGCCTCCACTCTTCTTCATATTGCGGCGGCACACTTCCCATTAGTTTATAAGCATTCAGGACCTTTTCCCAATCCTTTTGATGCTCTGCACTTTCTTCAAACCAATGCGAAAATGCCGCCTTCAAATTTGCATCATTCGGCTTCTCTAGCAAGCTGATCAGCCATTCGCTTGCCTTTTGTGGTTCCAACATCTCTTGCAAATTGCCCCCCATATGGGAAAATCCTGTAATTAAAGCCTATAAATTCTTTTCAATTTAAATTTTAAATTGTGCTACATACTTATAGACGTTTGTTATCCTATTATTTTCAAATTATTCTTCAAAAAGTTTATCACTGCAATATTCAATCGCCTGCACAACCAATTGGTGCGCCGTTCCAATTGACACATCTAGATGCGATGCAATTTCCTTGAAGGTATGATTGCCAAAACGATGCATTTCAAATGCAATCCTCTGTTTATCTGATAGTTCATCAAGTAATCTGGAAAGGTATTCAAGCTCTTGCTTCGCTATAATCTCACGTTCTGCAGATGGTCTTAATTCAGCAAGCTGTTCCAGCGCCAAATCTGCACTATTACCCTTTCTATGCTGATCTCGTTTTAATTGACGCTGTAAATCGTAACAAAGATTTCGAACGATTCTATATAGATAAGCCAAAGGTTCCGATAAGATGGTTTTTTCTGCAGCCTGCACAAATCGAAAATAGGCTTCTTGCACCACATCTTCCGCATGGGCTTCATCATCCAAGATTTTTTTCGCGTATCCAACAAGCTCATTTCTATGAACCGTATAGATATTTAGTGCTTCGGATTGACCAGAAATCATCGTAGTAATTGCCAGATATCGGTGAAATTAATAATTATTCTTAATAAGCTAATGGCAGGATGTTTAAGGTTTTGCAAGTCTTTCGACTATTTTTTCGCCTAACATCTTAAGTTTACTATTAGGGATAGTAAACCTAGCCACTTTTATCCCCTTATAAGCGAAGGACTAAATCCAAACTTTTTCTTATATGCCGTTGAGAAATTTGCAGCAGAATTATACCCAGCTAAAAATGCAGCTTGCGCAATCGTCAGATTATCCCGCTCCATCGCCTCATGAGCCATTAGCAGCTTCCGTTCCCGAATATAGCCCATTAACGGTTGATTAAATTCTGCCTTAAAATACCTTTGCAAACTGTTCACACTCACCCCAAGGTCAACAGAAAGTTGATCAAGACTCATATCTTGTTCAATATTCTGATCCACATAATTCTTGATGCGCAATGCTTTGGAGACATTATCTGTTGATGTGAGATTTTCCTCTTTTTCAGACAGAACATGCTGCAAAGCTTCGGTAATGATTTCTAGTGCAGCTGTCTGTTGGGCCAGATTTTTAACCATCGGATTCTCTTCCGTAGGTCTTATCAATCTTTCTGCAATTGCGAGTACTTTTGAACTTGGCCTCCACATTTGCGGATTTGGTTCATCTACTATTTTCTGCCATTTCTCTGCGGACACGTTAATATCCAAATCCTGGGTGACAAATTCATGATTCATCGTCACGACCACTTTTCGAATTAAGTTGTCTTTCTTGATATGACGTGTCCATTCAATATGTTTATTACGCGAAATAAAATATCCCTTCGGCCCATCATTTGCTTCCAGCACAGTTTCCACCCCATCACGTGCAAAGGAAATATGCCCGGCCAACATAATAATGATGGAAATTGCAGGTCCCAATGTGGCGGTTACATCGTAATCTCTGACTTCAATAATATCTGTTGTATGAATCCGGAAACCGGATTTGTAATTACTGTTTAAAATAGATCCGCGAATAATCGTCTTATCCTGAAACTCTGCCTTCTTTTTAATGGCCGGTTTACTGCCAAAGCAATTATCATCATTTAAAATTTCATCCAGATCGCTCACTTTTAAAGAACGATCATAGATGGCCGTATTTCGTTTTACCTTATGACGATTGATAGAATTCATTATGAAAAACCCGCCCAAGTCGCAAAAAAGCACCCTCTGGAATTTTCGCAAAACAATCTGAGGATTTTGCAAATACTTCTTCGCTGGAAAAATTAATGTTGCTTGATATTAATAATTATTCTTAATAAGTAAAGTTTTTTTCGGAGAAGGCAAAAATGGCAAAGTCCATTATGAAACATACACCTGCAACTTCTGCAGGACGCAGCAAGCTGCACCGCACCATGTTGATGTCCACAGTTGCTATGGTAGCATCCATGCAAGTTGCAATGGCTCAAGAGGCAAACAAAGAGGTTGTCACTTCTGATGAAGATGTTGTTTTGGAGCCTATTTCCATTGATGGTAAAGAAGACGTTCTCACAGGCGGTGTACAGTTAACCGCAGAGGAAATTGAGCGTTACGATCCACAAACATTGAAAGATGTATTTCGTCAAGAGCCAGGGGTGAAAGTGGGTTCGCCTAATACTGTGTCTCAAAAAATCTATGTAAATGGTGTTGAAGATACTAACTTAGCTGTTGATATTGATGGTGCGCGCCAAGCAAATAAAACATATCACCATGTTGGGACAACAATCGTAGATCCTGGTATGCTGAAATCCGTTAAAGTCGAAACAGGCGTTGCCCCAGCAGATGCAGGTCCTGGTGCAATGGCAGGTTCGATTTCTGTTGAAACTAAAGATGGTCGTGACTTGGTAGAGCCAGGTGAGTTATATGCCGGTTTTGCAAAGGTTACATATAACAGTAACACAAGAGGCTTTTCTGAAGATCTCGCCGTTGGAATGGAAGCTGAAGGCTTTGATATTCTAGGCTATGTCACACATGAAAATGGTGACAACTATCACGATGGTGAAAATGAGGAAGTTAACGGAACATCTCCGGCCGCAGAAAACTACCTTATGAAATTTGGTTATACCGCCAATAATGGTTATCGCATCAAATTTTCAGCCAACCAATTTATTGATAATGAAACTCGTTCTGGACGACCAAACTTCTTGGTAAGCTTTGGTGATCCAGCTCCAACTGAATATCGCCGTCAAAATTTCACCTTGTCATTTGGTGATGAAACACCGACTGCCATGTGGGACCCGCAAGTCACCTTAGCTTATACAGACACAGAATTACGCACAACTGTGCCATTACCTTTTGGTACCAATGCACCTCTGGATATTCATGCTGATGTTCGAACTGTGAATGGTAAGGTCCAAAATACATTCACAACTGAATATGGCAAAATTACCACCGGCTTTGACTATTACAAAGACCATGGTAATGGCGGACGTGCCGGATATCGTGGTACGGAAACAACAGATGATCTAGGCATATATGTTCAAGGTCGTATGAACATTACCGAAGACCTTCGTACCTCTTTGGGCGGACGTTATGATTGGAATGATTTCGAAGGTGCGGATGGCACTAAATTTGACGATAAAGGTTATAGCGCCAACTTAAACCTAGAATATGACCTTACAGATGAAGTGATGTTTTATGGTGGTGGTTCAACCGTCTTCGGCGCAGTCCCGTTATCAGAAGTAGGTTTCAAACAAGCCTCTCTTACTTATGACGACATGAAAACATCCCGTTCTTATAATACAAAAATGGGTATGGTCTATGAAGCAGGCCCAGTCACTTTTGATGGTAATGTATTTAGTACGGCAATTGACGATGCTAATGATATCGATGATTCCAACCGTGGTTCCGTCGATAATGTCACAACAAATGGCTTTAACCTGAACTTGAAATATTCATATGGTGATGGCTTTGTTCGTGGCGGTTATTCAAAAGCCAAAGTTCGTGTCAATTCAGAAGTCCCAACATCTACAAGTAGCCATTATCAAGGTATCTTGATGGGAGATTCCATGAACTTGGAAATCCATCATGATTTACCTGATTGGGGTGTACGCATTGGTACAACGAATGAATATTTCTTTGAAAATGATGATACGGAAGAAGCTCTCGGATATGCTTTAGAGAAATATTTCGTTTCTAATATTTACGCAGAATACAACCCTGAAGAAATTGAGGCCTGGACCTTCAGATTTGATGTTCGCAATTTATTTGATAGCGTTTATGCAGCTCGTACCAATGTCGGCGCTGATAGTACCAATAGTTCAGTTGACCCCTATAATGATCCGGGTCGTACCGTTTTGCTTTCGGCAAAACTTGACTTCTAACTCGTCATTAGAAGCAGTCAAAATCAGTGTATGGAGTGGGTGGTTTCGACCATCCACTTTATGCATTTTCACCACCCAAGAACCTTAGTCAGGTCAAATCATGTTAAAAAATCTCTCTATTACCTTCTGCTTGATTACTTTTGCACTTTTGTTCCCTGCACGTGCAGAAATTCATCTAACAGATATTGCAGGTCGTACAGTCGAACTAAATGCGCCAGCGCAGCATATCGTTTTAGGCGAAGGACGCTTCTTACCGACGATCGCTATTTTGGATGGCAAAAACGTCTTTAATCGCGTTGTCGGTATGATGGGAGATTTTAAGAAATATGATCCAGCTTCTTGGGCACAATATTCGAAGAAGTTCCCCCAACTGGAAGAAATTCCACTTATTGGTAGTACAGGGTCTATTTCTTTTAGTGCGGAAAAAGCTTTTTCAGTAAAACCAGACTTAGCTATTTTTGGATTGTCCAGCGGACATGGCCCTAGTGATAAAAACCAAACAGTTATGGATCAATTTGCTGCTGCAGGTATTCCCGTAATTATCATTGATTTTCGACTTGATCCTGTCGTCAATACGCCACGATCCATTGAAATTCTCGGCCAAGTTTTGGGTAAAGAAAAAGAAGCAGATGAATTCCTGAATTTTTACAATGGCAAAATGGCTTCTATTGAAGAAAAACTGAAAAATGTGAAAACCAAACCGTCTGTATTTATGGAAACTCATGTTGGTTTACGCCCAGAATGCTGTTCTGCATTTGGCAATGGCATGATGGGACATTTTATCGAATTAACAGGCGGTGTGAATGCCTATGGTGATGTCATACCAGGTGCGGCAGGCATGGTGAATATAGAACATTTAATTAGCAATCAACCAGATATCTATATCGGTACAGCCATTGGGTCCGCGATGAGTATGGAACAATCTCCCAACTTTATCGCATTGGGCGTAGGCACAGACGAAAATTTAGCCCGCAAATCATTGATTAACTCAACCCATCGAACAGGGGTTGCGCAGTTATCAGCCATAAAAGACAAACGTGGCTATGCGATTTGGCATCATTTTTATAACACACCGATGCATGTAGCCGCGGTAGAAGCAATGGCCAAATGGTTACATCCAGAAATCTTCGCTGATCTGGAACCAGAAAAAACACTGAAAACGTATTTTGATAAATTCCAGCCGGTTGATCTAGATGGTGTCTATTGGGTAGGCATGACTGAGTAGACATTATGAATTTTGATAACGCGGATACACAAAGTCTTTCCACACTTTATAGAAGTTTTATCTGGAAGCGAATCCTGCTTCTAGGTAGCTTCCTATTTGTTCTCATGCTTGCGCTTATTGTGAATATTATGGCTGGCCCCGCTGGTTTAAGTTTAAGTGAAATCTGGTCAGGCTTAACGGCTACAAATACCACAGAAAATTATTATGCCTTAATTATGTGGGAAATACGTCTCCCCTATGTCGTCATGGCAATGCTTGTCGGTGCTTGCCTCGGTTTGGCGGGCGCTGAAATGCAAACGGTCTTAAACAACCCGCTAGCAAGTCCGTCTACTTTAGGTGTGATGTATGGCGCAACCCTTGGTGCATCACTCGCCATCGTTTATAAAATTGGCGTCGGATATATACCGGAAAATTACATATTGCCAATCTGTGCTTTTCTGGGAGCAATGATAACAGTTCTCTTAATTCAGTTCCTATCAGCAAAATTTGGTGCCACCATCGATACCGTGATCCTATTCGGTATCGCAATGGTTTTCGCCCTGCAGGCTTTAATCGCTTTGGTACAATTTGTGGCCGACAGTGATAATTTACAACAAATCGTCTTTTGGACCATGGGAAGTTTAGCCCGGGCAAATTGGGAAAAAAACGCTATCGTCTTAGTGGTTTTATTAGGATGCATCCCTTTTACAATCAGACATCTATGGCAGATGACAGCCTTACGCGCAGGCGAAGAATATGCGAAAAGTTATGGATTGTCTGTCGAACGATTACGTTTGATGGTGCTATTTCGTGTCAGTATTGTGACCGCAGCTGCAGTATCCTTTACAGGTATTATTGGTTTCGTTGGTCTGGTTGCTCCTCATATTTCCCGCATGGCATTCGGTGAAGATCATCGTTTTTACATTCCTGGGTCAATTATTGCAGGTGCTTTTATTCTAGTAGGAGCATCCATTTTAAGTAAGACGCTCATCCCAGGTATTTTGATTCCTGATGGTATCGTCACAGCACTCATCGGTATCCCTTTATTTTTATTCCTTCTAATTCGCCAGAAGGGAGCAAATTGATGACTAATTTCAGCATTGAAAATTATAATTTTTCCTATGGTTCCAACCAGATCCTGAGCGAGGTGAATTTCAACGAAATACCAAAAGGCAAGCTTGTCGGATTACTTGGGGCAAATGGTGTCGGGAAATCAAGTTTCCTAAGAAGCATTGCAGGCCTTGAAACTTATACAGGCTCGGTCAAATTAGATGGTAAAGAGCTACAAGATCAAAGCATGTATAAACGCATGCAACTGGTTGGCTATATGCCTCAAACTTTACCGCAGGCCACCTCCCTTACTGCCTATGAATCTGTTTTTAGTGCCTGTCGTGCAGTACGTCCCGATCTCACCCGTCAGGCAGTTGAAAATAGAATTGAAGATGTTTTCGCAACTCTTGGTATTCGTCAATTAGCCTTTAAAACTCTAGCGCGTATGTCAGGGGGGCAACGACAAATGGTCGGGTTGGCGCAAGTCATCGTCAAAAAGCCAGACCTTCTACTTTTAGACGAACCGACAAGCGCATTGGATTTACGTTGGCAGATAAGTGTTTTTAATGTGGTAAAACAGATGCTGTTAAACTCGCAATCAATATGCATTACAGCGTTACATGATATCAATCTTGCCATGCGTCATTGCGATTATATCGCCTTGTTTGCCAAGGGTAAGCTATTATCCTTTGGCACGCCTACAGACGCGATTAACTCAACCAATTTAGATCTGGCTTATGGCGTCGCTGCTTCGGTAGAAACCAGTCAAGCTGGCTATCCATTTGCCGTTATAAACGGCGTAACCAATGAACAAAGAAATCAAACCTAAGGAGACGAAGTTGAAATATTCTTCTGTTGTAGAAATTAATACAGATCACGCAGGTAAATACATCCAGCAGCTCTGCAAACATTTTGCTCATAAAGTAGATGTAAAATATGACGATCAAAAAGGTCATGTCGACTTTCCAATGGGTGTCAGCAATATGACAGCCTCCCCCAACACACTTCAAATCACGTCAGAAACTGATGAATCTGAAGATGCACGCCGTACCATTGAGGTCATTATCGAAAAACATCTAGTTAAATTTGCTTGGCGGGAAGAAATCTCATTTGATTGGAATATCAAATAAAAATTTGAAAAAACAAATCCATTCTTCGTTATAGAGTATAGATAGCGCAAAGAATTATTTGCAAATAATTCTTAGTATCACTATGTTGCGTTAGTTTTACGTAATGAGCATTCTTGTTTTCAAATCTTGCTATTAATTATGAATAGCAAGAATGAGGTATTTTAAAATGGTTGCAGAGTTAATTGATTTAATAAATGCGGGTGGCTTTGTTGTATATATCCTAGTTGCCTTATCGATTGTTGTGTTAACTATTACCTTTGCTAAGATTTTGCAGTTTCTACAGGCAGGTGTTTTCAGCAAAGGACGCGCAAAACGTGCCGCTTTACAATTCCGTAGAGGAAAAGCGGAGGAAGCGTTGAGAATTGCGATTTCATCTAATGATCTGCGTTCAAAAATTGTACAAAAGTCTATTCGTGGTAATTTGGATACTGAAGGTAACAAAGAAGCCGCACGAGAAGAAGTTACCCGTTTTGCAGCTGAAAAGGTAAACTCACTTTCCAGTCATTTACGTGTCTTTGAATTAATCGGGGCTATGGCACCATTGCTTGGTTTGTTTGGTACCGTTCTAGGTATGATTGAGGCTTTCCAACAGCTAGAACAAGCAGGTAATCAAGTTGATCCATCTATTCTTTCTGGTGGTATATGGCTTGCCTTATTAACAACAGCAGTTGGCTTAGCAGTGGCAATGCCTACGGTTACAATTCATAACTTTTTAGACCGTCGTATCGAACGTTTGACTCATGATTTGGATGATTTAATCGCTCAGATTTTCGTTAAAGATTTCGATCGCATATAACTGGATATAGGCATTTGTTATGTCGTCCATCGCACAACAATATAAACGCAGAAAATTAATGATCAGTCTGACGCCACTTATCGATGTGGTGTTCATCCTGCTGATTTTCTTTATGTTAGCATCAAGCTTTGCAAAGAATCGCTCCTTAGAGCTCAATATTCCTGCAAATGGCACTGCAAATGCTAAAAGCGACATCATTCAAGATGATAAAACGCGCCTAAGGATTCTTGGCGAGGGTAAGATCGAAATTAACAAGATTACGTATTCATTTAACGAAATTTCATCCATCCTCCAAGAAAACAAAAACAACCGTCTGCTGATTGAAGTTGGCGAAGAAGCGATTGCGCAAGATATGGTACAAGTTATGGATTTGGTTTCTAAACTTGCGTTAGAAAAAGTTTCTCTCCTTCCTTATAAAAAGAAGGAAAACGCAGAATGAAATCGATCGCTCAACGCACAGCAAAAAAAGCCCATTTCACCGAAGAAAATGTGTTACCAATGATCAATGTGGTTTTTTTGTTACTGATCTTCTTCATGATTGCAGGTCATATTTCGGCTTCTGATCCTGTGGATCTGGATGCACTTTATTCAGAAAGTGAGACAAAGACCGACGATAATGAAGTCACGATCTTTGTAGATCAATCTGGACAAGTTTACTTTCTTGACAATGCCTATTTGGGCGAAACATTTAAATCACCAATTGCACATCATGTGAATGCAAATCCAAATGCCATTCTGCGCCTCAAAATAGATTCAAATTTAAACGGCCAAGAAATGCTAAAACTATTAAGTATTTTTCGTGAGCTAGGTTTAACAGAAGTCACTTTGGTAACTCAACTTCCTGAAGCAGGGAGTTAATCCAATGGCAAAACTCAACTGGATATTAAGTTTTCTATTAGCAATCTCCTTCCATATCGGCTTAGGACTTTATTACATATATAATCCAACGGTATCACAAGGTGCACGTGAGTTAGGTACTGATGGTTTTGAGGTTTCAATTTCAATGACCGCTGCACTGGCAGGCGAAGAGCCAACGCCCCAACCAGTGGCCGAAGAAGTCGAAGAAACTGTAGAAGAAATCCAAGAGGTAGAAGAACCTGTCGAGGAAATACCTGAAGAACCGACCCCTAATCCAGTTGAAGAAGTTGTTGAGGAAGAAGTACTTGAAGAACCGATTGAAGAATTAGTTGAAGAAATCATTGAGGAAGTCGTCGAAGAAGAAATCATCGAAGAAATTCCTGAACCAGTCATAGAAGAACCTTTGGAAGAAACAGTTGAAGAAGATTCTGTTATTTTTCCACGACCACAACTGAAGCCGATAAATGAGCCAAAATTGGATGTCGAAAAACCAATTGCTCAACCAATCAAAGTTGCTGCAGTAAAAGAGCCAATTCCTGACCCAAAACCAGTACAGCAAGAAACACTGCAAAAACAGATTCAAAAACTGAAAACGGAAGAGCAACCCCAACCCGAAAGGGAAGCTGTAGATGCCCCTAAACCTACTATTGACAGCCAAGGTACCGCTGTAAGTAATGCCGAAATCGCGGCAAGATCTGAAACAGAAAATCGATCAGGCGGTGGCGCATTTGTTGGACAAGTCTCTCCAGAATATAAGGCGGAGCTTCGTTATTGGTTGCAACGGCATAAAGGATATCCAAAATTCTCTCGTCGTCGTAAGCAGGAAGGTACCGTTCTATTAAAATTTACAATGACGCGCGAAGGTCAAGTTCTTGAATATCAAATTCAAAAAGGATCTGGTTATAAAAGACTTGATGAAGAAACGATTAAGATGCTTGAACGTGCACAACCCTTACCAAAATTCCCGGATGAGATTATCGAAGATGTCAGAAGTTTCACAATCCCTATTGATTTTTCCATCTCTCAATAATTGAATTTTATAAAATCTCTCAATTTGACAGCGCCAGAAAAATTCATATTAATGCGACTGATAATCATTATTAATAAAGATTTATAAATCAATGGACGCTTTCTACGGCAAAAACTTGTTCTTGGAACTTTTCACCCAGCATCAGCAGGATTTAATTCGCTATGCGACTTCAATTGTGGGTGAACGTCCTTTGGCTGAAGACGTTGTGCAAGATGCCTATATACGGCTTAGTAAATCCAAAGAAGATTGGTATCTCAATCGCCCGACAGAAGAACCTATCGGCTATATCTACAAAACCATACGCAATATGTCGATTGATGTATATCGAAAACGCAGCAAAGAAGATGTCGGTAACGCTGAAGAAGAATTACAACAATCGCAGAAACCATTTTTACAATCCGGCATCACACCGGAAAGTGAAGTGATGGCCAGACAAGACTTACAAATTTTACAAGATGCTTTGGATGAACTGCCTGAACGTACTAGAAAAGCTTTCGAATTATGTCGTTTTGGTGGGATGAAGCTAACAGATATTGCCGCTGAATTAGATGTCTCAGTAGGCACTGCACATAATCTAGTCAAAACAGCATTAGAGCATTGTAAATCAAGATTAAAAAATAATGTGAAAAAACTGAAAAATTAACCACTCAGATCGTTAATTACTTAGAGACTATGTGAAATAGGTCAGGATAACACGTGTGAATGAAATGAATGTAACTGCAAGTGATTGGCTCATCAATCTGGAACAATTTCCAGATGACTTACAGCTACGGCAAAAATTTGATAACTGGCTTTCCCAAAGTGATGAAAATCGTCGTGATTGGGAAGAGACAATCGAAACTTGGCGCTTGCTTGGTATGACAATTCCGGCTCATCCGGAATTACTAGCAAAGACAAAAGATCCCACTTCGGGGGAAGGTGATAAAGGTCAAGGAGTATCCAATACACATTCAGGTACCCGCGTATCCAGCATGAATGTACCTGCAAATGATAACTCGCGATCTTGGGGAAGAATCGCTATTGCGTCATGTGCAGTCTTATTCCTTGCCTTTATCACCAATATTTTTGACGGGATGAATTATATTCGCGCTGACTATTCTACACGTGCAGGCGAAATACGTGAAGTCACCCTTTCGGACGGCTCAATTGTCACTTTAGCTCCTGAAACCGCAATTATTGCAGATATAAAGCCTAATCAACGTACAATTGAGTTATTATCCGGCACGGCATATTTTAACGTTCAACCCGATAAATCTCGCCCCTTTCAAGTACAATCACGTGATGTTGAAACAACAGTCTTAGGAACAGCTTTTGATGTAGATATGTCACAACCTAAAACGCAGATCGCTGTGTCACACGGATTAGTTAATGTTACAAAGAATGCCAACAAATCCTTCAAACTAAGCCGCGGCGACGTCTTAACTTTTGACTCAGCTGGGCAAGCTTTGCGTCAAAAAATGGATATTGAAAACATTTCAGCCTGGCGCCATGGACAACTCTACGCAAAAAACAAAGCTGCAATTGAGGTTATCTCGGATTTAGATCGCTATTTTAATGGGTGGGTTCTTATTCAATCAGAAAAACTGAAAAACAAAAAACTCACTGGTGTTTACAACCTTTCTAAACCCATTGAAGCCCTATCCATAATTGCAGAAACATACAAAGTTAAAACCTATGAGATATCTCCATGGCTTATTGTCATTACCGACTGACAAAAAAAATTGAAAAATTTTGAAAAAATAAAAACATGCTTCGTTAATCCAATATGTAATGCAATTAATTATTAATAGCATTTGATTTTGACTAATTGGACTTGCGAGTAAAAAAATATGAAATCCGCACAATTCCCCATTAATAGCCGTGGTCTTCGTATGGCTATGGTAATGACAACTGCCTTAGTTTCGACCCCGACTTTAATTCAATCTGCATATGCCGAAAGCACAGAGGTTATTGTTCAAACCGCCCAAGCTATTGAACAAATTCGTTTCAGTATCGACGAACAATCTCTCGCAGATGCATTGGTAAAATTTGGACAACAGTCTGGTGTACAGGTATCCGTTGATAGTGACCGCGTGACAGGCCTTCGTACAAAAGGTGTCATCGGTGTAATGTCTAAGGAAAGTGCGCTTATTGAACTTCTCTCAGGTACGGGTTTAAATTATCGAACAACCTCGAACGGCAATATCATAATTGATGAAACACTCAACTCTGATGACGCCAGTGTCACCATTACAACGCCTGTTATGGTTCAAGCGGAAAGTGATGATACTTTAATTCAGGACGGATATGTGGCCTTGGTTAGTACGATCGGTACTAAAAAAGATACACCTCTTGTCGAAGTCCCTCAAAACATCTCGGTTGTAACAGAAGGTCAGATGGATGAGCGTGCACCCCGTACGATCAATGAAGCTATGGCCTATGTACCTGGCGTGAACAACAGTTCCTATGGTTTTGATACACGATATGATGCTTTTTTCATTCGTGGTTTTGATGGGGCCTATAACGCTGTATTCCGTGATGGACTACGCCAATATGGTGGATCCTCTGCCCTTTATAAATCTGAACCTTACGGTTTGGAGGGTATTGAAATTCTTAAAGGTCCTTCCTCTGCACTTTATGGTGCCAGTTCCTCTGGTGGTCTTGCCAATCAGGTAACAAAACGTCCAACCGAAGATCCATTGCGAGAGGTTGAGTTTCTCGTAGGTAGTCACAACCGGGCCCAAGCGAGTTTCGATGTCTCTGACAGTCTAACTGAAGAAGGTGAAGTGAAATTCCGTGTCACTGGATTAACTCGTGATGCAGACACAGAGCTTACAGATTACGCAGATGATCGTGATTATATTGCGCCAACCATCAGCTTCGAAATCACAGATGATACTAAAATTACGTTACTATCAGAATATATGAAATCCCTAACCGGAGGTACAGCCGCTTATTACAACGAAAATGGGCGAATTACAGATCTCTATGGTGGTGAAGATGGTTACAATGACTTTAATCAGCGCCAATATCGCCTCGGATATGAATTAGAACATCGTTTCAACGATATGTTTACCCTGCGTCAGAATGTTCGATATACGGATATCGATATCGATCTGGAATATGCATATTGGTATGATAATTCCGGTACTTTGGCGCGTGCGGCAGGCCGTGCCCTTGAAACCCAGCATGCTTTAGTTGCCGATACTCACTTAGTTTCCAAAGTTGCAACTGGTAATATTCGCCATACCGTCACAAGCGGATTAGATTATGGAAAATCCCGCTATGCTCAAGATCTTGTGCGCTTCGCAGCCATACCAACATTCGGCTCCACCGTCGACATGACGAACGCAACCAAAGAACGTCAAAAACAAGAGCAAGTTGGCGTTTATGTGCATGACCAGATGGAATTAAACGATTGGCGCTTCACATTGGGCGGCCGTTATGATCGATTGGATTCTACCACTCATAATTCAACTGCCGAGACAAAGCAGGACGATTCAGAGTTCTCTCATCAACTTGGTCTCTCTTATGTCTTTGAAAGCGGCTTTGTTCCATTTGCAAACTATTCCACATCTTTCACACCCAATACAGGCACGCTAATCGATGGCTCTGCCGCTAGTCCTACAACCGGCGAGCAAATTGAAGTTGGTTTGAAATATGAATTCCCTGATCGTAATGCGATGATAACAACTTCATTATTCCATATCGATCAAGAAGACGGCGTTGTCTTTGATTCTGCATCAGGTATCAACCGACAAGTCCAACAAGACATGCGTTCTCAAGGCTTTGAAATTGAAGCTGTTGCAAGCTTGGTTGAAGGTTGGAGCGTAAATGCATCTTATGCATATACAGACACTGAAATCCAAAATGGGGCACAAGGTACTTCAGGCAAGCAGGTTTCCGGTGTACCTGAACATACATTCTCTCTCTACAATGACTACACTTTCCAAAAAACTGCGCTTCGGGGTTTCGGTGCAGGTGCCGGCATTCGTTTCTTTGGTGAAAGTTTCGGAAATGACACCAACACCTTTGAAAATAGCTCTCGTTACTTTGTTGATGCCGCAGTTCATTACGATCTAGGTGAAGCAAACAAAGAAATGGAAGGTATGAAGGTCCAACTAAACGTTACTAACTTGTTCGATCAAACTCGTGAAATCTGTAAAGCAGGCTACTGCTATCGTGATGAAGGTATGAATGTGATGGCAAGTATGCGTTATCGCTTCTAGGGACATTATGACTGAACTTAAAAACAATATGGGTGAGAAATCCCTATTTGCCAGCCGCGAAATTTCTTTCGCGGCTGGTACTCGTGAAATCCTAAAACCTTTAGATCTTAGATTAGATACCGGTCTAATTTATGGCCTGATTGGACATAATGGATCAGGGAAATCAACGTTATTAAAGATCCTAGCAAAACAACTGAATGCCACCGCTGGAGATATCTTATTAAAAGGTCGATCTCTAGCTAGCTGGTCCGTAAAAGAATTCTCGCGTCATGTCGCCTATCTTCCACAAGATATTCCGCCAATCGCGAATTTAACCGTCAGAGAACTTGTATCTCATGGCCGTTATCCATGGCATGGCGCTTTTCTTGGGTTAAGTGATGAGGACAATTCATATGTAAATGATGCCTTAACATTAACCAATCTCAATCATATGCAAGATCGCATGGTAAACAATCTATCAGGTGGCGAAAGACAGCGCGTATGGTTAGCCATGCTCATTGCACAAAACACCTCTTGCCTGCTCCTTGATGAACCTATTTCTGCGTTAGATGTCTCACATCAAATGGATGTCATGGAGCTAATCAAAGATCTAAGTCAGAAAAAAAACTTATCGGTCATTATGGTTTTGCATGACGTCAATATAGCTGCCCGGTTCTGTGATCGTATCCTTGCGCTGCGAGAAGGCGCATTAATCGCAGATCGCAAATCAGAAGATTTAATGAATCCTGAATTGTTAAAAGAAATCTTCAACATGGATATGCAGGTTATCGATCATCCTTCCGGAAAAGGGAGAGTCGCCCTTGTCGATTAATTTCTTTGAAACCCGACGTGATCTTTTGAAAAAGATGATCTGTGTTTCGTCCGCATCACTTTTACCTACCCTATTAAGTAACCAAGTATCACACGCAGCAGAAACCTCTCCAAGGATTATCTCTCTCGATTATGGTGTTTCAACGACACTGATTGCCCTTGGTAGTTACCCTGTCGGTATTGCTTCTGCGGATCATTGGGATCGTTGGGTCAAAGAACCTGTCTTGCCAGATACAATTGCTGATATTGGTCATGATCTAGTGGTAAACAAAGAAGTTATCGCTGCTCTGAAGCCTGATCTGATATTTTTAACTCCCTATACAATGGCACATCAGGCAACACTTGAAAAATTGGCCGATACAGAAATTATTTCTGTGTATCAAGAAGGTACACAGCCGATGGATCGATCTTTCATTGAAACCCAGCGCATTGCTGAAGTCATCGGTGTACCGGAAAAAGGTGCCGCCTATATCGAAAAGGTAAAAACCAAATTAGATTTGGCGAAACAACTTGTTTCTAAACTTTCCCTTCCACCAATCACCATGGTTAATTTCATGGATGCCCGCCATGTAAGAGTATTTGGTGCCAACAGTCTTTATCAAAATGTTATGGATTACATCGGCCTAGAAAATGGTTGGAAAGGCGAAACCAATTATTGGGGCTTTAGAACAATTGGTTTAGAGGATCTCGCCATTAGTTCACAGGGCGATATGGATCTCATTGTATTCGAGCCTGTCGTTGAAGATATCCGACCGACGCTTGCGAATAGCCCATTATGGAAAGATCTACCCGTTGTGAAGCAAAACCGTATGACCATTCTTCCTGCAGTTTTGATGTTTGGCATGCTTCCATCTGTTGAACGCTTTATTGATATCGTCCTTGGCCATTTAGAGGCAAAATACAAATGACATCTCTTGCCCAAAATTCCTTTTCAAAAAACTTGAACCCTCTTATTGCATTAGCACTCTTTGGAGCGTCTGCAGGCTTAACCTATTTACTTATGGGATATGATTTAGCTCGTCTTGATTTATCCCTTCAGAATTACGATACCCGCCAAATGGTGTTGATTTATTCAAGCCTCCCCAGACTTGTAACAGCACTTGTATGCGGTGCAGCCTTGGCTGTTGCAGGTGCAATATTACAACAGGTTTTACGCAATCCACTCGCATCACCTACCACAATGGGTGTTTCAGCTGGTGCTCATCTTGCCTTGGTGCTTGCAACCTTATTTGCACCATCTCTATTAGAGTATGGTCGTCAACCTATTGCGCTTGTCGGTGGATTACTATCTGCCTGTATAGTATTTGGCTTTGTCATGCGGCGCGGTTTCTCGCCTGTTTCTATGGTGCTCGCGGGATTAATGACAAGCCTCTATTGCGGTGCTTTGGCAACATTACTTATTCTTTTAAACGATAGATATCTTATTAGTCTTTTCATTTGGGGGGCTGGTTCCCTCTCTCAACAAGACTGGTCCTTGGTCTCTAATCTCTTACCTCAAGTCGCTATTTTAAGTGTTATTTTAATCTTTCTGGCCCGACCAATGAGCCTTTTGGTGATGGGGGATTCAAGTGCTAAATCACTCGGCCTTAATCCAAATGCTTTGCGTATCCTTTGTGTCGTTGTGGCCATTGCTTTATCCGCAGTGGTGACCAGTAATGTAGGTGTCATCGGGTTCATTGGCCTTATCGCCCCGACAATAGCAAGACTATCAGGTGCCAGACGCACCGTAAGTCATCTAATCTGGTCCGCGATCTTTGGTGCATTGATTTTATGGTTTACAGACAGTGTTATCCAATATCTTGCGGGTAGTTTAAAAGAGTTTGTACCAACAGGTGCCGTTACAGCCTTATTTGGCTCTCCACTTCTGCTCTTACTTATTCCGCGTTTAAAAATGGTGGTAGAAAATGTTCAAGATCGTAACTTCAGCTCATATCAACGCCAATTGTCTACGATCTATCTTGTAACCCTATTTTCTATTCTTGGTGCCATTCTATTCATTGCGCTCACAATCGGAAGAACACCATCAGCGGATTGGAACTTTATCTGGTTCAACGACTGGGCCTTTATTCAAGAATGGCGTTTGCCACGTGTTTTATCTGCCTTTGGTGCAGGCGTTATGCTGGCACTTGCGGGCAGTTTACTACAACGTTTAAGTAACAATGAAATGGCCAGTCCGGAAGTTTTGGGCATTAATGCAGGTGCTATGATCGGCATTTGCATCGGCCTCTTTGTATTTGCGTCGAGCAGCTATCTCTCCTTTATGGTCAGTGCAAGTTGTGGTGCATTTATCTTTATGCTTCTCCTTTTCGGTTTGGGAAAGAAAAACGGATTCCAGCCGGAACGCATGGTGCTCGTCGGGATTTCTTTAGGGGCGATGCTAGATGCGTTTGTCGGTGCACTTGCTGCCACAGGGGATATTCGATCCATCCAGCTTTTACAATGGATGGCTGGATCTACTTACGGCGCAAGCATGACTTCAGCCCTCACCTGTATAACTGTTGCACTTATACTCGCAGCGCCGGTCTTTATGGCTGGTCGCGCCATGAATTTGATGCAATTAGGGGCTGCTATCGCAGGCTCTCTTGGTCTCAAAGTCAAACAGTTAAGATTGATCATGTTTGGTTTAGCATCCCTACTGACAGCAGGTGCAACAATCATCGTTGGGCCATTTAGTTTTATTGGATTAATGGCACCTCATATCGCTTCTGGATTAGGTTTTAAAAAAGCTGTCCCACAATTTTTTGTGGCTTGCATTGGTGGTGGTACCTTAATGGTATTTGCGGACTGGATTGGACGTGTTGCCAATCACCCGTACGAAATGCCCGCAGGCATCTTATCCGCACTTGTTGGGACACCTTTATTACTCATCTTGATGTCACGGCGTGGCACCGAAGAAGGTTTTCTTCAATCAAGCCGCTCTTTCTTTGGATTCAAATCAAAGGCCAAGTCATAATGGACTATACTTCTATCTTATCGCTTCCAATTCCTCATCCAGTAGAAACATTAAAAGCGCAAGTTGACGCTTTAAAAGAACATGACGTGATACCAGCCGACTATAACGAAAATCTTGCACGTTATGACACCGACTATGGTGATTTAGTTATTGAAGTCACTAACGAAGGTTGGTCGATCAAAGTCACCGGAACGAACGAAAACGGCTTAGAAATATTACAAAATTTCATCATTGAGCATATTTTGGAACATTACCCCACTGTACCAGAAGAGATTCTTCAATGGCAGGGATACCAATCCCACGGAGATCATCCCAGCAATTTCCGTTTGGTGGAGATCATTGAGAAAAAATTTGTCGACCCCAATATGATCCGCCTTACCGTAAAAGGACCCCATATGGCTTCCTATGCTGAAAATGGCTTACATTTTCAGTTACTCATTCCTTCAAACGAAAAACTTACAGCAATATGGCCTACAAAAAAAACATCTGGCAAAATTCATTACCCTGTCGCCAATGATGAAAGTGAACAAGGCCTATATCGACGTGTCTATACCATCCGCCATATTCGTGTGGAACAAAATGAGTTTGATTTCGATGTCTTAAGACATGCAGGTGGCATCGCGTCTGACTGGGCTGAAAATGTCTCTATCGGTGATAAGATTGGCATTATGGGTCCTTCCGGCGGTCATTACCCAGAAGCTAATTGGCTTATGCTTGCAGGTGATGAAACAGCCTTGCCTGCGATTGCACGTATCTTGGAGAATTGCCCAAAAGATACCAAAGGAGAAGCTATCATCTCCCTTAAGGATTTAGAAAAATGGGCAATCCAATTGAAAAAGCCAGACGGTATCAACATCAAATGGCTTGATCATTCCAAAGGAAGCATGATCGACACCGTTAAAACCGTGAATGTACCTGAAAATCAATCAGCTTACTTCTGGTTCGGCGGAGAATTTGAAGTCGCAGCCGATCTTCGGAAATATTTCAAACATGATCTAAAACTATCATCCAAACAATATCACAGCTCAGCATATTGGCGTCATTCCTAATATAACGACAATGTGAATGGCTAGATTTTTGAATGTAATTGATCACGGTTGACATCGCGAATGATAATCATTATTAACAACTGCCTATTAATGATATTCAAAGATAATCGCCATGCCATCTACAAATATCGAACATTTATATACAGGCCATAATCTGTGGCTTCGAAACTGGTTTTCTTCCCGGCTTGGATGTAGTTTTCAAGCAGCTGACCTAGCACAAGATACCTTTGTACGCATATTGATGCGTCGGGAGTCCTTAGATCATTCCGTGATACGGCAACCACGTGCATATTTACGTGTTATTGCTAAGGGGCTTCTAGTCGATCATTTCCGACATAAAGAAGTTGAACGCGCATTTCTTGAAGCGCTATCCATATTACCTGAACCGGAAGTTTTATCGCCAGAAGATCAAAAAGTTTTGCTAGAATCCATTCAACTCATTGATGCAGCATTAGATCGTCTACCTGACCCAGTACGCAAAGCGTTTCTGCTCTCTCAACTGGATGGTGCAACCTATAGCGAAATTGCTAATGAAATGGAAATATCCACCCGAACTGTGAAAAGATATATGCAAAAAGGCTTTAGCCAATGTTTGATGGCGGTGGCTTAAAATAATGACAAAACCTTCACGTAAAATCATGGAAGAAGCGGCTGAATGGTTAACAACCATGCAGGAAACGCCTCTAAGTAAGAGCCAAGAGATTGAACTTTTCAATTGGCGTTCCCAAAGCCCTGCTCATGAGCAAGCCTGGCAAACTGCGCAAAATTTTATGGGTATGATGGATGCAATACCATCAAAAGTAGGTCGCAAAATTTGGGGTCGTGATCGTGTGGACCGACGTGCAGCAATCAAAGCATTGGCATCCGTGATGCTATTAGCGCCTGTTGCAAAAATTGCATGGGATAAGTTGCCAGGTATTGTAGCGGATTACAGAACCAAAACAGGCGAAACCAGAAAAATTGAACTCCCTGATGGAAGCGTGATGCATCTAAATACAGCCTCAAGCATCAACGTCAATTTCACTGACAATTTACGGGTTGTTGAACTGGTTGAAGGAGAAATCCTGATTGAGACCACCAAAACACCTAAGATTAACCCTAATGCTCCGTTTATCGTCCAAACGCAAGCCGGGCATATTCGTGCACTTGGAACACGTTTTTCTATTCGTAAAATTGAAGATCAAAAAGTTAAAGTCAATGTTTATGAACATGCAGTCGCTATTAAACCAGCAACCGCCACGACTGAAAGCAAATTGTTAAAGAGTAAAAGCGTCATCTTTACACCTGTTGAGATTTCCCCTGCAACTGATCTTAAGCAATTAGAACCATCTTGGGTTTCCGGACAAATTATTAGTGAGAATATGCCCCTAGGTGAATTGCTGAATGAGATCGCACGTTATCGTACAGGTTTCTTGCGTTGCGACCCTACCGTTGCACATCATCGTATTTCCGGTGTCTTCCAGCTGTCTCAAACCGATGTGGCCTTAAACGTAATTGCCAATACCCTGCCCGTCCGCATCCATAGCATCAGTCCTTATTTTGTACTGGTCACAGAAAAATAAAAAAATTTCAATTTTCCATGTCCCCTTTTTCAATCTCATACGGCTTAGCTAGTAGAAGCAAAAAAACGACTATCCACTACTAGAGGGAAATAGGGATATGAATAAGATGAAATACGGCTTTATTGGTCGTACGAACAAAGCTGCCAGCACTATATTAAGTGCTAGCGTTTTAAGTTTAAGTGTTTTGATGACAGTTGCTCCAGGCAGTATTGCCTCAGCGCAAGAACAATCAACCACACAACAAGCCTACAATATTCCAGCAGGCCCTTTAGGACAGTCTCTCAATAAATTTGCCAGTATTGCGAAGATCACTTTGTCTTTTACCCCTGATCAAGTCTCAAACCAGACAGCACCTGTCTTATCTGGAAATTATGACATTGCCTCAGGCCTACAAGCTCTTCTGATCAATACAAATCTCAGTGCTGTTTATCAAAATGGCGCTTATCAGCTAGAAACAAAAACTGTTGCAGAAGATGTCTCACTCGCGCCGATCAACGTTTATGGTCGTCAACAAAATGATAGCGTAAAAGAAATCCCACAAAGTGTGTATGTCATTAGTGAAGAATCCATTGAAATGACACAATCCAATACTGTCGGTGAAGTCTTACGCCTCATTCCAAACGCATCGCGTAATGGGTCATCCCAAGATATGTTTGCAGATAATTATCGTATCCGTGGGTATGAAGCTGAACAATCAACAAATGGACTTGGTTTCACACGTACCGACCACCCAACAGATTTAGCAAATGTTGAACGCGTGGAAGTATTAACAGGTCCGGCTTCCGTGTTATACGGGCAAATGGAACCAGGTGGCACGGTCAACGTGGTTACTAAACAACCTCTCCACTATTTCTATTCTGATGCTGAAGTCGAACTAGGAAGTTACGGTAGTTATCGGACAACAGCTGACATTACTGGCCCTATCAGTGAACAAGTGCGTTTCAGATTTAATGCGGCCGTTGAGGAGCAAGGTGCAGATATTGATAATTGGGATTATTCTCACAGATTTTTTGCGCCAAATGTCACTGTCGACCTAACAGATGATACCAATCTTACGGTTGAAGGCAGTTATTCAACAAATGGGTGGACAGCCATTAACGGCGGCACACCATTTGAAGGCGCTGTCTTAGATAATCCAAACGGTGATTATGATAAGTCTTTCAACGTCGCCTCTGCAGATAGTTTCACAGATCGTGATTCATACAGCATGAATACGCGTTTAACACATGCAATCACCGATGGTTTGGATATTCGTTTCAGCCATAGCTATCTAAAAAATGAAGCTGACTGGATGGAATATTTCTCAACAGGTCTAAGTACATCCGACTATAGGACTGTTGGTCGCCGTATATTTGTTGGTGAAGATACCTATAACAAAGATCACGATGTTATTCTCGATTTGACAGGTGAGGCGGTTACAGGTTCTCTAAAACATAAACTTACAACTGGTGTCAGTTATCGTCATTCAGATGTAAATCGCCCGACAAAAGCATATAATGCAAGCTCCATCGACCTTTATAATCCTGAATATACAGAGACGGACTTATCTTCAGCTGTGCTACTTCGCGACCGTGTCACCTTACAGGAAGATAAAATCCTGTCTGCATTTATTCAGGATCGTGTAACATGGAACGATTTTCATTTCCTAGCGGGCGCGCGTTTTATTGACTCTAACCAAACTCAAACAACCATTGATCATCTGGCTTCAACGACGACAACTGATGAAGTGGATCAACGGGATGTAACCACACAGTTTGGTCTGGTTTATGATGTAACCAAAAATGTGTCAGTTTATACAAGCCGCAGTGAATCTTTTGTACCTCAACAAGGCACAACCGCAGGCCAATCACCTTTAGAAGCAGAAGAAGGTACTCAATACGAAATTGGAACCAAGGTAAACTTTGGTGGTATCCAAGCAAGCTTAGCTGGCTTTATTCTTAATAAGGAAAATATCGCCATTGATGATCCTAATGATAGTAACTTCTCTGTTGCAGCAGGTGAATCACGTTCCAAAGGTATCGAATTTGCCCTATCAGGTTACGTGATGGATGATCTATTTATTTCCACCAATTATGGTTACACACGTTCCGAAATCACAAAATCTGATACTGTTTCCCTAGAAGGTAATAGTTTTGCACATGTACCAACACATACAGCATCCATTCAGGGTTTATATGATATTAACTATGTCCCGGGCCTAAGATTGGGAAGCACAGTGACTTATACAGGGACACGTTTTGCTGAGGATGCGAATACAAACAAATTACCAAATCATTATCGCGTGGATGTAGGTAGCTATTACTCCTTAGATGATAATCTACAACTCGATTTCGTAATCGATAATATTTTCGATGAAGCGATCTATGCACCCGCAGCTTATTCCGGCGTGGTGAGAGAAGCAGGTCGTACCTACAAAGTTAAATTAGAATATACTTTCTAAGCAGAGCCCGGAAAAATGAAAATTCGGCAGAAATTAGTTGTTCTGCATCGCTATGTAGGGCTGGTTATGGCAAGTTTCTTGATCATCACCAGCCTGACTGGCGTTGTACTTGTTTGGTATCATGAACTTGATACTTGGATTCATGAACAATCATTCCCATCAAACTTGGCGGATAAATCATTTCCGCCTCTTTCTGATTTTGAGTTAAGACAGAAGGTTGATGATAAGTTTCCTGACGGAAGTGTGAATTGGATGCTCTTGCATCAACCATCTTCACCAGATGTAACTCTTTTTCTAATTGAGCCTAAAACACAACCAGATGGCACAAAGATGAAACTGGGATTTAACGAGATTTTCGTTGATCGTCGTGACGGCGAAATACTTGCCACAAGACAATGGGGTGATATCAGCCAAGGTTCAATTAATCTCATTCCCTTCCTCTATCGCTTACATGAATCACTAACGCTCGGTCGAGTTGGGACTTATATTCTAGGCGTTATTTCAATCCTTTGGTTGCTTGATTGTTTTACCGGCATTGTCTTGACCTTCCCTGCAAAATCGAAAAGCAAGACATCCCGATTAAAACGATGGGGAAAGGCATGGAAAGTTCGTTGGTGGGGAGGACGTCATAAAATCACCTTTGATCTACACACAGCAGGCAGTTTATGGGCATGGATTTGCTTATCCATCTTTGCGCTCAGCAGTTTTGCCATGACTTTACAATATGAAGTTTATTTCCCGACCATGTCGACAATGATGGAATTTAAGCTTCCACCTCGTTTGAAAGAAGTTGAACTTGCTCAGCAAAAAACCTCGCCAGAGATGGGATGGGAAAAAGGGTATCAAACTGCGGCACGTTATCTAGAATCGCTTTCTAAGGAAAAAGGGTTTGAGATCATCGCCCATGAAAGGATGGAATATTATCCCCATAAAAACACGTTTAGACTGATGTCTAGAACCAATCTCGACATCAATGATATTTATGGTCAAAGCTGGGTCTATGTGGATGCATCAACCGGCGAGGAACGTGGTTATTTTTTACCCACAAGCATGGCGACTGGTAATACCTTCACCCTCTGGTTAAACACCTTACATATCGCCCGTATTTGGGGAATACCCTATCGCATTGCGGTCACTATTATTGGTCTATTTGTTGCAATGATCACGATCACGGGCGTTCTGATTTGGTGGCGAAAAAAGAAAGCCAAACAACCCAAATTCAAAGAAACAAAAAAGGCTTCGTAAATCGAAGCCTTTTTCTTAGAAGTAACGAGTTAATCTAAGCTGAATATGATCATCATCGCGTGAACTATATAAAAGTTCTTCTTCGCCAATATTCTGATACATACGTCCTTCTAGTTCGATCGACCAGAAGTCCGATAATCTTGTTTCCGCCTCAACACTAAAAGAAGTCGCTTTCGAGGAAGGGTCATAAATAACACCGCCCAAGAAGCTGGTGTCATCCTCATCATTCAACGTCAAACGTGTTCCAACGAAAATATCATCATCAAACATGGTTGCTGGCGCCAAATCATTTCGACCATCATAATGATATTCAAGTAAGACGCCGATATCGCCCACATCATCAATCGCACCAAAGAAGGAATATTCGAAACCTGCGGTCATCGCCGCAAAGGAATCATAGTTATCTGCATGTTCATAAATCGCTTCCAGCTTCCAAAGCCATTCTTCGATAGTTGCTTGAACATCAATACTTGCGCGATCAATCAGATCATAATGTGGTATTAAAACCGTATTACCTGAACCATCCGTACCTGCCACAAGACGTGGGTCACGACTGGTACCACGGAAATACGAGGCACCTAAATCCCAATCCCCAACAACGTGAGAATAACGCAATGCATAATCTACATGTTTTTCTTCACGGGAAGATTCATAAACTGCCTGATCCGTGTCCACAACTAAACCACCGCGTAAACGCCCATCTATTCCTGCAAATGTTCTTTCACGGAAATAAGGTAAAACGAATGCGTTGATATTTCCCCAATCTTGTTGAAGACCAAGATTGATCATTGGTTGTCCGAGTTTATCCTCACCATCAACATCTTCGACAGCATCTGTTTGGTTAATAACATCAACCAAGTGACGGGATTCTGTCACCCCCCAGAACACTTTATCGACGCCAACAACCACATCCCAGCCATCATTGATATGTAAATAGTTCAGCTCCCGGATATCCCAATGACTGCGCTCTTCATCATGACTATCAAGACGCGCAAATGGGTTAAACTCAATACGGTCATCCCCACCATTCCATTCGTACAGCATTTCAGGCTGCAGAACCAAGGAACTATTGAGGGTTTGATCTTCCTGCCCTGTTTGAATGGCATCATTAGGAAAAACCCGTAAATCTGCCGCAACAAAACCGGAAAATTCAAAATAGGTATCATCATCTGCTAGCACAGACTGACTTAGGCCACCCATGGAAAGGGTGGCCATGCAGCTGGTCAGAAACAGTGATTTCGCCAGTTTCTTTGACATTAGCGTGCTCTTTTCAAGCTATTCTTGTTGAAGTCACCATCTTTAAGACCTGTTTGAAATTCAAACTCTGTGAAAACCAAATGTGTTTTCTTGCCTGTTTGATGGTTCTCCATATCCATCTTATGTGCACGCCAGTGTTTACCTAGATATTGTTTAAAATCTGAATATGTCAGCGTTTTCAACAATGTCTTCTTACGGTCATAGAACTCTGTCTTTTGTTGGCGATATTCGTCTTTGTCATACCAAACAATTGTCTTTGTATAACCGGAATTTTCATAAGTTGGATATTGTTCAACTACGAAACATTCCAAGTCCCCGCATTTTTCGTCACGTAGATATTTATATGTATATTTCTTCAATTCATTTGCGGATAAATCTTCAAACGCAAATTCAGACCCCACAAAAGGCCCAGATTTGTTTTTAGAAGAAATACGTTTTACACGTTTCAATGCTGGTAAATATAACCACTGATCATCCGGGTCCAGAATTTTGGCAAAGCTTAGGAAAGCTGTACCTTTCACATCACGTGGTTTGTCAAAGATTGTCAGGCTTTTATCACCGATATCCAATCCTGGAACCTCAAGAACCTTTTGACGCATTTCACGTTTGGATTCTTCACCATGGCGATTGACCAGCACCATTTGCATGGTCGCTTGTGAGTCACCAAAACCATGGTCACGTTTGTCCCATTCTGTTGCGATTTCCAACCCTTTTTCTTCATCGGTTTGCGCAATAGCAGTTGAAGACAATAATGGGGATGCGAGGGCCAAAAGGCCCAACGCAACGAAAGAGAAACCTAGTTTTTTAAAACTTTTCATTTTCTTTTCCTTAGTAAAATTCATTAGTCAGCCGCTTGCGGCACAGCATTGGTCATTGGTTTCTTGCCACCTAATAGAAGTAGTAACGGAGGCAACAATAAGAAATCAACAGCCAAGGCAATCGCAATAGTAATCGCCGTCAACAATCCCATATCCGCATTCAAGCTGAAGGAAGAGAAGAACAACACGCCAAAGCCCATCATTAATACAGCTGTGGTTACCCAAAGCGCCATACCAACAGTTTTAAAACTATAACGAACCGCATCTTCAGGGGACTCACCGCGTTCACGGCGTGCACGTACATATTTACTAAGGAAATGCACGGACGCATCTACGATCAACCCAAGACTAGTTGCGGCAATAACAGATACAGCCAAACCAACTTGTCCCACAAATACACCCCATAAGCCAAATGCCATGGCCGCAGGTAACATATTCGGGATCAAGCTAATCAAACCAATACGCAAACTACCCAATGCAACAACCATAGAGATAGAAATCAACACAAAGGCAAGTGCGGTACCGATTAACATTGATTTGATATTACGATCTGCAATATGAGCAAACATAACGGATGCACCCGATCCATCAGCATACATATATTCAGGCGCATTTAGCTTCAACCATTCGCTACCTTTTACTGCAAGACCACGAATATTTTCACTACTTACGTTATCCAATGTTACAGAAACACGGGTTGCAGATTTATCTACGTTGATCTGACTGTTCAAATCCAAACCATATGGCAAAGACATTTCATAAAGCAGCAGATATTGTGCGGCCAATTCACGACCCTCTGGTACTTTATAGTAACTTTCATCATCACCATGCATGGATTTGTTCAAACGCTTCATAACGTCTGTAAATACATTCACATGAACCACACCCGGCTGATCACGTAGCCACAATGTAAATTCTTCCAGTTTCGCCAAATATTCTGGATCGGAAATACCACCGGAATCAACGGCACCAACAGAAAATTCCAGATCATAAATACCTGTCAGATTTTCACGTGCAAAATCACTATCCACACGGAATGGAATAGAATGGTCGAAATATTCAACAAATCGATCGTCCAGTTCAATACGCGGGATTTGCGCAATCATAATCACGACAACAGCTGTCATCCCTACCAATAACTTGGTGCGATGAACAAGTACGAATTCCGCGAATTTACCCATAAAGCCAGATGCGTCGTCTTTCACTTCTTTCACACGGAAAGGAATGATCGCTGCAACGGCTGGCAAGAATGTCATAGACAATACCCAAGCTGCAACAACACCTGCAGCCGCAATATTACCCAAATCACCAAATGGCGGGGAATCAGAGAAATTCAAGCTCAAAAAACCAATGACAGTCGTGAAACTAGTCAAAAATACAGGCTGGGTATTCACACGAAGACTTTCAACAATCGCTTCACGTTTAGTGCGACCCATGCGCATTTCATGCAACATCGTAATTAAGATATGCACACAATCGGCAATCGCAATGGTCAGAATGATGATTGGCGCCATCGCAGAAGGTGGCGTTAATTTCACGCCTGTATGTCCTGCGAAACCCATCGCAGACATTACAGAAAGAATAATCACCATCAGGGTGACGATTGTACCAGAAATAGAACGTAAGAAACCAACCAGTGCCAATACGATAATACCAAACATAATCGGGATCAATGAACCCATGTCTTTTTGAGACGCACGTGGGAAGGAGTTACTTAATGGTGCACGACCAGTTACGGCGACTTCCAATTCTGGATATTGTTTCTCAATACTTGTCGCCATACCTTCAGCATATTCAACTGCTTCGGTCAGCGCGATTTGATCATCTTCAGGCAATTGCAGGGTAATATTAATCCCTGTTGTTTTGCTATCTTCAGAAATCAAGCGGCGGGCGAGAACTGGTTCTCTTTGTGCAACAGCTTCAATTTCTTTCAATTGCGCATTCGTTAGACTACCAGCTTCTTCCACCAAATCCGCAACAATCAAATCATCTTCTTCAGCGATTGTATGTTGGAAGTTAGATAGAGAATCTACACGAATTGAATAAGGCACCTGCCATGAATCTTCTGTAACCTGTTGGATTACCTGAAGCCATTTATTGGTGAAAACAGTACCTTCACTTGGTTTAATAACTAAAAGAACGTTATCGGTCTTTGTATAAATATCTTGTAAACCATCATAGGCTTGAAGCTGAGGATTATCCTCGCCAAAAAACACACGATAGTCACTTGTGAATGCCAAAAAACGCCCGCCAGATGCAAGCGCTAAAACTGCAACAACGCTGAATAGCAATACCAGCCAGCGCCACTTTACAACGCCTTTGGCAAAGCCAAGCGTCAAACTATTAATTAGTTTACTCATCTCCATCCCTTTCAGCGAGTGGCTAACTAATTCCCTTAAAAAAATGTATGTTTCCTCTTTGTACAGATTGATTTTGTAATCTAAAAGAAGTAAACTACACAGTGTAGTATTACAGAATAAATCAAAAGTAAACTACACGGTGCAGTTTTTTTTGGAGGTATTCGTGGCAAAAGTAGAGTGTCCGATGATGGCGTTTGGTACTAACGCATTGAAAACGTTAACAAGATCAGAAGAAAAACAGTTGCAAATTATTAATGCAGCCAAGAAAGTTTTTTTAGAAAAAGGTTTTGATATAGCCAGCATGGATATGATCGCTGCAGAAGCGGGTGTATCCAAACGGACCGTTTATAGCCATTATCAGTCCAAAGAGAATCTTTTTGCCAGTATCATGAATGATCTTTGCGCCAGTAAAAGAGGCGAAATCATTGATGAAACCGAAATGGATGCCTGCGACCTCCTTCCAAAGGATAAATCTGTCGAAGAGACCTTAACCATATTTGGTAACATTTTTCTTACATATATTTATGATCCAGAAGTTCTGGCGATGTTGCGCATCATGATTGGCCAGGCAGATAAATTCCCGGAGATCGGCGAAAGTTTCTACAATCAAGGTCCTGTTATGACGCAAAATATGCTTACAGCTTATTTTGAACATACCAATGGCACAGGCGAGACGAAGTTTCAGGATACATGCATTGCAGCGAAATCCTTTATCTCCTCTTTGCTTGGCCCAAACCATTTGAAATGTATGTTTGGCGCTAAACCTCCATCAGAGAAAGAAATCAAGGAACATGTAGATCAGGTCGTCTCACTGTTCACGTCCTGCTGTTAATCAGCAAATTCAGTTTTAAAAGAAAAGGCCCGAGAAAATTCTCAGGCCTTTTTATTTCTATCTTAACCACCGAAGTCATCAAGCATGATATCATCGCGATCAACGCCCATATCAAGGAGCATATTGATCACTGATGAGTTCATGATTGGAGGACCACACATGTAATATTCACAATCCTCTGGGGCTTCGTGGTTCTTCAGATATTCTTCATAAAGTACATTATGAATGAAACCTGTATAACCATCCCAGTTATCTTCAGGCAGTGCATCAGATAGCGCAACATGCCATGTGAAATTCGGAAATTCTTTTGCCAATTCATCGAAATCTTCAACGAAGAACATTTCACGCTTGGAACGCGCGCCATACCAGAATGTGATCTTACGATCCTTATTCTTCAAACGCTTCAATTGGTCAAAAATATGACTACGCATTGGCGCCATACCAGCACCACCACCGATAAAGACCATTTCTTTTTCTGTCTCACGGGCAAAGAACTCACCAAACGGACCGGAAATTGTCACTTTATCACCTGGCTTCAGGTTAAAGATATAGGACGACATCTTGCCCGGAGGAATCCCTTGCGTACCTGGAGGTGGCGACGCCACACGAACATTCAACATGATCATACCCTTTTCTTCAGGGTAGTTAGCCATGGAATATGCACGCTCAACCGGCTCATCAACCACAGATTCAAATTGCCACAAATTAAACTTGTCCCAATCTTCGCGATATTCTTCTTCAACATCGAAATCTTTGTAAGACAGTTTATGGGCAGGCGCTTCGATCTGAATATAACCACCCGCGCGGAAATTCACATCTTCACCTTCCGGCAGATCCAAAATTAAAGCTTTAATAAAGGTCGCCACATTTTCATTGGAGCGAACAGTACATTCCCATTTCTTCACACCGAAAACTTCTTCCGGTACTTCGATATCCATGTCTTGCTTTACAGCAACCTGACAAGATAAACGATCCCCGCAAGAGGCTTCACGCTTGGTGATATGGCTTTCCTCAGTTGGCAGAATAGACCCGCCGCCTGCATGTACCTTCACACGACATTGCGCGCAGGTACCACCACCACCACAAGCAGATGGAACAAATAATTTTTGTTCTGCCAGTGTTTGCAGCAATTTACCGCCAGCTGGTACTGAAACAGTTTTTTCGCCGTTAATTGTAATATTCACATTACCTGTAGACACCAGACGCGAACGCGCCGCCAAAATGATCGTTACCAAAGCTAGTACGATCAAGGTGAAAAGCAGAATGCCTAATCCAAAAGTTGCCATTCTCGCCTCCCTTACAGTTTCACGCCGCTAAAGGACATGAAGGCCATAGCCATCAATCCTGCGGTGATAAAGGTAATACCCAGACCTTGCAGGCCATCAGGAATATCAGAATATTTCAGTTTTTCTCGTACACCTGCCATGGCCACAATTGCCAAAGCCCAACCAAAACCGGAAGACACACCATATGTCGCAGCTTCCGCAAAGTTGTAATCACGCTCAACCATGAACAAGGAACCGCCCATAATCGCACAGTTCACTGTGATCAATGGAAGGAATACACCCAAGGCATTGTATAGTGGTGGGAAATACTTATCCAAAACCATTTCCAAAATCTGAACCAAGGCCGCAATCACCCCGATATAAGAAATCAAGCCCAAGAAGGTCAGATCAACATTTTCAAATCCTGCCCATGCCAAGGCACCCGGTGCCAACAAGTAAGTCAGGATTAAATTATTCACAGGTACGGTTAATGCCTGCACGATCATCACGGAAATACCCAAACCAATCGCTGTTGCGATCTTTTTAGAGACAGCGATAAAGGTACACATACCCAAGAAGAATGACAGCGCGAGGTTTTCGACAAAGACTGCCTTTACGGCTAATGAGAGAAGCTCTTCCATCTTAGTGTTCCTCTACCGCTTGAATTTTATATTCACGTTCTTCAACCTGATCTTTTTTCCATGTACGGAACGCCCAAATGATCAAACCGATCACGAAGAAAGCAGATGGTGGTAATAACAACATACCATTTGGTACATACCAGCCGCCGTTATTCACTGTTTCAAGAATGGTCACACCAAACAAAGAACCAGCCCCGAATAATTCACGGACAAAACCAACCAACATTAAGATCAAACCATATCCCAAACCGTTACCAACACCATCAATGAAGGAAGCAACAGGTGGGTTTTTCATCGCAAATGCTTCGGCACGTCCCATCACAATACAGTTTGTAATAATCAAGCCTACAAATACCGATAAGGTTTTAGAGATTTCATAAGCATAAGCTTTCAGAATCTGATCAACCATGATCACCAAAGACGCAATAATCACCATCTGTACGATAATCCGAATAGAGCCCGGAATGTGGTTACGGATCATGGAAATAAACATGGAGGAGAAACCAGTCACCAATGTTACCGCAATCGCCATAACCAAGGAAACTTGTAGAGACGAAGTTACCGCCAAGGCGGAACAGATACCCAATACCTGTAAGGTGATCGGGTTGTTATCCACCATAGGATCAAGAATTAAATCTTTACTAGACTGAGACATTACAGGTCTCCTTCTTTAAGGGAGGATAAGAACGGCGCATAGCCTGCTTCACCCATCCAGAAACGTACCAGATTATCAACACCGTTAGAGGTCAAAGTCGCGCCCGCCAAAGCGTCTACATAGAACTCCTGACCCGCAGCTGGTGCTGCTTTTGCCACTGTGATCTGAAGAACACCGTCTTCGTCATGCAATTTCTTGCCATTCCACAAGGCTTTCCAACGTGGGTTGTCAACTTCCGCACCTAAGCCCGGTGTTTCACCATGACTATAGAATTGCAGACCAAAGATATCATTGCCGTTTTCTTCCAAAGCAATGAAACCATAAAGCGTAGACCAAAGACCATAACCATGGATCGGCAAGATTACTTTGTCCAAGCTGCCATCTTCATTGCGAAGTAGATAAACAGTCACAAATTTGGACTGGCGACCAATGGAAGCTGGATCATCCGTCAACGCAACAGAAGTCGCTGGGTCATCAGCAGCAGCACGATCATCAAATGTGGCGGCGTCAAACTGATCCGTAAATTTACCTGTTTCAATTTCCAAAACATGCGGTTCAAACACTTTAAAGGCTTCAACCACATCTGAGCCTTCTTCATAAAGGCCAGCCACCTGAAGGATATTTGTTTGCTTATCCTTAAGTTTGTTTACTTCTTGAATAGGGCGCAAATATACGGCAACAGCGGATACCACCATGGAAGCTACCAGACAGATTGTAACCGCGACAAAGACAGTTTTTGGTACAGAATCCGCAGGCAAATCCAAGAAACGACGCAGAAGCCCTTTATTTTCATTATGCTCATGCATTGCGTTTAGCCCTCCGTTTAATATTGGCCTGGACAACGAAGTAATCAATCAATGGCGCAAAGACGTTACCGAATAAGATCGCCAGCATCATACCTTCCGGGAAGGCTGGGTTGATCACACGGATCATCACCACCATGAAACCAATCAAGGCACCATAAATGTAACGACCGGCATTTGTATGGCTGGCAGAAACAGGTTCAGTCACCATAAACGCCAAACCAAAAGCATAACCACCTGTTACCAGATGCCAATACCAAGGCATTGCAAACATTGGATTGGTTTCAGAGCCGATAAAGTTTAGCAATAGAGAGAAACCGATCATGCCCCCTAAACAACCAACAATCAGGCGCCAGTTCGCGATCTTGGTAATCAACAAGAAACCTAAGCCAATGAAACATGCCAAGGCAGATGTTTCACCGATAGATCCTTGGATTGTGCCAAGGAAAGCGCTCATCCAATCAATGCCATAGGCACCTAATTCTTCAAAACCGTTAGATGCACCAACAGAAAGGGCTGTCGCACCAGAGAAACCATCAACGGGTGTCCAGATTGTGTCACCTGACATCTGCGCAGGATAGGCGAAATACAAGAATGCACGGCCTGTCAAAGCCGGGTTCAGGAAGTTTTTACCAGTACCACCGAAAACCTCTTTACCAATCACAACACCAAAAGCGATACCCAAGGCAACTTGCCATAATGGCGCGCTTGGCGGCATGATCAATGCGTAAAGCATAGACGTTACAAGGAAACCTTCATTCACTTCATGACCGCGAACTGTGGCAAAGATTACCTCAAAAATACCGCCAACAATCAAAGTTGTCAGATAAATTGGTAAGAAATAAGTGAGACCATGCAGGATATTACCAACCGGATTTGCCGGGTTAAAACCGATCCCCAACAAATCAATCAAACCAGCGCGCCATCCAGATGGCTCAAAAGTTTGATAGGCTGTGTTTACTTGATAGCCCACATTATAAAGACCAAACAGGATCGCAGGAATAGTTGCGATCACCACATAGGTCATAATGCGTTTCATATCTACATAAGAACGCGCATGCGGTGCCACAGTTGTCACTGTTTTTGGTGTGTATAGGAAACTCTCCACCATTTCATAAACAGGGAAGAATTTCTCGTATTTACCGCCTTTTAGGAATTGCGGCTCGATACGATCGAAAAAGTTACGAAGACCCACGGCTTAACCCTCTTTCTCAATCTTGGTGAGGCAATCGCGAAGCGCGAGGCCATATTCGTATTTAGCAGGGCAGGCAAAGCCAACCAGGCCTAAATCCTCTTCATCAAGTTCCAACGCGCCCAGCGCTTGTGCTTGATCTGTATCCATCACCAACAAGGAACGTAACAATTGTGTTGGTAAGAAATCCTGCGGCATCAAACGTTCAAACGTACCTGTTGGCACCATCGCACGACGACCACCATTCAAGTTGGATGTCAGTGCGTATAGCTTTCTTGAAAAAGCGGAACCAAGAACCGGTTGAATGGCAAATTTAGATGCCATTGGACGAATCCAACCCATCGGAATTTGCTTTTGATCTTCTTCAATCACAGTGATCTGACGTGCATAACGCCCTAGATAAGCAGACGTACCTTCACCAGCACGACCACTTAGAATAGAGCCGGAAATCATCCGAACCGGAAGATCACTTGGCAGGTCTTTCTCTAGCAAATCCATCATAGACGCACCTGCAATGGTACGAACCAAACGTGGCTTCGCACATTGTGGCCCCGTCAAGGCGATTACGCGACTTGGATCATAGAAACCTGTCTCCAGCAGTTTACCAATGGCGATCACATCCGCATAACCAATAGTCCATACAGATTTATCGCCAACAGGTGGCTCCAAGAAATGAATATGTGTTCCAGCCAAACCAGATGGATGTGGACCAGAGAAACCAGCAGCCACAACACCTTTAATATCAGCACCCGGGATATCAGCACCTGATGGCTGACACAGGTAAGTTGTGCCTTCGGTTAAAACTGTAATTGCTTCTAAACCTTTGCGGAATGCCTCAGCTTGTTCTGCAATGATCGGTGTTGGATCAGCCGCCAGAGGCTCACTATCCGTCGCCGTTACGAAAATAGCTGCAGGACGTTCGTCCGATGCAGGTACTTTGGAATATGGTCTTGTACGGAAAGAGGTCCATAGACCAGAAGCACAAAGACGCGCACTTAAGCCATCAGCGGTGGATGCATCCCCGATATCAGAGAAATTAACGGGCTCTGCCGCTTTTTCATCAATATCAATAACCACACTGATCAATACACGGCGCTCACCACGGTTCACAGCACGTACGCGACCGGACACGGGGGATGTTACCAAAACATCAGGGGTATCTTTATGGGATAAAATTGGGGAACCTACACCGACTGTGTCCCCTTCCTTAACCGCAAGGCGCGGTTTAAGGCCGACATAATCAGCACCCAGAATGGCCGCAGAGCCAACGGATACTGCGTCATCGATTTCCTGCGACGGTGCACCTAGCACAGGAAGATCTAGACCTTTAGTTAGCGAAAAATTCTGCACGGTTTAGCAGTCCTATATAATTTTTTTGCTCTTATGCGATAAATATCCAGTCTCTTCAAAGGATTTTTTGTGAGAATGCGAATTTTTTTGTTGTATCCGCCCCTATTCTCGACCATAAGCAGCCCCAATAAATTGATCCCATAGACCTTTATGACAAATTTCATTTATGGCTTGGAGGCTCCCAGTGCCGGATAACACCTTAATTACACGTCGAAATTTTCTACTTTTATCAGCTGCTGCAATTGCGGTCGCTGGATGCCAGGCTGAACCGAAGGTTTTAAAACTGACCGGACCCGCGATGGGAACAAGTTATTCGATTATCGCCATTGATAAATCCGGAACGCTTACCGAAGCAGATTTACGCGACTCAATTGAAACAGAATTGAAAAAGGTAAACGATCATCTTTCAAACTGGGATCCAAATTCCGAAATTTCTCGCTTCAATAAATCACCCTCTATCGAAGCGATCTCTGTTTCACCAATGTTGGCAGAAGTTATGCAAGCCGCACAGGAAATTCATATTGCCAGTGAAGGACAATTTGATGTTACACTAGGTCCATTGATTGATCTTTGGGGATTCGGTGCAAAAGATCGTGAATTGCAAACACCAACTGATTTGGAAATTGCAGAAGCTTTGAAAATTTCAAACCAAAGCCGAAATCTATCCATCACTGATATAACTCTGCAAAAACATCTGCCAGATACAAGCATTTATCTATCTGCCATTGGCAAAGGCTACGGTGTTGATGTATTGGCTCGTAAACTGTCAGAGCTTGGTATCAAAGATTATATGGTGGAAATTGGCGGCGATCTCTATACCGCAGGTAAAAACCCACAAGGACAACCTTGGAAAATCGGTATCGAAACACCAAATACGTTGGATCCTTCTACTCATCAAGTGGTCGATCTATCCAATCTAGGCATGGCAACATCTGGTGATTATCGAAATTATTTCGAAAAAGATGGCCAACGTTATTCTCATATTCTGGATGCGCAGACAGGCCGCCCCATCACTCATAGAACCGCATCTGTTACTGTCTTGGCGGAAAACGCCATGTTGGCCGATGGATGGGCAACCGCGATGTTGGTTTTGGGGCGTGAACGTGGCTTAAAAATCGCAAATCAACTTAATATGGCTGTTTTATTCATTGAAAGAGATGCTGAGACAACCCATACTAAGTTCATCACAACACCAAGCAATCGCTTTACCGCCTTGCAAGTTAAGGAATAAGGATAAGTTACCTATGGAAACCTTCTTTCTCGCTTTTGGATTACTGTTAATCGTAATCGTTGGCATGGCCCTTGGTGTGATCTTTCAGGGTAAAACTATCAAAGGCAGCTGTGGTGGCCTCAATGCCATCGCTGATGCAGATAAATGTCTGGTATGCAGCAAAGAAATCGACCCAGACAGTCCTTTGCGCGAACGCTTACTTTGCCCACGCGGCAAAGAAATTGCCCGTAAACGCTCCGAACAAGCAAAGGCTTAGTCATCTTCATTCTTTATCAGTTATAGCGATGAACCACAATTACTCCTAGCTTAATATCGTTAAATTATCTTATTTATGGTCTCAAATGTTCTGCTGCGGGATTGAGTATATTGATTGCAGATTGATTTCCCATACCCCAAATTGCTTGGATAACAGGTATATCTGACCTGGATAACTCAATAATTTTATCTATGTTGCTGTTCTCCACTTCCATTCCTACCACGATACCGACTAATGCATCACTGAAGGATAAAAATTGATCATTAGTTCCTTCAGTAATCAAAATAAAACGATATTCGTTCTCTGTGTGCCAGTCACAATGCTTATAGAAAAAAAAATAATCTGGATTGTTAATAATATAGTCTTTTGCATCTTCAAAATCTGAGCAGTTATGTATAAGACCATCGCGTGAAGGACCATAACTTATTTTTCCGTCAAGCATGATATCTTCATTGTCTTTATTATTACAAATTGCTGTCCTCAATTTTTCTTTATCAAAAACTAGACAAATGCCTTTGTGATTATCACCATATGAGGCCCACATACGAGGTTTAGCAAAACCGCGACTGCAGAAATCATCCGTTAGAATATCACAAGAGAAACATACAGCTTTCGTTTGCGAACGGAAATAATCAACTAATTGCGGCCTAATATTCGAAGAAGAAGGTTCAATAGTGATTATATCTTCAAATCTGGATTCTTTAGGATCATTAAGATTCATGAATCGATTGAATTTTAATGTTTTGTTCGGCAAAATACAATCTATAGCTGTGCCTGCGGTAGTATAATGATATAAATACTTTTCAATATCAAAATCATTAGAGCGTCTAAACTGAAAAGGATGGATATTATTATCATACATTGGCGTAAAGCTGGTCATGTCAGAATCTATGAGGTAATAGCCAAATTATTAACAGAACACCAATTCAAATAAAAGGCCGATGATAAATCATACCCTAAGGCACCACAGGCATAAAACCAACAATCAATAAACATGCAGCGGCGATTAAACCGAATAGCCAGAGCTGCCATTTTGGGCCTTCTGCTTTCCAGACACGTCGATACTGGAAGCCTGCAAGACAGGCGATCACAAAGATAATAGTGGCGCTTAAAGATGTAAGGGTGACTGTCATCTTAAAGAAACTCTTCCCTCAAAAGTGAATTTGGCTTTATACTCATAAGCATAGTAAGTGTGACAATCAAGTGAGGAGGATCTACATGCCTGTCTCTTTTCAAGCACCAAAAAGGGGTGATAAAGACAAGAACAAGACCGTTAGCCAGTCAAATAAAAGCAATCTGGCCCAAGATACAGCCACCGTTCAAGACATATTGACCAAGAAAGGCGATACTGTTTTTTCCATTCGACCAGAAGACACATTGGGTCAGGCTGTAGAACTTTTAAGTGAAAAACACATTGGTGCCCTCGTCGTAACAAACGCCAATGGTGATCTAAAGGGTATCCTTTCTGAACGCGATATTGTGCGTAAACTCGCCCAGACACCGGGCAAAACACTTCCCCATAAAACTGAACAGGTTATGACCAGCAATGTCGAGACCTGCACCCGTGAGGAAAGCCTTATTTCCGTGCTTTCACGCATGACTGAGGGGCGTTTCCGCCATATGCCGGTCGTGGAAAACAACCATCTACTTGGCATCGTTACTATAGGTGACGTGGTCAATTACCGTTTGGTTGAACTGGAATATGAAGCCTTACAGCTTAAACAACTTGTTGTTGGGTAACCTATGGCGCCTTTGGATAAGACAAATTACTGGTTATCCAAATTGAAATTTATTCTATCAGTCGGGTTCTTATAGTCGGTTCTGGATGGAGAGGGTCATGTGGCCCTCATCCACATCGAACAAAGGACTGAATTATGATACCATTTAAACTGAGTGCAGAAACTGTCTCTCTCGATTCTTGGGGCACCCCTGAAGATTTAGGTGCAGAAACACTTTCCGGCAACCCGAAACTATCAGGTTTATTTCAAGAAGGCGGTCCGGATACACCGGTATCCGCGGGCCTTTATCAAGCGACCCATGGCACTTTCAAAGTTGTTTATCCTTTTAGTGAACATGCCACAATCCTTGAAGGCGAAGTTATATTAACAGATGATAGTGGCAATAGCGTTACTTACGGTCCGGGGGATAGCTGGTTCGTTTCAAAAGGTGAAACTATCATCTGGGATATCAAATCCGACTTTATTCGCAAAAGCTTCATCGCCGTGAGTTAGATATACATGAGGAATGAGCAACCTCTCATTCCTCCCCATTAATATAACTTGTTCATAGTTTTGAGACTGGGTAGAGTTTGCTTGTTGAATAATAACGCATTTAGTGAAGAGCAAACATGTCGCAAGAACCGCATATTCTGATTGTTGATGATGATCTCGGCATTCAAAAACTATTGAAAAAGTTTTTGTCCCAATTCGGGTTTCGGGTCACCTTAAGCACCAATGGGCAAGAAATGCGTAAAGCCCTTGAAGATTGGCAAATCGATCTTGTGGTCTTGGATGTCATGCTGCCGGGCGAAGATGGTTTTGCTTTATGCAAGGAAATTCGCCAAGACAGCAATATGCCAATCATTATGCTGACGGCAGTGAATGAAGAATATGATCGTATTTTAGGGTTGGAGTTAGGGGCAGATGATTATCTAACCAAACCCTTTAATCCACGGGAGCTTATGGCACGAATCAAAGCCATTTTACGCCGTGTAGAAGACCAAGGGGAACTTTCAACAAATACTAAATTCTCCAAGGCAATATTTGGCAATTGGACATTGAATATCAATGCACGTGAACTGGCTGATCAAAAAGGGGTCGTCACACATTTAAGTTCCGGTGAGTTTGCTTTGCTCGTCACCCTTTTACAAAACAGTCAGCGTGTTTTAAGTCGTGAGCAACTTGTTGACATTACAAGAAAGCGTAGCTCTCTTCCCTTTGATCGAAGCATTGATATCCAAATCAGTCGACTACGTAAGAAAATAGAAACGGACCCGAAAGCCCCGCATATTATCAAAACCATACGCGGTCAGGGCTACCAATTTTGTTGTGAGGCTGAATTCACCTGATGTGGGCTTATCTAAATAATTGGATACGTCCGATCAAACCCAAAACATTAGGCGGGCGTATTTCTGTTATCCTGTTGATGGCGGGTATAACCATTGCTGCTTTAAGTGCCGGTGCCAGTTTCTATTTCACAAATCTGAATAAGAAATATGCACAATCCTATAATCTAGGTGTCGACATTTATCAGTATCTTTCAGAATTACAGATAAAAGATAAACCATCCTTTGAAATTCCCGTATCGATTCTAGAAATCTCAGCAGATGTTCCTTCAGAGGCTCTTATCCAACAATCTATCAAGGTGCCAGACCATCTTATTGACGAGATTAGATACATAAAAATAACTCTTCTTTTTAAAGAGGGGAGTTTGGCGCCAGAGCAAATTTTGCATATCCAGCAAGCACCGGGTTCTGCTCATTTTTGGGGGCAGCTATCCACAGAAATCACAAGACAAGGCAGAGAAACTTCCATTCTCCTGCAATTTTCCAATGGTGAACAGTTAACACTACATTCCCCAGAATTCTGGCAAGAAAGATTGGTCCCCGCAGCTGTTTTCTTGTTATTCTTTGCAGGCTTTGTTGCATGTTTACTTTTCTACTCCTTTACCGCCAATCTATTGGCAGGTCCCTTCGTAAATTTAACCCGCATTATCCAAGAACAAGGTAAGAAAAGAAAAGTTACCTTAGCAGAAGAACGTGGTCCAATTGAAGCCCGTGAAATGGCACGTGCTTATAACGCTATCAGACAACAGATCATGCAAATGCTTGACGGGCGCACCAGAATGCTGGCCGCAATTTCACATGATTTACGTACGCCGGGCACACGCCTTCGTTTGCGGGCAGAATTTGTTGAAGATGATGAGTTACGTGAAGAAATCCTGAAAGACCTTGATGAGATGGATGGTCTGTTAAATGAAGTATTGGATTTCCTGAATGACAATAATCAGAAGGAAGAGAAGAAGAACGTGATCTTCCTCTCATTGCTGGAATCCATCTGTGATGACTATATCGATCTGGGCAGGCCTGTAACTTATAACGGGTTAAAGCCATTAAATTTTGAACAAGTTACAACTGTATTTGGGAAACAGGAATCTGAAACCAAATTCTTTGCAGACGAACGTAAAATTCAAATATCCTGCCGTCCTGATACTTTACGTCGTGCCATCACAAATTTGATCGACAATGCCTTAAAATATGGCGGCTGTGCGGTTATTGACGTGGATGCAACTCCGAAAGATATTACCATTACGATTGCTGATAAAGGCCCCGGTATTCCAGAAGAAGAAATGGATAATGTGTTCTTGCCCTTCTTCCGTCTGGAAACATCACGCGGACGCCAAACAGGCGGGAGCGGATTGGGCCTCGCCATCGTTAAAACGATTATCGAGGCCCATAACGGCGATATCGATCTATCAAATCATCCTAAACAGGGATTGATCATTTCAGTTAGGTTGCCTAGAGAATGGCAACCTATGACTAATACGGCTGATTAAATCCGTTTGGTTGAAATTGGATCAAACAGATTTGCCTTTGACATATCTGCCATAAATTTCATGACCTCACCGGATTGAACAACTTTATCAGGACGCACACGTGCGACGACTTCTGTATCCCCTAAAGTGATAAAAGTCATGGTATCAGCCCCCGTAGGTTCCAAAACATCCACCTCACAATCAAACTCAAAATGATGCCCTGTATGGGCCACATCATTCTCGCGATAATGAGTAATCGCTTCAGGGCGAATACCCAGAACAACTTCCTGTCCTAACCAGTCTTCATATTGCTCATTCGCATTTGGAAGAGGCAAAAAGATTTCTTCGTCATTGCGTCGCTTGATAGACACACCAAGACGATCATTCTCTTTGATCAATGTGGTTGGAATGAAATTCATGGAAGGTGATCCGATGAAACCAGCGACAAACATATTTTCAGGTTTCTCATAGATTGTTTGCGGGTCTGCAAATTGCTGCAAGATCCCATCTTTCATAACCGCAATCCGTGAGGCCAAAGTCATCGCTTCAATCTGATCATGGGTCACATAGACAATCGTCGACCCTAAACGTTGATGCAGTTTTTTAATCTCTGTGCGCATCTCGACACGTAATTTCGCATCAAGATTGGAAAGAGGTTCATCAAACAAGAAGATTTCCGGATTACGCACCAATGCACGCCCCATTGCCACACGTTGGCGCTGTCCACCGGAAAGTTGTGATGGCTTTCGGTCTAACAGGTGCTCAATTTGAAGCAATTCTGAAACAGTCTGAACAGCAGCTTCCTGTTCAGATTTTGGTATTTTACGAATTTCCATCCCAAAGGTGATATTCTTGCGAACGGTCATATTCGGATAGAGCGCATAGGATTGAAACACCATAGCGATATCACGGTCTTTTGGTTGCACGTTATTCACGCGGCTATCGCCAATCAAGATATCCCCATCTGTCGGTGTTTCAAGTCCGGCGATCAAGTTCAATAAAGTGGATTTACCACAACCGGATGGCCCCACAAGTACAAGGAATTCACCATCATCAATTTGGATATCAATATTTTTCAGAATATCGATTGAGCCAAAGCTTTTTTTGACATTATTAATGCTTAAAGAAGCCATTTTATTATCCTTTCACGGACCCTGCGGTCAGGCCGCGGACGAAATATTTTCCAGCTACGATGTAAACGATTAATGTTGGCAAGCCTGTCAGAATAGCAGCAGCCATATCCACATTATATCGCTTCACACCGGTGGTCGTGTTCACAAGGTTATTCAAAGCAACCGTCATTGGTTGTGCATCCCCGGAGGTAAAAGAAGCCCCAAATAGGAAGTCATTCCAGATTTGGGTAAATTGCCAGATGACCGTCACCACAATAATAGGCAGGGAAATCGGCAACATGATCCGCCAAAAAATTGTGAAAAAGCCTGCACCATCAATAGTGGCTGCTTTCACAAGTTCGCTTGGCACACCCACATAGTAGTTACGGAAGAATAAGGTGGTAAAAGAAAGACCATAGATCGTATGGACCAAAATCAAACCAAATGTAGAGTTTGATAACCCCAACTTGCCCAACAACTGAGCCATTGGCATGATCACCACCTGAAATGGGATAAAACAGCCAAACAACATCAACGCAAACATAATATTTGCACCTTTGAAATGCCATTTAGATAAAGAATAGCCTGTCAAAGCCCCGATCATGGTTGATAAAGCAACACCTGGGATCGCAATTAACATAGAATTCCAGAAATAAGGTTTAATCCCGGTACAATTCACCCCGATACATGCCTCACTCCAGGCAAACTGCCATGCTTCAAACGTAACAAGGCGTGGTAAAGCCAATAATGACCCTTCGCGAATTTCACTCAACGGTTTAAAGGATGTTGAAATCATCACAAATAGCGGGACGAGATAGAATAACGCAAAACCACCTAGGATAATGTATAACAATACACGCAAAATGATCTGTGTGATCAATTGAGAGTTTGATTCAAGCTGATAATCAGACATTTTTACGCCCTCTCAATTCAGAGTATAAATAAGGGACAATGATTGCCATCACCGTACAAAGCATCATCATCGCACTGGCAGCCCCTAATCCCATCTGATTACGATTGAAAGTCATCACATACATAAATGTTGCTGGTAAGTCCGTAGATGTCCCCGGCCCTCCACCTGTAAGTGCAATCACAAGGTCAAAACTCTTCACTGCTAAATGTGCCAAAATCACGATAGCACTTAAAAATACCGGACGAATTGATGGAATAATAATTCCCATATAGATACGCGGTAAACTTGCCCCATCCATTTGGGCCGCCTTGATAATATCCTGATCAACACCACGAAGTGCTGCCAAGAATAACGCCATCACAAAGCCCGATGACTGCCATACCCCCGCAAGTACCACTGTATAAAGCGCCATTTCAGGATCAATGAGCCAATCAAAACTGAAGCTTGTCCAACCCAATTCATGCATGGTTTTCTCAAATCCCAACCCCGGATTTAAGATCCATTTCCATGTTGTACCTGTCACGATGAAAGACAACGCCATAGGATAAAGGAAGATTGTGCGAATGGCACCTTCCGCACGAATCCGTTGATCCAGTAAAATTGCTAAAACAATTCCGATCAACAAACAAATACCAATAAACAAACCACTGAAGACAAATAAGTTTTCAATTGCAACATGCCAGCGCGACATGCTCCACAATTTCACATATTGCTTAATACCTATGAGATCGAAATTGGGCAGCATGCGTGATTTCGTAAATGAAATATATGCTGTCCAAAGGATAAAGCCGTAAACAAAAACCAAAGAAATTGCAAAAGAAGGTGCGACGACCAGTTTCGAAATATGTGGTTGTATACGCGCTCTAATTCCCCCTGAAGACGCTATGGTAGGCTTAGCCACAACACGGTCCTTTCCGTAAATTTGTAATTATAGGGAATAATAGATTTAAAAGAGGAGGCTAAACAGGGTTTAAACCTCCCCCTTCACAGGTATAAACGTTTAGTCTTTCGCGAGTTCAATCGCTTCAGCTAGCTTTGTGACTGCTTCATCGGAAGACATATCTGAATTGAAATGTTCTGTAACCACATCAACAATCGCCCCGGATAGGTGACCCGGCAATGCAATACCATGCGCCATGGACGGCACTAAAGTTCCACCAGACATTGAAGCTTCCAAATCATCCATGCCACGTGTTGCACAAGTATCAAAATTCGTACGCGGAACACCCGTACGTGCAGGAATAGAACCTTTATAAAGATTGAAAGTTTCCTGGAATTTCTCACCCAAGATCAACTCGGCCAATAATTCCTGACCTGCTTTTTTATCATCACCATCCACGTTGAACATAACGAAGCTATCGCTGTTCAATACGAACGCACCGCCTTTGGTTGGTGTTGGTGCACAAATGAAATCTTTGCCCGGTTGTTTACCTGCTGCCAAAAACTCACCTTTGGCCCAGTCACCCATGATTTGCATCGCAGCTTCGCCATTCATCACCATGTTTGTGGCAAGGTTCCAATCACGACCAGAGAAATCAGAATCCACATAACCACGGATTTTACGCATCTGGTCAAACACCTGTTTCATAGTATCGCTTTTAAGCGCATCTTCATCCAACTCAACCAACGCTTTGTTGAAGAATTCAGGTCCACCAAGACCTAAAACAACTGTTTCAAAGACGGTTGCATCCTGCCATGGTTGACCACCATGGGCTAAAGGTGTGATCCCTTGTGCTTGTAATTTATCGGCAACAGCGTTGAACTCATCCCAGGAAGTTGGAATATCAGCGCCAACCTTTGCTAATACTTCTGGGTTCGCCCAAATCCAATCCACGCGGTGAATGTTTACAGGTACAGCCACATATTTGCCTTCATGCTTTACAATTTTCTGTAACAATGGCGGCACTACTTCATCCCATTTTTCTGCAGCCGCAACTTTATTAAGATCAGCCACCACACCTTCAGCAGCCCATTCCTGAATAGCAGGGCCTTTCAATTGTACAGCCGCAGGTGCATCCCCTGCCAATACACGTGTACGCAATACGGTCATGGCAGCATCGCCCCCCCCACCTGCAATAGGGCTATCAATCCACTTACCACCGTTTGCTTCGTAATCTTCTTTTAAGGCTTTCAACGCCTTTGCTTCACCACCGGAAGTCCACCAATGTAGAACTTCTGCCTCAGGTTCAGCTTGCGCAACTGCCGAAACTGAAATCGCAGCCATAATTGCGCCAGCTGCCAAAAGACTTTTCTTAAAGGACATAACCTTCTCCCTGAATTATTACCGCATGCCCTTTGATAGGACATATCTGATGCTGGCATCATATGAGCATTAGTAATTGATGCATCTTTAAAAAGGTAACACTTTTTTTCATTCTTTCACTTTGAAACAAACTGTTACAATTTAATTCCCAAACATAGGTTAAATTGCGCAATAAAACACCCATACACTTTTCAAAAGATCAATAGAAAACAAAGAGAAGTTCAAACGGGATGTATAATCTAACAAACAAAGTCATCATTGTAACTGGCAGTTCATCAGGTATCGGCTGGGGTATCGCACAAGAAATACATAAGGCAGGCGGTCAAGTTGTCCTCCATGGGACAAATGAAGAATTACTAGAACAACGTGCTTCTCAACTTGAAGATCGCGTGACCTGGGTTTCGGGCGACCTATCAAATTCAGAAACTCCAGATCGGATCGTTGAAAAGGTCTTAACGAGCTTTGGGAAACTGGATGGCTTAGTCAATAATGCGGGCATCTTTCCGCGTAATAATATTGCGACTGTCACATATGATGATTTTGATAAAATCTTTGCCGTAAATTGTCGGGCGCCTTTATTCATGTGCCAAAAGGCAGTCCAAACATTTAAGAAAAACGGGACGGCTGGAACTATTGTAAATATCGGTTCCATCAATGCTCATTGTGGCCAAACCGATATTCTCGCCTATTCCATGTCTAAAGGGGCATTACAAACAATGACCCGGAATCTAGGAGATTCACTCGGATCAGACAACATTCGTGTCAATCAACTCAATGTTGGCTGGACCTATACCGAAACAGAACATCAAACTCAGCTGGCAGAGGGGCGCCCTGAAAATTGGCTGGATGATATTCCCAAGGCCTTTGCACCAAGCGGTTCTATCTTACGCCCTGAAAACATTGCGCCTCATGTGGCCTTTTGGCTTTCGGATCAATCATGGCCCGTCAATGGACAGGTTTATGAAGTTGAACAATATCCTGTCATCGGCAGAAACAAGATTAACGAAGGTTAAAAGAATGACGAAACGTGACCCAAGTATCTTACGCAGCCGACAATGGTTTGATGATCCAAATGATCCGGGTATGACCGCGCTTTATCTTGAACGATACTTAAATTACGGCCTGACCAGACAAGAATTGCAATCTGGCCGCCCGATTATTGGCATTGCTCAATCAGGGTCAGACTTATCCCCCTGTAACCGACATCACTTACAACTGGCCGACCGAGTGAAGGCAGGCATTCGTGAAGCGGGCGGTATTCCACTTGAATTCCCGGTTCATCCAATACAGGAAACAGGCCGTCGGCCAACCGCAGCTCTTGACCGTAATCTCGCTGCTATGGGTTTAATTGAGATTCTACACGGCTATCTACTTGATGGTGTTGTGTTGACAACAGGATGTGACAAAACCACCCCCGCACAATTAATGGCCGCGGCCTCCGTAGATATTCCTGCCATCGTTTTATCTGGTGGTCCTATGTTAAACGGTCATTATCATGGGCGATGTGTTGGGTCCGGCACCGTGATTTGGGAAGCGCGGGAAAAACTGGCTTCGGGCGAAATTGATACAGAAGAATTTATGGAACTTGCTGCCTCATCTGCACCCTCTATTGGTCATTGCAATACAATGGGCACCGCACTTACCATGAATTCTCTCGCAGAAGCGTTGGGCATGAGCTTGCCGGGTTGTGCTGCAATTCCAGCGCCCTATCGTGAACGTGAACAAATTTCTTATCTCACAGGTTTACGTATTGTGGATATGGTATGGGAAGATCTAACCCCATCCAAAATCCTTACAAGAGAAGCATTTCATAATGCGATTGTTTTATGCTCTGCGATTGGCGGTTCTACTAATGCTCCCCCGCATATCAATGCCATTGCGAAACATGCGAATGTAGATTTATCCATGATGGATTGGCAAGATATCGGTCAAAAAATCCCACAAATCGTAAATTGCCAACCAACAGGCGAATATCTCAGCGAAGAATTCCATCACGCAGGCGGTGTACCTGCCGTAATGCATGCATTGATGAAGGCAGGCTTACTATCCGAAACAGCCTTAACCATTAACGGTAAAACCATTCAGGAAAACTACGGCAAAACGGTATCAAAAAACAGAAATGTTATTCAAGACGTGGATCACCCAATTATGGAAGAGGCTGGCTTTATGATCTTGTCGGGTAATCTATTTAATTCTGCTGTCATGAAAATGTCCGCTGTCGGGGACGATTTCAGAAATAAATATTTAAGCAATCCTGACACACCTAATATTTGTGATCTAAAGGCTGTCGTTTTTGATGGACCGGAAGATTATCACACACGCATTGAAGACCCATCTTTACCGATAGATGAAAACACAATTCTGGTTATCCGGGGATGCGGCACAAAAGGGTATCCCGGCTCAGCTGAAGTGGTAAACATGTTACCGCCTCGTCGCCTAGTGAAAAAGGGCATTACAAATTTGCCGACAATGGGGGACGGTCGTCAATCCGGTACGTCAAACGCACCATCCATTTTAAATGCCAGCCCAGAAGCGGCTGCTGGCGGGGGATTATCAAGATTACGCACAGGCGATGTTATTCGTATCAACTTAAATGATCGGACAGCGAATGCACTGGTTTCTGCAGATGAATGGGAAACACGCGAAAGTATCTTTAAACATGTTGAAAACCAGACACCTTGGCAGGAAATCTATCGTGATACAGTTGAACAATTAGATCAAGGCGGTGCGATGAAAACGAGTGGTTCTTATCGAGATATCCGACATAAAACACCAAGGCATTCCCACTAATGACCAGTACGACTTACAATATTGCCTGTATCGGTGAATGTATGGTTGAAATTGCCTTGCTCCGTGATCAAGCATCAACAGCAAAAGTAGGGTTTGGTGGTGATACGCTCAATACTGCTATCTATTTAGCTAGATTGGCTGAGAATTCAGATATTAGAGCCCATTATGTAACCCTTCTTGGGGATGATCCTTTTAGTCATCAGATGAGAAATGCGTGGTCAAGCGAAGGCGTAGGTTGTGATCTGGTTGAACATCTCCCCGGGCGTGAAGCTGGGTTATATTCTATCTCTGTTGATGCACACGGAGAACGTAGCTTTAATTATTGGCGTAGCCACGCACCAGTACGAGAGATTTTTGAAGGTGAGGCAGGCCTTAAACGCCTTGATGAGTTAAGGCAGATGGAAGCCATTTTCTTTTCCGGTATTACACTTGCCATCCTTTTTGAAGAAAGTTGCGATCGGCTTCTTGATCTTTGTGCTGAAATGAAAAGAGCTGGAAAGACTGTTATCTTTGACAGTAATTACCGCCCCAGATTATGGCAAGGTCGAGACCCATCAAGTCCCTACGAAAAAGCATTCCAAGCTTCTACACTTATTCTGCCTTCTTATGAAGACCTGAGCGATGTGTTTGGTTCCACAGAACCAGCTAGTAAAGAGCGATTAGAAAAATACGAGTTGCCCGAAATCGTGTTAAAGAATGGCGGAAATTCCGTTGATTTATTTCAAGTCGGGCAGTGGCAAAATATTGAACTCAACCAAATCGAACTTCCGATAGATACAACAGCTGCAGGAGATTCGTTTAATGCAGGATATATCCACGCACGCCTGACAGGTGCTCCCGTTCTTGAAGCAATCCATCAAGCCCATAAACTTGCCTGTCGTGTGATCAATTTTCCCGGTGCAATCATTCCAAAATCAGAAATGCCTATAAAGGAATAGCCATGTCAAAATGGAACAAATTACTACAAGATATCCGTGTTGTCCCAGTCTTGGTTATTGAAGATGTTGAAAAGGCTGTTCCGCTTGCAAAAACATTATGCGAAGCCGGCCTTCATGTATTGGAGATCACATTACGTACCAAAGCTGCTTTACCCGCAATTAAAGCAATTAAAGACAATGTCCCAGAAGCTATCTTGGGTGTCGGTACTGTCTTGGATCATGAACAAATTGATCATGCCGCCAATCATGACTGCCAGTTCTTTGTGAGTCCCGGGCATACACCAAATTTAGTTCAAGAAGCCAAACAGAAAGAACTACCTTTCTTATTTGGGGCCAACACATTGTCTGAAATGATGTTCTTACGTGAACAGGGATTCATCATGCAAAAATTCTTTCCAGCAGAATTAAATGGTGGTGTAAAACTTTTAAAAGCTGCTTATTCTGTTCTACCTGATGTTCAGTTTTGTCCAACAGGCGGGATTTCCATTGAAAATGCAGAAGACTATTTAAACTTACCAAATGTTGCGTGCATTGGCGGTAGTTGGATAGCCCCAAAAGATCTTATCACTTCTGGGGATTGGGATAAAATTTCAAAACTCGCGAAGCATGCTGCAACTTTAGGACGTTAATCAATGAACATTCAAATTGCCGCAGCGACACAAAACTTACTCGGAGAAGGGCCTTTATGGGATCATCGCCAAAAATGCCTTTGGTGGGTGGATATTAAACAATCCCAACTTTTTCGACTTCGCCCAGCTAAACAAAGTTATGATAGTTGGGAGTTACCCAAAGCTGCCAGTGTCATCTCATTGTTAAGACAAGAGACAAAACTACTTCTTACATGCGTCGGTGGTTTTTATGAGTTTGATCCCGAAACAGGTATTTCTGAATCCATAGGCCCATTTGAAAGACATATAGAAAGTAACCGCCCCAATGATGGTAAATGTGATCCTCTTGGTAATTTATGGGTCGGATCTATGGATGATGCGGAAGAGGAAAAAAGTGGTTCTCTATATAGAATAAGCGCGGATTTAGAACCTAAACCAGTTCTAACGGGTCTAGGCATCCCAAATACCTTAGCTTGGAGCCCCGATCATAAACATTTCTATTTTGCAGATTCTACCCAGCAAACAATTTGGAAATTTGATGTAAATCTGGAAACTGGCACTTTGTCAAATCAACAGGTATTCGCATCTCTTAAAGGTACAGATATCTATCCGGACGGATCGACTATTGATCAGGAAGGCTATCTTTGGAATGCTCAATGGAATGGTTGGCGTGTCGTGCGATACGCGCCTGACGGCACTATTGATAAAATTCTGAAAATGCCTGTTGCCTGCCCAACGTCCTGCATGTTTGGCGGTGAGAATTTATCAACTCTTTACGTCACATCGGCTCGAAAAGGCCAAACAGATGAAGAATTAGCACAGCAACCTAATGCCGGCAGCTTATTTGCCATTTCCGTTAACACAACTGGTTTAAAAGAAACAATCTTTTAGTAAATGAATGAAACAATAGAAATAAGTCGTGGCCCATTCAAAGCCACGATCTCTCCACCACTTGGAGGCAGCTTACTTTCATTCACAGAAGATCTAGATGTTGGAACACATCACCATCTACGCCCTGCACCAATAGGAACAAACGACGTCTTACAAAGCGCATGCTATCCACTTGTACCATTCTCCAATCGTGTCTTAAATGCATCTTTTAATTGGGAAGGAGAACAAATAAATCTCAATCCCAATTTCGCACCAGAGCCACATATGATCCATGGACATGGATGGCAAAATCCTTGGCAGATAACTGAGATACAACCTAATCAAGCTTGTCTTTCTTATCGACATCAGGCCAATAACTGGCCATGGTCTTACGAGGCCTTACTTAGCTATTCTTTATCAGTTCACGGGTTAACTATTCAGCTTTCTATAACCAATCTTTCAGAAGAAAATATGCCCGCAGGTATAGGCTTACATCCGTTTTTCCCGAAACAAGAACAAACAATTGTCATTACAGATGTAGAAGCTATCCAACTTAACGATACAAACAAACATCCAGTTAGAATTGATAAAACTCACTACGCGCTAAAGCAATTGCAATATGGAACTTCATTCCCTATGGGACTAGACAATTGTTTCATAAATTGGTCTGGTCACGCCACCATTCAAAACAATAGAAAACTAGAGATATCTACCTCAGAAATTTTCAGTCACATGGTTTTATATACACCAAACGGGCAAAATTTCTTTTGTTTGGAACCAGTAAGTCATTTGAATTCTGCCTTGAATCTCAAAAAGAATAATTGCTTTGAGGCTGGCATCATTGTCTTAAAACCCGGTGAGACATTATCAGGAAATTTATCCTTATTATCTATTTCTTAACGTAAGTATCTCATAAACTTGTAATTGCCGCGATACGTGCTTTACAACGTTCTATCATATAGGCTGAAGGCGCATCTTCGCCGCCACGAACAGAAATGACATTCTCAAACAGTTTAGTTGCTTTTTCAAATTCCTGACGTTCGTAATGTTCTAGCGCATCTTCATAGATATTCACCCAATCATATTCTGGCATGATCGCACCACTATGGCTACGCATTGCCAGAAGCTCATAAATTGGGGTCTTTTGATCTTTACCCTTCACATTCACCGTATCAATCTTACGAGCAACCACTTCATATTTGGCAAATTCATAGGTCGTCGATCCAATCAAAATACGGGTTCCATAGGTTTTATTTAAACTTTCCAAACGTGCCGCCAAGTTAACGGGATCCCCCAGCACGGTATAATCCATGCGAGAATTAGAGCCGATATTACCAACGATTACACGCCCCGTATTCAAACCAATACGCGCCTTGAACACTGGATGACTTGGGTCCTTGGAAACCTCAGCCATAGACGTCAAAAGCTGCTGACAACGAAGCGCGGCACGACAAGCATCAACTGCTTGGTCATCATTGACATTTGGTGCTCCCCAAAAAGCCATAATTGCATCACCAATATACTTATCAATGATACCGTTTTCCGCATGAATTTCCTTAGACATTTGATCAAGGTAGTCGGATAAATGCGGTACCAAAGCAGGACCTAAAATTTCTGAAATGGTTGTGAAGTTTTCTAAGTCAGAGAAATAAATAGTCATCGTACGGTTGATACCACCCACACGTGCCAATTGATCATTTTGCACCAAGATCTGTACAAGTTCAGAAGGTAAATATTTTCTAAAAGCACCAAGACCACGCGACATCTTATTAAACGCATTGGACAAATCATCTAATTCAGAAATCGGTGAATTAACTTTACGAACTTTATTTAACTCAAACTTCTCAATTGATTCTGCTTGATGAATGATTTTTGCGATTGGTTTAATAATCATATGACGCGCCACGAGGACAGCAAACACGCCCACTGCCAAAATAGAAAGACAAATTGTAATCAAAAGTTTCTTATTGTTTTCTTTAATAGAAGACAAGAATGCATTTTCCGGCACAATCGTCACAATTGACCAATCCTGATGTCCAACTGGTGCAAGTGTTACATAATATTTATCCTGATTTTGATCTTCCAAATCATAATGCAAATATCCATCCAAGGATTCCAATGCAACATCGTTCTGGTCGATTGCTTGTGCCGCTAAACTTAACAATGGATGATAGGACTCACTGATCGGACGTAATTTTGGCTTGTTACTTATCTCATCCAGATAGGTCACTTCATTGGCATCAACAAATGCAATAAGAGATCCATCCCCGCGCAAAATCGCTGCCGTACCAGGTTTGCTTTTAAACTTGTTACGCATAAAGTTGGACAACCGTTCCAATTCAATCGCAATACTAACGACCCCGACGGATTGCTCTTCTTTGTCGACTCTACGTGCAATGTTAATCCCGGGGAGACGGCTGGTCGAAAAGATATATACATCCGTCCATATAGATTCCAAACTTTCCATAGGTAAAGTAATTGCTTGCTTATACCATGGGCGTTCCCGTGCATCATATTTACGCTGTTCAATGGAGGATTGTGTTTGGAACAAACGACCTTCTTGCAACACATATTTATTGTAATGACGATCAGCGATATCTTCGTCGTCATTCCAGTAACTTCGAACCGACTGGAAATTTTGAGAGCTTAAACGGTTAACACCGTAAAAGTCGCCATTAGGCAAGCCAAAACTGATCCAGGTGACATCTGGATTATTTTTCAATAATGGGAAGAAGTAATTTAACAATCTACCTTTGAAACTTAACTCAACAGCGCCATTTTCCATAGATTCCGCAATAGTATCTTGCACACGTTCCGCATTCTCAAAAATCACCTGAACTTCGCTGGATATATCGCTTATGATTTCTTGATTAAGTTTGGAAACCAATTCTTTAACATTGCTAGTCGCGGTATACATCCACGGAAAATGAATTGCAGCTGATGTTGCCAACGTAATCATCACCGTCAACATCACAAGACTTGGTTTGATACTGATGCGAAAACGATTTGTCTGCTCATAACTTCTACGACGATATTCGCGTTTAGGTGCAACAGGCGAGTTATGATCTTGTCCATCAAATTGCGGCTTCTCAACAGCTGTAGATTTATCTACTGACACCAACTCCTTAGAAGCACCCTCATTCGATGGCTTTTCTGTATCATCATTTTTGTTCAATGTTGAATCGTCCATTTGTGTCTCACAGCAAGAAAACCAGCTTTACTATCAAAGAAATAAATTACTATTTAATTCATTATGTTTCTAATCTACTATATTTTATAACAATATAAAGTAATATCTCTATTGTTAAGTCAGTAGGAGTTTACACAAATAGGTGAGATTTTTTTCAGATTATGGTCCAACATATCTTGTATCTATGATCATTGCTGAGATTTTATCATCACTGAAATAAGGATCGGAACAGGGACGGGATATTTTTTCATATGAAAAAGCATTCCGAGTCATCATGAAAAAATTAACTGGTTTTTCTACTTTTGTGGAAAGCATCAAAACAAGTTTCAAGATTGCAGTTATTTATGCAGGATCAAAAGATGACCCTGACAAAGTAATCAAGAAATCCATTAACACCCGAAGTTGGAAAAGTTATGAAATCGTCGCAAACGACATTGCCCAAGCCTTAAAAAGAAACGGCTTCCAAAATGTTTTATTGCTGGCGGAAGGTGTCGATTTACTCCCTATTTTAAAACAGGAAAAAATCGATCTCGTTTGGATTAATAGCGGCGGTGTACAGGGTGTTAACCCCGTCAGTCATCTTCCAGCAATGTTAGAAATGGCAGGTATTCCCTATATCGGTCACAATCCTACAAATGCGACGGTTTTAGATAATAAGCATCTCTTAAAATGGGGACTTCGCGCCAAAGAGTTACCAACCTCTCCATTTTTTGTATGGAACAGCAACCGCGAGGATTTTACTGGTAAAGACAATGCGAAGTTTCTACGTAATTTTGGTGATTATTCTGGCCCTTTTATCGTTAAACCTGTTACGGGTCGCGGGTCTGTCATGGTCGAATATGTGGAAACCTTAGAAGAATTAACAAATACTATTCCTCAAATATGCCATGATAGCCATGGTGCAGTTTTGGTCGAAAAATTTCTGTCTGGCGATGAATATACTGTTGCAGTCATGGAACCTATAATCTGGCAAAATTCAGAATTTTACCAATTAGATAAACCTCTCACATTTTCTTATACTAAAAGAAATCTTGATCGTGACGAGAAAATCTTCACCTCTATGGATGTCAGACCAATTGACAATAGCCGCTTCGAAGTCCTGTCACCAAACAAACATCCGGATATCACTCAGAAACTTTCTGAAATTGCGCAAGAAATTTTCCTTTCTTTCAATTTGGAAACTTTGGTCAGATTAGATTTACGTGCCGATCAGGAAGGCAACATCAATGTCTTAGAAGCAAATCCAAAACCAGACCTAAAAGCGCCTCAACCAGATGTAACCAGTCTGGTATGTTGTGGTTTAGATCAAATAAATAGCAGTTACGATGAGCTCATCATGAGTATCTTAGGCGCAAATCTAAGAAGCTTGTATATGGATAACGGGAAAAATTAAATGCAGAAACTAAAAGTTACCCTGCCAGTTCTATTCACCACTTTTCTATCCTTCCTGTTACTTGTTTATGTGGGTTATGGTGAGGTGCTGCGTACCGCACCTCAATTTGAAACCTCAAAAATGCAAGCACAAGGTGAAGTCATTCAGGATACTGCCGAATCATTTTTACAACTCGGCTTACCCCTAAAAGAATTCATTGGTTTTCCAGAATTAATCAGCACGATTGGTGAAACGGACCAAAGTATTGGGGCGATTACTGTATTTGATCAACAAGGTAATATCTTAGCGAGTTTAGATCGCACGGATGGTCAAAACCCGGTTAACTCTGAAGCCGTTAGACGCTATTTCGAAACTCATGATAATTTCGATCACTCTTTCTCACATCCAGACCACTTTGTCATTGCACTTCCATTAGAAGGGAAGTTTCAAATGGAAGGCTTATTGGTTTTGGTGACGCCTAAATCAATCATGGGAAACAAACTTAAAACGGCATTTTTTGAGATCTTACCATGGCTTTCAATATGTTTAGGCATCACTTTCATATTGTCGTTTCTAGCGACCGCCAAATGGCGTTTCAAAATTTGGCCACAAGAACTTGTTTTTGGTGCCTCTTTTCTAGCAGCCGCTGGCATTGTTTCCCTAGTTGTTGTTCAATTTTATTCGGAAGGCGTGCAACAAACAACGCGCGCTATGGCCGATAATTTATCATCTAGATTAAAAATCGTATCCTCAATGGGACTACAGTTTGAAGACATCAGCGGTATAGATGAGATGATTCAGCGCTATCGGACATTAAATCCAGAAATTAGCAGCGTATATGTAACACGTGATGAGAAAGTCCTGTTTTCATCTGCAAATGTTAACAATGACACAACAAACCAGGATGTCTTTACCCATAGCAGCGTTTTAAGTAATGCAGATAATGTAAAGCTATTAGTCAGCGTCAATACGCCAAAAGAACTAGTCTATAACGCCGTCTTAGATAATATTCGCAACTTTGCCGCTCTCTTTGTTGCAACGGCTTTCCTCGCAATCTTATTGATTCAGATCTCGTTCAATATTGGTCGCAGATTTTCTTCGCGTGATATCAAAGCCATACCAGCAGGCCAACCGGATCGGCGTAAAGGGATTAATATGATCAAGCCCATCTTCTTTATTGCGGTATTGATCGAAACTTTAAATGCATCTTTCCTTCCCCAACACTTGAAAGAGGTTGTTGCATATTCACAAGTCGAAGCGTCGCTTGCTGCACCGATTTTTTCTGCTTTCTTTGTCACATTTGCCATTTCTTTGATCCCGGCAGGAAAATTAGCGGACCGATATGGCTATCGCCCTCTACTTTTTTGGGGCGCTATTCTTTCCATCATGGCCCAATTACTATTGGCGATTAGTTTAGATTTTTATTCGGTCCTGTCCGCACGTCTTATTTCGGGCATAGCCCAGGGTATGCTATTAATAGGTGTACAAGCCTATATCTTGGTTAATGCTGATCATAACAAGTCAACTCAAGGTGCCAACATCATTGTATATGGTTTTAATGGCGCCATTATTTCAGGTGCAGCTATCGGTTCGCTCTTATCCATTTACATTGGTATTTCCGGAGTATTTTGGACGGCCACGTCAATCGCAGTATTCCTAATGGCATTGGTTTTGTTGACATTGGTCAATCAAAAACCAGATGTAAAACAATCAACAACTTCCAATGAAAGAACAACGGACAAACAAAAACCGGCAAGTATTCTTCATCTGCTAAAAGATTTCGAATTTATTCGGTCTCTTATTCTTATTGGCATTCCAACTAAAGCTGTTTTGGCAGGCGTCACAATTTATGCCTTACCAGTTATCTTAAACGCATTAGGCTATAAAAATGATACAATCGGCCAAATCATTATGTTCTATGCTGCAGGCGTCCTTTTAACCAGTCAATTTGCCTCCAAGCTCGTTGATAGAACTGGTCGCAAAGTTGCAATTTTATCTTTAGGCGCAATCTTGTCATCTGTCGGTTTAATACTGATTGGTGTTACGAATTCTGAAGTCAGTATTATTGGTGTATCTCTTATAAATATTAGCATTTATCTCGTTATAAGTGGTGTCTTTATTCTGGGGATAGCACATGGCTTAATCAATGCACCTATCGTCACACATGCCTTAAGCAGTAATTCGGTTAAATCGGTTGGCAAAACAGCATCAGCTGCGACCTATCGCTTTTTGGAGCGTATCGGGCATGTTGCAGGTCCCATTATAGTGGCGAACCTTCTTTATTGGATGAATAACAGCCCAAAAGCTATCTTATATATAGGTATCGCAATTGCTATAATGGCGATAGCATTTTGGATACCACTAGGCCGAAAAACCAAACTGATCGAACAAGACTGATCCCATTTGAATATACGGGAGTAGAAGATATGAAACTCAATTTGAATAGCTTAAAATATGGATCAATAGGATTGATTTCTCTCTCCTTCCTAATCTTGTTCTTTTTCTCTACCACAAGCAAAGCCGACGCTTTAGTTAAATTAACAGAATGGTTCGCCTATCAAGATACTAAAACCGAAGGTTGGTCTTTCAGTGTTCTAGACCCTCAACATATTCAAATCGTGAGAGATCAAAATTTCCTCGCGACTTCAAGCGAGCCCGCACAGAAAATCATGGTCATCTATCGAAAAAGATCCAGCGCGTATGATATTGCGATTTCTCAGGTTCTCAAAGTATTTGAGCAACGTGCAATCAATGCGGAACTTAATGTGGTTTTTATCGGGAAAGAAGTCGAACACGTTATGGCCGCGCTCCAAACAGCTGAAAACGAAAAATATGACTTGCTTGTAAGTATGGGGTCATCCACCACACGTTCCTTGATACGCAATTATTCAAATGGCAAAATACCAGTTGTAACGATTACTTCTAAAGACCCCGTTCTCATGGGACAATTGGCAGATTATAAATCTGGCAGCGGTACAAATGTTGCCTTTACTTCTCTAAATGCATCTGCAGAGACATTATTCCAATATTTGCTGCGATTAAACCCTGACATCAAAAACCTTGCCATCTTATATGCAGAACAAAATGAATCAGCTGTACTGACTCAATTCCAGCCTATGAAAGAACTATCGGGCGCTTACAATATCCAAATATATGATGTTGGTGTAAAAAATCGCGAAGAAGCCGCAAGTGAACTACAGACAATGCTTCCCGACGTTGTTAATCAGATGAAAGCATCTGACCCAGATTTGTCCAAAAGCATGATATGGTTAACAGGTTCAACTTCTGTTTTTCAGGAAATCAAACTCATTAATAAACTTGCCGGACGTATCCCCGTCTTAAGCGCGGTTACCAATGTCGTAAAAGAAGGTGAAGATTCAGCTGTTGTCTCAATTGGAATTGGGTTTGAATCAAATGCTCATCTAGCGGCAATCTATATGCTAGATATATTAAACGGTGCCGATCCGGGTAAAATGCCCGTTGGTGTGGTAACCCCGCCAGATATCTCTATCAACTTTCATATCGCTCATAAAATTGGCATGAAAATCCCGTTCGACTTTCTGGAAATCGCGAGTTTTGTATATGATAAAGATGGCAATCCTGTACGCATTTCAGGGCAAAACTTATTCTAGCTTATCAGATCGATGATTTGTTGGGATATTTCTTCCAATGACAAATGCCCCATGAATAAGGAGGACGGTACTTTTCGTCCCAATTCCTTTTCATAGGACAATAATATTTCAACAGAAAGCAACGAATCCACACCTAGTTCATTAATCGGACGGTTAGAATTGATATATTGAGCTTCCTGTTTTAGAACATTCGCCAAAATCTCTATTCCAAAATCGATCAGAATACCTGACTGTTCTTCTTTATCTAGCGTTTGAAGTTTTGCCACGAACCCCATGGAAACTTCATTCATCGGGCTATCTTCATGAAGGGTGTATTTATAAATTCCTATCACAGGATCGGCATTATTTGATGTCATAAGGATTTGTTCAAATCGGTTCAGTGCTTCTTCACTGCTAATCGCTTCAATTCCTTTGGCTTTAAGTGTTTTCTGTAAGCCGACATCACGGCTGACAATACCCACATCTGAAATCGCCCCCCATTGAATAGCCTGTGCTGCTAAGCCTTGTTGACGTCTTTGAACAACAAGACCTTCGATTGCACGATTGGCCATCACATAAGCAGCCTGACCTTGATTACCCAATGCACTGGCAATAGAAGAAAACATCACAAAATGGTCAATTGGTAAGTCTCGACTGGCTTGATCAAGATAGATGGCTCCATCCAGTTTTGGCCCCATAGTTTTATCAATCGATTCTAAGGATAAATTAGAAAAGAACTGATCTTCTAAAACCATGGCGGCATGGAAAATAGCAGATATAGGATTGTCTCTACCCGCTTCTGCTTTGAAGAAATAATTAACTGCGTCTTGATCTTCTACATCCAGCTTCACGATTTCAACATTTGGAGGAAGAGTATCCGTCTCCCCTTCTTTTAAAACACCGGACCGACTGGCCAAAATAATTCGCGAAGCGCCATTTAAATATAACCAAGATGCTATCTTTTCACCAAAACCACCTGTACCCCCTGTAATCAATACGGATTTACCAGTTAATGGAAAATTACTATCTGACAGATTTTCAAGCTCTTGTACTCTAATCTCTGGTATTTTTATACCATCATGAGTGACAGAAGAAATATGCGCCGAACCTTCGATTTCGAATTTCTTCAAAAAACTAGCTTTTCCTAGACGCAAATAAAGATTTGAATAACCTTCCTTTTCCAATGTTTTCAACAAACCAATCATCATATTTGACAATGGATTTAAATCTGTTTGTTCCTCAATCTGGATCAAAATGTTGCCAGATATATGCGAAAGGGATGGTTTTAATTCATCAAACAGAAACCTTTTAGCTTCTTTCACAGCATCCTGAAGTTTTCCTGTATCTTTCAGATAAAACTCTTTTTCGAAATTCAGCTCATTTTCATTTCCCGAACTTTCAAGAAAAGCCCAAGTTTCAACATAAGCGTCTGAGATCGGTTTTTGCCCTGAAGGAAGTGCGGCAAAAGTCACCCCCTTCGCCATCATACAAATTTCATCGCTTTCGTTTCGGATAATAAAATCAACAATAATCTTGTTCTGATCTAACATGCGTAGCTCTACACACGCTTTTGATCTTGATGGAAGCGCTCTATGCAAAGTTAACTGATCGATAGCATAAGGCACAGCTTGTATCTGAATATCTGCACGTGTCATCATTAAAACAATCACGGCTTGGAAGACACCGTCTAAAGCCGGAGGATAAGCAAAGTTATGATTTGTTACAGATGGTGCAGATAGGTCCAGATATATACGATCCTCAATCAAGCATATTCTTTCAATAGATTGAAAAGCATTTCGATATTCAAAACCTAGTGATTGAACGAGTTTATAAAAAGCAGGAACAGGAAACTCTTCCCCTTCACTCTTTTCATTTAGTTCCAAACCTTCCAGATGCTCCTCAGACGAGACCGCAGTTGCATGCAAAGGATGTTGATATAGTTGTCCACGTATACCGCTATGCAGTTCAATTTCTTTTGAGACAGCATCAATTCGCGAATAAAGGTTAAAGTTATCCGTCTCATTCATAAGCCATAAATTCAGGAAGCGAACATCTTTGAGGCTTAGTTTTTCAGCTTTTGGTGCAAGTTGTGCAGATATCGTCAACATCGCTTCAAGATATCCTGCTGCAGGAAAAGCGATATTCGTTCTAATGAGATGATCTTTAAGCCAGGGAAAGAAATGATCATTTATATCCGCTGACCAAACCGCCCCGGGTACATTCACACGGTTCAAAAGATAAGGCGACTGCGGTAAACCAAATCGTGTCTGTTTAGATAATGCAGATTCAATCCACATGGATGACCCTGTATCTTGTCGTAAGCTAAACGGATAAACTTGACGAACAGGATACCAATGTTCCCATTTCAAATTAAACCCGGAGTTATAAAGCTCTGTGACTAGTGTATATAATCTCTGCTCTTCCTCCTCCTCTCTATGTAACACATAGACATAAGGTTTTGACTGTTGCAGATGATACAGTGTCTCCTTAATTGGGTTCGCTAAAACTGGATGTGGGCCTATCTCAAGAAGATGGGTGAAATCATCCTTTACAAGAGCTTCCAAGCTTTCCTGAAACAAAACCGCATGACGGATATTCTGCCACCAATAGTCCGCCACAGACATATCCCCATCAAACTTTTGTCCGAATGCAGTAGAATAAAATGGAATTTCCGGCTTACGAAACTGAAGCGAGGAAATAGATTTTCTTAAGTCATCCTCAATCACATCCATGTATGGACTATGATAGGCAACCTCAACTTTCAGATACCGATTGAAAATCCCTCTGCTTTCAAGGATCTTTGCGATATCATCTAACTGCTCAATATCACCCGCCAATGTCAGCATGCTTTGGCTATTCTTAGCAGCAATATCCACTTGGTCGAAATCTTCTAACAAAGCTGCTGCATCAATTTCACTTAACGCAGTTGCTAGCATTCCACCCTGACCACGTGTTGTCGCTTGTAAACGGCTCCGGTGATACACAATTGCTACCGCATCTTCCAAGCTTAACATTCCACAAGCCCATTGCGCAGCAACTTCCCCTAAGCTATGACCAATCACACAACTAGGCTTCACGCCGATCGCTGCAAGATATTTGGTCAGTCCAACTTGCAAGGCAAAACCCATCGGCTGATCTATTTCAGTTTCACCAATCCTTGAATCATCCTGACCTTCGCCAAAAGCTTTTAATAGAGAATAACCAGCAAGTTTTTCGAATAGCGCCGCAACTTCATCAATAGCTTGTTTATAAACAGGCTCGCTTTGGTATAAACCACGCCCCATACCCCACCAATGTGGTCCCATTCCTGAATAGACAAAACCCGCCTTTGCACCATGAACAGCTTCATTTATCGGTAAACTTGGTGATTGCGTTAAGCTCTCTTCCAGATCTTTCGATGAACTATACCAATGCAATTGACGAAAAGGTGCTATATCAGTTGCAACCGTTTGAGAATAAGTAAAAGCTTGGAAATTATCTTTTGCTTCCCTTGCTATCGTCACCAGTTGTTCGGATAGATCAGATATCTGGTTTTGATTGTAAGCCGCCACAGGGAAAGGTTTTAACCTCCTCTCCCTTTCTAATTCTTCTGGCACATGTGCTTCTGGTTTCTCCAAAATCACCATGCCATTGGTACCACCATATCCGAATGAATTTACTAAAATAGCTTTTTTATCTTCGGGGTAAGAAAGAATCTCCGTTGGTGTTGAGACTTGAAATCCTTCACGCCAGGCAAGCTTAGGGTTTAGATTATTTAAATGCAGATTGGCTGGTATGGTTTTATGTTCAAAAATCAACAAGCTTTTGATAACACCTGCAATGCCTGCCGCGGCTTCTAAATGTCCGATATTTGATTTCACGGAACCCAGAATTAATGGTGACTCTGCAGAGACATTAGAACCAAAAACATGGTTCAATGTCTTTGTTTCAGCCTGATCCCCGGCTTGCGTGCCAGTACCATGGGCTTCCACATATCCAATATCTGAAACATCGATATCCGCTTTTGACAGTAGTTTTTCCAATAAGCGGGTTTGTGAAGAGGAACTTGGCAAAGTAATACCTGGCGTATGACCATCTTGATTCACACCACTAGCTGAGATTACGGCTAGGATGTTATCTTGATCCTGAACAGCTTTCTCATAAGGCTTCAACAGAATTAATCCACCACCTTCACCACGTACATAACCATCAGCCTTTTCGTCAAAGGTGGCACAACGTCCTTCTTTTGAAAGGAATTTTCCTTTGGACATGGCGATATAATATTCAGGCGACATGATAACATTTACGCCACCAACCAAAGCCATTTCACATTCTTCATTATGAATATTTTGTACCGCTTGATGCAATGCTACCAAGGATGAAGAGCAAGCTGTATCCAAAGTAAAACTTGGTCCGGTAAAATTGAACACATGGGAAATACGATTTGCCAGCATCGTTAAGGTTGCACCCGTTGCCGTATGCGGATTGATGTTATCCCAGTTATTCGGCCCAAGCTTTAACAACAGATTATCAACACAAAAACCACCAATGAAGACGCCAATATCTCTGTCACTAAATTGAGAAATCTGATATCCGGCACGACGGAACGTATCCACACTTAATTGCAGTAACAAGCGTTGCTGTGGATCCAGATTTGCAGCCTCCCTAGGCGAAATATTATATGGCAAGGGATCAAAAGATTCGGGATTCCAAGTTAAAAAACCGCCACGATCAGTGTAACTATGTCCTGTCTTCTCATCGACATCATTCACAAATCGATTTGTATTAAAACGGTTTGCTGGAATAGGTCCGATTGCATCTACCTGCTCGATTAAATTATTCCAAAATAACTCCGGATTATCTGCACCAGCCGGAAAACGGCATGACATGGATATGATCGCAATTTTTTTATTCTTTATTGTCATTTGCTCATTTTTCCAGCTTAAAAAGACTCTCAATCAAAGGATAGTTCTTTGAAAGTATTTCGATGCTATCCAACTGTTTTTCCATTAACAGTTCAAAATCTTGATCATAAATCTCAACGCTACGCCCCGTCACCAAACTTGATAAATATACATATTCGCCGGATCGGATTTTTATCACACCATATTGATCTAAAAAGCTATCATCAGGGTTTAAACTTCTAACCGACATTCCAGCACCTGCAATCAGGTCTGTTGGTAAAATCGACCATTGTGCCCAATCTTGATAGTGCTGCGCAATCCTATCTGCATAAGTGACGCCCATCTCTAGGACAGATCCCTGTAACTGGATGACATCCATGTTTAATTCTGTTGCATTAAAAACATAATCTAAATGATAGACAGAGAGTTTCTTTTCCTCGGCCAACATAAAAATACCAGCCGCGAGTGATATCTTCGCCTCGAGAAAACCCACATTTAATCGATAATGTAATTGGTCTTTAGACAATATTGTATCAGGCAAGGCGATAATCGTCTTATTGTCCTGCACAGCCTGTAAAAGTTTTATACTGAGCTGGGAATCGTTAACATCTAATATTATCTGATCAAGATAGTCAGAAATCTCACGCCTGCGATAATTATGTCCTTTACGCAGCAGAACTTCAATTTCGCGATAATCCCCTAACAGTAGAACGTTTGAATTTTCTTCATGTGCTATTAAAAGGATGTTTTCTAATATCCATTCCCAACCATGCATATGTGCCAAGACTAAAATAGAAGCGGATGGCAATCGTGTCAGCACTTGTTTCAAATGGTTATAATCTGCATAAAAGTGTGTTTGCCAGTAACGTAACTTTTCTTGAATTGCAGGTAAATACCAATACCAACCGGTTTGTATTTGATTTGAATGGATACGTTTCGCATCTTCCAAAATTCTTGATGCGGGCCCCGGTAAATACAGAGATAACTTCTGGGCTAACTGGATAATTTGTTCCGAACTATCATATAATAAACCACTATCATTCAGGAAACGATGGAAACCTTCATGTAAGTTTTTCCAATCTGAAGGTACTGATTGAGAAACATCACGAACTAAGAGCTCTTCATTCTTACCTAGATTATGGCTGAATGACTTGAATGGCACCAATCTTTGATAAAGATCAGCCACAGTTTCTGGTAATTCCGCCAGATCCAATGCCATTTGGAAAGTTTTTTCCAATCTTAGATCCAGCTGCAGAAAGGCTAAAGAATCAAAACTTAAATCCTTAAGGGATGTTGTCAGATCAATCACCGAGGTAGACGTATCTACAAACTCCGATAACAATTGAATAAACTTATTTGCGCTCATACCTGCTGAATTACTTTGGTGATGAGCAAACTGAGACACAATACTCAACTGCTGATCGTTTAACTGAGACAGTGCTTTTTGACGTTGTACCTTACCACTGGATGTCAAAGGTAACGTTCCTGTTTTCACAACAATAATTAGATCCAAAGACAATCCAATATTAGACATGACAATTTGGTTAATCTGTCGACAAAGGTCGACTAGATCCGTCTCATTACTCCGTCGAGGTTGCTCCAGTAATAGAATGATCTCACCTGCTTGATTTTGAACGGCAATAACCTTCTCCATGGATAAAAAGGCGTAAACTTCTTGTTCAATATCTTGAGGATGATAGTTCTCACCATTTACAATAATAAGATCTTTTGTGCGCCCGGTTAGATATAGGAAACCTGCATCAACAAAGCCCATATCACCTGTTTTTAAAATGCCGTCCTTAAAACTCGCCGTGGTCGCTTCGACATTTTGATAATAACCGGATGCAATAGGAGCACCTTTCAAATAGATCTCACCGACTTCTCTATCCTTCAAAATCTGACCTGATAAGGGATCGCAAACAAAGAGCTCTAGATCCGGAACAGCTTTTCCAAGAGAGATAACTTTTTGAATATTATTATCTTCCGAATACACAACACGATTTTCTCGCCGTAATATCTCACGATCAACAGATTTAATCTGTGGCCCCAAACCTAATGGCGTGGCAGATACCATTACAGTTGCTTCTGCCAATCCATAGGCAGGCATTAGAACACCCTCACCTAAACCGAATGCCCCCAGCAACTCCTGAAATTCAGCCAAGGTTTCAGGATGGATAGGTTCTGCCGCATTTACAATCGCCTTTAAATTTGAAAAATCCAGCCCATCCAGATCACCCGTCCCAACACGTTTCACACAAGCGCGAAAGGCAAAATCAGGCGCACTTGTATAATCTGCCTTATAATCAGACAGGGCCTGCAGCCAATTTTTGGGATTACGGATAAAATCAATCGGTTTAAGGATCACCAAATGCCCAGCAATAGAGAGACCAGATAACAAATGGCTAAACAGACCTAGATCATGATAAGGGGGCAACCAGGTTACTGTTATCCTTTGTACATCATGTGTAAAATTAAGGTGATCGTTGATGGAATTTAAATTTGATAAGATATTTTGTTGACTTAACAACACACCTTTAGGATCAGATGTCGATCCTGAGGTAAATTGTACTAGCACGGGACGATCATCGTCTTGAGAAACGACATGTTCCATAATAGGCGGTAAGGCTTGGAAGCTATTTCGGATTTGATCCACCATTAGACTACTGATTTTGACTTCCCCGAATATGGGGTTAGCTTTGTCTGCAATAATCAAATCAGGTTCAAATCCATTAACAATAGACAAAAAGCGATTTACAGTTCGCTTACTTCCCGGTTCAAAACATGGGGCGACTAATCTATCCGCATAAAAACAACCGATTAGAAAAGACAGGAAACTAAATCCTGGTGAAACCGTAAGCAGGATTTTGTCATCTCTACCGGTTTGGGTTTGAAGAAAATGAGAAACAAGTTGTGCTTCGTTTTCAAGTTCTTCATAGGTGTAGGATTTACCGCCTTTCTTACGGTATTCAGTCACAGCAATACGATCAGGATATCGCTGCAGAGCCTGTTTAAAAAATCTCGCAATTGGAGTTAATGTCGACACCGGATTTTGTATCTTCCCTGTTTATTATTTATCTGAAAGTTTAAGGTAATCCGTCGGATGGGGGAAGCAAAAACAAGCCGTAAAAAAGAAAAAGCAGATGCTGAACACATCTGCTTTTAATTCATAGATTGGACTGAAAATGGTAGGGATTAGGTACCTGGCACCAACGGAATAACGTTAATACCGCAAGGGCCAATATCAGCACCGCCTAAGACATCGATACCACATACGTTACCGGCACATACACCGGCACCAACAGCAGCACCACAAACGTCACCAGCACATGCACCGACACCGGCAGCCGCACCACAAGCCGTACCTACGCCAGCCGCAGCCGGACATGCATCCGCACCACAGACAGTACCAACACCAACAGCCGCGCCACAAGCAGCTGCACCACAGGCGTTACCAACGCCGGCATCCGCTGCACAAGCCGCAGCCCCGCAAGCGTTACCCGCACCAGCAGCAGCACCACAGGCATCCGCACCACAGGCAGTGCCCGCTGCAGCTTCAGCACCACAACTACCACCTTTGCCTCCGGCAACAGCCTCTAATTGATCGTCACTCAACTCCATGTCGAGTTCGATATCATCATCCCATTCTTCTAGTTGCTCATCAGTAACCAATGTACTGTCTTCCAATACACGGTGACGAGTAATCAAACGGAAATCGTCATAATCACTTTCGATAACTGTGCTTGGATCACCGCTTAGGCCTTTTGTGATATTTGTTTCACCATTGGCAACATTGATTGTATATTCACCGGCGCCGCCAATTTTAAAATGGATTGTTGTATCCCAATCACCAGCAGCTTGCGGTACAAAACATAGCGGAAGAATGTTCAAAAACAACAAGTCACTTTTCTTTTCAGGTGCAATGTCATCCGCTGATTCAACTACAGCGCCTTCCATTTCCTGTTGTTGCTTTGCCACATTCACAATCACTTCCGGATTCGCCGGAAATGCTTTCTCAAACAGTTGTAGGTCCTCAAGATTAGATGTCTTGATCTTCCCTGCCATAAAAGCTGTCTGAGGGTCTAGAATATGTACATCGGCCCCAAATGGCTTATCTACAAATTGCATTTTTAGTCCCCCTTTTCAAAAGGATAGTTGATTATTTTAGCCTCAATCGTCTCAATTTGTGCCTTCTGTAAAATCAAGTTTACTTGAAAGGCATTCTTCTTATTCGGTTATCCAACCACGGTCATTCCGCTGCCGCGCCAACAAACAAGCCCGACGTAGAATGATTTGCCCCAACCATCGAAGAAGAGGTTTGGCTCTCTTCAATGATATCTTCATGCGTAATCATGCCTTTTTTCTCAGCACGGATCAGCAAACGTTCACTAATATTAAATTTCCAACTTGGACATGGCAGACTACCGCCTTCACCTAATGTCTTGTCAGAATGTACAAATTTAAACGCGCATGCGCCTGTACAATTTGGTAAAATTTTACAACCACGGCATGTATCGTTGTTAAATGGAGACCAACTCATCCATTCATTATGAATCGCGCTTTCAAAAGCTGCTTCTGGCTCAAAAATCGTTCCGATTTTCAAGGTTGTATCATTCACGGTATCCCAGCATTTATGTAATTCACCGGTTGGTAATAGTACCAATCCATTTTGGCGAACGGCCGCGCAATTGCCATGCATCATTGGTGGACGTGGTAAGCCAGTTAAACCTGCTTCAAATGCGTAACGATATAACTCAGCTTCCATAATGGCATATTCATTTTTGCCCATAGAGATATCATTACAGCTGTGACAAGCTTCCGTAATGGATTCAATCGGCGCAAAATATATACCCAAATTTGTTCTATGATTGAAACCGCGTGACTTTAAGTCATCCATCAAATGTTTGATATTGTCTTTATTGTGATGATCGATATTCACGCGGATAGATACTTGGATCGGCGTTTGATTAATAACCTCGCCAATATTTTTGGCAATACGCTCATACGTTGGGCGACCCGATAGAAGATAGCGACGCTCATCATGGGACTCAGCGGCCCCATCGAATGTAACCTGACAACTTGTCACATCTAATTTATGAAGTTTTTTGGCGGTTTTGCCATCAAGGAAATAGCCATTTGTTACGATGAAAGCCGTATATTGCACATCATGTTTTTTACATAATTCTTTCATCTTCACAGTGAGTTCTTCGATGGTTTTCAACCCCATCAAAGGTTCACCGCCATACCAGCTAATGCTCAGAACTTTAAGAGTTGGCAATACTTTATCAAGATATTGCAACAAGGCATCTTGTACCAAGTCACTCATTTTCTTAACTGGCTTGTCAGCGCCTTGGAAACAATATTCACATGCAAAGTTACAAGCCATAATCGGTGCAATCGTCATCACCATGGTTTGTGAATCATGACGCGCAGCCATATATCTTTGTTCCAATTCACCTGTTTCATCAGTGTCATTGGCAACCATATATCCGGCATTAATAAAATTAGTCAGACGAGGATCGTTTACAAGAAGACGGCTTCTTTCCAGATCATTATAGGTATCAATATCATTTTGATCCCAAACCGCATACGCACCCGTTAATGTATTATATACAAGACTGCGATCGCCATTTGCGTCACCTTTGATCGGAATAAAAATATTGTATTTTGATTGAATCGCATATCGCGACTTATCATCATTTTCGACTGTTGTGGTAAAACCACCCGCAGATTCTCTACGGATTTGCTCCAGAATAGAAGCTCTTACGATTTCAGCAGCACTTGCTTGATCACCCATGAGATTTTCCCTGACCTAAAATCTGATTTTTATTTATATATTTATTTCACAAATGATATGACGGAATTAAATTGAAATCTACTAATATTTCATAAAATTGAATCTATTTTCCCAAAGATCGCTTATTTCGTGCAAGAAAATACATTCCTCCTGCTCCCAAAATACAAATTACTGGAAACGCTATTAAAAAATCTGCGTATTCAACTCTTAAACTTTGGGCTGGATAAAACGATAAATTCAACCAATTCATCATTCCATGAACAAATGCCAATGATAAAATACCAGCGCCATAGCTTCGAGCTAGTGAATATAGCAATCCTACAGCTGTTGTGGTTAAAACAATGGGCCATCCATGTGGAAGATGATACAACCCGAAAATAACAGAGGCGATAATAACAGCCTTAAAACTATGACGACCTAAATAATCCTGCAGAATGCCTCGAAACCAAATCTCTTCTACCAAGGCAATAAAAACAAAATATCGTATCAAATCCAATAAATTAAATACGCCATTATCTAGACTATGTTCATTTAAGCCATACTGACCAATTTGTACGACACATAAAACAATCAAGGCATATTTCCATCGACCGATCGATAAGTTTCGAGGTTTCAGAAGCAGTATTCCCCATGATAATTGAAGTATCATCAATCCCCATATCATCATTTGCACATTTCCAATGACACCCATACGCGCCATCATAATACCAAATAATGAAATCAGGAAAAACGCAATAAAATGAAGGAAATATCTATGATTTTGTAACATGTTTCGATTTCCGGATAGATAAAGTTAGCAAAACCACACCAATTATAATGAGTAGAATATAGGCCGGATTATACTGCATACCGCTATATTGCCTTATCACGATCGAAAAAGGCTGTTCCATTAGGTCATTGCCTGTTTTTTGAACGATAATTTTCGCCCTTTTTCCCACCTGTTGTTCAGGTGTCGCTAAACGATAATAAACAACACCACCTGTTTGGTTACGTAAATTAACCAAAACAAATGAGGATTCATTTTTAAACGGCTGCGACCCATCTTGTGGAATAACAGAAACAATAATTGAGATATCTGAATATTCGATTTTGCGATTACCCGTCGCAAGCCAAATACTTTCACCCTCTTGCAAAATACACTCTTCGCATATCTGCTGCTCTGTATTCAAAGAAAGTGAAACAGGAAATTCATGCCGATTTTCATATAGATTTGAGGCAAAAAGAATAATACTCATTACCAAGCCAAAAACACTGAGACCTAATCCCGTCACGAAAAAGAGAATTTGTCTTAAAGTTAACTTAGAAAAATCAATCTGTTTCCTCATAGTTTCACTTTCTCAATATTAACGGATTGATGTCTCCGGCAGCTTAATGATTTCACGGACGACATCATTTGTATCCCCGGTTAAGAAATCAATTGTTGCTTTGCTTTTTTCATATTCTGCCCGTGCCAAAGCACGTTTATTTTTAGCATCAGCCAATAACTGAGCCGCATTCAACACTTCGGTACTTGTTTGTTCCCCTCTGTTAAATTGCTTTAACTCAGCTTCGTAGATACGTGTGGTTACATCCACTTCATTTACCGCTGCTTGGAAACGTCGAAAATTCTGATGAACACGGTTCACAGATGTTTCGACTGTTTTAACAATATTCAATTTCTCACTGGAGATCGCATATTTCGCCAATGTATTTGCATTCACAGCCTGACGATAATCTTCTTCTGTTTCACGAAGCCCAAGTGGAATAGTCAAAGTAACGCCAATAGACCAATCATCAGAATCCGTCGTCACACTTCTTACTGAGGTATTTTTATAAATATCATCAGAAACCGAATAGCTCATTGTTAAATCCAGATCCGGATAACGTTGCCAATCTGCCGCTTCTACTGTTAAATCTGATGAAGTTAAATCATTATCCAACTGTTTCAATGATAGAGAATTGCGTAATGCTAAATCCGTAACCTCTTCTCTTTTAACAGAAGGTTGTACCACTTCAGGCGCCGCATTAGGTTCAATCAAGATCGTTGAATGTTCTTCTGGATTACTGGTGATTAAGCGCATCATAGTGTTATTGGTTTCAATCACACTTGTTTGGGCAAGGATAATAGCATCATATCTCTGTGCGACACCTGTTTGTGCACGCAATACTTCTACTTTCGCAACCAAACCAGCATCAGACAGCTTCGTCGCCAGATCTTCTTGCTTTTCAGCTAATGCCAACTGCTCCATCGCAATGGATAGATTCTGGAAAGAGCGCCAATGATCCCAGTAAGCAGACGTAACCTCGGTATAACGAGTTGCCATGGTTTCGACTTGAGCTAATTCTTGGTTAGTAAGACTTATCTTGGCTTGTTCGCGCGTTAAAGTATTAACTAAGAACCCACCATCTTTTAACAATGGTTGAGTTAAAGATAGTGTGGAAGTATCACCATCTCCATCTAAATCAGTGCCTGATGAAACCGCATCTGTCTCTGTATAAGTTTGTGTGGCAGAAATGATCGTACCTGGTTCAAAGGTTTTGGAAACACCTACAGAAATAGAATCCTGATCACCACGAAGATTCGTAACATCATTGTCACTTCGCGCTCTGGCAGTGGTCACGGTAACCGTTGGGTCAAACGATGCATCTGCGGATTCAATTGCGGATTTTGCCGTATCCACGTTCAGATAAGTTGGCTGTAATAGAAGTTCGTTAAATACGGTTTGCTTTTGCACCTTATCCAAAGACAACGCAATTGTGTCCCCCTGGAACTCAAACTCCTTCCAATAGGGAGAAAGGTGAAATTCTTGAGCCACAGCCAGTTTTGAAAAACTCAATGCCAAAACAGCTATGCCAGCAGCTTGCCAGTTTTTATTTGAAAATATTGTCGGCGCCTTCTTCATTATTCCATCTCTGCGGTGATCGTTTCTTATCCGTTTTTAAGTTTATCAATAATCACTTTAAAACGTGTTCCGGCCAAAGTGATTTTTTCCAAAACCTGCTCATCAATCTCATCATCGATAAATTCATCATCATCTTCACTATAAGCGGAGTCGCCAGAAATGACATTAAGATTTAATACTCGAAGACGTTGTGCCAAGAAGACGCCCAGAGCTTTATAAAAGCGCCCTTGGAACTTAGGGTTAGAATTCAGGCGCGCTTCCAAATCATCAAAATCAATTCTCAAAACCAAAATGTCTGAACTCGCCACAATGGTCGCAGAAGGTGGACGTGAATCTAATAAGGACATCTCACCAAAGACCTCACCTTGTGTAATCTCAGCCACTTTCTTACCACGGATTGTTACGTTCACTGTGCCATCAGCAATGATAAATAAATTACCGTTCTGAACATTTTCCTGAACCAATTCATCGCCGGGTTTATATTGTTCACGATGACCAGCAGTTACCATCCAATCAATATCTTCGTCTTCCAATAACCCCAAGATATATAATACTTTTTTCATTTAAGCCTCCTCTGTGACGGTTTGTTTTTTTGCCATAGAAGCAAACAAACCATCCAGTTTCATGAGTTCTTCATAATTACCCTGCTCTAGGATTTTGCCCTCTCCCAGCACAATAATTTTATCTGCATCAACAATGGTTGATAATCGATGCGCAATTACCACACGCGTTACTTTTCGGCGTCTCAAACTCTCTGTCACAATTTTTTGAGTTTTATTATCCAGTGCAGATGTGGCTTCATCGAAAAATACAATTGAAGGATTTTGCGCCAAAGCACGCGCAATCATCAAACGTTGTTTTTGTCCACCTGATAAAGTTCCGCCCCCTTCAGGCACAACCGTATGCAATCCCATGGGAAACCCTTTGATATCATCGGCAAGGCCCGCATCTTCAGCGGCTTCCCATGCCTCATCCATGCTCATTTTAGAAGCACCAATGATATTATGATAAATTGTTCCTGCACTGACTGAAGATTCTTGTAGAACCACGCCGATTTGGCGGCGAATACCAACCATATCCAATTTCGCTGTATCATTGCGATCATAGAGGATTTGACCGGATTCAGGTGTTTCAAATCCCAACAATAGTTTGAACATTGTCGATTTACCGCAACCTGATTGTCCTACAACAGCTATGAATTCACCCGGTAGAATTCGTAAGCTGACATCATCCAAAATAACAGGTGTGTCTTCGGAATATCGGAATTTCACATGAGAAAGTTCGATCAAACCTTCCAATGGGGGGGGCGTTTTCTTACCGCTTCCGGACTCAACTTCGGCTTCCAAAATAGGACGCGCCAATTCACGTTTCGCCATTTGTTGATGGATGGTTATAAAACTTGAAAAGAAATTCACCACACCACCGACAACCGCACTGAAGGCACCTTGAATAGCAAAGAAACTACCAACAGTCAGAAGGCTGGGTGCCAATGGATCCAACTCACGTAAATCAATACTTTCCTTAATCATTGTGCCGGCAAAATAATATAGCGCAATCGTACTAAAAGTCTGAATGAACGTATTAATCATTGAAGAATATTGCTGCAACTGGGCAACTTTATAATTATCCTTCAGTTGCTGGCCATATCTTTTACTCCATTGCGCAAAAGCTCTCGGTTCCGCACCAGCAATTTGTAATTTGGAAATACCTTTCACCATCTGCACCATAAAGCCAAATAGGTGACCACTGGCGCGTTCTTGTTTCAATGCAATCTTTCGAATTACGAAAGAGAAAGAAACTGAAATAATACTGGTTAGAACCGCAGCAATCAGCGCTAAAAATGCAAGTTTTGATGAATAGTAAAAACACATTAATAACATCATCAAAACAGATAGTAATGAGAATCCAGCATTAATCACCGTACCGGAAAAACCAGCACTAATTTCCGAAATCATCATCGACCGATTAAGTAAATCACCACTGCTGTAATTACGATAGAAACGTGTCGGCAGCTTTAACAATCTATCCATGATCATGGATTGCAGCTGGGCCGTCATGGCAGTTTGAATGCGAAGCGAAATAATACCTTGAGAAAGCGAGAAGAAGAATAATCCCAAAGACATACAACTCATGCCAATTGCCAGATCAACCATCAGATCCTTATTCGCATCCGGTATCACCTGGTCCACCAGTAATCTATTCGCAATAGGCGTGAATAAACCCAATAATCCCGACAGGAAGGATAAGGCAAACATTAAAATAAAATCAGTCGTGAATGGCTTGTAAGTAAACCGCGCCAATTTCATAAAACTTGTAGATTCTTCTTTATCTAGCGGCATAGGTCGAATGAAATAGTAAGCCTCTTCATTCAGTTCCAAATCCATATCCAGATCAAGCGGAATCATCTCACGCGTTTCCGGATCAAAGAAAAAGTAACGACGGACCAACCCACCATATTGAGCAAGGTTTAACAAGGCCATTGGTTTTCCTGTTTTCTTTTCAAAACAGAGAATATTACCAACATCATCCTTCCACCATTCGCCGATCAGGCGCACATGACGCATGCGCACACCTGAATCACGACAAATACGTTCAATCTGACCATCCACCGACAGGTTTTGATCCACCGGAATATCAAGATTGAATTCTAATTTCGCGAAATGCCCAATAACCTCTAGAACTGTCTGAAGATCATTCTCATGTTCTTGAGGTTGCCAAACGGATTTATCTTCAAGTTTCAGATTATCGACAGCATCACGTTTGTTGCGCTCAATCTCTTTTTGCAGACGTTTGAAACGATTTCTCTCTGCGCGTTCTTGATCCAAGATACGATGGTAATACAAGGCAACCATTGCAGATTGTAGGCTTAACAAGCCATCTAGATCTGCCGATTTCAGCTTTTCAACCTCTTCAAAACGACCTTTAAGATCTTCTGCCGCTATGAAATGCAGCGCATTCGTCGCATAAAAGATCAGATTGCCATCTTCTGCACCAACAGGCAGCACCTTCTCTTTATCGAAAGTAATCTTTCCTGTTTCCAGAACCAATCGATAAAATCCAGCATTTTTAGGGCGGAACTTTTGCCCATCACTATATTCCAGTTCATCAAGCTGTTCGGTTTTTTCGTAATAATCTTGAATCTGTAGTTTACTGATAAAGCTACCAACTTTTTCACACCAGCTTTCCAAAGCTTCCATATATTTAGAAGCTTTAGAAGAAACTAACGTTTTCTTACTGACATCTTGAAGTTCTGCATCTTCCACGGGTTCCGCAACCATTGTGAAATCTGCATCTTCCAGTGGATAAGTTCCGCCCCAGATAAGTGAACCCGCATGGCACGTCATCACATAATGACGTTGCCCAACCATTTCGCCATCGGCAAGTCGCACCAAATACAAGGCCAACGATCCTTGATCGATAAGATAGCCACTATCCTTGTCTTCCAGTCTCAGTATATCATGTCCTGTTAATTTCATGGCCTGACCTACTGCATCTTCACTAGTTTCGCATATGCACCATCGGCAGCATAAAGAGTTTCATGGTCTCCCACCTCTTTTACCTTACCTTTTTGCATCACGATGATTTTATGACAATTTCGAATGGTACTAAGACGATGAGCAACGATTAAAGCACTACATCCACGGCGGTGAATATTACGCATGATCTTGGCTTCTGTTTCCACATCCAGCGCACTGGTCGCTTCATCCATAATCAGGAAGGTTGGACGACGTACCAAACAACGGGCAATTTCCAAACGCTGTCGTTGGCCACCACTTAAGTTACCACCACCTTCTTCAATATCCGCATCAAGACCACCTGGCATAGCCAAAACTTGATCCAAAATAGCAGCATCTTCCAGCGCTTCTTTAAGCCATTCATCCCCAATGGTATTATCCCAAAGTGTAAGATTTTCTCGCACTGTGCCAGGGAAAAGAAGGAAATCTTGCTCAATGAAAGCAACTGAGTTGGTTAAAATTTCCGATGGGATACGTTCCCGATTGATACTATTGAACGCCACATCACCTGACCAAGGTGGAATCAAACCTGCCACCAGCCGGGCAATTGTGGATTTACCACAACCGGAACTTCCTACCAAGGCCACTCGTTCACCCGGCTTAATCTCCAGATTAAAGTCTCCAATCAAGGCGGGTTCAATTGGACTATACCCGTAGTTCAAATCTTTGATACTGAGTGTCCCATCCAGACGGATATTTAGATTTTCAAGCTGTTTAGTTTCTTCTTCCGTTGGTTTTTGGCCTTCATTTCCAAAGAGCTGATCACGCGTTGGGTGTTCCAAAACATCTTCCAACCGAACCACGCTACCGCGGATTTCTTGCATCTGCACCACAAGTCCTAATACACCTTGAATAGGACCAAGGAACTGTCCCATGATCAAGTTAAAGGCCATCAAGGTACCAATGGTCATATTGCCATTGATAACTTCCAATCCCCCTAATACCAAGGTGATCGTGCTCACGATAGAGGATGATAAAGTTGGGAAAATCGAAAACATGCGACTGTCCATCGACAGTTTCAAACTGGCATTGGAAGATGCAGAAAAATATCCCGCCCATTTCTCAAAGAAAGTACTTTCCATGCCAGATGCTTTAATAGATTCAATATTTTGAATAGCCGCAATGGTCGCACCTTGCACCTTACCTTGTTCTTTGGCGATCCGCATATTGGCTTCCACCCGCCGGGCTGACATAGAACGGATCAACGCAAAGTTAATCACCGTCGATAAAACACCAATAGATGTGATCATTGGATTGTAAGAAAACAAAATAATCCCAAAGAACACCATCGACACCAAACCAACGGCCGTGGAGCTCATCTGCCCTGCCATCAGAGAGACAACCATATCATTCAAGCCACTGCGATTTACAACATCCCCGACATAACGTTGGGTGTAGAAGTGATAAGGTAACTTTAAAAGATGTTGATAAAATTCAGCATAGAGCTTTGCAGAAAGCCCCATAGTCAAACGACGTGAAAACAACCCACTGATAGATTGCAAAATCAATTGGAAGACCATCACCACCACCATGGCGACCAACATCGGCCGGAGCCAGTCGTAATGTTCTTCGGTAATAATAGAATCAATAAAGAATTTAGAGAAAACCGCCTGCACCAGTCCCGGTATAATGCCAACAATACCTGCCAAAATCATAAAACCAATTGCCTTCTCGCTGCCAGCAATCCGTTTTAATAGCAAAGGTAATGGATTAGGCTGTGACCCTTCTTCTACAAATTCTTCAGTCGGCGTAAAGGTTAGTACCACCCCCGTATATCCTGCGCCGAATTCCTCATGAGTCAGTTTTCGATGCCCGACCGCAGGGTCATTCACATGGATATATTTTTCGCCAATTTTCTCAACAACAAGGAAGTGATTAAATTCCCAAAAAACGATCAATGGGAATTTCATATCCTTTAGTTTTTCCATCCCCTTACTATAGCCTTTTGCTTGCAGGCCATATTTTCGGGCAGCTTTCAAAATATTTGACGCCTTACTACCGTCGCGGGATACACCACAATCTGAGCGAAGCTTGGTCAAAGGAACAAACCTCTTATAATAGCCCAAGATCATTGCCAAAGATGCAGCACCACATTCCACAGCTTCCATCTGCAAAACAAATGGGGTGCGGTTTTCACGTAATACAGACTGCTTTCCCTGTAATGCGATATTAAGAACAAATGTCAGTAATCTAGACAGGAGGTGCATTATTGCTTTCCCCCATCAACCATTTACGCAGTAACGGTACCACAAATGTAATCGGTGGTCGTTCTTCCACCGTCACACGACAACTGGTTGTTGTTCCCGCTGTAATTTCCCCATCATACCCTTTTGATGTCCATTGATATTTTTCTGGATTATCAGGGTTTTTATTAAGTTTAGCTGTCACAAGAATCGTTCCGCCTTTTTCCAATAAGGCAGCGGCAACGTCTTTATTTCCCGTCAGACTTAAGACACCTTCCGATGTTACTGGATAAGCAGAAACAGAAATGGCTTCACCAACGATACTACCAAAACGCTGACGCTCCACATTGGATGGGCTCATTCGGATCTTCATCCCTTTTTGTACTTTTTTACCATCCCCAATGGTGAAAAAGCATAGATGTTTAAGGTCTTCATCCTTCACCACACCGCCTAAATTCATCACGGTTGCAAAGGATGGAATATTGTTTTCCGTCAACAAGTCTTCGTCATTCACTTCCAGAAAATATTCCGTATTATTTGTAGAATAAATGTCAAAGACACGTAAATTTCGAATTGGTTCAACGCGAACAGTATTTTCTTGATCAAAGATACCTAATGCCAAAAGCGCATTTTGAATTTTCTCTGCCGTTGGTGGGAAATGGATGTCATGTGTGGTAAATCCATCATAAACTAAAGAGAATGTGCCTTTTGATACATCCTCTCCGATGACAAGACGCTTGAACGGTTTTGTCGATTCAATTTGCATGATTGCTAGACGTTCACCACTGCCTAAATTTTCACCAACAGATGAACTTACTTCCAACACGCGTCCCGTATAATTACTATGAACGGATTGAAGGCGGAAATGACGCTCCTTGGTCAGTCGAATATTCGCAGCTAACTCCGTCAATTCCATTGATTTGCGATGTTCTTCAATCTCGAATTCTTGATTGATCTTTTCGCGCTTGATTAATTCTTGCTGTAGTCGTGAATTTAGTTGTGTGAGTTCTTGCAAGAAACGGATATCTTGCTGCTCAGTATCCAAAAGACGGACTTGCGTACTATTCTTACGCAAGTTCATCTCAGAAATACGACTTTCTGTATCTGTCAGCGTCGCTTGCATCTGCAATCTTTGAGAGTCAGATGCCGCCCCTTCTTCGATAAGTTCGGTGATCGCATCTAACTGCTTTTTCTGTGAACGATATAGCTCATCCAATAATTGTTGATTACGTTCCAGACTATCAGCCTCTTCCCGCGCATTCGAACGTGTCTGACTTTTCAACTTATTTCTCAATGCTTCGATAGCAAGAGTTTCATCATTCAAAGATTTAATCGTTGTATTCACCAACGCAATTTCCAAATCGCGTTTATTTCGAGAAATTTCCAATGTGTCCTGATTAAATATCTGTTTCGCATGATAGCGTGCAATATCTGTATTCAACTGGCGCGCTTGATCCGGATCATTTAATACTGCCATGACCTCACCGGCATCTACCTGTTCCCCAATGTCGGCATGAATGGAGAAAACAGTGCCACTACCAAGTGCTTGAACTGTCTTGATACTGCCTGGTTTTACTAAAATACCAAACCCATCCACCGTAACCGGAATACGAGATAACAACCCCCAGGCAATAACCACGATCAATACACCAACAAGAGAGGCAAGTGTCCACACTGAACGTGGCGTCACGACCACAAGTAATTGATCGAGGCTTTCCGGTTCATGAAGTTTATCAAGAGATTTTTTACGAAACATATTTTTTTACGCCAAGTCAAACATTAAAAATGTTAGACCCATACGGCCTCCTCTTGCGTTTGCAGCAACTTGAATGCACCTTTTGAATAATCAATTTTTGTTGCTAACGGCCCTAAATATCGTTCACAAAACTGCATCATTTGCTTATGACGAATAGAAGCGCCTAACTTAACTCTTTTATAACCTACTCTTTGTGCCTCAATACCAGCATGATACCACAACTTCACAAGCAGTAAATTTTGTTGAAATTTTGGATGAATATAACTCACACTGAAACGTGCTGTTTCTGCATCAATTTTATGCGTAAAATGCCAACCGATAATTTCCTCATTACAACGCAAAACAAAACTCAATTCAGGAATTATGGCTTTCCCATCCAAGCCTTGATATTGATGTTTTGAGGGAGATAACTCTGTCGGGATCCATGAAGCGGATTGCAATCTAGCCAGTTCTAATTCGCTGACATTATGCCAATAAGAAATCTGATAGTCGTCCTGTGCGTCTTTAATATCTTCTACCCAATTGGCACTGACTAATTTTTCTATTTCAATATCAAATAGCATCATTCTTAGATTTGATGCCGGCCATCCCAGTTTTCTTAAAAGATTTTCAACTGGCTGAGGTTGATCATCTTTGACCGTATATTTCAATTCTACAGATTGGATATCAAGTGCAGATAAGCGCATTTCCAGTAATTGCAACATTTCTTGGGCAATTCCAGTTTTTCTGCATTCTTTGCGTACAAAAACGGATAAAATATCCGCAATACGTTTATGCGGGTCCACCTTACTGATTAATAAACCTTCAGGATGAGTTTCATTTTCTGAAACAATACAAATTAAACCTGAATTTCCGCTAGGCTCATTCAGCAATACTCGATATTCAGGAAAGGTCATCGCCTTGAATTTTTCGATATTTTCCCCATCTAGAACGATCCTAGCGCCCATAATAAACCCTGTTTCTATCATGTACAGCTATGTGGCTTGCCACGTTATCGTGTTATTTATATCTGCAAACCATATATTTTATTGTTATAATATAATTAGTAAGGAAGATAACATATCTCGCCAAAAGAGGAAGCTTATTTTTCAACATGCTAATAATATCTATATCTTAGTGCTTATAATCCTCTTTCAAGAAACCTATATTCCCTGTGCGATTATCCTTTAGGTATCAATCGGACATTGGGACGTAAATTCTTAAAATCCAGATGACTTATATCGGCAAGAACAGGGGCCGGTGAAGCGACTTCTATAACTTCAGCAGCAATAGATTGAAAATCTGCGCGGAAATGGACACTACTTTTCAAAACCAAAATAGATGTTTCTTTTGGGTCCACGCCTAATACCGTAAACATAGCCTGATCTGCTGCTTGGTCTGCTTTACTCGCCACAACAATTCGGATATCTCCGATACGTAAAAGGGCCATAATACCCAAATCCATTAGACCACCGGCAAAATATACACCTGTTGTTTGTACCAATCCTTCATACAAAGCTTCTACTTTATAGGTTGCCTCAAAAGGTTCGTGTCCAGGGTAACCCGATTTACCTCCTATTCCAATCGTAATGCTTTCTCCAATCCCTGCTCGGTGAGCCGCCTCCGCAACTTCCGGGTCCCATAAGACACCAATAACAGCATTCAAGGCGTTCTGATTAACTAATTCTGCGAGAATGCCATTACTATCACTGCTTGCGCCTCCGCCATAATTGTCTTGAACATCCGCAAGAATAATAGGTTTACTTAGGGTCTTAGATCGACTTATTGCATAGCTTACTGCCTGCTTGGTTTGCCATAACTTAGGTGCAAATTCTCCTTCATGCTTCAGGACATATTGATACAAGTCTGTCGCCGCTTTCTGAGTTATAACCAGCTCATTCCCATATGCTAAAACTGATGGACCACAATCAGGAAAATCACTTTGGCTAAACCCACATGCAAAAGACATATGTGTGACACCCAATTGTTTTTCTAGTTCTCGCAATTTTTCATAGGTTCCTTTGGCAGGTTCTACCAAAGTACACCCAGAAGTCATTGGAATAAGAAATGGGATCTGTAAAAACGCTTGATGCTTTGGCTTACCTTCACTGAAAATGCGATCTAACTGATACGCAGCCTGACGACCAGATTCAGCCATATCCAAATGTGGATAGGTACGATAAACAATCAACTGGTCACTTAAATCCACCATGGCCTGTGTAATATTCGCATGAAGATCTAGACAAGCGACAATCGGAACACCCCAACCGCATTGTGTACGGATACGCTTTAAAAGCTCACCCTCTCCATCCCAATATTCCTCGCTGACCATCGCGCCATGTAGATCAAGTAAAATACCGTCCACAGGGCCCGCTTTACCCAAATCATCCAAGATCATATGAGTGATTTTTTCAAACGCATCATGCGTAACTGTACCACCAGCGCCACCATAGGCCCATGTCATTGGGGCTATATCCCACCCTAGCTCTTGCGCCCCTTCGATCAGGCCTGTCACCCCAATGTTGTAACCTTTTAGATTTGCAAGCAAATCAACTCCCCGGGTCAGACCCGGCCATCCATCAGCTTCCACAAATCGATCAAAACTTCCTTTTTGAGGTGCAAAGGTATTTGTTTCATGTTGAAACCCGGCAATAGCAACTCTTGGCATCGCAGCACTTTCTTCTTCTATTTCTGGCTAAATCAGGTTTCCATCGTAAAGACGGCTTCCCCCCGACGAATGGTTTGGGTAACACTTACATCCAGTAATTTTTCAGGGTGGAGACGAGGATCACGCGATAAGATTGCGAAATCTGCCAATTTACCGACTTCGACAGACCCACGTTTATCTTCTTGAAAAACCTGCCAAGCAGCGTCGATTGTTTGAGCCTTTAAGGCAGACATCACTGATACTTTCTGAGCATCGCCCAAACAACGACCTGCATAGGTTTTTCTATTCACGGAACAATGGGCCAAATGAATGGGACGCGTTGGTGTTACAGCCGCATCATTATGTATTGTGTAACGAACGCCAAATTTTTCTGCCGATGCTGCAGGTGAAATACGTTCTGCGCGTTCAGGCCCAAGGAATGTATCATAATGACGATCTCCCCAATAATAGATATGTGCAGGAAAGAAACTAACGGTGATGCCAAGCTCAGCCATACGTTCCAATTGATCATCACGCAAAGTTTGTCCATGAATAATAGTATGGCGATGATCCTTACGTGGATTTTCTTTCATCGCCTCCGCAACCGCACTGATAAACATATCTGCGCCTGCATCGCCATTACAATGACAATGGATTTGATATCCCAAATCATGCAAACGTTTAACCTGATAATTATGACCTTCTTCGGTCACATAAACTTGGCCACAAGGTTGATCTTCTTTAACCGGTTTTAAATATGGCTTCGTCAAAAAAGCCGTTTGCAACTGAAAAGCCCCATCTGTGAAAAGCTTACGTGGACCTAATGTAAAATGTGGGTTCCCAGGCCAATCAACCGCATCGGGCCCTTCTGTCATAGCAGGTTCACGTTCACCAACTGGTAATAAAACAAGATCATATCCGGGATCCTGATCTGCGGGCAGGGAGGCAAAATGTTCTAACATCTTTCGCGATGTCCATGCATTTTGCGCCAATGTCACGCCATGCTCCAGATATTCGTCTCGTGTTGCATTGAAACCTTGCCAGAAACGATCACGATCAATTAGGAAATTTGTACTTCCCAACGGCCCCATGGCTGAGATTCCTTCAATCAACCCTGTCAGCTTACCTGTTTGCGGATCCCGATCAAAACGTCCACCAACCGGGTCTTCGATATCATCTGTTATCCCGCGTTCTTCCAGCGCCTTGCTATTCGCAACACCATTATGACCGGAAGCATGAATCACCCAGATTGGATGATCTGTTGAAATTGCATCCAGCTCAGCACGTGTCGGCATGCGCCCTTCCTGAATGGAAGAGTTATCAAATGAAACTCCCATAACCCATTCACCCTTTGGCGTATCAGCAGCTTTTAAACGTAATCTTTCCATGGCTGTTGCCATATCAATACAGCTACCACGCGGCGGGGATGCAAGATCAACCCGAAACAGCTTGATAAAACCCGGATCCGGAAAATGTCCATGTGGATCAATAAAGGCTGGAATGAGTGTCTGGCCGTTAAGATTTACTTCTTCTGCGCTATTATTCATAACCGCGCGTAATTCAGCTTCTAAACCTACTGCCTTAATATTTTCCCCTTCAGTCAATACCGCTTCAGGGCAACTATCATTTTCATCCATCGATAAAATAAGCCCATTAAAATAGAGCTTTTGTTTTTCAATCATTTAATTATTCCTATTTCGCGTCAGCTATGGGTGCGCATAGGCGCAAGACAGCGTAAGCCATGATCCTCTACTTTGTGCCATTGTGGTGTTTGAGTACAAATTTCCTGCGCCACTGGACAACGATCTCTGAACTCGCAACCTGACGGTCGGCTAATAAGGCTCGGCGGCTCCCCTTTAAGCGCAATGCGTTCCAATTCGGCATCCGGATCGGGTTCCGGATTGGCGCTTAACAAACATCGGGTGTAAGGATGTTGGGGATCATGGAAAATGGTTTCGGTAGATCCTTCTTCGACCAATCGCCCTAAATACATAATCCCCATACGATCAGCCACATGACGCACAACATTTAAGTTATGGGTGATAATCACCATAGAAAGGCCCAGCTTTTCCCGTAATCTGTTTAAAAGATTTAACAATTCCCCTTGTACAGATACATCCAATCCTGCGGTTGGCTCATCTGCTAAAATAAGCTTAGGCTCCAACGCCAAGGCACGTGCCACCCCGACACGACGGGCCTGACCGCCAGAAATTTGATAAGGATATCGATCGGCAAAATGGGCTGGTAAGTTCACCATTTCCAATAGACGTTTTGCTTCTGCATCCAGATCTTTTTCTTTCATTCCCTGAATACGATAAGGTTCCGTGATCAAGTTGCGAATGGTTAAACGCGGAGATAAAGACCCAACGGGGTCTTGAAACATCATCGCGATATCTTTGCGATAAGGACGCATTTTACGTTCTGAAAGCCCGCGAATTTCCTGACCATCAAATAACACGGATCCTTCTTGTGCAGGTGCTAATCCGGCAATTGCCCGAATAACAGTCGTTTTTCCAGATCCACTTTCTCCGACAAGGGCATATGTCTCCCCTGCGGCGACTTCAAAATCGATCCCCGCCAGTACATTCACATGACCATAATTGGTTTTTAAATCAGATACACGTAACAGGCTCATTTTTCTGCCTCCTCATGGTTCAACCAACAAGCAGCTTTATGGCCATCTTTTAAAGTTACCAATGCAGGTGTTTCCTCGGCACATTTTGTCATGGCCTGATCGCATCGATCTTTGAAGATACATCCTTTGGGTACATCAATAAGGTCCGGCACCTCACCGGGAATAGTTGGTAATTCGCGTGCGCGTTCTTTGATATGTCCGGGATCGCATTCAATTAATCTGCGCGTATATGGATGACGCGGATTATGGAAGATTTCTCTGACATCACCCTTTTCCACAACAGCCCCCGCATACATAACCACTACGCGGTCACATAATTCTGCGATCACCCCAAGATGGTGTGAGATAAACAAAATGGCACAATGAAATTCTTCTTGAAGTTCCTTTAATCTTTCAATGATTTGGACTTCCAATGTGGCATCAAGAGCTGTCGTTGGTTCATCCGCAATCAATAAATCTGGCTCAGACATCAAGGCCATAGCGATTGCAATCCGCTGACGCATCCCGCCAGAAAATTCATGCGGGAATTGCTTTAATCTTGCTTCTGGATCGGGAATACCGACCGCCCCCAACATGCCTGCTGCACGCTTCAACTTTTCTGCTTTTGACAATTTAATCCTATGTTGGATATCCAGCATTTGCTGTCCAATAGATAAGACAGGATTGTGGCTTTGCATCGGGTCTTGAAACACGATGGAGATATCTGCACCGCGTAAATTACGCATCTGCTTTTCAGACAATTTCAGGATATCGTCACCCTTAAATTGAATCTCACCTTGTCGGAAACGAGTATTGGGTGCTGTAAGACGTAAAATAGACGAAATCAACGTGGATTTACCACAACCAGATTCCCCCACGATACCAATAATTTCACCTTTTTGGATATCAAATGAAATATCCCGTAGGGCTTTCAGATCCCCTCGTGCGGTTTCGTAATCAACACTGAGGCCATCAATATTTAAGAGAACATCACTCATCATCTTTGCTTCCTCAATTTCGGATCAACCACATCGCGTAAACTTTCACCAAGGAAGGTAAAACCTAATGTCGCGAGAATAATCGGAAGCCCACCCCCAACAACGAGCCAAGGAGTTTGACGAATAAGTGCATATCCATCTTTCAGTAATGCACCCCAACTTGGCGTTGGTGGTTTCACACCTAATCCAAGGAAAGAAAGACCTGCTTCCAAAGCAATCACGGTTGGAATATCCATAGCGGCCAAAACAGCTAGAACCCCAACGATATTTGGTAACATATGCACGCCCAGAATGCGGGCCATGCTGGCACCCATAGATCGTTCTGCCAAAATGAATTCTGAATTTCGTAAAGTCAGTGTTTGTGTACGTGCCACACGCCCATATGTGGGGATGGATGTGGCCATTACTACAAAGACAACCGTTTCAAGGCTTGGCCCAACAAGAGCAACAACCGCCAAGGCAAACATCACGGTTGGGAAAGAGCGGATCGTATCAAATAACATCATCAAGATATTATCGAGCCATTTGGGCCCATATCCAGCCAGCATCCCTAAGGTCAGACCAATAAACATCGCCCCAAAAACAGCTGGTAAAGCAACTTTAAGAGCGACCTGACCACCCATAACCACACGTGAAAAAGTGTCACGCCCTAGCTGATCAGTCCCCAATAAATGAGCCCATGACGGTGATTGCATGCGATCCATGATATTTAAAGCAACAGGATCATATGGCACGATCCAAACCGCAAAGATGGATGCAAAAACGATGACACTTACAATGATCAATCCGGCCAAACCCAAGGGATCTTTTGCTATGCCACGTAATATAATGCCGAGTTCGGATTGGGATTTTTTCATAACCTCATCCTCCCTATTTCGCACTGCGCGCACGTGGATCAAGCCACGCATTAATGATGTCAGCAAACGCGGTAGATAAAACAAACAGGCCCGTAGAAACTAGAAGTGCCCCCATCACAATTGGATAGTTTCGCGTTGTAATACTATCGATCACAAGCTTACCTAATCCGGGACGCGCAAAAACAATTTCGGTAAAGACAGCGGAACTTAACAAGAAACCCATGCCAACACCGATCACCGTTACAACTGGCAAGATCGCGATGCGAAGTGCATAAACCATCACCACCCGTCTTTCATGGATACCGAATGCCCGTGCCGTTCGTATATGGCTTTCCCCCATCACTTCCAACATAGAGGCCCTTACCAGTCGGGCGATGTACCCAACCCAGGACAGGCCAATTGCAAAGGCTGGTAAAACCACATGATTGACACGCCCCCAAAATCCTTCACCAACACCAATGGCAGGGAACCATTTCAAGGATACGGCAAACACCAATAATGCAAGCAATGCCACAACAAAGGCAGGCGCAGCGACAAAACTAACGGAAATCGCGGCCGCAATCCGATCCATCAGGGAATTTGGATGAGCCGCCGCATAGGCCCCCAATAAAATTCCAAGACTTGCAGACCAAACAACAGAGGAAAATATCAATTCCAGAGTATAAGGTAGTTGTTGAAACACGATGTCCGTTACAGATCGTCCTGAAAAGACATCAATGCCCAAATCTCCTTGTATCAAATTTCCATAAAACAGAATTAATTGTTTCCAGATCGGCTGATCTAATCCTAACTGGGCAATCAATTTGGCTTGTAATTCAGGCGTTGCGCGCGGGCCCAACATGATTTGTACGGGATCTCCGGGGACCGCACGTATCATCAAGAACATGGCCGAAACTGCGACAATGAGGATCAATGTCGCCAACGCAAAACGTCGGGCCGTATATTTCAACATTTTAGGTGCTCCAGATTATATTTATTTTTATGACCTGGCTGGAGATAGGCTTCTTAATCGAATGTCTATCTCCGCCAAGCTCAATCCTGATTATGATATTGAATTATGCTTTGCCAAAATAACGAAGCAAATTCAAACCATCTGGGCGCAATGCCGGAATAACACGGGACGAATGAATAACAGGTGTCGCTTCATGTGTAATGAAACGATAAGCACCACTTTCTTCCATCAAATCCTGTGCACGTTCATACATAGCTGCACGTTTGTCATTATCGGTAATTTTTGAGGCTTCCACGTGAATTTTATCAAATTCCTCATTCTTGAAGCGTTCCCAGTTCCAAATACCCGCCTGTTCAGTCGTGAACCATGCTGTTGCGTAATATGGATCCGGTGTCATAGAGAAACGGTTCAACATCATTTGCAGATCTTTGTTTTCGGCAGATGCCCAGAAAGCACCAGATTCCAAAACATTTACTTCAACAGTGATACCGATTTGTGCCAATGTTGCCTGAATAACCTGTGCCATTGTCACATAGGTTGTCTTATTTAAAATATCCAAGGAGAGCGTTACATTTGTTTCACCAGATTCCTTCAACAAAGCCGCTGCTTTTTCAAAGTTTGCTTGTGGTGGCACCAGACTTTTCGCACGGTTACCAACAAGACCAGGAGCGATAATACCTGTAGACGGCTCCGCCGCACCGAAATATGCAGCTTGCATGATAGATGGGATATCAATCGCATGTTGAATAGCTTGGCGAAGTTTTTTGTTTTGTAGTTTTGGATGATCCAAATTCATACCCAACCATACATAAAAGAGTGATGGATTTTCAATCAAGGTACCATTATTGGGAACCTCTCCACGATAGCGCTCTACAGAGCCAAGTGACACACGGGTAAGATCCAATTCACCTGCTTCAAATGCAATTTCCGCTGTGTTCTCATCATCAATTGGCAAAATCTCAATATTTTCCCAAGCTGCAGCTTCACCTTTCCAATCAGGATTTCTTTTGAGAACAATCTTTTCCTTAGGGTTCCAGCTTGCACGCAGATATGGTCCTGATTCAGCAACCGGATCAGTACCAAAACGCCCACCGGCAGCTTCAATCGCCTTTTTAGAAATGATGTTACCTGTAATATATGGCAAAGCGATGGACCAAAGAGGCGCAAATGGATCTTTTAGAACGATCACACCTTCACGTTCACCTGTCACTTCCACATGGCTTAATGGCCCTAAATCCGGTTTGTTCGGGCTTTCAGTGGCGTCATCCACATAACGTTCCAAGCTAAATTTGACATCTTCTGCTGTCATCGCACCGAAACCATTGGTGAAACCAATATCATCACGCAAGGCGAATTTAACATGGGTTGGATCAACTTGCTCAATCATGGCGGCTGCATCCAACTGCCATCCCCATTCGCTGCCCGGTTTATATTGGATCAACTTGTTATAAACATTGGCATGTACATCTTCGTCAAACACACCTAACGAATAAGCAGGATCCATTGTACTTTGATCGCCATATGAACGTACACGCAAGGTGTCACCATCTGCCGCCTGTGCAGATTTTGGCCACTTCATTGGCAAGGTTGCAGCCGCACTTAAGGCTGTCGCACCTCTTAAGAAATTCCGGCGGTCCATTTGGGTCCGCATCCAAGTCATTTTCATCATTTTCTCCCTATCTATATATTTTGATGAATTAGTTGAAACCTCGTGGAATGGTTTCCTGCCATTCCTTTGCATATACCTCTTCATCATCGATGCCTTCAGTGGCTCGAATCTTTCGTGAGATATAAAAATTATCTTGATCACAATGCATTTTGTTTTCTGTATCGATGGAAACCATCCACTCGTCCCGCTCAAATGTGAAGTTCCAAGATGCTTCAAAATTGGCAGAGTTCGGCTGGTCGGGATGGATAGAATTATGTACGCGTACATGGCTTCCCACGATCAATCCATGAATAGAGGATTCCGCTTTGCCATAATCGTCAAATGTATCCAAAGTAATCGTACCATCCGCTTGTGCTTGTCGCTTGGATGTACCAGATGGTTCACGTAATATGTTTTCTGCTAATATAGGATAGTTAGACGGAAGCCCCGGATTAGCGGGATCAATCTCTTCCTCAACCTGTCTGACAGGTAAAACCAATTCACAGTCCGCTTGATATAGTGTAACAGCAATAGCTTCTGGATTTGTCCATGTAATTGGCCAATAGGATGTTGATAAAGCCAAACGTAATTTATGTCCCTGTTTCAAATGATGCGCACATTCATTCAGCTGAATTTCAGCTTCATAAACTTTACCGACCTCTAGATATTCCGGTGTCTCATGGCTGTCATAATGATTCAAATTTAAGGGACGATATGTGATACGTTGGGAAATACCATCTGGTGAAACATCACATAATCTGGCAACAAGCTGGGCCACTGGTTTATCTACAGAAAATTTAAACCGCAATTTGGGGCGCCCCATCAATTCCAGCGTCTCAACTATGTCTAAATCAAAACAGGATGAGTTTGCATCATCTTCCGTTTGGTCACCTGCCATTTCATTATCGTATCGCATGCCCGGGCAAAAATAACCTGCATTCTGTCCCACATGCGCAGGCGTAGAGACCACAATTTCTCCTTCTCTCTTTTCCTTCGTTAACCCATCGCTTGATAGATTGTATATTTCTTCATGAATATTTGAAGATGGCCAACTTTCCTCCGCAATCCAGCGCCCTTTGCGTGGCATATATTTTTCGGTAGGGTTATAATGCTCCTGCATAAAGGTCCGATAAGCTGGTAAATCTTCCGCCCCATTTTGCTCTCCCTTTAGCCAACGATCAAACCATCCTAAAACTTCCGAATGAAAGTCAGCTGGTTCAATTTTTGAGATATGCGCATAACGGTGCTCCCAAGGTCCCACCAAAGCTTTACAAGGCACATTAAGTTTCTCTGCAAGTAAGGCAGGTGTATTCACATAAGAATCCCCCCACCCTGTTATCGCCAGAACAGGCGCCTTGATTTTCGACCAATTTTCACAGATAGATCCGTGCTTCCAAAACTCATCCCGATTGGGATGCACCATCCAGTCTTTGGCAGAAAACGGCGTATTCTTTAATCGCTGAAGCCAATCTTCACGCCAATCTTTACGCAAGTCTGGATCGGCGGGGCGTGTCAAATAGGCAAACATTTGAGATGACCAATTAAAGTTATCGGTCAATAAACATCCACCCATATAATGAATATCATCTGCATATCGATCTGCCGTGGAAGCAACCGAAACAACGGCTTTCAGGGATTCAGGCTGACGATAAGCAAGTTGTAAACCATTAAAGCCACCCCAACTGATACCGATTATACCAATATTTCCATCGCACCAATCTTGATGAGTAATCCAATCCAAAATAGCTTCGCCATCACTTAATTCCTGTTCGGAATATTCATCATCAAACTGACCTTCGCTATCCCCTGTTCCCGCGATGTCCACACGAATGCAAACATAACCGGCTTTCGCAAAAACCGTATGGGTAGTCTCATCACGTGGGGCTGTCCCATCACGTTTTCGATAGGGAAGATATTCCAAAATTACCGGATATTTGCCATCTCTTTCAGGCATCCATAAACAGGCGGCTAATCGACGACCGTCAGGTAATATGATCCACTCATTTTCAATATGCTTCGTTTTCACTTGCGTCCCTATCTTTTTATTTTTGATTTATTGCTTTATGGGGAGTTACAGCTGAAAACTTGCAATAGTAAAGTAAGCACTTATAATACTTCTTACGCGTTCTTACGCTATTTTATATCTAACTGCGTAAAAAAATACCAATATGATTGAAAATTTTTCAAAAAACTTACGAAGCCTTTGTGCAGATTACGGCAGCATGGCTCATATATGTCGGGAAATCGGCATCAACCGTCAACAATTCAACCGCTATGTGAATGGTGCAGGTATGCCATCAGCTCATAACTTACGCAGAATAGCGCGTTATTTTAAAGTGAGCGAAGAAAGCTTGATGCTGGATCATGAGGCTTTCGTAATTGAACATATCAACCAGAAATCCCCCAATACAACTTCCCCCCTTGAATTCATGGCGGATGTCTTCAAAAATCAGGCGAAGCATCTTCGGAGATATCTTGGAGTATATCACGCCCATTTTATTTCTCCCTCTTGGGAAGGGCATATCATGCGCTCTCTCTTTTGGTTAAGAGAAGAAGATGGCGTTGTGGTTTCTCATTCTAACGAACGCGCAAGCAACCCGGATAGCAGCGTTATCATGCGCACACGTTATGACGGGTTAGTTGCTTTTCGTGGAAATAAAATCTATCTGGTGGAAAGGTCTCGATCAGATGACGGCGTTATTTCGGAAACCATTCTTTTTCCTGCACATCGTCAACAAATCCAGTATCTACGTGGCTTATCATTTGGTGTTGCTTTTCAACCACAGCCTATCCCTTTTAACACCAAAATTATCTGGAAACGGGTACCAACGAAAATCACAGCACGCGAAGCTATTGCAGCGACAGGGATTTTTCCTTTTAACAGCCCCCAGATTGATCCAGTCGTCAAAAAGTATCTGCTGGAAGATAACGAGAATAATTTTACAACGACACGCTCTTTATAAAGCTCAACCAATCGACAGATGACTTTTCAATAAAACTGAAATAATATTTATCAAATTTCAATTTTTCAGGAATTGATAGATGAATATCAAGATCTCAGTTTTAAAAATGTTTATCGCTGTCGTAGAAGCTGGCAACATCCATGATGCAGCGGAAAAAGTAGGGCGCTCTGCTTCTGCTGTTTCAACGGCATTAAAATTATTGGAAGAAGAAGTCGGCGGCACTTTATTTGAAACGGATCGTAAGAACCAGTTAACACCACTTGGCCAATATCTTTATGACACTTCCTTGATACAAGTGGGCGGATATGAGAAGGCTTTGTTAAATGTGCAAGCCTTTGCCAAGGGACATCTTGGACAAGTGCAGGTTGCTTCTATTCCTTCAGTGGCGACATCCTTAATGCCTAAAGCTCTAAAAGAATTTAAAAAAGAATACCCACATGTGGATATTGAATTATGGGATATGGATACAGCCACGATCGCCCGCTGGGTCGAACAAGGGAAATTGGATTTCGGCATTGGCGGCATCCCAAATAATCCAAAAGTAGATTTTGAGCCAATTTATGATGATGAACTGGTTCTCGTTTTTCCTAAAAGCTTTCCTATCAACATTCCCGATGGATCTATAGATATCCGAAGCCTGTTTTCATTTCCCTGCATTACAAATGGGATTATTGCCACATCAACTGATGAAATGTTGCAGGAATTTCATAACGCATCCCGCATGAATGTACATAATACATCCTCTATTTTGGCTTTAGTCGCCGCCGGCGTAGGTCTCACAGTACTACCCCGCCTTTCTGTGTCAATGGATATCCCGGGCATCGATATTTGCAGTGTCAATTTAACAGAAAACACGCGCCCCGTTGGATTGATTACAAATCCGACACGCCCTGCAACGCCTGTTTCGGATTTATTTCTGACACATTTTAAAAATCAAACTCAATCTAAAACTTGATCATAAACTGGTGTTTTATTTTCTGTTTTTGGATCCCACAAATATCACTTCAATAAAATTGAAGTAAATTACAATTTTATTCCATTGAATTAAATTCCTAGCTGCCTTTTTATCAAACCTAACTTTTCATATGAATTTTGAGAGATAAAAATGTCAGAAATATATCGCAACTTCATTGCAGGTGAATGGGCAACAAGTAACAACGCAATTGATAACATTAACCCTTCAGATATTTCTGATGTGATTGGGCAATATGCCCAAGCATCTGCAGCGCAACTTCAAGAAACAATTGAGGCGGCTAAGCAAGCACAAAAAGAATGGCAAGCAACCAGCTTAGAAAAACGACAGGCTGTCTTAAATAAAATCGGCGAAGAAATGATGGCCCGAAGTGCAGAGCTTGGTGAACTTTTGGCACGTGAAGAAGGTAAACCGCGCGCTGAGGGCGTTGGCGAAGTCTACCGCGCAGGCCAGTTCTTTACTTATTATGCAGCAGAAGTTCTACGCCAGATTGGTGAAAATGCAGATTCCGTACGTGATGGCGTGGAAGTCGATATTCGCCGCGAACCAATGGGCCTTGTCGGTGTTATTTCACCCTGGAACTTCCCAACTGCAACAGCCAGTTGGAAAATCGCACCTGCATTAGCTTATGGCAATGCGGTGATCTGGAAGCCTGCGAACTTGACCCCTGCAAGTGCGTGGGCTTTAACAGAAATCATTTCCCGTCAGGATATCCCAAAACGCTTGTTCAGTTTGGTAATGGGATCCGGTGCAGAAATTGGCCAAAACCTGATTGAACATCCAGAAATCAACGCAATCTCTTTCACAGGTTCCTATCAGGTAGGCAAAACAATTGCCCGCGCTTCCGCTGAAAACTTCACCAAGTTCCAATTAGAGCTTGGTTCCAAAAACGCCCTTTTGGTCATGGATGATGCGGATTTGGATATCGCAATTCCTGCAGCAGCGGGCGGTGCGTTTGGCGGGACAGGTCAAAAATGTACAGCTTCTTCCCGCTTAATTGTTCATGAATCCATTCATGATCAATTTGTAGAACGTATGTTAGAAGCCACAAAAGCATTTAAAGTTGGTCACGCATTAACTGAGGGCACACAACTTGGTCCTGTTGCAAGCGAAGCACAATTAAACGCCAACCTTGATTATATGAAGCTGGCCGCTGAAGAAGGTTGTGAAATTGCCTATGGTGGTGAGCGTTTAAACCTTGAACATGACGGTTTTTATATGTCACCAGCCTTATTATTGGGCGGCAACAACCAAATGCGCGTGAATCGCGAAGAAATGTTTGCCCCGGCAACATGTGTGATCAAAGTAGGCAGTTATGAGGAAGGCTTAGCAACAGTTAATGACACAGATTACGGCCTAACAGCAGGCATCATTACCCAGTCTTTGGCAAAGGCGACACATTTCCGCCGTCATGCAGAAACAGGCTGTGTCATGGTCAACTTGCCGACTGCAGGTACTGATTATCATGTTCCATTCGGTGGCCGGAAAAATTCTAGCTATGGGTCCCGCGAACAAGGGAAATATGCAGAAGAATTCTATACACAAGTGAAAACATCTTACATTTTCTCTGGTTCACCATTCTAAAAAGACGGGATATGGGAAATGGGACAAACACCACTGATCATTGACGCGTTACAGTATAATAATTGGTCCGAAGATATCTTTAAGCAAATGCGTGAAGGGGAAGTTTCCGCCGTTCATATCACCATTGCTTATCATGAAGATTTTGCTGAGACCGTTGAAAATATGATCACTTGGAACAAATATTTTCAGAAATATACTGATTATATTATCCATGGTAAAACTGCCGCCGATGTAAAACGTGCAAAGGCCGAAGGAAAGACCGCCATTATCTTCGGTTTTCAGAATTGTTCACCAATTGAAGATGATATTGGATTGGTAAAAGTCCTGCATGATCTGGGCGCACGTTTTATGCAACTTTCTTATAACAACCAAAGCCTGCTTGCGACAGGATGTTATGAGGCAAATGACCCCGGCATTACCCGTATGGGACGCCAGGTTATTCGTGAAATGAACCGTGTGGGTTTGGTGGTTGATATGAGCCATTCTGCAGAACAATCAACGCTAGAAGCCATTGAACTTTCCGAACGTCCTATTGCCATCACCCATGCAAACCCATCCTTCTGGTTTGAAGCTTTACGTAATAAATCAAATACGGTGATTAGTGCTTTAGCGGAAAGTGGCGGAATGCTGGGATTTTCCATGTACCCCCACCATTTAAAAGATAAATCCAATTGCAGCTTGGAAAGCTTCTGCCAGATGATTGCAGATAGTGCGGAGAAATTTGGCGTCGATCATCTCGGTTTTGGCAGTGATTTATGCCAAAACCAGCCCGATAGTGTGGTAGAATGGATGCGAAATGGCACATGGACCAACGAAATGGATTACGGTGAAGGTAGTAAATCCGCAGCAGGCTTTCCAGATCAACCTGATTGGTTTCAAGATAACCGAGGCTTTAAAAATATAATAAAAGGCCTGTCCAATGTTGGATTTAACGACGAAGAAATCGCAAAAATTGCGGGTGAAAATTGGCTGTCATTCTTTGAAAAATCATTTTCTGCCAAGGAAAGCTAAGAAATGACGACAGAACAGCAAAAAGCGTCAACAAGAATAGGGAAACGGCCGGCTGCCGAAATTTTAACGTTAAAGAAAATGGGCACCTCATTTTCTTCTCGCCTCAGTTTCATGAGAAATCTGATCCGTAAAATCCATACCCAGAAATGGAAACTGGAACGTAGAGAGTTTAACATTAACTCAGATGGTTTTGGTCACGCTGTCTATACAGCACATACCGGCGAAAGGTCCTATTCATTGGTGGCATTCACCCATGATCTACCGCCAGAGAAACGCACCGATCGTGTCATCGCAGAAGCATGGGATGCAACATTTAACCTGTTTGATGGCATTCCTTCCCGCGAAGATATCGAACGTTTGTCTCAAAACACGCCTAAACAAGAAGCTGGGCGATTTAGTCAAAAGGAACTTGTGCTAGGACGTGCAAATAAAAGCCTGCGTATGTTCGCAACCATGTTGGAATGCTTAAAGGCCGGACAACAACCCAATATTGATGATGTTGCTGCCGTTGGATATTTGATGCGAACAACAGCCGTTTATGGCAGCGGGAAATTTGGCTGTGCGGATCGTTCCGCCACCGATGGACGCGCTGAAATTCAGGCTTCTTTTCATGCTGAAATGTTGGCTGTCTATCTATTTCGCAGCTTCACTATTGACCTGATTGACCATATTGCGAAAACACAAGCGCCAGACACTGCGATTAAATTGGATGATACGATCAAACGCTTTTTGGGAATTGGAAACTCAACGGGCCTAGGCATGGCGCCGTTCTTGTTAAAACATTCTAAATTGATGCATCAATGGGTGAACTTGAAAGAAGAAGCCTTATGCCGTTGTCGCAATCAGTCCGTTGATCCATTAACTGCTAAATCCAAATTAAAAGCTCTTATGCCAGTGGTTTTAAAACATCTGGATCAATGGAATGTGGAAGATCAAACACAAACCGCAGATATTCAAGAGCTACGTGGCGACATCAACACCTTTGATCACTGGCTGAATGGCAATGATACCGCATCCAATCAATATTGGAATGACGCCTATATCTTTACGGCCAATAATCTTTCTGTTGAGGCCCTTTCTTTTGTTGAGAGTTTAATCATTGAATGTAATGGCGACTTGGTTGATGAGCTAGCAGATCAAATGTTTGAAGAGCAAGGCAAGGACTTTGACCCGACAATGCCTTTGTCTCAAATTCAGAAATTCCTTCAAACACATTATGCCTGGGTAGATGATATAAATTTCGCCAAGGAAAGTAATAATGCCATGTTCTGGTATTATTCTGAAGAGAAGTTAGAGCCACGCTTTGGGAGTCGCACTGACGTACCCGGTGCAGAGTTAGAAATGCCTTTGGCTATTGCACGTGATGTGGTGGCCTTAAAAGCAGCTATTAAAGATCTGAATAAAGACATCACGATTGCAGATTTTTTGATAGAACATGGTGAATTTCGCCATGTGGTTCGACGCATTCAAACCATTGCCAATTATCCCTATGGTGAAGTCTATGACAATTTGATCAGTGATGATACCCGCCCCATAGACTTATTACGCTTTAAATTGGCTTTCTTTGGTGCCAATAAATTTGACCCTAAATCAAGTCTATGGACACGCATTAACATGTATCAAGGTGCCCCTCTTTTGGATGAAATCTTGGATGTAAACCCAGATTCATGGGCTTATCCAGTTAAACCGGAGGTAAGATCATGACAGATACATTTGGTCCGGTTTCATTAAGCGAATTAATGTTCTTTACTAGTCGCGCAGCTTTTGGTGCAGGCTGTTCCTATGGCGTTGCTGAAGATGTGGCGACAGTAGCTATATGGTTAGCGAAACAAGGAATTGACCCTACGGGTCCTTTAGCAAAAGCCCTAGATACAGTTTTTGACAACCCATCATCCATGAAGTTGCAAAAAAATGAATTGGAAGGCCAGATAAAGCTATCCGCCAAATCCGGTTCTGTAACATCTGCAATTTGCGCAGGTGTCATTGCAAGTGATCAATTAGCGCTCATAAATGGTGATGAAAGGCGTGAAATCAGGGTTGAGCATGTTGATTCACCAGCGTTAGCTAAAGCCTTTGTAAAAGCACTTGCTCCTACTGGGGCTATGATTAACTGCTCTGCTTCAGAGGATATAAATAATCCGCAGATCGGCGATTTAACTATTTCCACAAACCAAGTGGTTCAATTGGACAACGGTCAAATACGCACGGCCTTAAACGATCATCATAATATATTAGTAAGCCAATCGGGATGGGCTGGCATTCTAAAACATTTCAAAAATAGCCTCGTAGAAGCAACGGAGGCCTCACGCCTCAGCGGGGCTGGTGCTGGCTTGGTAGATACAGATTAAATAACGGATAAGAATAATGGCAAAATTAACTGCAACAGAAATAGAAACTTTAGCGTTTGATGCCTTGTTAGGTGCGGGTACAAATGAAACATCTGCACGTTCCATGGCGCGTGCGGCCGCGGCTGCAGAAATTGATGGCATTCGTAGCCATGGATTGGTTTATATCCCGATTTATTGTGAACATGTGAAATGCGGAAAGGTCATTGGCGATGCAAAACCAGAGGTCAAACAAACAGCAGCTTCATCTATTCATGTAAATGCTAATTCTGGCTTTGCACATCCTGCTATTGATGCAGGTTTTGAAAAACTGATTCCAACAGCAAAAGAAAATGGTATTGCGGCCCTTGGGATTTATAACTCCTATAATTGTGGTGTCTTAGCCTATCATGCAGAAACACTCGCGAAAGAAGGACTTGTGGCACTTTGCTTTACAAATGCGCCGGCCTCAATTGCGCCTGTGGGTGGCAAGAAACCTGTAATAGGCACGAACCCATATTCCTTGGCTATTCCGGGGGAAGATGGGGACGCGGCTTTTGTCATTGACCAATCTGCAAGTGTGATTGCAAAAAGTGAAATAAATCTTCATGCCCGTGAAGATAAGCCTATCCCTGAAGGTTGGGCCTTTGACGCAGAAGGCAACCCGACGACTGATCCTCATGCTGCATTGAAAGGCAGCATGGCACCAAGTGGTGGCTATAAAGGATTTGGTAATGGTTTAATGGTTGAGGTTTTTGCTGCTGCTCTCTCCGGTGCTTTCTTAGGTAAAGATGCAAGTCCATTTGCTGGTACTGCTGGTGGCCCACCTAAGACGGGCCAATTCTTTATTGCAATCTCGCCTCAACATTTCTCCGGCGAGTTGTTTGCAGAACGCGTAAAAGATTTATGTACAGCGATTACGGATCAAGACGGTGCCCGTCTTCCGGGATCACGCCGTAAGAACAATCGCATTGAAAATCAAGATGATGGTGTGGAAGTCAGTGATGATCTGATCGAGAAAATTAAATCTTTCAATACATAATCATTATTGCAGTCCCTCAAACTGAACAGTTTGGGGGATTGATTCATGTTACAGGTTTATGAAAACGAAACCTATACGAAACCAGAAAGCGAGCTTTTTCATAAATTTGTCACAAAAAACGAAATTATTCATAATATAACTGTCACCAAGTTTTCGTGAAGCCCTCCTATAAGAAGCGATCTTTTATGCAAAAATGATTCTTCTCTCAGGAGTTACGACAATGAAATTTAAAAATATTGCTGCAGCTGCAGCGATCGCTTGGGGCGCGGTTGCAAGCGCAGCAGCATATGCCGAAACTGAAATTACTTGGTGGCATGCAATGGGTGGTCAACTTGGTGAAACAGTTAACCAAATCGCCGCTGATTTTAACGCTTCACAAGGCGATTACAAAATCACACCTGTCTATAAAGGTGGTTATGAAGAAACATTGACTGCAGGTATCGCCTCTTTCCGCGCGGGCGAGCAACCAAACATTCTACAAGTCTTTGATGCAGGCGCAGCAACAGTCATCGCAGCTAAAGGTGCGGTTCTTCCAGTTCAAGACTTGCTAAATAACAATGGTGTTAAATTTGACATCAACGATTACATTCCAGGTGTTCGTTATTTCTTTGCGGATGCAGATGGCAAAATGATTGGCATGCCGTTTAACTCTTCCACACCAGTTCTTTATTACAACGAAGAAGCTTTGAAAAAAGCTGGTGTTACAGCCCCTAAAACTTGGGAAGAATTTGAAACAACAACTGGCCCAGCTTTGAAAGCTGCTGGTTATGTGCCTTTGAGCCAATCTCACTTACCATGGATCTTCACAGAGAATTTCTTCTCTCGTCACGATCTACAATTTGCGTCTGACAATAACGGCTATGACAGCACAAATGTTGAAATCAAAGTCAACCATCCTGCTATCAAAGACCACTTTACAGCAGTGAAAAAATGGAAAGACGACGGTTTATTCGGCTTCTATGGTGCAAGCTGGGGTGATAACCAAAAGCCATTCGCAGAAGGCAAAGTTGCAATGTGGCTTGGTTCTTCTGGCTCTTTTGGTGGTTTATTGCAAACTGCTGAATTCCCATTCTCTTCTGCGATGCTTCCATATTGGGAAAAAGTTACAAAATCCCCTAAACAAACATTCATCGGTGGCGCGGCACTTTTCGCAATGTCCGGTAAATCTGATGCAGAAAACAAAGCAACAGCTGAATTCTTCAAATATCTAACATCTGCAGCTGCACAGTATGACTGGCATAAAGCAACAGGTTATGTGCCAATCACACAAGCTGCTTATGAATTGGCGAAAAAAGATGGTCATTATGATCGTTTCCCAGCCGCTGAAACAGGTATCAAACAATTGTCCTTACCTGCAGGTGAATGGACAAAAGGTTACCGCATGGGCTTCTACGTACAAATTCGCGACGTTATGAACCGTGAATATGGTCGTATCCTATCTGGTGAAGCTGATGCTGAAGAAGCTTTCAAAAATATCGAAGAAGAAGCCAACAAATTGTTGAGCCGCTTCGCAGATACAACAAGCTAAGCTTTTTAAAGACCTGATAAATGCCGATGGTAGCAATACCGTCGGCATTTACCTTATTTTCGGACTGGATGTTTAAACCATGAAACGGGCCAATTTTTCTAATCCCTGGATGCCGCTCCTATTCTTATTGCCGCAACTTTCGATCATTGCGATCTTCTTCTACTATCCTGCTGTACAAGCAATGCAATCTTCCTTTTATCTGGAAGACCCATTTGGTTTTGGCTCTACTTTTGTGGGGTTAAGGAACTATGCTGAAACATTACTTTCTAACCAGTATCGAAAAGCCGCGATCTTTACAGTTATTTTTACATTTCTTGTAAGTTTTTTCTCTTTATCCATTTCTTTATTATTAGCCTATAAAGCAGACAAAGTTCTTCGTGGGGGCAGCACGTATAAAACCTTATTGATGTGGGTCTATGCTGTTGCACCGCCAGTCGCAGGTCTTTTGGGTGTTATGTATTTCGATCAAAGTTTTGGTCTATTCACCTATTTTGTTGCTGATTTTGGTTGGGATTTTAAATTAGGTGTTGATTATTATGACACAGCAACAGCCATGGTCGTCGTTGCTGTATGGAAGCAAGTACCCGTTAATTTTATCTTCTTCTTATCCGGTCTACAAAGTATTCCAAAATCAATCAATGAAGCTGCCTTAATCGATAACAATTCAGGCTTCAGCCGTTTTTGGACGATTACCTTCCCGCTTCTTGCGCCAACCGCTTTCTTCTTGCTTATCATCAACATTACTTATGCGCTGTTTGATACATTCGGCATTATCGACATGTTGGTCAAAGCGGTTCCTGCAAATAACCCAATGACCCTCGTTTACAAAGTTTATCTCGATGGTTTCCGCGGCAACGATCTTGGCGGGTCCTCTGCGCAATCCGTTTTGTTGATGGTGCTTGTTCTCATCCTCACCGTCTTCCAGTTCCGTCTGATTGAACGACGAATTCATTATACATAGGAGAAGACATATGACTGATATGACATCTGAAAATCCGGTTATTCTGTCTTCCAAGGAAAAACCAAAAACTAAGAAACTAAAGCTAAGCAGTGTTATGGATCATTCTATTTTGATCCTTGGCTCTCTTTTTATGTTGATGCCGGTTCTGATGGCATTCACCACATCCACACATGACCATGTAACCATACACAAAGAAGGATTAATGCTTTCCATTGGTGATCAGTTTGCTGAAAACTATGGAGCCGCTATGTTTGAAAAGGGTGGTTTTACGGAGACTGTAGACGGCCTCACCATGTTAATGAATTCCTTAATTCTCGGGATTGGTTTTGCTGTCGGTAAGATTGTGATTTCTGTGTTGGCAGCTTACGCAATTGTTTATTTCAGATTGAGATTTGCCACGCTTGCTTTCTGGATCATCTTCACAACCCTTTTATTGCCGCTGGAAGTTCGCATTCTACCTTCCTATGAGGTGGTTCACAGTTTTGGTTTATCCAATACCTATACAGGCTTGATCTTACCCTTGATTGCCTCTGCTACTGGGACCTTCTATTTCCGACAATTCTTTATGTCGGTACCGGATGAATTGGTAGAAGCCGCAAAGATCGATGGTGCAGGACCATTTAAATTCTTGATTGATATCTTGGTGCCTATTTCCAAAACAATGGTCGCAGCGATCTTCATCATTATGTTTGTTTTTGGATGGAACCAGTATTTATGGCCCGCCTTGATCACCACAGATGAGACCATGTTCACCATCATCCGCGGCATTCGTCAGATCATTCTAGCTTACGCAGAAGGTAATAATATCCCTGAACATGGTCAGGCAATGGCCTTGGCTGTGATTGCTGTTTTACCCCCTGTCTTAATCGTTGTTTTCTTCCAATCCTGGTTCGTAAAGGGCCTTGTGGAATCTGAGAAATAGAAGAAAGAATTCTCATGCAAGTTACATTAAAAAATATCACAAAAACTTATGGAAATAACGTTCAGGCTGTTAAGCCTGTAAACCTTGAAATCAATCAAGGAGAATTGATTGTTTTGGTCGGTCCATCTGGTTGCGGTAAATCCACTATCTTACGCATGGTTGCAGGCCTTGAAGATATCACGGGCGGGGAATTGTATATTGGCGATCGCCAAGTTAATCATGTAGATCCTGCAGATCGCGATATCGCTATGGTTTTCCAGAATTACGCGCTTTATCCCCATATGTCTGTCGCCCAGAATATGGGATATGGATTAAAAAACCGTGGGGTTACAAAGGATGAGATCACTCAAAAAGTTCGTGATGCTGCGGAGATTCTAAATCTTTCAGAGTTTTTGGATCGTAAACCAAGCCAGTTGTCCGGTGGTCAACGTCAACGTGTGGCCATGGGGCGCGCAATTGTCCGTAACCCATCCTTATTCTTATTTGACGAACCCCTTTCAAATCTTGATGCAAAATTACGTAATCAGATGCGTATTGAGATCAAGAAATTGCAGCGCCGTCTAGGTGTTACATCTATTTATGTCACCCATGATCAGGTTGAAGCCATGACTTTGGCGGATCGGATCGTTGTGTTAAATGGCGGGGTGGTCGAACAAGTTGGGACACCAAGTGAAATTTACAACAATCCTGCAAGTTTATTTGTAGCAAGTTTCATGGGATCCCCACCCATGAACCTGATCGATCTTGCAAAGCCTGTAACGCATAAGAATGACAAAAATGAACTTAAACTTGTGAACAAATTATTCGGCTCACAAGATCACAATAATATTCATATCGGCATTCGCCCGGAAAAGGTACAGTATGCGTATGACGCATCTGAGAATAGTCTACCATTCACCATTGACTATACAGAAGAATTAGGTGCAAGCCGCTTGATGCATGGTAAAATTGCAGATCAAAGTTTCATCTTGTCCGATACAAGTGAAACAGAAGTTAAAAGCGATAATATCCATTTAAGCTTTCCGGCTGAGGCGCTATATAAATTCGACAATGAAACAGGTCGGAAAATCGAACTATGACGCACACGCCTATCCTGCCTTCTTTGCCAAAAGTACCTGAAAATATATGTCTGGATATCTTAGGTGCAGAGCGGACTGAAGAAATCCATCGTGGCTTCATGCAACAAATAGAGGCTATGAAAGTGCTAGAGGGAGAGTTGCATAAATCAAACAAACCTCTCTCTGGCGATTTTACGGTTTTGTCTTGGAATTTGGAACGCTGCCTTTTTCCAGAGAAAACCGCCGAACTCATTGAGAAACATAAACCATCCGTGATCTTATTATCCGAAATGGATAGCGGCATGGCCCGAACACAACAGGTGAATACCACGGCTAAACTAGCAGAGCTGCTAGGCATGAATTACCTTTATGGCCTTGAGTTCTTTGAGATGGATTTAGGGAGCGAAATTGAAGTTACCTTTTGTGAAGATGACTATAATCAATTCGGCTGGCATGGAAATGCAATCCTAACATCCGCCCCGATCAAAAAGGCCAGGCTTATTCGTTTGGATGATCATGGTCACTGGTTCTGTCCGCAAGACAATAATACGGATGCCAATCAGCCACGTGTTGGCGGGCGCCTTGCCATCGCAGCTATTATTGAAGTGGAAGGACAAGATATCTGTTTCGTTTCAACCCATCTAGAAAGCAATACCACAACAAAACATCGTGAAAATCAGATGATGTTTCTAATTAAGGAAGTTGAAGCATTTGCCAAAGATATACCTGTTTTGATTGCCGGTGATCTCAACACAGGTAACCATTTACCTGGCGCTGACTGGACATTGGAAACCTTATTTCATAGTGCTGAAACAAAGGGCTATAATTGGGAGCATAATGCAGAAGGGTTCACCACAAACCCCAGCTTGATCACCTTACATCCTGAACGCCAAATGAAACTGGATTGGTTTTGTATCAAGCAACTCACCGCTTCTAATCCGCAAATCATCGAGCCCATTGATAATGACACGCCACTCTCAGATCACAAGGCGATTTCATTGACTATACATAGATAAAAATAGGGCCTTGAAGGCCCTATTCATTTACTTAAAACTGATCTTTGCCAATTCCCCATCTTGCTTTCGCACAATCACTGTCGAAAATCGGGGCGTGGCGGAATAAATCACCATGTAAGGCCCTTGCAGATAGGCATCCGCGTGGATCGCCCAAGGTGCCATATGCACGCCGTAACCATAAGGAATCTTGAAGGCAGACACCTCATTCACTCCACTTTCTTGACGCTTACCGATGATTAGATATCCCCCACATTCTTCATTCATGGGCATATGGAAATGCGGCCGATCATGGACCTCAAGATATGCGCCTCCCCCTTTTTCAGGGTCCAGCAAATACCCATCAGGATAATCTTCACCTACAGCTGTAATCGTAAGTGGTAAATTCCCTGTCGATGTGAACTTCACAGCCTCACCAACTTTCACCAAATGACTTCCGTAATAAGCGAGATGCTCCGGTGTTGTTTCAGCGACAGCAATTTGCAGTTCGGTCTCACCTTCTTCCAATAAATAGCGACCATTCCCCCCCAGAATGTTCGCATCTTCAATGGTCAAATCAACCTCACTAATCCATTGCCCTGTTAAGATGGTTAACGGTGGTTTGATTGATTGTGGTAAATCTTTCACCTGCATGTCATCAGCTGGTTTCATCCCGTCAAAACCTAACGAATAGGTTCTTTCAGGCTCAACATAACCCAGATAACATTCTGTACGCATATAGGCATTTTCAGTCTGTCCTATACGATTCACAGTTAAAACAGGTGCGTCTCTCTGTAAATCAGCGGGTAACATACTGATGTCTAAAACATGCTCTTGTTCAGCAACAGGATCGATCCTATCAGACATGCTTAACTCCTATTCTTTTAAGCTGTTTTTACGGATGGATTTTCAAGTTTGTCCGAACCAGATCCTGATTTTGCTTTAAACAACGCAATTCCAAGATAAGCGAAAAGGATAGAGAGAATTGGATTACCCCAGTTTAATAATGCCCAAGGTGCATAATCCAAAACATCAACACCCAATGTGGATGCAAAGAATGCCCCGCCTGTCGTCCAAGGAATAAGAGCGGTGGTTAAAGTTGCACCTTCTTCCAAAGAACGGGATAGAACAGAACGGTCAATTTCATGTTCCTCATAAGCGTCTTGGAAAAGTTGCCCTCCCAATATAATCGACATATAGGCTTCGCCCATTGTCATATTACCAACAAAGCAAGCAATAATTGTGGAACTCACAATACTTGCTGCTCGTTTGGCACGAAGCAAAACGCCTGTAATCAAAACACGTAAGAAACCAAAACCGCTTAAGATTCCCCCCAATGCCAAAGCCATCAGCGCCAAAGAAAGCGTCCACATCATAGATGTGATACCACCACGGCCAAATAACTTATCCAAAGTTTCAACACCCGTTTCGAACGATCCACCCCCATATAGAGATCCAAGAACAACGGTCATATCAGCCCCTTGCATAAAGATCGCTAACAGAACAGCAACTACGGCAGCCGTTACCATAGAAACTTCGGCACTGATCTTCATAAAGCTCATCACCAGCATCACAACAAAAGGCAATAAACAAAGCACATTAATAGAGTAAGTACTGGAAATACCTGCCAACATTAAATTTAACTCTTCTGCTGGAAGGCTCATATCAGCATAACTAAAACCAATCACAGAATAGACCACTAACACGATTAAATATGTTGGTCCGGTAGTATAGAGCATGCTTTTAATATGTTTGTACAAATCTACCTTAGACGACATTGCTGCCAAGTTGGTCGTATCAGATACAGGTGACATTTTATCACCGAAACACGCACCAGATACCACAACCCCAGCAACGATTGGCAATGGGATTCCCATGACTTCACCAATGCCCATCAAAACAACACCAGCTGTACCAACAGTTCCCCAACTTGTTCCTGTCGCGATGGACATAAAGCTGCACAAGATCAAGCCGGCAGGTAAAAAGATTCCTGGGGAAACAAATTCCAAACCATAATAAATCAGCGCCCCCACGGTGCCACTTTGGATAAAAGCCGCAATCAGAACACCGATTAAGAAGAAAATATAAATGGCAGATAATGCCCCCTTCACACCGCCATTCATCGCATCACGGATCGATGCGAAACCATTCTCACTTAAACGCCACGCACTTACGCCTGCAATAAGCAAACATACCAACATCAAGCTGTGCAAACTAACGCCTAGGTAAAAAAGCCCAAAGCCGATCACCAAAACTATTGATCCAAAAGTCAGTAACGATTGAATGAAACTTGGATTATATCCATCCAGATTTTGTTGTTTCCCCACAACTTCCTCCTAAAATTTAAATACATCAAATTTTAAGCTAGCAATTAAATCAAGTCGCACATATCTTAGATTACTAATCCAACTATAAGTTAAAACTAATACCAAATGAATCAATTACCATCTCTTCAAGCTTTAAAAATCTTTATTATCACTGCACAACTCAACAGTTTCACCAAAGCTGCTGACGAACTTGGCATTAGCCAAGGCGCAATAAGCCAGCATATTAAAAATCTTGAAGTTCGGGTTGGTTTCAAAGTTTTCAATCGTGAAGGGCGCAAAGTTTCCCTGACCCCGTCCGGACATGAGTTATTAGTTTCTGCCAATCATAATTTGAATCAAATTCAACGTACTATTGAGCTGGAACAGCTAAAACAAAAGAAAAATGAGATTGTAATTTCTGTATTTCCGGGCTTTGCCATACGTTGGCTTCTTCCACGTATCATGTCTTTTAACGATCTTCATCCAGATATCAAAGTAGAATTAAACACAGTTTCCAGACCTACGGACTTCAATTTATTTCATGCACATGCGGCAATTTCCTATGCTGCTGAAGATGATTTACCTGAAAATGCTGATCCTTTATTCGAGGAAGAATTAGTTCCCGTTTGCTCTCCTGATTTTGCAAAACAGCATGACTTAAAGCTTCCTCTAAAAAAGAGCGACTTAGAGGTAATTTTCTCACTTCCTTTACTCAGCGATGAAAGTCCAACAGCCAATAATTTTGATGACACCTGGGGATATTGGGCTCACAAACTTGGATTAACTGATCATAAAAATACTCCTAAGAAGCAATCACAATCCAACATCACATTGCAACTCGCAGAATTGGGGCATGGTGTTGCTTTAGGTAGAACATCTCTAATTATGGATGCCTTAATAACAAAACGTCTTGTTGTGATGACCGAAACCTCCTTAACAAATCCTTGTAAGTATTTTATTTACCAAAACCCATTAATTGTAGCGAATAACTCATTTGAAATATTCATAAATTGGTTTCTAAAGGAAAGTAGAAAGATATCGGACTATAGGTTTTAAAGAATATTCAATTTACCAAGTCATACGGTAAGTAAGGAAATCAATTTATCTACAAGCAGCAGCTAACCAGCTTTCAACAACCTTCTTCAAAGGATGTCCTTTTTTCATAGTTGCATAATAACCGTTACCACTTTGCAAACGCATATTGGGTAATTCCAGCAACCAACCATTTGACAAATAAGGCTCAATAAGATGAGACCAAGCAAGTGCAACACCGTTCCCTCTTGCGACTTCTTGTAAAATGAAATTATAACTCGGCACAGGATGTTGAATAGGCGCATTTGCTGATTGCAGGCCAAAATGGCTCAACCATTCAGACCAACTAATCCATCCTAGATCGCCGAAATCTTGTGCAATTAAATCAAGCTGCCCAATATCATGTGGCGTGATATTTTGCACATCCAAACCATTTTTTTGCATATAAGCAGGCGCACATACTGGGAAAGCCTCTTCTCCAAAAAGGTGATAGGCATCGATATTCTCCCAATGACCAGATCCAAAACGTATAACTAAATCAGATTCATCTTCATCTTCGTATCGCTGTTGATCCGAGGTATTTAACCTTATGTCCCATTCTGGCAACATCTTCTTCAAAGCTTCCAAACGCGGCAGAACCCACATTTGCGCAAATCCATGTGTGCAGGAAATATAGAATTTCCTGTCTTTTGATTGGGTAGATATCTGCTTTAACGCTGCATTCACATGTCCAAAACCAAGCTCAACAGCTTTAAAAAGTATTTCACCCTCTCGCGTTACAGAAACTCCGGCACGATGGCGATCCAGCAAAGAGACTTCGAGTATTGCCTCTAGGTTTGAAATATACCTACTCACCGAAGGTTGAGGAATACCAAGACGGTTCGCAGCCTTTGTTAAACTGCCAACTTGAACAACTATCTCAAACACATAAAGCGCCTTGAGGATTGGTAATAATTTCTTATCTTCTTTCATATAATTTTTATATATTAATTATATAATTTTTCCCAGTTTAAATAGATATTTAATGTATATATCATAACATAATTATTTTTAAGACTGAGATAGAAACAAGGAATGCGGATATACTTTCGTAATTTTTTTTAAACTGAAGCACCGTATAAGTTCATGAAAATGAATAAAATTATTTCTTTTCCAAATGCCCAGATCGCAACTCATACATCATTCAAAATCGGATTCTATCTATTACCTGGATTTTCAATGATATCTTTTTCTTCCTTGATGGAAACTTTACGGATTGTGAATAAAATATTGGGTTACGAATATTATGAAATATACACATTTTCAAAGACAGGCGGTACCGTCATAAGCAGCAATGGCATACCAGTACATTCAAATAGAACACCCAGTTCCCAATCATCGCTCGATATTCTATTCATTGTTGGACAAGATTATGCACTTTGCGACGAGAAGGAGAAATTTGAAAAGTTTAATTTTGATGTGTCTGCATGCTGTCACATATTGGCTGCGATAGATAGCGGTGTCGAATTCCTAGCACGTCATGGCTATCTGGATGGTTATAAAGTTGCAATATATTGGCGAAAAATCAAAGAGTTAGAATTCCAATACCACCAAATTGAGTTCTGTAACTCTCTCTTTGTTATTGATAGAAATCGCTATACTGCCTCCGGCGCCAGCGCAGGTATTGACCTATTGTTAGCGATTATACAGGTTAAATTTGGTCATGACCTTGCTGCTCAAACATCTGACTATCTTTGCCACCATGCCCCCAGAGCCGAAGATACATTGCAAGGAACGTTGAAAATCAAAGCTTAGACTTTTCTCCTCCCAAATACTTTCAATAAAAGAAATCTAATCAAATGACAAAAAAACTAGATGAATATGATGCAATTTTAAGTGACCTGGATGGGTGCTTAATTTCTGGCAGCACACCTTTACCTGGATGTCTAGAATTTATAGAAAAATATGAAAATAAACTCTATATCGTTTCAAACAACTCTACAGATACTCCACTCAGTTTAAGCGCACATTTAAAAAGTTTAGGCATCAACTTTCCGTCAGAAAGAATTCTGTTAGCAGGTACAACATCCGTCGATTATATCGCCAAACATTATCCAGGTAAAAAACTTGATCTTCACGGTTTAGAGAGTGTGAAAAATTACGCACAAGAAAGCGGCTTAAAACTGTCAGAAGATAATCCGGATGTCGTTCTCCTCACCCGAAATTTAAATTTTACATATACCGATCTTGTGAGGCTAAGCCGACACGCATTCAATAAAACTCCTATCATCATCGCCAATATTGATGGCAGCCATCCAGCACCGGATGGTGCACGCATCCCTGAAACAGGTGCCTTACTTGCCGCCTTAAAATCATGCGTACCTGATTTAGTATTTACCTCGATAGGTAAACCCGAAATTAATCTGTTTGAAGATGCTCTAATGTTAGCAAAGACATCTCCATCCCAGGCTCTGTTTATCGGAGACAACCCCGAAACAGATGGCAAAGGGGCCAAAACGGCAGGCTTGGATTTCAAATTGATCCAACATGGAAACCCAATGATGGATCTCAACGCACTAATGAATCATCAGCACCGCCATACCCATTGATTGGAGAAATCATGAAATTCATTCATATCACAGACACGCACATGGCGCCTCGGGGTCACTTAATTTACGGACAGAATACGCAACTTCATCTTGATCGTGCAATCTCATCCATCAATAGCAAACATCACGATGCCTCCATGGTCATTGTGACTGGTGACCTCACCCATTGGGGAGATAATGCTTCTTTTGAAAATCTTCATGCATCTCTAGAAAAATTACGACTGCCTTATCACTTATTGATCGGAAATCATGATCATCGCGAAAAATTTAAATCCTATTTTCCTATGCAGATAAAGACTGAAACCAACAGCACTTTTATTCAGTCATGCCTTGAAACAGACTTAGGTAAGTTTATCTTCCTTGATACTGTCGATCATGGGCATGACCATGGAATACTTTGTGATGAACGCCTGCACTGGATAGATGAACAAATCCAGCAAGATGAAAGTGATATATTCTTTTTTATGCATCATCCACCTTTTCCATTAGGCATTACATCTATGGATAATATTGGATTGAGAAATGCGCAAAAGTTTAAAGAGCTCATTCATCCCTATAGATCACGAATACGACATATCTTTTTTGGCCATGTACATCGTTTGGTGTCTGGATCATGGATGGGTATTCCTTTTTCTTCAACCAACTCCATGATGGCTCAAATCAACCTTCAACTAGATGGTTGCTCAAAATACATCGCTAATAAAGAAAATCCCAGATATTCAGTCATTACACATGAAGATGGCATGACCATTGTGCATCAAGAAGACTTTTTGCTAGAAAAAGAAGACCTTTTTGATATGGAAGATAGCCCATGGAATGATTGGTGCATTGCCCCCAGATAAAACACGTATTTTGCGAAAACGCCTAATTTCTTTGTTGAAACCTCATAACATGTAAATTGTATTGATATATTTGTTAAAAACACAAAGTATCCTCAATGATGAGTTTCAAACAAAGAGAATATACGAACATGAAAAACCTGTTAAGATTGTATGTTTGGAGATTGCTGGCTCTATGCTTAATAATAACAGTTGGGCCTAATAGCGCCTATGCTGATGAAAATATACAAGGTTCAAAAGTATATCTTCAACAGGTGAATGAGTACGAGATTCATCCTGATCAACTAGATATTCCATTAAAGCTTTATGTCATAACGCCGGAAACTTACAATACGTCTATGACTTATCCTGTCGTTTATGCCTTTGATGCAGATTTATCGCTCGGCATGATGACGACGCTCACCTCTCTGGTTGCCAGAATGGCTAAACGATCCAGTCTACGTCCACCAATCGTGGTATCGATCGGATATGGTGACCTTAAAAAGGCATTCGAGAGACGTCTAAAAGATCTTACACCTTACGCAGATCATTATGATTTACCCGAACGTCCAAATGGTAAAAAATGGTCTAATATAGGCGGAGGAGATAGCTTTCTTGATATCTTAGTCCAAGACATCAAACCATTTATTCAAAATCGATATAGTGTGGACACATCCGCAGAAACATTATATGGCCATTCTTTGGGTGGTTTACTCACATTACATGCACTTCACAGCCACACGGAACATTTTGAACGTTTCGCAGCAGCAAGCCCATCGCTATGGTTCAATAAACGTCAAATTATGAGTGACATTATTGAATTTCATAACACACTTGCATCTACAAACTCTAAAGTACCTTTAAGACTAACAGTCGGTGATGAAGAAGAAGAACTTACAGGCTGGTCTGAGAAATATAGCAAAAATGCAGATTTCCGGAAAAAATGGCTCAAAGAAAATCGCATGGTCAGTAATGTAAATGAATTACAAGATATGCTTTTTTCCACAGAGGGGAGAATTGATGTTGAGTTTAAAATTTATGGCGGCTTGGAACATGCAATTGCCAATGCCCCTGCCTTTTATGACGCACTTCGCTTTGCCATTGAACCCTATGAAGTAAGAAAATAATCTTGCACATTTTATTAATAATGATTATCATTCGCATATCATCTATTATATAATGGGCTGCTTATATGATTTTGTCTTCAGGTCATCTGAACAAATATACTTCTAAGGGAGATTTGTGGAAAAAATTCCCCACCTTTAGTGTATCTCCACCGATTTCAGAACCTGAAAACCTTTTACGTGGCAATATAGATTTCATCAATTTACAAGAAGGTCTCTCCGTCCACTTTTCAGATGCATGTGATGTACGTGACGTGAAAATAATGCGTGAATGCCAACCAAGGCTCTGCATCTCTTTTTTCTTAGAAGGTAATATTGAGGCATATATCGGTGATGACCCAATACCCATGCCAATCTTTGACGAAGACAAGCAAAGCTGGAAACCAATTGCATCCGTGTTTTCACAACGTAAAATGGAAATTTTCAAACGTTATGCCAAACGCGGAAGCTATATTAAAAAGATCGTCATTTCCCTTTCACCTTCATGGCTTGAAAAATTCTCTCAATCTTCATCTGAAATTCAAAAAATCCGAGATTTCACCTCGAAACATTTAGCACGCAAAAACTGGATACCTAGTTCCCATGCGATTTCCATGGTTGAACAAATTGTTGCGTCGGACAATATTCCTGATGTGTTGCGTAGCCTTTATATCGAAAGCCGTGTCATCATGTTGGTGGAAGAAGCTTTTCGGGAATTGATAAGCGATGGTACGCAAGACTGTCCGGCAGGATTACGCCCCCAAGATCGCGATCGGTTAAAAAAGATAGATCAGTATTTACGTGATCAAGCCTGCCATCAAATCTCTACCAATGAACTCGCATCAAAGGTTGGCATCAGCATAAATTCACTTCAACGACTTCTTTCAAAAGTCTATGGCATGTCAGCATCAAAATATATTCGAACATTTATGCTTGAACGCGCACGTACCACCATGGAACGTGATGGTATTTCTATCGCCGAGGCAGCTTATCTTGCCGGCTATAACAGCCCTGCAAATTTTGCCACAGCTTTTAAGAAATGCTTTGGCTTTTCACCGGGTCGGTTATCCGAATTTTAAGTGGTGGCATTGAAAAACACCACCACTTATAAATCTATGCCGCACGTATATATTCAACAGGTTTATGCCAAGGATCGGAACAGATAATCTTACGCAAATCCTGTTGTTGTAACTTGGACATTGGTGAATTTGGATATTCACCAACAATAGCCTGACGCATCAATTCATACATAGAGGCCGTTAAAGCTTCTTCCGTATAACAATCAGGATAATCAGCTCTCTCTCTTGTCGCCGTTGACGGGAAAAAGCTACCTTTAAAATCTGGTTTAAAAATTGAATCCCAAACATTTAAGGATTGCCCACCCCAATCAGCCTTACCACTAAAGATACTATAAACCGGAATACTATCTGTAGAGGGACGGCATAGGCATTGGTTCACCAACTCATTCACGCGTTCTAATACTAAACCAATACTGCCCACATCACGTGCACGCCTTGCATGAGCAAACAGCTTTTGTGCTTCTTCTAAACTGTTACCAAAGGCTCTATTTTGACCGCTTTGAGGCGTATAACCAAGATGGCTTACCACTGGAACACCCACTTCAGACAAAGCTCTTACGATCTCAAACCGATCTTCTGAAAATATTTCAAGCTTTACGGCATCTGCACCAACATCCATCATTTGTAAGGCATGGTATATGGCCTTATCAGGTGTCGCTGTTGAACCATCGGGCATATCCGCCAAGACAAATGGGCGTGACGTAGATGGAAAATGCTTATTTGTTGCATCGGCTACTTCTTCGGTTAACCCTTTCATCAGATCAAAGAATTCTGCCTGTGCGTCTTCGGTTTCCAAGGATGTCTCTGACTTGCCCATATGAGTCATCAAATACGAATCCGAAATCATTACACATTCAACGCGACACGGGAAACCTTCTTCCTGCAAATATGCAGATGCCTTTGCCACTGCCGCGACTTCATAATCCCGATATAAATTAATCTTCAAACGAGGCACTTCATTTCTATCTTTATTTTGATCGGCCACATAGCCAAAAAGTTCATGAGACATGATGATAATTCCTTCCAGATGACTTGATTAGATTTTAGACTGATAAAGATCGTTAATGACTGAGATTCCGCGCTTCAGCAGGTCGGAGTCCACAGCTGTAAAACAGAGGCGTGCGTAATTTCCCATGCCCGCACCAAAAGCTTCGCCAGGTGCTAAAGAAATTCCTTGGGTGAGTAATTCATTGTAAAATTCCTGAATGCCTTTTTCACCCATCCGGGACAAATCCAAGAAGAAGTAAAATCCCCCGGAAAAGCCGCAATGAGGCACATCCAGCAGCTTTTCTGTCATTTTAGCGAGAGATAAGGTTTCGTTTCTTTGAACCAGCAGTTTTTCTTGTGGTGTTTGTAACGCCTGCCACGCCCCGAATTGAGATGGCGTTGCTATGGAATAAACAGAAAACAATCCACGTTTTTTCATATCCTTTGCACGGGATTGTGGGCTAATGACATATCCCACACGATATCCCGGCATAATATAGCTTTTAGAAAAACTATAGACTGAGAAACAGATTTCCGATCCCCCCTCCAGATCACGTGCATCGATAAATCCATCCTCACTATAGTCATAATATTCATAGGCATTATCAGCGATCAGCCAGATATTATGATCCTGACAGAAATCCACCAGAGTTTGTAACTGTTTTCGGGTCATCGAATAACCTGTTGGATTGTTCGGTGTGTTAAAATAGATCAAACGAATGCGCGGATTAATAGCCTCTTTCAAATACCCATAGATGTCTAAATCTGGATTTTTGCAGAGTTCAAGAAATAGAGGGGCTTCCAAAACATCTACATCGCATGCCTTAAAGACACCACGCGCAAACAGCCATTGAGGGGACAAAATTAAAGCCTGATCACCGGGGTTGAGGACAGATTGTGTTGCCATACTGATCCCATGTGTTGCCCCAGAACAAATCATCATCTGTTCCAGCGTAAAATCATGCCGGCCCCGATTGATATGTTCTTTTAAGATCGCTTCTTTTAAGGATTTAATCCCTTGAGGCGGCGCATGCGTATTATGTGCTAATTCAAATTCTCCATCCTTCCAGTTCCGTACATCCGGACATGGTGTGAAGGTGGTTTTTCCTTGATGCAAACCGATTATTTGATCGGCATTGGACGCTTTTAATTTCTCAACGAGACTTTCGAAAACTGAAAACTCCACATCATCTAAAGTACCTGAAGTTTTGGATAGCAAAGGGTGCTCTAACATCATTCTCTCGCTTTACTTTGAATTACTGAATTTGCTATTTACATAGCGATAGGTTCTGATTTCTGTCGCGCATTTCGGGGTTACCAACGCAGAAGCGTGCCCCGCTATTTCCGGTAATCGTCGCAAGGACCAAGTCATGTTGAGTTCGCAAATATCTTCATCTATGACTTCCAATTGAGTTAAATCTAGATTCAACCCACGCCCATCTGCCTTTACCAGGGCCTCTTTGCGACACCACCCCTCATAGAAAACATCTACCAACTGCTGTTTGGGTAGTTTCTGCATAAGAGCAATTTCTCTTTTAGAGAAAACTTGTGGCGCAATCTCCCACGGAAGATCTCTCATCTTATCTTCAACATCGACACCAACGGGACCGCAGCTAGAAACGGCAACCAACGCATATTGTTCGCTATGCGATAAGTTGAAGTGAAGCACCTGACTATCAGATAATATTGGCTTGCCGTAAGCGCCTTCTATAAACCTTAATTCTTTTGCCGATAAACCACTGTAGGCAGATAACAAGTGACGTAGAGCAGTATGCGCAACCATATATCCAATACGCCGTTTGGGGCTTACAAATCGCTGAGCACGTTGAATTTCTTGTTCAGACAGAACATTAGGTTGAATTAGCGTTGGTGCTTGAAGATCGATCAACCAAACATCTGTACTGATTCCTATAGAATTGAATTGCGCATCATCAGCAGATTGCCAATGATTACGCTCTTTGAGTTGCGCCGCCATCAACATAGATATCTGCCATTGTTATGTGAGATGCCCGGTCAGACAGCAAAAATAAAGCTGCCTCTGCCACGTCATCTGGTTGTCCTAGTTTTCCTAATGGAATGCCGGTTTTAAAAGTTTCCGGTAATCCATTAATCAATTGGTTCATCGCAACAGGATCACCCGTCATATCTGCCAACATCGGTGTAATCGTCGACCCCGGCGCCACAATGTTACAGCGAATACCATGAGGAGCCAGTTCCAGTCCTAAACAACGGGTAAACATTGTGGAGGCCGCCTTTGACGCCGCATAGGCAGACATGCCATGACGTGGAATTCCTCCCGCATTGGAACTGACTGTTACGATCGAACCGCTTTTACGCGGGATCATCACTCGCGCTAAAGCACGACCGATATTGAAAACCCCGGTAGAGTTAACCGCAAACATTGATTGCCAATCTGCATCTGACGTTTCAATCGCCAATCCAGTTTTTAAAACCCCTGCAACTGAAGCCGCCACATCAATCGGACCGAAATGCTGTTCCGCTTTTGAAACCGCAACATCGACAGCCGCGGGATCGGTAATATCTAAAACATGGTTATATATCGCTGCATCTGAAGATGGTTCTTCTGGCCATTCAATATCAGTGGCAAACACTTTCGCCCCTTGTGCAGCCAATGATTTAACAATCGCTGCCCCTATACCCCCACTTGCCCCTGAGACGAAGGCAACTTTGCCGTCAAATTCTCGTCTGATTGCGTTCATAACCAGCTTTCCACTTGCTCTAATGTGCAAGAAACGCCACAAACATCTCTCACATATTGAACAGCCAGATCATGCTTCTCACGAGAGAAATCAGCTACAGCATCAGCCACAAAAAACGGTTCAATATCCCGCATGAAGGCATCACCTGCGGTTAGTAGACAGCCGATATGTGCATAAACCCCGCAGATTATAAGCTGATCTCTATTTCTGCTTTTCATCATGGTTTCAAGATTACTGCGTTGGAACGCACTATAACGATGCTTGACCAACACATAATCTTCTTCAGATGGCGCCAAATCTTTGACAATTTTCTGATGGTTTTCCGGATCTTGCATTCCTGGCCCCCATAGGTCTGCCTGCAATCCACGATCACATCTTTCCTGTCTCACTTCTTGGGCTGTATAAAAAACCGGAATCCCAAGCTTTCGACAGTGACCAATCAAACGCTGAATATTGTTTAAAACCATATTCATAGGCTCAGCCTGTTGATCATAAGGACGTAAGAAATAATCCTGCATATCATGGATCAGCAAGGCTGCCCGATCTGCAGATAATTTCCAGTCAGGCCGTGGCTCTTGTAATTCTTCCAAGGTTGGTAAGGAGTATGTTCCGATTTGCGGTAACCCTTTTCTAATCTGGTTCATGCGATTTTCTCCTCTTCTTCCAAATGCCATTGGCGCATCTGTTCACGCAGCTCCTTACGGCTGATCTTGCCAACTGCGGTGGTATTAAACTTTTCAACAAAGATGATTTGATCAGGGATTTTGAAATCAGCGACTTCTCGCTCTCGCATCCATCGTTTCAAAGCGGCCTTTTTCGGTGCTTCACTAATCGGAATCACAAAAGCACATGACTTCTCACCCATCCCCTCATCAGGGATAGAAACAACAGTGGCATCATATACTTCTGGGTTTGCGATCAGATGACTTTCAACTTCTTCCGCGGAAATCTTCTCACCTGCACGATTGATATGATCACCAGCGCGTCCCAAAACTTCCAGATGCCCCGACGCCAGACGACGTACGATATCGCCAGTTCGATAAAACCCATCTTTGGTGAAAGACTTCTGATTTGCTTCTTCGGCATTATGATAGGCACGAATTGTATATGGACCGCGTGTCAAAAGATGCCCTGTAATTCCGTCGGCAACAGGGCGATCATTATCATCCACAACCAAAACCTCGTCAGCCGGACTAATTGGGCGACCCTGCGTTGTTGCGATAATCGTTTCATCATCATCAAAACGCGTATAATTCACCAATCCCTCAGCCATGCCGAAGACTTGTTGTAACTGACAACCAAGGATCGGCTTCACGCGTCGAGCAGTCGGTTCATCAAATTTAGCGCCACCAACCAATAAGGTTTCAAGGCTAGTGATATCTGCCACAACTTTCTTAAATTCAGCCGCATCCAACCAAAGACGCGCTAAAGGGGGCACCAACCCGGTGATTGTAACCTTTTCTTTTTCAATCAAAGGGAAACAGCTTTCTGGATTTCCAGAAGGCGCCATCACAACTTTCCCACCCGCAAATAAAGTACCCATATATCCCGGTGAACTCATTGGGAAGTTATGGGCAACTGGTAACGCCACCAAATAGACACTCTTATGGGTTACACCACAAATTTCGTTACTGGCACTGAAACTATAGATATAATCATCATGGGTTCGCGGAATTAGCTTTGGCATTCCGGTTGAACCGCCTGAAATCTGCAAGAAAGCAACTGAACACGGATCAGGATCAGGCAATGTATTATCAACAGGTGCTACACAATCTTCCAACGCAATAAACTCACCTGCGTCACCCGCAATAATGACATTTCGAATGGCTGGCACTTGCGCCTGAACATTCTTGGCAAGTTCCCGATAATCAAAACCGCCATATTCATCGACAGTCACCATTGCAACCGCTTCTGACTTTTCTGCTAAATGGCGTATCTCACTTAATCGATGTGCAGGCAAAGAATAAACAGGGATAATACCTGCTTGAAATAAGCCAAAGATAACAGGGAAGAAATCAACCACGTTCCCCATCTGCACAAGTACACGTTCACCAGGTTTAATGCCTAATTTCAAGAAACCAGCGGCATGTTCTTTTGCACGTTGCTCCAAATCCATATAGGTCAGAGATTTAGTTGCATCAACCACCGCTACGCTATCTGGATATTTACATGCACATTCACGCAACATGGAAGGGAAAGTTTGCCCTGTCCAATAACCTTCTTCTCGATAGCGCTTGATAAATTCGTCAGGCCAGATTTGGTGAACCTGTTTCATTACATACCTCCGGTCATTGTTATATTTGCTGGAATATTGAGCGCGCTCATCATCGCCCCCATTTTGGCACCTGTTTCCGCCACTTCTGACCAAGGGTCAGAGCCCGGTACGATACCTGCCCCGGCATAAAGACGTGCGGTGTTGTCCATGACCTCTGCACAACGCAAGGTCACATACCATTCCCCATCTCCGTTTGCCTCACACCAGCCAACAGCACCTGTGAAGAAATCACGGTTAAAAGGTTCAAGTTTCTCAATTGTTTCCTCCGCTTGGATTTTCGGTAACCCACAAACCGCAGGCGTCGGATGAACAGCGGCAGCCAAAATCGGCACAGGAATGTCAGGATCGCGAAGTTCGCCTTCAATACGTGTGCCCAAATGCCACATGCTTTTGGTACTGGTGAGTGTCATCCCATCAGGGCGTTTCAACATTTTGCAATAAGGCGCAAGAATATCGAGGATATATTCAACAACAATTGCATGTTCATGACGATCTTTCTCAGATCGTGACAGCCGACTTGCTGCGGCCGCATCTTCCGCTAAATCTGATACACGTCGCGCAGATCCGGCAAGGGGGTGAGAGGCAATTTTACGGCCATCTTTTGAAATAAGAAGTTCCGGTGTCGCGCCAATCATGTAACGGGCAGATGTCGTTTGCTTCGGTAAAGCAACTTGAAAAACATTAACAGCTGGATCAACTGACAATCGATTAAAGAGAGATTTTAAATCAATTGGTTGATCACATTCCGCTTCGATACAACGCGCCAAAACGATCTTGGTTAACTCATCTTTATCAACCGGATCTTTTGTTAAACATTGCAATGCAGCAGATACCGCATTTGCATAATCTTCGGCACGTGGTGCTTGGCGTACTTTCCAACTGGACGGAGAGAATGCATCTGGCTGAAACTGGCGCGGATCATGAATAATTGTATCCGCGATCCAGAGGCTATCTGGTTGATGATCGTAATGGAAAGGGAGTGCCCCAACGATTGCCTTTTTCTCATCAATATCTTGCATTACAACTGCCAGACGCTGGGCTAGTGTCTGACTGGTCCCTTCCGGCATCGCAACAGCATTTGATGTTTCCAGAACCTTACGACGGGATCGAAAGGCAAAGACAGGCTCACCAACGGTCATATCACGTTCAGGCTGAACATCCATATTTTTCATTTGTGCTTGCATCATATTCTCCTTCAGATATCAGGACGCAATTTGCGTTTCCTGTCTTCCGTCTTCAGACAGATTAGGTTGCTGGGTTTTTGACTCACGTAAATACACATCATCCATGATGCCACCGATAATGGGTCCAATCTTCTCCATCGAAGCGGGTGACATAATGTCGAAATGGGTACATTCAGGGAAATCAAACACCGCTGCAGAATTGGCATATTCTTCCCAAATCTGTTTTGGATTCACATGGGTAGGGCGCGAAAGGCCCGCAGAGAATAAGGTTACATGCCCGTCATATTTCGGGGCTTCGCCATTAGAAACCAAACCATTTGCATCACGGATATTTTGTAAAAGATGTTCAAGAATTTCAGCGCGTTCTTCTTGCAGGTCATCCTCTGCTCCACCTTGCATTTCTTCCTTAATCATATTTTCAAACTGATTAAGCCCACCTTTGGCGCCTAAAGCACGTGGGTATGTATCTAACATGCCAACAAAACGCACTTCTTTACCCATCGCTTTCAAACGCACAGCCAAGCCATAGGCAATACCGCCACCTATTGAATAACCAAGCAGATAATATGGACCTTGCGGCTGGACAGAGAGCAAGATTTCCAATTGTTTATCGCAAAGTTCTTCCAGTGATTTACTAGACGCGATTGGTCCGTTTGGGCGTGGCGATTGGAAAGCAACCAAACCTACATCATCAGGTAGGTGACGTGACAACACGTTAAATTTCCAAGAAATACCTGACCCCGGATAGAAACAGAAAAGAGGATTTCCTTCTCTTTTCTTAAACTCAAGAACCAGATCAAATCCGTCACGCGCCATGGTATTCACACGGTCCCCAAGGAAGATATGTTCTGCTAATTGTTCAATCGTCGGCATTGCAATGATTTGCCCAACAGAAATTTGAACATTGAAATCCCGTCGAATACGGGCAGCCAGTTTCATCGCCATTAGAGAATGTCCGCCAATGGCAAAGAAATCTTCGTCTGCGCCAACAATTTCCAATCCAAGTAATTCTTTGAACAAATCAGCAATAGGCTCTTCTTGCGGACCCGAAGGTGCACGCCCAAGCATACGATCATCAAATGCTGGTTTCGGTAAAGCTGCACGATCCAGCTTACCTGCAGAAGTTAATGGCATTTCATCCAGTGGGATAATGGTTGTCGGGATCATATGTTGTGGCAACAAATCACTAAGATAAGCCAATAAATTACTGATCCGCTCAAACGCACCCGTTACATAGGCTACCAATTGCATATCTGATCTGGTTTCCAAAGCCACAACAACGGCTTGATCCACATCTGGGAAGGTTCGAATTTGTGCTTCGATTTCACCTAGTTCCACACGCTGTCCCGCAATCTTGATTTGCGTATCTACACGTCCAAGATATTCCACCTGACCATCAGCACGCCATTTAGCCAGATCGCCTGTGCGATACATACGTTGTCCGTCTGACATAGGGTCAGCCACGAAACGTGATGCAGTTAGATCTGGGCGGTTAAGATATCCGATCGCCAGTTGATCACCACATAGATAAAGTTCACCTGCCACACCCGGGGATACAGGTCGTAAACAATGATCCAAAATACGAAGTTCCGTATTCCAAGCAGGATATCCAATTGGGACAATATTACTTTCTTCTGCTAGTGCCTTTGTTGCAGACGCCTGTGTCACTTCAATCGTTGCTTCTGTCGGGCCATATAAATTTAAAACTTCCGCATTGGACAGTTGAGAGAATTCCTCAACCACTTTTCGTGACAAAGCCTCTCCGACGCAGATCAATTGACGTAAAGATTTACATCTTTCAGCGTTATTACCTTCTTTCAATTCTGCCACAAAGACTTCCAACATGGATGGGACAAAATCTGTGAAAGTCACCTGATGCTTCTCAATTAAGCGAATAAGTTCAGATGTTTCCTGATGAACATTCGGAGATCCCACCACAAGACGCGCTCCACAAATGAACGGCCAGAAGAATTCCGTTAACGATACATCAAATCCGCAAGGTGTCTTTTGCAACACTGTATCTTCATCCGTTAGCGGATAAACATCCTGAACCCATAAAAGATAGTTCAATAACGCCCCATGACTGACGACGACACCTTTCGGTTGGCCTGTCGTGCCAGATGTATAAAGGATATAACAAGGATCAGATGGATGGATACCTGGATCTTCCAAATCCCGCACTTCATTATCCGGGCTATAAAGTTCATCAAATCGCAAGACCTGATGATCCCCTTCAAACATATTCTCTGTCTCATCTTCTACGATGATAATAGTAGGTTTTGAATCCCCGACCATATATTGAAGACGGGCTTGCGGATAAGATAAGTCCAGAGGTAAGAAGGTTGCACCAGCTTCACATATGCCAAGCAATGCAATACTTAATCTTGCTGATCGGTTTAAGGCAACCGCAACTACATCCCCCCGCTTCACACCCAGCTTGCGTAAGTCAGATGCAATTTCCAAGGCTTGATGTCGCACTTCTCTGAAGCTCAAACAAACGCTCTCATCGATAAGGGCTTCGGCATCTGGTGTACGCCCAACTTGCGCAAGTAATAGATCGCGCACATTGAGATCTGGGAGCGCACGATTTGTATCATTCACAAGCGCAATTTCTTGCAATTCATCAGCGGTAACAACATCTATAGACGCAAGATTTTGATCTGGATTACGTACCAACGCTTCAAGCACAACTGCCACACGCTTTGCCAAGGCTTCCACATCGTCAACGGCCCCTCTATCTTGAATGAGAAGCTTGATTTCATCGCCCGGTAAAACAACAAGCGCTAGCGGATAATGGCTATAGCCACGATTATGGAAATTCTCGACACGTAGATTGCTTCCTTTACGCAAAAAGGTATCAAAATCAGGATAGTTTTCCACAACAAGCAATGTATCAAACAAACTACCGGCCCCTGCAATTTGTTGAATTTCAGCCAATCCCAACTCATCATAAGTCATGAGTTTAATCTGTTGTTCCTGTAACTGCTTTGCTTGTTCCCATAATGGTTTATCCGCCTGAAGATTTGCCCGCACAGGCACCGTATTCAGGAACATACCGATTTGATCTTCGATACCGGGAATTGGTGCGGAACGCCCAGCAGTTGGTGTACCAAAGACCACATCATTACGTCCCAGCATTGAACCAAGCACCACAGCCCAAGCGGTTTGCATCAAACTATTTAGAGTTACACCGCGCTTCTTGGATTCTGCTTGCAAAGCCTGACTAATGTCGTGATCCAATAAATATTCGACTTCATTCAGATGATCTGTGGGTTTGATATGATCAAACAAGCGTGTGGCTTCCACTTGATCCAACGCCACCTTCCATGCGTCACGCGCTTCTGTTTGATCACGCGCCAGGAGAGATTTAATTACTGTTGAGTAGCTCGGAGAGGAAACTAGATGATCTCCAAGACCGTTTGCATAGAGATCAAATAAGTTATCCAAGATGATCGGCGCAGACCATCCATCAACGATAATGTGATGCACCACCAAAATAAGCACATTGTAATCTGGTCCTAGTTTGACCAGCTCCGCATGCATTAACTGACAAAATTCGTTGGTAATTAGCTCTTTGCTAACCGCTTCAGCTTCAATGCGTAAAATCTCTTCTTCCTGTTGCTTTTTAGGCAAGTTGGAAAGATCATGTTCATAAAGCGGCCAATGCTCATCCCCCGTTAGTTTTGGCAAAATCAGGTTTGGCTCATCACCAATGGAACTATTGAAGATACCTGTTAGGTGAGGATGTTTTTGCAACAATCCGTTTAATGCATTTTGAAGTTTGGACGTATCCAATTCACCACGGAGATAGAGACGTGTGTGAGAATTGTATTGCCCACCGCCTAAACCTGATTGTGACTGGAACAAAACACCTTTCTGGGAAGGCAGTAATGGTACAACATCCTCAATCACGCCATAGACTGAACTCAATTCTGCAAGCATTTCTGATGTAACTGTTTCAGTGGCTTCCTCATCAGGTTGAAGATCAGATAACAACGCCAAACGTTGGGAAATAGATTTAATTGATTTTCCTTCGAAGATATCGCGTGGGCTCAAAAAATATCCTTCTTTTCGAACCGCATTACACAATACCATGGCGGTGATACTATCGCCTCCCAAGGCAAAGAAATCGGCCTCAACACCAACCGCATTAAGTTTGAGCAACTTCGCGACCTGATCTGCAATCAGATGCTCTTCCGTTGTTTGTGGCTTGATATCCACAGAAATTTGCGGAGAAGGTAAACGATGGCGGTCAATTTTCCCAATTGGTGTTAACGGGAACTCATCCAAGACCACCAAGGCCGCAGGCACCATATAGTCAGGTAATTCTTCGCTTAATCGATGACGAATACTTTCCGCATCAAGTGTTTTGCCTGCCTTTGGCGTACAATACGCCACCAAACGTTTGATATGTCCTAAATCCTCAACAATCACCAAGGATTGTTGTACCGAAGGGCGTGCTTCAATGGCCATTTCAATTTCGGGAATTTCAATACGATATCCACGAATTTTAACTTGATGATCACTACGCCCCAGATATTCCAATTTACCGTCTGTGTTATAACGTACTAGATCTCCAGTACGATACATCACTTCCCCATCTTTATAGGGATGTGCGACAAACCGTTGCGCTGTTAAATCTGGACGATTGATATATCCTGCGGCAATGCCGGGACCAGAAAGATAAAGCTCCCCAACGCCACCGGGAACGACTTCTTCAAGACGTGTATCAAACACATGAGCTTGCGCGCCATGGATAGGATTACCGATAACCGGGCTTTCGTTTTCGTGGAGGTATGCAAGAACCGCATCTACCGTAAATTCGGTTGGGCCATAGGCATTCCAAACTTGAAGATCAGGATAACTTCTAAGTAATTCCCATAAGTTACCGGGGATTGCTTCGCCGCCAATTGTAATCATCGTTGGGTGATGGCGCCCGTTTTCAAACAAACCACTTTCAACCATTTGCCCACAAAGGGACGGTGTCAAATCTAACGAGTCAAATTTTTGTTTATCAGCCTCTAAGGCAAGCGCGTGGGCATCACGGCGCATATCCTCATCTAGAATATGAACCTCTTGTCCAAGCAACAGCCAGAACAACATCAACCAGCAGCTATCAAAAGCGAAAGTATGAGTATGGGCGGCGCGTAACACACGTTCAGGATAGTTTTCTTTTACTTGCGCTAAAGCTGGTAGATAGACTTGGTCTAGTTCTCCTTTAAACAGGCTTAATAAAGATGAATGTCTAATAACAACACCTTTTGGTCGTCCCGTTGAACCAGAAGTGAAGATTACATAAGCTGTATCGGCTGCACTCAAAGGCGCCAATCGCTCGTCGGATGAAATCACATCCGGCTTGAGAGTTGTTAATGTCTCTAAAAGCTGTGGATTATCCAGATACAATTTCGACACGGAAGAAGGTAAAGATTGATCGCCTTCACGATTGGTTAAAACCAGTTTTGGATCCGCATCTTCAAATATGTCACTGATACGCGATTGGGGGTAATTGATATCTAAAGGCAGATAAGTTGCACCAGTCGCCATGATAGCAAATGTGGCGATCACGCATTCTTCGGACCGTGGCAAAGCAACTGCAATACAATCACCCCTTCCAAGTCCCGCATTTATCAAATGCCGAGCAAGTCGAAAGACCGCATCTGACATTTCTTGATAGGAAAGTGATTTATCCTCATAAACCAATGATGTCGCATGAGGTGTTTTTGCCACCTGCTCAGAAAAAGCGTCAACAATTGTCGTCCAATTAGATGTATTGGCAAGAGGCTTAACTGTAGACCATGTCGCAAGATTTTCCTTGTCTATAGCTGACATCAGATCAAGCCTATCCAAACTACCAGTTGGATCTTGGATAAATCCTTCTAACAATCCCTGTAAACGGGTTGCGTGCTGAACTAACTCTTCCCTCGAATAAAGTGCGCCATCCGCACGTAATTCAATTGAAACGCGGCCATTATTCGTCAACAAGCCAAATTCGATATCTTCCACAGGACCAGTCGCTAAATGTTCCGTTTCCCCGCGCACATCGCCAAACATCAAGTCATAATCAAACATGCGATAATTGACGACTGGTCCAAATAGACGACGGCCGCTACCAACCATTCCGATATCACGTTGAATCAGGACGGTGTCATAACGTTGATGGCGGCGAATTTTGCGCATATTCTTTGCCACATTAAGCGCCATTTCCACGATCGACTGATCAGGATCAACAGGTACACGTAGAGGCAAGATATTCACCATAGGCGCAGAAGAGGCAATTGCAGCCGATCCCATACGACGCATGAATGGCACACCAATCACTTGTTCCGGTTGTCCGGTCATACGTGCCAAATACACAGCAACTGTTGCGATCAATAGATCAACACTTGCGATATTCTGTTCAATGTTTTCAAGTGATTGAACACTGCCTGCACCTAATGTGCGTATCTCAGTTAAAATGGGTTGCTCATCACCAGTTTTAGGGTCAGAAGGCACCCGCGCAACAGGGGGTAAATCGGAACAATATTCTGACCAAAAAGTGCGATCCCGGTCAAACGCCTTAGATGCACAGTAAGCTTCATATTCCTCAAGAACGGCTGGTGTTCCCTCATAAGGCGAAGCAGTTGGCGCCTCATCCTTGACTAAGGCTGAATAGATTTCAGCTGTACGTCTGGTCAAGGCCGTAAAACTATAGCCATCCAGCATGATATGATGATAACGTTGATACCAAATCCATCGAGGCTCATCATCAACATCACTCATACGCATAATAATATGACGTGCTAGCGGCTTATTTCCACCGGATCTCAATTCAGCATCTATGTCACTTTGCGTAAGGTGGCGCATTTCCCCTTCAGGATTGGTATGTGAACGTAAATCTAAAATCTCGATATAAATATCTTCAAGATTTACGGCACCAAATTCCTGCATACCAACATCATGATTAAAGAAATACTTTGCAGTAATACTATCTGCTTCTGACATGCCTTTACGGATTGCTTCAGACAGAATATTCGCATCAATTTCTCCACACATTTCCACGTTATGCGCAATGGTAAAGAGATTGCCTTTGTCAGATACTTGATCCGCCAGCCAAATACCTGATTGCGTGTTCAAAAGTGGAAATGAATTCATAATAGTCTCCGGCAAATTCACTCAAATATTGAAAAGAAGTCTAATTATTTCACCGATGTTAACGGTTTCACCCAAACGGCGTTGATATGTGCCAAACATTCATCACGCTCCGCTGGCCCAAAGGTAATATCCCAACCAGTTGGAACTTCCTTAAATTCAGGCCAAAGACTGTATTCACCTTTGCCATTCTTCAACGCCAAGAAGGTCAAACGATTATCATCAAAAGGGTTCTGAACACCGCTCTCAAACATGATTAAACTCCTCTCGCCTGAAAAATACATTGCCAGATGCCGTCGATAGAAAGTGACTTAGCAAGATCTTCAAACTTCACTTCAACGCCCCCCTCTCTAAGCCCCGTGACCAACTTCATCACATCGATAGATGTCAGGCCGTAATCCATCAGATTTTCATCAAATTCCGGCTCTTCGTCTAAAAGAGGAAGAAGATGATCGAATAGCTCCTCTTTAGAGTTCAAAGGCGCAGATAAAGTAATTTTTGGATTATCGTTTGAATTTAGCAATTTCAAACCCTCTATTTATAGTTGTATAAAAATGTATAAATTTCCTACTTTTAAGCCTGTTAAAATCAGTCCTATTTCGGATCTAATCTTTCAATTTTGACACCTAACCAACTGGTTCTGGCGTTTCAATTTCTTGACGTAATGGCAAAATCAACCGCAACAAAATAACCAGCGACATAATCACAAAGCCATAAATGATTAACGCTTCAGACGGGATAAACATGCCAGTCATGCTGCCAAAGATCATTGCTCCAAATATCATCCCAAGGTTTTCTTGAGCCATGTAAAGAGAGTTAACTCTGCCGAGATGGCTATCCGGCGTTGCCTTTTGCACCAAGGCCATTTGCACAACACCAACAGCACCAAGGGCTGCACCAAAAATTATCAATAGACACAAGACAACGATTAAACTTGAAAGATATCCAATACCCATAATCGCAATTGCAGCCGTTACACAGAGACCGGTAAGTGCCAATCCTGGTCGCTTCAATTCACTGACGGAGCGACTGAAGAACGCTCCCAATACTGTTCCCGCAGGCACCGCAGCATATAACAGACCCGCCGCCATATCCGGATCGAATCCACTTTGCTCTGCAAGAAACGGGAAAACAGTTCTAATTGCTGGCGATAATGCCATAAGTCCGCCCATACCAAATAGGCACAGCAATGCTTTATTGCCGCCAACAATTTTCAAGGCATCAAAAATCATGGAAAGCGGATTACCCTTTTTACTTTTTGCGGGCGCCAAAGATGGCAAGCCCCACAAAGAAATGACAGTCAATAATGTCATGAAAGCTGCAAAGGCATAATTCCAACTTACAGACCATAAAGCGATCACCAAGCCACCAAGCGCAGGTGATGCAATAGTTGCAAATCTTGTCACAATCATGGTTAAAGCCGTCGCCGGAGCCATCTTCTCACGCCCAACGATCTGAACCATAGCCCCTAACAATCCCGCAACACCCAACGCCCCAAAGAACCCATCCCAAAGAACAAGAACATAAATAGCAAGAATTGAAGGTTCCGGAAGGATGCTATTGATAAACAAGCCGAGGAATCCCAGCCCACAAACGCTACGTGCAAATAAGATGAGACGACGACGATCATAAGTGTCCGACAAAGTACCGCCTAGCATCAACCCTGATAACATTCCAAAACTCAGCAACGCCATCACCACGCTCACAGAAAAGCTGGAATTTGTCAGGTTATATGTCTGAACAGGTATACCGACGGAGAGAAAGCCTAATCCCATTAATGAAATACCGCGTGCAATCATCACACGTCTAAAGACGGGATTTTCACGCAGAATTGTCATATCTATCATATGCTTAGATAAAGCCATCAATGAATACCTTAGCGCCTAAGAAGTTTTCAGAACTGTAGATTAAAAATAATCAATCGACATATATCGTCGTTAATAATGATTATTAATATCAACAAATTTTGACCAGCACTAGCATTGATATGTTTGCAAATCAGCCATAATTCTTTGCAAATGACACGTTGAAATTCAAAATTTCAGATCAACAAATCATTTAAATTTTTTAGATATAGCCTTATTGATATCTCTATTTTATCGCAGAAATACTTGCCGTATAGACCGATAAACAATCCAAGTTGCGATGGCTGCTGCAACATGTTTCAGACTATGCCCACTTACGAACCCTAAAGTTAGTTGATAAAATTGCAAATCGAAATGTTCCAGAATTTTTGCAATTGCATACCATAAGAAAACATAACTAAGCATACTAACTTTCATGATCTCTGCCTGGCGATACATCCAGCAAATCAATCCAATAAGAATAACCGGAAAGAATTGTATAAAGGCATAGGCGCGCAAGTCTCCTACGCCCATATTTTCGGTGATGACCCAATATAAAATACTTAGCGCTCCAAGTAGTAGAGAAATTGGCAAAACAACTTTCTGGCCTATTCGGGCATCAATCCGATCGATAACCACCATAGAGAAAAACGCCATAAATGCGATAGTCATAGGCAGACGGTCCCAGACTAAAGTCATATTGTTAGGATCAAGATGATAATACCCTGACCCTAACCCAACCAATCCAACGCCAATAAAAAATACCAAGGATACAAGCCTATATTTTAAGTATTCATCCTTCATTTGTAGTGATTCACGAATACCTAATACCCCGATTATCAAGAAGAATATATTACTTAAAACATTCAAAAAATGATCAATACCCAACATATTCCTTTGATCCGCAAAGTTATGATACGAGATATCTTGTGCAATGGGATAGGTCATCGCCTTCAATGAGATAAAGAAAAGCAATGGTATCCAGAAAATGAGTATAACTTCCTTTTTAAACATCACGTTCAATTAACCTAATTCTTCATCAACCAGTTTTTGAATGCTTACATAATCCGTCTTGCCCGTCCCTAACACTGGCAACTGATCAACTGTCAGAATTTGTTTCGGGATCATTAATTCTACCATACCTTCTGATTTGGCTGCTTCAGATAAAGCTTTTCTTTCAAGTGCGGCATTTTCTGTCACTAAAACTAAAGCTTCCCCTTTCTTGGGATCAGGTATTGTAACAACAGCATGCATTTGATCAGACCAGTTTTTGGCAATAAAGGTTTCCACAGCACCCAATGAGACCATTTCACCTGCAATCTTGGCAAATCGCTTGGCGCGTCCTTTAATGGTTACAAAACCTTCTGCATCAATATCTACAATGTCACCTGTATCATATCGTCCATTCAAAGGTGGCAGGATTTCACCCGGTTTTTCAGCAAGCATGTATCCTTTCATCACATTTGGGCCTGAAACGATCAGCTTTCCACCCTCCTCAATACCCGGCACTGGTTCCAGTTCTGCTTTTAATCCCGGCATTAAACGACCAACAGTTCCGGCCTTGAAATGCATAGCGGTATTGGTGGAAAGAACGGGTGAGGTTTCTGTTGCACCATAGCCTTCAAGGATACGTAAGCCGAATTTCTCAGACCAAACTCTACGCGTTTCATCTTTGACTTTTTCTGCCCCTGCAAAAACATATCTCACGGCATAGAAATCATATGGATGTGCGACTTTGGCGTATCCGGTCAAGAAAGTATCCGTACCAAACATAATGGTCGCATTACTATCATATACTAATGCAGGCACGATCCGATAATGTAGGGGGGATGGATATAGAAACGTTTTGATACCAGACAGAATAGGTAACAACATCCCGCCTGTTAATCCAAATGAATGGAAAATTGGCAAGGCGTTAAACACGATATCCTTTGGGTTAAAATCCACACATGCAGCTAACTGAAATCTATTGGACAGTAAGTTTTGATGGCTCAAAACCACACCTTTTGGAACACCTTCCGAACCGGATGTGAATAAGATAACAGCCGGATCTTCCGATGAAACCTCTCTAGCCTTATGAATTTCACCTGCAAACGGAAGGGATAGTAGACCAACGATTTTGTCTAGGAAGTTAATCTTCTGTTTTATATCTTCCAAATACACCAGTTCCGTATGCTCAGAAATTGCATCGACTAAATCTTCCAGCTTACCCAGTTCTATAAACCGTCTAGAAGTCAGAACCTTCTTAATCTTGCCTGTTTGGCAGGCGGATACCAAATTTGCAGAGCCTGTAGAGAAATTTAACATAGCCGGCACGTAACCGAATGCTTGTAAGGCAAAGAAAACCACAGAAGCACCAACACTATTTGGTAATAGCACGCCTGTAACTTCACCTTTTGAAAGGAAAGATTTAAGTTTCCGTCCTAAAACCAAACTTCCTAAAACAAGCTTCTTATAGGATAAAGGTTTACGTTCAATATCTTCAACTGCAAGACTAGACGCACCATGAATGGCCTTTGTGTCCAACAAAGTCTCAAACAATGTCTGTTGATTATTCTGTGTTTCGAAAATCAAAGTTGTCATCACATCATATAATTTTTGGCTGGCCATTTGCCGACGCTCACGTCCAAAAACTTCGGCAGGGATCTCAAATTGACGCGGCTCCTGAATAGTAATTGTAATTTTCGCGAAAAGACGACGACGCACAGTGCCTTTAAGACGTGAGAAAATTGTATATTGTGCACCATCAATCCGGATCGGCACCATAGGTGCATTTGCCTTATCAGCAATCAATCCTGGACCTTCATAAATCTTCATCAGCGCGCCGGTCGTAGTAATACGCCCTTCTGGGAAAATCACGCAATGGCGCCCGTCATCTACCGCCTTTATCAAAGATTTAATTGCCATCGGATTTGTAGGATCCATTGGATAGGCATCCACAATTTTCAAGAAAGGCTGTATCCACCAGCTTTGAGCTACATGACTATCGACAGCAAAAGTAGGCTTACGCGGCAAGAAAACCGCTAATAATACCGCATCTAGAAAAGAGACATGATTAACAACAATCACCGCTTTTTCATCTAGGGTTTTATAATGCTCTAGTCCTTTGACCTCCACCTTGTAACAAAGCTTCAAAATCACTTTAAGGGCCATTTTCACAATAGCATCAGGTAATAACCCACAAATGTAGACGGCCACAAATGCGTTCAATATTCCAAGTATCAAGAATACGTCGATGACAGATAAGTTAACCGCCAACATCACAGTTGCAGCCAAAGCGCCAACCACCATGAACGCTGCGTTCAAAATATTATTGGCAGCAACAATACGGGATCTTTGCTGTTCAGAACTTCTATTTTGCATAATCGCATAGAGCGGCACGATAAACAGCCCTGCACAAATCGCAATCGCAACTAAATCTGCAATGATACGGATCGCAGACAGTGTCCCAATGAACTCATAGGCACCGATAAATTCTTGACCAACGGTCGGCTGATATCCACTGACTGCGAAATAGAGATCTATAATGAAGATTGACATCCCGACAGCCCCAAGCGGAACATATTGTGCCGAGATTTCGCCTTTCAAAAGCTTGTGGCAAATCATGGAACCGATCGCAATGCCGATCGAAAAAACAGCAAGAAATAGAGTTACAACCTCTTCATTTGCACCTAAATATCCTTTGGCAAGATTTGGAAATTGCGCCAAGAATGTTGCACCAACAAGCCAAAACCAGGAGATCCCCATAATAGATAAAAAGACGTCTTTTCTTTCACGTGCAAGCGCGATCGTTTTAAAGGATTGTCCTAGGAAGTTAAGGTTAATTTTTAAATCAGGATCCGCAATATTGGTTTTTGGAATAGGTAAACTGGTCAACCATCCAAGAATGGCAAAACCAACAATCGCAATCGAAATGATCAACGCGCCATTTTCACCTAAAATATATAAACCACCAAAGATCGTACCAATCAAAATGGCAAGAAAAGTCCCGGCTTCAATTAAGGCATTACCGCCAAGCAACTCATCTTCTTTCAAATGATCCGGCAAAATAGAATATTTCACAGGTCCAAAGGAGGTTGACTGTAATCCCATTAAAAATAGTACAAATAATAGAAAATATGGCTGTCCGAAAAAAATCCCATAGGCACCAAATATCATAATTAAAATTTCGGCAAATTTGATAAATGAAATGAGCCGCGACTTTTCAAATCTGTCAGCGATTTGTCCTGCCAAGGCAGAAAACAAGAAAAACGGCAGAATAAAAATCCCAGCAGCTAGTGTGATCATTAACTGACCGTCTAATCCCGCCTGATCTGCCAATTTGTAGACAATCAAAATCACCAACGCATTCTTGAAAACATTATCATTCATTGCGCCCAAAAACTGAGTCAAAAACAGAGGTAAAAACCTCTTACTACCCAGAATATTGAAATTGCCATCACCCATTTTTTATCTCCAAAGACCGGATATACCCTCGGCCTGTTTCTAAAACTTCGTATTTTCCAAGAATTGCTTTACAGCTGAAGCTGTCGCTTCCTGATATAATAATGTGGAATGTAGTCCTTTGATTTTAAGAAAATCATCTGCCCCCTCTAGATGCGTTTCTTTTAGCGAAACTACCATGTCATCATTACCAGTTACAAAAAGATTATACCCCTCATCGCCTGAAGAAACTCCGGCAATAATACCGACAGGAATGTTCAGTGATGGAAAGTTGGGTGCAATATCTGATGTCAATTGTTGCCCAGATACACCATATACTAACTGGTAAAATAAACTCTCTTTCAATTCATCCGCAATCTGTGAACCCTGATTTGGTGGGGCAATCATGACCACGTTACTTATGTCAAATAAATCTTGATCCAAATCGCGTCTCCCTAACGCCTGCCTCAAAACCAAACCACCCATCGAATGAGAAACAAATGAAACCGTTTCAACATTTTCCAGTTGATCCAGAAGAATGTTTAAATTTTCTGCATGCTCCTCAATTGTAAGTCGGGTACTGGCATAGCTAATAGCCGTTGTTTCATATCCTGCCTGACGTAAATTTTCTTCCAAAAATGAAAATGATCCTGCGGAACGTAAAATTCCATGTACGAAGATTACTAAATGTCCCGCTTTTCTATCTCCAAAAGCTTTAGAGAGAACTTGTTGGCATTCCTTCAAACTTCCCCAAGTGACACGCCTGTCATTTTCATCCAAAAGGCGATAATGACCTGTTAAAACGTTTTCCTGAAGGCGCCAGTCATTTTGAATCTGAACATCAGACCAGATTTGCTTTCCTCCAAGTGTCGGAATAGAAAAACTTTCCTTTGCCCCCGCAATGACAGATATCATACAAATAATAATCACTGCCAATCCGCCAAGAAATCTTCTTTGTCTATTAAGGCGCATAACTTCCCCCTTAACCAGCAATCAAAGCGAGCTGTTGTATCGTTTCTGCCTCAAACAGTTCAACAAAACTAAATAGCGCTTGCTCCATACTACTAATATTGATCGTCCAGATTGTGCCAATCATATGCCCAATTAAGAACCCTGATACAGATATTGCGATCAAAGCGACAACAACAATTTTGACTAACTGTTTCACATTCAAATTTTGAGTTTCATAAGTCATAATCAATCTCCTTAATTGAACAATGCTCATTTAGAATTATATGAACGATGTTCAATTGTCAATGATCATTGTTCAATTAATTTGATTTTAGGGTTCATTCCCGCTATTTTTCTGTGAGCACAAATGATAGATTTAGGATTAAATCATGGCGCGAAGATATGACCATAGCCGCGAAGAATTATTGCAAATGGCTATACAAGCAGCACGTAGTCTGGTTATCGAAGAAGGAACAAAAGCCCTTACGGTTCGAAAAGTAGCAACAGAAATGGGTTATGCCGTTGGAACTATATACAATCTCTTCAAAAATGTAGATGACTTAATCATTCACTTAAATGCCACCACGCTTGATGCACTTCACAATAATCTGACCACAATTGTGTTTAGTGGAAATGTGGAAAGCGATATTAAAAAATTAGCGAACAGCTATATAGATTTCACTTTTCAAAACCTAAATTTGTGGAATGCACTTTTCGAACATAGCTTACCCAAAGGCGAGATCTTACCTGATTGGTATAATAAGAAAATTGAACTACTTTTAAATATTGTTGAGGCAGCCCTCGCCCCCCTAAAAACATCTATATCTGAAGAAGAAATTAAAAAAGCGGCGCGCGTTTTATGGAGCTCTCTTCACGGTATCTGTTCTTTGGCGACAGCCGATAAACTTAAGATCATGACGAAAGACCCCGCGATAGAGCTGAGCAACTCATTAGTCACCAACTATATCGCCGGGCTTCAACAATTCAAATAAATGTTTGAGGTTTTGCTACTCAAACTCGACTAGTTTTTAGGTATCCACCACTCAACACCGCGTTCCGTCTCAATATATTCCGGCCAACGGAAATTATGAGGTGATGGATAGTCACATTGCGGTGCAATCCAGTTTTCACCGCCAACACCACCCGTGCGTTCCTCAAACTCTTCTTTCGCTTTTGCCAGAACCTCTGGTTTGGTTAGCAGATCAATGATTGTGTTTCCAATTGTCTTACTGGCACATAAAATCATCGGGTCGATCGTTTCCGGAATCCCGCCCAGTGCATTCATCACCCAAGCAGGATATTTCTTTCCGTTATCAGGTGCTTTCAAGGTTGGCCGCGCGATATATAACCGTACCGTTGGGGCATGCCAGCAAAATTCCGTATAATCATCTGAAGTGAAATTCTTTTGCCATTCAGGTAATTGTTTTCTTAATTCACGTTCAGCGTCTTGCGGCGAAATCAATTCCTCACATTCCGTCATGAATGGGGCATCCATTTCATCCAAGCCAAGATTACGTTGGATTTCCTGCGCTTTCTTTACAGCTGCCTTCCCTTCATTAAACTTTGGGGCACCTACAAATTCCAGATTGTCATAAGTTAGTTGCGCCATCACATGATTGGGAAGACCGGGTCTGGATTTACAAACCCAATCTTTTTTCCAACTACAATGCGAAATTTGAGCCGCCGCCGCTGCGTTTTGATCCAACACGCGTGTAACCGTTTCCGCCATTTCAAGATCAGGTACCCGCATAATATATTGAATTTGGGCAATTTGAGCTGGAAGATTATCTGCTGTTGCCTGCCCTGCTGTTAAGATACATTCATTCATAGACCATCCTGTACCAGCAGCCACCATAGATTCTTTTAAGAGTTTGGAAGTGCCATACATCTGCATCAATGCATCATTTGCGCCCGGCGCCCGCGCAGATGCATGAGAAGCCGCAATTGGTGAATCCGCTTCATCACTTTGCGATAACCAGGTTTCCGGCTCTTTACATTCAAAGGTATAAATCATGGCATAGGCAGCACCACAATGGGTATTCCATCGTGTCGTATTGGACAAAGGCAACATATAAAATGGATGGAAACTAATGGCCGCATCCAAATCATCATAATATCCGTTGGCCGCATGAATTGGTTTGGAACCACGCACCTTTTCAGCAGGTTCCCCAAAATATTTTAAAGTCCCCGGAATATTATACTGTTCCATCATTTTTTTGGCCGCTAACAAACCACCAAGACTACTAATACCCAAGGCTGAATGAGGGTCCGTATGACCACCTGCATGTTCACTTAAATTATCTCTCGCTCGTTGCACAGTATCTGCAGCCTGGCAATTTCCGGGTACAGCATCATATTCTGCGTAGCTGCCGATTGTGGGACCATCCCCATTTTTCCAAACCGCACAAAATGCGGTCGGCATACCACCACTGCCTTCTTCAACCTCAAAACCTTCTTCTCTTAAACGGTTCACATACCAAGCGCAGGACTTATATTCACGCCATGCTGTTTCCCCATAATTGAAGATAGTTTGATGCCAATCTGATAAATCTGATGCGTTATCATCAACCCATGCCAAGATTTCGTTTTTTATATTCTTCATTTTACGATACTTCCCTGAACACAATTATCCAACTGCTCTTGAATAGCCGACATATCGACTTCTTTTTTCATTGAAATCATGACCAATTGACTTTGTCGGTCTTGGTTTTGATATTGATCTTTGGACCATTCCTGTCGCGCCCCGACCACCTGCAACACCACACGTTCTTCCGGATATATATCTGAAAAGAAAACACCTTTTGCCCGGTAAATATCTTTGGGAAGTGTCCTGATGACGCTGCGAAGCTTTGTTACGTCTATCTGCTGATCACTTTTCCAATGCCATGTATGAAACAGACCCTTATGGGAATGCCCATGTTTATGGTTTGAGGAATCCATCAATGCCTTGCTCTGACCTGAAAGGGAAAACAGAATATCCAACGGGACGTCGGAATAATTCGTTTCAATCACACGCGCTGATGGATAAAGCCAGTCGTCATGTATACGTTTAAGGTCAGCCTTTGAAACATCCGCAGCCTTATTCATGACAATAATATCAGCGGCATCCAGTTGAGACATTGCAAGATGTTTCACATCCCCTTCTAGGTCTTGAATTGTTTGTGCATCAATTAATGTGACAACCGAATCAATCTGGAACACATCACGCACTTGAGGGTACTTCAATGCATTGATAATTTTAGATGGGTCGGACACTCCACTTGCCTCAATCACAATATATTCTGGTGGACCATCAGGATGAGATAGGAGTGCCTGAAGTTCAAACACCAGATCATTCTGCAAACTACAGCAAATGCAGCCGTTTTTAAGACTGATAGTGTTACCTTCTTGCTTTGCCAGAAGCTGACTATCAATATCAATTGCCCCAAAATCATTAACTAAAACAGTGATGTTTAAGCCATGATCACCATTCAATATATTGTTCAGCAATGTGGTTTTGCCTGCGCCTAAAAAACCACTAATCACACAAACCGGTACCGGGGTTATTTTCATATTCTTGTCAGCCTTATCATACTAAACATAGCCTAACGCTAAAAGTTTGGTCGTTCGTTCCAAACGGCTTCATTTGCGGAACCTTTAAATGCCTCTATCTCATCCCACGTACATTGACCTTGCAGCATGGTCAGCTGAACTTGGGTTTGATGAAGTTTTCCACGTATCTCAATTTCAAATGGATTATGTTCCAAAACGATCAGATCAGCCGATTTTCCAACTTCAATTGAACCCGCTTTTTCCTCTACCCCCATGGCATAAGCACCATTCAACGTCATGATGCGAATAGCCTCTTCAATAGAAACAGCAACGCCACTAAAAACCTCGTCACTATCAGTAAGAGGGTTCTGTCTTGTGATCATGGCTTCAAACCCGACCCATGGATTAATATGAGAAACGGGCCAATCAGTTCCCATCACAGCAATCCCGCCTGCATCCAAAACACCTTTGAAATTATACATCCGCGGCCAGCGCTCTTCTCCAACGGATTGGCGCGCTTTGGCAAAGGAAGATGGATACCAACCCACTGGTGAAAATTCAGCTGTTACATTCAATGCTGCAAATCTTGGTAAATTCTCATCAAGTAAATTCGTTGAATGCGCGCATTGATGGCGCACGCCATTTGGCCCGTTAACCCGACGTGCTTCTGCCACGGCATCTAAAAACAAGTCTGACGCCCCATCTCCTGTACAATGCGCAATTACCCGGATGCCCCGTCGGTCCAAATCAACCAGCATATCGGTAATATGCTCCGGGGTTAAGTTTAGGCCACCGCGCCATTTATTTTCTCCCGGCCAAGCAGTTGATAAATAAGATGAACGGGATTCATGGGTACCATCAAAATGGAACTTCACCGTATTGGCATTCAAACGACTGCTTCGGTAATAATGTCTTTCCCCGGCTAGAAGTTCCCATCGGCGTTTCACAGGAAAAATATCATCTTGCCAACTGATGGCTGCCTCAACACGGGCAGACATTTGCCCTGCTTCATCAATCGCTTTCAAAGCATCAAGGCGATGTTCGCATACATGCACGTATTTTGTACCAACAACGCCGCGGCTTGCCTGATAATTCAACCCATCTCGATAAGCGCGTTCCAACGCATGAGAAGGCGTCGGCGGCATCGCCTTATAAATGAGTGAATAAGCACCATCCACTAAGATACCTGTTGGCTCGCCACTCAACGGGTCCCGTTCGATATAACCATTTCCGGGATCTCTTGTGTCTTTTGTTATATTGGCAAGCTCCAAAGCCATGCTATTTGCCAAGATACACCCCCAAGATCGATCATGAATTGCGACAGGGCGATCTTTGATAAAACTGTCCAGCCAATATCGATCCGGAATAATACCTTCACGTTTAAAAGTGTATTTCACAAAATACTGGCCATAAATCCATCGTTCTTCGTTTTCCGATGCATATTTTAATATAGCATCTTTCACTTCGGATGGCGTCGGGTCTTCCTTTGCAATATCAAGATATCCTGCATATCCCGGGGCCAAAGCTAAATCCGGATGGGTATGCATATCATAAAGGCCCGGCATCACAAATTGACCTTGAAGATCAATGATATGCGTATTTTCATCAATAAGAGTTTCTAATTCTTCATACGTCCCTGTACCAATAAAGATACCGGATGAAATCGCCACCGCTTCACACCAAGGCTGGTCTGAATTCACGGTATATATTTTTCCATTCCTCAGAAGTATCTCTGCCGTTGTCATCGAAGGATGACAATTTGTGGATGAAAAGTTCTGCATATTCTTCATAAGTGATACCTGTCATTCAAAGAACGGAATCAATATTGATTATACCAATGTTCCTCTATGATAATTTAACATGCGAGAGTTTAAGACTGTATTGGTTATATATAACTCTCCACATGTCCTTCAGTCATAAAATACACTCTTGCACTTCTCAATAGCATTATATTACAATTAAATAGCATTTAATAACAAACAACATATTCCAAAAAGACTTTGCTGCATTCATCATGGTTGACTTAAACCAAAATCAAAACATGGCCCTCCAATTTTTCCGACGCCTCTTTTCCTGTTGGGATGATCTTTGCCCTGACATAGCTCTTAATGAGCAACTTGCAGCTTTCGGATTAAATCGGGCGGATATCGTTTCTGGAAAACAAAAAGTAACGATCGAACTTTACTATCGCACCTTACAGCTTATCGCCCCATCTTGTTGGAATCGCGGTTTCTTCTTAAGGCTTGGAGATAGTTATGATATTTTCGATCTGGGATTAGTAGGATACGCACTTGTCAGCACCTCAAATTTGCAACGCTCTTGGGAACTTTCCTCTGCACTCGTACCTCATCTCATTAAAACAGAAAGACAGGTATTTAGGGATCATGTTGAAATTCTTCTGGGTAATTCCCCACTAGATGACTTTCAAACTATTGCACTTTTTGAAGAATGGTTAACCAGTACATGGAAATGGACCTGCCAACGTTTACCAAAGATCAGGCACTGCCCAGATGTTAAAATCCATCTCAGTTTTCCAGAGCCCGCCCATAGCCATGTATATTCTGAAATTTTCCCCGGACAGATTTTATTCAATCAACCTAATACGCTTTATTCTTTCCCGATAGAATTTAATGAAAAAGCATTTTCATCCAGTAACATGGCCGTTTCAAAGTTATGCTTTGAACAAAGCTTGGCGACACTACCTTTAATGCAGCAAGCAAGTAACTTAGTAGATGAGGTGCGTTTATACCTACTACAATCAGCTAATGTGGCCTTTGCAAATATTAAAGAAACTGCTGAATATTTTGGAATGCCTGAACATACATTTAGGCGCCGACTAAGCAGGAACGATACAACCTTTCGCAATGTTCTTTATGAATCCCGCATGACCCTTGCCAGACAATATCTGTTAGGCACCAGATTATCCATAAACGAAATTGCATATTTAACGGGATACGAGCATCCCCCGAGTTTTTATCGTGCATTTACCAAAAAATATAAAACTACACCGGAACAATATCGCATTTCTGGTTAACCTTTCCCACTGCATACCCACTCGATAATCATCTGCTAATACTGATTAACCATCCATCGCTAGTTTATTAGACAATTTCAAATGTTGTCCCGACATTCCCTCTCCTAGTCATATAACCGTCACAAAAACATAACCCCAGTTTCGCATTCAAATTTTAGCTTCACCGTTAGTTTAAAGAAACGATTAGGTGAAACATGCGTGCTATTTCAGTTGAAAACTTAAATAAGACTTTCAAAAACAATCAGGCGTTAAAAAATGTCTCCTTCACTATCAATTCCGGTGAGATGGTTGCACTGATTGGCGCCTCTGGATCAGGGAAATCCACACTCATCCGCCATATCGGCGGTCTGGTAGAGGGCGATAAAAATAGCGGTAGCATCACTGTATTAGACGGTCAAATTCAACAATCCGGCAAGCTTGGTAAAAACGTTCGAAAAATCCGTTCAAACATCGGGGTGATCTTCCAACAATTTAACTTGGTAAACAGGCTGTCTGTTCTGACAAATGTATTGATGGGTTATTTGGGGAAAATCCCCGCCTGGCGAGGAACATTAGGCCTATTCACCCAAGAAGAAAAACTGCAGGCCATGCAAGCTTTACAGCGTGTAGGCATCGATCAATTTGCAACAAACAGAGCATCGAACCTATCCGGTGGACAGCAACAACGCGCAGCAATCGCCCGTGCAATCACACAGGGTGCAGAAGTTATTTTAGCCGATGAACCAATTGCATCCTTGGATCCAGCCTCTTCACGCCGCGTGATGGATACGCTTGAAAAAGTGAACAAAGAAGATGCCGTCACTGTTTTAGTAACATTACATCAAGTTGACTATGCGCTTCGTTATTGTCCACGCACCATCGCAATGCGTGATGGCGAAATTGTTTTTGATGGCGCTTCAAAACAACTGACCCCGTCATTTCTAACCAAACTTTATGGTGATGAAAGTATCGAACTTCTCAATAACGACAATAGTTTGGAACTACCAGATACCAACACAGAAACTCAAGCAGCAAATATCAAAGATGTCATTCAACCAATGCCTGTTGCCGCTCTTGAGACTGCTTAATCAAATCTAACTCATCTCACAAACTCACAGGAGTCTTCTCAAATGATCCGTAAACTTTTTGCCTCTGCAATTGTGTCAGCTACTGCCCTCATGGGTGTTGCACAAGCAGAAATGACTTATAAACCACTGGAAAGTGACCCTAAGGAACTAACCTTCGGTATTATTTCCACTGAATCTACATCCAACTTAAAAGACCAATGGCTACCTTTCACCGAAGCCATGGAAGAAGAGTTGGGAATGAAAGTGAATGCTTTCTTCGCACCAGATTATGCAGGTGTTATCGAAGCGATGCGTTTTGGTAAAGTGCATGTTGCATGGTTCGGCAACAAATCTGCGATGGAAGCGGTAGATCGTTCTGGTGCGGAAGTTTTCGTTCAAACATCAAAAGCAAATGGTAGCCAAGGTTATTATTCCCACATCATTACACATGTTGATAACGATAAGATTAATTCCTTAAAAGACATCTTTAAATGTGACAAATCCCTGAATTTCGGTATTGGTGATCCAAACTCCACATCTGGTTTCCTTGTGCCTTCTTACTATGTGTTTGCACAAAACGATGTAAATCCAAAAGATTGTTTTAAGACAGTTCGCAATGCGAACCATGAAACCAACTTAATGTCCACAGCGCATAAACAAGTTGACGTTGCTGCGAACAATTCCGAACAAATTGGCCGTTCCAAACTAAAAGCACCAGAAGCAGCGAAAAACATCAAGGTGATCTGGACATCCCCATTGATCCCATCCGATCCAATCGTTTATCGCAAAGATTTGTCTAAAGAATTCAAATCCAAAATCAAAAATTTCTTCCTAGGTTTTGGTCGCACCGGCGATATTGCTAAAGCGGAAAAAATTCTTGCAGGCATCTCAGACGGTCAAGGTAAATATATGGAAAGTGGTAACTACCAACTTTACCCAATTCGTCAGTTAGCTTTGTATAAAGAGAAACTACGCATTCAATCTAATGAAGGATTAAGTGCCGAAGACAAAGCTGCCAAAGTTGCAGAAATTGATCAAAAGCTCGCTGAATTAGCGATCTTGGTTAAGTACCAATAAACTGATCAGAAAATCAGAACGGCATCTCGGACGATCGAGGTGCCGTTTCATTTTCTGATGATGTCATGCACCAAGGAAAATTGAAAATGACTAGTTCCATTCCGTCTCATCCGACCTCTACACCAACTGTTACCGTTCCTTCTAAGGACTTAAAGAAATCCAGCCTGACCTGGATAATGTGGGGGGCCGTTTTCATTCTTCTTGCCGCATCTTGGGAAGGGGCAGATATGCGCCCAATGGCCCTGATTGATAATGCAGACAATATGCGTCAATTCGCCTCTGGCTTTTTCCCACCGGATTTATCTCAATGGACAATGTATCTGGAAGAAATCTGGATCACAATCCAGATTGCCATCTGGGGAACAGCCTTAAGTATTTTATGTTCTATTCCTTTTGGTATCTTATGTTCAGAAAATATCGTACCGATGTGGATCTACCAGCCTGTACGTCGTCTCATGGATGCAGCTCGCGCAATTAACGAAATGGTCTTTGCCATGTTATTCGTAGTGGCTGTTGGCTTAGGGCCATTTGCAGGTGTGTTAGCTTTATGGATTCACACAACAGGTATTCTGGCAAAGCTATTCTCAGAAGCTGTAGAGGCGATAGACCCTCGCCCGGTCGAAGGTATTCGCGCCACTGGCGCTACAGCATTACAAGAAGTGATCTTTGGTGTGATACCACAGGTATTACCACTTTGGATTTCCTATTCCCTTTATCGTTTTGAATCAAATGTACGATCTGCAACAGTGTTAGGCATTGTTGGCGCCGGTGGTATCGGCATGGTGCTTTGGGAAAATATCCGTGGTTTCTACTATGCAGAAACAGCTGCTGTGATGTTGCTTATCATTGTTTCAGTGAGCTTGCTGGATTTACTATCGCAACGCCTGCGTAAAATGGTTATTTGATGAATAAGTCAAAACAAACCAAACAACTCAGCGAAGAACCAACCATTCATGAAACTGCAATCGTGCTGGATTCCCAGATCGGTAAATGGACAGAAATTGGTCCTCGAAGCAAGATCATTGAATCCAGCATAGGTGATTATTCATATGCAATTCATGAATGTGATTTGATTTATTCTAATGTTGGGAAATTTGTAAATATCGCTGCACATGTCAGGCTGAACCCCGGTCAACATCCAATGGATCGTGCCTCCATGCATCATTTTCAATATCGTTCTTCTGCCTATAATTTAGGAGATGACGATATGAGTTTTTTTGACTGGCGTAGAGAGAAAACCGTTACGGTTGGGCATGATGCCTGGATCGGACATGGGGCAATAATTCAAGGCGGTGTTACGATTGGAATTGGTTCCGTCATCGGGTCCGGGTCAATTGTAACCAAGGATGTGTCGCCATATACGATTGTTGCAGGTGTTCCAGCTAAGCTCATTCGTCCTAGATTTGATAAAGATATACAGGATGCTTTGTTACGAATTCGCTGGTGGGATTGGGATCATCAGGACTATCTTGAACGTATGGAAGATTTCAGGAAACTATCCGCAAGCGAATTTTGCCTTAAATACGACCCTGCCTAAGTAAAAGATCTAGCTTATGAATTATAAACGATATGCAATTTATTATGCGCCCGAAGATCAATCAGAACTTGGGAAGTTTGGCAATCATTGGCTGGGCAGAAATCCAACAACGAAGAGTATCTTATCCTATCCTGATATTAAAAATATCTCACCAGCTCAAATTAAGGAAATAACCTTATCGCCATCGCGTTATGGCTTTCATGGAACATTGAAACCACCCTTCATACTTGAAGATGGTTTCAACTTTTCTGACTTTGAATCTAAAACCCTTGAATATGCGCGTCAGATAAAACCGTTTAACATCGGCACTTTAAAACTGGCCCGTATTGGAAAATTCCTGGCATTGATACCCGCAACAAAGTCAGAGGCATTATATGATTTAGCGGCAAAACTAGTTGAAAATCTCGATATTTTTCGAAAAGCTGCATCTGAAGACGAAATCAATAAAAGACGCGTAGCAGGCCTTAGTAATCGACAAGATGTATTGCTTCTAAAATGGGGATATCCTTATGTCTTTGAGGAATTTCGATTTCATCTGACACTCACTGATAAGTTAGATGAGAATAGATTGAATTGGCTTGAACCAATACTTTCAAATTACCTAGAACCCCTGACAACAGCGCCGATAAAGATAGAAAATATCTGTATCTTCGGAGATCCTGGTAATGGCGGTGCGTTTGATTTGTTAAAACGTATTAAACTAGGTGGCGTTTAGTCTGCTATTTTCAGTAACGATTTGAATAAAGCTTTTACAGGACGTTTCCAACTCACCGCTATTGTCAATCTGCTGGACATCATTTCCGCTCACCCTAAATGCTGATGATCGCGCCAACCTTTTCTCCACATCTTCAGGTGTTTCTCGCCCACGTGACGTTAAACGTTTCCGTAATTCTGCTTCATTTACTATAACAGATAAGACCACCACATTTTGGAACCTTAAACGTGCCTCATCCAGAATCGAACGCGAAACATTTACCACAACCGACCTACCCGCAAGAATAGCTTCTTCGACTGTTATTGGAATGCCATAACACAAGCCATGCGCTCGCCAATGAAAGGTAAATTGTCCAGCCTGACGTTGCTTCTCGAAATCATCCATTGTAATCGGAAGATGATCTTCGCCCCCTGCATCCATCGGCCGAGAGATATAACGACGAGGAAAAAGAATTTCTTCGGATTTGCTGAAATGATTTCGGGCAAAATTCAGAATACTATCTTTCCCAGAACCACTAGGACCGACCACAAGGAATAGAGTACCTTGTGGTTTGTCAAATAATGCAGCCAATTTGGTCATGACGATTTATCTCTTCACTCAGACAAGATAGAACGTCAGGAAACCCGACGACCTTCACACCAAACCGCGCGGATCACAGGATGATGTGGTGTATGATGCACATGGATCAAATCTGCTCTTTTGCCCACAGCAATCTCACCGCGATCCGTCAGGCCAACACTTTCAGCCGGCGTCTTACTGACCGTACGAATTGCCTTTGGTAAATCATACTCATCTAGGTCTTCATACAAAATCATCGCAGCATGCAGCATGCTATGAGGAACATAGTCGCTGGATATGATGTCCAGATAGCCTTCCTTCGCCAGATCTGTCGCGGCGATATTACCTGAATGCGATCCCCCACGTACTACATTTGGCCCGCCCATCAAGACGGATAAGCCGCCTTCATGCGAAGATTTAGCTGCTTCCATCGTTGTAGGAAATTCAGCAACAGTCATCTTATCATCTACTGCTTCGGCCACATGGGCAGCTGTTGCATCATCATGACTGGCCAACGCAAAACCGCGTCGATGTGCTTCTTCTACAATGAAACGTCGATTGGATTCACTATATGCCTCTTGATCTCGTTTACGTCTTTCAACGAAGGTTTCCATCTCGGCATCTGAATAACCTAACTTACCTTTATAATAAGTATAATAGGCATCCATACTGACAAATTGACGCTGTCCGGGGGTATGATCCATCACCGAAATCAGTTTGACCATTTCATTATCAATGACCTTATTCACAGCTAATTCCATTGTCCCGAAGCTCACTTCACAACGTAGATGCAGCATATGATCTGCCCGTAACAATTTATCATCACGGCATTGTTCTAATCCCTGGATCATTTCAGGAAGACGTTTTACCCGCGGGCTTTCTTCATCCGCATCTCCAATTGCTAAAGAATCAAATACCGTGGTGATACCTGCTGAGGTTATTTCATTATCATGCGCAATAACCGCGGCCACCGCAGGCCAATGAGCTTTTGGTCGAGGCATTAAATGCTTTTCAAGGTTATCGGTATGTAATTCTACCATCCCCGGTAAAATGTAATCGTTGCCCATATCTAGGGCGACAGGAAGACTGGAATTACTCGTACTTATATCTGCAATCACACCGTCTCTTAGATATAAGCTACCTTGGATAACTTCATCCGCAAGAACAATGCGAGCATTCGTAAAAATCTCTTCTTTCATTTACTCTGTCCGATAATTCGTCACGTCCAATTGACCGTTGCATACGGTATCTCTGGCTTCGTGATCATGAAAGATTCCCAAGATGGCAGCACCACGGGATTTGGCTTCTTCGATTAGTTCCAAAACAGTTTGGCGGTTTTGTGCATCCAACGACGCTGTTGGTTCGTCCAACAACATGATCGGATAGTCATAAACAAACCCACGGGCGATATTCACACGCTGTTGTTCCCCGCCGGAGAAAGTAAGCGGGGACAACCCCCATAATCTTTCAGGGATTCTCAATCTGGTGAGCAATTCCTTTGCTTTTTCAATCGCAGCTTCTTTTTTCTCACCTGCTTTCACAAGTGGTTCAGCAACAATTTCCAAAGTTGCAACACGTGGGATCACACGTAGGAATTGGCTAACATAACCAAGACTATAACAACGAATATCTAATATCTGGTGCGGGGATGCGGTTACCAAATCAAACCAAACGTCCTTGTGCTTAACATTGATAGCACCGCTACTGCATAAGTAATTGGCATATATCATACGCATGAATGTAGATTTCCCTGAACCCGATTCCCCTAACAAGGCGACACAATCCCCAGCTTTTAAGGAGAAATTGATATCCTTGAATACCGGTATAATCGTTTCACCTTCCGAAAAATCACCTTGGTTATATAAGGTGAAGTCCTTTGATACATTTTTTACATGAAGCATTTCTGACATTTTTCTTAACCTTATATAAAGCCACTAGGCCTGTAGAATGGAAGAAACCAATAACTGGGCATATGGATGCTGCGGATCATCCAGCACCTGATCTGTTAGACCAGTTTCTACCACCTGACCTTTGCGCATCACCATCAGTCGATGAGACAACAATCGGGCCACAGCCAGATCATGGGTCACAATCACCACAGAAAGCCCTAAATCTTGCACAAGCCCCCGCAGCAAATCCAAAAGTTTTGCCTGTACAGATACATCCAATCCGCCTGTTGGCTCATCCATGAAAACCAAACGTGGACCAGACACCAAATTTCGGGCAATTTGCAAACGTTGCTGCATACCGCCAGAGAAAGTCGAAGGTAGATCATCCAGACGTTCTTCAGCTATTTCCACATTGGTTAGCCAATTTTCTGCCTTATCCCGAATATTCCCGTAATGGCGCCAGCCCACAGCCATTAGTCTCTCACCGATATTTGCGCCTGCACTTACGCCCATACGTAAGCCGTCTCTTGGATTTTGATGGACAAAAGCCCAATCAGTACGCATTAAAAATCGTCTTTCAGGTTCTGATAACTCGTGAAAAAGATCACGAATATCACCTTGATTTGTATGATACTTTACTGATCCAGAGGTTGGTTCCAATTGCCCGGAAATACAACTCAGTAAAGTAGACTTGCCTGACCCGGATTCCCCAACGATCCCCAATACTTCACCCGGCCAAAGATCGAATGAAATATTCTCACAACCCACACGTGGACCATACATCAACGTTAAATCTTGAACTGAAAGCAGGGCTTTGTCTTCATGCAAGCCAATTGATTTATTTTCCATGATCATTCCCCAACCAATTTTGCAGCGGTTACATTTTCGGGATGCAGATGCCCACGATGCCCCTCATTCTGTCTTTCTTGACAAAAATCAGTATCTGAACAGACAAACATTCGATTGCCCTGATCATCTAAAATCACTTCGTCCAGGAAGCTTTCTTCCGCACCACAAATCGCACAATTCTCTTCCCATTTCTGAATCTCAAAAGGATGATCTTCGAAATCGAGACTGACTACTTTTGTATAAGGTGGAATTGCATATATTCTTTTTTCTCGCCCAGCCCCGAACAGCTGCAGTGCAGAACAATTATCCATTTTCGGATTATCAAATTTCGGGATCGGAGATGGATCGGTTAAGTAACGATCATTCACCAAAACCGGATAAGCGTACGCCGTAGAAACATGCCCATGGTGGGAGATATCTTCATATAACTTCACATGCATCAGGCCATATTCTTCAAGCGCATGCATTTTCCGTGTTTCCGTTTCCCGGGGTTCCAGAAAACGCAAAGGTTCGGGAATAGGCACTTGATAAACTAAAATCTGACCCCCATCGACGCCGCGTTCAGGAATGCGATGGCGTGTCTGAATGATGGTGGCGTCCTTGGTTTTTTCTGTGACTTCCACATCAGCAGTTTTAGCAAAGAACTGACGAATACTCACCGCATTCGTTGTATCATCACTGCCTTGGTCGATAACTTTCAAAACATCATCTGATTTTAAGATGGCAGCTGTCACTTGTACGCCCCCGGTTCCCCAACCATAAGGCATAGGCATTTCTCTGCCCGCAAATGGCACCTGATATCCCGGGATCGCGATGGCCTTCAAAATTGCACGTCGGATCATGCGTTTTGTTTGTTCATCTAGATAGGCAAAATTATAAGCTGCCATGCTCTCGCTCGGAGCATCTTCCATTAAATGATTTATATCTGGCATCACTATTACTCCGCAGCCTGTGGTTCTTGCATCGTGGAATTTTGTTTTCGCAATTCTTCCGCTTCCTTACGTAAACGGCGCACAAGTTCGAGCTCTGATTGGAAATCTACATAATGAGGAAGCTTTATATGCTCAACAAAACCCGTTGCCTGAATGTTATCGCTATGAGACAAAACAAATTCTTCGTCTTGCGCGGGGCTTTCGATCTCTTCGCCTAATTCACGTGCACGTAACGCGCGGTCGACCAATGCCATGGCGATCGTTTTTCTTTCATTTTGTCCGAATGTAAGCCCGTAACCACGCGTGAATTGCGGTGGTTCCGTCTTGGATCCTTCAAACTGGTTAACTGTTTCACATTCTGTTACTTCAATGTCGCCAATAGAAATCGGGAAACCCAATTCTTCCGGTTCAATCGTCAATTCAACGGTGCCATATCGAATTTCTCCAACGAAGGCATGATTGCGGGCATAGCCACGCTGTGTTGAATATCCAAGAGACAGAACAAACCCCTCATCCCCACGGGACAGGTTTTGCAAGCGAACGTCACGGTCAACCGGAAAATTCACAGGTTCGCGCGTTAAATCTCCGACATGTTGAGCTGCTTCATCTTGAATAACGGGTTCGGTTTGAATTAAACCTTCATGATGAAGTAGGTTATCCAAAACTCTTGGGATAGAAGCATCTAACCCATGCTCTTCCTGATGAGTTTTTGGTATTTGATTTTGCTCGGAGGCCAAATCAAAATCAATAAGACGATGCGTATAATCAAATGTAGGCCCAAGAATTTGACCGCCAGGTAAATCTTTATAAGTCGCTGAAACACGTCGATCGATATTCATATCTGTAGTTTCAATAGGCTTACTATAGGCAAAACGAGGTAAAGTCGTACGAAAGGCACGGATCAAAAAGATCGCTTCAATCAAATCACCACGCGCCTGTTTAATTGCAAGAGCGGCTAAATCCGGGTCATAAAGGGACCCTTCGGCCATAACCCGGCTAACGGACAAGGAAAGCTGCTCTCTAATTTGCTTGTGATCCAGTTCCGGTATGTTCTTATCGCCACGTCGATCTTCTGCGAGTAACTTATGTGCATTCGCAATAGATTTTTCACCACCTTTTACGGCTACATACATGACTAATCCTCCAATTTGGTGGTTCGCGGGATAGCCATCAATTCTGTATTGCTGGCAAAGATGATATCTATTCCACATGGATAAAGACTGTTCTTCATATCTCGCCATGAAAAAAAGCTATCCGGTAAATCCGGCATCTGAACTTGTTTGATATTTTCTATTCCCGGACCATTTAAAGTGACTTTCTTACTTCCACGAATGTTTGAAACCTGAATTATTAAAGTTGCTGATTGATCAGGGTATTGCGGATCACCTACAGGCAAATCCTGATATTGCGAAATATCCGTATCTTGGGTCGCAATTACAAAATCGGCCTGATTTGCGCTATCAACTATTTTCACCCCTGTATGAAGTGTGAGAAACCCGCGACTGATCGGGCTATCTAGTTCACTTGAAAGATACAAAGAAGTATCCATGTCAGCTAAAGTCAGGATAGCAGCAGAAGCAGCTTTTAAGAGCTCATCAGGGTGACCGCAAATTTCTGTCAGCTCTTCAACTGTTCCAGGCTCAGACATAACCTTTGCCAATACACGGAAAACTTCAGCAGAAGAATGAACCGGATCTTGCAAGCCGGGAATATTCATTCCACGGGCATCTTGGCTGCTTGAAAACTCTGTATGCATTATGCCTCTCCTCTCACCATTGCAAAGAAATCCACCTTTGTAGATGCAACTTTTTGCTCCCGTTCTTTACGGTTGGCCGCAAGTCGCTGATGAATTGGGTTTATGACCTTTTCAAGTAACAAGCTTTGCCAGGTATCTATTTGTAAAACTGCATCAAATAGTGCTGAAAATTCGGCGTGTTTAACATCACGCCCTAAGATATAGGCATGCCCGATTTCCCCACTATCCAAGATCACTGAACAACGTGTCGTCGTGACTTCGCCAAGATTGAATTGCCTGCCTTGCCCGCCTGCACGCCCACGGCTCATCACCAGACCTGTCTCAGGCTGGCGGATATAAGAATATCGATTAGAAAAATCTTCTTTTGCGTAGACATGTTCGATCCAATATTTACGCAACTCCTCACAATTGGACCGCGCTAAAACAGACATCCAGAATTGTCGGTTTTCGGTTAAAGCCGTCTCAGTGTCAGTTTCTAACTGAACTATTTCCGGGGCCTTTCCATCACTTTTTTGCATTGCCTGTATTTCTCCACGCGTTAAGCCAATTAGAAGATCTAATCACCAGAAAATGAACAAATTTCAAATTTGTCTAGACATCTATATATTTTTGTTATAAGAAAAAGATGACTCAGCTTCAATGGCTGTTTTGTGAATTTTTTGTGACCCTTCTTTTCAGGGAACATGGGAATGGAATGGGAAAGAGGTTCCACCAAGTGGAAGCAGATCGAAGAGATCGTATTAAGTGAAGTCGCCAATGGCCTATATAAACCCGGCGAGAAACTACCAACAGAATTCGCGATGGCAGAACGATTTGGCGTGAATCGTCATACAATACGTAATGCTATTTCTTCCTTGGTAGAAGCGGATGTTCTATATGTTGAACAAGGGCGCGGTACTTTTGTACGCGACACGACCCTGGATTATACATTGGGGAAGCGCACTCGTTTTTCTCAGAACATTTCTCAAAAGGATAAGTTACCAGATAAGAAATTACTGCATTGGGAAATCATTAAAGCAAAAAAGGGGATCGCAAAAAAACTAGGCGTCAAAAAAGGAGATGCAATTATCTTACTGGAATCTGTTTCCATCGCCGATAATGTACCTCTCGCCTACTCCAAAAATTACCTGCCATCGTTAAGATTCCGTGGGATTCAGGATACTTTCAACAAGACCAAATCCTTAACAGATGCGTATAGATATTTTGATATTGATGATTATACGCGTTATTCCACTAAAATCTTAGCAGAAATGCCGTCTACTTTTTGCGCGGATATACTAAAACAACCCAAAACCAAACCAGTTCTGCGTACTGACGGCATTGATGTTGACATGAACGGCACACCAATCAGCGTAAACAAAACCTACTTTGCCAGTCAACGCGTACAACTTATCATCAATGCGCATTAAAAAAATAGATGGCAGAGATAAATGCATATGCACAAAACTATATCATCGTTCTGAAAATGACACGATCTCTCTTGCAATTCTAGTCGTTGCCTCAACAGATAAATGATTTGAATCTAAATACATTAATTCACCATTAAGTGTCACATAGCAAAAAGAATTGTCACACAAAAACTTACTCGGATCTATAAACGTAATGTTATCCGGAAACTTAGTATCTCTCATTTTATTCAAGATAAAAGAATTACGCTCATCATAATGACTACGAGGAATACCAATCACCCGTTCTATCGCACCATCGATATCGGATCGAAAAATCATACGTTGAACATTCTTATCAAGCTCAGGATAAGGCAATAGAATATATATATTTTCCTTATGCCCAGCTAAATCTAACAGCAGATTCTTAAACGAACTCCACAGGAGTTCACGCTTATCTGTTACAGACAAATCTCCCCCAATTGATTCTGGTTCAAAATCAGGGTGATCGGGATATAGATTTAAATTTTCACCAAATAAATGATAACTGTAACGATAGTTGATTACCACGTTTTTTATGTCAGCTTTATTAATTAGCTCATCAATTGCCTCAGTTGTCCAACTTGAACAGTATTTATATACTTCACTGTAATTTGAAACCAAAGGCGGACAACCACTATAACTGAGATGTTTAAGCCCTATGCCTTGCTCTTTTAGCTCTAAAGCTAAAGCATACGAAAGCTCAATAACATGGCTATCCCCTAATGTAGCCCATGTCACTTTATCATTAAAATAGGTACAAGCTTGGCTTGGTAGTAAATAGTCCTGCCCCGAAGTATGACAATCTTTCAACTTCGGACTCCAGTTAGTTGACACAATCAAGTTTCGTGCTTCATTTGATAATCGATCAGGGAATCCTTTATACAAATGCCCAATCGCACCTACACCAATGAAGAAAGTTAGCAGTAAGAAACTAAAGAAAAATATCTGCTTGCGAGAAAATTTGGTCCTATCTCTAAACGGCAATTCGATATACTTCCAACTCACAAAACCTAAAACTAAAGACAGTACAGATAGAAGAAGAAACACAGAGTCAGACGGAGAAAAATAACTCTTTATTCTTGCAAAAGCAAATAGAGGCATGTGCCACAAATAAGCACTATAACTTATCAAACCAATAGCAACTAAAATTCCAGAAGATAAAAGCTTATATGAAATTGTGCCCGCAGAAGAAAATAGAATAATAAGGGCCGTGCCGATCACAGAAACTAAAACATTATAACGTGAAAGACTGCTTTCTAAAAAAGGCAAAAAGAATCCGCAAACAAGAAGCAACAACCCTAAAATCGATAACAATTGACTGCTTTTAATTTCCTTATGATAGAGAATAAAAGCGATAATAGCCCCAGTTAACAATTCCCAAGCTCGAGAAAACGGAAGAAAGAACGCAAACTTAGGCTCATTAATCAAAGCCGACAAGCTTTCAGGAATCTCAAACAGCGATACAATATCAAGAAAGAAATAACTCGCAAGCCACAAAATCAATATGATTGATACAATCAATTTACGAGAAACAACAAGAAGTCCACACATAAGTATGGGAAATAAAACATAAAATTGCTCTTCTACGGCAAGACTCCAAGTGTGCAAAAAAGGTTTTTCCTCAGCAACTAAATCAAAATAGCCACTTTCCCACCAAAATAAGAAATTTGACGAAAACAACCCCATAGAAAATAGGCTTTGTGAATAATCCAGCAACTGCTGGGGAAACATCCAAGCCCAAGCAAATGGAATACTAAGTATGCTTATTAAACCCAGAGCTGGCAAAATACGCCGAGCACGCCTCTCGTAAAAATTTATTATTGAAAAACTCTCGTTATCTATCTCCTTCAAAATAATTGAGGTAATTAAAAACCCCGATATTACGAAGAAAATATCAACACCAACATAACCTCCCGAAAAGGCTTCAAACCCTGCATGAAATAAAATAACAGGAATCACAGCACAAGCTCGCAAGCCATCAATATCTGCCCGATAATTCATTTTAATTTCCTTTATTGAAATCAAACAGAATGGGCGTATGTGATAAGATAAAAATCACTTTACTAAATCCTTATAGTGAAAGATTTATGTTGGACAATTCCTATGATCACTCAAAGTCAAAAAGCTGTTACTTATCAATAATCATTCACAGAGCTATTAGAAAAAATTGGACGATAAAGCAAGAACTTAGTTGCAAATTCAATTGCTATCATCTTTACACGTCTTAAAATAAAATTCGAAGAAAATGAATTTTATTTAGTAGATTAGACTATAATGTGTAAATCTCAGTAAAACATCTGATATTCATTATATTTTCCTCACGCAAGATTGAATTACCAAATTGCATAGGACCTCAGCTACTGCCCCCTGTAGTCTTAAGATTGATACACTCCCCTTTACAGTTAAGAATTACAAAGCTTTTAGTGGTATCTTCTTTATTTCTATAACAGGGAATATGCCTAATTAAGTTTTGAAATGATATCTTTGGTGTTATATGGCTTCACGATATAACCAATAATCCCGCGCCCTAAAGAATCTTCAATGTTACGAATTCTTTGGTCATTTGAGGTAATTAATGTCGGGATGTTCGGTACCTTTCTTAGCCTCATCATTTCCAGCAAATCAAAACCACTTTCCCCGTTCAATACAATATCCAATAAAAGATAGTCTGGTTTGTCAGAATGAATGATAGCAATCGCGGATTCAACATTTGCCGCCTCTAGAGGAATAAATTTATTCGTCTTTTCCATTCTGCGCATCGTAATTTGTCGTATTACTTCGTCATCTTCAACGATGAGTATCCTCTTTTTTCGTTTAAAAAACCACATGTCATGCCTCTTTGAGTTGAAAGTTAATTAGCTAAAGATGCGCAAAGGGCATGCCACTGAGAAACGGTCTAAAACATAGTTTGTTATATCCAAATCTATCACGTTGCGTCTCAAATTGAGATTTTTCGTCAAATTGCAATGACTTTTCTCGCAAAAACCTGAATTATTGTTAAATTGAAATGGGCATTAAACTTGCGATTGAAATATTTACACTATGAGCTAATCAAATTCGCATGTATATATCAGGAGCTTTCAGATGAAATTATTTAACACAATTTCGACACTGAAATCCAAGTTTGGAATAAAAGATGTTCGATCCTCTATGGTAGAGGCCGTTTTAGAATCTTCCCTTGATTGTATTATTATCGCAGATAAAACAGGTCATATTATTGAGTTTAATCCAGCTTCTGAGAAAACATTTGGCTTTAGCCGATCAGAAGTTATTGGCAAATCTCTCGCAGAAACAATTATTCCGCATGATTTACGCGCCGCCCATGATGAAGGTATGGCCACTTATCACAAAACAGGTTTCCAAAAAGTAATTGGACAACGAATTGAAGTACCAGCTCTTCATAAAACAGGCACAATATTTCCTGTTGAGTTGGCAATTGAAGTTGCGCAAGGTGCAAATGGAGATACCATTTTTGTTGCCTATATGCGTGATATCACCGATCGCAAAAACTATGAAGAAAGATTGGAAGAATCAAAACGTCGCGCAGAAGCTGCCAATGCAGCCAAATCTGAATTTTTGGCTATGATGAGCCATGAAATTCGCACACCTTTAAATGGAGTGATTGGTGTCCTAGGGTTATTGGATGACAGTGTTCTCAACAAAGAACAGGATAAATACGTTCAGATCGGTAGAAATTCTGCGGAAACCCTTTTAAATGTTATCAATGATGTATTGGATTTTTCCAAGATGGAAGCCGGGAAACTTACGCTTGAATCTGAAATTTTTGACCTTCATGCCCTGATTAATAGTGTTGCCGATATCATTCGCCCAAGAGGCCAAATCAAGGAATTAGATCTTATCATTGATATAGATGATGAAGTTCCTCGCTGGATTGAGGCGGACTCCGGTCGTATTCGCCAAATCCTGATTAATTTAGCTGGAAATGCGGTAAAGTTTACACAATCGGGATATGTAAAAATAGGTGTTAAACAAGCCCAAGAAAAACTGTGTTTCTTTGTCGAAGACACCGGCATCGGTATACCTCATGATAAACATGGCGAGTTATTTGTGGAATTTTCCATGCTAGATTCATCTTACTCCCGCAAATTCGAAGGAACAGGCCTCGGCCTAGCCATCTCTAAAAAACTCACAGAATTAATGTCCGGTGAAATCAACTTCGAAAGTGTAGAAAATGAAGGTAGTGTTTTTTACATTCACTTGCCTTTAACGGAAGCGAACGCACCACAAGAAGAAGTGCTGACATCCGAAAAGGATTTCGCGAACACCCAATTCCAAAAACAACGTATTTTGGTCGCAGAAGACAACCCTGCTAATGTTATTATTATCAAAGCTCTACTGGAAAAATTAAATTTGACGGTTGATATCGCCAATGACGGTACCGAAGCCGTAGAAGCCGTTAGACGTTTCCCTTACGACTTGGTTTTTATGGATATTGCAATGCCTGAAATGGATGGGATCGAAGCAACAGGTGCCATTCGAAAACTACCGACAGGCAAACAAATTCCAATAGTCGCAATGACCGCCCATGCCATGGAAGGTTACAAACAAAAAGTCCTTGATGCTGGCATGGATGATTACATGCGGAAACCTGTTAGACGTGCCCGTCTTTTGGAAGTATTACAGGACTATCTGGAAACTACATCTACCGCATCGTTTGAACCTGCAGGATCAGATACATCGGGACAAACACCACTGGTAAATGAGCAATTATCTATCTTTGACCAAACTATCCTCAAACAGTTGGAGGTTGATGTTGGACGTGATATTGTTCCAGAATTAGCAGATATTTATTTCAAGGATTCTCTAAAACGTATTGAAGCTATGAAACAAGCATATAAGACGCATGACTTCCAAACATTGGAACTTGAATCCCATACCTTAGCGAGCAGTTCTGCAGCTTATGGATTAAATGCTTTACACGATTGCCTCAGAAGCATTGAGACAGCTGTTACTTCTAAAGATGATGATACGGCCCTCAAACAAACAAAGGAAAGCTTCCATATATATGATCAATCTATGGAAGCTCTTAAAAACTATCTCGCACAATTTTAATTCAACATATTTTGTGGTTTCACAGACATATTGATCCCAAAAGATAAAAGATGACATCTTAAGTGATACAGCGCGTTGATACACTCATCTCGTGATGATGCAGATATACGCGCCACTAAAGCATTACGAGTAAAGGAAGGTCTAACGCGCCACCAGGCATGGTCCATTTGAACACTCAAACCACCGATATCAGAACAGTTCATATCTTCTGATTTGAGCTTCTCATAAAGGCCTTTCACAATTGCTTCTTCCCGACCTTCGGGGCAGTTAATATAGATACGACAAGTACGCTCTGTTGTTGCAATATTGCCAACTGATTGCCCCATTGGAAGTGTTGGGATTTCATATGTAAGTCTCGACATTTTCTTCTCCATATCATCAAGAATTTTCCAATCCCCCTATTGGGTCTTGCTCCTATGAACGGTCAGAAAATCAAATTGTGATAAACGCCGTCCTTTATGTTATGAATGGCAAATCCTATGCCGTTTATTTATCTCAACCTCCCAGATAAATCAGGTACGCCAATTGCAATTCTTTTCATAACAATTAATGAAAGGAAAAGCGTTATGAGTAGTTTTAAAGATATAAATTCAAACTCTGTTTTGATCGTAGATGACGAGATAAGCACACGTGCAATTCTTAAAGCGCGACTGGGACAAAAAGAAGGTTACGATATTTTGGAGGCTGCCAATGGCACAGAAGCTTTGGAAAAAATCTTTGAAAATCAACCAGATGTCGTCATATTGGATTGGAAGATGCCCGATCTAACCGGCATAGAAGTCCTAAAAGAATTACGCCAAAACGAAGAGACACATGATATCCCTGTGATAATGCTAACCTCTAAAAAACTGGTTTCCGATGTAGAGGAAGCCTTTGAATCGGGTGCATTAGCCTTCATCGCAAAACCCTTAGATTTACAACAAATCAGTCAAAAAGTTGGTTTCTACATCAATCAAAAACAGGAATCTTCTTAAGATGTTTCTCAATATGCGAAACATTCTGCAAAATCCACCTATTGAACAAATGAAACAAACTACCAAGATCAGCATAGAGAACCTCTTCTATGCTGATCTTTTTGTAATCTATGCATAAAAATAACCTGAATATAGATTATTCAGGCCATAAAGTTCTAGGGAAATACTTATCTGGTTTACGCGAGTTTAATTTTCACAAGGAAGCCTATTCCTATACCAAAACAATTTGATGCCATATCATAAAGACAGGCGGAACGATCCGGAATATAAAATTGTATCGCTTCAATGAAAATTCCCAGAAACACCAGGGGAAGAATTGACCAGATATGGTTTCGATATCCGAAATAGAAGGTGAAGAAGGCAAAAGCACCAATGTGAACCAGCTTATCCTCATAACCAGTTAAGAGCAGACTATCTATATCTGGCAAAGGAATCAGGAATAAAATCAATGCAATCAATGCCAAAACGAGATTGATCTGCAGAGTTTTTATCCTGAAACCAACGTGGTTAATTAAATGAGGCACTTTATCCATCACGACACATTCTTCTAATGATTCAAATTTTCTTTAAAAATTAATCGGTGCCATAAAGTGGGAAGCGTACATTAATTGACCAATCATCATCGGGATAGCGTTCCTGAATACGTTGTATCAATGCACGTGCTCTTTGTGAGGAATCATAAACAAGTTTAACTGGCTCATGGTTCTTACTTAGAATAAATGTTTTCTTTTGCGTTTTCATTGCTGTTCTCCTTTCAACTTTATAATTAAGAACAGCAAAGTTGATGCCACGTTTCCCCTTCACGTCTGGCAAATAAAAAGGGCGATTAAATCGCCCTGAAATAAGATTAAATATTTGTTATAAATCAAATATTTAATCTGATCTCCACGCATTCTTCTTGCGATAAATAGTCGCCGCACTAATGCCCAGATAATGGGATGCTTGTGGTACATTACCGTCGCATAATGCGATTGCATTCTCAATATGATCCCGCTCAACATCTGACATCTTGCGGATTGTTTCCCGGCTGGTCGGCAAACTGGTTGTCATTGGACTTTGTGCTGCATAAGGGCTCATTGCTTGCGGCATTTGTTGCGAGGCGAAAGAAGATTGCATTTCACGCTGATACACGTGAGCTGCAAGATTATCATCCATCAACGTGTCTAGCGGTGCCGGCAACATAGATGGCGTGACAATATCTCCAGAATTTAACACAACGATATTGCGTACAACATTCTGTAACTGTCTGATATTCCCAGGCCAACTATATTTGGCAAAAACCATCTCTACTTCTGTCGCAAAGCGTTCAAATTCTTTCTGTTCTTCGCGGGCATAGGTTTTAAGGAAATGATTTGCGATTTCAACAACATCATTTTCACGTTCTTGCAACTTGGGTAAATGCATAGGTAAAACATGCAATCGATAATATAAGTCCTCACGGAATTTACCTTCCGCAACTTCTGCAAGTGGATCTTTATTGGTTGCACAAACAATCCGTACGTCCACCTGTTCTAACTTATCGGATCCAACTTTGTTAAAGGTACCAGTTTGAAGAAAACGAAGAAGCTTTGGCTGAAGAGCCATATCCATTTCACAAACTTCATCCAGAAACAATGTGCCGCCATGAGCTGAACGAACGGAACCATCTCGTTCCTTTACCGCACCGGTGAAAGCTCCTTTAGTATGACCAAATAATTCACTTTCAATCAAATCTTTGGGGATCGCACCACAGTTTATGGCAATAAACGGTCCATTTGATCGATTGGATTTTCTATGAATAGCTTCGGCGCAAACCTCTTTACCTGTACCGCTTTCTCCTGTGATGAAAACAGTCGCCTTACTTTCTGCAGCACTATCAATCATGTGATAAACACGCTGCATCGCAAGGCTTGATCCAATAAAACCACAATATTCGTGACGATCAATTTCTTCCTGATAAGTACGAACAATCCTCTTCAAACTTTGATTTTCCACCATATTTTTCAAGGTGGTGAGCAATCGTTCCTTGTTATATGGCTTGATCATGAAATCGCAGGCACCAAGCTGCATGGCCTCAACGGCCGTATTCATAGAACCATTACCGGTGATAACTACAACTTCGCAAGGCAATTCATTATTTGCGATATGTCGGAGAATTTCAAAGCCATCCATATCAGGTAGTTTAAGATCAAGAATAACGGCATCAGGACATGCATGAGTAAGCAGTTCAATAGCTTTATCACCGCGATCCACACTTATGAAATCATAGGCTTCCTTTGAGAGATAGGCTTGGGTGATGGCCACTTCGCTTGGGTCATCCTCAATCATCAAGACCTTTTTGTTTGCCATAAAACCCGCTTCCCCTAAGCCAATTGATTTACAAGACTATGATATTCCTACATATCCTATTAGAGATATCTTGCCCTAGATATCTTGATTGAGCAATGTGGAATTGCGTAATACGTCTTGCAATCGTTTGACTAGCTTAGGAAAAAAATTTTCGATTCTACGAGTTTCACGTAATAATTCTGAAAGTAAGCTCGGCGTAAATCTGTCATTTAGAATAGCGCCATGAATATTTACATCCGCACTTTTTAACAAATCATAGGCATCGCGAATTTGAGTTTCCGTATTTACCCCGGTTAATACGCTTAACAATGTTCCGTCAGCGCATTGGCAAATGGTTTCGGGGGGTACATTCCCCTGGTTTTTGGAACTTAGCGGAGACGTATCCATAATTATAATGTCAAAATCCTCGCGCAAAGCATCTAAAAACTTTCGCAAACTTTCTAATTCTCTAAACTCCCATCGTTTGGAACTTTCTGTTGGCATAGAAAGAATAGATAAATGATCCAATTTCGTTGCTTTTATGGGTAAACTTTCAACTTGATTTGGATACCAATCTACGCGTTCAACATTATAAACCTTGTGAAAATGCGGAGCCGCAAAATTCAGATCAATGAGCAATGTTTTACAATTTGTTTGCGCACAACGTTCTGCCAGTGTTTGACATAAGGTGGAAGCCCCATTTTCTGAATCTACGCTGGCAACTGCAATCAATTTTAAATTTTGCTCTATCGTCTGTCGATAAAGTTGAGTGACTTCGGAATATCCAGTTGGGAATTGAAACATAATCATAGTCCTCCGATCAGAGAAATAAGCGCTAAAATAGAAACCGAATCCTGAATTGTTTTTGAGAAAACTGCCCAACCGCTTTGATCTTTATTCGGGATATAGACCATATCACCCGCTCGTAAAACAGGCAGCTTTCTAAAATCACCCGTCTTAGCGAAGTCGACTAAATCAAAGCTGCGCGCATGGGGCTCACCTTGCATACGTTTATTCACAACCACAATTCGATCAGGTAACGCATTCGGTGTTGGCCCCCCCGCTTCTGCCAATAAATCAAGGATCGTCATGGTATCATCAAAGTCATAGCGACCCGGACTTCCAATAGCCCCAATAATGCGTACAGTTTCTTCTTTCGGTTTGTTCAAAAATTGCGCCTGACGTTCCGGAATATAAATCACATCTTCCGGCGCCACTTTCGGCAGCAGAGTGTCATCCCCTGTTTGGAAATAAAGTTGTAAATTCAACTTTGTCACACGGGCAGCACGGGAATCACGGTGGGAAATTCGGATGTTACGAGTATCTGCAGCCTGTGTTGGTCCTTGAGCTGCGGAAAGGATATCAAGGAAATTTAAATCTTCATTAAAGGCGTAACGACCCGGTGCATTCACTTGCCCAAAGATATAGATTGAACGTTCGCTAGATTGTCTAATCCATTGGGATCTATTGTCATTAGGATCTTTTGGCAATTCCGGTATAACCACGGTATATCCTGCGCTTAACGTTGGCACACTTTCCAAAGCACCTCCTTCTTCAAGGAATTTCTTCAAGTTAAAGCTACTGCTTTTTCCATCATGTAATACATTGATATGGGCTGTATCTGCTTCACTACGCGGGCCACCTGCGTGAGCGATCAAATCCATCATGGTCATTTCATCAGACCACTCATATCGACCTGGACGATGAACTGCACCAATAATACGAATGGCGCGAGTGGTTGGCACTTTTAACCAGGATTTTTCATTCATATCCACCTTTTCCGGCACCAGAATAGCGTCACCGGGAATGATGTCCGGCAATTGAACCGATTTGGGTCCATCAACATAAGCCTGTAAATCAAAAGGCAAAACAGAACCATCCGCACGTAAAATACGAATTTGGCGAGTCTCGGCAAAACGTGTAGGACCACCCGCATTTGCCAAAATGTCATAAAAACTTGCCCCCTCTTTAGTCTCAAACGCACCCGGTTTAAAAACTTCCCCCATCACATACACTGTGCGTGCACCAACCTTGACCTGATCGCTTGCTTGCGGCACAAAAATCGTATCACCAGCCTGTAAATCAGGTAAAATAGACTTGTTACCGGTATCCAGATATTCACGCATATTAAATGGGAATGGTGTACCACTGGAAATCACACGAATTTGCTCAATCCCGGCATAACGTGTCACCCCGCCAGCCCGCATGATTAAATCAATTACATCGGGTTCACCTTTATAAGAAAATGTGCCGGGGCGATGGACTTCACCAAATACTTTCACAGCCTGACCGTCTTCGCCCGCATCACCAGCGGCAGTCAGAGTACGTGCATCGAAATCAACTTGCACATTCCCTGTTAGTGGCGACGCAGGAACAAAAATCGTATCCATCGCTTGCAAAGATGGTAAAATATCAGGATTACCGGTATCTAGATAAGCTTTATAGTCAAAGGTAATCATACCTTCCTGACGACGCACTTGTAATTTGTCTAGTTGCGCACCTTGCGCCAATCCACCGGCTGCATTGATTGCCATTTGTACCGTTGCATCACGTGGTAAATCCACAGGTCCTGGTGTTTTGACATATCCCAAAACCATTACAGAAAGACGTTGTTCGGCAACCAAAATTTCTAATCTGGATAAATCTTTATAAACAAGCTCTAATCTTGTAATGATCTTAGCGCGGGCTTCTTCTACTGTTAAACCAACTATGGAGATTGCACCGACTTCTGGTAGTACAACATTTCCGTCACGCTTCACCTGATAAGGGTCATCAAAACTTTCCTCGCCCGGCAAATCTACCTTGATGATATCGCCAATCTCAATAAGTTCTTCCAGTGTATCAGTTGTTTCATTTGCAAACACGCCCATATTCCAGAAGATTGCTATCGCAACCATCAACAGAATCTTCTTGATGCCAATCATGTGCAGCTCCTCTTTAGATTTTCGCGGATAGGGGCGTATTCATCAGGAAACTCAACGGCAATATCCAACTTCAATTGTTGAAGTTCGTTACTCAAATCAATTAAATCCTGACGAGCCTCTCTATCAAAATTTGCCGAATGGGCTCTGATCGCACGTGTCCATAGGCGGGACATTTCAACAAGCTTGGCCGGTCGATACTCTACGGCAATACCTGCTGTCATGGCCTGTATCTCTCGATCAAAACAGTCGATCATGCGACGGTTCTTTTCCCGTAGATAGTTTCCATATGTTGGCATGGTTGCGAAATCTTCTGCTTCACCACCGCGCCCTTCCGGCGGCCAGTACGCACAAGCATTCAGAGAGAAAAGGACGACCGTTATTACAAGTTTCTTCAACATGACGACCTCCTCAGTTCAAAAACTCTGTTTCGATTGTCTTTTCCATCCGCAACAAACGAATGATGGCTTCAGGTTGCCCCGTCACGCCAATAATCCGTAGATTACGATTTGCACTTTTCAATCGTTTAAACAGGAAAACCAGAGCTCCCACACCGGATGAATCCAGTTTGCTGACATGGGATAGATCAATTACGATATCTTCTTTTACTTGAAAGACTATCTCATCAAATAAATCACGGATATCATCCATCACATCCGCATTCAGCGGACCTTGAAGGGAAAGAGTATGAACTTCTGAGTTCTGTATGGCAGAATGATTTAACATTTTATCCTCCTGAAACTATTTCTACATCTATAGAAAGCAGGAGATATGCCAAAATTTTATTAAATAAAATCATACACTTAAATATATAATCTTATAAAAAAATTTTCTTTTCGCAATTTGAGATGCAAAAAGAAAATTAAAGTGTGAGGGCATTATATTTATTTAGAACTTAAGCTCGTGTTATTGGCCTTTTTTCAGAACAACCACACTCACGGTCATCCATAAGATTCTGAGATCTGTTTTAAACCAGCTCAGAACATCAAATAGGGATAAAGCATAAGCATGATCAAAGGCAACTTTGTCTCGTGCCTGATCCACTGTATCGGTGTACCCCTGAAGCACCTGTGCCATACCTGTCACACCTGGACGTACACCATAGGTCCGTTCTGTGAAATAAGGAATAGCATTTTCAAGTTGTGGATACATGCCCGGACGTTCTGGTCTAGGACCAATTAAAGACATATCACCCTTGATGATGTTAATCAGTTGCGGCAATTCATCCAACCGTGTTTTACGTAAGAATTTACCTATCTTTGTCACGCGTGTATCCGTGGCACTGGCCCAGACAGGACCTGATTTTTCTTCAGCATCTTCACGCATGGAACGGAATTTATACATCCAGAAGAAAGACACATATCGATCGGTTACCTGCCCAATTCTTTGTTGTTTAAAGATAATCGGACCCGGTGAATCCAGTTTGATTAGTAAAGCAAGGATTGGAAAAAGAGGACTTAAAAGCAATAGGGCTATGCCCGCACTGATAAGATCAAAGCCTCTTTTACATAATTGTACAGAACTCGGGATAAAGTTTGTTTTATTCATAGTAACCTCCTATTGATTTGGGCGTTTCCAGGCACCATTCTCTAATCCTGCTAGATATCTGAATGTGCCAACTAGGCCCGCCATATGACCGATAAGGATATATCGTAAAGCTGAGATGATTTTTTCGATTTTACCTGACCAGCTAACAGGTAAGAAAAGGAATACAAGCCCCATAAATTGTAAGAGAAAGAAATATTGGAAAAATGAGCTATCTAATGCTGCGATCGCTGTAAGAGCGAAGATAGTCAGCAGGCATAACGGCATCCAGGCACGTAAAAATTTACCGGAGAAGAAACAAAAAGACACACCGATCTTCTTACAAAACAACAAATTAAGACATCTAATAGCTTGTTGAACGTTACCTGCTGAAATACGTACACGGCGTTTCCAATTCATGGCATGATCAGAAGACTCTGTTTCAATACAACTGATCTTAAGATCGTAGACACCGCGATACCCTTGCGCGATAATTTTCATTGGTAAAATAAAATCATCATTAATAGTATTTGCCGGAAGACGCTCTGCCAGACTTTTACGGAAAGCATAAAATGCCCCATGCAATCCCATAGGTGATCCAAAATTTGCTTCACCTGTTTTTACAGCTGTCTGATATTTCCAATAAACTTGTTCAGATGAACCCTCATTACCCGAGAATTGATATGTTCCCCCTACAACGCCAACATCCAAATCAGAAAAATGGCCCGCAACGCGTTTAAGGGAGTCTAGTGACAGCAAACTAGAACAATCACTTAAGGCGACAATATCACTCTCAACACCAAATATCTCTTCATTCAGAACCGCGACTTTACCGCGATTTTCACGATGATCATTGATTGTTATATCTAGCTGTCTAACTTCAGGATGCAACAATGTATTACGCGCAATATTTGCAGTTTGGTCACTACATCCGTCCAAAGCAATTACGACTTTCAATCGGTTTGATGGATAATCGAGGCTTGCAGTATTGATGATCTTTTCTTCAATCGTTTTTTCCTCATTATAAGCGGGAATAATCAAAGTAATTTCCGGCCAATTCGACTGATCGCTTTTACTCATAAAACCTGTGATTTGGTTTTTTTTCATCAATAGCTTAAGCAAGACCGGGAAACCTGCATGGTGATAAATCACAAAGACACATAAGATAATAATAATCGTCTCTAACATAATTTTTCTCCTATCCCTTAAGCAGATTACTATATGCACCAATCATCAGGTGCATATCTGCATGTTTCATGACAAAATCGCGCGGGGTCACCATTTCTGTATCTTTTTGAAATTCTCTGCCTGCCAAGGTTTTAATAGCCTGGTTTATTGCATCTGTATCTTTTGCAGGAATCAATTGTCCTGTAGTCGCACAAAGCGCCTCTTTTGCCCCGCCAACATCAGTGATAATGGTGGGAATATCGCAGGCTTGCGCTTCAAGTGGAGAGAGAGGGAACCCTTCATTTAAAGATGGCAAGCAAAACATATCCAAGGATTTATAAAATAAGTCCATGCGTTCAATCCGCCCCAGGAATTGAACTCTGTCTCGCAATCCAAGTTGGATCACTATTTCGTTCAGCGCTTGTTTTTCACTTCCATCACCAGCGAGCACCAGTTTGATATAATCTGGCAAAGACGGCATGGCAGAAATCAAATAATGTAATCCCTTCACCTTCTCCATACGTGCAGCACAACCAATGAAAAAAGCTTGCTCATCCATTTTGAAAAATTGCCGCGTTTTAAGTTTTTCTGACTTTGTTGCGGGTGAAAATTTTCTTGTATCAATACCATTATAGATCACAACAGGTTCTGCTTCTTGAATGATGGCTTTCAAATTCTTAGAAACCGTATGGCAATCCGCGACCAATGTTGGTCTTAAATACCGGATTAATTTCTGCTCCAGCGTCGCCGCCCTTGGATCTTCCAAATGCCAAGCATCATGTTCTGTATGGACTAATTCTTTCAATCCGCAAAAGCGCGCAGCAACCCCACCATAGGTTAATGGGCCAATATGGTGGCTGTGGACTGCTTTTGCCTTTAAACGTTTAATCAACAAAACCAATTTTAAAACAGTCGAAATTTGTAGACCCGGTTTCTTATCTAAACAATGAAGTCTGCTTTCAACCTGTTTTAAACGCGGCCAGTTTTCCAAAACATCCTCTTTCTTACCTTCGAGACTCACAATATGAACATCAAAGTCTTTCATATGATGTTGTAAATCCAGCGCCATGGTTTCAATGCCACCAGGTTTCATATGCTGAACAATTTGCAAAACTACTCTGTTCATTTTTTACTCCTCCTTCGGCGGAATTCTGATAAAGACGGGAGCGTTGATCATTTGAGCCAATGCCTCTTTACGGCGGATAGTCGTGTCCAACATTTCAATGACAAAAGCGATCCCACATCCAAAGCAAATGCCACCAACCAAGCCGGCGATCACGAAGAAGATCAAAGGCAGGTTACTCGGCGCCAACGGTGTGAATGGCGGATCAATCAGTTTGATACGCTCACTTTCTTCAGACTTACCAAGCGCACCTGTCACACGGGCAAGCTGGTGTCGTTCGGCCAAATCGGAATAGATTTTTCGTCTCACTTCGATTTCGCGTTGTAACTCATTCAAGCGTCGTTCATGTTCGCCAAACCCGTTGACTTTGTCGGATAAAAGCTTCAACTCTGTTTCCAAGCCGCTAATTTCCTCTTCCAGACGTTCACATTGGCTCTGTGCATCTTGTAAACGTTCCAATTGGGATACCAATAAAGGCTGCACGCCATTTTGATTTTGGAAACCGTTGGATGTTGCCATATTCCAAAGACGATCCAGATTTTGACCTTCGAGTTTCGGGAATTGTTGAAGAACTTTGTTTCTTTCATTTTCCAGAGCTTCCAGACGACGTAATGCTGCCTGAATTTTTGTATGACGGTCCGTGTAACTTGCACGCAATGCAGTCAACTCAGCCATTGTTTCCACAATCGTTTCTTCAATTTTTCCAACAACTGGATTGGTGAGAGACAATCGCTCACGAATTTTTGCCTCTTCTCCTTTTGCACCTTCAAGTGCGATCTTACGATCTGCCAACAAAGCACGAATATGGCTTAAACGGGTGACATTCGCCGCATGCAGTTCGGGCAATTCACTGGCGTAAAGCGATTTATATTCAGCCAGCTCGGCTTCCGCCTCAAATAAATCGGTACGACGCGTATCCAATTCTGTTTTTAAAAACGTTTCTGATTGGGCAATAGAAGAACGTTGTGGGGCAATCACCCTCTCCACAAAACGCAAACTCACAAGCTTTAATGTTTCTGCCATATTATCAGGATTATTGGCCGTATAAGTGATCTTGATAAGATCTTCCCCAACCAATTTACTTTTCAACGCTTTGGAAAGTTTGGCTATTTCCCGTCGACGGGTTGTCTCATCCATCTCCTGATTGATCAAACCAAGCTTGAGCGCAACTTCGGTTAGAATATGTCGGCTATGCAATAAGGCGTTCAAGGCTTCCATTCGAGATTTCAAATTTGTTGCAATTGCTAAATCTTCCAGAAACGGGTTTTGCTTTGCAGCTTCCTGAATCAAGATGGTTGTATAGGTTTCATATTTTTTGGGAGAAAAAAATCCCGCAGCCAAACCTAGAAAAGGCATCACCAAAATCGGTACAGCGATCAAATAGCGGCGTCTCCAAGCTGCCCATAATATAACAGCAATATGATATATTAATTGTTTACGCATCTGACTCGCCCTCTCCCATCAATGGGGAAATAGTTGCGTGACCTTTTGGCGCATTTGGATCAAAGCGGATAGAAAGTGAAATCCCCTTGTCATTTAACTGTGCCCGGATTTCCTCACAGGTACGCAAAGCCATGGATGCCGCGCTAAAAGGATCCCCATATTCATAAGGACCGCAAAGAATTTCCATCGGCTGATTTTGAACAGTACGGAAAAATTCATAATTCGTTTCATCCAGAACATGGTCCTGATAGGAAATCTGTATTTCAACAATTTCTACAACTTCGCCATCTTGACCACGAGCCGATTGAAGAAGTTCCTGTATAGAAATACCATTCTGACCAGTCGGCGCGTAACGCTCATCCTTCATAGTCATGAAATACATTTCATTTTCCGGCAGTAATTCCATAGGACTAAGAGTCATGCAGCCACTTAAGCAAACCGCCAATCCAATAGTTGTTAATAAAACTCTCATAATAATCCTCAGTTCTGTTTCTGAGAATATCATTGCAATCGAAAAGCCAATTCCTGAATCTGGGATTTAAAACTTTGCCATTTTCCACGCTGAACTTTTCTGGCATCCTGCCATTTCAACGGAATATCTGTGTGGATTTCATCACGCAACTTACGTGCTTCTCGATTCTGCTTGGCAGCGCCATCAAGCCACTTTAACCAGCGTAGATCAGATATCCCATTCACCATGTCGATCAGATTGATATCAATATCTGGATGCTGTAAACACGCAGTTTTACTGGGATACAGCATCTGAACGTCATCTTCACGACCATCAGTTGGATCAAATGGGTCGGCTGTAGGCATACGCCCGTGCCATTGTAGATACCCATCCACGTCAGCACGCCACATGTAGAAACCAGAGCCTAATCTGGTATCTTCCATATTGTAAAACCAGATACGATTTTGAACCTTTTTTAGCTCCATAATTTGAGCAATATCTACTCCAAATCCTGCATTTATGAGTGCTAAATCAACAAACTTTAGATAGTTCCAATCCTTGCGACTATTAAAATGGCCCGCTTTTTTCGCAAAAGGACTCTCATTTTGCAAAAAATCATGTAAATCAGAGATATGCCGTCCTGTGCCAAGATTTGAAGGTTCGTCGGCGATCGACAAATAGAGATCATTAATCAAACCGGTTTGAATTGCCCTTTTGACAGCTGCATGATGACGCTTCATTGGCGTGTAAGCCAAGATATCACGATAACCAAAAGCTATCGCACGATTATAGTCCGCCACGATGTTATCGGAAAATGGTGGGGCGATTGCGGTTAAGCCCAGAGAACTCAGATATTCTAAATCACACCAAATTTGTCGATTTATTTCAGCCTCATCTCTCAGATATAAGGCGGGTTCCAGATATATCCCGATTGATTTAGGAATATCTGGAAGCGCTTGTTCTACAACATGAACTTTCAAGCCACCTAAATCATAAATACCTGTTTTGACATTTTTCAGAATTCTAATCTGATAGATCGATGTCTCAGATTTGCTTACTTGCGTAGAAAAACGTCGTGACTGGCGAACAAGCATTCCGCTATTGGGCTGTGATCTATGAAAAGCTTGCTGCGGGTAATAGGCCTTAACATCAATGCCAGTAACGGAAATCAGTTCCTGATTATCTGAAGGAACAAAGATCGTTTCGCCTGCGAAAACAACTATTTCTTTCACCGCATTAATTTGCCGTTCTTCAACGATATATGGCCATCTTTGATCAAACCATTTTTTACGCTGTTCCTGAACAACTGATGCATAATCAAATCCAAGAGGTTCAAGTATCAATCCAGTTATTGTCGTGGCTTGAAGATTTGATCCTGCCAGTTCCAATTTAAATAGTCCATTGTTCACATTAACTTCAAATTGCCGTAAATCACCCCGCCGCGATCCAAAACTTACCCAAGGTGTTTCCTGATTTGCACGTTGCCCTTGCAGATATCTGCTTCTAATCCATTGATGGTGATTTTGCCTTAACAGATCCACATCTTGCCCATTAATTCGAATACGCCTCTCATAAAGAGGCGGTAATGTTTCCCATCCACCGATATCTTCAGTCCATAAACTTGCCCGCCACAGGCCATTTGATATGGGAATTTCAAGAAGTGTAATCCCTTTCAATCCGTCACGAATAAGGCTATCCCCTCCCTTCCTGATAAAGGGTTGAACATTTATAGATTTAATATGAGACGATTGAGGTCCTAGTCGTTCGAACCCAAGAAATATGGGACTATCTATAGGGCCAAAATCATACGCAAGAACATCACTAGGCGGTTGTATTTCCGTTTTAACTATTGACTCAAAATCCAAGTCAGCAGGACTGAATACCGTGAGAGAGTCTAGTCCATTCAACGCCAAGAACTTACCGTTTGGTGTCTGCAATGCAGATGGCTGCACCCATATTTCAAAAGCGCCCGGTAATACCCACCTCTCTTCGTTTACTCGATCATGATAAGCCGGCTCAGGTTTATCCGTGATTTTTATGACCACGATCTGAGGCGATGATGTAGGGTTATAGCCTTGGATATGATAATAACTTCCCGCTGTTGGACGGTTTTCATCAGTGTAGACTAACTCAAGATCACCGTCTGCAACTGCAGGGAAACTCAACAATAGACAAAAAACAACAATTCGCCACATTAGTTATTCCACTGACGCAGAATGTTATCTAACTTACCTGCTTTGCTTCCCCAACTTTCATTTTTCACGCGCAACGACTGATCGTCAGACGGTTTAATATTCCTTAAAACTGACACAAGATCATCCGATGTTTCAAAAACATTAACAACGTCTCGATAAGGTTCCATAGCGGGATAGCATGTAGTGACAACAGGTGTATTAGACGCAATATATTCCCGAAGCTTAAGAGGATTACACGATCTAATTTGTTCGTTATCCTTGAAGGGAAGTAAGGCTGCCTGCCAATGTTGCACATAGCTTGGCAATTGCGCATGGGGCATAGCGTCTATCAACTGAATATTTTTAAGATTTCTAAAGGCGCTAATATCCGTTTTAATCGGCCCAATGAACATAAAATCCCAATTTGGTAATTTTTTCGCTGTTTCTGCGATCAAATCCACGTCAATCCATTCCGCCAAACTTCCATAAAACCCTGCAATAGGTCGTTTGGTTTGACATTCTGGTGCTGGTTCCACAGGAGACGAAAATAATCCATAATCAACACCATGTGGTATCAGAATTGTTTTCTCCGCGGGGAATTTATCAGCAAGCTTTTGGCTGACCGTGATAATCAAATCAGCGGCCTCACCAAGACGTTTCTCGCATTCAAGAACAGGAGCATGATCAACGCCATCCAATGCGCCGAAATCATCGCCACAATAATAAATCAACGCCTTCTTCTTTAAACCATCAAGGTAGTCAACAGCAGTTGGCAAAGATGTCCAAACGATAGGATCGCTACAATTATGACTTCCTAAAACTTTATAAAGCTGACCTAACAATAATGATTGGTTCAACCTTGTGGCCACGCGATTTCCAGGCCAGGGAAAAACTTTGGGGGCGACGACATCAACAGGTCCATCAACTTTATCTTCGACGGTTTGCTTCCTGAAAATTGCTCGACCTTTGGCAAACAGACGATTGAAGTCCCGAAAGTTGATCTGCGGACGCCGCATACCGATTGAATTAATCCAGAACACCCGGCGATTTTTTGAAAGATGATGTATTAAATGTTGGGTACTGCTTGGGTGACTACCCCAATCTTCCCCAAAAACAATCATATCTGCATTCATTTCTTGAACTCCAATATTTCTGGTTCTGGGTTTTCAGACATTAACGGTTTAATTACTTTTGCAGGACTGCCCCCAGCCAGAACATTAGCAGGTAGAGATTTGGTAACTATACTACCTGCAGCCACGATCGTGCCTTCGCCAATGGTGACGCCCGCCATCACCATCACACCTGTTCCAAGCCAGACATCTTTCTCAAGAATGATGTCCCCGGCCTGATCGTCATAATCTGATAAACCACGTGCGCGCTCATCTGCATTCACCGGATGCCCAGGATAGCCCGCCAGAAAATTACGCCCACCCATTCGTACATTGTCTGACAGTACAACACGTGTACCGACAGCAATTGTTGTTTGCCAACCGATCCCTACATTATGACCAATGATTAACTCGGGGGCGGGATTAGATTTTGTGCGACCTGAAAATGTTGTGGCACCGGAAATTCTGCAATCATCTCCGCATTTTATTTTCAGAGGCCCACTTATATAGGGCAACCCACCATATAGATTAAGTCGCTTTACTGACCCTTCAATTTGGCTTTTGAACATTGGTGTCAAATAGGTTGTTTGTATGAATAGCTCATATAGTGATGCGACCAATCGATGCGCCCTGTAGACAGGTCTATATAGCCCGCAAACGGATTTTGGAATTTCGATCGATTTACGAAATTGGTGTAATCTGCGTATAAAGCGGGCGGCATGGCTATCGCCATGCTTAGCCCATTGCTTAAATGACTGAACATGTATCATTCTACTGTCACCGATTTTGCAAGATTACGTGGTTGATCCACATCTGCTCCCAAGGCAACAGCCGTATAATAAGCCAGAAGTTGCATCGGCAGCGCATATAAAATTGGAACACAAAATTCGTCTACATCTTCAACTGACATATGTGCAAAGTCATCTAACGGTTCAGGACCAACTGTAATCACATTTGCGCCACGGGCTTTAACTTCATAAATGTTCGAGACTGTTTTTTCATGAAGCGCGTCTTTTGGCAGAATTGAAACAACAGGTGTTCCTTCCTCAATCAATGCAATAGGACCATGTTTTAATTCACCGGCCCCAAATCCTTCTGCATGAATATAAGAGATTTCTTTAAGTTTAAGCGCCCCTTCCATCGCAATTGGAAAAGATGTGTTACGTCCAATGAATAAGACATTCTTGGCATCTTTGATTTTTTTTGCGACTTTTTCTGCTTCTGGGGCTGATTTAAGCGCGTTTTGCACCAGATTGGGTAACTGATCCAATTGTTGGGTCAAAACCAAGGCTTGTTTGTGATCCAATTCCCCGCGTTGCTGACCAGCTTTTATGGCTATCTGGGCCAATAAAGTAAGTTGTGTGGTAAACGCCTTTGTGGAGGCCACACCGATTTCTGTACCAGCCATCGTATGGAAAACCAAATCCGATTCCCGCGCAATGGAACTTTCCGGCACATTCACAAGCGAAATAATTTTTTGCGCATGATCTTTGGCATATTTAAGTGCCGCTAATGTGTCTGCCGTTTCACCAGATTGAGAAATAAATAAAGCAGCCCCAGATTTTGATAAACATGGTTCACGATACCGGAATTCAGACGCGATATCTGTTTCAACCGGAAGTTTTGCATATTTTTCAAACCAGTATTTGGCAACAGAAGCTGCATAAAACGAAGTGCCACAAGCAACGATCGTCAAACGTGAAATATCTGCAAAATTAATTGGACAAGCCGCCACTTCCTGAACATTGGATCTAATGGTTTTTTCGATCACCTCTGGTTGTTCATGGATTTCTTTTAACATGAAATGTGCAAAACCACCTTTATCAGTTGCCTTTGTCATTTTGCTACGGGTCAACATTTCACGATATACGTCTTTATTGTTAATATCAGAAATTTGAATTTCTTCACGACCTAATACTGCAATATCGCCTTCCTCTAGATAGGCAATTTGTTTAGCATTTTTAGAGAGAGCAATACCATCTGAAGCTAGATAAGCCCCATGATCCGCTTTACCAATAACTAGAGGACTTCCCTTACGAGCAGCAAAAAGATGATCAGGATCATCACGCATTAAGACACCTAAAGCGTAAGCCCCTTCTAAACGTAAAACGGCCTCTTTTAAAGCAGCTTCCTGACTAAACCCTTTGGCAATATAATGCGTGATCAGATGTGGAATCACTTCTGTATCAGTTTCGCTTTCAAATACATGACCTTCTGCCATTAACTCTTCGCGAATATCGTGAAAATTTTCAATAATACCATTGTGAACAACGGCTACTTCAGAGGTTAGATGCGGATGCGCATTTGCAACGCTTGGCCCACCATGTGTTGCCCATCTTGTATGACCGATGCCAGATGCTCCATCTAAAGGGGATTGGTCCAATAATTCTTCAAGTCGATCCAGCTTTCCTTTCGCACGACGGCGGGAAATCGCCTGATCTTTCAAGATAGCCACACCGGCTGAGTCATAGCCCCGATATTCAACATTATGTAAACCTGTTAAGAGATCGTGAATAACTGTACCGCCGTTAATGGCGCCAACAATACCACACATGGACTTCCTCCTCTTGCAATATTAAACTTTGTTAAACCTTTGCAGAGAGCATGCCCAAAATTTATTCAATATTTTCAATTAGTTAAAATTTAGAAACAAGTGAAATTCTCATTATGCGATACAATTAGCGAAACATGAGTTCAATTTGCTTTTCAATATTTCTTTTGATGCACCAGTTTTTCAGAATAGCGGGAAATAGCCACGCCAAGGGATAGAAGAATATATACAGGCCATGTAAAACCCATAGTCAGAAAAGTCCCTGATACACAAAACCCGATCAGTCCGGCAAAAACCGCATAAGCGACGATATTTGCGACAACTTCATCAGTCTTTTCCAGACGTTGTAAAGTCTTTAACCCATTTCTGATTAGGGTAAATATCAAACTAATGAAGATCATAAAACCGATGAGACCTGTTTCTGCCAAAACACCAAACCAAGTACTATGGACCGCGTGGTTCTTACCATCCCAAAAATCACTATACATATAATAATTAGATAAAAAATTGTTGATCCCAACGCCGCTTATCGGATGTGAAAGCGCCATGCCAATTGCAGCATCCCAAGCATGTAAACGCCCCATGGATGATTCATCGATACCTGCTTCATGGGCACCGCCAGATGCACGGTCACTGATTCCAGCGACAGCAAATAAAATCATCAAACAGATAAGGCCAATGGAAAAGAACAAAGCCTTTGATTTAATCTTGCGATACCCAAAGACAGCCATCACCGACGTAATGCCCAACAGGCCACCACGACTTTGTGTGGCAATGATTGCAGAAATCATAGTTATAAAACAGATAACGCCGAGCATTTTCGTACCCCATCCCGTTCCGGAGGTGAAAACCAAGGCCAGCGCGAATGAAGCCGGAAACAACAAAACCAAAGCCAAGTCATTTGGATCTCCGAGCAATGATCCCAAATCACGACCAATTGTTGCCCGTGTTCCTTCTACAAGCCCAATCCCGTTCATCTTGTTATAAATGGTAACATAACCGACAATCAGACCAGCAATTAAGATGCTATAGAGCATGATCTTAAAGGCGCGTGTATCCTGTGATAACCAAGAAATCGCAAAAACCATAATTGCAATTTTAACATAAGTGCCTGACCAACTGGACATGGCCTCGCCTCTGTTCGTTGCTAAAAACACACCTAAGGTTACCAGTATGAAAAATACACAAAAAATACTGAATTCCGAACGCCAATAAACCTCAATTCTCTTTGTCATTAGATTGAAGGCTAAAGACGCGATCGTTCCCAATGCAAGCATCTGCGGGATGCGCAACGGATAAAGTTGAGGGAAAACTTCATGAATTCTGAAAAAGGAAAAAATAAGGAATCCCAGAACCATCAGAAACGGATAGCGAAGTGCTACAAATATCAAGATAGGTATCAGAGCCAATGCAACCGGAATGGCGGGGTGCGAGATCACATACCACGGTAAAACCAAAAACAAGCTCCCCAGTAAGGCAAAGATCACTTGTGTTGATCTATTATGCAATCCGTGTAGCTTCATGACATCTCACCGGAAGTTTCAAGAATTTCATTAAAACTGCCATCCCACCAAGGACACCAATGGCAATCATTCCCATCACTATCTGAAGATAGATCTCCTCCAGATAATTTAAGGTGACAACCATTGATCCTGTGTAAACTGCTAAAATAACCAGTTTTATAAACGGATAGGGTAAATTTAGTGTATTTTGCGCAACCACAATCGTTGTTCCAAAACGTATACCCAAGGCAATAAAAGTGGCCAAAATCGCGCCTTCAATGCCATATGCAGGAATAAACAAAAAGTAACTGGCAAAGGCGATTAAGGCACATGCGCCATCAATCAATGCCGGAAGTTTTGTTGTTTTTTCAGTATAAATACCAAAACCTAAAGTTTGCGTTAAATTATGTATGGCCGCAAAGGCAACAAGATAGGGCACATATGTTATGGATTGATGATAACTTACAGGGGTTAACCAAGTTATCAGCAATGGTGAAGCGGCACACACGCTCATCACCGCAGCACAAACAACGACAAAAGCAATAGAAGAGAAATGAGCAACTTTCTCCCGCCCGTTTTGCTGCGTTAACATACTAAAGCGTTTAGCTTGCCACCACATATCATAAGGTTGAATTAAAACAGCGGTGATTAATCCGAATTTAGCCGCTAATGCATATTGCGCCATTGCAGCAGTGCCGACAGCATCCGCCAAAATCCAACGGTCAAAACTACCCATAATAAATCCGGCAATACCAGTAAAAATCAAAGGGCCACCATAAGGCCCAAACGCTTTAAAAGCCGCGAAATCAAATTTGATTCCAGTATCTTTTAATTGCAGATACCCCATAAAGGCGCTTAAAGCGACACAAGCCACAAAACCTGCAAAGACAAATCCCGTTACACCAAAACCGAATGCAACCAAAATCGCTGCAAACCCAGCTTGAAATGCTGTACGACCGAGACTACCAGCCAGATACAAGCCTGCTTTGGAACGTAAACGCAACCAAGCCAAGGGTACAAGTATTGTACCAGACAAGGATAAGCTTGTTAAAATAAGACGTGTTTGAATTTCAGTCACATCCCCTGGCAAAATATCCGCGATCGTCGATGCCATCATTTGCGTAATAAGAAAAGAAACAGCGGCAATGATCCAGGATAAACCAAATAGTCGCGCTGCAATTTCTTTGGCTTTGTCCATTTCATTTTCATTACAAAATCTGAATAAAGTATCAGCCAATCCAAGCCCGATTATGATACTTAGGATATCTGCCAGTGTTTGCAGGATATCCAACCGACCATAATCTTCTGGGCTTAGATAGTGGGTGAAAATGGGAATCATCAACAAAGAGATCCCCTTTGCACCCGCTAAGGCCAATGCATAAATTGCAGATTGCTGTAAAGCCGCTGGAAGTTTCTTAAGCAATTGCATTTTCTTTCACCTGATTTTTACGTGCGAAAGCGAATACAAAAATCAAAGCCACCATCCCGGCAATACCACCACCCAAATGAGGGGCAGGTGCCGTCATGATTGTCACATTAGTATCTTGGATAGCTTCAATCGGGTCAGTTCGGATGCGGAAGACTGCATCGTTGAAATCCTCGTCACTTCGATGATCTCGATACAAGTCCTCAAAACCCAGAACAAGTTCTTCTTGATCATAATCGGCAAACATCATCGCCACATGGCGTGAATTGGATGCCACATTATCATAAGTTGCAAGTGCGTCATTCTCTGGATTTAAGAAATCCACAGAATACATGGTCATCGCGTCTTCATTTATACCGCCCCAAGAATAGGCATTTTGCATTAGGAAGAAGCCAACATTGGTACCTGATTCAAATACGATACCATCATCCATGGTAAAATCAGTGCCATCGGCCGTTAGAGTACCATTGCCTAACACAGCCGTATCACCTGCGACCAGAGAGCCTCCTGCCCAACGCTTGGAAGCGTTGTTAAAGATCATTCCGGTGTTTACATCACTTACATTCGATAATTCACCAACAGTAATGATGCCATTGCTATTGGTATCAATATCTCCGAATGTCGTGTTGTCAAAAGATGAGTCAGAAAATGTGAAATAGCCAAGGCTGTTTCTGTAACCTGCACCTTCATCAATAAAAGTCAGGCCAATCTGAGCATCATCAGATAATCGAATGACAGGATCGTAGCTTGGATTGAGGAATTCCATATCCACATTCCGGCTTTCCGGCAATGCGGTTTGAATGCCACTTAACAAGCCATCTTCCAAATCCACATTCTGCAAAGACTCTTGCGCCTGTGCAAAAGATGAAATCAGAAGAAACCCGAGTGCTGTCATCACTATATTTAGGGTTTTTTTCATAATAAACTCCATTTTTGTACAATTTTATAAGCGCAAGTCATATGCCAGAAAAAAGTACCGGTTTTTGGGAGTTTTTGGTTCGCAAAATGAGAATATTCTCAAAATGAGAGTTTAAATTTGCGACCAATCTGTATTTTCGATCAAATTGCAATGACCATATTCTTTAACTGCCAGAACAGAATTTCCATGCCTCTTGGCGGTTAAATTAGCCAACCAGTAAGAAAAGGCTGGAAACTCATCATATACCTGATTATCAAAAATAAACTTAATCTCTGATACTGGCAAATTCAGATAGTGAGCCAAAATACCGGCACCTTCCTCATTTCTTTCCAGAGCAATTACAGCAAGCAAACCCTCACAAAAATGATGATCAAAGATTTGAATGTCAAATTGGCCTCTATTTACCGGTTTGATGGTCTGTCTGTAAGATAAATTTTGCACTTCAAGTGATAAGATAAAGGCTGATTTGTCCTGTTCAGAATGATTAAGCACATACGAGGCAGGATACTTAAGATAAAGAGATATGATAAGGCATAAGCATATAAGATATGGTAGGAATTTAAGATGTTTTTGCATATTTACATCCTCCAATCATAACTAAAAGAACGGTTAACATTAATCCCCATTCAAATATCTGACTGCCAACCCCATCATGATAGTAATAATAAGATTGGGCAGATTGCGTCATAAAGGCCAAACGGAACGCATTTGACGCCAAGGTCATGAACATCACAACACCTAATAACAGCCAACTTCCCCATGTTATTACTCTTTTGAAAAACACATGCATCGTAAGCCATAACAGACTAATAAAGGATAGATTGGCAAAAACCGAACATCCTGTGAGAATTAAAAGAGGTTGTCCAGTTTCACTGATCACAATGTTAGATTCAATAACGGGCTGCTGTCCCATCAAAAGTAAAGCGACATTCGTCATAATCGCATCAAAACCAAGGATATTTCCTGCAAATAACTTCAAACAAATCGCTGTTAGAGGTTCTCTGAGAGAAGCCGCTAGTAATAGAATTGCCGCAAGATTCTTTGGTTGATGGCATACTATCCAAAATGCAACTAGGCTTGCACCGATCCAAGAAAGAGTTGCGCTAGGCACAAGCATCATAAATATCGCTATACAAAAGACCCAAATCGGCGGTAACTCCCTAATCATCCTTAGAGACATAAAAGCGATTAATAGTGAAAACCAGACAATGTAATTGGCCCCAAGACCACCAGCCAATACACCGTTTAGACCAGCTTCCTGAAAATCGCCGATGATTGGTCGAAATACAGCGCTGATAATGCAAGCCCAAAACACCAGAAATATATTTATGTTCAACGGCATATCATCCTCCAATCGTGGAAAAATAAATTTTTTCAATTTGAGGAATGATTGCCTGACAACTGTATTCAGTCTCAATTTTGGATCGTGCGGTATGACCCATAATTTCTTTCTTTTCTTGGTTCATGGATGCCCACTCATCCAGCCTCATTGAAAAGGAAGACAATTGATCTATCGATGCAATCCAACCTTGCTTCGAATTTCTGATGAGTTTGGGTAAATCCCCTGCATCTGATGCCAAAACAGGGATACCATGCGCCATCGCTTCCAAGGCAGCCATGGGCAGACCTTCAAATCTAGAAGGCATGCAAAGCAAATCTATTTGCTGCCAATATGTTGATATGTCAACATGACCAAAGAATGTGACATCTTTTTCATATGTCTGTTGAAGCGCCTCACGCATCGGGCCATCGCCATACATATGGAATGTAAGTTGTGGATTATTTCTTGCCAATTCACAGAAAAGATCAGGTCCCTTCTCTTCTGACAGACGTCCTACAAACGCCACTACATTTCCCTTCCTGGTCGTTCTAACCAACGGTAAAGAAACAAAGTTATTCACATGAACTGCTTTTTTAGGCAATTTAGCTAATATTTTTTCGCTAACAGCAATAGGGTGAGAAAGAAATGCAGTTAACCTGTCTAAGCTGGTATAAAAAGCCATCTTTCCTTTCGTGTCTTCACCTGCATGGAATGTAGAAACAACACGGATTGAATTGAACAAACCAACCAAACGACCCAAAATACCGGCCTTATATCCGTGCGTATGGATAAGTTGTGGACGCATCTTGGAAATATATTTATTCAAAGTTTTAGCGGTTCCATCCAAACTGGAAAACGGTATCTGCTGTGCTTGAAGCTTATCCTTCATAGGATGGTGTCCATAGTTATTCATAAAAACCACGATCACCTGCCAACCTGCTTGCTTCAATCCTCTGCTTAGTTCAACAACATGACTTTCAATACCACCTGTATGACGACTGTCTAACAGTTGACATATGACTTTCTCGTTTCCTTGCATGCTATCTCTCCTCAACAAATTATTTTGATAAACGCAGCAAGATCGTTGCCAGTTTTTTTTCGCAAAATGAGAGTCATTTCTAAATTTGAGAGCGCTCGACATGTAATTAAATTTATCATTATTCAATAATATCATATACTTAATGTTTGGTCAGCAGATTGCACTTCTCTTGTTAGAACTTTAACAGGAGAATAAAATGTCAAAATATCTTGTAACTGGCGGCTGCGGTTTTATTGGATCTCATCTATGTGAGGCACTTTCAGCAGAAGGACATGAAGTAGTCGTTCTAGACAATTTAAGTACAGGTAAGAAATCTAATTTAACCATTGATGTAGACTTACATATTGGTGATGTTGCCAATCATGATGATGTTAAAAAAGCAATGAAAGATGTGGATGGGTGTTTCCATTTAGCTGCTATTGCATCCGTAGAACAATCTTTGAATGATTGGCCCGGCAGCCATCGAATTAATGTTGGCGGTACAGTGAATGTCTTTGATTGCGCAAGAGAAAACAAAACACCTGTTGTTTACGCTTCCTCAGCCGCTATTTATGGAGATAATGCAAACATCCCGCTAAGCGAAACCGATAGACCGCGCCCTTTAAGTGCTTATGGAGCTGACAAATTAGGATGTGAATATCATGCAAAAGTTGCAGGGTTATCACATAACATACCCAGCGCAGGTATGAGATTCTTTAACGTATTCGGCCCTCGACAAGATCCATCTTCACCTTATTCAGGGGTAATTTCTATTTTCATTGATCGCCTAATATCTGGGCAGGAGTTGAAAATTTTTGGTACTGGTCAGCAAGTACGTGATTTCATCTATGTTAAAGATGTCGTTCGGTTTTTGCTTGCTGCCATGGCGAAAACATCCTCAGACGCAGAAGTCTATAATGTATGCACAGGTCAAACGACCAGCATCAACCAATTGGCAATAGTTCTTTCAATGATTGCAAAAAAACCACTATCCATAGAACGCTTACCCCAACGAAATGGTGACATACAAGTTTCTCTCGGAAATGCCGAGAAAGCTTATAAACTACTTGGGATCAAGGCTGAAACCCGATTGTCGGATGCGTTCCAGAAAACTTATGCGTCACACACCCAAGAAAAACTACTAGCGGCGGAGTGAGAGTTATCAGATCAATTCAGGAAGTAGCGGCTATATCGCAAATTAAGAACCACATTGAAGATTCTGAATCTCAAAAATTGGATATTTAATATATAGATTATGGAAGGTTCGTTTTACTAGATCTGGCGGAGCGAGGGGGACGCTCCGATTTACATTAAAAAATCCTATAATACCACTTGTTTTCAATAATATAAGACAATATACGTGTGTGGTAAACGTATGTGGTAAAGGATTGGGACATGCCTTCTTATATTCAGAAAAGACGAAAGAAATATTATGGCGTTTTGGAGATACCAAAAGACGTCCGCCCATATTTTGATGACAAGCCCCGCTTTGTTAAATCCTTAGACACAGATAGTGAAACTGTAGCTCTTCGAAGAGTGGCCCCTCTGGTAGCTCAATGGAAAGGCCAAATTCAAACAGCACGACAGACCAGCTTTGATCCCTTGGAGCAAGACATACAGTTTTGGAAGTCCGCATTAGCAGATGCAAGTCCCCACTCTGAGGTAGGTGACGAATCCCAACGCGATTTACTCCTAAGTGAGATTTACACTGTAGCATCCAAGGTTGAAAAACCAAGGCGAGAAGAATTTGTTAAAAGAATCACAGGTCAGATGACGCCGACTAAAGAGCATCTAGAGGAATGGCTTGGAACGCTTGAAAACACCGCAAAAACAGTTGATATGAAAAAGACTGATGTTGAGAGGCTAAGCAAGAAATTTACCGTACTAGAACATATTCACAAAAGAGATGTACAACGTTGGGCTAATCAATTAATCGGTGAAGAAGAACTAAAATCAAAGACAGTCACACGCATATTGTCAGCTTGTCGAGGATATTGGAGGTACCTTCAAGCTATCCAAGTAGTCAATGAGGAGACATTTCCATTTGATAACCTGCAAATCAAAAACTCTAAGACAACAGAGAAGAAGGATCAAAGAAAACCATTTACGCCTGAAGCAATCATCTCACTGTTAAATGCTGCAAAGAAAAACAAAGATGACAAACTTGCTTACCTGATTGAAATTGGTATGTGGACAGGCGCAAGAATTGAAGAAATATGCTCATTACGGACATCCAGTGTCCATGATGACTATCTTGAAATAGAAGATGCAAAAACCGCTGCAGGCTGGAGACAAGTTCCTGTTCATTCCCAACTAAAACCGCTCATAACGAAACTGAAAGAAGAATCCAAAGACGGTTACATAATATCAGGGCTTACATTCAACAAATACAATGATCGTAGCAATGCTATTGGCAAACGCTTTGGAACACTAAAAAGCAGCGAAGGTTTTGGCAAACAACATGTTTTCCATTCAATCAGAAAGACAGTTGCCACCCAGTTTGAGAATGCTGGTGTCTTGGAGAATGAAGCAGCAGACATAATAGGACATGAGAAGAACACAATGACATACGGGCTTTATTCTGGGGGCCTTGGACTTGAACAAAAGAAAATCGTTATTGAGAAACTTCAGTACCCACAAGCGCTAAACTAACCTAAAATACTAAGTAGAGTATATCGTTCATACAAATTAGTACCAAAATGTATGCCTACAAAAATAAATCCAAATGTCAAAAGCATCCAAGCAGAATGAAAGCCGCGAGTGTTGGAGAGCTTTCGTAATTTATACTTTTGGTCATTCGCATCTTCATACGCGGGCACCTGAATCAACGACTCATCAACTTCAAAATGATGAGATACATAGTATAAATTGAGCATGTAAGCTAGAAACATCACAGCTATCAAGATTAACAACGAGAAGGAGAATTCATTACCATAAATGGCGAACAACCAATAACAATTAAACCCAGAAACCCAAGCAGAAGCAAGAGTCGCATTCAGCATGAATAGAAAACCTAACCCAGCCCCGCGATAAGATATTACGACAAAAAGTTTACCGAATGCATAGGCAAGAGCCCCCTCTAACGCAATAAAAGCAAATGCTCTGATGACTATATTTATGTCTAATTTAAACTGTACGATATGCACATCAGAAGTCACGAGAGCTGGAATACTACCAAAAATATTTATAATGGTTATTGCTGCAGCTAAAAAAGATAGCGGCTGATTCTTAAACTCATTACCTAAAACTTCTAATACTTTCATATGATCCCTGACGCCCCTTACATGAAATCCCATCAACTTTCTAATATATTCAATAGATTAACACCACAACATATTTTTCACTTCAAATTTCTGATTGCTCTATCGATATACGACCGTAGCATTTATCCCCCCTTGGGGTGGTCCCTTCAGGAAAATCCCCTAGAATGAAGAAAAGGGAAACTGAAGCTCCCCTTAATTAATCTTCTTTCAGCATTCGATAGACAGAGCTTCGAGCTATCCTCAGTTGCTTGGCTATGTTTGTCGGTGTAATCCCCTCATTCTTAAGCTGTATTACTTGCTCCTTGTCGATTGAGGTCTTTCTACCTTTGTACTTGCCCTCTTTCTTGGCCTTGGCGATCCCTTCGCGCTGTCTCTCCTTGATCATCTCCCGTTCAAACTGTGCAACAGCTCCTATAATCTGGAGCTGGAGTTGTTGGAAGGGATTATCCTCTCCATTAAAGGTTAGGTTCTCCTTCAGGAAGTTCACGTTGACACCTTGATCAAGAAACCCACGGATCAACCCTAGTAAGTCTTCAAGGTTCCTTGCCAGTCTATCTATTGAATGAACATGTACAGTATCTCCATCTCTCACATAGTCCTGAAGGGCAAGAAGTTCAGGGCGGTTCTTAGTGCCTCCACTTACTTTGTCTTCAAACACACGATCCAGCGCAATGCCTTCTAATTGTCGTCCTGTGTTCTGATCTACAGATGAGACCCTGATGTAACCCACGTTTGCCATATATGCATCTCCGATATGTCCTATTAGACTCTAGGCATTAACTACATATATGTCCTTTAATTGTAAAGCAAGTCTAATCGAACACTATTTGTGTCTCGCTGGTGTGTCCTGTGAGGCTGTACCCAAATCGGACGTTAAATAATTGGGTTGCACTTTAGAGTGAGCAGCAGCGGATTACATTTACTGACGCTCATTGATCAACAATTAAAACGAAAGAGAGTATCAAATGTGCAATCAATCAACTTTCATAAATTACATCAGCATAGGTGAAGCTCTATGCCTGATCTCTATCTTGTCACTTCATTTCGTGATTTAAGGAAGGGAGTATAAAAATGAAAGCAACAGATGATTATATCCTATCCCGAGTTGCCACCCTATGGGATCGTCCCTATGAAGACCATGTAGTAGACGTTTACATAGACGGTTCTTGTGAGGTTAATCCGGGTATCGGTGGCTGGGGTGTCTTCGCCCTTCACGATGCCAAGTATGAGATACTGTACGGCGGGGGAGATCGGGAAAAAACGACCAATCAACGCATGGAACTTACAGCAGCAATCAAGGCCCTAAAGCATTTCAGTTCGCAAAGTAATTACTATCAACTAACAATCTACAGTGACAGCAAGTATGTGGTCGATGGGATTACAAACTGGATATATGGCTGGAAGATGAGGGGCTGGGTTAATTCTCAAGGGAAGCCAGTCGCCAATGAGGACTTGTGGCAAGAGTTGGATAGGTTGGTATGTTTGTATTCAAACCCTATCAACTGGCAATGGGTTAAGGGACATTCCGGCAATACTGCGAACGAGATTTCAGATCAGTTAGCAAGAATACGGGCTAAAACGTTTCCTGATTGTGACACGGCTGTGTTTGGACCGCGAGGTATGCAAAGTGACACACACGATAGCGCCCCATTAAGCCATCTTAGACAGTGCATTGATCTGCTAAAGAATGAGACCCCATCATTATGGAAGAATGTGTTGGCTGAGTGGCCTCATTTAGCGGACTTAAAGTGACCACGATGGAGGCCCTTAGGTGAAAGCTTGAGGGCCTCTGAGGTTCTGTCAGTCGATCAATTCTCGGTCCCACATGTGAGACTAAGTATTTGATAAATAAAGAAAATATTATTGACAAGAAAACTTGGCTGACTCATGATTCACACATCAATAACTACAGCAAGAGAGTAAATAACATGAAAATTTTGATCGAATGGGCTGATAAACAAGTAGAGTGGGACTCGACGCGCAACTTTCTGTACGTAAAGCTCTCATTCTTTGGTGAGATGTATTTGGACCGAACAGTCACAACAGGGCATTGGTTCAAATATGAAGAGGAAGAGAATGGGGAAGGCTGCTTGTGGCTTTGCAGAAGACCTCTCCATTATACTAACTATTCCCGCCATACATCTACGACCAGTGAAGAATTAGCAGCTAATAATGAGCAATTCTGGAAGGAGGTTTTAGAGGAAGAAGAGCAGCAAAATCGCCTTTCTATAGCTCCAGAGCACCAACCTTCTTAATGTTAGGTTTTCTGCGGGTTTGGAATTAGGTTGCACTATAGAAGGGGTTACCTAGGGTACATATAATATAGGTAGTAACTAAGATAGGTATGAAAGGTGGATAAGGGTAGTTATACAATCCCTCCTTCTTCCTGTTTCTACCTACCTCATTACCTTTGAAGACACATCCATAGGAAAACTGAAGGACATCCTTTCAGGAACCCTGCAAGAGAATTTCAGTGAAACTATGGTAGCTACTTACTGGTCCCCTTCAAATACAGATCAGGTGTGTGAGTGTCAGACGGCATTCATGCACCTTTTTTGTTTTAATCTCCTTGAAGGGAGAGAGGGTAGGAAGGATATGCCCTGTGTGACTCAGAATTGACCTCTGAGCGTGTTAGATGGCTTTTATGTGTATCGACTGGGGTTGATTCTAGGGGCTCTCCAGCGCCTTTTAAATGGGGTTAGCAGATGTACTATCGGTTCTGTTTACTTCCCTGTCTTCCATCCATCGGTTTTACCTCAAAAGGCACTGAGATGCCAAATCACTCATCTATAATTTACTCCACAACATATACTTGTTGTAATAGGAATCATGCTACTTTATGTCTTTAAAATTTCCCATTAGGAGTATTGTTATGAGTAAAGATAAAGTTGTTGTCACAGTAAGGGAAAGTGTGAACCCACCCTCACCAGTAGAAATTCGTAGTGTGAACCCTCCTACGACTCCTAGCCCAGATAGAGGTGGTTCTGTTAATCCACCATCATCTCCGTCACGAGGGCCATCTACTCCCCCGAAGCCGCGTTAAATCTAGTTACCGTTACACGATCAATACGACTGACGGGAATGTATGTTATATGGCTGCTTCCTTCTTCAACAGGTTCATAAGCTGTTTCATTTCCGTCAGCATCAATTCTACGGGTTAAATACATCGCGACATTGCCATTTTCATCCACATCTATTTGAGAATTTGGTAATCCAGAAGGTAACGTAGATAGGAAGCTTTCAAGGTATTCTCCATCCACCGTTCTAATGGAGACATTGCTCCATGTATACTTAGGTAGATTTATTATGGCCTCCCATGTAGAAGGTTGCAAATTTTCTCTTGTTACTCCAAATTTTCTTAAAACAAACGCAACAGACAAATTTCCAAATCGTCGCCATAATGCACCAATTGCAAAAACAAGTACTAAACTCAAAAATGGCATAATTATTTTCTGATTGGACAACGGGAGTTTGGAAATTAAATTTGTGGTTAGACTTGTCGCTATGACCCCAAAAACCAGTACTTGCAAGAGGACATCTAAGGTCTTGTGTTTTTCAGATACACCGATTGATCCAACCTTGTATCCTATATACCCAACTACTAAAGTAATTTGTAGTTGAAGAGGTAGTTCGAGTAATTCATTCATTAACTACATCCATCTTTAGCTCTATTGATGCGCTATCCGTATTATTCAACAAATGGGTTAATCCATCCCATTTTCTTACTGATAGCTTCGTTACGGTCTCTTTTGTTTTAATTTCTTGCGTAATTTCTTTTTCGCTTTCTCCTCCTCCTTTTTATGTTTAGATCGAACAAACTTCTCTGACTCTTCAATATTCTTTTTCATACTTAAAATTATTTTGTTTTTTAGAGTAATTTTTGGAGCTTTCATCTTACAGGAGTCAACAAAGTCAAGAATGTCTATTACATCTTCTTGAACAAGATGCCTAAGGATTTGAATATCCTGCAAGGTATCTATGGATTTAGTGTCGACGTCCCAGTATACCAGAGCGCTATAAACCTTTCGATAGACTGCTATGTCCTCGGAAAGCTTTGAAATATTTTCTCTGATGCGCAGGCCTAAAAATGTTAGGGCCATAATCATGATCGTGAATGTGAAACCTTCTTTGACGTAAGCCATCACTGATTTCCAAGTTATCTCCTCATTCATATTAAAGTTAACTAAGAGGAAGATTATAGCTAACGTTGTAGCAATGATAAAAGATGCTGTTTCCGCATGTTGTAGGCGTTTTAATTTTGTCATGTATTTTCTTTAAAAATTGTGGAAGGCTTATCGGCTATTTCTTTGAAGTAACTCCCTGATTAGAGGAAGTAGCATGTGTTGATCTCATGCGCTGACGATAGGATTCTCATTAAGTAATTACAAGTAATAAGGGATTCTTTTTTAATAAAAACCTTTTAAAGATGTGGGTGATGCAGCCCAAATAACTCTACAATCAATCACCTCTATGACCACCCTAGAGACACCCAAGGTCACCATAAGTCTACCTTCACCGTCCTTTGAGATCGTCACTTATGAACTCGTAGAGACAGACACAAATACGCCCTCAGTTCCACCTAAGTCTCCCTCTGAGACTTGGCCCTAATGGAAGCCACCTATCGCTTGTGGAAACAACAACACACTGAGACACCAACTTCTTTTTAAGGAAAATTGAATATGAACATTAACTACTGGAAGTGGCCTGCCACTCCACAGAACGACCTTGCGCCTTGGTACACAATCCTACGACGCTCTTTCGGTCTACCCTTCATCGGACTATCAGTCGCCTTTATCTACCTCGGTGGTCTCATCGGGTGGGGCCATAAGGAAGGCAAGTGGTGGACTAAAGAAGTCTGGGACCTGTAGCCATGTACGCTATATCAGCGCCTCTTTTTTACATGTTACCTCCAGCTCCTAAGAAGCCTGTGGATGTAGATGAGGTCTGGAGTAAGCGCAATGAAGAGCAGGACTTAAAGACCCACCAAAGAAAAACTGAGTGGTCCTTAAGGTTCCGCTTAAGGAGATCAATATGGATGTAATAGTATACATGATAGTTATCATCTTGGCTGGTATCGGATTTGGACAAGTGACCTATTGGATTTTGAAGGCTATTTCAATAGCTTTAGGGTATGAATAGTGATGACCTCACTAGGGATACTGGAAGCCATATACTATCTGGTTCTAGGCGTCATTACATGTACAGCATGGGTGTTCCTGAAGGACGGTATAAGGGAACTTAAAAGGACGCTTAAAGGAGACCCAGATGTTTGAACCATTAATGCAAGGGTACGCCCTTTTCTGGCTACCCTAATTGGTTCCTTAGTTGTCTCTATAATTATCTTCTTAGCTCTTGTTGTGAAACAAGGGTGGGACGAAAGACATACACGGGACCAGCCTAAACATCGCCCTTACTGGCGGTAGTAAAAACTCTTAACAAAGAGAAACAAAATCAAATGAAAAATTTTAACTTTAACGCCGTGGTGGATGACGTCACGGTGAACCAAGACGTGCGCGTTGTGGACATCGAAGGGAAACCTTGGTTTGTCCTGAAGGACGTGTGTGCTGCGTTGGGACTTAAGAACCCTACGGAGGTTGCACAGCGTGTTTATGAAGAGGATAAATCTAAGACCGTCTTAGGAAAAGGACGACCAGCAATCAGCGTATCTGAATCGGGCATGTACCGCATTTTGATGCGTTGTGATAAACCAGCTGCACGTCCCTTCCAAGACTGGGTGACCCGTGAAGTTCTACCTTCAATCCGACGTACAGGTAAGTATGAGATGGAAGAGGGTGAGACTATCCCACTCCCAGCCAACTTTGCACAGGCCATGCGTCAACATGCAGAGACCCTAATCAAACTAGCAGACTCTGAAGAAGAACGTGAACGGCTCCTGAAGGAGACTGAACGCTTAGGCAAGAAGTCTGACATTCTGGACGCCCACTATGCGCCACTTAACAACATCTCTGTAGGTCGCTTTGCGCGGACCTTGGACGGTGTGAACTCAAACAAGATGAAGCAATCCCTAATGAAACTGGGATACCTGTACAATAAAGCAGGTGTCTATCGTGTCTATTCCCAGTATCTCGACAAGCTGTTCTCTGAGAAACGAAACGAAGAGTACGGCACAATCGAAATCTTTGCGACTGACACAGGACGTGAACGGATTGTCCATCACTGGAACGAAGGAGAGTTGATCCTGAAGAAAGGTTTTGAACAACCTGACGCATACTACAACCACGTCCCTAAGTTCCTAACTGTAGGACTGGAGAGTAAACATGGCTAAACGTACAATCTTACTTGATGGGGACATTCTGGCCTTTCAGGTGGCAGTACGTTTGGAAACAGCGATTAACTGGGGTGCTGATGAGGAAACTGGGGTGGACCTATGGACACTCCATGCAGACCCTACAGAAGGTGACGTTACCAGTCTCCAGATATAAATTCTTCTTTCACAGACCACGGCAATGTTTTCAAATAGGATAAAGCATTTTCTTCCTGAGTAGTCGTTGGTTTAATACATTCAAGAATCTCTACAATGTCCAACGCAGGTTGTTCATCAACCTCAAGACTTGGGATTCTGATTGTATACTTATTCCAATGCTTTATATCGGATAAATTGTTTGCCACCCAACAAATCGTGTCAGGTTGATACTTTAGCATCAAAATCATTGCTATATAAAAAGTACCTATACTGTCAGGCGGCGGCAGCAACTTTCTTGGATTATATCTTGGAAGCAATCTTGAACAAAGCTCTTCAGAAAAATACCCTTCCCATTCTTCTTTAAAACTTCCTTTCAAATTACTTGGCGCGACCATTAGCGGCAGCATCCCACATAAGTCGTCTTCATGAATAAAATAATTATCCAAGAACATCTCTACTTCAGGAAAGCTCAGTTCCTGCCTAAAGAATCTCCACCAGAGTAAGTAACTATCGACATCTGACACTTTCAACGGGTTCAAGTTAAGCCCAAGACCAACAACCTTTAATCCGCTAATGAACTTTATCTTTTCAGCAGATAATTGATCCCTTTTGTCCTCAACGAGTGTAGAAATCAGCTCATCAAAATAACCTGTATTTGATTTTACAGATGGCGCACATAGCGCCCAATCATCGTCCGACACTAAAGAGCACAAAGTAGAGTAAAACTTAATCCAAGAGTCTAAATTCGAAGATAAGTGTTCTGCCTCTTCCTCATGTTTAAAAAGCGACAGATGTCTCAAGAGTTTTTTTCTTAGAAGCGGATTATCTTCAACCCAATTCAACAATAGGCTACAACTCATAGCATAATCCACCGCGAGTTGCGCGTTCGCTCTCAAATCAAGGGACATTAAACCTAACCCCTCAATTAGCATCTTCGCACAGGCGGCGTGAGAACGCGGGCTTTCATCATTGAATAAAGCAACTATAGCTTTCTCCAACCCACTAAACATGGGCTTTCTTTGTATGAAACGATTAACTTCCAAATGAAGGACATCAATATATCCTACTGCATTTTGCTCAAGGTGGATTAGTCGTTTATAATTGCCTTGGCGCAAGGCATCTGAGATTGGTCCATGTAGAACGGCCTGTAATGCCTGAAGCCTAGGTAATCCAAAATAAACCTGTGCATAACGTTCTGCAGCCACATTAGAATTTAATCCAAGAATCTGCCATGAGTTGATCTTAAAGTTGCCGTTCCGAAGTCGTTCTAAAAACTCAGTTCTAATTATTTCTTTTGACCCAGCCTTAGTGCTAGAGAGAAACTCATCCGTAGCTTCTAAGTAGTTGTTATTCAGCTCATACCAGTAACACAGCAGAACTTCCAGAGATTCAGCAGGATTTTGCATCTTCAATGTAGCTAGTTCATTTGCACATCTTACTAACTTACGTGGTTTTGGCAGATTTTCTGCTTCTATTTGAAGAAGTGCATCCATTACCAATTCCTGCTCTTTACTATCGAAGCCGCATTCAGCAAGTGTTTCTATGAAGAAAGGTTTCCAAGAGCTGATCAACAATGGCGAAATAGCAAAACGGGTATGAAAAAGTTTCTCAAAATGACCTAATGACTGTTGCTCTAGTTGGCTACTATCATAGCAACTTATGAAAAACACATTCTTCAGGAAATTTTGCTCTTCATCTGGGTTGTAGAATCTCTCAAAGAAGATTTGTAAAGTCTTCCACACCTCTAAAGCTTCTGTATTCTCAAGTCTGTCCAGATTATCAAATACAATGATAAGTTTTCGTTCTGGAGCATCTAGCGATTGTTTAAGCAGTTGATAAAACCACTGTTGAAAACGCCATGAACTGTGCTCAGCTTCTTCTACAGCTTCCCTGATGTCAAACTCGGACACATTACCTGAAAGTGCTTGGATTAACTTAGGTACAAAAGGCGGATACAGAAACACCCAAATCAAAAAGCCTATGATACCAATAGCGAAACCCATCCACTGTAATACTGGAAACTTGATATCAATATAGGCATTTATATCTTTTAATACATCTCTCTGGATATCCTCAGGGAAAAGAAGCCAGACAAAAATCAATACAACTATAAGTGCTATTATTTTTGAGAAAGCAGGAATAGAATTACTACGATCACGTTGTAAACTATCCAAATTCCAATTGATATTTTTAGTCCAACCTTTGCGCAACAATGAGTCTGCCAGCTTCTCTAGACAAGCACGTCTTAAATGGTCACCGCTATGCGACCATGTATCAATTGTAACTAGGTTGTAAGGACTATTGTCAGCGGTCACATTTAACTTCTTGGCGATCATTTTGATCACACTAGATTTACCACTCCCTCTAGCACCATCAATACCGATTGAAATACCCGATTGAGAAGGGTTCTGGACTAAATCAACAATCGTGTCTGCAACATTCCCATGAACGCCGTCAAATCGATCTTCACTATTCGGCACGTCAGGAACAATAGTGTATCGCTTAACATTCGTGATATCTGACATCTTCCCCATTCACATATCCAATCACCGAGTTGATTTAATAGATACGAATCTCTCAGAAAGTGCAATAATCATTTACGGTAACTAAAAAGCTCAAAAATACTACTCAAGGCCTCTTCACACTCCATGCTGACTTCTCTGAAATGTGTAGACAAATCTCCATAGTTCTCAAGTATTTGTTTTCGTTCTTTGTCTGCATCCTTCTCATTTGCGTGGCCTTTATGAGTTGATCTTAATCGCTGTAATTTTGCTATTGGCCTAGTAGTTTCACGAGCATCTTCTTGATCCATTCCATAAGCATTTAGCAATTCCGTTGTCATGCCAATAGACCCAAAAGATGGATCATACTCATGATCAAGATTCTTCAGCTGTTTCTTCAACCACTTTTTATCAATCCCATCCACAATAAGTTGGCATAAATTCAGTAATTCATTAGACCACTCCTTTATAGAAGCAGTTACAGGATAACGTACTGATTGATACAAGGATTCATCTCTACATTTCCACCAACCAAGATCGGACTTTTCAAACTGTTTAAGGATGTTCTTAATATCCACCAGCGGACAGTATGATGTAAAAAATTTACCTTCAAAATCTGTGGCAAACGCTCTCTCAGAAATCCCACCCTTTGGTTTCTCGTTGAATGACTTCCAGTAAAGCTGCTCTGCGTATGGTAAGCGTTGTAAATCAATGAGGTACACATGTACTTGCCCATGCTCATTTATATCATATGATTGAATGAACCAACCGCCTCTACAATGTATGCTTCTATCTTCAAGCCTGTATTTCTCAGAGTCATTCTTGTATTTCAGCAAGACCTCAGGATTAAAGAAAGCTGGGGACATTTCATAAGGCAACGTACTCTCAGTAAAGTAATTTACAATACTATCCGGCGCACATGAAATCTCCTTAATCTCGTTACGACGAAGGTCACGTGCAATAAAAGAAGCGTATTCCTTTGTACCATTATCATCATTACTAAAATGCATTTCCTGTAGCTTGGTAACAATCACACCACGACTTGCACTACAGTTAGTTGGACGTATTGTAAAACGTGTAACGAAACTCCTATCGATTCCACAATATGAGACCTCCTCTACTCCGTGCTCAATCAGGTAAGGATTCTCACAGCGAGTTAGATCAAACATGGTTACTAAAGATGAACCCGTGATTTCTGCATATTTACGTATAACGTGGCTATCACAAATAACTGCCATACCGCTTTCAAAATCGTCTTCGCCTCGAATCTGAACAACTTTCACGATGTCCTTCAGATCACCATTATCGTCCAGAGAACACCAAGCCTGCCTTGCCTTTATGTAATGCAACCCCATAACATGCATAAATCGCTGCGACAGTTCGACATAATTACCAAGGTCAGGCACTCCTTCAAATGTCCTCAAGAAAACTAATTGCTCTCCATGCGGTAATGTTTCACCTTGCCTGCTCATTGGGTCTTCAAGATGACAATCTTCATCCCCCATATGCTGCCACAAGTCCCATGATTCGTATGGGTTGAAATGCCACCGCATAAGATCATCAAAATCCGGTGGGTTTAATAAATCCTCGGGTACTAGTACTGTATGTGTATAATAGTAACCAAAGCCAGCATATAAGATCACTTCTTCACCGGATAACGACTTCTTCAGATTAGGTATAACGTCTTTTTGCCATAGCCATTCATTGAATTCTTCCTTATCAACAGGAGCTTCATTCAAACTCAAAAGCGTCTTTTCATCAAAAACCATTAGCTCACCTTCCCCGCTAAGTTCTGACAGTTCATAATTATGTACAGCCTAATGACTTTATACGATTCGTGAAGAAAAAACGTATGTGGTAAACGTGTGTGGTTTTATAAAAATCACACTCTCTTAAATATTTGATTTTAAATGAAAATATAAGATTTACTAGATCTGGCGGAGCGAGGGGGATTCGAACCCCCGAGGGGTTGCCCCCAACACGCTTTCCAGGCGTGCGCCTTAAGCCGCTCGGCCATCGCTCCTAATCTGTATCGCAAGGAATGCATGGGATTGCCTATCAACTTGCGGCCCCAACCATGTGGAGCGAGCGGAAACTAACCAAATCCCCACTGTCTTGCAAGGGCTGTTTTCAAGAAAAATGTAAATTTTTTAAAAAAACTTCATTTTTTTTACCCCATATAATAAGAGAATCTGATAAAAGGGTAGAATTACATGACTTTAGAGTTTTCTTAAGAGTGAAAATTCTATATTTCGCCTTGGTTTGAGCCATATTACATAAGATATGTCTGGGGAGACTAAAAACCATGCTTTTTCGCTGGTTTGGGAAATTATGCATCTTATCAGCACTTATCCTTCTTGGGATTGGGCTCTATATTTGGTTAAGTGGCGAAGATATTAATAAAGCTGCAGGTCAAATCTGGTATCAAATGCATCAACCAAGCCTGCAATATGCGCAGGTCATCGTTGAACGCTACCTCCATGCGAGCTGGTTCTGGACATTTTTCCAAAACTCCATCCTGACCTTACCAGCCTGGGATGCAATTATACGGGTCTTTATCGCCCTCTTCCTTATCGGTGGCATTATGATCGGCCTGTTTAAAAAACCACGTAGCCTGCATCATCGAAACAAAAATAAAGGCATCCATTAGATTAATGGAAAAAATTTTAAGTGATCCTCTATCAACTTATTACCTGATTGATCCAGACACGGATCATCCGCCCGCTGAATTTGAAAGCATCTATCAATTATGGGCAAAAAAACGCGGCGAAGATAATTTATTTCCCTGCTGGAAAGATTTTGACTTCACTGACTTTGTTGGATGGCATGGCATGCTCATCATTTCAGAAACCCAATGGGAACCATTTGAAATCACCTATCGTATATTTGGCAGTGAAATTGCCAATATTATCAATGAAGATCTGACAGGTAAAAAAAGCTATCCTGGCGAAGAAGGTGGCTTTTATTACGAGCTTGATAAACCATATTTAGAAGCAATTCGGGCCAATAGGAAACTAGGCTATGCCATCGGAAGTTTAGACTGGATAGGACAAACCCACCGTAAAGTTGCCTATATGGATTTTCCGATGAATAAAGCCCATCGTAGTGAAGATTTTAAAAACCCGACTATGTTTATGACCGCATGTTATGTGCATAAACTTAGTCGGGAAGAATATCTCAGCGCGCCAGCAACAATTGCATCAGACAAATGAGGAAATGGGTAATCTCCTGAATTAGTTATCACCCATTTTTAAAGCTTCAAGGAAAGCGGATTGTGGAATATCCACTTTACCGAATTGACGCATACGTTTTTTACCTTCTTTTTGTTTCTCAAGAAGTTTACGTTTACGTGACACATCACCACCATAACATTTCGCGGTCACATCTTTACGCATCGCAGATAATGTCTCTCGTGCGATGATCTTGCCACCAATCGCCGCCTGAATTGCCACCTTGAACAATTGACGTGGGACCAAATCCTTCAACCGCGCACAAATGGCACGACCACGGAACTCTGCTTGGGATCGATGAACCAACATAGACAAAGCGTCAACTGGATCACCATTGATCATAATTTGTACTTTAACCAGATCACCAGATTCATAGCCAACCATCTCATAATCGAAGGACGCATAACCACTGGTAATGGATTTCAGGCGATCATAGAAATCAAAGACTACTTCGTTCAACGGCAATTTATAAACCACCATCGCACGACCACCCACATAAGTGAGATCTAACTGTTCACCACGGCGTTCCGTACAAAGTGTCAGCACTGGGCCCAAATACTCATCAGGCACCATGATTGTTGCTTTAATCCATGGCTCTTCAATAGAGTCAATTTTCACAACATCCGGATAATCAGCCGGGTTATGGAGCTCCAGCAAACTGCCGTCATTCATATGAATTTTATAAACCACAGATGGCGCTGTTGAAATCAAATCCAGATCAAATTCACGGTTCAGGCGTTCTTGAATAATCTCAAGATGAAGTAGACCTAGGAAACCACAACGGAAACCAAAACCAAGTGCAGCAGAGCTTTCCATCTCAAAATGGAAGCTGGCATCATTCAAGGCAAGTTTACCTAGGCTTTCACGCAATGTTTCAAAATCCGATGCATCAACTGGGAAAAGGCCACAGAATACAACTGGTACAGATGGCTTAAAGCCCGGCAGAGCTTCTGTTGCAGGTTTGCGATCCAACGTGATGGTATCACCCACCTGACAATCAGAGACGGATTTAATGGAAGCTGTAATAAAACCCATTTCACCCGGGCCAAGCTCTTTTACGGTTTCATGTTTTGGCGTAAAAATACCAACACGGTCAATCTCATGTGTTGCCCCAGTGGACATCATCCGGATCTTTTGACCTTTTTGTAAAACACCATCTACAACACGGACCAAAATCACAACGCCAAGATATTGGTCATACCAACTATCAACCAGCATCGCTTTTAATTCACTGTCACGTTCTCCACCCGGCGGAGGCAACTGTTCGACGATCGCATCCAATGTTTCTTCGATACCAATGCCAGATTTCGCAGATACCTCCAACGCACCATCAGCTTCAATGCCAATCACATCTTCAATCTGTTGGCGAATACGATCTGGATCAGCTGCAGGTAAATCAATCTTGTTCAACACAGGGACGAGATCAAGATCACCATCCATTGCCAAATATACGTTAGCCAAAGTTTGCGCTTCTACCCCTTGAGAAGCATCAACAACCAATAACGCACCTTCACAGGCCGCCAAAGAACGGGAAACTTCATAGGCGAAATCCACATGGCCCGGCGTATCCATCAAGTTCAAGATATAAGTTTCACCATCTTTGGCTTTATATTCCAAACGAACAGTTTGCGCCTTAATGGTAATGCCGCGCTCTTTCTCGATCTCCATATTGTCGAGAACTTGTTCCGTCATTTCACGTTCTGTCAAACCACCACAATACTGGATCAAACGATCGGCAAGCGTAGATTTACCATGGTCAATATGAGCAACGATGGAGAAGTTGCGAATTTTACTTAGATCCGTCATCTGGCGAACTCAAAACTTAAATGAAATTAAAAATCTGCTATAGCAGTGTTAATGCTGCTTTGCGGGCGCGACAATAGGCCGAAACACCCGCTTTTTCAATCTATTCTTTTATTCAGTTATTGAGATATGAATTAAAGATCATATTCATGATTAACCAACCGATGCATCCAACCAGACAAGTCATTGGTCATATGGTGAATATGTCCACCTTCCGACCCCATGGAAGACCAATCCGCTGTTGTTTTCACCCAAACTGTACGCATCCCTACTTCAGCAGGATATTTCAAGTTTTTTGCCATATCTTCAACCATCACAGCTTTGGTAGGATCAATATCAAACTGCTTGATCATTTTATCATAAGGGGCCGCATTCGGTTTTGGTATGTAATCAGATGCTATAATATCAAAGATATCATCGAAATGATGTGCAATACCTAACTGTGCCAAAGTTGCTTCTGCATGTTTCACAGTACCATTGGTAAAAATCAACTTGCGCCCCGGCAGTTCAGCCAATGCCTTATCAATTGTCTCATCACGTAAGACCGGGGAATAATCAATATCATGAACAAAGTCCAAGAAATCTTTTGGTTCGACACCGTGATTGGTCATTAGGCCATTTAGCGTCGTACCATGTTCTAGGAAATACTTCTTCTGAACGGCTTTGGCCTCATCATGTTCCAAATCCAAAGTTTGGCTAATGAAATGTCCCATCTTCTTATCAATCTGGGCAAATAGATTACACTTTTCAGGATAAAGCGTATTATCCAAGTCAAAAATCCATGTTTCAGACGCTAATAATGCCAACCAGCTTTCTTTGTCATGTGTGATTTCTTGCATCAGCCTATCCTTATCTTAAATCCTGAACATTCTTATCTCTTCAAATGTTTTGCCTTTTTCAATCCCGAACAGCAAGAGAAAGATCATATTGTCGCTAAATTTTAAATTTATACGGTTAGGATTAGGAAAGAGATTTGCAAATAAGAAAAGAAGGGATATTCTGTTTAACGTTGTAAACTGTTGATATAAGAAAATAATAATGAACATATATACACATCCCAAAGTACCAGACGATCTGTCTTATGAAGAAGCCCGCTTATTAATGGTGGATCCGGATACGGCTGTGCGCCAGGCGTTGGCACATCATCCAAATACGCCTGAAGAAATCTTGTATTTTCTAGCAGAAGATAAAGAACCGTCAGTGAGACGCGCAATTGCGTTTAATGATAATACCCCACGCAAAGCTGATCTTATTCTGGCAAAAGACAATGACCCTCAAGTGCGTCATCAACTCGCCAATAAGATTGGACGTATCTTGCCAGACCTTCCGTTGGAAGCAAAAGAACTGGTTCTATCGGTGACATCAGATATCTTAACTCAACTGGCACAAGACGAAGTCGAACATGTTCGTAGCATGCTAGCTGATATGGTCAAAGATTTACCAAATGTCCCTAATGAGGTTGTGAAGCTTTTAGCAAAAGACAGCGCCCTCACCGTTTCGGAACCCGTATTGCAGTTTTCACCCGTTTTAGCCGATCAGGATTTGCTGGATATTATCAACACACATCCTTTAAAGGGTGTCATCAGTGCGATTTCCAAACGTGATGGCGTGAGTGAAGAAATCTGCGGGGCTATCGTTAAAAGCGGTGATGTAGAAGCAATTTTTCACTTGTTAGAAAATAAAACTTCCCAAATTTGCGATGATTCAATGGACAAGATTTTAGAAGAGGCGCCCAAGCATGAAGGATGGCATGGGCCTCTTGTACAACGTCCAAAATTATCTGCCAAAACCGTTACTCGCCTTACCGATTTCGTTGCCATGCAGCTTTTACATGAATTACAAGAACGGACCGATTTGGATGATGACTTGCTCGTTCAACTCACCCAGTCCATGGAAAACCGGATCGCAAAAGAAGCGGAAGAAAAAGCCAACCTTCCCGGCGAAGATTGGGAAGGCAGCGATGATATTGATGCTGAAATCACTGCGTTAAAAGCCAGTGGTAACCTTAATCAGGATTTCGTCGACGATTGTTTAGATAATGGCTATAGAGATAAGTTATTTGCTGGTATCGCAGTCATGTCTGATATCGAAGCAAATATTGTTGCCAAAACCTTAACCCAACCACGTCCAAAACGCATTTGTGCGTTATGCTATAAAGCTGGGATATCTGCCCATAGTGCACGGCAAATTCAAATTCAAATCGCAAAACTACCAACGTCTTTGGTGATCAAACCAACCGAAGACGGTGAATATAGCATGAGCAAAGACGAGCTTCTCGAAGTTTTCAATGATCTTAATTAAAAAAGAGCGAGATAATCTCTCGCTCTTATATTTCACTTTCTTAACTGCATTAATCCGCAGTAATCAAAGTCCCTGCACCCATTTCGGTGAACATTTCCAGCAAGATCACATGAGCCACACGCCCATCTAGAATAACGGCTGCATCTGCCCCTTTTTCGATGGCATGGAAACACGTTTCGATTTTTGGGATCATGCCGCCATGGATGGTGCCATCCTTAATCAAGTCTCTTGCTTGAGAAACAGTAAGCTCACGTATCAACTCACCATTTTTATCTAAGACACCTGGCACGTCCGTTAACAACAATAAGCGGCGAGCATTGGTACCACCAGCCACTGCACCAGCAGCTGTATCCGCATTAATATTATAGGTTCGCCCTTCTTCCCCAATACCAATTGGTGCAACAACCGGAATAAATTCAGATTCCATCAATACATTGATGATAGAAGGATCAACCTCAGTTGGTTCCCCCACAAAACCAAGATCAATCACTTTTTCAATATGAGAATCCGGGTCAACCACAGTACGCTCAAGTTTTTTAGCACGAATTAGACTGCCATCTTTACCGGATAGCCCGACTGCACGACCACCTTCATTTTGTAGATTGGCAACAATAGACTTATTGATATTACCACATAAAACCATTTCGGCAATTTCAACAGTTTCTGCATCTGTGACACGATGACCATCAACAAATTCACTTTGTTTATGGATTTTCTTTAGCATCGCCCCAATTTGCGGCCCACCACCATGCACCACGATTGGGTTGACGCCAACCTGCTTCAAAATCACGATATCACGGGCAAATTTACGAGATAATTCTTCGCTTCCCATGGCGTGACCACCGTATTTCACCACAATATTCTTGCCGGTGTAACGTCGCATATATGGAAGCGCTTCTGCTAAAAGTCCTGCTTTTTCCAGCCATTCCAAACGACGTTTTGTCTTATCCATGGGTTTTACTCTTCGTTTAAATTTTAATCTAAGATTGTTTCTTTTAAAGAATTTATACAGGCTGTGCCATATCGGTCAATAAGGCGCGTAACTCGCCAATGCCATACCCTTTACGGGAACTGGTAATAAATATCTCTGGATGGGCAGCGGCACGTGTTTTAATCTCTTTACGTACCTTATTCGCTGTTTCTTCCAACATGGATTGTTTTACCTTGTCCGACTTGGTCAAAATCACCTGATAAGCCACACCAGCAATATCCAGCATATCCATTAACTCACGATCTGGGTCTTTCAAACCATGACGCGAGTCGACTAATAAGCAAAGACGCTTTAGCTCTACACGCCCACGCAAATAATCACGCACCAGTCGTGTCCATGCCTGAACTTCGGATCGAGATACCTTCGCATATCCATGCCCGGGTAAATCCACCATCATCAAACGACCACCAAGCAAGAAGAAGTTTAACTCCTTCGTACGTCCCGGGGTATTTGATGTACGTGCCAAAGTGTTACGTCCTGTTAACGCATTCACAAGACTGGACTTACCGACATTGGAACGTCCTGCAAATGCGACTTCCGGAATACCATCTGTTGGCAAAGCTGCCAATTTGGTCACACCAAGTTGAAACTCACAGGATTGTGCAAAAAATTTGCGACCTTCTTCAATTTCTTCGTCGCTGAATTCAAAAGCCATAACGTCTTTTCATCTTTCAGTTAAATAGATTGCAATTAGCCTAAGCCAATTCGCATAAAAAAGCCGCATCTTTTTCAGACGCGGCTCTTTCACATATTTTTATTAGATCAGGTTTCAGCCTTGCCACCGCCAATGGCAACACCCATCCGTTTCATGATCACCCATTGCTGTAAAATGGACAAGCTGTTGTTCCATGCCCAATAGATCACAAGACCGGCCGGGAATGTACCCAATAGGAATGTGAAGAAAATTGGCATAAACATAAAGATTTTAGCTTGTACTGGATCAGCAGGTGCTGGGTTCAACTTCTGTTGTAAATACATGGTAACACCCATGATGATCGGCCAGATACCGATATTGATCATCGCCAATGCGGCTGGTACTTGCCAATCAAATAAGCCAAAACCTGTCAAAATAGTAAGCGGGTCCGGTGCAGACAGATCGTGAATCCAACCAAAGAATGGTGCATGGCGCATCTCAATGGTGATGAACAATACTTTATATAACGCAAAGAAGATCGGAATTTGTACCAAGATCGGTAAGCAACCCGCCATTGGATTTACTTTTTCTTTCTTATACAACCCCATCATTTCCTGTTGCATCTTTTGACGATCATCGCCAGCACGCTCTCTGATCTGTTGGATCTTTGGCTGCAACAACTTCATTTTAGACATGGATTGATAGGATTTATTCGCCAATGGGAAGAGCAACAATTTGATACCTAATGTCAGCACCAAAATTGCCACACCAAAGTTACCCAAAATCCCGTATAACCAATGAATTGCATAGAAGATTGGTTTTGTCAGGAAGTAGAACCAACCAAAATCAATAGCCAAATCGAAATTCAAGATTCCGAATTCTTCGCTATATTGATCAAATAAGGTTGTTTGTTTCGCACCAGCAAAAAGACGAGATGTCGTTTCAACAGTTTGTCCAGCCCCCACAACTATTTGCGGGTTCAAGAAATCTGCTTGATACCGATAGTCATTATTTGCAGGTGTTGCTTTAAAGCGTGTCGCAACTTCAACCGATTGATCCGGCACCAATGCAGACATCCAATATTTGTCTGTGATACCTAACCAGCCACCTGTTGTTGTTTCCTGAATTTGTTTATCATCCTGAATATCCCCATAAGAAAGCTCTTCCAGGGTTTCGTTAAACACGCCGGACATACCTTCATGCAGGATATAGAAATCCGTTGTTTCCGGTGTCTTGTTACGGGAAATAATACCGTAAGACGCAACAGAAACATTCTGGCCGCTTTCATTCACAACCTTCTGTGTCACAGTGAATAAATAATCTTTATCCAATGTAATCACTTGTTGGAATGTCAATCCTTGACCGTTATTCCAGCTTAATGTCACTGGTGTATCAATACCCAAGACATTCGCATCAGCAGACCAGATTGTGTCCTTGTTTGGTGCTGCGATACCTTTTTCAACCCACCAGCCAAATTCAGCATAATAGGCATTATGAGAACCTGTTGGTTGGAAGAGCTGGATTTTCGCGCTATCTGGGTCCAGCGTTTCACGATAATCTGTCAGGATCAAATCATCGATACGCGCGCCCTTTAAACTTAGGCTACCTTCTAAGCGATCTGTTTTAATTGCCAAGCGCGGCACATCTTTCAAGATGGCGCTGCGTGGGCGATCAATATTGAATTGAATTTCTTCGCCTGCGGGTGTCGGCATTTCTGCATTGGCGGTCGGGTTTGCTGGAACGGGCGTTCCATCAGCATTTACAACTTCGGCATTGGCAGCATCAGCTGCTTCCTGAAGACGTGGTTGTTCGTAAAGAAAATTCCAGCCCAGTAAAATTGCCAAAGACAAGACCACTGCAAGGATCAGATTTTTGTTTTCCATGGAAACCCCGGATAGTCACGTTTGCGTCGTAAAATAACGACAATTGAAACCTAGCCCAACAACAGGCCATCAACTGATACACATTGACTGCCTATATGACGAGTCCAAATTCATCATATAAGGTGATTTTTTTAAGATTTTAAGTCGACATGATGCGAAAGAGAGGAAATCGGCTTTAATTCTGATAGAACATCAATAAGAAAAGCGTCTTTATCGCCTGATGTTATGCCGTCTTGGTGGATGACTTTCCTTGATTAAGAAATGTATCACCGGAAATCTTATCCTGTTCACCTTGCTTCACAGCTTTGTTTGCAGCCTTACCTGAGGAAGATTGTAACAGGGATAACTGCTTCAAAGCGCGTTTCATATCACGCAAGAGAGTCGTATAAGGTCTTTTCGGGGAAGCAAACCGTGCAATTACCACATAATCATATCCGGCAATCGCCATTGTAGGCAAAGTATCTGCCACAACGGACCTTAGACGTCTGCGTGCCCGGTTCCGGGTTACTGCATTACCAATTTTCTTGCTAGCAGTATACCCGACCCGGATTGTCGCGTGGGGTGCGTCCACTGCGCCTTTCGGTGTCTCACGTACTTGAAGCACAAGCCCCGGAGTCGCAAAACTTCGTTTCGCACTGGCCACGCGCAGAAACTCAGACCGCCGCTTAAGAATCTCGACGGTGTGAGACATCTGACTTAAGCGGACAGACGCTTACGGCCTTTAGCGCGACGCGCAGCCAATACGTTACGACCACCTACTGTTGCTTTACGTGCACGGAAACCGTGGCGACGCTTGCGAACCAAGTTACTTGGTTGGAATGTACGTTTCATTTTATCTCTCCTAAATGAGGAATGTCCCAGTCTCTTATATGTCTAACAAACCAAAACATCCGTTTTCTGCCTAATCCCTTTTCGTAATCTTTATTCTATAATAGAAGAAAGACAGCCGAAATGGCACTTTAGGCGGAACCTAAAATTTCGAACGCGCTGTATAGTGCTGAAATACGGGTAAGTCAATGCCATCTGGTGAAAAAAGGCGGTATTCGTTTAAATAAAACCTGATTCATTTCATTTACAGGTCAGATCGTAGCCAACTTATCTGAAACACCCGAACTTAAGTCACCTAACATATCGCTCACGAAGGGTTTACCAGAGAGTGTATAGCCTTTTCCAGTCAAATTTTGCATAGTCGTGTTTATATTACAGCCCATTCTATGGAAAAACAGGTATGACTGACGTGACACAAGAAACAGCATCTAATAGCAAAATCAACAAACTCAAGAAACTCTTGCCTTTGTTTATATTGGCTGCTGGCCTGATTCTATTCTTTGGAACAGGGGCGCATAATTACATCAGTGAAGATGTTTTACGTGACAATCATGAAGCTCTTACCCAAGGTGTGGCAAGTTATCCCATCGTTGCACCACTTTTATTTGGTGCAGCTTATGTAGTTGTTGTTCTATTTTCCTTGCCAGGTGGCACATTAATGTCAGTCGCAGGTGGCTTCTTGTTTGGGCCATTTTATGGTGCCTTCCTTGTCGTCTTTTCAGCAACATTAGGAGCTTCAGGCCTATTTATTGCGGCCAAATCTTCGATCGGTGACAGTCTACGTGAAAAAGCTGGTCCATGGATGTCTAAATTGGAGGCTGGCTTTAAAAAGAATGAATTTAGCTACCTATTATTTTTACGCCTCGTTCCTGCATTCCCGTTTTTCGTGGTCAATCTCGTCCCAGCCTTCTTAGGTGTTAGTTTACGTAATTATGTGGTTGGTACATTTATAGGTATCATTCCTGGGGCTTTGGTATTCACATATTTTGGCGCAGGCCTTGGGAAAGTATTTGAATCAGGCGAAGCCTTCAGCCTTTCTGCCGTTGTCACACCGGAAATCTTGATTGCATTATCTGGCTTAGCAGGCCTTGCGCTTTTACCTGTGCTTATAAATAAAATCCGCAATAAGTAACTCACAGAATACTAGAATATTTGTTTTAAAATCAGAATTGTATTTAAGATAATATGAATTAGAATATTCTGAACATATTCTCATAAAGAAGTTGTATCCTTATCCATGTCAGATACGCCAAGCACAATTGATCGCAAAACACAAAACACCAATTGGTTCAGAAGCCTATCTGCCCGATTGTTGGTTTTGACAGTTAGCTTTGTGATGCTTTCTGAATTCCTAATTTTTGCTCCCTCTGTTGCAAATTTCCGACTTAACTGGCTTCATGAAAAATTAAATGCAGCACATTTAGCAGTTTTAACATTGGATGCAGCACCTGATGGCATGGTTTCAAAGGAAATGGAATCCACTTTATTAACCCATGTTGGCGTTAACAGCATTGCAGTAAAACGTGTGGGCATGCGGCAAGCTATGTTAAATGACATGCCGCCTAATGTAGATGAGAGTTTCGATCTAAGGGATCCCATGTTCTTCCCGCTTATTCTTGACGCCTTTCAAACTTTCGCTAGTGAGAATGGAAAAGTTATAAGAGTTATTGGCTTTTCACCTCATGATAACAAAACTGAGATCGAAATTATTCTGAGCCAACATCCGCTTGTAGAAGATATTCGTGCCTTTGGATGGCGCATCGTTGCCCTATCCTTATTCATTTCCATAATTACAGCCGGGTTAGTATATCTTTCTTTGCAGTGGTTTTTGGTGCGTCCAATGCGCAAACTTACTAGCAATATGGTGCGTTTTGCAGAAAACCCGGAAGACGAAAGCCGTATTATGATCCCTGGCAGCCGTCGTGACGAAGTTGGAAAAGCTCAACAGGAACTGTCCGGTTTACAGCGAAACTTACATAACTTGCTAAAGCAAAAAGAACATTTAGCTGCTCTTGGAACCGCCGTTGCCAAAATCAATCACGACCTGCGCGGTATTCTTTCAACTGCTCTTGTTGTCTCCGACCGTCTTGAAACATCAGATGACCCAAAGGAAGTGCGCAAGATCGCCCCAACCTTAATTTCAGCAATTGATCGCGCTGTAAATCTTTGCAGCCAGACTTTAAACTTCGTAGGTCAGGAAACACCTCCTATTAATGTCACGAAATTCTGTTTAGCGCCCGTTATTCAGGAAATTAGCGAAGGCATAAAGGGCGATATTCGTATTCTTTCGGAAATTAAGCAAAACAGAGAACTCGAAGCTGATCGCGATCATATTTTTAGAGTCATCACTAATTTAATTCAAAACTCAGTTCAAGCAGGCGCAGAAACTATCCGGATCACATTGGAAGGTGAAGATCAGGACTTCTGGTTGTTGGATTTGGAAGATGATGGTCCTGGCTTGCCACCAAGGGCAGAAAAGAATTTATTCAAGCCATTTCAAAGCTCTGCAAGAAGTGGAGGTACAGGCCTAGGCCTTGTGACTGCCCGTGAATTGATACGGGCGCATGGTGGAGACCTATGGTTACTGGAAACTGGTGAGACGGGAACCGTCTTCCGTATCCACCTACCACATCATATTCACGGTTGAATAAAAAATACCAAAATAGCTAAACTAGTGCTTGCAGAAACCCTTTTTTTTCTAAATTATATGCTAATAGATTGGAAAATATTGAGATAAATCAATTTTTCCTATTATACGAAGCATAGAAACAACCTATGCGTTATGGATTAAAGGGCAAGATTATGGGTATTACGGCTGCTGGCAAAACCCGCATTTTTGACGATTCCCTCAATGCTGATGAAAAATTAGCGCGTTCGAATCCTTGCGCTGATTGCACGGTTCGGAATCTGTCTTTTTGCAATTGCCTCAACAATCAAGAATTAGAAGAGCTTGATGCGATTGTGACGCATCTAGAAGTTCCCGCGCGTGCACCAATTATTGATGAAAAAGAACCTGCCGAGTTTCTATTTAATGTCACTGGTGGCGCAGTTAAATTATACAAGCTGCTCGCGGATGGTCGACGTCAGATCACTGGTTTCCTCTTTGCAGGCGATTTTTTAGGTATTGCGATGAAAGACAATTATGTCTATTCCGCAGAATCCGTGAATAAAACGACTCTTTGCCGCTTCCGCCGCACAGAATTGGAAGAAATGGTGGATAAGCACGCCAAACTTTCCAAGCAGATGCTGAATATGGCATCCAATGAATTGGAAATGGCACAAGAACAAATGTTACTTTTAGGTCGCAAGACAGCTAAAGAAAAACTTTGTAGCTTCCTTCTGACTCTTTCCAAGCGCGCAGAAAAACGTGGCGAGGCAGCGACACCTATTTATGTACCGATGAGTCGTGCAGATATCGGTGACTATCTTGGCCTCACAACCGAAACCGTCAGCCGGACTTTCACGAACTTAAAACGAGATCGCGTTATTCGCTTACAAGAAGGAAGCATGATCCATCTGAATGATCTTGAGGAATTAGAAGACCATTCAGAAGGACTTTAGAAAACATCACTTCTGAAATTGTAATATTAGACCGGGCTGTTATGCCCGGTTTTATTTTGTCTAAACAAAAGGGCGACTAAAAAGCCGCCCTTTTCGAAAGATATAGCCAATCAAAGATCAGTCCTTAATCTTCACATTTCGTTCGGCGATTGGTTGTGCATAACCAAGGTCCATATCCCACGGGAAATAGATCCATGTGTCTTGGGATACTTCAGTGATAAATGTATCCACCATTGGGCGACCAGCAGGTTTTGCATAAACAGTTGCGAAATGCGCTTTTGGAAGCATTTCACGTACAACTTTTGCTGTGGTACCTGTGTCTACCAAATCATCAATGATCAACCAGTCTTCACCATCTTCTGTGGCAACAACTTCTTTCATTACAGCAGAAGTCCCGAGATCTTTGTGATCATAAGATGCCACACAAGCCGTATCGATCAAACGAATGTTCAGTTCACGGGAAATAATCGCCGCTGGCACCAAGCCACCACGAGTGATTGCCACGATACCTTTAAACGGGCCTTTTTCTTGTAAGCGAAATGCCAAAGCGCGGGCATTGCGATGTAATTCATCCCAAGATACTGGGAAATCCATACGATAATTGTCAGCCATAATTTCTTCCTTTATCGACTTTATTTTTATCGGAACAGGGGAATTCCGAAATTCCAAACCAATTAGTATTTTATAGAGTTAGCCCGGCATCCTTAGGGACAACCGGGCTATATATTCTTTTAGAAAGGATAAACCTTTCAAAATGCTCTTTTAAGCAAATGACAATTACATCATGCTTTAATGAACATATAAGTGAACTTCATTTGCTGTTGCACTTGGGCTTTCTTGTGCCAACATTTGAACACGGCCACTTGGCACACCCATATCACGTAAGGAGCGAAGAACAGCTTCACCATTACGTTTAGCTGCAGATGCATTCAAAGCGATCTGTGCTGCTGTACCGCGTTGAGGGCTGATTGCAACCAAATCAAAGGTCGCTGTCGGCTTACGAGATAACGCCTGACTTACAGCATTATATAATGCTTGTTGATATTGCACATTTGGACGATCAAAACGAATGATAACCAACGGGCGATCAGAGGCTTTTGGTACAGAAGACTGTGCTTCTGCACGTGCCAGAGTCTCTGTCTGTGTGAAAGCGCGTGTTGCAAGGCTTGAACCATACAACTCACCATTTTTAATCGCCAAGGATAATGTTGTCATATTTTGACGTTCATTATTCACATAGATGTTTTGACGGTTCATGTCCTGCGACAGATCAGTCATCAAACGATCAATTATCACCATTGTCTGAAGGACATCATCTTCTAGGACTTCCAAACGTACATGGTCAGATTCAACCGCACCACTTAAACCATATGTCGCCTGTACCGCGCTCAACAAATACTGCCCGAAAGCAGCAGAGTCAGCAGCGTCATTAGACAATTTTGTCATTTGCGGAATTGTTTCTGCAACTTGTTCAAGCTCAATTTGTGCCTGATTCCATTGGTCAACCAAGATTGGGTTACCTGGTGTTGATCCGCGCTGTAGGCGCGCTGTGATCATGCCTAATAATGCATGATAATCATCAGATCCCTTTTCAGCATCCATCTGGATGGAACCTAAACGACCTTGAAGCCCAGCAACTTGATCTTGTAACTTACCAAGATCGCCTGCCATTTCATCAACTTTGTCACCCACGAAGGTAACAGGCTCACCAGCCGCCGCATATGTCGGTGCCGCAGCAGTTGTTGTATTTGCAACAGGGGCCGGAGCCGGCGCCGGAGCAACTGTTGATGTTTGTGTTGTCGAACTAGAAGTTGTTGCCGCAGAAGACGCACCTTCGTCAGACCATAAAGATCCACAACCTGACAAAAACAATGCTAAACTCGCACTAACGGCTAATTTCTTTGAAACACCCATGCCCCAAGACTGCCTTTTATTATTCAATGACTTTACCCAATGCTTAATTCATAAACTAATCCGAAGGAGAAAAGATTGCAATCTAACAAGCTGCCATCCTTCAAATTTGTTTACTCAAATGCAAGCGAAACAACATCGCACGATTCTGAAATCATGACAAATATTGATCGCCCCCTAAGATAACTTTGACGATGCTGTAACATATTTACCGTCTAAGTCAAAACAGTTTAAGCTTTTTTAACAGATAATCGCAAGCTTCAACCACCTGTTTATTTGATTTTATTCCAAAAATTTAACTTGGGGCCGATCAATTGATGCAAAAAAGCAACGCCTTCTATCCTAGCCAGAAATATATTTTTGACGGTTTTCCAATGATTTTGAAATTTTTGTAAAATAAATTTAACTTTTTTCAGTTTCAGGGGTTGCCAAAGCCATCAGGAAACAGTACATAAGCGCCCGTCGAGAGAACAATGCTTCTCCAAACAATATGCGCCCGTAGCTCAGCTGGATAGAGTACCTGACTACGAATCAGATGGTCGGAGGTTCGAATCCTTCCGGGCGCGCCAAAAAACCCCGAAGCTTGCTTCGGGGTTTTCTGCTTTTTAAGCCTATTTCAAACTTTTCTACCTATTCATCCGATAGCGGCATATCAAGGATTTTCCCTACATCGTTACTATAGACAGCTATTCCTTTATCGAGATCGTATTCAAGACGCGTATCTTGCTGTTCAAATTCATACCCGTAACAATGAAGATGTAAAAACGGTTGGTGATCAATATGCTCAATAGAATGAATACCACGCGTCATGCATGAAGCTGCACTACCAGGCCCGACAACAACGCTGCCTTTATTGACTAGCTCTGCTGGCCCTTCCGTTAAATCACCATCTTTGCGTTCATAAAAGTAATGACGTTCATGCCCGTGAACACCCGCGATAATCGCCCAAGCCTTGCCATGATCATGAGGGCGATACACACCCCCAGATCTAGTTACATAAACATATAATGCATTCTGTCCATCTTCATCAGAAAAAATCTTATAAAGCGTTTCATTCGCTTTTTCAGGAATGGGGAAATCTTCGTATGGGAAAAGCTCTGATTTCTTTGCTAATTCAATCAAATATTCTTTTGCCGTATCAATGACGTCAACAGCATGAGGTTGAGCCATAGTTTTAGAAACCGCATCCATTGTCTTACGGATCGCAGTTGATCGTCTTTGATGACGTTCATTCGGCTTCATATGGCTCCCCCCTAAGTCTTTATGCCTGCACCTCAATCAAGCGACGTAACATTTTCTCACACAATTCCACTTGTGAAATTTCAATAAATTCATTGGGTTGATGTGCTTGATCAATGGAACCAGGCCCACAAATAATTGTCGAATATCCTGCTTCTTGGAATTGTCCAGCTTCGGCAGCATAAGGCACAACTTGCGTGGTGTTTTGCCCGGTTAATTGACGCACCAATGCATCGGCTGCTCCGTCTTCTTCGGGGCATAGAGCAGGTACCTCTGATTCAATAACAGTAACAATATCGCAATCATCAGAGATCTTCTTCATATCCGGAATAAGGGTCTCACAATAGTCACGGAAACGCTTCACAAACTGATGCGGATCATCCCCCGGCATGGTCCGAATATCCCATTCAAACTCGCAATCGCGTGCAATGATATTACCCGCAGTGCCACCATTTATCACACCAACTGTTAATGTTGAATAAGGTGGATCAAATTCCAAACTAGTGTCTGCAGCGGCTTTATTTTCGGCCATCATCTCGGTGATAAAATTCACAAGCTTCGCACCGATCATAACAGCACTCACGCCACGTTCCACTTGCGAGGAATGTACTTCATGCCCACGAATATGTGTGCGCAAGCCTAAGATACCCTTATGCGCGTTTGTAATCTTCATATCCGTTGGTTCACCAACAATTACCGCGTGAGATTTAGGGAGTAGTTCTGCCATCTCAGAAATCATGGCTGGCGCCCCAACACAACCAACTTCTTCATCGTAACTCAACGCAAAATGAATTGGTTTCTTCAAATTGGCTTTCAACATCTCTGGTACTAAAGCCAAGCCGATCGCTGAGAAACTTTTCATATCACAGGTGCCACGACCGTAAAGCTTGCCTTCTTTTTCAACAATCGACCAAGGGTCCGTATCCCAAGGCTGTCCTTCAACAGGGACGACATCCGTATGACCGGATAACACAACACCGCCCTCTGTTTTAGGGCCAACAGTCGCATATAAATTTGCTTTACTTTTATCTTCGTTATAAACGCGTTGGCTTTCGACACCATGGCTTTTTAGATAATCCTCCACAAATTCGATCAATGGCAGATTACTTAAGGAAGATGTTGTATTAAAGCCGATAAGTTTTTCAATCATTTCACGGCTGGTATAGATGTCACCCATAATGCCCCTCTATTCTTCTGTTTCTTCTTTTTTACGACTAAACAACAAGAAGATCACTAACAAAGTGATGCCAAGACTAAACCATGTAATCGCATATTGCAGATGATTATTGGCCAGTTTCAAATGCCATTGCTTCCCAATCGGGAACCCACCCGGCACCTGATCATCCGCAGAAAGAAGATAATAATCAGCAAGATCATAACCGACAGCTTCTTTTGCCTGTTCCATATCAATATAGAACCACACATTTTTGGTTAGATCATTATCTGGAATAAACATATTTCGGCCCTTAGGGAAACGCAGCAAGCCGGACACTTCCTGTATGCCACCTACCAAGCCTGCAACGCGATTTTCTTTTTTGTCACGCCCATCTTCAAATGGGGCCCAACCGCGGTTCACCAAGATCGCGCCCTGACCATCTTCGCGCACCAATGGGGTTAGAACATGCACCCCCGGATTCCCATTCAAAGAACGGTTCACCAAATATATTTCATGCTCATGATCAAAAATACCACGTACCGTGAAAGGACGAAATTCCGTATCCTCTTCATCCAGACTGCCTGCCGGTAATTCAGCCGCAGGGGAATTGGCACGGGATATCATTTTATCAATAAGGTCATTTTTCCATTGCAGGCGTTGCACCTGCCAGAAGCATAAACCAAAAATAATGATAAGGGCAGGAACTGCCATCAGGGTTGGAATAAGTTTAAATTGAAATCGCATGGTCCACCAAAATACCCAAATAAATAATTTAGATATTGATAGGCGGATTAATCCTCTGCGTCAAAGGTATTTCGGCCTTCTTCACCAGCTTTTTGTTTATATTCCAACGCAAAAAATAATGCTTTGGAGGGCTGAAGGAGCCACAAAGTCAACGCGATAATAACCGGGAAGGTAACCACAATCTGAATCCAGAAAGGTGAATCAAATTTAAATTGAAGCCAGACACCAAGCCCAACCCCAATAAAACCAACAAGTAACATAATAAAGGGAACAGCAGCATCCCCAACATTGGCTTTGGTAAAGTCCAGATCGCAATGATCACAACGATCTGCCATTTTCAAATATTTAATAAAGAGACGCCCCCGCCCACAACGTGGACAGAGGCATCGAATAGCAACATGAAAAGGCGATTGTGGCGGAAAATCAGAAGGGGATTCACCAGTCGCCTTATCCATATCTATATCCTTTCTCTAGGAACTGTTTGAAGTTCTATGAACGGATTAACCACCCATCCAATAAACAGCCACAAACAGGAACAACCATACAACGTCGACAAAATGCCAATACCATGCAGCTGCTTCAAAACCGAAATGAGATGTTGGTGTGAAAGCGCCTTTTTTCGCACGGAATAAACATACAGCCAGGAAGATAGTACCAACGATTACGTGGAAACCATGGAAGCCTGTCGCCATGTAGAATACAGAAGAATAAATGCCATCGCCAAAACCAAATGTAGCATGACCATACTCATATGCCTGTAATGCCGTAAAGCAAAGACCTAGAAGAACTGTGATAGTCAAGGCATTGATAACTTGCTCGCGATGACCTTCACGCAACGCATGATGCGCCCATGTCACGGTACAACCAGATAAAAGCAAAATCAGTGTATTCATGAATGGCAAATCCCAAGCATTGAATGTTTCAACACCTACTGGTGGCCATTCACCACCTGTTGCTTCCACACGAAGAACTTGTGCAACTTCATCAAAGTAGAAAGCAATATCAAAATATGCCCAGAAGAAAGCTACGAAGAACATAACTTCAGATGCAATAAACAGGCTCATACCATAACGCATTGCCAATTGCACAACTGGTTTATGATGGCCTTCGTTACCTTCGCGGATCACATCGCGCCACCAGCCATACATTGTGTATAGAACTAGCAACACACCTGGAAGAATCTTCCATGCGCCCAGGCTTTCAAGACCTGGCAACATGATATCCGGGTGGAAATACCAAACGGCACCAAATGCCAAAACGAAACCGGACCAAGAGCCAACGAATGGCCATGGGCTCGGATCAACCAAATGATAATCATGGTTCGGGGCGTGATTTTCTGCGCTCATAATCCCCCATCCCTTTCTATAATTTTGCCTTACCGGATATCTGATTTCTGTTTCCAGAAATTCCCTCAGCACCAGTTTGGCGGTTCACCAGAAGGATCTTCCTATCCCGCATCTGCGGTAACAGGAGAAATCCCATTCTTGTTTTCGACCGTATCTTGTACTTCGTCTTCCTCCTCCTCTTCGAGGCGGAAGAAAGTATAAGACAAGGTAATTGTTTTAATGTCGTCCATATGTGGGTCTTCAGCGATTTCCGGGTCGACATAGAATTCAACCGGCATATCAACTTCTTCCCCGGGTCTAAGCACTTGTTCTGTAAAACAGAAACAATCGACTTTTACGAAATATGGCCCCGCTTTCTGCGGTGTTACATTGAAAGTTGCAGTCCCTTTGATGATTTCGTCACTGGTATTTTTAGCCCGATAAAAAGCAACACCATTTTGACCAACCTTCATCTCGATTTTGAGCTGTACCGGATCAAATTCCCACGGCAACGCCGCGTTGGTACTTGCATCAAATCGAATGGTTACGTCACGATCCAAGACCACATCTGATGCTTCTTCAGCTTGTTGGGTTGTGCCACCATAACCGGTTACACGACAAAACAAATCATAAAGAGGAACAGATGCATAAGTTAATCCCACCATAAAACACACAGATAGAACCGTGTATATCGCAACACGTTTGTTTCTTTGTGCCATTTTATCAGAATCAACAGTCATCGAATGAACTTTCACCTAAAAAACGCTTTCAAATCTATCCTAGAGGCTCGTGATACGAACGTAGGACACCATATAAAGCAAAACAATAAATCCAACCAAAGCCAAGCCTAGAACAATATTCTTTTGACGTAGACGTTTCGCACGATCTGCTTTTTCGTCTTCAGTTTCTTGTACTTGATCGTTCATGATCGTAGCCTCCATATTTACCCCCATAATGTATTCGGGCTGTCCATCACCAACACGGCAAACAGCATAAATAGGTATAGGATTGAGAAACCAAACATGCGTTTGGCTTGCTTATATTCGGTCTTTTCACCATCTTCCCGCATAACAGCAATTGCGGCTGCCAAGAAGACAAGGTTCAATGCCAAAGAAACAGTAAAGTAAATCCAACCAGCAAAGCCAAGGAAAGTTGGCGCAGCGGCGATTGGGAACAGAGTTAATGTATAAAATAACATCTGCTTCTTGGTTGTTTCTTCACCAGATACAACTGGCAACATTGGTACGCCTGCCTTTGCATAATCCTTGCAACGGAACAATGCCAACGCCCAGAAATGCGGCGGCGTCCAAAGGAAAATCAAAGAAAAGAGTACAATTGGCTCCCATGAGACATCAACGGTGACTGCCGCCCATCCAATCATCGGCGGGAAAGCACCAGCCGCCCCACCGATCACAATATTTTGCGGGGTGGAACGTTTTAGCCACATGGTATAAATGAACACATAGAAAAGAATTGCACCTGCCAACAGAGCCGCAGCCACGTAATTCACGGCAACAGCCATCAAAAATACAGACGCAAAAGACAAAATAACACCAAAGCTTAAAGCTTCGTCAGGGTTCATTTTGCCCGCTGGAATTGGACGATCCTTTGTACGTGCCATGACCAGATCAATATCGCGGTCATACCACATATTAATTGCCCCAGCAGCACCAGAACCAACAGCAATGCAAAGGATTGCAACCGCTGCCAACAACGGATGCATTTCGCCCGGTGCTACCAACAAACCTGCCATCCCGGAAAACACAACAAGGGACATCACACGTGGCTTTAACAAAGCCACATAATCTTTCACCTCAGCTGGATAATGACCTGCGCGGGCAACATAGTCCGTCGCGTCATTTTCTTTTGTTTCCGTAATATCCAATGCCGTATCTGACATATTCAATCCCATTTCGAATTTATTATTTTTCTATAAACAACATCTAAATCTTTTCACGTCGTAAAATTAAGGCTGCCTCGTTACTTCTTTTGAAAATCCCCAAAACTTTCATTCCAAGTTCCATAACGGGGCAGCTGTTAATTTTTACTTCACACGTGGTAGGTCATTGAAGCAATGCACCGGTGGAGGGGAAGATACTGTCCACTCCAATGTGGTTGCGCCTTCGCCCCAATAGTTATCACCAACGCGCTTACCAGCCTTCAATGTGTAAATCATCAAGAACACGAAGAAGATGGAAGAAGCGAAGGTTAGATAAGCACCATAGGAAGAAACAGCGTTCCAACCAGCCAAACCGTCAGCATAATCAATGTAACGACGTGGCATGCCTGCTAAGCCTAAGAAATGTTGTGGGAAGAAGATCAAGTTCACACCAATGAATGTTGTCCAGAAGTGAATATGACCTGCAACTGTCGGGATCTGACGACCAGACATCTTACCCATCCAGTAATAGATACCCGCGAAGATCGCGAATAACGCACCCAAGGACAATACGTAATGGAAGTGAGCAACCACATAATATGTATCATGCATTTGCAAATCCATACCGCCATTCGCCAATACCACACCTGTTACACCACCAACGGTGAATAGGAAGATAAAGGCAATCGCCCAAAGCATTGGCAATGTAAAGCGGATGGAACCGCCCCACATGGTCGCAATCCAAGAGAAAATTTTCACCCCTGTTGGAACCGCAATAACCATGGTTGCCACTGTGAAGTATGCACGTGTATCAACGTCAAGACCAACTGTATACATATGGTGAGCCCATACCACGAAACCTACGAAACCAATCGCAACCATCGCATATGCCATCCCCAAATAACCGAATACCGGCTTGCGGGAGAAGGTAGAAATAATATGGGAAATGATACCGAAGCCCGGCAAAATCATGATGTATACTTCTGGATGACCAAAGAACCAGAACAAATGCTGATACAAAATCGGGTCACCACCACCTTCAGGATTGAAGAAGGCTGTGCCGAAATTACGGTCTGTCAACAACATGGTAATCGCACCGCCCAATACAGGTAGGGACAATACAAGCAAGAAGGCTGTGATCAATACAGACCATGCCATCAATGGCATTTTGTGTAATGTCATGCCTGGTGCACGCATGTTGAAGATTGTTGTGATGAAGTTAATCGCACCCAAAATAGAACTTACACCCGCCAAATGGAGGGCAAAGATCGCCATATCAACAGCCGCACCCGGATGGCCTAGCGTCGATGAGAGAGGTGGATAAACTGTCCAGCCGGTACCTGCACCGCCGCCGATTACTGCTGAAAGAAGCAACAATACGAAAGCTGGTACGATCAACCAGAAACTGATGTTATTCATACGTGGGAAAGCCATATCCGGCGCACCGATCATCAACGGCACAAACCAGTTACCGAAGCCACCGATTACCGCTGGCATTACCACAAAGAATACCATGATCAAACCATGGGCGGTTACAACCACGTTCCATAGATGGCCATCGGCATTGCCGTCAGCATCCAACATGTATTGTACACCTGGGTCTTGCAATTCCATCCGCATATAAACGGAGAATGCACCACCGATCAAACCAGCAACAACAGAGAAGATCAGATACAAAGTACCGATATCTTTGTGGTTTGTAGAATAAACCCAGCGTTTCCAGCCAGTTGGGCCATGATCGTGGTCGTGGGCGTGAGTTGCTGTACTCATAACTTTTCTCCCTACCCTAACCTTAATCCAACTCAGCTAGTTTGCTAGCTGGCTGTTCATTATTAATATCCAAAGCTGCATATTCAGCCTGAGCTTGTTTCACCCATTGTGCATATTCAGCTTGTGTTACAGCTTTAACCGCGATTGGCATGAAAGCGTGGTCTTTACCACAAAGCTCTGAACAGAACCCGTAATAGATACCTTCTTTACCTTCCGGAATAATAAAGCCTTCTTCGTTCAAACGACCAGGTACTGTATCCATACGAACACCAAGTTCAGATACCGCCCAGTTGTGAATCACGTCTGCAGATGTCATCACTAAGCGTACGTTTTTACCAGTTGGAACAACCATTGCGTTGTCCACATCCATCAAACGTTTCACGCCTTTTTCTTCTGCTTCTTCAAATGTGCGTGCTTCGATAAAAGAATCAAAGGCAAAACCGCCATCATCCGGATATTCATATTCCCAATACCATTGGTGACCAATAATCTTGATGGTCATATCGGCTTCGGAAACATCATCAGATTTGTAAAGCAAACGAAGAGACGGGAAAGCCAAAGCTGCCAAGATCAAAATCGGCAACATGGTCCAAGCCACTTCTAACAATACGTGATGTGTTGTCTTACTTGGTGTCGGGTTCGCTTTTGAGTTAAAACGAATGCACACCCAAATCAACAACACCAATACAAAAACAGAAATTGCAGTGATCAATGGCATCAAGATATCATCGTGAAACCAAATTTGATCAACCGCTGCCGGATCAACCGGCTCGCTTAGGCCCAACTGCCATTTCACTGGATCAGCAGCTAGCGCCATACTCGCCATTCCAACAAGACCTGCAGCAACAGTACCTGTCGCCACACCTAGTTGACCTAGCTTCCGCGTAATCGCTTTCATTATGTCCCCATCCTTACAATTTTGGTGGACAGAAGCAGGTAAGATTTCCCCTCTTCCCCTGTCCCGGACTGATTTGGCGTTCCTTGTCATCACATCCGCATTCACTAAATTCTAGAAATGCGGGCAGTAGACGCAGTTCGCCCCTAATAAACCGAGTGAAATCATAAAGATTATGAAAAGAACTACAAGTAGCTGAAAATCATTGATTTTTTATTTCGCGCTGCAGCATGGCCTGAAAACACACCCCAATCTATTGATTTATATCAATTTTTTGACATGTCGCTAACACATGAAAACAGGGGTGTGACACGGTGTCGCACCCCTGTTTTTAATCTTCAAAAATGACAAATTAACTAACAAAGTTTAATTCGTCGTATCATCCTCTTCGGACCCAATGATGGTTTTGCGAAGCTTACGGCCTGCAAGCCAAACACCCACCGCGATCACTGGAATAGCTGCCCCTTGTATCATTTCAATACTGACAGGAAGACCCGTTGATTTTACAGCTTTGGCCAGATAGCCAACCAAACCGACCGCGTAATAGGTAATGGCTGCGACAGAGAGACCTTCCACGGTTTCTTGTAGGCGAAGCTGCAACTTAGATCGACGAGCCATAGTAGAAAGAAGTTGTTGGTTTTGTTCTTCCAGCGCGAAATCAACGCGCGTGCGCAATAAATTCGCCGCACGAGTTGTTCGTCGTGATAATTCAGACAGGCGATCTTCCACGGAAACACAGGTACGCATCGCGGGAGCCAAACGACGGTCCAGAAATTCCCCAACCTGTTGGAAACCTGCAATGCGACCTTCGTTTAATTCTTTAAGCCGATCTTCTACAATCGCATAATATGCGCGGGACGCCGTCAATCGATAAACAGTCGAAGAAGATAACCGTTCAAGATGCGCTGACAGCCCTGTCAGCTGAGCCAGAATTTCGCCGTCATAATCACTATCAGGTTCTTGTTCTTCGCCATCTTCGTTTTGCGCAATGCGAGATGTTAAACTCGCTAAAGCCGCGTCCATATGCACCATTTGAGCCGCTGCTTTTCGCGCCAGAGGCAATGTCATCAAGGCCATGTTGGAATAAGTCATAACTTCTAAAACACGTTGCAAGACGCGGCCCGCTTTCCAGCCGTTCAATTCACGGTTTTTAATCAAGACGCGACTATGTCCATCTCCATGAATTTGGAAATCAGTCCAGACCTGTGCTTCATCACTGGCAATATTACTGGTTACCAAACATCCACGGGCCAGCCATTTACGCATGGTTTTCTCATCCGGTACTTCTTTCTCAGCCCCCATGAAGGCCACATGAACCGCAACGATGCGTTCACCTGGTAAGGATTGCAACCAATCCGCAGGCACTTTACTGACCGGCATATAGGAAAACGGATCGACAAATTCACCCTCTACAAGGAATGTATAAGTGGAAAATTCCGAATGACGTTCCCAGCGTAAACGAAACGCGCCGAAATCAGCAGAGAAGTGGTTACTGCTATCTGAAGGCGGATTTACCCCCATGCGGGCACATAGTTCTTTTACATGGGCACGGTCCCTTTTCGCCCCGCCCTCACCAGAGGTCATGGCATAAAAGGTTGCCTTTGCAGGGGCCTCAATCCGCTCAAACGGACGTGCATGCAATTCATTGGTTAGTTCATACCGATAGGGGTGATCCAATTTGGCTAATAAATCGGTTTGCGGCATGGAACTATCATCCACATTCACCTCTGCCATACTGATCTCGATTTCTTTTTCGACTGCTTCCATCTCTTTGCCCATTTAATTACATCCGGAAGTCAGAATTATCTCTCTGCCCGGAACTTTCCCTTTAATTTTGTGCGGCCCTGTCTGCTTCTATTTAATTTGGCAGATATTGACCTTATTCATGCTAGGCACCACATAAGTTATTATCGAAGACTTCTATTGCATTGTTTTGCTGGCCTTGAGCCCTATATTTCTCTTGTTCTGGGCTTCGATACCAAATAGGTTAGTCTTCAAATAAACAATTCATAGCACATCTATTTTCTTATGATTGTTATCTTTTGATAAAAACAGTTTTTAATCTAACGATTAATACTGTTTCCACTACAAGAACCAGCTTCTTTTTAGTTACTGGGCCAAGATAAGTCATCAACAGATACAATAAAATTATGGAAGATAGAATAAAAGGATACAGGAATGTCTGACGTCTCTAAAACCGACTCTATTTTTTTCACCGACGGCGAATTAGATAAAGCACGCGCGGAATCCATCGTGAATGACACCTTAAACGGTGCAGATGATGGTGAGTTGTTTTTAGAATATAAACAATCTGAAAATATTGTTTTTGAAGATGGGCGTATCCGTAGTGCAAGTTATGACACCTCCCAAGGCTTCGGTTTACGCGCTGTTTCAGGAGAAGTTTCCGGTTTCGCCCATTCATCCGATATGAGCGAAGCAGGCCTTTTACGTGCAGCTGATGCGGTGAAAGCTGTAAAATCTGGTCATTCAGGCACATTGGCAGATGCACCACGCGCCACAAATCAAGCGCTTTATACTGATGACAATCCCTTGGGTAACATGACTTTTGAAAATAAGGTCGATCTTTTGCATCAAATGGATGCCTATGCCCGTGACAAAGACCCGCGCGTCAAACAGGTCAGCGCTAGTATCGGTGGTAGTTGGCAAGCAGTGCATATCTTGCGTCCGGGTGGATTACATCTAGCGGATATTCGTCCGATGGTACGTGTAAATGTTTCTGTGGTTGTGGAACAAGGTGACCGCATGGAAAGTGGCAGCCATGGGTCTGGTGGTCGTTCCAACTATGATCTATTCGTCACCCCTGATCATTGGCAGGGCGCGGTAGACGAAGCGTTACGTCAAGCCGTTGTAAATCTTGATTCTGTTGCTGCACCCGCTGGGGAAACAACCGTTGTTCTTGGACCGGGCTGGCCTGGTATTTTATTGCATGAAGCTGTTGGTCATGGGTTGGAAGGTGATTTCAATCGCAAGAAAACTTCTGTTTTCTCAGGCTTACTTGGGGAACGTGTAGCAGCACCGGGCGTGACTGTGGTGGATGATGGCACCATTCCTGATCGTCGCGGCTCTATCACCATTGATGATGAAGGCACACCAGCAGGACGTAACGTGTTAATCGAAGATGGTATTCTAAAAGGCTTTATGCAAGACCGCATGAATGCACGTCTGATGGGGGTTGAACCAACCGGTAACGGTCGTCGTCAATCTCATGCTCATATGCCAATTCCACGTATGACAAACACATACATGCTAGGCGGTGATCGCGATCCACAAGAAATTCTTGAATCCGTGAAAGATGGTATTTTCACTGTGAATTTTGGCGGCGGACAGGTGGATATTACAAATGGTAAATTTGTATTCTCCTGCACAGAAGCCTACAAAATTGAAAATGGTAAACTGGGTGCCCCTGTGAAAGGTGCGACTTTGATTGGTAGCGGTGCTGATGCCCTGACACGTATTTCAATGATCGGGAATGATATGAAACTGGATCCGGGTGTTGGTACATGTGGTAAAGATGGACAAGGTGTACCTGTTGGCGTGGGCCAGCCAACCTTGCGTCTTGACGATTTAACTGTTGGTGGAACAGCGGCTTAAATTTGGCCGTCCTTGTCCAAAACAGTCTTTTTCCCAAATCTGAATTGCTATCTAGATATAGCTTTATATAATACTTCTAAATCAGAGGGGCTATCTGATTGATTATATAAGGCTTTAACTAGATGCGATTAGCTTCGGTCTTTTGCAGTATTATCTTATTACTTACTTTATCTGCCTGTGATGACACAGAAAGTAAGGACAGCCCAAAGGCAAATCTGCTTTTGGATATTCTTGATATTTCGTTTTCGGTGAAAGATGGTCGACAGGTTTTTAGTCATACCCGTGTTTTCCGTGAAACGAATGGCATTGATTTAATGATCACCCGTGGCAAAATTTGTGTTGAATCCAAAAAGACCTGTGTTGATGCCTTTGTTGAATATGAAGTGGAAGCTTATGGAAAGCTTACCCAAAACAATCATCATGTGGCCACACGCCAAGGGGAAGATGAAATCACCTTTGAATATTGGGCCAAAGATGACAATGGGCATGAACATAAAATCAGCAAGACGCTGATTGTGGATGGCGAGAAGGCCGCCGTAAAACACTAGGTTCCAATTTCAATAACAGGGCCATTAGCTGCCTTTGCGTCCGCAGGATCGTGAGTCACCATAATGACGGGCAGCTTTAAGTCTTTGGCCCTACCAAACACAAAGCCGCGAAAACGTTCCCGTAACTCCTGATCTAGCTTAGAAAACGGCTCATCCAACAACAAAGCGCGTGGTTCTGATAACAACATCCGCATACAACTGACTCGCGCCCTTTGACCGCCAGATAGACGTGCAGGGTCGCGTTTTTCAAATCCTTCAAGATTTGCATCTTTCAAAGCTTGCTTAATCCGTAATTTACGCTCAATACCTTTGATTTCAGCTGGAATACCCAAGCTTAAATTCTGCGCCACATTCATATGCGGAAAAAGTAAATCATCTTGATATAAAATGCCGATGCGGCGTGTCTCAGCAGGCCATCTTTCCACTGAGACGTCATCCACATAAACTTTACCAAACGCTGTAAAATCGCGCGATAAACCGCCACCGATATAATCCAACAGGCTAGATTTGCCAGCACCTGATGGTCCCATCAACGTCAGGCATTGCCCATCTTTGACGAGACAGGAAATCGGATCAAATAAAGATTGCTCGTCCAATTTAATCTGAACATCTTCTAGGCGCAAGCTCATCAACGCTCCCCTAACATGCCAAGGCGGTTTGCAAATATCCATTTTGGTAAGATTGTCGCAATGCCAAAGATAATAAAAGGCAAAATCGCCTGTACAAATGCATAAATACCGATGACCCGACGATCACTTCCACTACTAAGTGCGACCGCCTCTGTGGTCAATGTTTCGATGCGCCCCGCACCCATAAATAAAGTGGTCAGATATTGGGCTATACTCACGGCAAAACCAATCGCAAATGCAATAAGAATTGGGCGTAATAACATAGGTAATTTAATCTTAAACAAAATGCGAAGACGATCTTGTCCCAATACCTTAGCCGTATGAATGTAACGTGAGTCCAGGTTAGAATAGGGCCCTTGTAAAGAAAGATACATATAGGGAAGCACAAATAGAAGATGCGACCAAACTACCCCGATATAAACACCATCCAAATGCAACGTCAGCGTAAAAAGTTGTACACCAAAAAGGAAAGCTAATTGAGGCACAAGTAAAGGAATGTAAATCAACATCTGCATGGCATAAACAAAGCGTTTTCGCTGATCTTGTTGTGTTTCCAAACAACCGATAACAAGAATTAATGACAGGAGAGTAGAAAACAAACCAAGACAGATAGTATGCCATAAGGCGTCCCCAACACCGTCTAAATGACGTGACCAGTATTTTATTGTCCATAAAGACGGTAAGGCATCCGGATATTTCCAACGTCCTGCGAAAGACCAGACAAACAAAATGACAACCGAAAACGCACCTAGCAAAAATACCAAACCGGAAAATCCACGCATGATCTTTGCAACACCGCCCTCAACCAAACGTGACGAGAAAACATAGCGTTGCCCGTGCATCACTGATTTAGATAACCAAAACTTACCTAACTGTTCCAACATAATCCAAACTAGAACTGCGGTGAAAGCAATTACCATCTGTATCATTGCCCCCATTGCGGCTAGATATTGAAATGACAAATCTCCATCATTGAACCAACGCAGCACCAGAATACCCAGATTGGGCGAGTTTGAAGGCAATAAAATAATTGCCATATCAACAACAGATACAGAAAACACCAAAACAGCCAAAACTGGTAAACGCATTCGACCATATATCTGAGGCAATATTGCCTTTGACCACCCCATCAAACGCCCATAGCCGAGCCCACGCATAACACGAAGTCCCCGGTTTACGGGTATTTCATTCATGGCCCCAAGCGTCATAATCAACAAAAATGGTATTTCTTTCACAAGTAAGGCGACGATCAGACTTCCGCCATAAACATCAGGAAAAAAGGAAACAGGCACCGGGCGATCAAAGCCTGTGAATTCAGGCGATAGAAGGCGTAAAATCCAACCAGACGGCGCCAACAAAAACACCAGACCTAAACTTAAAGAAACATGTGGTATCGATAATATCGGACTTAATCCACGCAGGATTCTATCGAATATCTTTGTCTGATAGAAACAGGCACAAATCAGCTGGCAGAATGCAAACGCCAAAAAGGTGGCAATAATACCAATAAAGAAAGACCGGAATACAGCACCATTAACAGCAGGGTAAGACCAAAACCTTTCCCAGACATCTAAAGAAAAGCTATGGCTGCCTAAAGCTGGAAAATAACCCAATGCAGGTAAAAGGCTCCCCAAGATACCCGCGACAACAGGTATCAGGAACAAGCCTAAAACCAGTACCGGAAAAGTTGGAAAATAGTCCGGTGAGAATAAATCCTTGAGGAACCGCATCTAAAAATTATTGTTGTCTAACTACCGAATTTTGAGAGCCATTCAGCCTCAATCATTGTCATCCAGCTTGAATGAGGTTCAGATAAACTTTTCCCCAATTCATCATTGGATAATGTTGCTTCATGACGCGGAATATTATTGAAACGCGCCTTGCTATCTTCATCCAGTAAAGACATTGAAAGAACCGTAATTTCACCCCAATATTCAGGGTTTTGCTTACGGGCTTGTGCTTCTGGTGACATCAAGAAATTCGCCACAACCTGTGCAGCCTGTTTATGCGCTGAGTTATATGGGATCGCAACGAAATGGGTATTGCCGATCGTGCCATTTTCCATCACAAAGCTACGTGCTGTTTCAGGTAATTTACCTTCCTGTATCGCATTAGATGCGCTTCCCACATTAAAGGAATAGGCAAAATCAATTTCCCCATCATCCAAAAGCTGGATCATCTCCGCGCCATTCTTGGGGAATTGCTTGCCTTCACGCCATAGATAAGGGCGAATTTCATCTAGCCAAGCCCAAAGCTTCTCTGTTTCCTGATCAAACTCGCTACCCGCATCTGCCAATAGTCGAGATGGATTATCAGATACCTCATATAAAACTTGTTTCATGAAGGTTGTACCTGTGAAATCAGGTAAAGCGGGATAAGTGACACGACCTGGATTTGCCTTTGCATATTCCATAAAAGCCGACATACTCTTTGGCGGATTTGGCACACGCGCCTGATCATGAATAAAAATCAATTGTGCCATTCCCCATGGAGATTCATATCCATCTGTTGGCAGGGTAAAGTCCAAAATAGTGGACGGCTTTTCATCTGTATCAATCAATTTGAAATTTGGAAGATTCTCAACAAAAGGACCAAATAATAATCCGTTTTCTTTCATTTGGCGGAAATTCTCACCATTAATCCAGATTAAATCAATGCTTCCATTTTCATCGCGCCCCGCCGATTTTTCCGCCAAAACACGGCGTACAGCATCGGCAGTATCTGTTAACTTCACATGAATTAATTCAATGCCGTAGTCTTCCTCAACACGGTCTGCAACCCAATTGATATAGTTATTATAGGTCTCGCTTCCACCCCAAGCATTCCAGTAAACTTTTTGGCCTTCTGCCAAAACAACTGTTTTTTCCCATTGTTCCGCAAAACTAGTTCCGGTTAAAGCCGTTAGAGAAACCATCCCCGCCACGACAGGTGCAGCCAGTCTTTGAAAGAAATTACGCATATTCTGCCTCACTATTAACTTTCTTCTTATACACTGATTTTCCTACAGACATAAGTAAAGATTGTCAGCCGCTAGTTTGTAATCACACGTAAATGTGATTTCAGATCGACGATGAATAAAATCACATTTTGTTATTTTCTATCTTGCCGGATCTGAATTTGCAGGATAGAAGCCAATTATTGATATTTTAAATTTTCTTTCGGGAAGACCAAAGTGGGCCTTACAAGTTTAAACCTACGACGACGAAGCAATGAACGACGCCGGATCGCATCCGCCGTTCGTTTCTGCATGTCGTAGAGAACAGGCCTTATTATTCCTGCCCTGAAACTCTGCGTGGATAAAATTTAAAGAGTATCAGAGGCAATTATGACTATTACCCTTCAAGCCGAAAATCTAACTGACAAAGCTGACATCACACAACTAATCGATACCTGTTTTGGTACAGATCGGAAGACAAGAACCGTTTATCAGTTCAGAGACGGTATTGACGCCTATGAACAACTTTGCATGACTGCAAAGGACGAAAATGACAACTTAGTTGGATCCCTCAGATTTTGGCCTGTCACTTTACCTAATGGAGAGACAATTCCTCTATTTGGGCCTCTGGCTGTCAAACCTGACCTTCAGGGACAAGGCCTAGGCAGACGCCTTATTCAAGCCGGACATGACCAAGTGAAAGCCGGGGGGTATCCTGCGATGCTGATTATTGGGCGTCCTGACTATTATAAACCATTCGGTTATAACGAAGATGTCATTTCTAATCTTCAACTCCCTGGCCCTGTCGCACCTCTAACCTTTATGGGGTTAGAGTTTAAAAAAGGTTATCTATCAAAATTATCGGGACTGATAACAGCTGCCCGCTAACGTTAGAATCTCGACTTGGTAAAATCGATGAAATCCTGAAGCATTGGCGAAGGTGGATATCCAGCGCGCCAAGCGAGAATAAGAGGCAGTGCGGGCACATCATCTTCGATCTCTATAGCAACGACTTCACCACCATTATAAGTTTCACGGGTTTGAGGACGCATCGCAGAAAGAGAAAAACCCAAACCGCTTGCAACAGCACATCTTACGGATTCCATCGTTGTGGAGCGAAAAGAAATTTGTGGATTGATATCCGCATGACTTAAGATACCTTTAAAATAATCTCGGCTATAGGGACCATCAAACAGGATAAAGTTGTCCCCTGACAAATTTGCCAGCGATAAACTCTTCTGCGTGGAATATGGATGCTCTCTTGGTAACAAAATATATGGCTTCAATCGCGTTAAAACGATCCAATCCAAATCTGATCCCGCCAATCCCATATCATAGGTCAATGCCAGATCAACCTCGCCTTTTAACAGATGCGATACAATTTCATCCTGAAAAGTTTCACGAGCCTCTATCTCAATATTTGATGCTTGTTTCATATAGGAAGTAATTAAATCGCTAAGATAAAAAGGCGCAATTGTATGAAAGCAAGCCATACGAATCTTACCCTTTTTATGAGCCGCAATAGACAAGGCATCACGTTCCATACGATTGGCTTCTTGCACCAAATTTCTCGCCAATGTCAGAAAGCTTCGCCCCTGAGACGTAAGTTCCATCCCCCGTGCATGATGACGAATAAAAAGCTGAAAACCATATAAATCTTCCAACTTATCAAGTGCCTGCGCAATTGCGGGTTGAGAGATATTTAATGCACGTGAAGCCTGTGCAATGCCGCCCTCATCAACGACTGATAAAAAATAACTGCATTGTTTAAGAGTATATTTAACCATATTTTTCTTTCTTTAATGGAAATATAAAACAGTTTTTCTGAATTATCTACATCCGATATTCTTTCTTCCAGAGATTAAAAATGGGATGGAAGCCAAATGAAAAATTTAACCAAAGAGCAAATTGAACAATTTAATCGTGATGGTTTTTTAGTGGTCGAAAACGCAATTGACCCTGAACTGTTACAGCAGATGAAAGATGATTTTAACAATTGGGTTGATGAAAGCCGTAAGTTTGAGAAACCGTATGGTGAAACTGTTGATGGACGCCCACGCTTTGATTTGGAACCGGGCCATAATGCTGTCCAACCGGGTTTACGCCGGGTAAATGCACCTGTTGAAGTTTCCAAAGCTTATTATGATGCCATGATCAACAGTAATGTCGGGAATTATGTAGCCGATCTGGTTGGTGCCAATGTTAAATTTCACCATTCAAAGATCAATTCCAAATTGCCAAAGACCAAAACCGTCGTAAAATGGCATCAGGATTTTCCTTTTACCCCCCATACCAATGATGATCTGATCACATGCCTCTTTATGGTAGACGATGTGACCGAAGAAAACGGTCCTTTGGAAGTTGTCGCAGGATCACATAAAGAGGAAATCCATACATTATGGCATGACGGCGTTTTTACAGGTGCGGTTAAAGATGATGTGACGGCAGATTGCATTAAAAAATCTGTCACCTGTACAGGTAAGGCAGGTAGTGTGGCGTTAATGCATACACGTACGTTACATGGATCTGCACCAAATAACTCCGATAAACCACGTACATTATTTATCTGCGTCTATTCTGCTGAAGATGCTATTCCTGTCTCTCCTAATCCTGTACCAACAGAATATGAAGGCCTAATTGTTCGCGGACAAAAAACTAACAAAATCCGTTCCGTGGATTATGATATGGATATGCCACAAAAACCAAAATCCGCTTCTTTCTTTGATCAGCAGGCTAAACATAAAGAAAACGCAGCCTAGATTTCTATTAGAAACGAAAAAGGGCTTCAATCTTGAAGCCCTTTTTTATTAATCATCCGGAAACTCGCCGCGCATTTCATTAATTTCGGGCAGAATACGAATAAATGCAGCCACCACATCAGGATCAAAATGTTGACCTGCGCTGGACTTGATCATCTCAACAGCATCTTCCAGGCTCCATGGCTTCTTATAAGGACGTACAGATAACAACGCATCATATACATCTGCCACAGCTGCAATTCGTGCAGAAATCGGTATGTCTTTACCAGACAATTTCTTAGGATAGCCCGATCCGTCCCATTTCTCATGATGACATACGGCGATTTCATGGGCCATATTCATTAATGGTGTATCATATCCATTCAGGATTTCACCGCCAATTTCCGCATGTGTATCCATAATCACACGTTCTTCTGCATCAAGACGCCCAGGCTTTAAAAGAATGCTATCCGGGATACCGATTTTACCAACATCATGCATAGGGGCTGCATTCAATATCAATTCGCAATATTGTTCGCTTTCTCCCAACTCCCGTGCAATCATCTCACAAATCTTGCTCATCCGGATAATATGCATACCAGTTTCATTATCCCGATATTCGGACGCCTTACCAAGGATACGGACCACTGAAAGTTGCGATGCACGAATTTCCTGTGTCCGTCTTTCAACAATCCCCTCTAATTCATCCACTTTCATTCTTTGTTGCTTAAAGTAATATCGCGTTTCAAGCATATTGCGAATACGCTGCATAACTTCCCAATGTTTGAAAGGTTTTACCAGAAAATCTCTAGCGCCCTTTTCTAACGCTTTCTGGCGCGTAACTTCATCCGTTTCAGCCGTTAATACCAAGACCGGCATATAATCATCTTCTTTAATTTCCGATAGCAATGCATCCATCACATCAAAGCCGGACATTTCAGGCATGCGAATATCCAATAAGATAATATCGAAATCATGTTCTCGATACAGCGAGACAACCTGTGTAGGATCAGTCGTTGAATAAACATTATCGTAATATTCTTCATCCAACATATGTTCTAAAAGCTGAACATTCTCAGTCTTGTCATCAACGATCAAAATTTTTGATTGCTGGAGAACTAGGTTCAATTGGCTCATGACTTCTTATCTCCGTCGAAACTTTGTTCCAGAAAATCTACAATCATTGCTAAGTCAACAGGCTTTCTAATATAGGCCTTACAACCGAGATTCATCATCATATCTTGTATATCTGGATCTATATTGGATGTTACAATCGCAAGAGGGATATCCCTAATTTCAGGTATCGTGCGCATCTTTTGCATCACGGTAACTCCATCAATATCAGGCAAGCTAATATCCAACAATATAGCATCTGGTTTTAGCATTTTCGCCATAGACAATCCCGCTTCTCCATCCATGGCCGCAACCAATGCTGTATTATCTAGTTCCTCAACAAAAGCTTCCATGAAGGAGATATTTTGTGGATTATCTTCAATATAAAGAATGACTTTATTCTCCATATCGACATTTTCTAGACTACGCCCAATGAAAACAGGATCACTTTCTTCTTTTTCTTCTTCGGCAACTAGGGGGAATTCCACCCAAAACTCACTACCTTCACCCTCATTAGATTTCAGGCCTATAGCCCCTCCCATGTTTTCAACAAGCATCTTGGTAAGATATAAACCAATACCTGTTCCTTCAACTTGGGTTAACTCAGCCCCTAGACGCTTGAAAGGCGAAAAGACGTCATTCAATTTATCTTCTGCAATTCCATAACCTGTGTCTGAAACAGTCACGCGACATAAGTCAACTTCTGGAAATTCACAACTCAGACTCACTTGACCGTCTTCTTTGTTATATTTCACGGCGTTAGATAAAAGATTAAGGAAAACCTGCCTCAAACGACGCATATCAGCATAGACAAAGAAATCTTCGTCACCGAGCTTAATATCAAACTGCACATCTTTATCTAGTTGTGCAGGAAGTGTTAAAGATTGCTCCCAGACAGCCAGTAGGGTTTCACGCATATTGACGACCTCTTCACTGAGAACGTCTTTACCGCTCTCAACACGCGCCATATCCAGAACCTCGTCAATCAAGGACAATAGATGATTTCCGCTGCTTAAAATCGTCGACACTTGTCGTTGTTGACGTTCTTCTAGTTGATGCCTTTTACTGTTTAATAATAATTGCGCATGGCCGAGAATAGAATTCAGGGGTGTACGCAATTCATGGCTCATATTGGAAAGAAAACGTGTTTTCGCATCATTGGCATTTTGTGCCTGATGGATCGCATCCTCAAGCTTTTCAGTGGCTTCCTTGCGATCTGTAATATCAAGCATTGTAACGCGCCCTTCACGAAGGCCAACCTCATCATCAATAACGATCGTTGCAGAAATAGATACCCAAATCAAATCTCCAGAAGCTTTACGTAAACATACTTCTTGATCATGCATTTCTGTACCTTGAAAGAAGTCTGCCCAGATTTGTGCCGTTTCAATCCTGCCATCCAGATCGGATTGATAATCCATAATACTACTATTGATTAACTCTTGAGCTTTATATCCTAGTAGATTTTCAAATGTTTTATTTAAGCGTGTAATACGGCCATCTGAAAGTTGGATTGTCGCATAGGCAACAGGTGCTTCTTCATACAGGGTTACTAATTCATTTTGTGTTCTTTCACGCTCTGATACATCACGTAAAATACCTGCATAGTGAGGCACCCCTTCAATCTCAATTCTTGAAACATTCAGATCAATCATAAAGATGGAACCATTTTTATGCAGCCCCTGCAAAGCACCGCGGTTAAAATTGATAACATCCTTTTTATGTAGACGTGCATTCTTGAGATACATGTCATGATCGTCACGTTCTGACATTGGCAATAACATATTCACGTTATGCCCTAGCATCTCATTCTCTTTATACCCGAACATTGAAGTGACTGCAGGGTTCACATATTTAACGATCCCTTTTTGATCAATATATATAATCGCGTCACTTGTATTCGTGATCAGCGTTTTATATTCCGCTAGACGATTGTTTAACTGAAGCCCGGATTTCACTTGTAATTGATCCATATTTTGACGTTGACGCCAAAACAAAAACACACTCCCTACAACAAACAAAACGCAGAAATAAGCTAGATAAACATAAGATTCTGCGCTTTGTAGAAAAGAAACTTTTCTTGTTTTTTCTTGCTGATATCGATGAAATATTACCTCGCTCAATGCTGATAGAGGCTCAGCTATTAAGGAGCGGTCCATCGGATTATTCTCAACGAAAGTTGAAAAATCACCGTCAGTTTCCAGAACTCTAATCAGGTCCGAAATCTGTTTGTCATAAGCATGTAACCCGTCATTCAAACGAATGAGAATTTCTTTTCCATCATCATCTAGTATGTCCGATACATGTGCTAAATGATTTTGAATAATATTTATTTGATTTAGAGCTTGCTGTGCCGCACTTAAGTCACCAGCACTAGTTGCTTGATAGTGAAAATATGATAAGCCATCGAAACCAAGTTCCTGTTGCACAGCAAACAGTTCTATTTTGATTTCATCGATTTCTGAAGAATGACCGCTCTCTTCCAGAAAACCATATTCATTTTTACTAGAATGATATTGGGTCAGTAAAAAAACACCGATACTCAGATATACCCCTACGAATATCATAAAGATATAAACAGGCACTTTTGTTGTAAGTTTTTTTTCCTTGGGTGTTTCAACTACCATCTATCAGACCTGATTTTGATCTCTGCGCTTTTTCTAGGTCATAAGCTATACAAGCTTACGATATCGCATTCAGTGCAAATATCCTGTCGCTTTCTGTTATTTTTTTCAAGCTTTTTTATTAGTTTTCAATTTGTTACTTGCAACTCTTGCCGCATCAAAACAGGTTACACAAACTCAAATACCCTATAATTTTCAAGGGAATAGTCTTCATTTAATTAATTGCCCTTTGATGTTTCATTGGCAGTCAGGTCTAATCGCCACAACATGACTCCACCAACAACAAAAAAACCAACAATCACAGCCATACCCGCCCGCTGACTATCAAACCAAAGGGTAAACATTGCCAACAACCAAGGCCCTAAAAAGGCGGTTGCTTTCCCTGACAATGCATATAAACCGAAATATTCAGTATGTAAGTTTGGTGGTGCCAAATGGGCCAATAAAGATCGACTAGAAGATTGAGCTGGACCAAGGAAAAATCCAACAGTTAAACCAACGACCCAGAAAATCATCACATCTGTAACGAAAACAGCCCCAAGGCAAAGAATGGTTAACGATCCAATTGAAATCAAGATAACCCTTTTCGGTCCCCATTTATCATCAAACCAAGAAAATGTTATTGCGCCGATACCTGCAGTAACATTTAACGCAATTCCAAAAGTAATCACACCAGCCAGATCCATACCAAATGTACCAGCCGCATACACCCCACCAAAAATAAACAACGTATTTAATCCATCGGTATAAAACATACGAGCGATCAAATATTTCAAGACAACCTTTTCTTTTGCGAGCTTTTTAAAAGTCTCAAACAATGTGGTAAAACCTTTTGAAACTGCTTGGCTGATAGGTAATCCGTTGGTTTGGGATTTAGGTAAAAACATAAAAGTGGGAATGGAAAAAAACGTCAACCAGATCGCCACTAATATAAATGTTGCGCGCACATGTTCCGCATTTTCCGTTGCGAGGCCAAACCAAGGTATTTCTGCTTGCACAAAGCCTAACAAGCTAATGACAAGACAACATAAGCCACCAATATACCCAAGTCCCCAACCCCATCCAGAAATACGTCCCCATTTTTCACGTGGGGCAACCTCTGGCAAGTAGGCGTTATAGAAAACCATCGAAAATTCAAAGGCAACGGTTGCAATCACAGTTAATATAACTGCTAGAACCAAAGAATCTGATCCCGGAGTTACCAACCAAAGCAACCCTGTTGCTAAAACACATAAAGCTGTAAAAGCCAATAACCACCTCGCACGGTGACCGGCATGATCCGCAATGGCACCAAATATAGGTGCAAATACAGCTAAAAGTACACCAGCTAAAGCCATGGCTTGCCCCCATAATGCAGTTCCAACTTCTGGATCATCGACTACAGCCTGAGAAAAATATGTGGGGAAAATAAATGTCATTATGATTGTTGGAAAAGCAGAATTTGCCCAATCATACATACACCAGCCAGCCGCTGCTGATTTTTTCATTACTTTACCTTTACTCCAAAGCTAGAGAATATTTTTATCCTTGAAACTTTGACAATCTGTTCCAAAATGAGAAGACGCCAACCTTAACAGCTTTACCTAATTTAGAAAGAGACAAAAAATGCAAGTAAGTACAACTGATACACTTGAGGGATATAGAGTAACTGCCTATCACGGCATTGTAAGCGGTGAAACAATTTTTGGTGCAAATATCTTTAGAGATTTTTTTGCAGGCATTCGTGATATTGTTGGTGGTCGTTCCGGTTCATATGAAAAAGTTTTAAATGAGGGTAAAGAAACCGCTATTGAAGATATGACAAAGCGTGCTGCAGATTTGGGTGCAAACGCAGTTATTGGTTGTGATCTGGATTATGAGACGCTTGGCGACAAAAGTTCCATGTTAATGGTTGTGGCAAGCGGCACTGCTGTCACGATAGAAAAAATATAAACTAGGATAATGGCAACATGGCGGCGGCAAGAATAGGGCCGCCGCCACGTTCTTGCAATAAAACAGCACAACCACCATCACCTGACAATTCATGAACTGGTATATTGAACTCCATATCGTCGCCTGTCCACCGATCCACCACACGCATATCTCTAACAATATTTGAACTGATCAAGGTTCTACCTCTATTTTCACCACGGGTGACTTTTGTCTCATGACGTGCATCATAGCTTACCAATATAATATCATAGAGCGCGTTCGCATTTACACCATTTGACTGCACACGAATATTCACATCATTTTCACCATGATTCAGATGCAAAACTGGCAGTGCTTCAAACGAGAGGTTTTTCTCTTCATCAATGGCAACTTCCACAGACATTTCACGTGATCCGACTTCATGGCGTCTTCCATTAATCACCATTTGTGGTGTGTAAATATACCGCATACTTAACGGACCGGCATAACTGCGCTGACGTTTGGTATATTCTGGGCTAGCGAAGGGATCTTTCCAACCGATGTAATCCCAGTAATCCACATGAAATTCCAAAGCAATTACATCATCACGTTCTGCTAGTTTATTTAAGAATTTCTCGGCCGGCGGACAAGAGTTACAACCTTGGCTGGTAAAAAGCTCAACCACAACAGGTCGATCTATAGAGGAGGCCGCCCAACTTTTCATAGTGAAACCGAAAGCAAAAACACATAAAGAAAAACCCAATAAGATTACTCTTGGATCGAAGGAAATAATATCTGCATTTTTCTTCATGGATTTTCCTCATTGATGCTTATTTATACTCACCAACACTATAAAAACTCAATCTCACAAAACCCAATCAAGACTGCTCACATAGCTGTGAAGACACTAAAATTCCAACTATTCAAGACGTTTAATTCCTTTTCCCCTTTGTAAAATCCTATATGCTACCTACATTAGCTTTAGGATCAAAAAGCGTGCGTCTCTTATGTCAGAATGCACATAGCGGGAATTCATATGAATATGCGAAAGATACAAATTTCCATTCGCTCTGTTCTTGTATTTGGCTTTGGCGGCCTACTTATCAGTGCGCTTGCCATTACTATTTTACTCGGTTTTGCAACAGCCACGAAAAATACTTATTCTCTATTAGCGTCGGCAGCAGAATCCGCAGTTGATAATGCAGAACAAATCATCCTGAACGATTTAGAGAAATATGAAAATCAGGCCAGTTGGGTTGGTGAAGCATTAGCAACAGGCCATATCACCCTTGATGATACAGACGGATTAGAAAAATTCCTGGTAGGAAGCATGGCTGCCACAGCAGATATTGCGGGCATGGCTATAATCGACCAAAAAGGTTCCGTATATTCGATGACAAAAAATTTTCCGATTCTACGGATCGAAAATTATACGCAAAGTTATCATGAAATTTCACGTGTTCAAAAACAGTTAAATAGTGGCTTCGGCAGCATTTGGGATCGTCCTTTTTGGCATCCTGAATTACAACGCACTCTTGTGAACCTTCGTAGCATTCTGGGTATTGGAAATAACGAACGTGTCATGTTTGCCCAAGGTGTTAGTATTGAAAGTCTTTCAGAGTTACTGTTAGCCGCTGACAGCTGGGAAGGCGCAACACCCTTTATGATTTATGATTATAAATATGTGTTAGCGCATCCAAATCTAGCACTAGGTGTTTTTAAGTCTACTGAGAATCAAACCTTACCCACCATGAATCAGGTGAATGATCCCATGTTGGGCTATTTCGGTTCGAGCGTAGATGCCCAATGGGATGAGATTGGCAACACTGATATTCAAGCTTCTGTAAATCGGATTGATGGTGAGGAACATTTTTATCTGTATAGAGAATTACCTAATCTTATGGATAAACCAGTAATCATCGGTATTCATGTGAGTGAAAATGATTCCAGCACCGAAATGGATCGCCTTATCCGATCTGCCATTATCGCCTGTATTACTGTAGTTGTTGCGATCATCATTCTATTAGTCATGTCCCAGCGGCTACAACGTCCAATTACTCGATTAGCTGATGCCTCTTTACGTATCGGCGAAAATAAACTCAATGAACCTTTACAGTTACCAGATAGCAGCATCCTTGAATATGACCAAGCTGCCAAGGCATTTAACGGCATGGTACAAGGTCTGCAAGAACGCGAAAAAATACGTGGCTTATTTGGTAAAATGGTCCCAGAGCGGGTAGCTGAGGCTATGTTGAAGTCTCAAGGAACCCTAACGCCGCAAAATGTAGAAGGAACCGTTCTATTTTGTGATCTGGAAGGATTTACAAGTCTATCCGAAAAACTGGAGCCACAGACAATTGTAGAATTACTCAACAACTTCTTTACGGATATGGTTGAAGTGATTGAGTTTCATGGTGGTATCATTACACAGTTCCAGGGTGATGCGATCCTTGCGGTCTTTAATGTACCAATTGAAGACCCTGATCATGCGGCTCACGCTATCCAAGCGGGTAACGCCATGCTGAATATCGTAAATAACAAACGCTATCTTGGTCATAGTTTAAGATGTCGTATTGGTATCAATACAGGCACAATGGTTGCTGGAAATGTAGGGGCAGAAAGCCGCATGAATTATACCGTTCATGGGGATGCTGTGAATACAGCAGCACGTCTAGAAAATATGAATAAACAGTTCGGTAGTCACATCTTGATTTCAGAAACGACTAAAGCCCTGGCTCCTGATTTCAATTACAAGAAACTAGGCGAAGCTGACATTCGTGGTAAAGAACAACCCGTGCCACTTTACACAATGGGTGAGATGACCTCTGAGACATCTAAATAAGAAAACACCCGCCTAAAGATCGATTTAGGCGGGTGTTTAACATTAGGATAAGAAAAATTAGCGATATCGACGTCGACGGATCACACCAGTCATGATCGCTACAATAGCTATTAATATTGGTACCAAAGCAATATTAACAAATTTTATATTTGCCTCCAAAGCTTCGATATCTTCGCGTAGTGCCAAATTGACAGAGCGCAATTCTTGACGAATATCCAACATATCTTGTGTGAATGCCTCAATCGCTTGCTCGGTTTCTTCTTTCGCTTCCCCTACAAGATTAGCATCACCGCCACCTTGCAGTTCAGCAAGTTGCTGTTCAATCTCAATCAAACGGGCCGAAAGCATCTGTTCCTGTGCACGGAATTCTTCCTCTGCCTTACGCTGGATGTCACTAATTACGGTGAATGGGCGGGCTGAAATTCCTCGACTACGCAGACTCATCAATTCACCTGAACCATTTAAAGATTCAAGCATGCCCAACATAAAGGCACCATTATCTGCAAATGGGGTCATCACTTGTTGACCAAAGAAATCCTGAACACGCACCCAAAAACGATCCGCCATAAAATCTGCATCTGCAATCAAGATCACATTGATATCACCATCGGAACTTGCCTTATGTTCAAGATAGCGTTGCACCCTTTCAGGTACCGGCTCACCTGCTTCTTCTAATGCTTTTCTTTCTTCCTCAATCTCTGCCAATTGATCTTCTGTTAATGGCGGTTCACCTTCAGGGAAGGCCGTATCCACTTTGCCATGGAAACGCGCGGCAACCACATAAGGTGCCTCTTCACCTGCTTGATAATCCTCCAACAATTTCATTACATTGCGTTCGCGTAGCTCTGAAATAGGAACCAATTTGGCATCAGATGTTGTGGTAATCAAAGGCTCCATCACTAATGATGATCCCTCTGATTGCATAATAGCACCTGCAGATGGCAATAAAAGATTATCAACGTCAGCCAAAGTCGGATCGTTTTGGTTTAAATTATCCAATTCTGGTTGTAACCAAATGATATAAGGTGCCGCAAATACTTGACCATCTGTGCCACCATTCACTTGACGGGCGATATTTTTATCCCCGACCACCTGTGTTTCTGCAATCTCAATGCCCCATTTAGTGAATAATTTTTCAGCAGAGCCATCAGAACGATCCGGCGCATAACCATTGCCCTTGCTTTCAAACCATGGATCCATCATGAAGACAGCTTTCCCACCGCGCATCATAAACTGATCAATGGCATATTGCATATCATCATGCAGATTACCCGGATGAGCGACCAACAAAATATCTGGTTGGATATCCAGGAAATCTTCAGGTCTGGAAATTTGTTCGATTTGAAAAAAGTCCTGAGCCTGACCAATAGCCGCCCAAGGCACCATCTGTTGACCCTGCATTTGGGCATATGGATCCCCAAACATGGTTGTTTCAGTAATCACACCAACCACAGGTAAGTCTGGATTACCAATGGTATAAATGGCTTTCATCATGTCATATTCAAGGAAGGTTTCCCGTTCGATTTGAAAGAACGGAATTGCAGAAACGATAGGCCCTTCACCATCTGGACTACCTGAGATGTCACCAGCTTCATCTGCGTAAACCACAGACATTCCGAAATAAACTTTATCTCCACCAGCTTCTAATGGTAACCCTTCCATTCCGTTTTCAACAGCTTCGTCTTCTTCTGCAGAAAATGGTTTGGGGTCAATTTCGCGTAAAATCATGCCCCCATTACTGGCGACTTCGAATTCTTTCAACATATCCCGAACACGGCTTGCAAAGGCGCCATATGTCGGAATTTCCTTACCCAAGGTAGTGGAATAATAAAAAGTCACCTGTACAGGTCGATCTTGCATTTTCGAGAGGACAACCTCACTCCCCTCAGAAAGAGTAAATAACTTCTCATCTGTAAGATCTAATCGAACACTTGATAGTTTTTCACTGGCTAAATTAACCACAACGAATGCAACAATCGCAAAAAAAGCTGCAAGTAAAGGTTTACGTTGAATCCATAACATCATCATCTCTCCCTTTACTTAAGCCCCACGGGCCCGTTCGACAGCTACTGTATTTGCGAAAAGGAAAGCAATGATCAAGCTTGCAAAATAAATTACATCACGCAAATCAATTACGCCCTTCATTAGGTCATTAAAATGTGTGATGAAACTGAGTGACGCAATAAAGCTAATCGCATCATCACCAACCCATCCGTTCAACAATCCTAAAATTACAGGTGAACCAGCCATGGTCACAACAAAGCAAAATGCGACACCAAGAACAAAAGCAATTACCTGGTTTCTAGTCAGTGCCGACACAAAAGATCCAATCGCCAAATACCCGCCAGCCATAAACCAACTGCCGATATATCCTGCTAAGATGGTACCATTATCAGGATCACCTAAATAATTTACGGTCAACCAAATCGGAAAGGTCAATACTAAAGCGACGCCCGCAAAAACCCATGCGGCCAAAAACTTTCCAAACACAGCTTGAAACGGTGAAATCGGTAAAGTAAGTAGCAATTCAATTGTACCATTTTGAACTTCTTCCGCCCAAAGACGCATCGCGATTGCTGGTATCAAAACTACATATAGCCACGGATGGAATTGGAAAAAGGCTATCAGATCAGCTTGATCTCTTTCTAGGAATGCGCCCATGAAAAATGTCAATATACCTGCCAACACCAAAAATACAGTGATAAAGATATAGGCCAGAGGAGTCGCAAAATAGGCTCCCATTTCACGACGAAAAACAGTCATAATTGCAGACATGATTTACGCCTCCCCTTTGTCAAAATGATGGATGTCAGACCTGGTTAGACTACGGAATACATCATCCAATCGTCCACGCTCAACCTGTACTTCTTGAGTTTTAAGATTTGCCTTTTCCAAACAGCCAAGTACTGAGTCCAAAATTGGTTTTCTATCAACCGACAAAGCTCTCAATCCGGTTTCACCGATCAATTCTACTGATTGAACGATTTCTGTTCCTTCTAACAGTTTTTGCGCATTTTCCTGCTGCTCAGCCGCTACGGTCAAACGCACGGCATTATGGCGTTCTGATTTCGCCTCCAAATCTTCGGGGCGACCATCCGCAACAATTTTTCCTGCATCAATAATCATCGCACGATTACAAATCACTTCAACTTCTTCTAAAATATGCGTTGATACGATAATCGCTTTATCCGCTGACATAGATTGAATCAAATCCCGGATATCTTTCTTCTGATTAGGATCAAGTCCGTCTGTCGGCTCATCCATAATCAAAACTTCGGGGTCATGTAACAAAGCTTGGGCCAATCCTACACGACGCTTAAAACCTTTGGATAAGGTCTGAATTGGTTGATGTAAAACATTCCCTAAATTTGTTTTTTCGACCACTTCTTCAATAGCTTTATCTGCCTCAAGTCCTGATATTTTTCGGATTTGCGCAATAAATTTTAAAAAACTAACTGGCGTCATATCCGGCCATGCCGGTGCACCTTCAGGCAAATAGCCAATGGAGTTTTTCACTGAAATAGGATCTTTGCGTACATCGCAGCCAAGGATACGCGCTGTTCCACTGGTCGGTGACAGATATCCAGTAATCATTTTCATACTGGTGGATTTACCCGCACCGTTAGGGCCCAAAAAGCCAAGAACTTCACCTTTCTCAACAGAAAAGCTTAGCCCATCAACAGCACGGAAAGTTCCAAAATCTTTCGTCAGATGGTCGATTTCGATCATCTTTACTTCCCTTACAAATTATTTTGATTTTTCAAGATCGTCACAATTAATCTTATTGAATTTGAATAGACCAATAATGACAGAAAACTAGGAAAGACTTTATGAAGCCAGCCCCTTTTTTTCAAGCGATAACATAAAAATGAAGAGGAAATCCTAAATTCATGCTCGCCCCCTATCAAAATATTGGCTAGTTTCTATAATAAAATTAATTTGGGGCAGGATTAAGGCATTCCATTTTATGATTAGAAATATCCGACTTTATACGGGCTGGATTTTATTCGCCTATGTTTTTATGCATTTAGGAAATCACATGATTGGTCTATGGTCCTTAGAGACGATGGACGAAGCCCGCTATTGGATACAATTGATTTGGAGTAATGAATTAGGCCGACTGGTGTTATCGCTTACTATGCTAATCCATGGCGGACTAGCATTTTATGCACTCTATCAACGTCGGCGTTTTTCAAATATGCGCGCTAATGAATGGATACAACTGATTTTTGGCCTCTCCATTCCACCACTCCTAATCCTACATTACATTGGCACCCTCATTATCGAACAATTCTATGGTGTTAATCCAAATTATGCCTGGATGTTATTGATTTATTGGAAAGGCGATATTCCAACAGGCGTGCGTCAATTGGCTGTACTGGTTATTGCCTGGACACATGGTTGTTTGGGGATTTACTTCTGGCTTCGCTTAAAAAAGAGTTGGCCTAAACTTCGTGGTTATGTGCTTGCTATCGCTTTATTATGGCCAACCCTTGCCTTGCTTGGGATTTGGGATGCTAGCAAGCAGGTCCTTGTTTTATTTGAAGATTCAAATTGGCTGCGTGAAGTTCTTACGCTTACCAAACAACCGACTGGTTCTGATTATGCTTATCTAGCCAAATGGGAATATGGCTTTTTAATCGGCTATGCAGCATTGCTTGTTCTAACACTTATCTTGCGACAATTACGTCCTGTTTGGGAAGCTCGTAATGGGTCCATCAAGATTACCTATGATTCAGGTCGTGAAGTTAAAGCTGCACCCGGTGTTTCCTTACTGGAAATTAGTCACAGATTTCTTCAACCTCATGCGAGCGTATGTGGCGGCAGAGGTCGATGTTCCACTTGTCGAGTGAGAATTAATAAAGGTATAGAAAATCTTCCCCCAGCTTCCGCGGCAGAACAAAAAATCCTTAACAAAATTGACGCAGAGAAAGATATTCGTCTGGCTTGTCAGTGCAAACCTTTTGCCGGAGAATATTCCGTCTCCTGTCTGCTTCCTGCCGACACGGATAATGATAACTTACATAAACGTAATAGTTTTCACCAAGGTCAGGAACAAGAAATCACGGTCTTATTTGCTGACCTACGAGGTTTCACTAAACTATCAGAAAGTAAGTTACCATATGACGTGGTTTTCGTACTTAACCGTTTTTTTGCCATGATGGGAACGGCTGTAGAAAAAAATGGCGGTCATCTTGATAAGTTCATCGGGGATGGTGTGATGGCTTTATTTGGTGTGAATGGACAATCCAAACAATGCGCAAGAAGTGCGATGAAAGCAGCGAAAGATATGGTGGACGGTATCCATGCCCTAAATAAAAGTCTGGAGGGCGATCTTGAACATGAATTACAAATTGGTATCGGTCTACATAGCGGGCACGCTATTATTGGGGATATGGGATATGGCAACGCAACACAACTAACCGCCATCGGTGATACCGTTAATACCGCTAGTCGCCTGGAAGGCCTCACCAAAGATCTAGAGGCAGATCTTGTCATTTCACAAGATGTTCTAACTGTTGCTGAAATAGATGAATTGGATATTCCTATACAAGAAACCGCCGTTCGCGGACGCAAAGGGCGGCTTTGTATACATGTCTTAAGACGAAAGCAGGATTTTGATACCCTGCTATACGCAATTAAAAAGAAACCAAAACTTACTGAGCAGCAGCAATAGAAGCTTTAAGTGTGTCGTAAGCTTCGCATCCCGTCGGGCAAAGAACCATCAACTTTTGCAATTGCACATCAGCCTGTTCTAAATTCCCTTGGGTTACATATAGCTCCCCAATATATTCTGTTGCACCTAAATGATCCGGATCAAGGGTCAATGCACGCTCATATGCATCCCAAGCCAAATCAAGCTGACCTGATTTACGATAAGTGTAACCAAGCAAGTTCCAGCCGTCCGCATTTTTCAAATCCATATCCAATACAGCTTTTAAATCCATGATCGCTTTATCATATTCACCGACATCAACTAATTTTTGAATATCATCCAATGATGGTGCCTCACCATTAAAAGTCATCGCATTGGTCAAAGAAATTGAAGCTACCATCCCTAACCCTAATGCCCCTGCCAAGGCAGATTTCAATATCATTTTGTTCATTTTACAATCCTCTTCTCATCCAAACTCATATTTAGATGTGGTCTTATACTTATTCAATCAAATCACCATTTTGTGAAGGCATCGGAGCAACCATACCAGTCATGGGGTCCATTTCCCCCAAATTCGTCGATGCATTTACATCTTCGATCATTTGGTTAACCTTCACTTCTTCACCCAACTCTGGGGACGGTATATCGTTAGATTGTGTCAAAGATTTGTCCAATTCATCAGGATCCAATCCCTTTTGCATCATTTCTAGTCTACGTGCCAAGCGCGTCATCAGATCTGCCCAACTTTCATGTGGATCAGCCGGAAATAATTCCATGGTTGGATACCATGCAGTATCTCGACCTTCTGCAGCCCAACGCCAATCAGGTTGCCCTGCTGGCAATGGTACCCATACAGGCTTTCCTAAGGCGCCCGCCAAATGGGCAATAACGCTATCAACGGTAATCACAAGGGCGCAACATTCAAGTATTGCCAAGGTATCGATGAAAGCGCCACCAGCTTCGTCCAAATCTTCATTAAAATCCCAAATTGGAAAAGGCACTTTATCAATATCTTGATGTCCTTCACCTTTCTGTACAGAAATCAAGGAAACATCATCCAATTTCTGAATAGCCTCAAAGGTATCTAAGGGGATTTTTCGTTCTCGATCATCAAAAGCTGGTTCATTCCCATGCCATGCAACCGCAATTTTGATGCCTTCACCCATTCTTTCACGCCAAGGCGCCAAAGCTGTCGGATCAGGCCGAAGATATGGAACACGATTTGGAATTTCGGTTTTATCCATCTTTAAAATTGCGGGAATGGAAAGCAAAGGCACCCATGCTGCAGCTTCCTGCCAACGTTCACTTTCACCTATCACGGTTACAGACCAGCGCATCGTACGCAAAAGAGGTTTCATTTCATCTGCGACAACCAAAGTGACCTTAGCTTCCGGGAAGACCAGATTCACAAGTCCTGCCACACGGCAAAACTGAACAGTTTCCGCATAACCACCTTCACAGATCACGATTAATCCGCGATTGCGTAAATCAGTACCATCCCAGATTGGTAAATCGGTGATTGGCAAGGCTCGTCTTTCCTTGAGGCGCGCTTCAAATTTGGTCCAGCCTTCAAGATAATTGCCGGTTGAAAGTAGCGCGGTCGCAAAACGCAGTTCCACCATTTTATTATCAGGTGCCTTTTCATGAGCTTCACGGAAACATCTAAGCGCTTCTTCCATTTGGCCACGTTGCCACCATCCCTCACCAAGCCCGCGTAATGCCTTAGGATTATCCGGTGCTTTATCTGCAGCCATTTGGAAAGCAGCCATGGCTTCCATCACCCGCTGTTGAGACAGATAAAATTCGCCAAGACCAATCTGACCTTCCGGACTGTCTGGGTTACGTGCGATTGCATTGTGAAAACACTCTTCCGCTTCTTGCAGACTGCCTTCTCCCCAGTCAGTTAGAACTTTACCAAGCAACACCCAAATATGAGCTTCACCAGACGCGCGTTCCAACGCAACACGCAAAGCAGCTTCTGCTTCGGAAAGTCGACCAAGTCGAAAAAGCACATCCGCCATGTAATAAATCGAAGGTACATGATCTGGGTGAGCAAGAAGAATTTTACGCCATAGCATAACAGCCATAGACCCATTTCCCTGGCGATCCAGCAAAAAGGCTTGTTTCATCATAGCTTGCGTTTTGGCGTCGGACATTCAAAAGCTCTAAATCTTGGTTCTTGAAACTCTAAAATACCACACAAATCTTGACTTCAAAATTGTTGCATTGCACAATTCCGAAGAAGCAGGGAATTTCTCCATAAATATAGTGCTGATTTCAGTGAAACATCAATGACATTAATTTTGACTTAGTCATGATGCCTTACTCGAAACGGCCTTGTTTAGGGCTCGGCTGAAAAATTAACCATAAAGACGTGAGTAAAAGTTATGAGTTTCACAAAAGTTGGGATTGTTGGTGCAGGCACCATGGGTTCAGGTATTGCAACCAATCTTGCACAGCAAGGTGTTGCTGTCGTTCTTGTTGATACAGCACAAGAAGGTGTAGATCGCGGTGTTGCAGCTGTTAATAAATTCTTTAGCCGTGCTGCAGAAAAAGGTAAAATTTCCGATGCTGACGTTGAAAAAGCAATGTCTTTGGTGGAAGGCACAACCGACCTTGCCAAATGCGGTGAATGTGATCTGGTAATCGAAGCAATCTTCGAAGAATTTTCTGTTAAAGAAGAATTGTTCAAAAAATTAAACGATATCATGCCTGATGATGCAGTGATTGCGACCAATACCTCTTGCTTGCGTGTATCTGACTTACAGAAAACAGTTAAAAATCCTAGTAATTTCTTAGGCTTACATTATTTCAACCCTGCTGCCATCAACCCAATCGTGGAAGTTGTTAAAGGCGAAGGAACTGATGATGCCGTTTTTGCACGTTGCCTTGAATTCTGTAAAAATACAGCCAAGAAACCAATTGCATGCTCCGATAACTTTGGCTTTGCAATCAATCGTTTCTTTGTTCCTTATGCAAATGAAGCGGTACGTATGTTAGATGAAGGTATTGCATCTGCGAAACAATTGGACCGCGTTGCACAAGAATGTATGGAAGTCGCGGCAGGACCAATGATGGTAACCAATTTGGTAAAATCCTCCGTAATGTATCATGCGCAAACCAATCTAGCGCCGCATGGTGCCTTCTATACCGTTGCTGAAAGCCTTAAAGATAAAGGCCCTAAAGGCGAAGATTACGCAATTGATGACGCAGATGAAGGTAAGCCGGAAAATGATGGCGTGGTTGCGGACCGTCTTCGTGCTGCGGCATTCTTCCCTGTTTTACAAGCTTTGGATGAAAATGTTGCCACCGCTGGTGAAATTGATATGGGCGCAGGTCTTGCGTTACGTTTTGGTAAAGCCCCATGTGAATTGATGGATAGCTTGGGCAAAGAAGAAGTAACACGTATCTTGACCCCAATCATTGATCAATATGGTCACACCATGCCTTCCTCTATTAATAAGGTTGGAAGCTTACGTGGATAAGCTTAATATCTTCGCATAATGTTTCGAAAAGGCGCGATCTTCGGATGGTGCCTTTTCTTTTTGTCCAACTTCCGCAGAAAATAAGACTTGGAGATTCTTACGTTTTTTCGTAAGATAATGTTCATATACGAAAATTTTGGACAAGAGTGAGAGAGAGAGATGACGCTTAATACAGGCGTCAGTTCAGTGTTTTCGGAAAACTCGATCTTTTCTACGTTAGCCGCCTCCGGCTTCGCAGAAAGTGGCGTATCCTCGCTGTCGCGAGCGTTCCGTACGGTTCTGGACCCGACGGGCATTCAGGGCGGTGTGGTCAGTGAAACAAGGCAGATTGTCGGCTATAGTAACGACACGCCTTCCCTATTCTATCGTCCGGTAGATATAGGGCTGACAAACACCCTATTATTGTCATCCCAAGTCACAGGTGTGGGCGAAGGAGGTTTTTCTGCGTCTTCAAATACAGAACTTGCTCAACGTGCATATGACTATCTTAACAGTCAGGGATTAATTGATAGCTTACCGACTATTCGCAATATTGCCGGAAATATTTTAAGTAACACATCCTTTGAAATTCTGCTTTCTGAACAAGCACAGGGTATTATATCCAATGGAGTGGACTATACGGCCAAAGATCTCGACAATTTGATTGTTTCCTACACAAACCGTCCAAGTGAGTTAGATTCTTTTGGAACCACGTATGACAGCGTAGTCGAAGATGACACCTTAAATACTCAATTTTTCCGCCGGGTTAGTTTAGCTCAAGGAGAAAGTATTAATCTCGCAGAATTAGTTCTTGCGAATTCGCAAGGAAGCCCGACAGATTTGGCCATACGTTTACTCAGTGAAGTGGGCTCTGACGGTGTTGGCACCATAACAGATTCAACCAATGCCGAGATTTCAAAAGACACTGTTATTGAATATGCCGATTTGGCTGATTACACCTATACCGCCGCAAGCAATAAGAATACGGATTACTTGTCCTTTGTTGAACTAGAAGATACTGACAATAACGGTGTCTATGAAGCACGTGGTGAGTATCAGACTGTATCCATTACAACCAGCGGAGAACGCGCTGATGCGTATGACGGGGATGAACCTGTTTTACGCTATACATTCTTTACTGAGGATGAGACATCAACAAAACGCTTAACCTTGTTTATCTCCGGTGTTGATAGCTTAGGTTATACAGATGCGCTAGATGCAATTGAACAAAACGATCTTCGTGTTCAAGCTTCTGAAACCTTACCAGATGGAACTGTTAATATGGCCATTACTGATCTTTATGTATCAGATGCCAATGATATTGTGGTCCAATTTGCTTATCAACAAGCTGCCGATGGCCAAACTGAAAACGGAATTGATGTAGAATTACGCGGACTTGATACATCCCTTGATCTTACTGGTGTCACTGTCTCCGCAATTTTTGCATGACAAGTAAAAACAATCGCTTATAGTTCGCTTATTCATTTCCAGCGTTAGAGTGTCTCATGCGATTTTTTACAAAATTTTATCTCTCCATTGGCCTCATATGTTTGATCTTTGGTCAAAACGCCTTTGCTTCAGAATTTACATTAGACATTCCAACAACCAAGCATCGTGAAATTAAAGATGCAACAACTTATCCCTATAGTGCCATTGGCACAGTAAACTGGGCGGGCTTTTCCAACCGTTCAAGCTGTACCGGTACCTTAATTGCCGAAGATATTCTAATCACCGCAGCACATTGCGTCATCAACCCGATAACAGAAAAAGTCGTAAACCCCAAAATTGTGCATTTTGCAGCTGGGTATCAAAAAGGTGAGTTTCTTGCCCATACCACTGGTGTCGAAATCATCAGTAACAATAAATTCAAATCCAAAGGAAAATATGTCAGTCGTGATCAAATTCGAAATGATTGGGCGTTGATAAGGTTGAAAGATCCCATTGGAAAAGAAACAGGCTATCTTGGCTGGGGAGTATTCAATACCAAAACTCTGGGAGATACGATTAATTCACGTGGTAAAGTTCTTGTGGCAGGCTATCCAAGAGACCGCATTCACGCCCTAACCGTAGAAACCAAATGCGGGTTGAAAATGTCACCTGATGATCAGGTCATTTTACGGCATAGCTGCCAGTTAGTTGAAGGGGATTCCGGTGGCCCCATTGCAATCATATATAAAAATTATGCAACCCTCATCGGCATCAATGCTGCAGTGAATTATGAAAATGGTATAAACTACGCCGTTACTTTGGAACCACTTGAAAAGCATATGGCAGAGTTGCTAAACAAGGGCGAAGCTTTTTCCAGGAAACAAACAATCCATTACACCAAAGGAAAAGCCCCAACAGTATCTGCAGAATAAACATGGCTTCTACACAAAGAGAAAAGCTAAAATCTCCTGAATTAAACTGGAAAGATGGCATTACACCAGAATCCATAGAATTCGGAGATATCTATTTTAATCCAACTGATGGCCTTGCAGAAAGTCGGTATGTCTTTATAGAGGGTATTGGTGGGAACGATATTTGGGAAACCTCCCCCTGTCTTGTTGTTGGTGAGACGGGCTTTGGAACTGGATTAAACTTCCTCAACCTCTGGAAAGAGTGGGATACCGGCAGCCAACCAAATCAACGTTTGCATTTTTTGTCTGTAGAGGCATATCCGCTAGCAGTGGAAGATATTCAAAAAGCCTTATCAGCTTGGCCTGAACTTTCTAAATATACAGAAAAACTTTGCCTTTCTTATCCTGAAATACATCCAGGGATTCATCGCATTTCATTCGATGAAGGCCGCGTCATACTCACACTTCTTTTCGGCACAGCCGAGGAAATGTTCCCACAAATACAAGGTTCTGTGGATGCTTGGTTTTTAGATGGGTTCGCTCCCTCACAAAATGAGAGTATGTGGACAGAGGATCTCTATAAAGAAATTGCACGACTTTCCAAACCAAATGCCAAACTTGCCACCTTTACGGCAGCTGGACATGTACGCCGTGGACTGGAAGCTGTCGGATTTAATATGTCCAAGAGGTCCGGCTTTGGCAAAAAACGGGAATGCTTATCTGGCATATTGAATTCAGAGACACCTATGAATTCATCGCATAAAACGCCTTGGTATGCACCTACACCTCCACTTTCAAAGGGCAAAAAAATTGCCTTGATTGGCGGTGGTATCGCTGCCTTTATGACTTCAAATGCTCTCGTTGCAAGAGGTTTTGAACCACATATATATGAAGCTGCACCTCAAGCCGCTTCTGTCGGCTCTGGTAATCTGGTTGGCCTTGTACAACCACGTCTCACAGCTGCAGATAGCTTAGATGGAAAATTTAATGCCAGTGCCTTTCTACATGCTGTTCGACATTATTCAGGCATAACTGGAAGCCACAAACAAAATATATGGCTTCCTAAACGAGGTGTCTTACAACTGGCCAGAACTGAAGACGAAAGTGCCCGATTCCAAGCGCTCGTAGACGAGGCCCGCCTTCCTGCCAATGTCATGCAATTCGTTTCTGCGGAAAAAGCTAGCGAGATTGCCACAACGACAATCGAACAAGATGCACTTTATTTTCCATCTGCCGGATGCGTTTCGCCCCGTGATTGGGTGATATCAGCTGCCCAAAATCACACAAATTTCCATCCCAACCATCTTATAAAACGTATCGAAAAGCTTCGAACTGGATGGCGGCTGTACGGCCTTGCAAATGGCAAAGAATTCATTTCCGAAGATTACGCAGCCGTCATTCTTGTAAATGGACCTTATGCGGATCAATTATGGACCAGTTGGGAAGTGCCCCTTCATGCAAAAAGAGGGCAAGTTGTTCACTATAAAGCCACAGAAAAAAGTCGTACTTTAAATTGTAGCATTGCGTTTGAAGGTTACATTAGTCCAGCTGAGAATATTGCGATTAACAATCAAGATAGCATCCTTCATGTGGCAGGTGCCAGCTATGCGAATTTCGACATAAACCCACCTGTAGAGAATGAGAATGAAATCGCAGACTGGCGTCATCTTAGAGAAGAAGACCGACTAGATATTAAAGAAAATGTGGCAAGATTTTTACCGTCTCTGGATTTAGATGAAGAAATTAGCGACCTTTCAGGCAGAGCTGGATTAAGAGCCACAGTCCCTGATCATCTGGCAATTGTGGGCCCTTTGCCTGACTATGATTTTTTTGAAGAAACCTATGGTGATCTTCATCATGGCAAGCCATCTCATCGATATCCTGAAGGACAATATCATGAAGGCCTTTATTGTCTGACAGGACTTGGCAGTCGCGGCGTACAAACGTCACCACTATTAGCAGAGGTTCTGGCTGATCTGATTACTGGTGAGCCATGCGCCTTACCAAAAGATCAATTAATTGCGCTGCATCCAGCACGGTTTCATATTCGAAAACTGAAACGCCCTCCACATCTTCGTGACGAAAACTAAACTTGCCCCGCCCCTTACGAAACAGTTAAACTCACCAAAACGAATTTGAAGGCCCTATCTATGTCCCAAGAAAACATTATTCATATTGAGAACCTGACCAAGTCATTTGGTGATCATTTGGTATTGAAAGATGTGTCTCTTGCTATTCCAAAGGGTGCCGTAACAGCTTTAATCGGTCCAAGTGCATCTGGTAAATCCGTTTTACTGAAATGCCTTCTTGGACTTTACCCAATTGATAGCGGTAGTGTCAGTATTGAAGGTCAAAATACCAGCAAACTTAACCGTAAAAACAAAGCTCGCCTTATGGATAGAATTGGGGTTTTATTTCAACAAAACGCGCTCTTTGATAGCTTAACTATTTGGGAAAATGTTTGCTTTCGTCCAATTTCAAATAAAAGCCTATCTCGTAAGCAAGCCTATGAAAAAGCAATAGAAATATTAGGCAAAGTTGGCTTAAAACCAGAAACAGCATTGCTTTTTCCATCTGATTTATCAGGCGGCATGCAAAAACGTGTAGGCCTTGCACGTGCCATTGCTTCCGAAGCTGATTTCCTGATCCTGGATGATCCCACAGCAGGTCTGGATCCTATCTTGTCTTTGGCAATCACCAATCTTATTCAAGATTTAGTGAAACGGACAAACGCCACAGCATTAGTTGTGACCGGTGATATGACAGATTTAGAGAAAAGATATAGTCATATTGCCTTACTGCATGACAAGATCATTCAATGGCAAGGGCCAAGCAATGAAGCCAAGACATCAAATCATCAGGCATTGATACAAATGTTGAATGGTGACAAAGATGGCCCCATTAGAATGAAATTACGTGAAGCGTCTTAAAAACGGGCTATGAAATCTATTATTTCTTACGATTAGAAATCGCATTGTTGACATATTTCAATACCGTTACAATAGCCCAGATTGGCACCACAATCAGCGCACCTGTTAGAATATAGTCACCCGCCCAAGTAAAGAAACCTTGCACAATCCCCCAAAGTGCATGAACAGTTTCACCTAAATTCTCCCAAACACGTTCAGGTGTAAGGCCAAAAAAATGCACCACAAATCCCACGATTAAACTAGCTACCGCCAATTTAATAATTTTGCTTATGACCGTATTTTGGGTTTCGCTTGCCATTGGTACTGTCTTCCAATTGTATTTATGTCATCGCCTAAAATCGCAAAGAAAAAGGAAGGCTGCAAGGCCTTCCTTTAATTTCGTTATTCTTTTTTGAACGATTAACGTGCAAAATTGAACAATACAGAACGGTTACGTGCTTCACGTACGCCATCTTCTGTGGCAAATACTTGCTCACGTTCGCCAAGTACTTCAACCGTGATTGCGTCAGCACTTATACCATTTGCAATCAAAGCCGCTTTTACAGCTTCGCCGCGACGCGCTGCAAGTGCATCATTATAAGCTGTATCACCAGAACGGTCAGCATATGCAGACAATGTTACAGATGTCGCGCCTAGATCAGTAAATACAGATGCCGCATCTTCAACCACAGAATTGCCATAGCCACCTAGATTTGCGCTGTCGAAATCAAAGTAAATAGCAATACCTTCCGGCAATGTTGCAGGTGTCGGTGCAGGTGTCGCAGCTGGTGCCGGCGCAGGCTCTGCTTTTGCCATTTTTGCCTTCTCGGCAGCTTCAACCTCTTCCATCGCAGCGATGAAATCTTTTTGACATGCTTCGATATCTGCTGGTTGACGGTTTTCTTCCTGCTCTTGCATCCAACAATCAAATGCCACTTGTGCACGCGCAAGCTGATTTGGATACTCAGATGTTAGACCACCATCGATTGCCTTCATTAAGCGTGCGCGGGATGATGTCAAAACACTTACACGATCTGCAGGTAAGTCTCGCATCGCGATTTCTTCAGGTAAAACCATACTGCCATTAGAAAGCATATCTGCACGTTTGGTGAATTTGCCGCCATCTGACCAATCATATTCATCAATCTCAGCCTGTGCTAAGCCCACATATCCCTGATGCAAAGCCTTTTCGAATGCACCGGACGAAGGTGGGTTCTCAGCCACATGAGGCAAGCGATTTGCACATGCAGCCACCAAAGGCATTAAAACAACTAAAGTTGCAATTTTCATTTTCTTCACTGGTCAGTCCTCCTGATATATTTCAGTGTCGTCGGAGAAATAGATTTAGGCCCCAACACATTATAAGCATAAAACAGTGGTGATATACAAACCCTGAATTATGTTAAATTTATGAAATACAACCTGACAACCATTTGGTCTCAATAGTTTGTTATGAGTTGCTGATATAAAAAAGCAACCTGACCGCTAATCACGCGCAAATAGTTGATCCATATTTTTAAAGGATTTAAATTCCAGCGCATTGCCTGAAGGATCAAGCAAAAAGAAAGTACCCTGTTCTCCTGCCTGACCTTCAAAACGTGTACGAGGTTCAATAAGAAATTCGCGCCCTTTCGCCTCTAAACTCTTATGAAGCGCTTCCCACTTATCCCATTGCAAAACCAACCCGAAATGACGCACTGGCACCTGATCTCCGTCAACGGAATTGGTGTGCGCAATAGTTACCTCTTCGGGGCGAAGATGGGCCGAAATCTGATGTCCGTGAAAATTAAAATCTATCCATTTCACATCCTCGCGCCCGATTTCACAACCAAGATCATTTACGTAAAACTCACGTGTTGCATCTAAATCGCTTACGGGAAAAGCTAAATGAAAAGGCGGCATTACCATTGTTCGATCCTTTCTGAATTTATTTTATTATTTCAGTAATTATTGCGCTAGACCTAGACAAATATCCGAATATTCCGGTTCATTATCCGCATGCAGATATCCATGTCTGATGAAGAAATCAATGAATACAAGATTACAATTATATTTCACATCATCTGTTTGACTGATCAATTCCATAACTTCATGCACAGGCATTAAAGTAAAGCTATCTACTTCGCCATCCAATGCGCGAGGTACAAAATCTTCTGGGAGTTCCAGATCAAAGTTAAAGATCTGATCAGGCTTCAAGCCATGCTTATGCTCATAGCAATATGTAATACTACCAACAGGTTTCAGATGCTGGCTTAAGATAAATGGTATACCCGCTTCTTCTTCGCATTCTTTTTGCATATTTTCTTTTATGCTCAACCCCAGAGGTTGGCCACCAGCCACCATATTATCTAACATACCAGGGTCATTGCGCTTACTCATAGATCGTTTTGCAACCCATAAATACAATCCGTCAGATTTACGTACATATCCTGTCATATGCACTCCCCAGGATCGCATACCTAAATAAGGACAACCGCCACGCTCCAATTCCGCAATAGGATCTTGCCCATAGGCCTGTACCAAAGGATATAGTTCATCCCACCAACCTCCAAGCTGACCCTTGTCATGTAAATCACTTAATGCATCGTGTAATACAGTTGTACGTCCTTCATACGTATCAATATTCGGTGCAAATATAACCTGATCTGATTGGATATTAAATGCTTCAGGATAGGCAGATAACAAATCCAGATTTGACTTTCGTATCCATCCGATCCGTTTTCCTTGCCATTTATAAGGTAGGAAATGAGTGATATCTGTATTATTGGCAAATTCAATATGTCGATAAAATCCCGGCATGTCCTAATCCATCTATCGAACGTTAAAGAAATATAATAGCCACGTCAGTGTAACAACAGAACTAACAGCTGCAACATAAATGCTGGTTGATACAACCGCCTCGCCAACGTGATATTTTGTCGCAAACATATATCCCATCACTCCGGGCGGTTGAGCTGCCATCAAAGTTAATAACGCCACAACAAAATAATCGAGCTCAAAGATATATGTCCCAACGATATAAACTAGAATTGGGAAGATGATAATCTTGCAAATCACGATAGATAAGGATTCCCAAAAACGCCCACGAATACCATAGCGTGTTAAACTTGACCCCAAGGCAAACAAAGCAGCAGGGATCATCGCACCTTTCATCAGTCCTGATAATGTATAAACGGCCTCAGGCATCGGGATCGACATCAGATTTACAGCTAAACCAATGACAATGCCGATAAGGATAGGGTTTTGTATAAGAGCAACAGCAATCGTTTTTACTAACTTATTTCCTGAATTCCCTGAATTTTCTTTTTTAACCCCTATTTCAAGTAATACAGTCACAATTGTAAACAAAGTCAAACCATGCACGGATAACAAAATAAAGAATGGCAAAATCTTTTCTTCGCCAAACGCTAACAAAAACAAAGGTAATCCCAGCAATAGGAGATTACCGAAAGCGCAGCAGAAGCCAGATATAACTTGCACGGTATAATTACGTTTAAAAATATATCGCGAAGACAAAAAACCCAAAATGGCCACAGTAAACAAAGGCCCATAAAATGTTATGAAGAGGGAAATTGGCGGATCGGATGGAAGATCAACTTGGGAAATCACATTGAACAACATCAAAGGGGCCGCAAAATTAAAGGTAAACTTGGTTAATCCTTGTTCAGCCTGCTCACTAAACCAGCCAAGCTTATTGGCCCCAAAACCCATCATCACAATACCAAAAACTGGCAATACGATTTCTAATACAACTGTCATAAAATACCTTTAGATCAGATCGTTCCCACACCCCGGATCAAAAATCCCACTCCCAAGTGTAATTTTATTTCCTAATTGGAACAAGCAGCTAGACAAGAAAATTCAGACAAGCACTTGATCCACAATCAATAGAATGTCATCACTGTTTCTAGAGGAGAAAGTCGTGCGGCATAAAGATGGCGATATAAACAGATTACGAACTTGGGGGCGGCGCCCCAGTTGTACGATCCGTTATGATCATGGAGGTTATAACGCTAGCTTTCCTATGAATGATCATACGGTCATTGGACAATTATTTTCTGATCTGGCCAAGGAACAAGAAGAAGCAAGACGCAAGCGATTAAATCCCTACCCAAGACGATCTAATATCCTGCAATTTCCTGCCCGACAGCTGAAAACAGATATTTCCTAAAAATAGCTTAAATGGGATCCTTCTTTCTCATTGTGGTTTGTGAAAAAAACACCTAGGTTTTAAAAAGATTCCAAATAGATTTAATCTGTCTCTTTATACCAAACGTATTCAGAGACAAAGGTAGATAAATACATGAATATTTTTGCAACCATTTTAATGGCTATCGGCCTAATCGCAACACTTGTCATACTTGCAATTGGTATCATTTCCATGGCACGTGGCGGTGAGTTTAATGACCGTTGGTCCAACCGCCTAATGCGCTACCGTATTGTTGCCCAAGCCTTTGCAATTGCTATGTTTATGTTGGGCCTTTACCTCATGAAAAATGGTGGTAACTAAAAATAACAAAAGGGTCAGGCAGTTATGGTCAGCTTAACAAAAATCTATACCCGTGGCGGTGATAAAGGCGAAACATCTTTAGGCGATGGATCCCGCCGTTCCAAAGCCAACTTGCGTGTAGAAGCATATGGTACTGTAGATGAAGCCAATTCATGTGTTGGCTTAATACGTCTTCACACAACAGGTGAAATTGATGCCCTATTGGGCAACATTCAAAATGACCTTTTCGATTTAGGAGCCGACCTTTGTCGACCAGAAGGCGACGAAGCAAAAAATCCTGAAAAAGCTGCGGCGGCGCTACGTATCTCCGCGACCCAAGTGGAAGCCATCGAAACTGCATGCGACAAATTTAATGAAGATCTAGCAGACCTGACGAGTTTTATTTTACCAGGCGGCTCTGACGCTGGAGCTTATATGCATCTGGCGCGCACGGTTACACGCCGCGCAGAAAGATTATGTGTCGCACTGGCTGACGAGGAAACCGTTAATCCAGAAGCTGTCAAATATTTGAACCGTCTTTCTGACCTTTTCTTTGTCTTAAGCCGTTATTGCAATGACAAGGGTAAGAATGATGTGTTATGGGTTCCCGGTGCCAATCGTTAGGCATTCCCCATAACTAAAACAAGATCAAAACATGACATCTGAAACTACTGAAATTGTCTCCTCACCTGCCCAAATCGCATTATTCATTTTGCTAGGTGGATTTATCTTTGCCGCTGTGGCCTGCCAATTTTTTGCCATGCGCCATCGCAGTAAAGATTGGCTTCAATTTGTGCATAAAGATTCCATGTTTAAAAATAAAGACCTTGCTTACACAGAAACAGGTATGAAATTTATACGGGCCCAAAAATACCTTGCGATTGCGGCAATGGCTACAGGCCTTATACTTGCCATGATCAGCGGTGATAACATCTAAACAGCCTCATGATTTTAGAAATACTTTCATATCTAACCAGCCCTGCCCCCAAATGGGCAAAAAAACTTGGTTACCTCACAGAAAGTATTGGCATAGAGGCCCGTTATGAAAGATGTAAAAAAGCATGGGAAAGCCATTTAGAAAATTCCAAGCAAGCTATCCTAGATGCAGCTGAAACATGTAAGCTTAAACGCACAGCACTCATTGTCGGGTCAGGTCCCGGTTATGATTTACCGCTAGAAGAATTGGCGATAGAGTTCAACACAATTATTCTTTTGGACGCGGTGCACCCGAGATGCATGAAGTCACGCGTGAAAAAACTTCATAAAAAAATCGGACATGAAAAAGTTATCCTATTTTCAGGCGATATTACGGAACTTTGTGATCGTTTAATCCAACATCCAAATCAGATTCCTGTTGTTGGTTTACCAAGCCTCTATCACGGATTTCCGGATATTGACTTGGTCGTTTCTTTAAACATCGCCAGCCAACTTTCGATTAGCCCGACAACATGGCTTCAAACCCATGGGGTAGATAATGATGAAGCCATTACAAAATTTGGTCATGATCTGGTAACAGCCCATCTTCAATGGATGTTAAAATTTGAAAAGGCGGTAAAACTCTTAATTTGCGACCGCCAATGGACAACAAAGGAAATATTGCAAGGTCGCGTACTAGAACGTATTGATCCACTAGATGGTGTTAAGATGCCGCGTCCCGATAAGTTATGGAACTGGCAAATTTGTCCTGTAGAGGAAATGCCAAAGGCAGACCAAGCCGCCAATCTATCCCGCGAAAACGTGGTCGGCGCACATATTCTTTAAAATTTTCTCGGATAAATTGAAAAACAGCTCAAACCCTTTCATTATGACTTTAGGATAAACGTCTTAGGATTTTGAAACATGCTGAAACGCTTCATAATTGCAATTATGCTTATTCCAACTACTTTGGTTGGGATCTACTTTATTGCACAATTTACGCAGCCTGATCCTGAAAATATCAACGATCCGAAAATCGCAATGCGTATTGGTGAGAAATATGCATCCCGCCACTATCCATTATATGACGGATTAAAAGCACAACCATATTTTGAACGTGCACGCGAACTAGGAGAAAAAGCCGCCAGTGCCTATCTTGCCCATATTTACTATATCACATTACCTCCGGAAGAAGCTTGCTCTAAAGCGCTTACCCTTGGAGAGGAAGCCCAAGGAACCTCACAAGCAGGCAGAGGCAGTTATTTCTTAGGCCTTGCGTATTACGAAGATAAATGTGGATTCAATGATATAGATAAAGCCATGGGTTATTTTCTTCAATCAACAGAGCAAGGCTCAACCTTCGCCTATTGGGCGTTGGCAACAATATATGAAAATGAAAAAGTTGATTTGCCTAAAGCTAAGCATTGGAATGAATTGATGCAGAAAGAGGCCGATAAAATTTCTTCTGAAATCGAAATTAGTTATAAAATCACAAATTTCACCAAAGAAGTTCTAAATTGGTATATGGAACTACTCGATAGTTAGTATATATCGAGCAGAATTAACCATCTAAACCTGACATCCTAAACTCATTGCTGCCGACAACCGGGACAATAGTTGAGAACCGGATAATCCAACAGCAGCTTTTAAAACGACATCTATATCAGAAGCAATACCTGCAATTTCCTTGATTGATTTTGCTTCAGAGACATTTTCTTCCGCTTTTGATTGAAGCCCCTTAATCTTAAATTTCAATTCCTTCATTTCTTCGTATGAACGGTTCAATCGTTGAGTAATCTCAGTACAACCCTCATCTTGGCCTTCTCCTGGCCCTGGCATGACCACAGGTAAGTCTGGACCAGGCTTTCCTGGATGGGACTGCAGGGCTTTTTCTGTTTCACCGCCTAGCTTCATTACACCATCAACTTTTAATTTTTTGGCGACCTGAAATTTCTTAATACCATCAAACATCGGTTGATCCGGCATATCATGCCAAACCATAGGATGGCATATCCATAAAACCGAATTTATGAAGTTTCATCTTCACATTTAAAGTATCTTCTGGATCGGCTGGGCTATCTTTAGCCAATGTTGATTTTAGAGAAAATATATTTTTATTCACTATATGTTCCATTATTAGAGTTACCAATCGATCTTCAGCGCAAAATTTGAACTTTCCGAAGATCAGCTTAGAAAAATATTTATAGAGGGAATATCCATAGACTCTGCCCTATTATCAAAAAGATAGGAAAATCATATTTCGAGTCATTGAAATACTTTCTATAGAACAAAAATAGAATATTGTCAATAAAATTAGAACAAATAAGGATCTTTTTGTTTTATCTTTATATTCATACTTATTTTCGGACCGTAAAATTCATTCTAAAAAGAGATAATCGATGATAAAAATTTTGACTGATTGCGTCACTGAAATCACCAAACACGTCACAGAGAAAATATTCTAGAGATTCACTAATCTTCTTACTTGACTTGGCTTAAATTGGATGCAAGATCACTTCCCGTTACGCCCAAAATCTATGGCTAAGTTTAGTGTGAGGAATTGACCATGAAGGTTCTCGTTCCAGTTAAACGCGTAGTTGACTACAACGTTAAAGTACGTGTGAAAGCTGACCAAAGCGGAGTTGAAACCGCTAATGTCAAAATGTCTATGAACCCGTTTGACGAAATTGCTGTTGAAGAAGCAATTCGTATGAAAGAAGCAGGTAAAGCAGACGAAATCGTTGCCGTATCCATCGGTGCTGCACAAGCACAGGAAACATTGCGTACAGCATTGGCAATGGGCGCGGATCGCGCGATCCTGATCGAAACAGACGAATTGGTAGAGCCATTGGCTGTTGCTAAATTGTTGAAAGCGGTAATGGACGAAGAAAATCCAGGCATCGTATTGCTCGGTAAACAAGCAATCGACGACGACAGCAACCAGACAGCTCAAATGTTGGGTGCGTTGACAGGTTGGCCACAAGCAACATTCGTTTCTAAAATCGAACTAGGTGATGGTTCTTTGGAAGCAACACGTGAAGTAGATGGCGGTTTGGAAACAATTAAAGTGAACATGCCAGCAGTTGTTTCTGTTGACCTTCGCTTGAATGAACCTCGCTACGCATCTTTGCCAAACATCATGAAAGCAAAGAAAAAGCCATTGGATACAAAATCCGCTGCGGATTATGGCGTAGATGTAACACCACGTTTGAAAACAATCAAAGTTACCGAGCCTGAAGCACGCGCCGGTGGCATTATTGTTGGCTCTGTCGCTGAATTGGTCGACAAGCTTAAAAACGAAGCTAAAGTTCTGTAAGGGGAGGCTGAATAATGTCTAACTTGATTATTGCTGAACACGATGGTTCTGAAATCAAAGGCGCTACCTTGCATGCAGTAACAGCAGCACAAGCTGCTGGTGGCGACATCACAGTTGCAGTTATCGGTTCTGGTTGCGGAGCAGCTGCGGAAGCAGCAGCTAAAATCGCAGGCGTATCCAAAGTATTGGTTGCTGATAGCGCAGAATATGAAAAGCAATTGGCTGAAAACGTTGCACCTGCAATCGTTAAAATGGCTGACAGCTTCAGCCATGTATGGGCGCCTGCAACAACTTCTGCAAAAAACACAATGCCACGTGTTGCTGCATTGTTGGATGTACAACAAATTTCTGAAGTAACTGCAGTTCAATCTGCAACAACTTTTGAACGTCCAATCTATGCTGGTAACGCAGTTGCAACAGTTGAATCTGCTGAAAGCAAAAACATCATCACAGTTCGTACAACAGCTTTCGAAGCTGCAGCGGCTGAAGGTGGTTCTGCAGCGGTTGAAGCTGTGGACGCAACAGGCGATGCAGGTCTGTCTTCTTTCCTACGTGAAGAAGTGACAGAATCTGATCGTCCAGAATTAACATCTGCGAAAATCGTTGTTTCCGGTGGTCGTGGTATGGGTTCCGGCGAAAACTTCGCAATGCTTGACAAAGTTGCTGATAAACTTGGTGCGGCTGTGGGTGCATCCCGTGCAGCTGTTGACGCTGGCTATGTGCCAAACGACTACCAAGTTGGTCAAACAGGTAAAGTTGTTGCACCTGAATTGTATATCGCTGTTGGTATTTCCGGTGCGATCCAGCATTTGGCAGGTATGAAAGACTCTAAAGTTATTGTTGCTATCAACAAAGACGAAGAGGCACCAATCTTCCAAGTTGCTGACTACGGCCTAGTGGCTGACTTGTTCGACGCTGTTCCTGAATTGGAAGGCGCACTAGACTAATCCGTTAGTCTACAAGTCAAAGCGACAAAGAATTAAGCCGCGTTGGAGTTTATCCAGCGCGGCTTTTTTATTTGCATCTCAAAAAGAACAAACCTATCTTTCCCTTCAACTATAGGGGGAAGAAAATATGTTTAGATTGTTTAATGCAATTATTCCGGCTCTCATACTGGTTGCTTGTCAAACGACTTTAGATCCTGCAAAAGTTGCATTGATTCCAACGAAAGATTCATTCTTTGAGAAACAATATGAATCTTTTACTTCTGAGAGCACACCTATCAATTACCCCATCTCGGTCCTTCAGAAATCACACCTTCCCACAAAGGCCAAATTAGATGTGTTTAGCATCATTAATGTAAGCACTTCCATAAAAACTAACCAAGCTTTTAACCTTCAAGGAGATTTAACTCGTACAAGGACGGAAAATACTATTATTGATACATATGGTTTCTATGAACTATATGGCAAAACAAATGATACATTGTTTCGCGCGACTAAAGACACCCCTCTAAAAATCAAGTACCAAGAAGAGCTAGAAAGCAAAAAATTTACTTCAGAAAAAAACATCCTTCTCCTGCCCTTCGCACATACAAATTCTTTACTTTCAAATCTGACAACAGGGTCAACAATTAAAATATCTGACCTCAAGTTCAAAGAAGATGAAAGATTTACACTGGATCTTCAACAAACATTAACCGTAGTTGGATCTGTAAAATTCAAAAGAAAAGAGGCTATTTTATTTGAGCTTAATGGGGAAGGATATCAATTTCTTTTGAACCTTGGACATCGCCATCCTGTAACTCAAACTGGCTTTATGATTTTAGATCAAACATCTGGGCAAATCCTTTACTACATCTCACATATTGCAAACACTGACTCATCAAAAATGTGGTATTGGGAAATGCATTCACAGCTAGAAAATTTTGTTAATTATACTCCCTAAAACAAAAAAGCCACGCTGACTTTATTCAGCGCGGCTTTTTTATTGTTTAAATACATAAACATACTTACCTTTGAACAATCAAAACACTGGGGGAAGTTCAAAATGCGCAATTCATTCTTTTTAACAATTATTCTCTTATTTCTTACCGCATGCGTTACAAATACATCGTTGCAAAATGATGACTTTACCTATCAAGGTAATGTGAATGAAATAACTGAACCCCTAGAACTATTCTTCACGGCGCATCCATTAACTGACATTGAATACAATATAACAGGACATATGGGTAAGCAGTTTTTTTCATTTGAGGCAAATGGTACCGTTATTCGCAGAAAAGTAGTTGATGCATTTGTCGACAATATAAAATTAAATCAAATGAAATCTTTTCCCAAAAAAATGTTGCCCTCTAGTATGACACAAAGTGTAAATAATCTTTGGTATGATAAGTCCGGTAATCTTACTAATCCACATATAAGAGGTAATCATATTCTAATAGGCCTAAGCTTTTTACCAGACCTACCAAAGTCCGTGAAAACAGGTACCGAAATTCATACATTTCCTGTTCCAGAAGATGCCGAATTCCAGATTGACCAAATTGCGATTGTTGAAGGAAAGTCGAAATTTCTTAATCGTGATGTTATTATCCTATCCATTCACGGAGATGGAAAAATAAATTTTGATGCAGCTGCCCCATCCGTTCGTAAACAAGGATATGCCATTGTTGACATTAAAACGTCGCAGGTTCTTTTTCAAAAATCAATTATTGAATCAATTAACAGCAATCCATCACTAACAATAGAATTTAAATCAGAACATGATCAATTTTAACAATTAAGCCTTCTGCGTCGCAGCAATCATCGCATTCATGGCAGGAACGGTCTCTTCGTTAAACCAGCCATCCGCAGTGCCATCCTTATTGGCGGCAGTATCACGAATGATACTTTCAACGCATTCCCCACGGATATCTGTCTTGATCATACCATAAGTTTTTGAAGGCAATTTGGCATAACGTTTCGCCGCCTTAAGTGCTGCTGCTTTCACTGCGTTACGATCACCCTCAACTTCTTCGTCAATGATACCCCAGGCCAGCGCTTTTTCAGTGCTGATAAATTCACCGCTTAACATCATATAACGTAATGCAGGTGGAGTTAACGCATGACGGGCTACCTCCAAAGGTGCCGTTGGGAAGTTCACACCAACCTTCGCCTCAGCCAACGCAAAATTCGCCCCTTTAATTGCCGCTGTATAATCAGCGGTTAACACAAAGAAAAAGCCACCCGCAATCGCCGCGCCTGCACATTCACAAATAACGGGCATCTTTAGGCCATAAGCAACGGTCAGAAAATCGTGCAAGCCTTTTACTAAAGCTACCTGATCATCCTTGGAAAAATGAACAGCCTCCTTTAAATCCACCCCCGCAGATAAAACCGCAAGATCACTGCCAATAATCAAGGCTTTGGCATTTCCATCAGCTTCCACCTCTTTATAAGCCATTGCCAATTCTTGCAAGAAACCCGGTGTCATCGCATTCACCGGCTTACGATTCATCCCAAGACGTATGATACCTGTTTCAACTTCTTCACGGATAATATTTGGCATAAGCCCCCCTATAGATATGTATAATTCTTCTGAAATTTTAGAAGATAATAAATATCTTTAAGAGAACTTCAATCTTGTGAAGCATATAAATACAAAATGATTAATTCAGATACTTTTTCCAAAGATGATCCATAGAACCATCTTTATACATTTCAGCTAAAACTGCATTAATCTTCATTGCTAATTTATCTGCATCTGGACGTGTTTTAGACACCATAAAATGTAGATCGAATGTCTTATCCGTGTCAAATTTGCGGATCACCAAACTATCTGGCAATGCGCCTTCATTCCCGTATCGATAATGGCCATTGAAAACCTGATACAAAGTCAAATACCCATCACAACGTTTGCTATCCACCATATATAAACCTTGTTTCACACCAGAAGCACGTGTTGGTATTTGATCATTATTAAATCCATAAGGCTCCAAATTCGTACCACGATTAGAACAAATGATAGCATCTTTCAAATCAGTAGCTTTAAGCATCCCTAATTGCGCCCATTTGGAATCCTTTCTTAACGCAACTCCCGGATTCAACACATGTATCATTGATGTATAAGCAAAAAACGCCTGGCGGTCCGTTTTAAACGAGCCATCAATAATCATATCAAAACCTCGCCCCTCTTTTGCGCTGTTAAAACAGCGTTTCCACGGCAAGGCTTTAATCTCCAGCTCAATAGATAACTTCTCAAAAATGACTTTGGCCAGATCGATAGACACACCTATCATTTCAGGATTTCTGGGTTCTTGAGGATTCGTGAAATGATAAGGCGGATATCCACCATTTCCATGACAAGCAGAAATTTTTACCTCAGCATATGCCGCAGACATATATCCAAAAACCAACACAATCCCGAAGCAAATATTTCTCAGCATTTTTATCGTCCTTGCTCAAATGCGAAAACCGAACTTATTGATTTATTTAATTATTGCCCCTTTTCCCTTTCTCCTTGGGAATTAAGTGGACATTTCTCGGTTTCCGACTAAAACTATATCCGTTTGAAATTTACTAGTAAAGAATGGGGATCTATCATGATTAGGACAGTTGGCGTAGTTGGTGCCGGACAAATGGGAAATGGTATTGCCCATCTTTGTGCACTGACGGGTGCTCAAGTCAAACTCATGGATATTGATCCGGCAGCAATTGAGGCTGCTATGACCTTAATTTCTAACAACATGGATCGACAAATCAAACGTGGTACCATTAACGAGACAATGAAACGTGATTCATTGGCACGCATCGAAACAGGCACTGGTTTTGAAATCTTCAAAGAGTGCGACATTGTCATAGAAGCAGCCACGGAAGATGAAGAAACCAAACGTATGATCTTTCGTGATTGTATCCCTCATATTACTGAGGCATGTATCCTTGCCACCAACACCAGTTCCATTTCCATTACTCGCCTCGCAGCAAATACAGATCGTCCTGACCGTTTTTGTGGTGTTCATTTCTTGAAACCAGCCAATGCGATGCCATTGGTTGAAATGATCCGTGGTTTGGCAACATCAGAAGAAACTTTTGAAACCTGCCTCAACTTTGTTGAGAAACAGTTAGGTAAAACCACAGCGGTTTCCGAAGATTTTCCAGCCTTTATTGTAAATCGTATCTTACTACCAATGGTGAATGAAGCGATCTACACTTTATATGAAGGTGTAGGCAATGTAACTGCGATCGATACTGCAATGAAACTTGGCACCAAACATCCGCTAGGTCCGCTTGAATTAGCGGATTTTATTGGCTTGGATACATGCCTTGCTATCCTAAACACTCTTCATCATGAACTGGCCGATAATAAATATCGCCCATGTCCGTTGCTAGTGAAATATGTGGAAGCTGGCTGGTTAGGGCGTAAATCCGGTCGCGGGTTTTATGATTATTCTGAAGACATACCGCGCCCGACACGCTAGTTCGATTTATTCATTAATCACGTAATTGATCATGGCTTTGGCGTCATCTGACGCCCAATGGGCTGGACCTGTATAATATCCAACCACCAAACCTTCTCGATCAATTAGGAATGTTGCAGGCAATCCTTTCACCCCAAAGGCACGACCTAGTTTAGTGCGTTTATCAATAAACAAATCCAGATTTTCTAATTTCAAACGATCGCGCAAAAATGGGCCAGCTTTCTTTGCCCCCATCAAGTCTTGCGAAATAGCAACGACCTTGAAATCATCAGAGCCTAAATCGGCCTCTAACTGATCTAAATCCGGCATTTCCTTAATACATGGCGCACACCAGGTCGCCCAGAAATTCACCAAGATCACCTGCCCCTTAAAATCTTTGATATGGCGTACATTCCCTTCGCCGTCAAAGAAAGGAACTTCTGGTGCCAACTCACGTTGTTTTAACAAGATAAAACCACGCATATCCCCTTTTGTCGGTGGGAAAGCATCAGAAGCTTGGGCAGATTGCATAATAGGCTGGTCAAGCAGGAGAAAGGTCGCTAAAACGGCAAACAACAATTTTATTTTGAAAAGTTTCATCTTTGACCTGCTGAATAGATAGAATTGTTCCTGAATGTCACTTGGTTGACGAATATATGTTTACCTAGTGCCAGATATGAGATCAATAGACCTTCCCCTCACATTTGGGTGAAGGCCGTATAAATTCAAGAACTGGCACGAAGAAAAAGAATATGAGGAGTTCCTATGAGCGCCAATGAGATGTGGGGCGGACGTTTCGCCGGTGGACCTGCTGCGATTATGCAAGAAATCAATGCCTCTATTGATTTTGATAAACGTATGTATCTACAAGACATTCTTGGATCCAAAGCCCATAGTGACATGCTGGCTGCGACTGGGATCATCAATGAAGAAGATCGTGATGAAATTCACCGTGGCCTGACCCAAATTCAGGAAGAAATCGAAGCAGATAAATTTGAGTTCAGTGCGGAACTGGAAGACATTCACATGAATGTAGAAGCCCGTTTAAAAGAAATTATCGGTGATGCCGCAGGCCGTCTTCACACAGCACGTAGCCGTAATGATCAGGTTGCCACAGATTTCCGCCTTTGGTTACGTGATGCGATTGACAGTTTAGATGCGCAATATGCAGATTTGCATAAAGCATTAATCAACAAAGCAGAAAAACATGCAGATGTTGTAATGCCGGGCTTTACGCATCTTCAAGCAGCCCAACCAGTCACATTTGGTCATCACTTGCTGGCCTATGCAGAAATGGTGGGCCGAGATCGTAGTCGTCTGGCAGATTGCCGTAAGCGCCTAAACGAATGTCCATTGGGCGCTGCTGCTTTGGCAGGTACATCCTTCCCAACAGATCGTCATATGACTGCAAAAGCTTTGGGTTTTGATGGTCCAACACGTAACTCTATGGATAGCGTGGCGGCTCGTGATTTCGCCATGGAATTTTTGGCAGCAGCTTCCATCAGTGCTGTACATCTTTCTCGTCTGGCAGAAGAAATTGTTATCTGGGCGTCTCAACAATTTAGCTTTGTTGCTTTGTCTGACGCTTTCACCACGGGCAGTTCTATCATGCCACAAAAGAAAAATCCGGATGCGGCTGAATTAATTCGTGCAAAACCGGGCCGTATCATTGGCTCATTAAACGCGCTATTGATCGTGATGAAAGGCTTACCTATGACTTATGGTAAGGATATGCAGGAAGATAAAGAAGTCACCTTTGATGCCGCTGACAATCTTTCCCTATGTGTCGCAGTAATGGCTGGTATGGTTGAAGATATGGAACCACGCCCAGAATTCATGAAGGCGGCTTTGGTGAATGGTTTCCCTACTGCAACTGACCTAGCTGACTGGTGCGTACGCGTCTTGAATATGCCATTCCGTGATGCTCATCACGTGACAGGTTCTTTAGTTGCCTTGGCAGAAAACAAAGAATGTGGCCTAGAAGATTTATCTTTGGAAGATATGCAGAGCATTGAAGCCAGCATTACCGAAGATGTGTTCTCGGTTCTATCCAGTGAAGCTTCCGTGACCAGCCGGACAAGTTATGGCGGGACAGCACCGGAAAATGTACGTGCGATGGCTGCAGAAGCCCGCGATCGTTTTTTGAAATAAGTTAAATAAAGGAAGATACTATGATCCGCAAAATGATTATTGGACTGACAGTGATCCTTTTAACTGCTGGTAGTTTGTCTGCATGTGGTAAGAAGCAACCACCTGTCGCACCTTCACAATCTGAACAAACTCAAGACACAACAAATTAATTTCCCATTCCCTAACCAGGGCAGGATGAGGCGAATTCCATGAACCATTTTGATTATGTTGAAGGTATCCTTCATGCAGAAGGCGTATCCATTTCCGATCTAGCGGCGGAAGTAGGCACCCCTTTTTATGTTTATTCCTCTGCGACGTTAGAACGCCATTATCAAATCTTTAAGGATGCATTGGATGAACAAGGTTTGGACACCTTGGTTTGTTATGCTGTGAAGGCCAATTCTAATCAATCTGTCTTGCGCACCTTAGGAAATCTAGGTGCGGGTGCTGATGTTGTTTCCGAAGGTGAAATGCGCCGTGCTTTGGCAGCTGGTATTCCTGCAGATCGTATCGTGTTTTCCGGTGTAGGTAAGACTGCAGCCGAAATGGCTGCTGCTATGGAGGAAGGGATTCTGGAATTAAATGTAGAAAGTATTCCAGAATTAGACACTTTGTCTAAAGTCGCAGATGCTATGGATACTGAAGCCCATATTGCCATTCGTGTAAATCCGGATGTGGACGCCAATACGCATGAAAAAATTGCCACTGGTAAAAAAGAAAACAAATTCGGTATCGATATCGAAATGGCAGGCCAAATCTATGCTAAAGCCATGGAATTGCCGGGTGTGAAACCTGTTTCAATCGCGGTTCATATTGGGTCGCAGTTAACTGATCTAGCCCCATTCCACGCGGCATTCACCAAAGTAGCTGAAACTGTTCAAATGTTGGATAATATGGGTGTCCCCCTAGAACGTATCGACATTGGTGGCGGTCTTGGTATTCCTTATTCTCATGGAGATGAGGAACCACCTTTGCCAAAAGATTATGCAAAAGTTGTAAAAGAAACCCTTGGTCATCTGAACAAGAAAATTATGCTGGAACCAGGTCGTCTTATTGTGGGCAATGCTGGCCTTCTAGTATCCGAAGTGATTTTTGATAAAAAAGGGGACACAAAACGTTTCGTCATCGTGGATGCAGCCATGAATGATTTGGTACGTCCAACCCTTTATGATGGACATCATGAAATCATTGCAGTCGAAGAAGCAAAAAATGAGGAAATCCATTCCCTAAGCGATGTGGTCGGCCCTGTTTGCGAAACAGGCGACACTTTTACAAAAAATCGCGAATTACCCGAATTTGAAACAGGTGATTTAATCGCTTTCGGTTCAGCTGGTGCCTATGGCGCAGTTATGGCTTCTACCTATAACTCTCGTCTTTTGGTACCGGAAGTTATGGTGAAAGACGATCAATTTGCTGTGATCAGACCAAGACAAGATTACGAAGCTCTGATAGGATTAGACAAAACCGCCCCTTGGTTGGAAAAAGATCAATCCGAATAAGGGGCCTTCGCCAACCTTTTTTGGATGGGCGTCAGTCATTCTGACGATCTTATATGAAAAGAAACGTAGTCAGAAGCTTCGTTGGACCCGTGAATATCACGGTTACATGGCTTGCCTTGATGACTGCAGAGATTATCCGGCAGGGGCGTTTTGCTTTACTCTTTTCCAGTTTATGGTTTTGTCTCGCCCTAAGCCCACTTCCTGAAATGCTACCCGGATTATTCTTTAATCTTGTTTCCTATGGATTGCTTATCGCTTCTCTCTATTCAGCTGTCATATTCATCAGAAATGTTCGACTACCTTCCTTTCAAAATGTCTTAAAACAAATAGAAGATAGTAATAAGTTAGAAAATCGGCCTCTACGATCCCTTAGCGACGATCTACCGCGACATTTACAGGATCAAACCCAGACGAACCAGCTTTGGCGAAAACATCAAAATAATTTACTTTTATCTTTACCGAAACTCTCAACAGGGTGGGCCAAGCCGATTTGGGCGGAAAAGGATCCTTATGCTTTAAGATTTTTATGTCTTTTTCTACTCATTATATTTGCCGTTGCGAATGATAAACCATTAAAACAAATCATTTCGGAAAGTCTGGTCCCAACTAATCTTTTTCCAACATCGCCCCCCTTACAGGTAGATGGTTGGATTACGCCACCTGATTATACAAGAATGGCAACATTGCTACTGGAAAACGATCAAACCCAAAACAATGCTCAGACAACCAATATAACAATTTTCCCTGATCATTCTAATTTAGTTTTACAAGTCAATAATAGTGACGAAATCCCAGAATTTTATATCGAAGGAAAAAAAATAAAGGATACGTTTGAGCAACTTACCGCCAATAGCTTTCGTCTCTCAACCAATATCAATAAAGGTGGTATTGCCGAGTTACACATTGATGGCGAAGCTATAAAAAGTTGGAACTTTCGACTAATTCCTGATCTACCTCCGGAAATCAAATTTAAAGGTCAAATCTCTTACACTAACCGGAAAAGCTTACGTATTCCTTTTGTCGCTATGGATGATTATGGAATCAAACAGATTGATTTAAGAATAACCAAAAACACCGGGCAAGGTGAATTTGAACAAATCCTACAGTTACCACTTATTGAGGCCAATGGCACAAAGCGTGATTTAAGCTCTAGTCATTTCCTTGACTTAACAGCACATCCATGGGCAGGTTTACAAGTTAAGGCTGAGCTGTTTGTAGTCGATGCGCTTGATCAAATTGGCAATTCCCTCTCACAAATCATTACTTTACCCCAACGTGTCTTCACACATCCTGTAGCACGTCAAATCATTGCTATTCGACGCGCAGTTGCTATATCAAATTCATATGAAGATTTGGAACCTCAAGCCATTAGAACTGCGTCCTTGGCAGAAAAAAGCGATGCCTATGAACAGGACCCCACAGTTTATATGACTTTGCATATTGCGGCACGGCGCCTATATGCGATTGACCGTATGGAACAGAAACAAAATTCCATGCGCTTGCTGTGGGATATTGCCCTCTATTTAGAAGAAGGAGCTGCCATTACCAATCTAGGGAAGCTACAATCTGCAGAGCAAGACTTAATGGATGCGTTAAATCGCGGCGCGAGCGATGAAGAAATTGATCGTCTCATGCAAGCCTTGGAACAAGCTATGGCCGAATATATGGAGGCCTTGGCACGTGATTTACAATCAAATGACGCACCTAAAACCGGGTTACAAAAACAGCTTGATGCTTCTCGCATGATGGATAGTAAAAGTATCCAAGATATGATGGAACAACTGCGAGAGCTCTTAAAGATGGGCATGATGGATGCGGCACGCGATCTTTTGGCTGAAATCCAGAACATCATGGAAAATCTTCAAATGGCGGAAGAAGAAGATTTACCGGAAACCACCATGCAAGCCGTTGAAATGCTACAAGACATAGAAGAGATCATGAAAAAGCAACAACGCTTGATGGAAAGAAGTTACAATCGTGCCATGGGCCGCGATAGTGATGCCAATAAGCTTGATAACAATAATACTCAAAATTCTCTGAAAAATATGCAAGCCCAAAACCCGGAAGATATCGCCGAACAAGCCGCTCTTGCTGAGCAACTAAAACAGCTGCGACAAGAATATAAAGAACTAATGCAACAAGATGCTCCCCAAAGTTTTATTGAAAGCGAAAATGCCATGGGCGCCGCAACCCATTCTTTGGAACAAGGAGATAATCATCAGGCTTCAGACCTTCAGGGCAAAGCGATTGAAGCTCTACAACAAGCGCTTAATCAGATGGAAGAAAGCATTATTGAACGTTTTATGAATAGTAACCAACAATCCATTTCTGCAGAAACTTCACCACAAGGTAAGGGACGTGACCCTTTTGGACGTAATATGCCTAATCCGCTTAGCAACAGTAGTGAAGGCACTAAAGTGCCTAATGCCTCCCAAATGGGACGCGCCCGTTCTATTCAACAAGAACTTCGTCGTAGGTTTAATGATAAATCGCGTGAAAATGAAGAACTGGATTATATCGAACGCTTATTAAAACCATTTTAAACCCATTTACCTCACTTAATCCCGTCATAAAAAAGGCACTCTGTATTAAAGAGTGCCTTCATAATAATTACGTATATATTTTCTATTATTGGGTTTCTTCAGATGTTTGTTCAGCATCACTTTCTGAACTCATCTCTTCCTTTTCCATCTCGCGGGCGACTTCGGCCTCTGTCGCGAAAGTTAATTCAAGGGACACACCACCAGGCGGCGGATTGAGCAAACGAGATTCATATTTTACTGATTCACCTGGTAAAGCCTCTGGATTTTCTGTCTCAAAATACCAGAAATAGATTTCTTCTTTGTTTGTGTTCAGCAAGACACCATTTAAAAACGGAATACGGACTGTTTCCGAAGTCGTATTCACAACCTCACCACGAATGATCAATGTTTGATCTTGGTCATTTGTTTCAACCTCAAAAACAGGGTCAGGTAATTCCAACCCAAATCCAACAATATCTGGATGGATACCAACTAACGCATATAACTTTTTAGCCGGAGGGAAGCTTTTTGTAATCTCTTTATTAAAAATTAATAGTGGCGCAACAACCATAGCAAAGAAGAAGAGGAAAATAAGCCAAGCTCTCATTGGCGAACGTGTTTTTTTCTTAACAACACGCTTCACTTTGACATTCTTCATATTCCGAGGAGGAATTGGTGGCGGATCCATAGACAAGCTTGGCATACCAGCTTTATCACGTGCCTCATCGAGAGCCGCAGCAGTTTCTTCCGGATCTTTGGAAGCAATCTCCTCCATATCCGGCATCTCTATCTCTTCCTCATCATCACCACGTTCTTTTGCATCCACTGCAGATGCTAACGCCAATAATGCTTGTTCCAGTCCGTCAGCACTCATGCCAACATCTGTCACAGGTGTAGATGGAACTTCTTTCGCAGGTGCTGCCTCAGCTTCCTCTTCCACAGAATCTTCTATGGCTGTTTCTGCAGCAACTTCTTCTTCAACAGATGTTTCCTCAATTACGTCATCAACACCAGCTTCAGCCGCTGCTTCTGCAAAAATATCATCAACATCTTCATTTGTTGCTGCAATATCTTCAACAACAGGATCATCTTCAGGTTCCGGAGTTGAGGCTACGGGAGGAGGAGGTGGTGGTGGTGGCGGTGGCGCCGGGCGCGGTGCAGCGGCAACAGGACGTTTCGAAGCCGCCTTCTTAACCACACGTTTTGTCGGGCGTTTCGCACTTACTTTCTTAGCAGGAGCATCGGCGACAGCATCATCCGTTGTGGCTTTCCAGCTATGAGCACATTTTGCACATTTAACAACACGACCCTGTGGCCCGATTGCGTTATCAGGCACACGGAACTTTGTTGAACAATTAGGACAAGCCAGAATCATAGCGCGTGCTATCTACCCTAAATTAGAATTAAGCAGGACTTTATTCTTGATCACCTTTAAATCCCCAGTCATTAAAAGCCGAATAAAATCTACAAACATTTTTAATAGAATGCCTTTAATTCATGCAGCTGGTCAAGGATAAACAGCGTTAAAATTTTGTTAAGTGCCTTGATTCCACTATCGAAATTATTAATTCACATCCATTATTCTTAAGAGCATGTATGTTTCCCCTGCTTTCACGCCTAGATTTCGCCCTATTCTTTCGCTATCAAATATATTGCAGCATTGCCCTAAAGAGAAAATCCTGTTATCCGATTTCTATTGGGAATTGGGTAACCCTATTTGTTAAGTTCAGTTTACAAAACTTACTATCAGGAGCTTGGACCAAGTGATTCGGTTTGAAAATGTTGGTATGCGTTACGGTGCGGGGCCAGAAATTCTGCGCGACATCACCTTTACGCTGGAACCAGGTTCATTTCATTTTCTGACGGGCCCAAGTGGTGCTGGGAAATCTTCTTTGCTCCGCTTACTTTATTTGGCGTACCGACCTAGTCGTGGCCTTATTCATATTTTTGATAAAGATCTCGCCACCACACCAAGAGAGAAACTGCCAATATTACGCCGTAAAATTGGTGTGGTTTTTCAAGATTTTCGCCTTTTAGATCATCTATCTACCTTTGATAACGTGGCTTTGCCTTTACGTATTTCTGGCGTACCTGAAAAACAGGTTCAAAAATATGTTAGCGAGCTTTTAGACTGGGTGGGCCTAACCCATCATATTAATGCGAAACCGCGTACTTTATCTGGTGGACAAAAACAACGTGTTGCGATTGCACGTGCTATTATTTCAAGACCTAAGCTTCTACTTGCCGATGAGCCAACCGGAAATGTGGATGATGAGATGGGCGTACGCCTGATGTATTTATTTCAGGAATTAAACAAACACGGCACTACAGTTTTAATCGCTACCCATAGCCAACATTTGATTGATCATTTTGGGCATCCGGTCATGCATATAGAAAACGGCACATTGGAGGTTCCCCCATCAGCAAGCGGTTTTAATCGCCCCAAACCGATGGAAGAAGGTAGATAAAGTCATGGCGCGCACTGATCATCTTCCACTCTCAACTGATCCATCCACCAAGTTAATGCCTTGGTTGGTTGGATTTCTTGTGTTTATTGCGGTTCTTGCAACATCTGGAAGCATGCTTTTAACAGGTCTCGCTAACATGTGGGACAAAGGTTTATCAGGTGCTGTGACCATTCAAATCCCACCGCTTGAAGGTGACAGTGAGATTGAAACAGCTGCAAAAACAGAAAATATTCTTGAAGCCGTGCAAAAAACACAAGGCTTAGGTGAGGTACGCCTACTCCCAAACTCAGAGATCATTGCCTTACTCAGCCCATGGCTTGGGGATAATATAAATCCGGAAAATTTACCTCTCCCCCAACTTATAGAGGCTGAAATCGATGATTTGGAGCTGGTGGATTTCGAAGAATTAAACAGACGTTTACGTGCAATCTCACCCGGTGCGATTGTTGATAGCCATGACGTGTGGCGCGATCACATGATTGGCTTATTAAATATCCTACGCCTCGTCGGATTATCTGTTGTAGCTCTCGTCACTCTATCTGGCGTTATTATGGTTGTTTTTGCAACACGCGGCGGATTAGTTGCACATAACGAAGTTATTGAAGTTCTTCATCTAATTGGCGCCAGAGATTCTTTCATTGCACGTCAATTTCAATCCCATGTCTTTTGGGCTGCTTTGAAAGGCGCCATGATTGGGGCTATTCTGTCTTTCGGTGTTATTTGGGGGCTCGCCGAGATGGCTAATGACCTGACAGGCGATAGCAACCTATCCACCTTACCTGGTTTAGATACAATTCAATTGGTTATTTTGGGATCTATTGCCCCAATTGCTTCGTTCATTGCTATGTATGCCGCAAGGCGAACTGTTTTAACCACATTACAGAAAATCATGTAAACATGCCGTTGCTCAGGAGAAATAAGGGCCGCAAACGAAAGACTTTGGCCTTCGGTATCCTGATCATTGCATCATGGATTGTCGGGTTATTTTGGTTCATCGATAGCATTCCTAAGACGCCTCAAACTCCAGATCGGAAAACTGATGCCATTGTTGTGCTGACAGGAGGCACCTTACGCTTAGAAGAAGGTCTTGATCTCCTTGAACGTGGTCTTGCGGATAAGCTTTTCGTTTCCGGCGTACATCATGCTGTCAATGTAGAAGAACTCCTTCGTCTTTCCCGAGAAACTCCCTCCAAATTGGACTGCTGTATCACACTTGGATATGAAGCCGATAACACTCAAGGCAACGCTATGGAAACGGCTCTTTGGATGCATGAACAAGGCTTTAAGTCCATGCGCCTTATTACGGGTGGCTATCATATGCCGCGTAGCTTAATGGAGTTACAATATGTTCTTCCTAATACCGAGATCATTTTACATCCCGTTTATCCAGATCATGTAAAGCTAAATGACTGGTATTTATGGCCTGGTACAAGCTTATTAATCATTGGGGAGTATAACAAAACCATTTTCATCCCTATCCGCAGATTGCTAACCCGTTTAATCACTGCTAAAGACTAATCTCTAGATTATTAACATTGTTAACTTTGCTGACAGGTAAATCCCTTATGATAGCGATCCGATCTTTTTTATTTTTGATCCTATTTTATGCCTATATGGCCTTGATGTGTATTATCTCTGTCCCATTCCTATTTATGCCTCGGAATATTCTTCGTTATGTAGCCCATTATTGGTTAGGTGGATGTTTGGTGTTAGCGAAATACATTGCTGGCATAGATTATAAAGTCATTGGAAAAGAAAATTTACCTGCAGACGCCGCAATTATTGCCGCGAAACATCAAAGTGCCTGGGAAACACTAGCGATGCATTATCTACATTTTGATTCGGCCTATGTCTTAAAAAAGGAATTGCTATCCATTCCACTTTTCGGCCGTTATCTAAGCAGAATGGGCTGCGTAGCAGTTGATCGAAAAGCTGGCGCAAGCGCATTAAAGGATATGGTCACACAATCACATACCCTCCTAAACGATAATCGTTCGCTGGTTATTTTTCCACAGGGCACACGAACTGCACCGGGCCAAGATCGTCCCTATCATCCAGGTATTGCAGGCCTTTATACCCAAAATAACGTAGCTGTTGTACCTGTTGCTCTCAATTCAGGTCAATTCTGGGGCCGAAATGCGTTTCGAAAAACACCTGGTACAATCACAATCGAATATCTTGAACCTATTCAACCCGGCCTACCAAGACGTGAATTTATGAACTTACTTAAAGAACGTATTGAGACAGCAAATACGCGTATCGAAGAAGAGATTATTGAAAACCGCGGCTTCTAATAAAGCTTTTACGTTTCTAATTTTCAGAATTTTGCCTACACATCACTTGTGGATAACTTTGTGGGTAAAAAGTCATATAATTACAAATTATTAAATAAACACCATTTTTCAGTGCCTTAAGAATTATTCTTAAGATGAAAAATTTATATGATACTGAAAATTACTTAAAAAACATCCCAACATATTGAAGAAAAACAATATTATTACCTTCAATCAATATATTCGCATAATCCCCGGATTTCTATAGATCAAATTATTGATTAAATTCCTAAGCAAAATCAGGGTTTATTTCTATTGTTTAGGCTATCGCTAATATTATGTGGATAATTTAATCACGAAAACAAAAAAGCCCTGCAATTGCAGGGCTTTCTATCATCTATCAGAATTAAAATCTTAAATGTATTTTACTTCTTCAATTTCATATTCCTTGGAACCACCAGGTGTGTGCAATTCAAATGCATCACCTGCCGACTTGCCAATCAAGCCTTTTGCCAACGGTGATGCCAAAGAAATTTTACCATTGTTGATATCGGCTTCCAATTCACCAACAATTTGATACTCTTTTTCTTCATCAGTATCGCAATCAACAACGGTCACTGTTGCACCAAACCGAATGGTTTCACCCTCCATTTTAGACGGATCAATCACATCGGCACGGCTGGTCTTATCTTCCAATTCCAAAATGCGACCTTCAATGAAGCTCTGTTTTTCTCGGGCAGCATGATATTCCGCATTCTCGGATAAATCGCCATGTTCGCGCGCTTCCGCAATCGCCTGAATTACAGCTGGACGTTCAACAGATTTCAAATTTTTCAATTCTGCTTGAAGAGTTTCGTAACCCTTCAATGTCACGGGTACTTTATCAACCATGACCTATTCCACTTCACCAATTGATGTTGTTACATATCGTATACAACGGTTTTCTCTTTACAATCAGAACAAAAAAAAACATCCGCGGAACATCAATTCCACGGCTTGTTTCGAAATCTTCCTGATTTGATATTATTAAGATAGTTCATCTGAAAGAAAATTACAAGATATCAGTATATGGAATGAAAATATCTCGTATATTTCCTCCAAGGTGAGTTCGAAATCTGATTTAACATTCAGATACAAACCACCCTGGAGGATATATTTTTCACGGACGTTTTAGTCCTATTTATTCACCCTTACCATTCCAGACTTCACGATTAATATCTAGATCAGCATAATCATCAGGATTCAGAACAGGTCTGTCGACGCCTGCTTTCAGCTGTGCACTAAAGTCAACGATAAGACGTTTTGCGATTGGGAAAAGCATCAATAATGCCAACAAGTTGACAATCGCAAGAATGCCCATCATTGGATCTGAGAAGAAGAAGACTGATGTAGCTGCAGGTGCAACAGCACCAAGGAAAACAATTGCAACAAGCGCAACTTTAAACACATTTAATGCAACCTTACTTCTCGTCATCACGGTCATCGCATTCTCACCAAGATAGTAGTTATAGATGATTGAACTAAATGCGAATAACAATACAGCACCTGTCAGGAAGTATTGTGCCCACTCACCAAGATGAGAAACAAGAGATTGCTGTGTCAGTGCCACACCGTTTACATCCTGCGCCCCGGCAACATACACGTCACCCAACAAGATAACGAAAGCAGTACAAGAACAGATTACAATTGTATCAATGAATACAGAGAAAGATTGTGTAATCCCCTGACTGATTGGATGACGCACATCAGCTGTCGCTGCTACGTTTGGTGCAGATCCAAGCCCAGCTTCATTAGAGAACAACCCACGGCGTAAACCTTGGGCAATGGCTGCGCCCATGCCGCCACTGACAGCTTCTTCAAAACCAAGTGCATTGGAAACAATCATACCAATAACAGCTGGAACGTCAGTGATATTAATCACGATCACGATCAAGGCCATGAAGATATAGCCAAGAGCCATAATCGGTACAATCACATCACAAGTTTTTGCAATACGATGGATACCACCATAAACAATGATACCCGTACCCAATGCAAGTACGACACCCGTGATCATACGGTCGATACCTAGGCTGTCCTGTGCAGCACCTGCAACTGTATTACCTTGGAAGGCTGGGAAGCCGATACCAAAAGCCGCAATCAAACAAATCGCATAAAGAACGGCAAGCCATCGATAATCTTTACCTAGACCGTGTAAAATAGTCCGTGCTGGACCACCACGAAAGGTGCCGTCTTCCGCAGGTTCTTTAAATAATTGCGCTAAAGAACATTCAACAAGACTGGTTGCCATACCAACAATAGCGATCGCCCACATCCAGAAAACCGCACCCGGCCCGCCAAGAGTGATCGCCACGGCGACCCCTGCGATATTACCGCCACCGACACGACCCCCTACAGAAAGCAATAAGGCTTCACGTGCTGTAATGGCATTTGGATCCCCGGTTTGGTTTTTACCCTGTAAAACACGGAACATTCGGCCAAAATATTTGAACTGTACAAAGCCACTGGCGAAGGTAAAAAATAGACCCAAAACGACGAGGAACGGAATTAATGACCATCCCCATGTGAGGTCACCAATGGTTCCAAAAATTGTCTCAAGAAATTCCATTTGTATTCCCCTAACTCCTAATAATGATTACATATTCATCATTTTGCCTGGATCAGAAACGATTAATCCCAAGCAAACCCCACATAATTTGTATATACATGTTCGCTAATAAACGCAATTAATTAGAAGGCGAATCAATATTCGTAGAACTCAATAAAGAAATTTCGTGAGAAGCCATGTGCAATCTGCTCACAAAAAAACCCTCGCAAATGCGAGGGTTTTTCATGCGATCATACATGCTCGTAGAAACAGTTTTAAGTTAACTCAATGAGCTTCACTAAACTTAACCAACAAAATAGCTCTGCAAAGGTGCTACTTCGATATCTTGTGCACGCAACGCTTGAATAGCGCGTGCCGCCGCATGACAGCCAGACATAGTTGTATAATATGGTAAACCTTGTTTCAAAGCAGTTTGACGTAAAGACAAACTATCTTGCAATGACTGCTGACCTTCCGTTGTATTAAACACCAAATCAACTTTTCCATTGATCATTGCATCAACAATATGTGGGCTACCCTCTACGACTTTATTAATAGCCTCTGCGGCTACGCCATTTTCATTCAAATAACGCGCAGTTCCGATTGTAGAAAGAATATTCAAACCTTCATTAACCAACAGTTTTGCCGCATCCAGAACTTTTTCCTTGTCGGAATCTTTTACCGAGATAAAGACAGTACCTTCTTTTGGCAATTTCGCAGATGCACCAAGCTGCGCCTTCGCAAAGGCCATGGCAAAGTCTTTATCCAAGCCCATCACCTCACCTGTAGAACGCATTTCAGGGCCAAGCATAACGTCAACACCTGGGAAACGGTTGAACGGGAAAACAGCTTCTTTCACCGCGATATGATCTTTCAACGCTTTGGTCTCTAAATCAAAATCAACCAATTTCTCACCTGCCATGATACGTGCTGCAATTTTTGCAACCGGAAGGCCTGTTGCTTTTGCCACAAATGGTACAGTACGGGATGCACGCGGGTTCACCTCAAGGATGAAGATACGTTCACCTTGAACCGCAAACTGAACATTCATCAAACCGACAACATTCAATTTCTTAGCCATTGCTTCCGCTTGACGTTTCATCTCTTCAATCACGCTGTTGGACAAAGAGTATGGTGGTAAGGAACAAGCACTATCACCAGAGTGAATTCCTGCCTCTTCAATATGTTCCATGACACCCGCAACGAAAACTGTATCGCCATCGCAAAGCGCATCCACGTCAACTTCGATTGCATCTTTCAGGTAATAATCAATCAAGACAGGGCTATCACCGGATACTTTCACCGCGGTTCCCATATAACGCTCAAGCTGTTCGCGACTATGAACAATTTCCATCGCACGACCACCTAATACATAAGATGGACGGATCACAACAGGATAACCTATTTCTTCTGCAATTTCTGCGGCTTGTGCTTCAGTTGTTGCAATACCGTTAGGTGGTTGTTGCAAGTTTAATTCTTGAAGCATTTTTTGGAAACGTTCACGGTCTTCCGCCAAATCGATCGCATCCGGAGATGTCCCAAGGATCGGAATGCCCGCTGCCTCCAAGGCATGGGAAAGTTTCAATGGTGTTTGGCCACCAAACTGAACGATCACCCCAAGCAATTCACCAGATTCTTGCTCTTTCTGACACAAGGCAATTACATCTTCCGCTGTGAGCGGTTCGAAATACAAACGATCGGATGTGTCATAGTCCGTAGATACTGTTTCAGGGTTACAGTTCACCATAATGGATTCAATGCCTGTGTCAGACAACGCGTAAGCCGCATGTACACAGCAATAATCAAACTCGATACCTTGACCAATACGGTTTGGACCACCACCAAGGATTACAACTTTCTTGCGATCGGAAATATCGGCTTCACATTCCGCTTCGAAGAAACCGTCTCCTTCATAACAGCCATACATATAAGATGTTTGGCTAGGAAATTCCGCAGCACAAGTATCGATACGTTTAAAGACTGGCTTCACATCCAATTCTTTACGTTTTGCAAAAACATCATTGGCATCGCTACCAACCAATTCCGCCAAACGTTCATCAGAGAAACCGAGTTTCTTCAAGCGCAACAGACCTTGTCGATCTGTTGGTAGACCGTTTTTACGAACTTCTTCTTCCGCATCCACCAATTGACGTGTTTGTTCAAGGAACCAACGGTCAACCTTAGTTGCCTGATAAATGGTTTCATCATCCATACCATGACGCATTGCTTGGGCGATGCTCAAGATACGATCCGGTTCTGGACGGGAAATAGCGGCGCGGATCGCAGATTCATTCATACTACCGTCTTCGTTTACCGCATTTGGAATATGGATTTCGTTTAAACCTGTCAGGCCTGTTTCCATGGAACGAAGCGCTTTTTGAAAACTTTCCTGGAAACAACGACCAATGGACATTGCCTCACCTACAGATTTCATCGCAGTAGTTAGTAATGGTTCCGCACCTGCAAATTTCTCAAATGTGAAACGTGGCATCTTGGTTACAACGTAATCGATTGTCGGCTCAAAGCTGGCTGGCGTCACAACTGTGATATCGTTTTTCAATTCATCCAATGTATAACCACACGCCAATTTGGCAGCGATTTTCGCAATCGGGAAACCGGTCGCTTTAGATGCTAAAGCAGAAGAACGAGATACACGCGGGTTCATCTCAATCACGATCATACGGCCATTTTCAGGATTGATCGCGAATTGTACGTTAGAACCTCCAGTTTCAACACCAATTTCACGCAGAACCGCAATAGAAGCATTACGCATGATTTGATATTCTTTATCGGTCAATGTCAGAGCTGGGGCCACTGTCACGCTGTCCCCTGTATGAATACCCATCGGGTCAACATTTTCGATGGAACAGATGATAATGCAGTTATCCGCGCGGTCGCGAACCACTTCCATCTCGTATTCTTTCCAACCCAGTACAGATTCTTCAACCAAGACAGAGTTCACAGGAGACGCTTTTAAACCTGTTTCAAGCAGGGCTTTATATTCTTCAACATTATAAGCGATACCACCGCCAGTACCTCCCATAGTAAAAGAAGGACGGAAAATTGCTGGTAGGCCAACATAGTCAAGGCATGCCATACCTTCTTCAAAACTTTCAACTTGTTCCGATCTTGGACAATCCAAACCAATCTTAAACATTGCTTCCCGGAAACGCAGGCGATCTTCCGCCTTATCAATCACATCTGCATTTGCACCGATCATCTCAATATCCAAACGATCAAGCGTACCGTTTTCCTCCAGCGCCAATGCTGTATTTAAGGCTGTTTGCCCGCCCATTGTTGGGAGAACTACCAATTTATCATTGGGTCGTTCCGCTTTTTCACGCTCAAGAATTTTTGCAACGGCTTCTGGTGTAATCGGCTCAATATAAGTCGCATCAGCAGTGCCCGGGTCGGTCATAATAGTTGCCGGGTTGGAATTCACCAACACTACGCGGTAACCTTCTTCTTTCAAGGCTTTACAAGCTTGGGTCCCGGAATAATCAAATTCACAGGCTTGACCGATCACAATTGGACCAGCCCCAATAATCATTACGGAGTCTATATCGGTACGTTTTGGCATGGCGGTATCTGCTCTTTATCTTGTCAAAGTCTATGGATTGGGAATTTTCAAGTCCAACCCGGTGCAGTCATGCCTAGCGCCTATTTAAAAATTCTGAATAAGTTCAGAATACAAGGCCCTAAGCGGCTGTGATGTACAGCAATTAGCAGCATTTGACCAGATGTCTGAGGAATTTTTTTCAATTATTTTAGAAAAAAACTCAAAATGGCATTGTTTATGCGTTATCATAACCTTGATTGATAAAGTCGCTGCGTTATATTTTATAGTGCAATTTAGAAAGTAAGAGTGGAGAAAACTCTTATTTTAACGAGCTTTTTTTATGAGTGATGCAGAAGATCAAACAGACGACCAGGCAGAAAATTCCGACAAGGAAGATGAAGAAACCGTAATGGACGCCTTCCAACGGAAGGAAAAAGAAAAAGCGGCGCGCCTGGAAGCAATAAATGAAAAAGATGCAGAATTGAAAATTCTGCATGCAGGCCTACGTGAAGCTCAAGCACGAATAAAACGTATCCTAGAACTCCAAAAACATATGGGTAAACATCCTGATGTGGATGGAAAACATGCCATTTCAATGTGCATTTCAGCCCTTGCAAGATATGACGATGAGAAAGCAATTAGAAATGCGCTAAATGCTTGCCTCCTATATTTGAAAAATCGTAAAGAACGCGAAGAATATGAAATTAAAGAAGCAAAACGGCAAAAAGAATTAGATGCCAAACGAGAGGAAGAAGCCTCTAAAGAAAAAAAATCATTAGGCAGCTTCTTTAAGAGATCTAAGAAATAAGTTGCTATCCGTTATTGGAACTTTGCAGAAGCTCCCTCTGCCCAACCAATTGCAGAAATATTTTTAGTAATACTTGCATCACTATTAGCATCTGTCGCCACAATGGCTAAATTATAATTGCCGCTTCTAAATAAGGACAAACCCATTTCATAGATAAAATCCTGACCTTCATCTAACGATACAACTTTATCATCAGCCAAAAGATCACTTTTTCGAATAACATCATGATTATTACTAGAAATAGAAACAGAAAAAGCCAAAGCAATATCAGAGAGATTTTTCATCAAAATCCTTAAACCGCATACATCAGGATCATCTTGCCAATCTTGATTAAAGGCTGCGTTAACTTCAAAAGCCGTCAATGACGTATCACGATATTTCCGCCCGGCACAGCTTCCACCATCTGCTGTTTTCATTTCAAATAACTGAAATGCAAGCTGATCTTTCAGCTGACTTGGTTTCACTATTTGCGTAGGCATTTCGTCTTGTTGAGACAATTGCCCGGAAGTTTCTTTGATGTCTTTATCATCTTTGTCGGGCGTTAAAACTTCTTCAGCCGGTAAAGATGCCCAACCTCCAGCTAATATTGTACCGGTTTCAACCATATTAGAATCTATTGCAGGCGTGATCGGTTCAAGATTTTCTTTTACTTCTGCCTTTTTCACATCTTCCTTCGTAGGGGCAAATATAACTTCTTCCGACCGATCTTGGTTAATAAACTGATCCAAATATCCTGTCTGATAGGCTAAAACACTACCCGCTGCAACCATAGCAGTCACAATACTGCCAAACACAATTTTTTTACTTTGCCCCTTATCCAAAATCGTTGAAGCTTTATCTTTTCGAGCACCTGAAATCATCTCAGATGCCATCTCAACCGGTAATACAGGAATATCAAAATCATTTTCCAACTGAGGTATATCTTCTACCGGTAAAACAAAACCAACCTTTGCCCCCTTCATTCTTAATTCTTTCAGCAAATCTGCCGCATGATTTAATTTTTGTTGAATATGAGAAACACTATGCACTGCTTCATCCCGTGCATTCACGGCACCAGTCACCAGCCAGACCTGATCAGCCGCCTCTCCCTGCATAGCCAGTTCGTTTTTTTCCATCAAAGCATGTGCCAGATAGACACCCAATTGCCAACTTTCCCCATTTGTAATACTTGCCGACACATCCATACGATAAGACTTATGTCCGGTCATGCGTTCAATAACCCCAGTGGGTTTGCGCACAAAGGCATGATATCCACGCGTAATCGGTAATGCTTCTGTGGATCCATTCAAACAAACAGCACAAGCTACATCCGGATCCTCAGAAACCAGACTTTGAATTTCAGATGGGCCTTCACTTGTGGCGATTAAAATACGGGTCTTCATGAGTTCAAGAATACCTCAGAAGCAGCATCCCGGAGAGTTTTGACAAAGTCATCTTCTTCTTCCGCCAAAAACTGGAAAACACCGTCAACAGATAACGGTAAGATTTTTTTCAAATATTCACCCTGACCAGACTTCAACGTGATCGCTGTCGGCGCCTGCTGAAAGGCATCTTCCATTTTCAATATAATATAAACTTGTCCGCTTTGTGCACGAGAATGCTTAATCTGAATGGTAAATCCATCCCCTTCTCTACTTGCCAACGCACCTGAGCTCGCTGCTGCTGCTCTTGGGAATTGATAAATTACGCGCTCAGAAAGAAGTTGGTCTAATGCCGATTGCAATTTTTCGTCTTGCTTCAACGCCTTTTGAAGTCCCGACGTCATACCGATATTCGCATCAGTTGCAAATTGATAGACATCGCCAAACCCATAACGACGTTCACGGTTTTCATCTATCATTTGTCGGCGAATGCCATCTATTACAGATAAACCCGAAAAACGTTCTTCAGTTCTACGCTTTTCATCTTCATTTAATAAATTCCAAGACATGTTATGCATGTCCTCCATAAATTCTGTAGAAACGTGCTGCAAAACGAGGCTTATCCTCATCATAACATAAAGACGCATCTACTTGTTGTATTGCTTTTAGAACCCGATCATATTTCCGATGAATCAAACCCAAGCAATCAGCCCCTTGTTCAAACAGGTCAGCCATTGTTGGATCATCAAGAACGGAATCCTGGAATCCTTGTCTGTTAATGTTATGGAAGGCTTTGCGCGCTTTTCCTAGTAACTCAAAATCTAATTCAATCGTTTCATCAGAATTTTCTTTGGCACCTATGTTATTCACCACATAAAGACTGGCTAACTGTGTGTTTCGCAAGCTATTCGACAGCTTTTGCCCAATGACGAGTTGATCTTCATAGTTTGTTTTACTGCTATCTTCACATAAAGCCTGAAAACGATCAGCATTCAGCTTATTTCTCAATCCTTGACTAATACGAGCTTGCCCTTGCCCAAAAGTTACGGAGCGCAAATAAGATAGAGCCCAACGGGATATTTCTTCGGTTCGATCAAGTATATCTGCAAGATGGTCTAAATCTTTTTTACCAATAAACTTCACTTGATCCAAAGGATCTTCTTGCAGCAATTCAAGAATACTATTTCCTTCTTCTGCAACGCTCAGTCCTTCTCCTCCAATACGATCTAAATTTGCTTCATGCGCTTCGGTTCCAAAAATCTTGGCGTCACTTACGTCACGTTTTGAGAGAGTTTCACGAATAGCTTGCGCATATCGGGTGAAATCATCAAAAACCGTTGTAAAACGAATAAAATCAGATGCGTCAGACCCGTTTGATAAATCTTGATCCTCCCAAAAGGCCATAATTGTTTCGTCATTAATTTCAGCTAAATCGAACCCTTCCCCTAAATAGCCATTTAAGAAAGTCAAGATATGACGCATCTTTTTCTGCCCTTGAGAAGAAGGTAGATGTTCACTTAAAAAAGCATAGCATTTAGAAAATAGGCTATTTGAAATATCGGATAATTCACGATGAGTAAGATCAGGTTTTCTAAGTCTGGCAAGATCATCTTGCATTTCAACAAAACCGATCGCATTTACCATAAAATCAAATAATGCTGCCAAATATGGCATACGCCCCGTTTTAACTTCGAATTCTTTATTGTCAGAATATCTGAAATTCAGCACATTACCTTCAATATAAAATCCGTCTGACAATCGTTTTGAATTTTCATGGGCTGCTAAAACAGATCGAAACCCAGATGGCGTTGCGGGATCTGCCATCCAAAAAACATTTACCGCTTCCCCACGACGATCCAGAATTCCAAAACCACGAAGCAAATGACACAGCTCATATATCCCGGATGCAAATCGACGTTCAGCAACATCTTTTAGTAAAGCCCAAATATCAGCTTGTCGATATCGGCGGCCATTCAGTCCTTCTTGATCTGCTAAGGCTTCAAAGATACCTGCCAATGAATCGCTGACGCCACCATAGCCATAAAAACTAGCTGTATTTAAATTTGAGTTCATCCCTAAAGACCCATTCCCCTTAAAACCTCAATTACCATATAATTTGCTATAAACTTGTTGAAGTAAAAACAAAAAAGGTCCGCGATCCCCTTAATCATCACGAACCTTTTTATCTTAAGAAGATTATCTTGAGGTTTCAACTCTCACATAAAGCGCTTCTTTTCATTGACATTCAATTGGGAATTCACACGTTTTAAGCTGTCTTGGAACTTTTTACGCAATGTCGAAAAATTTGAACTCTCATTTGATAGACCATCAGTAGAAGATAGATAGCCATATCCGTCAAAGATTTTTTCCTCTTTAAGTTCACCTTCCAAGATACGATCTGCCGCTTCCAAATATTCACGCCAGTTACGGTCTGTCTTTGGCTCTTCTAATAACCAATAAGTATCTGCAAAATGAGTTGAACCTTGTTTTTCCCAAGTGAAGCGTTCCGACCTTGCTGAACCAGCTATGGCAGCTTTTACTTCAGCGCTGGCCAATACAATCTCACTACGGGCATATTGACGCCAAAACTTCGTAACTTTCTTTACATATTTACGGGTGTAACTATGGGCAATAGCATTTGCGCCGCGCCCCTTCAAAGTACCGCCATTGTAGTGAGACAAAGCCAAATCCCATTTATTGCCATATTGATTATAAAGCTGATGCAAAAAGCGGATACCCAGTCGAATGTTTAAACGTGGATTCCATAATTGATCTGCCGCGACACCGAATTCACCTTTTGCGGTCGCCGGCATAATTTGCATCACACCGCGCGCACCAACATGACTTTTTGCCATAGTATTGAAATTGGATTCAACACGCGCCACCGCCAATGCCAATGCAACTGGTACGACACCATCTCGTTCAGCTTCCTGAACTATGATCTGCTTAATCTCATTCTTCGTGTAACCACCATTTGTGCGTGCAGCAAAAGCGCTGTCAACAAAACTCATAGTGATTGCAAAACCTATCAACAATGCGCCAAGCACACCTGTAATAGCACTAAAAAGATGTTTATCTTTTTCAGGTTTTCTAGATGCTAAGGGTTTCATCTTTCTTTCCTTCCTTAATAATTTTATTTCTGTCCAAATTCAGCCGACAAACGGGTCAACCATCTTTGATCCAATGCGGAAATCACAAGTTTTTCTGTTGGAATTTTGCTACGAATATTCATCGCTTCTGCCATTGGTAATTCAGGATCCAAAGCCAAAATCACACGTGATTGTTCATCAAAAGAAATCTGCGTAATCATAATCGGCCTCATCTCGGCATCTATGAATTCACCTTGGTAATAGATTACCAATTGATCTTTTTGCTGAACGGTTGATATCGCCGAAGAATTCTCCGATTGATCTGGCTTGGCGGGTGCTAAAGCTGCTGCGACAAAAGGATTACTTTCGTGTTTGGCTTGTGAAACCTCAGCGGTTCCTGCGCCCATAGAAACAAGTGTTAAAATCATAATGGCAAAAAAACCCATCGCTAAAGCCAAGGCAATTTCTGTCATCGCATTATCGCCAGTGACGGAATGGTGAGCGTTTGATGTTTGGAACTGAGCCATCTGGTGATTTCCCATCTAATTATAAACTTCAACGGACAGTTATCTGAAATAAACCAGCGTCCTTCGCTTATACGCAATGAAAGGTTTGGGAATTTTTTTGTGACCTTTAGAAAATAAAAATTTCATTTTTTACTTTTTAAAAACAAAGAAACCATTGCCTGAATTTTATAGATTATTAATATAGAGGCATTAACAGGTATTTAGGTCGTTAAAAATTAGGGGGAAGGCGAGGCAAAATTCGCGGGCAGATTAAAAAATTTCCAAAAAATTATCTGATGCTCAAAAAATACATCCTAGCCCTTCCATCACAGGTTCAGATTAAAAATTTGAACTCGAATCTTGGAGTAGAAAAATGAAACAATTGAGCAAATGGGTTAAAACATCCGTCGTCGCTGCAATGGCAGTTGGCGCGGTAGGAATAACAGGCCTTTCCAATCAAGCGGAAGCTGCCGTACAACAAACCAAAATCCCAGTTTTAGTAATGGGGGAAGATTCTGATCCAACTACTGTGAAACGTTCCAGTGACATCTTTAAACGCGTCATGGCTGGCTTGAAAGACAGCATGTCCCGTTACGGTTTCCGCATGATGGATGAAGAGTTTATGGCTGTGGAACTTGGATGGAAAATTACAGAACGCCGCCCAAAAACAGAATTAATTGAGGCTGCAAAATTGGCAAACGCTGCGTCAAAAGCAAATACCCGCAGCCGTGCTATGGTTCTATTCCGTGTTCATGCGACATTGAAAAAATTAAGCTTCTCCAACAAGGTAACAACCCGTATTGATGGCGAAATTTATGATGTGAACAACAATAATTTCTTAGGTACATTTGAATTAAGCCCACAAGCTTATCCAGCGCCGGCAGATTGTGATTCCATCTGTATTTCAGAAGTTGTAGGCGCAAAAGCACGTGTTATCGCTGAAGATCTTGGTAATGTTTTGGCGAAGAAACTGGATTATTTACATACTGATGGTTCCGCATCTGGATCTTCTGTTTCCGGTGGTTCCAGTGGCAATGGTTCAATCCCGTCTTACGCGGAAAGCAACATTCCAAATGCCTATACTATTAATTTGAAATATTTCGATACACGCGAAGCATTATCAATTATTGGTGTAATGTCTGACGAATTCCCAGGCTATAAAGGTCATGAGTTACTTTCAAAAGGCTCTGTCAATCGTTCCTACGAATATATGACCATTGCAAAATCTTCCAAGTTGGAAGAATGGATTACAATTCTGCTTATCGATATGGGTTTTGATATTGATCGCCACATTGAGATTATGATCCAGGGGAATGAGATTACAGTGAATAAACTGAATGCGACCCCAGAACGTGCCCGTTCCGAAGATGAAACCAAACGCTTCAACTAAGTTTTAATCTTCCGCTCTTCCTATCACTCGAAGGGCGGAAGACATCTTAAATTGTTGAAATGAATTGTACCCTAATTCTTTAAAGACTAGCCGTTCAAAAGGACAAGAAAATGACTTTAAAATCCATTTCAAAAGTAATTTTCGGGATTTTGGCATTGTCTCTTTTGGCAGCCTGTGCCCCGAAAAACCAAGAATTCTCCGGCCGTAATACAGTACCTGTTATGATTTTAGCCGAAGATGAAAGTGGTAATTCTTTGCCGCGAAGCAGCTTGGTTCACAAACAAATCATCGCAAAGGTTCAACGCCAACTTTTACGTCAGGGCTTTACCGTCAAAGATGGTGATTTCGTATTATCAGATGCAGGTATCACACAATTTGACCGCATGACCAAAAGCGAGATTATCGAAGCTGCAAAATTGGCCAATGGTTCCGCCTCTGCATCACGTCGCGCCCGTGCTTTAGTTTTGGTTCGTGTGTTTAGCCATTCTCAAAATGCATCCTTCTCAAATATCGTGCATACACATTTGGAAGGTGAGATTTATGATCTTAAAAACAATAGCTATATGACGGGTTTTGATACACCAGTGAAAAAGTTTGGTGCGCCAACAGATTGTGATATGAGTTGTGCAATCACCGTGACCAGCCGCGAAACAGCTCCTTTGGCAGATGATTTAGGCAGCGTATTAAGTCGCAAACTCGCTGCATTGGTTGACGGGCGTCAAATAGCCAATGATCAACCACGTAATACAACATCCAGTAGCCATCTTGCCAAAAAAGATACCTATGTTTTCAATTTAGTTGGTTTTAATACTGAAGAAGCATTGGAAATCATGCGCGTGATGAGCAAAGAATTTCCTGGTTATCAATCCCATGATCTGATTGCACGTAACAATCAACAATGGACTTATGAATATCACAGCAAAGCCAATTTTGGTAAGTTGGAGAAATGGGTCAGTATTCTGTTAATCGATATGGGATACGATCCGGATCGCGAAGTGGATATCAAATTCGCTAATAACAACTTCACCTTAAATTTGAAAGAAGCACAAATTCCATCTCCAAGTGGATCAGGCACGAAACCAACAGGTTCTGCCCGCTTCCAGTAAAATTCTGAAGTCTGAACTTATGAAACCCTCTAAATACTCTTTAGGGGGTTTTTCTTTGAAAAATTTTATTCAAATTTATTTATAGATTCCAATTCATTACAGATTTGAATATTTTTTTTATCTCTATGTCAAAAAATAGCGGCCTAGCCCCTTCATTGCATATTCAGAAAGAATTTGATGCAGAAAGGACTGCTATTATGACTAAGTTAAATACATCATCGCTAACTTCCAAAGCAATCTTGTTTGCAGGGGCTGTAACAGTTCTTGCCGCATGCCAAACAACCACCCAAGAAGCGTCCAATGAAGGTATTGATTATCGCCAAGCACGCTTTGAGGAAGTTGCAGCAATGCGAGACTATCGTGACTGTATTGCCGAAGCTCTAACCTTAGATCAACAAGCACGCACCAATAAATCCGCAGGTCAATATATTGCATCTGCCAAGATGGTACAGACATGTGAATCCGGTTTAGGCCCAAATGTCGCAGGTATCGCAGTCGAAGAACGCATGCGTGCCTATGGTCTATCCATCCAAAACTACCTGAAAGGCGGTGATATCGCTGCAGCCCAAAAATCTTTAGATAACTTCACAACGGCCTTTCCAGGTAAGGATTTATACTACGCCGATGGGTCTTCTTTCACAGAAACCATGAGTGCCCTTTTAAATCGCGAAGAAGCCTCCTCCTTCGGGCAATTCTCCATGCTGAATGTCAGCAAAGATTTAAAACAGGAAATGCGCCGCAAAACATATTGGAGCACAAATTAAGCACCACAAAAAATAAGAAGAGCCGCTTAAAACTTGCCCCACAGGAGACAGAAAATGTTTAAAACATCTAAATTCGGAAAGACATTGATTTACAGTGCAGCTTTGGCCGCAATTGTGATGTCCACAACACCAGTAACAGTATTTGCATCTACCGCGGATTGGGCACCAACCGCGAGTGAGAAACTGGTTAAAATGCCAGCAACTTATTTGAAACGCGCCGTTGAACGTGATTTCGCAAGTTCCGCTTTAGCCTCTGCATTAAGTGAAAATACGGACACTATGGCTGCCAAGAAAGCTTCGTTGAAAGATTTGCAGGAAGCAGCAGAAATGGCAGAAGGTGATTTGCGTATTGAGTTACAGCATCAATATCTGGCAGAGAAAAAAGCCTATATCCGTTTAATGGGTGAACGTCAGGATATGCAACGTAAACATGCAGAAACACGTATTAAGTTTTATCAACGCTTGTTACGTAAACTTGAACGCAACAACCAAGGTACAACACCTGAAACACAGGCTTTGATCCAACAACAGGAAGAAGCAAAACAACGTTTCAGTGCCATGTCTGACAAAGTTGATATGGAAGTTTTCGGTGAACCTGGCGCCAAGCGCAGTAAGTATTCTGTTGATTATGCGAAAAATGAATTGGCTTTGAAACAGTTAGCCGCGGCTATCGAAGGCCATCCGATGAACCAATCAGCTCAAATGGATGGGGAGCCAATCTCTAAACAAGACTATATCAAGCGTTTAATTCAGGATGGTGAATCCGAAGTCGCCCTTATTGATCAGAAAGATGAATTGCTTGGCTATATGGCCAAATTGGTAGCCTTAGACGCAATGGCCCTTGCTGAAGAAGTAGAAGAAATCCAGTTGGGTGGTTTGGCGGAATCTTTGGAAGAAGATCAAAGCCCCTTTGATCCGGCGGATAACGTCGATCTATTCTTAAACTAATTGTTAAAGCATCTAGCTCATTTTAATGACAGGAGACTGATCATGTTGAAAAACAAAGTAACACAAACCTTAACTGCATTAGGTATTACAACCTTTGCTACTTTATCCATTACGTCTGCTCATGCAGGTAGTTTGGAAAACCTGGAACGTGAACGTGCGGAAATCATTCAGACATTGTTAAATCCCTCTATTTCCGCGGAACAACGTGCAAATAAAATCAATACATCTAAACACCGTTTGGTTGATATGGAACGTATGGTTCTGCGTGACAAAACATTGGAAGGAAAAAACACACCGGAAGTCCGTGTAGCTTTTCAAAATTACGACCTTACCTTCCTTGCCCATTCTTCCATCGAGAAAGATGTTTCCATGATGGATCTCTGGTTGGAGCAAATGGGTATCACAACCAATAGCGTTATGAATGCCCATGTAGGCCGCCAATAAGAAATCCATAAATCCGAGATAGAGGAACTGGTTATGTCAGATATGTCACTTACACAAGATACTGTCGAAGCTGAAATTGTTGAAGCACCTCAACCGAAAAAATCTGCAGAGGCTTTAAACAAATTACGCTTCGTTGCCGGAAATCTATCTCGCACCGTGAGTTACTTCCTAGGCTTAACAGTCTTGGTTTTGGGTGGCGCCGTCGCCATAACCAAGACATCCGTGACGGAAATCGCATCTTGGGCAGAGAGTATCTTGGGGTATGGTTTTATCGGCCTTCTTGCGATTTTAATTGCGGGCAGTTTATTTAGCCTCGCCAATATGACACGCCAAAAGAATATGGCGAATTGTAACCTTTGGCTTGAAACGGGTTTGCATATGGCTGGTGGTATTACCACATTGGCCCTGACATTCACCTTATTGGGGATCAGCCTTGGTATTGGTGGATTATCCGAACAAGCCCTTACACCAGAAACTGTTCAAGACGTCATTCGCAGTCTGACAGCACAATTCTCATTGGCATTTATGACGACTGTTATTGGTTTACCAACTGCCGCTTTGTTACGGGGGGCGCTTCTCATCAGTCATGCACATATCATGACCAAAAACAGTGAAGCGATATTGGAAAACCAAGCTTAACCAATCACCATCTGATAAATTATAAGGATGAAGATCATGAAATTTCTAATCTTTAATATCACCGTCGCAGCTGCTTTAGGTTATCTTGTTTTTGGTGAAGAGCTAGGTCTTACTTCGGCTAAAGACGAGTTTGCTGCTAGCACAGCACCGGAACTTAACGAAGCAAAAGAAACATTGGCATCACTGAATGCGGAGGATTTGCGCCCATTGATCGCTGAAATGATCACGGCCAGTCAGGAAACAAACTCTCAGCCCTTATCTGAAGACGATATTAAGACAATTGTTGCAACTGCCGTTGCCGATGCATTAGCCAATCAACAAATGCCTGCATCTATCCAAGAAAGCATCGTTGAAGCGAATGAAACACCTTATGTTTCACAAGTTGATGACACAACAAGTGATCTCATCGAAGAAGAGTTGCCAACAACTGTGGTAAAAACACCTGTCACACATGCGCCGTCTGTTGAAACCGGGGGCTTAGGAATACCAGAAAATAGCAATATGCCTGTTCAAATTGCTGCTGCCTCTAACAATGTTCAATTGGCAGAAGGGGAAACAATGATGACCCCACAATCTCGTCAGAAAGAATTAGATAAATTGGTTAATAGCCTGGAGTTAATGTTTCTAGATTTGTCTAACTAAGAATTTAGAGACAATTCTTATGCATCGTGCTGGAGAAAATAAATGGGTAAAAAGTTTGATAAGAAAGATCTGATCGGAATGGTGACAATGCTATGCCTTGCCACTCTTCTGATCATCAAACTTTCCCCAAATATCGCAGAAAAACCACGTGATACACCTCAACCTGCGCCTGAAGGAAAATTCACAGAGACGCCGTCTATTCCCAAACTCGACATTTCCGAACTTCCACAAATGAACATGGCGGCAATTACACTACCCGAACCACCACCAATGGAAGTATCTGAGGATCTTACACCTGATCCAATTGAAGAAGTGACACAAGAGGTTATGGCCCATACGCCACCAAAAGAAGAAATTACTTCAGCAAAAATCAAAACTATAAAGCCATTGCAAGTTCAGTCTAATGTGGAAAAACCCACATTGGTAAAATCTACCTTACAAGTATCCGAAACAGCACCCTCAAAACAAACCGATCAATTTAAGGTAACAACGCTTAAAGAGACCGCAGATCATAAACCGTCGGATCAACCTGTTGAAAAGGTAAAGCCCTTATCTGAAATGACCGAAACTAGATCTGATGAACAAACGAAGCATCAATCAACATGGATGGCAGAACCAGGACTGGATAAATCCGATCTAGATAGTCTAAGAAATCAATCACTTAAACCACAGAATGACCCGACTGCTAAAGAGTCCCAAACTGCCCGTGCGACGATCACAGCAAGTATTAAAAACCGTGAAGCCGTTCAAACAGGCCGAAGCTTATTGAAAGTGTTGGAACATGGACAAGGACCAGCCATTCAAATTATTTGGCCTGAAGATGCTCAAAGCCGTGAGCGCCTTTATGCGCATCTCACACAATGTTATGGCATGGTAAGTGCCATCCTGACACAATCAACTTTTTATAAAGCAGATGAAGCAGGTAGCTGGGATTTAAATCCGGATCTCTATAGTGGTTTCTTACGCCAACCATCCGGCCGCCTACCAAGTGAAGAACGCACACAACTTCGCCAGATCCAGCGTCAGAATAATTTGCACGGCAACTTACCGCCTGTCCGTCTATTCCCACGCCAATCTGACGCAATCTTACTTGGCGGGCTTCAACAACTGATCGGAGATCAATATTTAAAAGCCAATGATATTCAGGGCAGATATGCCTTAAGTAATGGCAAATTACATCTGGAAAATATCCGTGTTGATGGTATATCGGTGAGCGGACGCATTGATTTCACCCCGCTCTATAGAAATTGTGGAGGCTGGGCATGAAATATATATCCATCCTACATCTTGTATGCCTTAGCGTCCTTACTGTTATGATATCCGCCTGTAACTCTACCCGTGAGACACATTATCAGGGGAAAGAAATTTCAACCTCTTTCTTCCAACGTGAAGTCCAGTTTGAACTAGAGGAAGAATATTTCCGACAAGCACCTGAATGTATTACAGTTCTACCGATTGTTGATGAAAATGGTACAACCCTTAAAACTTCAAAAACGATCGAAGCTGCCTTTACCCGACATCTTTATAGCAAAGTAAACCGGGTCATTGGCCCACAAGACCGTGACACACTTAGTCGTCAATTGGCGTTTGATCTCAACCATCAATCAGATCGTCAGGTTTGGAAAGCCAATCGAAATTGTTATCATTTCATCTCGCTACATCCGTTGGATGATCAGGGGAATTATCTTTTCTTTTGGTCGCGTAAAGCCGTAGGTGTTGAGGCACGAATCACGACTAATGGAAGTGATGATATTTTATGGCGCGGACGTCATATAGCTGATCGTCATAATGGTGGTTTACCTTTAACACCACTTGATGCAGCTGTTGCTATTTTTGAAGCAAATAGTCTCGCATTTGACGATGATATACATCATTCCTTGGCAGATGATTTAGCACGTCGTATTCTAGCCACACTTCCAAACCTTCGTGATCCGCTAAGCAGCTATTAAGAAACATGAAATTTAAATCTTTACTTCTAGGTCTTTCCTTAACACTTGTTCCTTTTTTAACGCAAATCGCTTTTGCCGAAGAGGCAGACACAACAAAGCAGTTAAACAAGCTGGCACGTAATATCACCAATGATATCTTTGCCTATCGCGAAGGTGTCAAAATCGGATTTCGTCCTTTCTTCAAAGGTGAAACTTCTTTGAACCCACAGGCCGCTGATAAGCTTTACCTTCAGTTTTATACGGCGTTGAATAAATACAAAGATTTTGGTGAGTTTCATTATATCGACCAACGCCATATGAAGGAATTGCTGCAGGCACGTGAAGAATATTATATGGCAAATCCGACTAAATTGTTGGAAGCTGCACAAGCTGATATCGAAATCATTTGTCACCCGCAAAGCTTAGCGAATGCAATTCGGCTTTCTTGCGTAGCGTCAGATTTACAAAATGCCATTACCTATTCTACACGCGAGATTGAAGTCCCTTTCGATCTTCAAAAAGAAGGGGCTACCGATTACAAATATGCGTTGGAAAATTTGGCTCTAAATCTAGCACCACAAGTTTCTGATCTACATTCAACCTATCGCCCTGTCATTGTTGATATGCAAAGCGGACGCGAAACCGAATTGTCTCAGCTTTTGGGAAACAGACTGTCTGGCGAATTACAGAAACAAGTTGGAAAAATTTATAAATCTGCTCTTGAAAGTTACGAAGCCAACAGAGTTCTAAACGATGCATTAAAACCACCTGCAAAGTTATCCCAACAATACAGCTTAAAAGGCGAACTTAACAAAACTAGCGTCGATGTATACGAATTACATGTGACCCTGCAAAATAATGGAAAAATTGTGACTTCTGGCAGTCGTCTTATCAAAGCCTCTTCTTTGCCAAAAACAGAAGTGACAAATGTGAACCATAATTTGGGTCAAATTTTTACAGCGACAGGCGAAGCAATTATTTCTGATAAATTAGATGCAGATGCCGCCAGACGTGGTGCCATTAATCTTGCCCGTGCCCGGGCAGTTTCTCAGGCATCCGGTTTGCCCGCCCCTGCTTTTGAAAAAATTGCCACTGAAGCCGAAGCCTCTCTTATTCTACTAAATAGTTTAAAATTCGGCATTCCGATCAAGGAAAGTATTGTTGATCTGGCTGCGACAAACAACGGAAAAAATATTGCAATTGAATTACATGCGGAAGTCAAAGCCATTGGCACGAAGTTATCACCGACTATTCAAGCCAAGCTAAATAAAACATCTTATAAAGCGGGAGATAAAATCCATATCAATCTATCCTCTGCAGGACATACAAATGTGGGTATTTACGGCTGGTTTGCAGATGGCAGCATGATCCGTATCTATCCGACCAAAGATCAACAAGCCGTTGCCTTAACCAAAGGGCGCCCTTTGATCTTGCCTCGCCCTGATGAGCCACAATTAATGACAGCACCCATGCCAATCAGAGGTAATAAAGAAGATCAGGAAGCTATCGTAATCATTGCCAGCAACGAATATTTCGACTTCCAATCCTTAGCACCACGCTTAGGGGAAAGCATAAATCAGACCATAGAAAAAGCCGCCACAGCGGGCGACTTTTTCGACAGATTAGGCAATATGGACTTGAGTCGGGTCAGTTTAACCATATTGCCTTATCAGGTGCATAACTAATTTCAGTGGGTGGAGGAAATTATTTAGTTAAGCACCCTTTTAATGATGTAGATAAATTCTGCATCAATTCAAAATACTGATTACCACCTGTTTCTAAACCAAAACCGATTGGATCTAACTCGCCGGTTTTCAAGTTGGTATCCTCCTGAAGAACCTTTACTAATTTTGGTTTAAATTGTGGCTCTGTGAAAACACATTTTACATTGTTATGTTCGACAAATTCACGCAATTCAGAAAGACGTTTTGCGCCAGGTTTTCTCTCAGGATCAAGTAAAACAGCACCTGCCGGTTTCAAGCCATAGCTGTCTTCGAAATACTGATATGCATCATGGAATACCAAATAGCTTACATCCCCTAATCCTGCCAATTGAGCAGATAAATCCTGATCTAGCTGCTCAAGCTTTGCAATAAGGGCAGTTTTTCTTTCTGCCAAACCGTCTTTCAATTCTGGGGAATGCGCTACAAGCTGTGCTTCCATTGCATCAACCATCATCTTTGCATTTTTGACACTCAACCAAAGATGCGGATCATGTGCATGTCCATCACCAGAGAAATGTTCCTCATGCCCGTGTTCATCGTGATGTTCTTCATGTTCGGCATGTTTTTCATGATCATGGTCGTCATGACCTTCATGTTCGGCGTGATCATGGTCCTTATGTTCTTTTTCATCATGCGCATGATCTTCGTGACCATGGTCATCATGGCCGTGTTCCTCATGTGCATGATCATCGTGACCATGTTCGTCATGATGTTCTTCAGCATGGTCTTCATGCCCGTGATCATCATGCTTTTCCTCTGCATGATCGTCGTGGTCGCCATGACCGTGGTCGTGATCATGATTATGACCTTCTCCCCAGACACCACCTTCACGGATTTCCAACAGATGAATTCCTCTGATCTCTTCCAATGTCAGGATGTGATCATCCTCAACATTTGAATGAAGAACTTTCTGGATAGAGCTTTCCAAAACAGGGCCCACCTGAACAACCATATCTGCCTTTGTCAACTTACGAACATCGCTTGGCTTCAAAGTACGACCATGTGGTGTCGCGCCAGAGTTTGACAATGGTTGCACCTCTGCCAAATCACCAACCAAAGCTTCAGCCAAACCTTGAATGGGTGGAATTGTTGTCACAATCAACGGTTTGTCCGCTGCATATGCGGATGACAACATGGAAGAAGAGAGTAAACCAGCAGCCAAAGCGGCCATAAATTGTTTCTGCATCATAAACCTATTTCGGAAAAATCAATTAGTCATGTTTTGTTATAACATAACAATTTTAGGTGCAAGTCATTTTTATTACCAACATAAATAGAGATGAAAATACGTGTAAGCTTGAACAGAATGCTTGCGCCGCCTATATGATATTTCTATGCTAATTTCCAATCGGATTGACTTAGAAAGAAAGACAAATTCATGGGTTCTATTATCTGGCTGATTTATACAGTGATTAATCTTTATATTTACGTATTGATCGGCAGCGCAATTCTAAGCTGGTTAATTGCCTTCAATGTGGTGAATACGCGTAATCAATTTGTAAACCAGATTGGTCAATTCCTTTACAAAATTACCGAACCCGCCTTACGTCCAATTCGCAAGGTAATCCCATATATCGGCGGCATTGATATCTCACCAGTTGTGTTGATTTTACTATTGATGTTTGCACAACGCCTATTGATTGAATTTGCAGGTCGCATCTAAGGAAAAGATAGACGTTATCCGGCTGAAATGCGTCGCAAAAAAAGAGGGTTTCTATAGCTTGGAACCCTAAGATGCAAACAGTGTGAGAATTCCGTGTTTCTATCTGAAACACATTAATCCCCTGCGCCTCTACGTGAGGCGCTTTTATTCTATATTGTCATCAAGGGACTTATAAATATGTCTGACGCAAAGATTATTGACGGTAAAGCCTTTGCCGCAAATATCCGCGAAAAAGTTGCTGCGGGTGTTGAAAAATTGAAATCTGAAAACGGCATCACACCGGGTTTGGCTGTTGTTTTGGTGGGTGAAGATCCTGCCTCTCAAGTTTATGTACGCAACAAAGGCAAACAAACTGTCGAAGCCGGCATGGAAAGCTTTGAGTTCAAAATGTCTGAAGACACAACTCAAGACGCTTTGTTGGCAAAAGTAGAAGAATTGAACAATGATCCAAAAGTAAACGGTATCTTGGTTCAGCTTCCTTTGCCAAAACATATTGATGAAGAAGCTGTTTTGTCTGCAATCAACCCGGACAAAGATGTTGATGGTTTCCATGTAATCAATGTGGGCCGTTTAAACACTGGCATGGCTGGTGGCCTTGTTCCATGTACTCCATTGGGTTGTATCTTGATGTTGCGTGATCATTTCGATGGTGATCTATCAGGTAAAAAGGCCGTTGTTGTAGGTCGTTCCAACATTGTTGGCAAACCAATGTTCAACTTGTTGCTTCAAGAAAGCTGCACCGTGACAGTTGCCCATTCCCGTACAGCTGATCTACCTGCAGAAGTTGGCGCAGCTGACATCGTCGTTGCGGCTGTTGGCCGTCCGGAAATGGTTAAAGGCGAATGGTTAAAAGACGGTGCTGTTGTGATCGACGTTGGCATTAACCGTATCGAGAAACCAGAAGGTGGCACACGTTTGGTGGGTGATGTTGACTTTGCATCTGCTGTTGAAAAAGCATCTGCAATTACCCCTGTACCAGGTGGTGTTGGCCCGATGACAATCGCATGCCTATTGGTAAATACATTAACAGCTGCTTGCCAACAAAATGGCCTAGAAGCACCAAAAATGTAATAGCGATTTCGTTATAAATTAGAAAAGGCGGTTCAGTTTTGAGCCGCCTTTTTTATTTTTGCTCATGTGGTTTTTAAAACCTTTACTTTTGGAAGTCCTGTCCATGTCACAAGGATAATCCCGATTACGACGGGAATAAGCCCCAACAGGTCTGTTCCCACAATGGGTTCCCCTAAAATCGCCCAAGCCATAATCAAGGTGAAGCCGGGATTTAGGAAATGAAAACTACTAGCTGCACCCGCGCCTATTAATTTGATCAAACGGAACCACATCAACAACCCGCCAATGGAAATAAACACCGCCGAATAAGCCATCGACCCAATTAGATATTCATCTAATCTGAAGACACCCCAATCTTCCATCACATATGAAATCGGCAGTAAAATCACGGCAGAGGAAATCATCTGAAACAGGTTTAGATTCAAGGTATCTTGCCCTGTCCCCCATTTACGATAGGTGATTGTTCCCAATCCCAAACAAATCGTTGCAATGATGGTGATTGTAATTCCAAAAGGATCCAAACCACCATCCAGGTTCACACGGCCTTGCAAGACATACCAAACGCCAAAGATACCCAGGATCAGGCCAATAAATTTTCTTAAAGTAAAGCTTTCACCCAAAACTGGCTTTGCTAAAACCGCAGTTACCAAAGGCATTGCAGAGGCAATTAACGCAACAACCCCCGCATCTGTCGTTTTAAACGCAATAAAACAAAGCCCAAGATAAAGCGCGTTGTTTAACAGACCGAGCAAGGAACCAACCCAGACTTCCTGCCATGTAAATTTTAAAGATGTTTTTTCTCTCTTTGCTTGAAAAAGACGGATGACTAATAACATTAAACCCGTGGCAAAGAAAAAGCGCACCATTAAAAAACCAAGAGGAGGTGCGCTGATAATCGAAAATTTACCTGCAATAAAGGCGGAACTCCATAACAGGCAGAAGCCGATGCCCAATACAAAGGCTTCAATACGATTTGTGTTGTCCATATATCCTATTTAGCTATCCGAACTTTCCAAAGTCCTTTCAGATCATTCGGGTCTGCTACCTCTCCTTTACGGATAATTTCCACTTTACCCTGACGGGCCAGGAAAATTGCCTGTTGTTTGGTCGCATTGAAGTAACGACGCCATAGCTGTGGTCCATCTTTTGGCTTACGTTTGAATTCTGCAACTGCCTTTGCCAGATTTTCGGGTGACATCAATTCACCTTCTTCCAGACGGGAAAGTGTGCTTAAGATCATTTCCGCAACTGGGTCCAAAGGTTTTTCATCTGTGTCTGCCATCTGTCTGGCTCCTTATCCGCAAGAGATTAGTTATTTCTATATATCCTGAATAGGTCCAATTTAGGACCAGAATTTATGATTTACAGGACAAGCTTAAATTGAGTGGCCTCATTTCCATAGACGGGATCAATCCGTCTATCTGCATCAAAAGCCAATATCTGCCCATGATTTACCAGAATTTGCGCAGCCTGCAAGACCTCTCGCACCATTCTGTCACGCGCATGGTTATTATAAAGCAACTCAACGACTTGAATTGCTTCAATCTTTCCGTGATCTTGCAATAACTTCAAAATAGAATTTTGCACATCTTCGGTCCTAGGCACATCCCCACCAAAGCCCATGATACGGCGCATAGTAAAATCGATCAGTGATTTCAGACTATTTCTCATAGATTTTCCAACCCGAATCCTGTCATGATGCATATTAGCAGTCATTAAAACATAAAAACCATATATAGGCTGATAAGGTAAACTCATCGGGATTGGAGCCCACCCATGGATGTAAGTGATAATCTGGCATTCGCCACAGCCTTGTTTGTACTTAGCCATTTTTTGCTTTCAAGTACAGCCATTCGAACACCTGTTATATCAAAAATCGGTGATAAGGGATTTCGGATTACCTATTCCATCATCAGTTTTCTGACATTTGCATGGATGTTGGTGTCTTATGGAAATGCCTTTTATCAACCGATCTGGGAACCCCCGATGTTTATGCGGTTTGGTACTTTAATCTTGATGCTACCGGCTTGTATTCTTTTATTCTGCTCCCTCACCACCAAAAGCCCAACTATGGTGGGGGGTGAAGAGTCTTTAAATGACAGCAATCCAAATGGGAATGTTCCAAAAGGTATTATTACCATTACGCGTCATCCAATGTTAATGGCGACCAGCCTCTGGGCGATCGGTCATTTATTATCAAATGGGGATCGTTCAACTATGATTATTGCCATTGGTATTCTCATCCTTTCCATTGGGGGCATGTTACATATTGATCAACGTAGATCCGATCATCCAGCCTGGGGTGTCATTGCCTTAACCACATCCATATTCCCCTTTCATGCCGCCATTCAAAAACGCGTTAAAATTGACTGGAAGGGTATTGGTTTATGGCGATTGTTAGGTGGGTTGATTTTATTTGCCGGTTTGATTTACGGACATGAAACAATCGCGGGCATTGCATTGATGCCTTCATAAAATTGTTAAACCTTAGGCAGGAATACATTTAACCTGAACAGCATTGGTAGGAAGTGGCATATATTCACTTTCCCCCGGCAACGCAGATACAACAACGCCATCAGCAGAAAGAATACCTGTTTTACATAGATGTTGTTCTGCCAAAGCGCGAACTGTCGGCACAAGTAAATCAGCACTTTGGGCAAGGGGTGCATCTTGCCAATATTGATGACCTTGTCGGATCAAGACCACCAGATGAAAGGGTCGATCATCCGCACCACGGCCGTCTAGAACTCTAAACAACAAATCAGAATTCAACGGAATAACCCGTGCATTCAACTCTTTCTTAAGCTGAACATTACGTAACTGTTCTTCTTTTGAGATCGTCTTTTGGCACGCAACAACAAGAAAAAAAGCTGCAATGATTGAAATAATTTTATACACGAATTCCCCACCAATGAATTAGGTTCAACCCTCTACCTAGATCAATTGTATATAATATATCTTATTCTTAATCTAGTATCTTGGCAGAACTTGGTCGATGCCACCAAACTTATCTAAGAGTTAAGGACATATTAAGCATATTATAGACTTCAATAAATAAGTTGTTGATAATCAAACTAAAGTTGATAGATTTTAGTTATTAGCTGCAATAATTAATAGTGAAAACCATGAGATCATTCCCGCCAAAGTTTCTCTGCTTACTCTTATTTTTTTTAATATTAGGATGCAAAGTAACACATCACGGTTCAAACATTTCAAAAAGCTCTTCCAAATACACAGTTTCTCCCGAAGAATATGTTGAATCTGTAAGGAAAAACTACAAATACTTCGATTTGAGTGATCGTATTTCCTTTGGGCAAGCTTTTCAGGGGAAATCAGGTGATATATCTTATACTTTCATGCAGAGATCTTCGCATGAATCGTACTTACTTGATGCACCACTTTCTAGGCATAACTTTAAATGGTTCAATCAGCCGATAGATCAAGATAATAGTCTAGATTTGAAGTTAGAAAATTCATTCGGTGAAATAGCAATTAATGTGATAAATGACGCCTATTGGAGCCATGAAGATTATCTAACATCAATGAAGACAAAATGGGCAAAGTCAGGCGCTAAATTTACCACAACAGATAGAATTTATCTGGGACAAGATTCCAAAACACGCATTTCGGAATCTATTGCCACCATCACCACTAAATTAGGGTACAAATTTCAAACCGTCTTTCTCAGCTATGCTCGCAAAGACAAATGGTTTGTTTTTGTGGCCACGCCAAAACGCAAAAGTGCAATGCAAGAAATGCTATCACAAATGGCTAGGATCTTGATAGATATACATGACATCCCCACTTGACCGACACATAAGAGAAGCCGGAAATTCATCCGGCTTCTGCGTTACATTCGGGTGCTTAAACGTAGTAATCTTAAGCCGCTTTAGCTTCAACCACGTCACCATTTAAAGTGATGCTATCACCTTCTACGGATACCTTAACGGTTTCACCATCCTTCACAGTAGCTTCCAAGATTTTGGTCGCAAGCGGATTTTGGAGATAGGTCTGGATAACCCGTTTTAACGGACGCGCCCCATAAACCGGATCATAACCTTTATTGGCAAGCCACGTTTCGGCCTCATCCGATAAATCCAAAGTGATTTTGCGATCTTCCAATAAACGACGCAAGCGACGCAACTGGATCTCCACAATCCCGGTCATGTTGTCGCGGGTCAATTTATGGAATTGTAAAATCTCATCCAAACGGTTCAGGAATTCCGGACGGAAATGACTTCGCACCACTTCCATTACAGAGGCACGGGCTTCTTCTGTATCCGCACCTTCCGCTAGTTGCGCCAGATGTTCCGACCCAAGGTTAGATGTCATAATGATCAACACATTACGGAAATCGACTGTACGTCCCTGACCATCCGTCAAACGGCCATCATCAAGAACTTGCAACAAGACGTTAAACACATCTGGATGTGCTTTTTCCACCTCATCAAACAGAACAACTTGATACGGACGGCGACGGACGGCTTCGGTCAACACCCCACCTTCATCATACCCCACATATCCCGGAGGTGCCCCAATCAAACGGGCAACGGCGTGTTTTTCCATAAATTCGGACATATCAATCCGCACCATGGCTTGATCATCATCAAACAGGAATTCCGCCAAAGCTTTGGTAAGTTCGGTCTTGCCGACACCTGTTGGGCCCAAGAATAAGAAAGATCCAATAGGGCGGTCCGGGTCTTGAAGGCCTGCACGGGCACGACGAACTGCATTGGATACAGCTTCAATCGCTTCTCCCTGACCGATTACACGACGTGACAGATTACTTTCCATTGCCAGAAGCTTTTCACGTTCACCTTCCAGCATTTTGTCCACGGGCACACCTGTCCAGCGGGAGACCACAGCAGCAATATCCTGATCGCGTACTTCTTCGTCAATCATGGCCTGATCATTAGCAGCTTCTGCTTCTAGCAGGCGTTTTTCCAAATCTGGGATAACGCCATAGGCCAATTCACCCGCACGATCAAAACGACCGTCACGTTGTACCCGCTCTAATTCAGCGCGTGCTTGATCCAGCTGCTCTTTGATACTGGTTGCATCATTAAGCTTAGCTTTTTCCGCCTGCCATTTGGACGTAAGATCAAAGGATTTCTCTTCCATATCCGCAAGTTCAACGCCCAGATTAGCCAAACGATCTTTGGAAGCTGCATCCTTTTCTTTTTTCAAAGCTTCCTGTTCGATCTTCAACTGGATGATACGGCGATCCAACTCATCAATTTCTTCCGGTTTACTATCAACTTCCATACGAAGGCGGCTCGCGGCTTCGTCCACCAAATCAATCGCCTTATCCGGCAAAAAACGATCTGTGATATAGCGGTTAGATAAAGTCGCCGCAGATACAATGGCACTATCCGTGATACGTACACCATGATGCAATTCATATTTCTCTTTCAACCCCCGTAAGATTGAAATGGTATCTTCGACAGTTGGTTCCGCCACAAAGACAGTTTGGAAACGTCGCGCTAGGGCCGCATCTTTTTCAATATGCTTGCGATATTCATCCAAAGTGGTCGCACCCACACAATGCAACTCCCCACGGGCCAAGGCAGGTTTCAGCATATTGGCCGCATCCATACTACCTTCAGACGCACCTGCCCCCATCAATGTGTGTAGTTCATCAATGAAACAGATGATTTGCCCTTCCGCCGCAGAAATTTCTTCCAACACCGCTTTGAGGCGTTCTTCAAACTCACCACGGAATTTAGAGCCGGCAACCATCGCCCCAAGATCAAGAGACATCAGTTTCTTATTCATCAGGTTTTCAGGCACATCACCATTCACAATACGAAGGGCCAAGCCTTCAATAATGGCTGTTTTACCAACACCCGGCTCGCCAATTAGAACAGGGTTATTCTTGGTCCGGCGTGATAAAACCTGAATGGTACGGCGAATTTCCTCATCCCGCCCTATGACCGGATCAAGTTTGCCTTCACCTGCTGCTTCGGTCAGATCGCGCGCATATTTCTTAAGCGCATCATATTTATCTTCTGCAGAGGCACTATCAGCCGTGCGCCCTTTGCGGATTTCATTAATTGCCTGATTAAGACTTTGCGGGGATACTTTTGCTTTTTTCAAAGCTTCTGCCGCATCTGTGCCTTCTGCCATGGCTAAGGCTAACAATAATCGTTCTGCGGTTACAAAACTATCGCCTGCTTTTTCAGCTATCTGGGTTGCCTGATCAAATAATTTGGCAAGGCTTGGATCAAGATGTAACTGCCCAGCGCCACTACCTTGTACTTTTGGTAATTTGGATAAGGAAAGTTCAACAGCGTCCAATGCTTGCTTTGCCTTACCACCTGCAGATTCAATCAAGCCGGATGCAAGACCTTCTTGGTCTTCCAATAAAGCTTTTAATAAATGTTCCGGGGTAAAACGTTGATGATCACTGCGTAACGCCAAAGTCTGTGCAGACTGAATAAAACCACGAGAGCGATCTGTGAAATTTTCAAAATTCATATTCAACCTCATATCTGACATCCCCCGTCCATACGGCAAGATATCTTTGTAGAGTTGTCCTTAAGGCCTAACCCAATTCTTGGCATTAAACCCGTTTCTAGATGTGGACCCATTCTTGGCATCCACAGTAAATATATGGGTTCACTTACCATTACTTCAAGGATTTTTTCCTGAAAAACCCAAGCAACCTTATTCATGGAAATTGCTTTTATGTCAGGAATTTATCATTGCCCAAAAGACTTAACCGCCCCTATCATAACATAAAAGAAAACGCATAGGGAAAGATCATGACAAATATCGTTATTGTAACAGGTGCTGGTAGTGGCATTGGGCGTGCTTTAGCCATCAATTTAAGTTTAAAAGATATTCCTGTACTGGCTGTGGGGCGTCGTTTGAACAAGTTGGAAGAAACAGCAAAACTTGGTCATTCCAAAAAGATCACCCCCTTTTCTTGCGACATTGCAACCATCGCAGGACGAGAGAAACTCATCCACCATTTGGCAGACCAATCTTTATCAGGTCTTGTTCATTGTGCTGGTACTTTTCCCATCCAATCTTTAGATGACATATCTTTGGACAGTTGGCGTGAAACTTTTGCCACCAATCTTGAAGCTCGCCTGTTTCTTAGTCGTGATTTGAAATCCAACCTTGGCAAAGATGGGCGTATTTTGTTTATCGGGTCTATGTCTGCAACGACGGCACGCAAGGGTGCGATGGCCTATTGTGCCTCAAAAGCGGCTTCTTTCATGTTACAAGAATGCTTAAAGAAAGAATTTAATAATCAGGATCCTGCGGTTGGCATTGCCATTCCAGGCCCTGTCAAAACACCCATTCTTGATCAAGGCATGGAGGCGGACTTATCTATCTTTCCCGATGGAGCCGGATATGCAAATTCACCACAAATTGATCCAGAACGTTTAGGTCGATTTCTCAGCTGGTTATTGATAGAGACAGATCGTATTAGCTATGAGTCAAAACAATGGGACATACGTCATGAAGATCACCATAACCAATGGCTTGGGGAAGATGAACTTTTTATTACAGTATGAGTTTTCATTCATGCATGCATGACAATTTTGAGGAAACTTCTTTTCCAATTCGCTTTCAATATCTGCTATAAGGCTAGTCATAAGAAATTTCTTTCATCCCCATAGATTTTACAGATAGTTGAAAGACGATCAGCGATGACACAATTAAATAGTCTCGATTTTGACCCAAATAAATTAACCCTGACTTGGGCGGATGGCAGCAGCAGCCAGTTTCACGCGGTATGGCTGCGCGATAACGTTTTAGAAGAAGATGCACGCCACAAAAATGGCCAACGTCTTTTTGACTGGTCCGAATTACCACGTGACTTTTCCATGAAGTCAGCCGAAGTTGATGGTGACACAATCAAGATCAATTTCAATGCTGGGGATCGTCAATCATCCTATCCGATTGAATGGTTAAAAACATATGCCTATGACAATCAGGCACCTGAAAAGTCATATGAAATTTGGGGTAAAGACCTAGATCTTTCAGTGATCTATCATGATTATACTGAAGTACAAAAAGGCGGACAGGCCATGTGCGACTGGCTAAAATCTGTTCGTAAATATGGTTTTGGCATTATTCAAAATGTACCACAGGAAGAAGGTATGGTTTTGAATATTCTAAACAGTTTTGGCTTTGTACGTGAAACCAATTACGGCAAATTATTTGAGGTTCGCACCGAAGAAAACCCAAACAATCTAGCCTTCACACCTTTAGGCTTAAATGTGCATACAGATAATCCTTATCGTGATCCGGTTCCAGGCTTGCAAGCATTACATTGTCTTGAATCCAATAATGATGGTGGTGAATCTGTATTCGTTGATGGATATAAAGTGGCTGAACTACTTCGTCAGGAAGAACCGATCTATTTTGATTTACTCTCCAGCTACCACGCGAATTTCCGTTTCTGCGATGGGAAGGCTGATTTGAAAAACCGCGCAACTGTTATTGGCGTAGATAATTTTGGTCATTTCACCCATATTCGCTATAACAACCGTTCTGCGGCACCTTTGAACTTACCTGCAAATGTAATGGAAGATTACTATACCGCATTACTAGCATATGCAGATATGTTACACCGCGAAGAAGTCGAAGTTCTATTCAAACTAAAACAAGGTGAACTTGTATTATTTGACAATGAACGTGTATTGCATGGGCGCAAAGGTTTTGCCGGCGGAAAACGCCATCTTCAAGGCAGTTACGCAGATAAGGATTCCTTAAACAGCTGGATCAATATCTGGGAAGCTAAGCAGTAAAATAACTCATCAAAAAAAGAGAGATTAAAAATGCAGGATCATAAAACAGTTACCAAAGAAAACGTGGTTGATTTCCTAATCGACATGTTTAATTCACGTGGGCAAGATGAATATCTTGGTGAGGCCATCACACAATCAGACCATATGTTGCAATGCGCCGTTGTTGCGGATCAGTTTGAGGCAAAAGAATCTGTGATCCTTGCAAGCTTGCTTCATGATGTTGGTCATTTTATGCATGATTATGATTTTGATTGTGCCGATCATGGGATCGATAGTCGCCATGAAGATGTTGCAGATGATTTCCTGAAAAAATTTTATCCACCAGAAGTAACCGAACCTGTTCGTATGCATGTGGATGCAAAACGTTATCTTTGCGCCGTTGAACCAGACTATTTCGGCAAACTCTCTGAAGCTTCTGTTCATTCCTTAAAGCTTCAAGGCGGCCCTATGTCGGCTGAGGAAGTGAAAAAGTTTGAAGAAAGCCCACATTTAAAAGACGCACTAGATCTGCGCCGCTTCGAAGAAGCAGGTAAAGTTGATGGTGTTGAAACACCAAAAATCGAAGAATATCGTAGTTTAATGGAAAAATTTCTGCTGAACTAAGCAATTGATGATATTTTACTTTAAACCCGCCAGTAATATCTCTTGGCGGGTTTTACTTTTTTATCCCTAGATAATCCAATTCCATTTCCTATATCGTATAGGAAATGTGCAATCGGATTTATGGTTATGAAACTGACTCTTGGGAAATCATTACGGAATTTTGCTGGCGCTACTGCTTTACTGGCATTAGGCAGTTGTTCGTCTGTACCCAATACGGCAAGTTTTACACCCAATGAATCTTTACCCCCCTATACGCAAGATAGCTATGCAGAATACATCTCAGAAACACGTGACTGGTTAAGTAAAAACCGTGCGTTCATCAGTGAAGATTTAGTTGCTGAACTTAACGCAAACTCACCCTTTGAAAAGCGCCCAGATCATCCAACGAATAAAGGTATTTTATTAATCCACGGTCTGGCAGACTCCCCCTATAGTTTTCATGATGTCGCCGACCAACTGGTTCAACAAGGATATCTAGTTCGAAGCCTTCTTATTCCCGGCCATGGAAGTCGACCAGCCGATTTGATGCTTCCTGAATATGAGGATTGGAAACTCTTGGTCGAACATCACGCTGCTTTGATGAAACAGGAAGTAGATGAAATATGGATGGGTGGTTTTTCAACAGGTGCTAATCTTGTAACAAATTACGCCTTACAAGATGACGATATTTCTGGACTTTTATTATTTTCCCCAGCTTTTAAGCCAAAAAGCACAACCATGATCCAATTGGCAAAATGGGTGAAAGAGGTCATGCCTTGGGCAGATGCAGAATTGGAAGATAACTTTATACGTTATAATTCGCTACCGACCCATGGTGGCGCTTTATATGCGGAAACCTTTAACGTGGTGACAGATCGACTAGAAGGATATGGAGAATATAACAAACCTGTCTTCATCGCCTTAGCCGAAGATGACAGTGTTGTTGATACGGATAACATCCGACATATCTTTGACACGCAATTCACCCATCCAGATAGTCGTATGGTGTGGCTCGGTGATCCGATAAAGGAAAATCCACGCATTGATCAGTTTCCCATGACATTGCCTAAACAACGCATTTCAACAGGCTCTCATATGGCACCGTTATTTAGTCCGGATAACCCCTATTACGGAACCAACGCTTCTATTCGCATTTGTGAGAATGGACAAACACCCGAACAACAAGACGCATGTTTAAGAGGCGCCAAAATCTGGTATTCTCATTATGGATATGTTGAAGATAGTAAAATCCATGGGCGCCTCACCTATAATCCATATTTCAACGAGATGATTGGCTCAATCTATGAAACTTTAGGTATTGAAGATCAGGTAGCGTCCCAAAACTAAAGTTGAAACAAACGTCCCCATTTATCAGATATGTTTGTATAGCCCATTAAACGTATTGCATGCCAGGCGATTGCCTGATTACTACTCACCACAGGAATAGATAATTCTTTTTCTAGAACTTCTATCACCTCAATAGATCGCATTGCAGTACAAGATAAAAACATGGCCTCTGCCGCAGGATGCAGACAGGCCTTCGCCTCTTTTACAATGGCAGCCGGATCAATACGGGTGATATCTGCATCTTCCAGAACACCAAATCCCGCGATGTTCAAAATTTCCAATCCTTTTGCTGCAAAGGTTTCTCCAACCTTTCTATTCACATCCGGAATATAAGGTGTCAATAAAGACAGTTTTGTCACATCTAATGCCTTAAATGCTGCTGCCGCCGCGGTGATGGGGTTTGTTACTTTTGCGCTTGGTTTTACTTTTTGGATTTCTTCACGCAATCGATCTTCCCCAATCGCTGCGGTGCCCGAAGAACAACCATAGGCAATTACATCAACCGCCTTATCAGGCAATAAGTTATGGGTTGCACGTTCCAAATCTTGTGCCATTGCGGCCAAGCTATCCTCTGTAACCTGCCCATCAAAAATAATCCGATTGGTTAGGATAGACACATCAAAGTCATTTAACATATCGCGCAAATTATCTTCGATAATATGATCAGTCGATAACGCAATCAGGCCTAATTTCTTGCCGTCAAAATATTCAGATTTCTGATAGTCAGGATTGATTTTGGTAATTTCCATTCATGTGACTCCCACTGCACCTTCTTGAAAATCTATAGACTGTTTCTTATCTCCCCGGAAGTAAAATCAAACGCCCCACCCCTTGCAAAACAACAATATTCGCAGTATCACGCCCTTTATGACTGACATCACATTTAAACGCCCCGACCCGATTACCAATGCACGCAAACTTTCCATCGCGCCGATGATGGATTGGACGGATCGTTTTGACCGTTATTTCCTGCGTCTATTGTCCCGTAATATGTTGCTATATACAGAGATGGTGACCACAGGTGCGTTACTGCATGGGGATGTGGAACGTCATTTAGAATTCGATAGAGCCGAACATCCAGTTGCCTGCCAATTAGGGGGACATAACCCGGGTGATCTGGCCCATGCTGCCAAGCTTGTGAAAAAATATGGGTATGATGAAGTAAACCTGAATGTGGGCTGTCCATCAGATCGTGTGCAGAATGGTCGATTTGGCGCATGTTTGATGGCAGAACCTGATACAGTGGCAAATGCCGTTAAATCCATGCAAGATGCCGTGGATTTGCCTGTCACAGTCAAACATCGTATCGGCATCGATGATAATGATCATTATGACTATATGCGCAACTTCGTGGAAACTGTTGCCAAAGCAGGATGCGAACATTTCATCGTACATGCCCGCGTGGCAATTTTGCAGGGTCTAAGCCCCAAGGAAAACCGTGACATTCCGCCTTTAAAATATGATTTTGCCTATCGTTTAAAACAGGAATTTCCAGAACTTCATATCAGTATCAATGGCGGCATTCAGACCATTGAAGACAGTATTGAACATCTTAATCATGTGGATGGGGTTATGATTGGACGGGCAGCCTATAACAACCCATATATGCTGGTGGAAGCAGACCACAAAATCTTTGGTGACCCCGTTGATATACCAAGCCGCCATGATGTGTTACGTCAAATGTATCCTTATGTGGAAAAAGAACTGTCCCGCGGTACACCACTCATACAGATCACACGCCATTTATTAGGTGTCTTTGCAGGTATTCCGGGCGGACGTAAATATCGTCGTCATCTCAGCGAAAATGCCTATAAGAAAGAATCTGGATTGGAAGTATTGGAAACTGCACTTGGCTTCGTCTCAGAAGAAGCTGCCGCCCTTCATCCAGCCGCGTGATTAATCGGAATTCGCATCCAAAAGGATTTTATTCGCGGCTTGGCGGGCTAATTCATCGCAACGTTCATTTTCAATATGGCCTGCATGACCTTTGACCCATTTCCATTTAACATCATGAATGGAGACAGCCTCATCAAGACGTTGCCATAGATCCGCATTTTTAACCGGTTTCTTTGCAGCGGTTTTCCAACCGTTTTTCTTCCAATTAATAATCCATTTGGTGATGCCATCTTTCACATAGGTACTATCTGTTGTGAGGACCACTTGCATGGGGCGTTTTAAAGTTTCCAATCCCTGTATCGCCGCCATCAATTCCATGCGATTATTCGTGGTGTCCAACTCACCACCGGATAGTTCCTTTTCGGTGCCCTTCCAACGCATGATAGTCCCCCAACCGCCTGGTCCGGGATTTCCGCTGCACGCGCCATCGGTGAAAATTTCAACAGGATTGGACATTGGCTTTCCTATTTCTCTAATCCATATTCAGTCGGACTTTTAATATGACCATGGAATTTCAAATAGCCATAATATTCCATTGGATCCTTTGGTTTCACCAACGCACCTTCAGGATGATTGAGCCAATCATAAAGGCGAGTTAACAAGAAACGCAAGGAACTGCCACGGGCAAAAATTGGTAAAGCTTCCATTTCAGCAATCGAAAGGGCGCGCACCTTGTTGTAGCCGGACAACATCTGTTTCGCTTTGGTAATATTGAAACTACCATCACGTTCAAAACACCATGCATTCAAACAAATCGCCAAGTCATAGGCGTAGAAATCTGTACAGGCGAAATAGAAATCAATGATACCAGATAATTTCTTATCCAAGAAAAAGACATTATCGGTAAATAAATCCGCATGAATAACACCACGAGGTAAATCTGTCGGCCAGTGATTGGAAAGATAATCAAATTCCGCTTCTAATTCTGCCGCCAACCCCTGCTTCACTTCATCCGCACGGTCCGTGCAATCATCCAAAAGCTTACGCCAACCCTCAACGGATAACGCATTATCCCGTTCCATATCAAAATCGGCACCTGCCAAATGGAACTGCGCCAAAGCTTTTCCTAATTCCGCACAATGAAAAGGCATAACCTGCTTAGGCGACATGCCATCAAGAAAACTAATCATTGCTGCGGGGCGTCCACAAAGTTCCCGTAAAGCCTGTCCATTTTTGCCATGAACAGGTAAAGGACAATTCACACCTTTTTCAGCTAAATGGTCCATTAGATTTAAGAAAAATGGCAAATCATCCGGATTAACGCGTTTTTCATAAAGCGTTAAAATCAAAGGCATTTTGGTTGTTTTTAGCAGATAATTTGAATTTTCCACGCCTTCGGCGATACCTTTGGCAGAAACGATTTCACCCACATCATAATGGGTTAAAAATTCACGCAAATCTGCATCGGAAACTTCCGTATAAACAGCCATTATTTTTCCTTTTTCTTACTTAATCTTTGAGCAGGCGGGGTAATTTGAATTCAATATTTTCTTCGGCCGTTACCTTATGAAAAACGGTTAGATCGAATTTCTCACGACAGGCTTCAATAACTTCTTCGACCAGTATTTCAGGAGCTGAAGCACCAGCAGAAATCCCCAATTTACCAATACCGTCAAACCAGCTCCAATCAATTTCAGATGCTCTTTGAATAAGGTAAGCCGGGATATCGCCTGTTTGTTTGGCCACATCAACCAACCGTTTAGAGTTTGACGAATTTGGCGCGCCAATAATGAAGGCCAAATCTACATCTTCCGCCACGGCCTTCATTGCGGCCTGACGATTGGTTGTCGCATAACAAATATCTTCGCGCTTAGGCCCTTGAAGTTGTGGAAATTTCGCTTGCAAAGCAGCTAAAATATCTTTGGTTTCATCCACAGATAAAGTCGTTTGCGTTGCATAAGCCAGCTCTTGATCTTCTGGAAAATTCAGCTTTTCCACATCTTCGACTGTTTCAACCAGTGTCATCGCACCCTCATCCAATTGACCCATTGTGCCAATCACTTCTGGATGACCTGCATGCCCAATTAAAATAATATGACGCCCTTTTTCAAAATGACGTTCCGCCCCGCGATGTACTTTTGACACCAATGGACAAGTGGCATCCAGATAAATCATTTGACGTTTTTCAGCAGCAGCAGGCACAGATTTTGGTACGCCATGGGCAGAAAATACAACAGGACGATCAGCTGGACATTCATCCAGTTCATCAACAAAGATCGCTCCTTTATTTTCAAGAGATTCAACGACATAGCGATTATGAACGATTTCATGGCGGACATATACAGGCGCCCCAAATTTTTTGAGTGCTTCTTCAACGATCAAAATTGCACGATCCACGCCCGCGCAAAAACCACGCGGCCCCGCCAATACAATTTCCAGTTTTTGTTTCGTCATATCCTAATCCACCAAGCTGAATCTCTTAGTATATTTATAAGGCTAGCCTTTCGTTCCAAGCGGTTTTACACTATGGCTTCACATATGAAAACCGAATTACAATGTTTTTAAATCAGGAAAAAGAAAAAATGGAAGATAAAAACCTCATACCTGATATTCCTCAAGTTGCTCCATATTCTCTGAAGGTGGAAGAAGGAAAAACTTATTATTGGTGTGCATGCGGTAAATCATCCAAACAACCTTTCTGTGATGGATCTCATAAAGAAACAGGTTTTGCGCCAATAGCCTATAAAGCAACCAAGACACGCCAAGTATTTTTCTGTGGCTGCAAACTGACCAAACGCCCGCCACTTTGTGATGGAGAACATGCCCGCTTAATCGACGGATAAGATAAAACAACATGAATATAGGCAAATACTTGACCATCTCCATAAACTAGCCGATATAGTTAAACCATCGAAATCACCCTGAACACAGGATATTCCATGCCACATTTTTTCACAAAATCTATGCGAAACATTATTTTGCTTTTAACACTATCTGCCCTCGCCGCTTGTGCAGGCCTTGGTAGAACGCAGGAAGATGTGGTTTGTCCTTCAGTACGCGTAATCAAAGATACGGATGTTCTAACACGATTTAAACCAGGTCCAGGTCGTGATATCACAGATATTGAATTACAGGCGGAGCTTGTTCGAGCTGCGGGGGTTTGCGAAGCCTATGATGATCACGCCGACGTATTTCTGAATATTGATATACAAGCCCTTCAAGGAACCGCAAATCAATCCAGTAATCAGGTTGTTGACCTCATTATCGGGATTGTCGGTCCTGATGGTGAATTAATTGCTCCAGCGCCGATTGGTCATCGTAAATTGCCGCTCAATTTAACCTTTCCATCAAACCAATCCCAGATTGTATACAAAGAAGTTATTCGCGTAGATGTTCCATTTTCTGAAGAACAATCACCAGACGATTTTATCATTTACGTCAGCTTCGGTTTGAGCAAAGAAGAATATAAATATAATCAGGAAAATTAATTTTTTTCGAAAAACTGACCCTTTAAGCTACTGTTCTTAAATATTTTTTTAGGCAAATAAAAAAATGCACAAAAAGCTATTGACAGGAGCACGACATTCTGTAGCTTATAAACGACAGCCCGTTGATATGTGTGGGAGAGATCAGTGGATCATGGATTAAGTTTCATGATGACCATAGACGCCGAAGGAGCAACCGCCCCGGAATCTCTCAGGCAAAAGGACCGCATGTAGAGGGCCTTCTGGAAAGTGAACTTTTCGTAAGATTTGTTCCGCCGAAGGGGTAAGCTGATGGATGATGGTCCCCACCCTGATATCTGCCAGTCACACTCTCAGGCTCCGATGACAGAAGGGGTTTTTAACTTTTGTCCGGTTATGTTCGTCGCACAGACAAACATGCCGGTGCATGATGAAAACCTTGATTTGTCGGAGACCCCTTTATGGATTCTGCATCTGATACAGATTTATTGCGCACAGCGCTTCACGATTTGCACGTAGAACTTGGTGCGAAAATGGTACCATTCGCAGGCTATTCCATGCCTGTTCAATATCCACTTGGTGTATTGAAAGAACATCTTCAAACTCGTGAAAAAGCCGGTCTCTTTGACGTATCCCACATGGGCCAGTGCTGGTTGGTTGGTGAAAACCCAGCGCAAGCACTTGAAAGCCTCTGCCCTGCGGATTTACAAGGTTTGACAACAGGTCAACAACGTTACAGCCAATTCCTAAACGATGAAGGTACTATTCTGGATGATCTAATGGTGACCAAGCCGGTTAACCCTGATTATTCTGATCGTTTGTATCTTGTCGTGAATGCCGCGTGCAAAGATCAGGATTATGCCCTGATGAACGAAAAGCTTGCTGGCAAAGCAGAAGTTGTTGTTATTGATCGTGCCCTTCTTGCAATCCAGGGACCAGCAGCCGCGGAAGCAACCGCGCGCGTTCTTGGCGAAGCTGTCCTCACTCAACCATTCATGACCCAGTCCGAAGTTGAATTTGAAGGTGATACTTTACTTGTTAGCCGTTCAGGTTATAGCGGTGAAGATGGTTATGAAATTTCTGTTTCAAATGAAAAAGCCGATGCATTAGCACGCGCTCTTTTAGATCAGCCAGAAGTAGAAGCAATTGGCCTAGGCGCACGTGATAGCTTGCGTTTGGAAAGCGGCCTTTGCCTTTATGGCAATGACATTGATACAACCACTAGCCCAATTGAAGCAGCCTTGCTATGGTCTATTGGTAAATCCCGTCGTGCGGGTGGCGAAGCCGAAGGTGGTTTCCCGGGTGCCGATAAAATTTTGGCACAAATCGCAAATGGCGTAAGCCGTAAACGTGTTGGTATTCAACCGGAAGGACGCGCTCCTGCACGTGAAGGCACAATCATTACCGATATGGACGGTAATGAAATTGGTAAAATCACTTCTGGTGGTTTTGGTCCAACGACAGGCAGCCCAGTTGCAATGGGTTATGTGGCAATTGACCATGCTAAAGTTGGTACCGACATTCAATTGATGGTTCGTAATAAGGCAGTTCCTGCAAAAGTTGCTAAGATGCCTTTTATCGAACAACGTTACTATCGTGGCTAAAGCCAATAATATTTTTATTAAGTTCTCACTTATTCAGGATTAAAGGGAGTAAATTTTATGAGCACAATTCGTTACAGTGAAGATCACGAATGGGTATCTGTAGATAACGGTGTTGCAACAATCGGTATTACAGACTTTGCTCAAAAAGCATTGGGCGACGTGGTATTCGTTGAATTGCCAGAAACTGGCGATACAGTTTCTCAAGGTGGCGAAACCGGTGTTGTTGAATCTGTAAAAGCAGCTAGTGAAATCTATGCACCAGTTTCTGGTGAAGTTGTTGAAATCAACGAAGAGCTAGAAGCTAACCCAGGCTTGGTAAACGAAGATGCAGAAGGCGATGCTTGGTTCTTCAAGATCAAACTTTCTGCGGAATCCGAACTGGAAGAACTAATGAGCGCAGACGACTATAAAAACTTCACAGAAGAGTCTGAATAAGTCGACTGATATCATAGCCCGCTGAAAATACACAAAACCAGCGGGCTAAACTGAAAATTAAAAAACAAATAATGTAAGGGGCAAAATACCGCTTTTTACAAACGGGATTTTACACCCAAAACTAGCCCATCTCACGGGCGCTAATATTTGTAGGGAAAATGCGATGAGTGAAACAAGAGCAAGCTTAAGCGAGTTGGAACAATGGGACGATTTTGTCGGTCGCCATATTGGTCCAAATGATGAGACTTTGAATCATATGCTGAACACAGTTGGGGTGAGCAGCTTAGAGGATTTGATCGATAAAACAGTACCGGCAGCCATCCGTAATGAGGCGCCATTAAACCTTCCAGAGGCTCATACAGAACGCTATACAGTTTCTAAATTGCGTCGCATTTCCGAACGCAATAAAGTATTCGTGACCATGATGGGCATGGGCTATTCCGGCACTGTAACTCCACCCGTTATTTTACGTAACGTTTTGGAAGATCCAGGTTGGTATACAGCTTACACACCATATCAGCCTGAAATCAGCCAAGGTCGTTTGGAAGCCTTATTAAACTTCCAACAAACCGTTATTGACTTAACAGGTATGGAACTTGCCAATGCGTCCCTACTGGATGAAGCGACAGCAGTTGCTGAAGCGATGGCAATGTCTCATCGTGTTTCCAAGAAAAAAGGCGCAAATGCATTCTTCCTAGATCAAGATACACATCCTCAAATCCGTGAAGTTGTTGAAACACGCGCACGTTCCATGGGTTTTGAAATTGTTGTGGGTGATCCATATGCAGACGATCTGGATACAAGCGTCCTATTTGGTATTGCCCTTCAATATCCGGGTTCAAGTGGTCAGGTTCGTGATCTACGTCCAGTGATTGAAAAAGCTGCCGCTGATAAAGTTCTAACAACAGTATCCGCAGACATTCTATCTTTGGCTATCCTCACACCGCCAGGTGAAATGGGTGCGGATATTGTTGTTGGGTCCTCTCAACGCTTTGGTGTTCCGATGGGCTTTGGTGGTCCACACGCTGCTTTCATGGCAACAAAAGATGCGTTCAAACGTAACATGCCAGGTCGTTTGATTGGTGTCTCCATTGATTCCAACGGCAAGCCGGCACTACGTATGGCAATGCAAACTCGTGAACAACATATCCGTCGCGACAAAGCCACCAGTAACGTATGTACCGCGCAGGCATTACTAGCGGTTATCGCTGGTTTCTATGCTATTTATCACGGTCCAGAAGGTATTAAGCGTATTGCCAATAAGGTACATCGCATGACAACCATTCTGGCAAATGGCCTAAAAGAAATGGGTCTGAACATTGTTACAGATAGCTATTTCGATACCATCACCGTAAATGTTCGCGGACAAGCACATCGCTTGGCAGCGAAAGCCCGTGAAAAAAGCATTAACGTCCGCGTTGTAGATGCCGACCATATTGGTATCTCTGTAGATGAAACAACCAAACGTCAAAATATTGAGACACTTTGGACTGTCTTCAAATCTGATGCTTTAGATCATATTTCTATCGAAAGTCTGGATGATGGTGCAATCACAACTGTACCTGCAAATCTACAACGTAAATCAGACTTCCTGACACATGAAGTATTCAATAGCTATCATTCTGAAACAGAATTATTACGCTATATCCGCTGGTTACGTGATCGTGATATCTCCTTAAACCGTGCAATGATCCCATTGGGTAGCTGCACCATGAAATTGAACGCGACATCTGAAATGTTACCAGTAACATGGCGTAACTTCTCTCATCTGCATCCATTTGCACCGGAAGATCAAACACAAGGTTACCAACAATTGTTTGAAGAGTTGGAATCTGCACTTTGTGAGATCACAGGTTATGATGCAATGTCCCTACAACCTAATGCGGGTTCTCAAGGTGAATATGCCGGTCTTCTATGTATTGCCAAATACCATCAAGCACGTGGTGAAGGTCATCGTGACATCTGCTTAATTCCATCTTCCGCACATGGTACCAACCCTGCTTCTGCTGTTATGGCCGGTATGAAGGTTGTTGTGACCAAATGTGATGACGACGGTAACGTTGACGTTGACGATTTAAGAGCAAAAGCTGAAGAATATTCCGACAATCTAGCCGCTTTGATGATCACATACCCATCCACACATGGTGTATTTGAAGAAGCCGTTCAGGAAGTATGTCAGATCATCCATGACCATGGCGGTCAGGTTTACATGGATGGTGCGAATATGAATGCGATGGTTGGCTTGGTGAAACCGGGTAAAATCGGCTCTGACGTAAGTCATCTGAACTTACACAAAACATTCTGTATCCCACATGGTGGTGGCGGTCCAGGTATGGGCCCAATCGGTGTAAAATCGCACTTGGCACCATATCTATCCGGCCATAACCAAGTGCCTGGTCTTAACCCTGCTGAGGGTGATGAAGGTACAATTGGTGCGGTTTCCGCAGCGCCTTGGGGTTCTTCCAGCATTCTTCCAATCACTTGGGTTTACATCCAGGCGATGGGTGGTGCAGGCCTAACCAAAGCGACCAAAGTTGCAATTTTGAATGCCAACTATATCGCAAAACGTTTGGCAGATCATTATCCGGTTCTTTACACAGGTATTAACGGTTTTGTTGCGCATGAATGTATCGTTGATATCCGTGGCATCAAAGAAGCTTGTGGTATCGGCTCCGAAGATATCGCCAAACGCTTGGTTGATTTCGGTTTCCATGCACCAACACAATCTTTCCCTGTTGCAGATACATTAATGATTGAACCAACAGAAAGTGAAAGCTTGGTTGAGATTGATCGCTTCTGTGATGCGATGATCCAAATCCGTAAGGAAATTGCAGATATTGAGTCCGGCAAATCCGACCCAGAAAACAACGTATTGCGCAATGCGCCACATACATATGGCTTGTTGATGAAGGGTGACTGGTCTCTACCATATAGCAAGAATGAAGCATTCTTCCCGGTAGACACCAAACGCGACGATAAGTTCTGGCCACCTGTAGGCCGTGTGGACAACGTATATGGCGACCGTAACTTGGTTTGCACATGTCCACCAATGGAAGCTTACATGGAAGCGGCTGAATAATTTCCTGATAATAATATAAGTGAGACTAAACTGGGCGGTGAGCAATCACCGCCCGTTTTTTCTTTTGGATTAACTCACCTGCTTTGACTGTTGTGCAAAGAAAGAGGCTTCCTTTGGATATTCAGGTAATTCCAAGGTGAATGCTTTCGATCGAATTTTACCGCTTTTTTCGCCATAGACAATTTCACTATCATATTTATGCGGGATCGGATTAGCCACAAGCGGGGCAGCGTCTTCCGCGACATAGGTTACAATCAGCAAGTTTCTGGATTTATCTGTTAGATTTTGCCCCGACCCATGAAGGGTATTTGCATGCATCAGACAAATATCACCAGCATTCCCAGTGCAACTGACCGATTTTTCACGACATTCTTGTTGAATATCTGCATCAACCGCCCCAGTAAAAACACCCTCTTGATAATGTGAATATAACGGACCTTTATGACTTTCAGGGACAACCTGTAAGGGGCCGTTTTCTTCGGTTACGTCATCAAGAAAGAATAAGACTGTCATCATATCATCATTGCTATGCGGGTCGAATGGGAAGTCCTGATGATATTTCACAACTGTACCTGAATTGGGTAGTTTAAGATTTATCTTGCTGGCCCATAATTTAATAGCGGTTCCAAATATTTGATGTGTTAAATCTAGACCTCTATTTTTTCGGACAAATTCAAGAAAAACATCTGACACCTCAATCGGCGCGCCGATACGCCGCAACGCCGGATTTTCTTTTGAATGACTTTTTTCTTCTAGATCAAAACGCGGTCTGCCATCCAACATCTCACCAAAAGGTGCATCATATTCTTTGGATTGTTCCACCCAGTTTTGTAATTCAGCATTTAACTGCACCAATATATCCTCAGATATACCATTTCGAATGATGACAAAACCGTTGTCACTAAACTCTTGTTTAAGACGATCCACCTCATTCTTATCCATCATGTCTCTCCTATCGAACCTTCATAGATCTCTAATCTGGATGGTAAGAGAAAATCAAATTAGTTCAAATGATGGCTCTTCATCGTCACATTCCAAATAGGAATGTCTAAATCTTGGCTTCCGAAATAATCCATTCCTTGAACTGACGTGTCGGTCTAGATAAGTCAGCCTGAGAAGATGAAACAAGATAATAGCCGTTACTTGTTTTTAAAGGCTCTTCAAATACCCGACATAGCTGCCCTTTGTCGATTTTTTCTTGTATCGCATAATCCCAGCCGAGCCCTAATCCCCGTCCAGCTTCTACAGCTTGAAGCACCAAGGGATAAGAATTAAATGCGGGACCTTGGCGTAAAGGTTTATGTGCCACTTGATATGCATGCATCCATTTATCCCAATTAACCCCGTCATGGATCTGAACCCCGCCTTTTAAATGGATTAATGTATGGTCAGATAAGTTAGCAGGGGAAATTTTATCATATCGATCCATATATGCTGGGCTGGCAACAACATAAATGACTTCCTGAACTAATTGATCTGATTGCATATCAGGCCATTCACCATCGCCAAATAATATCGCAATATCTGATCCGTCTTTTTTTAAATCTACTGGTGTATCAGAACTGATAACATTTACCTCAATATCAGGATAAAGGTTATAAAACTTTTCAAGTTTAGGTATCAGCCAGAAATACGCAAAGGATACAGAGGCTGACACGGTAATTCGTTTCTGATCAGGTTGTGGAAAATATGGCTTTAGCCCCTCATTCAATTGCAACAAACTTGCTTCAACCTGATGTAAAATTTTTCGGCCATCTTCCGTCAAACGAATGGCACGATGCATTCGTTCAAATAGTTTAGTAGATAATTGAGTTTCAAGTGCAGAGATTTTCTTACTAACCGCACTTTGGGTAAGACATAATTCTTCGGCGGCTAATGTAAAGCTACCATGTCGCGATACTGCTTCAAAACACAGCAACAGATCCATAGGCGGCAAGTTATATTTTTTATTAAAAGTCATATATTCATCAAAATCCAAACAGGACTTTACTATCAGCCTATAAAGTTATTTTCGCAATGATGATTTTAACTTCCAATAAAAAAGGGCGCATAAATGCGCCCTCTCTGTATTGATCATATGATTTTCAAATTAAGAAACGGTACGCACCTCACGCAAGAATGCTTTCACAGCCGTATCCAATTCACCGGAACGATCTTCCAATTCATTGGATGTTTCAAGTAATGTGCTAGACGCATTTCCCGTATCATTGGCAACTTCGGTTACACGCACAATCGCATTTGAAACTTGTGCCGTGCCAGTTGCGGCTTCTTCCACATTACGTGCAATTTCATTTGTCGCAGATGCTTGTTGCTCCACCGCAACGGCAATACCATCCGCCACTTCGGCAATATCATTGATAAGGCCTGAAACATTTTCAATCGCGGAGACAGATTCAACCGTTGCCTGTTGCACACCCGCAATCTGTGTTGAGATTTCTTCGGTCGCCCGTGCTGTTTGACTGGCAAGGCTTTTCACTTCGTTTGCCACGACAGCAAAACCTTTACCTGCATCACCTGCACGTGCGGCTTCGATGGTTGCGTTCAAGGCCAGTAAATTTGTTTGTTCCGCAATATCTGTGATTAAATTTACAACCTCGCCAATTTTCTTGGCAGCTTCTGCCAATCCCTGAATACGTTGATTGGTTTCACTGGTTTCATCAACTGCTTTACGAGACATTTCAGTTGAACGGTTGACCTGACGACTGATCTCATCAATAGAAGAGGTAAGTTCAGTTGTCGCTGTTGCAACTGTTTGCACATTCTGGGATGCACGTTCTGCTGCCATGGAAACTGTATCTGCCTCTCTTCGTGCCATATCAGAGGAATCATTCAATCCTTTCGCACGCTCTGAAACGGTTGAGGAATCTTTAATAACTGCAGTTACGACCTGCCCCACAGCCCCTTCAAAATCATTTGCCAAACGTTCCATCAAAGATTTTCTTTCCGTCAGGCGCTGTGCACGCGATTCTTCTTCTTCGCGTTTTAGGTTTTCCATAGCTAACGCATTATCTTTGAAAATCTCTAATGCATGGGCCATGTCGCCAACTTCGTCTTTACGCTCTTTGAAAGGTGTTTCAATCGCCAGATTACCAGAAGAAATCTCACCCATCGCATTTTTGAGGCGACCTAATGGTACAGTGACACTGCGTGAAATAAAGAAAGTAACGCTAATGGTGATAATTAAAACCAGGATCAGGACAACAACCAGTAATTCATGAAGATCTGTATTCATTTCATCGGCGGTCGCCATGAATTCATCAGCCTTGTTCAAAGAGAAATCAATCAGATACTGAACTTGTTCATTCATCTTCTGAACATGGGCCGCGCCTTTTTGCTTGGTAATCGCAGCTGCACCTTCCGCATCTCCTGCCAATTTCAACGCAATCACTTCATCGCGGATGGCTTTCCAATCCTTAAAGCTTTGTTCCGCTGCATAGACCCGTGATTGGTCCCCTAAAAAACGCTCATGAATTAAATCAAATGTCTCTAAGACTTTCTGTTCACGTGCATCCACCTTGGCAATGGCCGTACGCACCTGCATATCTGTTTTTGACAAAGCGATATCTTTCATATCGCGATGCATGGCCGTAATATCCCCATTTATACTTTGCATGCCATTACTGACTGCAAACGGATGTTTATAAAGCTTCTCCGTCAAAACATGCAGCTGCGTCATTTCAATATATGCCATGATCCCCAGCCCAATGATCAATGTTAAAGTAATCCCCGCATTAATCATCAATCGTGAAGCAATTTTTAAGTTTGAAAACATCTTCCTTGGTCCCTCAGAAACTAAAATTAAGTCTTCCCACCATTAAAGCCCTGAATTTAAGTAATATTTCTATAAAATTTTATATATTTTAAAGCAAGCGCTAAATATAAGTTTTTATGGTTATTTTTTCCTGTGATTACAGCAACCTACGCTTGATTTAAGATATTTTCCGCATGAATTTGATCGCCAATCTTTGTCATACTCACACGTATTTTATTTAGAATATTTCTAATTTTTTACTCAACCATAAGAATTCCATTCAAAAATTCTTATTGAATTTCCTCTCATAAATAAATCTACCTACGAACTGTAGGGTAACTTATTTAACTGAGCCGCAAGAAACATTGCCCTACATCAAAAACCGAAATAAATCGCATTCCTGAAATTAATTCTTAGCCATAAATCTAGTTATGAAGTTCTGATGAGGCACAAACAAAAAGGGCAGCCCGAAGGCTGCCCTTTTCCAAATCAGATAATCTGAAACAGATTAGTCGTCTCTGCGTGGTTTACGACGTGCCTTACGAGGACGATCTTCACCGCCTTCTTCGCCTTCGCCGCGTGGTTCACGTGCAGGTGGTTCAACTTCTTCACCTGTTTCCTGATCCACAACTTTCATGGAAAGTTTTACTTTACCACGATCGTCAACGCCTAGACATTTCACGTATACTTCGTCACCTTCGTTACAAATGTCTGTTACTTTTTCTGTACGTGCGAATTGCAATTCAGAAATATGAACAAGACCATCTTTGGAACCCATGAAGTTCACGAATGCACCAAAATCAACAACCTTCACAACCTTACCTTTGTAGATTGTGCCTGGCTCTGGCTCAGCAACGATACCGTAGATCCAGTCGTAAGCACGTTTGCCTGCATCTGCATCAACAGCTGCGATTTTCACCGTACCATCTTCGTCGATGTCGATTTTCACGCCTGTTTCTTCGGTGATTTCACGGATAACTTTACCGCCTGTACCGATTACGTCGCGAATTTTCTCTTTCGGGATTTGCATGGATGTGATGCGTGGTGCGTTGGAAGATACTTCCTCACGACCTGCTGTAATCGCTTTTGCCATTTCATCAAGGATATGTAGACGACCGCCTTTAGCTTGTTCCAAAGCTGTCTTCATAATGTCTTTGGTAATGGATGTGATTTTAATATCCATTTGAAGGGATGTGATACCGTCTTCAGTACCAGCCACTTTAAAGTCCATGTCGCCTAAGTGATCCTCATCACCCAAGATATCAGACAATACAGCAACGCCATCTTCTTCTTTAATCAAGCCCATTGCGATACCCGCACATGGCTTTTGTAAAGGAACACCCGCATCCATCATCGCTAGGGATGTACCACATACTGTCGCCATAGAAGAAGAACCATTAGATTCTGTGATCTCAGATACCACGCGAACTGTGTATGGGAAGTCTTCTTTAGTTGGCATCATTGGGTTGATTGCGCGCCAAGCCAATTTACCGTGACCAATTTCACGACGACCCGGGCTACCCATACGACCAGCTTCACCAACAGAATATGGAGGGAAGTTATAATGCAACATGAAGTGCTGACGATATTCGCCTTCCAACGCGTCGATGATTTGCTCATCTTGGCCTGTACCCAATGTTGTAACAACCAACGCCTGTGTTTCACCACGTGTGAATAATGCAGAACCATGTGTACGGTCAATCACGCCAACTTGGCAATCGATCGCACGAACATCAGCCAAGCCACGACCGTCAATACGACTGCTTGTTTTGATGATGTTGCCACGAACGATGTCAGACTCAAGACCTTTGAACAATTTGCCAGCCAATTCAACGTCTAGCTCTTCTTCTTCCAGTTTAGCCATTGCAGCTTCTTTAACTTCTGCAATTGCCGCTTGGCGATCTTGTTTAACGATGATGCCATAAGCATCACGTAGGCCAGCTTCAGCCAATTCTGTCAAACGTGCTTTAACAGTTTCTTTTGCTGGATCTTCTTCTGGCATGTCATATGGCTCTTTTGCCGCTTCTTCTGCCAAGGAGATGATCAAGTCGATTACTGGTTGGAAAGCATCATGACCGAAATCAACTGCCTCAAGCATTGTTGCTTCGGACAATTCCTGTGCTTCGGATTCAACCATCAACACGCCTTCAGTTGTACCAGCAACCACCAAATCCAACTCAGACTTTTCCATATCGGATTCAGATGGGTTCAATACCAACTCACCGTCGATACGACCAACACGTGCCGCACCGATTGGGCCAAGGAATGGCGCACCGGAAATTGTCAAAGCGGCAGATGCACCGATCATCGCAACGATATCTGGATTTGTTTCCAAATCGTGGCTCATCACTGTTGTCACAACTTGTGTTTCGTTACGGAAACCGTCGATGAACAATGGACGGATTGGACGGTCGATCAAACGACTTGTAAGTGTTTCTTTCTCAGATGGACGGCCTTCACGTTTGAAGAAACCACCTGGAATTTTACCCGCTGCGAATGTTTTTTCTTGGTAATTCACAGTGAGTGGGAAGAAGTCTTGGCCCGGCTTAGCTGCTTTTGCAAATACAGCTGTACATAGCAATTTTGTACCACCATATGTGATCAATACCGCACCATCAGCTTGACGTGCGATACGACCTGTTTCGATGGTCAATGTACGACCAGCCCATTCAATAGACTTTGTAACTACGTTAAACATAATTTTCCTTTTCTTAACATCAAATAGATCAGTACCCCCTATGGGTCCTGACTTTTTGAAAGAAGAAAGTGAATGAAAACTAATTCAGTCTCAGAGCCGTGTTGGCGTATCTATGTGAAATACTTTGTCAGGTCCGGTGCGCTTCATCGCCCAATCCACCTCATAATAACTTGGGTGGTTGGATGGGGGAGCGGGCCGGAACCGTTCCACATAAATATGTCAACACGACCATTTTTAGGTCTTTGGGTGAACCCGAGGCTGATTTAAATCCCGTTCGCCAATCCTTCTTTCATTTTTATCCAGCTTAATTAAGCTGAATGGTCCATAGCTATACCAGATTTGTTACAGAAATATAGCTATAGAAATAAACAGGGCGCAGAATTTTTCTGCGCCCTGTCGAAAGCTCTTCGCTTAGCGGCGAATGCCCAATTTCGCGATAAGGTCTTTGTAACCTTGCTCGTTTTTCTTTTTCAAGTAATCAAGCAAGCTACGACGCTTACCAACCATTACAAGCAAACCACGACGAGAGTGGAAATCTTTTTTGTGAGATTTCAAATGCTCTGTCAGGTTAGAAATGCGCTCTGTCAAAATCGCGATTTGTACTTCAGGAGATCCTGTATCACCAGATTTAGCTTGGTTGTCAGCGATCACTTCAGCTTTGCGTTCAGCAGTAATGGACATAATGTCTTCCTTTATACGGTATCTTGATAAACAAAAACCCGTGTCGGTTTGATCTCTCCCCTACTGTAAGTCACTAGCGCAAGCGCCCGTTTCTTGAACAAAGCAAGGGCCGTGTCACCGTCCTTCAGGTCGGCAATACGATCCAAATCAACCTTTCGGAGAAGGGTTACAGCCTGACCATTTCGTAGTCTCAAGGCTTCACCTTCTTCTAAAGACAACGCCGGGATACCGTCCAGCGCTGCTTCTATGGGGAGCAATAGTTCCCCAAATTCCACGGCGTTATGCGCCTTTTTTTCGAAATCTTCAAGTAAAATCGCATCTTTTTCTTCAAAAGGACCGATTTTTGTTCGACGTAAGGTCGTCAAATGACCGACAGTCCCCATGGCTTCCGCCAAATCACGCCCTAAGGACCGTACATAAAACCCTTTTCCACATGTCACTTCAAAGAAGGCATGGTCAGCATCTATCACTTTGATTAGCTTGATTTCTTTCACATAAGCAGGACGAGATTTCATCTCAACTTCTTCGCCTGCACGTGCTAGATCATAAGCCCGTTTCCCATCAATTTTAAGCGCGGAGAATTTTGGCGGCACCTGTTCAATATTACCAACAAATTGTGGGATCGCTGCCAACATTTCTTCTTCTGTTGGACGTTTGTCAGATATGGCAACAACCTCACCTTCCAAATCAAGTGTGTCGGTCACCTCACCAAATTTCAACGTAAACTGATAAGTTTTAATCCCATCCATTACATAGGATACGGATTTAGTCGCCTCTCCAAAGGCCAAAGGCAGCAATCCGGTGGCAAAAGGATCAAGTGTGCCGCCATGCCCCGCTTTTTGTGCATTTAACGCACGACGCGCCTTTCCAACAATCGGGGTGGAGCCAATACCGGCAGCCTTATCAATAATCACCCAGCCATGCACCGGGTTCCCTTTTTTCTTGCGACCCATAAATTCTCGCTACTCATATTTCGTCAATCACGTGAAGGCAGACACATAAAGGCCCTATCTTTGAAACTCAAGAATAATTTATTTGGGCTCATGCATGACATGTAACTTATTCCCATCTAAATCACGGCAATAAGCACCATAATAGTTAGGTCTATAGCGATAACCTGGATCACCTTCATTTTTTCCACCGAGCTCTAAAGCCAAGCGATGGAATTCTTCTACCATTTCGTTACTGGTAGCTTGAAAGGTCACCTGCGTGCCATTGCCAAAGGTCGCAGGCTTTTGGTTGAAAGGTTTTGTAACCCAGAAGCAACTAGAACCACCATGCGGTCCATAACCAATTTCTATGTCATCCGCCATAAGGCGTACCATTTCAATAGTATCCAGAAGCTTATCATAAAATTCACCCGCTTCTTTAAGATTGTTGGTTCCAAGTACAACACCAAACAGCATGATCTTTCCTTATTGAAATGGAATTAAGATTAGTCTCGCTATCCAGTTATAAACAGAGTCCATATATTTTCATCTCTCCAAACCTGATAACAAAGAAGCGATACGGATACTTAACCTGCAAAGCAAGTATGTTTTGAAAATATCAATTAATAGAATAACTTAAAATATCAATATTAGAATAATCTATTTTAGATAGATTTAATATAAATTTTCCGCTATAAGTGATTGCAAAGGCTGCATGAAAAGAGGGGGAATTTTTATGGACAATCTTAATGCATTTCTGACCCATGATGTTATAGAAAATCTCGGTAAAGTCATTTTACTCGCAATGGTCCTTGAACGATCCTCAGCCTTGCTTTTTGAATCACGTTGGTGGAAGCAAGCGAAAGAAAAATTCCCAAATTTACTCTCTAAATCATTCGTCAGTTTTCTGGTGTCATTAGGAATCTGTTACCAAATTAATTTCGATATCCTCGTCAGCTTTACGACAGCTGCCACGCCCACTTGTTCAACATCATTAGGTATGATTGTTACAGCCGCCCTAATCGCAGGAGGCAGTAAAGGCGCAATAAGATTGTTTCAGGGATATCTAGGCTTTAGCCAAGAGGCTGTACGCAATCATGTAAAACAAACTGCCGAAATCGCAGGAAAACCCGCAGCAACAAGCCAACAAGAAAACAAGGCAAAATCAGACCAGTAAAAATCGTTATGGGAGAAAGCATATGAGTAAAAAAATTATTATCTGCTTTGACGGCACGGCAAACGAACCTGAAGACGCTCATCAAAGAGATTTAGGAAATGGTCGCGTGGAAGACGACGGCATCAGTAATGTTTTAAAGCTCTATTTTTTGCTCGGTGGACGCCTAAAAAATTTGAATAAAACCAGTACTGCTGCCGGCGCATCCTCTAAATTTCCCAATCAATATGTATATTATTTTCAAGGCGTAGGAACCTATGGAGGGTTTTTCCGCAAATTCATAAATATGACCTTGTCTCCAACTTGCAGTGATGTAGATGAAATTATCGGTTTAGGGGCAAAGGCCATCTCAAACACCTACCAACCTGGTGACGAGATTTATCTGTTTGGCTTTAGTCGAGGAGCTGCAATCGCACGAAAATTTGCAAGTTTAGTAAAAAAATACATTCCAGAAGACTCTTCTGAACCTGTCATTCGATTTATGGGGGTTTTTGATACAGTCATTTCATTTAATGCACCCAATTTAAGCCGTGAGGAAAACGCCTATTCAAAAGTGAAATTTGAAAACGGAAACCGAGTATCTGAAAATGTGGAAGAAGCTCTTCATCTTGTCTCACTTGATGAACAGCGATTGGCATTTCGTCCAACGTTAATGCAAGCAGAATCTCGTGTGACTGAAATTTGGTTTCCAGGTGTCCATAGTGATATCGGTGGCGGGTATTTTCATGATGGCCTATCTGATATAACCCTTCAATTCATGTGTGAGGAGATGAAGCGTAGAAAATTGAATATGGCTTTTCGTACGCCTCAAAAAATAGCCCAGAAGGAGTTCAAGAATAATAAATACGGACTTGGCCCAGAAGATATTGAAATCATCCCACGAGTAGATGGTAAACTTCATTGGCATAAACGTCCTGCAAATGCCTTTTTAAAAAATAGAAACATACTGAAATGTATCAGCGGGGCCGATGCCAGCTCCAACCAAAAGCCACTTATCCATACTTCCGCTTTTCAGCGAGCCCAAAAGTTTAATGATTATTATCCAACCGCACTTAATGAGGGTCAACTTTATCAAGAAGTTAACGATAAGGGGAAGATACAAAAAGTCAGCACGGCGAAATTCTAGTTGAAATCATGCGATCATCTTAAGGTTTGCCTGATAATCTTTGGATAAACGAGATAAAATATCCATCAGGTCAGCACCTCCCGAATTATGGTCCAGTTCAGCCAATAGGGATTTTGCACTATGTTCCAGTTTTAAGAATACTTCTTCAAATACATGGGTCATCTCTTTGGCATCACATACATAACGTGCTGGATCCGTTAATCCCCAATGTAATGACACAGGGTTTCCGGACCAAGCAGGTGCGTCCAGCAAGGCCGCATTATCACAAACCGTGATCACGGCATCAAATTCAGGCAAGTTATCATCTTCCCAACTTTTTGAAGACAAGTCTTCATAAGAAATGCCATGGCGATACAGACAGGCTTCCGCACCCATATTCACATCGCCAACCGGATGGGTACCTGCACTGTAAGCCGTAATTAATCCATGTCCATAATGATTAAAAATAGCTTCAGCCAGGATACTGCGACAACTGTTGCCGGTGCAGACAAATAGAATATTAAACATGTTACTCACTCCCAAAGAAAAATTATTTTATGAATTAGGAGCAGCTCTTATATAAGTTTTATGTAATGTATTTGTGACGGTTTGGTTTTACAATTATGTCACCAAAGATAATTACTCTCTTTAATTATACTATTTAAAATTGAACCTCGATCCACAGAAAGGATCGAGGTTACAAAAGTATTCGAACAATCATTTTAAAATGTTTTAGGCAGAGAGAGCAGTATATTGCTCCTGAAATTCTGCAGATGGTGGGATCAACTTGATCACATCAATCATTGCCCCGGCCGGGTCAGTCATAATGAAATGGCGCTGCCCCCAATCCTCATCTCTCAATTCAAGTTTAATCGACATATTGGCGGCTTTCATTCTGTTATAAAAATCATCTACATCTTCAACTTCAAAATTCAGGATTACACCCTGGGCTTGTTGACGTAACATCTCTGGTACGGATGGATGATCCGATTTAACAAAAGCCAAATTCACATATGGCTGTTCTTTCATAGTTAGATGCACATACCAATCACTGTCAAAACCAACTTCGAAACCAAAATGCGTTTGATAGAAATCTGACATTTCCTGCACGTTATTCACACATAGAACCGGATAATAGCTAGAGATTTTCATAATTTCCTCCTGTAAATCTCGAAATTTTATCTTATAGACATTTTGTCTGTATATTATTTATAGACAATCTGTCTATATGTCAATATGCTAATTTTTAGTTTCAAATCTGGATGAAAAATGCCAGAAAAATAGCGCTGATTTTAGCTTTAGGAAATGGGTGTAAAATGAAGAGATGCGACTGGTCGGAATCAAATCCGTTAGAAACAAAATATCACGACGAGGAATGGGGCGTACCTGTTCACGATGATCGGCTTTTGTTTGAGATATTGGTTTTGGAAGGTATGCAATCCGGTTTAAGCTGGGCAACCATCCTTGCCAAAAGATCAGGATACCAAGAAGCCGTTGATAATTTCGATGCCGCCCAAATTGCCACCTATGGCGAAGATAAAATTCAAGCTTTACTGCAGGATGAGCGTGTGGTTCGCAATAAATTAAAAGTGAATGCGATTATCAGTAATGCCAAAGCTTTCCTGAAAATACAGGAAGAACATGGAAGCTTTGATACGTATATATGGTCCTTCGTGCAGCATGAACCTATCATCAATAACTGGCAAAAAGTTGAAGATGTACCGGCTGTCACACCAATTGCAGAAGATATGAGTAAGTCACTCAAAAAACAGGGTTTCAAATTTGTCGGACCAACCACCTGCTATGCTTTCATGCAAGCGGTCGGCATGGTGAATGATCATCTCGTAGATTGTTTCCGGTATCACGAGGTTCAGAAATAAGAGATGAACAAACCTGTCGGTAAAAATAAAGAGAATTTGGAACGTACACGAAAACATCTGATCGACGTAGCGACAGATTGTTTCGCCACATATGGGTTTCGCAAAACATCTACGACCAAGATTGTAGAAGCGGCTGAAAGTTCCCGTGGATCTCTTTATCATCATTTCAAAGATAAGGTCGATATTTTCAAAGCTGTTTATGACAGTTTAGGGGAGAAGATGGGTGAGATTGTGGAAGGTTATGCCACAAAAAACGAAGACCCCCGTACAGACCTGATTGAAGGTTGTGTGGCTTACCTTCATGTCTTTGTTGATGCCGCTTTTGCCCAAGTGATGTTAATTGATGGCCCCAATGTCCTAGGTTGGGATTATTGTCGATCCCAGGATGAGGAATCCGCCTATGCCGCATTATTATATGGGGTAGAGGTTAATCAAGGCTCTAAAGAAGATGCAAAATATATTGCTGATTTCCTTTCGGGTGCTTTGGATAGCTACGCCTTGAAAATTGCCACCTCAGAAAATCGCGAAGCGGCGTTTCATAAATATGCGGATGCTTTTCGCAAGATATCTGACCAGATATTGGATTAATCATATATCCAACCCTGATTTTCATTGCGATCATTATTTTCTAACGCGAATATAGTTCATGGCTTTTATTTCGCGAAATTTCCAAAGCGGTATCACCGAGGCATTTTCTGATCGTAATTTCAGAATCTATTCTGTGGGTTCCATCACCAGTTGGATTACATTTTTCATCCAACTCATTGCGGTGAATTGGTATGCATGGGAAATTACACAATCAACCGCTTGGTTGGCCATCATCACATTGATGGATATATTACCCACAATCCTATTCATGCCGTTTTGTGGTGCTTTAGCAGATCGGTATGACCGATTAAAGATATGGAAAATCAGTAATTTCCTTTTACTCAGTCAAGCTGTGTTGATTGCCTATCTTGCATGGATAGATCAACTACCCATTATCACTCTGGCTGCACTTGTGTTTATTCATGGTATCTTTGTCGCATTAACAGTACCTGCAATGAATAGTATGTTGCCGCGCTTTATCGCCAAAGAAAAGCTGACTTCCGCGATTGCGGTCAATGCATCTTATACGCAATTTGCCGTTTTCGTCGGCCCTGCCCTTGCGGGTTTTTTAATCGCTAACTTCGACATTGCAATCGCCTTTGGTATCAATGCTTTCGGCTATATGGTTCTCTTACTGGTGATCTATACCCTAAAGACACCAGAAGATTTCACCTCGCCGACCAAAAGCGAGAAATCCATTATGGCCGATATCCAAGATGGGTTCAGCTATATCTTCAAGCATCCGCAATTTATGCCTATTGTCATTCTTATGTTGCTTGGAGATTTCTTGATGTCAGCGGTCTATTACATGACACCTGCATTTTCAGATCAGCTTCTTGAGGCTGGCGTGATCGGGGTTTCAGCTATTCTCGCTGCCCGTGGCATCGGGGCAACCATAACCGCCTTATGGCTCGCCCATGGTGGTGAGGCTTTAATCATCCCACATCGGATCATATGGGCTTTTCTGATTTCCATGATTGCCCTAGTGATTATGTATCTTTTTCCCAATCTTTATATCGCAATTGCGATGTCTGTTATCATGGGCTTGGCTGGGGAATTCCGGCGCACTCTATCTTACAGTTATATCCAGGTTGAAGTGATAGAAGAACAACGGGGTCGCGTCATGGGCAGCCTCTTTATGCTTGGCCAATGTGCAGGTGGCATCGGCACCTATATTGTCGGTGCCATTGCTGTGAACTACGGATTGATTATTCCAACGCTGCTAGCCGCTGCCTTTTGCTTTGCGATCTGGCTTATTCTTTTCATAAGACGGCCCATTACTTCTAAAGATGGGTCCATACCGCAAGCTCATAGCCTTCAGGATCGGTAAACTGAAATCTCTTACCACCGGGGAATTCAAAAATCGGGACTGAGATCTGGCCACCTGCTTTCTTAATATCGGCCATAACTTCTTCCAAGTCATCCGCATAAAGCACAACAAGTGGACCACCAAGAACTACATCTTCAGGTTTCATCAAGGCAAAGCCACCCTTCATTTTACCGTCATTGAATTCACAATATTCCGGTCCATAATCGGTAAAGGTCCAGCCAAAGGCCTCCCCATAAAAACTTTTGGCCCGTTCGATATCTGTGACATTCAGTTCCACATAATTGATGCAACGATCATCATCATGATCCTCGATGCCAAGCATATCAGTCACCGCATCAACAACTTCTTCAATAATTTCATCCATAAAAAAGGCTCCTTCCCGCAACTGGAAGGAGCCTAGCAAAAACACTAAGATCGATCTAGAAATTAATCTTCAAAATCATCTTCATCGTGACCTTTTGCCACATCGGCTTGCACCACAGGATTACGTAAAAGTGCATCCACATGAGAGCCTTCATCGAAGCTTTCGTCATATTGGAAAGAAAGACGAGGTGCATATTTCAAATGAACGGATTGCGCCACCTGTGTTTTCAAGAAGACAGATGCCCCTTTTAAGGCTTCTAGTACTTGGTCACGTGGCACACGGTCTTCACCACCCAATGGCACGATAAAACATGTGGCATTACGAAGATCCGGACTTGCACGCACTTCTGTCACCGTCAGATTTGCTTTCTGCAAGATCGGGTTACGAAACTCACCACGCATGATAATCGAAGACAACGCATGGCGGATTTCTTCGCCAACCTTTAATTGACGTTGAGAACGACCTACACCAGAACGATTTTTATGTGCCATTTTACAATTTCCAAACTTAAACAAGAAGAGGGAGAGTATGACACCCTCCCTCTAAACGCATATGAAGATATGTGATTAAAGTTCGCGTGCGATTTCTTCAATCTCAAAGGCTTCGATCACGTCGCCAGCTTTGATATCTTCGTAATTTTCGAATGCCATACCACATTCATAACCGGATTGAACTTCCTTCACATCGTCTTTGAAACGACGCAGGGTTTTCAATGTGCCTTCATGGATCACAACGTTATCACGCAACAAGCGTACTTTCGCGCCACGTTTCACCATGCCTTCAGTCACATAACAACCACCAATCTTACCGGCTTTTGTAATATTGAAGACTTCACGAATTTCAGCATAACCCAAGAAGTTCTCACGAACTTCTGGTGCCAACATACCGCCAAGAACTTTCTTCACGTCATCAATCATATCATAGATCACGGAATAGTAACGGATGTCTACGCCATCGCGACGGGCCATATCACGGGCTTGCGGATTTGCACGCACGTTAAAGCCCATACATACACCGCCTGTGGACGCTGCCAAAGTCACATCAGACTCTGTCAAACCACCAACAGCACCATGAAGGACACGTACTTTCACTTCGTCATTGGCAAGTTTCTCTAGAGATGCTGTAATCGCCTCCAAGGACCCTTGTACGTCGGTCTTGATCACCACAGGCATTTCTTTGATCTCGCCTGCTTTAATCTGACTGAACAATTGATCCAGGCTGCTCATGCCTTGTGTCACAATTTGTTTCGCGGCTTTCGCCTTACGTTGACGATATTCAGCGATCTCACGTGCTGTTGCCTCATCATCTACAACGGCGAAATCATCACCTGCAGATGGTGTTCCTTGGAAACCGAGAATTTCAACAGGAACAGATGGACCGGCTGTTTTGATCTTACGACCTTTATCATCCAACAACGCACGAACACGACCAGATTCACCGCCCGCAACAAAGATATCGCCGACAGAAATTGTACCACGTTGGATCAAGACAGTTGCAACAGAACCGCGACCTTTTTCCATACGTGCCTCAACAACCGCACCTTCAGCTTTACGATCAGGATTGGCTTTCAATTCCAAAATCTCAGCTTGAAGAAGGATATGTTCTTCCAAATCATCAAGACCTGTACGTGCTTTTGCAGAAACTTCTACACATACAATCTCACCACCCATATCTTCCGGGATCAAATCATTTTCTAGAAGTTGGGTTTTGATGCGCATTGGATCAGCTTCAGGCTTATCACATTTGTTGATCGCAACAATGATCGGCACTTCCGCTGCTTTGGAATGGGCAATCGCCTCTTTGGTTTGTGGCTGGATACCATCATCCGCCGCAACAACCAAAACTACGATATCTGTTACAGACGCACCACGCATACGCATTTGGGTGAAGGCTTCGTGACCAGGTGTATCAAGGAATGTAATTTGATCACCAGATGCCATCTCAACCTGATAAGCACCAATATGCTGTGTAATACCACCAGCTTCACCAGCCGCCACATCAGTTGCACGCAACGCATCCAACAAAGATGTCTTACCATGGTCAACGTGACCCATAACAGTCACAACAGGGGCACGGGAAACCATATCAGCTTCGTTATCCGCTTCACCAACCAAGATATCCTCGACATCTGATTCCGCAACGCGAACAATTGTGTGACCAAATTCTTCAATCACTAATTCCGCTGTATCTGGATCAATAGATTGGTTTTGTGTTGCCATCACGCCCATTTTCATCAATGACTTGATCACATCACCCACACGTTCCGCCATACGGTTTGCCAATTCAGCAACTGTAATGCTTTCAGGTACTGTCACCTCACGAGAGATTTTCTCGTTACGGTTACGCATATTCTGTGCTTGTAACTTTTCTTTTTCACGACGGCGTTTCACCGCTGCCAAAGATTGTGTACGTGGTTGGCCATCATCACCATCCAACGCCTGTGTAATCGTCAATTTACCTTGACGACGACGTGGTTCACCGCGACTAGCACGGGATGGCTGAGGTGCCGTTTGTGTCTTCTTCTCTGCAGGTCTCTTCTTCGGCCCGCGATTAGCATCACCCGCGTCATCAACAACCGCAGCCGCTTTAGGTGCTGCTTTATTTTCTTTAGGTGCAGATTTTGCCGCAGCCGCTGCTTTTTCAGCTTCACGCTTCTTTTCTTCGTCAGCCAATTGACGGGCTGCTTCTTCTTCAGCTGCGCGTTTTGCTTCCATTTCAGCTTTCATTTTTGCTTCAACTTCAGCACGTGCTTTTTCAGCTTCCGCGTCTTTGATCTTTTGCTCTTCTTCTTCCTTACGGCGTTCAGCAGCTTCTTTCGCACGACGATCGGAATCTTCGCGCTCCTTACGTAGACGCTCTTCCTGCTCTGCCGCACCAGCCAACGCTTTCATACGTGCATCACGTTCAGCATCGGACAAACCATCCATTGCTGGTGAATATGTTGCCGCGGATGTCGACGCCTTACCGCTTTCATCCACCGCACGCATCTTACCGCTTGCACCACGTTCAAATGTACGTTTGCGTTTCACTTCAACAGTCACGGTCTTGGAACGGCCATGGCTAAAGCTTTGCTTAACTTGACCAGTTTCTACAGTCTTCTTCAGTTCAAGCCGACCTGGCTTGTCCAGAGTTAATTTAGAACCGCCTTTATTTTTGTCGTCGCTCATTTTAACCTTCTTCCTTGATGCCTGCTTCCTTACGGAAACCCGCCAACCGTGCCGTATCGGCCTTTAAACTGTCTGTTAGGCCTCCCGGCAACAGATAGGCATGTATCACCATATCGCGCCCGAAAGCTATTCCGATTTCCTCTGCATCCAAGACATCCGAAACCGGTGTTTTTAACGCAGCAGCCAGCTGTCCGACCTTGCGTTTCCCATCATCTGCCCCATCACGGGCTGCTAAAACCAATCCTGCCGCAGGTCGCGCTTCGGCTTTCAAGGCGGAACGCACCTTTTCAAAACCGACAATGGCCTGCCCCGCACGATTGGCTAAAGACAGGTTCTCGCTGCAACGGCGAACCAGCAGTTTTTCCAATTGCGCAACAAAATCATCCGGAATGATAACTTTGCTACGTGCTGCCTTGGCGAATAATCCGCGCTTGGCTGCTTGACCCAGTAATTCCGACGATGCGCTCGCCCACATACCACGTCCCGGTAAAACCGCTTTCAAATCCGGTACCAAGGTCTGATCAGGCCCTAATACAAAACGGATCATCTCTGATTTTAATTTACGTTCCCCAGATACCAGACATTTCCGCATGGGATCCGTCTTTTGTTTCTTGGAACGTTTTCCAGCTACATCCGGACCATCATCCAAACAATCAGCTGGAATTTCCGCTTCTGTTGTTTCGCTTTCCATATTCTGATCAGACATGTTCAAGTTCTTCCAACAGAAGCGTTCTATCCTTAGGTAAGGTCGCTAAATTAAGCGTCTTCACCTTCTTCTTCAGAAGCAGCTGCACGCATCTCGTCCAACTCTTCTTGTGTAAACCAACCAGCAGCCACACGCGCTTCCATAATCAAGTCACTTGCTTCTGCTTCAGTCATCGGGAATTTGCGCAAGATACCGTCTTCTTTGTCAGTCAACTCATCTGCAGCCAAATCCGCGAAATCATCTAGGGATTTCACATCTGCTTCACCAAGTGCAACCAACATTGCTGGTGTCAATGCTTCAACATTGCTCAGATCATCTGCGATACCCAACTCAACACGACGTGCTTCTAGACGCGCAGATTCTGCTTCCAAGAAGTTACGTGCACGATTACGAAGCTCTTCAGCCAACTCTTCATTGAAACCTTCGATGCTTGCCAATTCTTCAACTGGTACGAAGCCAACTTCCTCAACAGAGGTAAAGCCTTCCGTCACCAACAAACGTGCGATCACTTCGTCTACGTCTAATGCGTTCATGAAAGAGTCAGAACGTTCAGCAAATTCAGCTTGGCGTTTTTCAGACTCTTGTTCCTCGGTCATGATATCGATATCCCAACCTGTTAACATGGAAGCCAAACGTACGTTTTGTCCACGACGACCAATTGCAAGGGAGAGTTGTTCATCAGGAACAACAACTTCCATCTTACCTGTTTCTTCATCCATCACGATTTTAGAAACTTCAGCTGGCGCCAACGCATTTACCACGAAGGAAGCTTCGTCTTCTGTCCATGGAATGATGTCGATTTTCTCGCCTTGAAGTTCAGCCACTACAGCCTGAACACGAGAACCGCGCATACCAACACATGCCCCAACAGGGTCGATAGATGCGTCATTGGAAATCACGCCCATTTTTGCACGGGAACCCGGATCACGGGATACGGATTTAATTTCAATTACGCCATCATAAATTTCTGGTACTTCCTGTGTAAACAAAGCCGCCAAGAATTGCGGATGTGTACGGGATAGGAAGATTTGCGGACCACGTTGTTCTTGGCGAACATCATGGATATAAGCGCGGATACGATCACCGCGTTTGAAATGTTCGCGTTGAATTACTTCGTCACGGCGCAAGATTGCTTCTGCGCGACCCAAATCAACAGTTACGTTGCCAAATTCAATACGTTTCACAACACCATTGATGATTTCACCAACACGATCTTTATATTCTTGATACTGACGCTCACGTTCAGCTTCACGAACTTTCTGTACGATAACCTGTTTCGCTGTCTGTGCAGCAATACGACCAAAATCAATCGGTGGCAATTCATCAACGATAAATTCACCTGCAGTCGCATTAGGCATGAAACGCAAAGCTTCTTTCAAAGAAATCTGTGTCGCTTCATCTTCGACTTCGTCTACGATCTCTGTGTAACGCGCCAATTTGATTTCACCGTTTTTACGGTCAATCTCTGCGCGGATATCGTGATCATGACCATATTTGGAACGACCTGCTTTTTGAATAGCTTGCTCCATCGCTTCCAAAACATGTTCGCGATCGATGCTCTTTTCCCGTGCTACTGCGTCAGCCACTGCCAACATATCTGTGCGGGTAATCGTAACACCTTCCATCGTACTTCATCCGTTTTCTAGCTGTCGTCCACTAAAGAACTGTCACAGCGGTTAGCCAATACCAAAGAGCGTCCACTTAGATTAAGGATTACTCTTCATTCTTCTCTGCTTGTGCTTCATCAAAAGCTTTCTTAGAAGCTTCCATCAAAGCATCGGACATTACTAATTTTGCCCGATCAATATCATCATATGGCAAAGCGATTTCCACCAACTCACCTTGATGATCAATTTCTAGATGGACATCATCATCGACCATGCCCAAAAGTTTTCCACGGAAACGTCTTTGATTTTCAACAGCATATTTCAGCTCGATCTTCGCTTCATAACCAGCGAAACGGGCATAATCCCGTTGACGAACCAAAGGACGATCAATACCCGGCGAACTTACTTCTAAATTGTAAGCTTTCTCTATAGGGTCTTCCACATCCAGAATAGCGGACACGGCACGGCTAACAGTTGCACAATCTTCAACATCCACAGGCTTTTCATCCAACCGATCAATCATAATTTGAACGGTGACAGTTTCCTTACCAGACATTTGAATACGCACGATAAAATATCCCAAATCTTCAAGGGAGGGTGCGATCAATTCTTCAACTTGCGTTACAGCCGCCATGGCTACTCCTTCAATTATACCATCAATAACGCTTTAAACCTAGCTTCTTCGCCACTTTCAGCGAAGTGCCTTTCGAAGTTTTCACTTGATTTAGGCAATAAAAAAGGCGGGCCTTGGCCCACCGTCAACATCGTTGCCTCAAGGCACGTTATTAAGGTTGCGCTCTATATAAGGGAAAGCCTCAAAAATATCAAGTAAAATCTTGTGGATAAGAATAGCAGTCAAATATGACAGATTCCTTGCACCCACAAATTCAGGTAAAATTTAGCTACGCGTTGCTAAAAACGCCCCCGCGCCCACCATAATGGAACCAGCTGAACGATTAAGTTTCTGCATAGCAGATTGGGATTGAAACCAGCGTCGCGCTTGGGATGCAAAAATCGCAATCACCATCAAACCAATCATCAACCCCACCAAAGTTAAAACAGAAGCCAGCACTATATCCTGTGCGTTTAACACTGTTAAATCCATAAAGGTTGGCAAGAAAGCGATATAAAATAGGATCACCTTTGGATTTGAGGCAGAAATTAAAAAGCCCTGCACAAAGCTCATAACGTGGCCTTTTTTGCTATCTTTTGCAGATAATCCATTCAGATCAACAGGCGCTGTCCACATTTTATAGCCAAGATAAATCAAATAAGCTGCCCCAACAAAACGAATGATTGTAAAAAGCTCACCCCAATGTTGGGCAATTGTCGCCAAACCAAAACATGCTGCTACCAGATAAAACACATCGCTCACCGACATGCCCAAAGAAAGCATCACACATTGACCAGCCCCCTTGGTTAAGGCACGCGCAAGAATAGCAAAAATACCAGGCCCCGGCGTCACACTAAAAATCAAAACAGCAATAAAAAACGAAACCGCACTTTCAAAAGACATGATTTCGCCCTCCCTTAACTACGCGCCGCAAGAAACACACCTGCACTTGCCATGATAGAACTTGCACTGCGATTCAAAATCTTAACTGCTTTTTCTGTTTGAATAAGCTTTCGTCCACGGCCTGCGAAAACGACAATAAGGAAATATCCCGCCATTAAGCTGGAAAATAAAACCACAGATGTCAGTGCAATATCTTGATTTGATAATGCTTCCACATCCAGAAATGAGGGTAAAAGCGCCACATAAAACAAAATATTCTTTGGATTAGAGGCTGAAACCGCAAAACCTTGAAAATAAGTCAACATATAACCAAGCTTGCCATTCTCGTCTTTTGGTAATGCCAATTTTGCAGGCGCTTTCCACATTTTATACGCCAGAAAGATAAGATAAGCTGCACCAACCAAACGAATGATAATAAAATATTCGCCCCAATGTGCCGCAATGGTCGCCAAGCCAAAACAAGCCGCCACCAGATACATCAGGCCCGCTGTTGCCATCCCAAGCCCTTGTATCATGCAAATTGACAATCGTTGTGTCAGGCCACGCGCCATCAAAGCAAAAAAGCCCGGCCCTGGCGTCAAACTGAACAATAACATTGTGATAAAAAACGAAATCGCAGCTTCAATAGACATCGTCACGCATCCATATTTCCATTAACCTCACTCAACTTATAACGCGCGGTTAATTTCAAATACAAGTGACGAATTGTATCAGATACAATTCCTAAACAGCAAAGACCTTAACGTGGCTTTCGCATAAAGCGCAGGTAATGCGGATTACCCGCCAAGGCCTTTTGTTCATAGCGGGTTGCGGGCCAATCATCACGACGATGATACCAATCTTTCGGTCCTTCATCGATCCAGTCCAGTTTTTCTGATGCCATTAAATGCATCATCGCCCAACGCACATATTGTTTATGATCGCTCGCCAAACGAAATTCACCGCCATCCCGAAGAAGACGTTCAAATTTCGGGATATTATGTGGCCCGACAAAACGACGTAAACGATGTTTGTATTTCGGCCATGGATCAGGGAAAAGAACGAAAATCTTCGATAAACAGCCATCCGGAAGTTTATCCATAATCTGTCGCGCATCATCAGAATGCACGCGAACATTTGCCAGTTTTTCATCTTCCAGATGGACCAACAAACGTGCCACACCATTGATAAACGGCTCACAACCGATGATACCTACATCAGGATTATTTTGGGCCTGCCATGCCAGATGCTCACCAGATCCAAATCCGATTTCCAACCAATATTCTTTTTTCTCTGCCCCAAAAACTTTCGCCAAATCGATTTGATCCACGGAAGTATCTACACCAAGAGTTGGAAGAACGTCATCCACCAATTGCTGTTTTTTATCATTCAAGGTACGTCCATGGCGACGCCCAAAGAATTTAATCTCGTTTGGGTTCTGCTCGGAATATAGAGGATTTTTGGTTGGATCATATTTATCCGTCATCGGGACCAGCCTTTTGCTTTAAAACAGAGAGCACAAAAATTATGGCCCCGAGAATACCCGAGGCCATATCTAATTTCAATTTTGAAACTGTCTTTTAGATTGCCGCTTTAAGGGCGTCAACCAAATCTGTTTTCTCCCAGGAGAAATGACCAGCTTCTGTTGGTGTACGACCAAAATGACCATATGCAGAAGAAGGCGCATAAATCGGACGGTTCAAATTCAAATGTGTACGGATACCACGTGGGCTTAAATCCATTGCTTCTTGAACAGCAGCTGCAATTTTCTCATCCGCAACCGTACCTGTACCATTCGTATTTACATAAACAGATAATGGTTTGGAAATACCAATCGCGTAAGAAACCTGAATCACACAAGACTCAGCCAATTCCGCTGCAACCACATTTTTCGCCAAGTAACGTGCCGCATAAGCCGCAGAACGGTCAACCTTGGTCGGATCTTTACCAGAGAAAGCACCACCACCATGAGGCGCTGCACCACCATATGTATCAACGATGATTTTACGGCCAGTCAAACCAGCATCGCCATCCGGGCCACCAATTACGAAACGGCCTGTCGGGTTCACATAAAATTCATCTGCTGGGCACATCCAACCTTCTGGCAATACTTTCTCCACATGGGAACGTACTAATTCACGTAATGCGTCTTGTGGCATGCCTTCGTTATGTTGTGTGGATACAACGATAGATGTGGCACGCACAGGTTTACCATTTTCATAGGCCAATGTTACCTGAGATTTCGCATCTGGACCCAAGCCACTTGCCGCATCCGCATGGCGATGCTCCGCCAAACTACGCAAAATACGGTGGGAAAGATCGATTGGTGCTGGCATCAAGCTTTCTGTTTCACGACAAGCATAACCGAACATAATGCCTTGGTCACCCGCGCCTTCTTCAGTGTCTGTACCTGTACCTTCGTCAACACCTTGTGCAATATCAACAGATTGATCATGGACCAAACAATCAACATTCATATTCGCCCAATGGAAACCATCCTGCTCATAACCGATTTCTTTGACCGCTTGGCGCGCAACGTCAATCATCTCAGCTTTGGTTACTTCTTCTTTACAACGAACTTCACCCGCCAAAACCAATTGCTGTGTCGTTGCCAATGTTTCAACAGCCACACGTGCTTCTGGGTCTTTACCCAAAAACAAATCAACGATGCCATCAGACACACGGTCACAAACTTTATCCGGATGTCCTTCAGATACGGACTCACTTGTGAAGAGGTAATTACCATTTGCCATTTTTGAGATATCTCCAAAAAACCCCATTCTCTCCATGGCTTTAGTCCAAAGTCAGAAAATGGATATATAAACTTTTCTTTATCTGTTTCGTCTTTTGACAGTTTTTAACGAACAGGTCAACCGAAATATCGAATTGTGTGCGATATTTCGGACAACCTGATTCCGCCAAAGAACTTACACTTTCCCTGTGAGTTGGAAAGCAGCCCAGAAGCGTGGATGATTGAAGCGTTTAGCTGTGGCACGTTGTGCCTTTCTTAAAGCTTCGGCCTTATTGTCACGCTTCAAATTATCATAGAATTGCTCCATCAGATAAGCTGTGGCCTCATCCGAAACAGGCCATAAGCTAGCATTGATAGAACGGGCCCCCGCATAGAGGAAGCCGCGGGTCAACCCAATCACATCATCCCCATTCGCAACCTCACCCAAACCTGTCTCACAAGCAGACAAAGTCACCAATTCCGCATCAAGGTTAAGGTCATATAATTCATCAACCGTCAGAAGACCATCTTCCCCGTTGCCGGCCGCTAACTTCATCCCCGACGTTAACGGGTTTTCTGCGTCAAACTCCCCATGACTGGCTAGATGCAGATATTGGAAAGCTGGCGCCGCTTCTTTAAACACAGCTTCGGTGGCAAATTCACGAAGTAACACACGAGACCCCGGCCATTTACGGGTGATCTCTTTGGTTTCAATCTCCGCACCAGGAAGATCATAATCCGGATTACCAAGATCTGGATTACCCAAAGCAAGAAGGGCTCTTGCCCCTTTGGCATTCCCTTTGTCCAGATACATCAACACGCTGGCACTTGGTAATAGACGGAAGCTACGACTTTCAATCAAGAAACCATTGCCATCATGTAAGGCCGCCCATGGGAGATAATGAAGCGGACCATGAGGCACAATCGTCACATTAGGCATATCAACCTGTGCAATCACAGGCGTGATCAAACGTTGATATAAAGATTGCGCTTTGGGCAGATATGCATCCCCCTCTTCTTCCTGAATGGCATGACGGAAAGCATGGATGTCTTCGGTTAAGCCTTTGCCATTTAGATCAACAACCTGAATGGAATTACGGGTGATGGCAAAAGCAAAGAAAGCATCACCGGATTGATAATATTCAAGCAAAGCTTCATTTGGAGAAAGCTTCAATTGAATATCCGACAACTTAATCGCATCCACAGAGATCAAAGAAGACAGTTCAGCATCCTGATCCCGTAACTCTGTCTTTAAGGCTTTTAGTTGTAACTTACGATTTTGTGTGCCTGTCCCGGAGGCAGAGGCCACTTGCAGACTTTCCATCTCTAACTGTTGTACTTTACGCAACACATCATTGGTGGAAGCGGCTGTGGCTTTTGGACGTTTAAAGCTGGAACGTTCCGCCAATTGATCCACAAGGGCGCGGGCCTTGGCACGTTCCGCATATTCAAAAGCTTCAGCCACACGGTTTTGATCCACAAGTAATCCAACCATATCCGCATAGATCTGTTCTTTACCCCCGACAAAACCTAGCTTGTAGTTTTCTGTTTGAAGGGCAGAACGTTGGGATTCCAACACATCAATGGCTTTGGACAGATTATCATAGGCAACATTCATATCACCTTCTGTCATCGCCAATTGCGCACGGTCATGTAAGACAGATACATGTAGCTTGGCAAAGTTCGCAATACGTCCATCGGCCAGAAGATCATCAAAACCTTTACGTGCTTCTTCTAAACGTCCTGTCTTATAAGCGCTGCGGTAAGAGAAAATTCTTAAAGGTAAATTACGTACAAAATGAAATTCATCAATTGTTGTTCCTGTGATCGCAACCGACATTGGTGCTGTAAAAGCAGTCAATAAACCATCACCTAGAAAATCAAGTGAATCCCTATCATCTCTGGTGGCATACATATACGCTTTTTCATAGTCGCCAGATGCATAATGATACTGTGCAAGCCAGCGTCGAGAGGTCATGGAAAAATATTCTGATTGATCAATATTGAAACTTTCAACCCGTTTTTCTAAACGCTTAAGATAAGGTAAAATTTCATTATCTCGATCACTATATTCTAGTGCCATAATTTTCACACCTAATGCTATAGCATCCATTTTTTTTGCATTGTGATCATTGTCAGCAAATAAAAAACTGGAAGATGGCATACGAGGATTACGTGCTTGGGCTGCTAAACTTAGATCCGCATGATAAATTGCTTTTTCAAGATCACCTAAACCAAGGTATTTTTCTGCCTGTAATTCATGCAGAACCATCTGTGTCATATCATCGTTATAATAATATCCCATTGTAACCCAGAATACTTCTGAATTTGCACGTTGTTCCAAAAAGTTATAACAGGTATCCAACTGACTGTATTTTTCAGTGGTTAACAATGCTCTGCAAACTTCATATAGGTCCCAAATATCAATTTGTGCATAGACCTCTTCTGCATTTTCTTCTGTTACACTTTGAAATTCACCACGTGTACTCTGTTGGCGGATCTGACTGGCACATGCCATTAGACTTACTGCTAACAAGCCAAATGTGGCTAGCTTTACAAACTTTTTGACTAACATCGCGTCCCCCAATGGATATTTATAACAATCATGTTTCTACACTTTCCCTGTGAGTTGGAAAGCAGCCCAGAAGCGTGGATGATTGAAGCGTTTAGCTGTGGCACGTTGTGCCTTTCTTAAAGCTTCGGCCTTATTGTCACGCTTCAAATTATCATAGAATTGCTCCATCAGATAAGCTGTGGCCTCATCCGAAACAGGCCATAAGCTAGCATTGATAGAACGGGCCCCCGCATAGAGGAAGCCGCGGGTCAACCCAATCACATCATCCCCATTCGCAACCTCACCCAAACCTGTCTCACAAGCAGACAAAGTCACCAATTCCGCATCAAGGTTAAGGTCATATAATTCATCAACCGTCAGAAGACCATCTTCCCCATTGCCGGCCGCTAGTTTCATCCCCGACGTTAACGGGTTTTCTGCGTCAAACTCCCCATGACTGGCTAGATGCAGATATTGGAAAGCTGGCGCCGCTTCTTTAAACACAGCTTCGGTGGCAAATTCACGAAGTAACACACGAGACCCCGGCCATTTACGGGTGATCTCTTTGGTTTCAATCTCCGCACCAGGAAGATCATAATCCGGATTACCAAGATCTGGATTACCCAAAGCAAGAAGGGCTCTTGCCCCTTTGGCATTCCCTTTGTCCAGATACATCAACACGCTGGCACTTGGTAATAGACGGAAGCTACGACTTTCAATCAAGAAACCATTGCCATCATGTAAAGCGGCCCATGGGAGATAGTGAAGCGGACCATGAGGCACAATCGTCACATTAGGCATATCAACCTGTGCAATCACAGGCGTGATCAAACGTTGATATAAAGATTGCGCTTTGGGCAGATATGCATCCCCCTCTTCTTCCTGAATGGCATGACGGAAAGCATGGATGTCTTCGGTTAAGCCTTTGCCATTTAGATCAACAACCTGAATGGAATTACGGGTGATAGCAAAAGCAAAGAAAGCATCACCGGATTGATAATATTCAAGCAAAGCTTCATTTGGAGAAAGCTTCAATTGAATATCCGACAACTTAATCGCATCCACAGAGATCAAAGAAGACAGTTCAGCATCCTGATCCCGTAACTCTGTCTTTAAGGCTTTTAGTTGTAACTTACGATTTTGTGTGCCTGTCCCAGAGGCGGAAGCCACTTGCAGACTTTCCATCTCTAACTGTTGTACTTTACGCAACACATCATTGGTGGAAGCGGCTGTGGCTTTTGGACGTTTAAAGCTGGAACGTTCCGCCAATTGATCCACAAGGGCGCGGGCCTTGGCACGTTCTGCATATTCAAAAGCTTCAGCCACACGGTTTTGATCCACAAGTAATCCAACCATATCCGCATAGATCTGTTCTTTACCCCCGACAAAACCTAGCTTGTAGTTTTCTGTTTGGAGAGCAGAACGTTGGGATTCCAACACATCAATGGCTTTGGACAGATTATCATAGGCAACATTCATATCACCTTCCGTCATCGCCAATTGAGCACGGTCATGTAAGACAATCACATGTAATTGCGCAAAATTATCAATAACATCATCCGCTAGTAATTTATCAAATCCCTTACGCGCCTCTTCCAATCTGCCCGTTTTTGAGGCCGCGCGATATTGTAAGATTTCCATGGGAAAATTATGCGCGAATTGAAACTCGGTGATCAGCATACCAGTCATCACAAGACCAGCCGGCGCTGACACAATCGCGATATACCCATCCAACAAAAAATCAAGCGGATTACGGTCATCTCGTGCGGCAAATTCATAAGCACGTTCATAATCTTCAATCCGATAATAATATTGCGACAGCCAGCGCCTCGCTTGAATATCGTAATAAGCCACATTTCCTTTAACGAAACTTTCAACACGTTGACGCAAACGAGGTTCTATCTCAGCTATCTGTGCATTTTGCTCACTCATGGAAAGTGCCATCAACTTAACACCCAAAGCTGTAATATCCGCACGATGGGCCCCATAATCATTATCGGAAATTAAAAAATTAGTAGATACCATTCCGGGGTCACGATCATAGGCTGCCAGTGCCATATCCGCATGATCAATTGCTTGGGCAAAATCACCTAAACCAAGATATTTTTCCGCTTGTAATTCATGCAACGTAATATCGACCATATCCTTGTTATAATATAGAGTTCCAAGAGGATTTTCGAAGATTTCATTTTGACTGCGTCTTTCTAAAACGTCGAAACAATCATCAAATTGGCTATATTTCTCAACACTTAGGAAAGCGTCACAGATTTCATATAAATCCCATATTGCAGTTGTTGCATATGTGGCTTTTGCTTCTTCTTCGGTGATCGCATTAAATTCACCTTGCATTGTTTGACGATTAATCTTGCTCACGCAACCTGCCATAACAATGGATAAGATAACTAAAATAAGGTTTTTAGACCAGTTAGATAAATTCATTATATCTTACTCCAAGGTTACCATCATACTGGCTTCAGAAATTCTAATATCTGGAATTGATCGAAAAGCTGAGTTAATTTGCTTCACAATTTTTGTCGATAATTCAGCAAAATCATTGGCACGTATTTCAGCTGGAAGATAGGAATCAACATCACGGTCCGTTGCAAAACAATGGATCCGCTCAACCCCCGTAGGCCCCGCTAAACTCAATTGGAAAGGCATCGTGTCGCCCGGAATTTGGTGAAGGAATTCGCCCGTTAACTTCGCGTCCGGTTGAAAACTATTTGGATATAGCTTCACAACGGATGAATCTATCGCGTGGTAAAAACAATAAAGATACGCATCTTCGCTAAGTTGTACCAATAAGTTCAGATCACTACCAATTTCATAAACGGGATTATTGCCGCGATCACTACTTAGATACAAACCCAAAGGGCCTGCAAAATTCGGATTTTCGACAGAAAGTAAATCCTCATCCGGTAATAAAGTTAAAGCATCTCCAATAGACTCTTTCAAAACCAGCGCCTTGGCTTTTACACGCTTACCAGACGCATTTTTTAACATCATGCGTAATTCAACATATTTGCCCTGATCCCAATAGGTCCCTTTAAACAGGAAATCACTTTCATTGGCAGTGACAAGTTTTTCATCTACAGCCGCAGAGTTGATTTTTAGTTTTCTTTGCGCGCCCGTGATCGCGATCGTTTCACCTTCTCTTGCACCTGTAGCTGCATTCATTTTTTCTAAAAACAGATCAGATGTATATTCACCGAAACGAGTTTGTATCCCGGTATCTGCATAATAAAATCCTTTAGGGCGGATCACCGCGACTTTTCCAAGCTGATTACTAAATTCCTGAACCATGCGGTCCAATGCGGCCTCAAGGTTTTTTGCCGAAGTGACATCCAGATCATTTTCCACATTGTAATTCAAATATAAAGGCGCACTACTTGATAGGATTTGCCCGGTTAAGACATCATTTGCCCGATAAGAAATATAAACACCGCCTTCTGGTGCACGGCTTACCTTACCAATGACCAGAATATCTGCCTTAGCGGAATCTAATATCTTTTGGAATTCCAATTGATGAAATTCTTCAACTTCGGCAAAAACTTTTAACAACTCATCCCTTGCAACAAGCTGATGTTGTTTACTGGTCTTTAAAAACTTTCGTTGAAAAGCTGCAATCAACGCATCATTGAAAACTTCACCGGTTGCTTTCGCTACTGGAAGTTCATCTTCTTCAAAAGGACGGATGGCAATTCTCTTTTGCTTACCATCAATTCCTTTTTCAAGTTTTGATACAATCTGATCAAAGACAGAAACATCTAATGCATCCTGTGCAAATGCAGATGTCGTCCCATATACAGATATAAAGATTATCAATAAATTGATAAGCTTTTTCATTTTCCCTGCCCTAATATCTGAACCTTCATATTTATTTGAACATATTCACTTTGATTTTTGACACGTGTCAAGAATATATCAAATACCTAATACGAATGACTAATGACAGGTTTTGGATTGTTTTTTCAAAAAGAAAAACCCCACCCTGAATGGGTGGGGCACAAGTTTACATGCTTTCTTTCTATTAACCTTCTGAACGAAGGTTTCGGGCATGGAAAACATAACCAATTAAATTCATTAAGACCTGTGCCGCCAGAATGCTTGTGGTACCTGTTTGATCATAGTCCGGGGCAACCTCGCAAAGATCAATACCAACAACGTCGCCCATATGTGCCACACCCTGTAAAATTTCCATCACTTCATAATATAGGAAACCACCATGACTAGGTGTACCCGTACCAGGTGCAATAGATGGATCAAACCCATCAATATCAATGGTGATATAATAATTCACACCTTTAGGGATTAAATCCAACACTCCTTGCACTCCAAGTTTACGAACCTGACGCACAGAAAGAATGGTTGATCCAGCATCACGCGCCGCTTGATGGTCGTCTCGGTTGGATGAAGACACATTACGAATACCCAATTGCGTCATACCCGTAATATGATCTTGTTCAGACGCACGACGGATCGGATTTCCGTGGCCAAAGCGTACACCATGACGTTCATCCACAAAATCAAGATGAGCATCAATTTGAATGATATGAAGAGGCCCCTTACCTTCAAAGGCGCGAATGATCGGGGCGTTTACGGAATGATCGCCTCCAACAACGACAGGCAAAGCACCAGATTCCAATATCTTACGAACACCATATTCTATATTGGCATGGCTTTTTTCTGTATCGGTATGCACCATATCGGCATCCCCGATATCCACCATATTGACGCCATCCATATACATCACATCATCTTCATGATCATAAGCACCGCCATGACCAAAGGAAAATAACGTAGAAGCTTCACGTACACCACGTGGTCCCATACGTGCACCTGACCGCCATTGGGTTCCACAATCAAAAGGGGCTCCCATAAAGGCTACATCAGCCTTAATATTATCCCAGTCTTCGCAAATTGGGCTTTTCGCAAAAGTACAAAATCCAACGAATGGCAGGTTCAATCGACCTTTATCATATGTATTGTCACTCATTTCCTGATCACTCTTTCATATTGTTTATGTGTTTCTACAAACAATATGACAGGAAATTATATATCAAAAAATACGAATTATATTATGCTTACATTATATTTTTTTATGTAATTGAACTTCCAAATCTTCGACGAATAGTTTGACGATCTGTTGCATAGAGGGTGCTTTTCGGGTGGCCAGCTGAATTTCTGACTGCCAGTTTAACCCCAAATGATCCAAACTTCGCATCTCCCCCTTATCTACCCAGGTCTTTGCATAATGCACGGGTAAAAAACCCATAAAGCGTCCGCTTACAATTAAATGCGCCAAAGCTTCCATATTTGAGACAAAGGCCGGATTTGGGCTTTTGCGAAAGTGAAACAAGTCTGTGGTTTGTAGATAGCTTCGTGATGCGATGGAGTAATCTTCTAATGTCTCAAGATTAATTTCATCATCTTTCATCTCAAACAATGGATGTGCTTTTCCAAGATAAAATTTATGATCTTCCATATAGAGATGTTGATAATCAATCGCCTGATGTTTCTGGGCAAATATACTGATGGCAATATGAATGTTACCGCTTAACAATTCTCTTTCCAGATAATCTGGGGATAAGGTCTTTAAAGATAATCCTACTTCATTTTCACGTGCATAAAATCGGTTAATCGCTCTTGCTAAGGGGGATTGGGGATCCGTGACCGTACTATCAATAACTCCAATACGAAGTTCTCCGGTTAACTTATTACGCAATTCCCCTAAATCCGCATCAAAATCAGAAATGGCATTTAGCATCTCTCGACATTTACGATAGGTGATTTCACCTTTCTCTGTCAGGCGAAAACCGCTGCGCCCCCGATGACACAATTGGAAACCAAGGCGAATTTCAAAATCACGAATATGAGTTGATATAGCTGGCTGACTCATCCCCAAAACAGTTTGGGCACCGGAAAAACCACCATATTCCACTACTGTGCAGAAGGTTTGCATATGTTTAACAGAATGCATGTTACTACCCCTCCAAATCCTTATTCGCCCGGAGATGCGCGACCATGTAATCCACAAATGCCCTGACTTTTGCCGACGCCATTCGACCTTCTTGATGCACCACATGAATAGGGATACGGTCTTGTTCAAATTCTTCCAAAATTGTTTTTAAACTTCCATCCTGAAAATATGGAATGACTTGATAAGAAAGCAAACGGGAAATCCCGCCTCCGCGTTTCACCGCCTCAATAACCGCATCATTGGTGTTCATCCGCAATTGCGGCGAAATCCCCACTCGGAATTCTTTAGCATTTTCGGCAAAAGTCCATTCAAGACCAGCCCCCATAGCCATGGATTGAACAACTCGATACGATTTTAAATCTTTTGGATGTTGCGGAATACCGTTATTTTTCAAATAGTCTGGCGATGCAAATAAAACCCGACGCACATATCCAACCCGGATAGCAGTCAAGGATGAATCCGGCAATTCGCCAATACGGATGGCAACATGCATGCCTTCATCCATCATATTCACTACTCGATCGACAAATAAAGTTTCTGCGGACACTTCGGGATATTCAAGAAGAAAATCATTTAAAACAGGCGTTACAAAATAGCGCCCAAAAAGGACTGGTGCGGTCACTCTTAACAACCCTTTGGGTGTTGCATGCGTTCCAATAGCTGCGAGTTCTGCTTCTTCCAGATCGACAAGAATACGCTGACTATCCTCAAAGAAACGTTCCCCACTTTCTGTTAAACGAACGGAGCGGGTCGTTCGTGTCAACAAACGCGTCCCCAGTCGATCTTCCAATGTTGAAATGGCACGAGTTGCCGCGGGTGGCGATAGATTCAAAACACGTGCCGCGGCAGCAAAACTTCCTGTCTCCACCACTTTGACAAATACTTGCAGACTATGGAAACGATCCATTTAATTATTCCGATTATCGTAATAGTAACTTATCAAAAACATATATTAACACATTTATAGGAATTAACTATATTTTTTCCTGTGAACGGCAGATTGCCTCTTAATCCCCTATATCCCCCGAATACTAAGGTATCTTCCGTTCACAAACTGAATGATTACAACTTTTAATGCTAAGGAGTATAATAAATGTCTCGTATATCTACTGTCACACAAGAAACCGCCAATTCAGATCAGAAAGAGCTGTTAGATGCCATTCAAAATAAGCTAGGGATGGTCCCAAATTTCTTGAAAATCCTGGCACATTCACCGGATGCCTTAAAAGCTTTCCTTGGATTACATGGTATTGCAGAAACAGGTTCTTTAAGCGCCCAAACCCGTGAACGTATTGCCCTAGTTATCGCACAGGGGAACTCCTGTGAATATTGCCTGTCTGCCCATAGCGCTATTGGTAAAAAAGCCGGGCTCAGCAATAGTGAAATTGAAGCTAACCGTAACGGCACATCCCAGGATGCAAAAGCAGCTGCGGCTGTTGAATTTGCCAAGGCCTTAAACACCCATATGGGCGACATAACACAAGCAGAGTTTAACGCGGTACGCGAAGCAGGATACAGTGACTCTGACATTGTTGAAATCATCACCCATGTAGGTATGAATATTTTGACAAACTTGATTGGTAAGGCGACACATGTGGATATCGATTTTCCAAAAGTGTCACTTGAAAGCAATCAGGCTGCTTAAAGTTAAAACATATTTCTGGGCTCATTTACATAGAGAAAAATGAGCCCCTAGGAGACTTATTATGGCTCGAAAATTTGCAGAGATTACCTTCACTGCCTCAGTGAAAGCCGCACAAGAGAGATATGGCAGCCGTCAGTCAAATCAAGGTTTTGAAATTATGGAAACAGGGCCAGATTTAATCTCATCAGTTGAAGCTGAATTTATTCATGCCCGTGACGGATTTTATCAAGCAACTGCCAATGCAGAAGGTTGGCCCTATGTGCAGTTTCGTGGCGGCCCAAAAGGTTTTTTGCGTGTAATCGATAAACAAACCCTCGGTTACGCGGATTTTCGTGGCAATGTCCAATATCTGTCCGTTGGAAATATGGGCGAAAATGATCGTGTCGCTTTAATCCTGATGGATTATGCCAATCGTCGGCGTCTTAAAATCTGGGCGCGTGCATCAATTGTAGAATATGACGACAATCCAGAGCTTATTTCAAAACTGGAAATTCCAACATATCGTGCACGCGTAGAACGCGGTATTATTTTGAAAGTGGAAGCTTTTGATTGGAATTGTCCGCAACATATCACACCACGTTTCACCGAAGACGAAATCAATCAACTCGTCGCCCCAATGCAACAACGCATCGAAGAATTAGAGAAAAATACCAAAACGAATAGTCAATCCAAGAGCCTAGGCTGGGGCGAGTTGAAAATTGAAGTAACAGGAATCCGCCAACTAACGCCAGATGTACGGGCTTATGAGTTTCGTCGCCCGGATCGGTCTGAATTACCCAAGGTCAGTGCGGGATCACATCTTACCATCCCCGTGGAAATGTCTGATGGCCAAATCGTTGATCGCACCTATTCCGTCGCAAGTAACCCCAACCGTCGTGACATTTATGAAATTGCGGTCTTAAAAGAAAAGGACGGGCGTGGTGGCTCCAAAGCAGTCCATGACACGCTTCAATTGGGCTCAATCCTAAATATTGACCTACCTAAGAATGCCTTTCCTCTTCATCAAGAAAAGAAAACAACCATTTTAATTGCGGGCGGTATTGGCATCACCCCTATTAAATCAATGGCACAGGAATTACGTCGTCGACGCCACCGTTTCGAACTTCATTATGCGGCTCGTTCTCGTCAGCATATGGCTTATCGCAGCAAGTTGGAGCTTGAATTGGGAAGTGATCTACATCTTTATCCGCTAGATGAGGGTAAAATGCTGGATATCCAATCTTTACTTCGTGATGCTCAAAGTGAGACCGTGTTTTACATTTGTGGTCCGCAAGGGTTGATTACAGCTTTTGTTGACATGGCTAATACTATCGGCTTTCCGAAAGAACAAATCCATTACGAGTTGTTCAAGAATTCTGCAGATACCACGCATGACACCGCCTTCGATATCTATCTTGAAAAATCAGATAAACATCTTCATGTGGCACAAGATCAAAGTATTCTTGATGCCATGTTAGATGCTGGTCTTCAGCCACAATTCGGTTGCACCACGGGTGGATGCGGACAATGTGCTGTCAAAATTTCAGAAGGTGAAATCGATCACAGAGATTTAGCACTGTCAGATCAACAAAGGGAAAAAGAAAACTTGATGTGTATCTGTGTATCCCGTGCCAAAAGCAAACAGTTGGTCCTAGACGCATAAAGGAGACATAAGATGAAAGATATTTCTTTGAAAGTTCCTTTTTGGAAATCCCGGGAACAAATCCCTGCACGCCCTAGTTTAAAAGTAGCCTGCCTATCTGGATTAGGTGCTATGTTAGGTATTTTAGGTCTGAGTTTCACGACAGAGATTTTGGAAATGCCCTTGCTTATGGCTCCATTTGGCGCGTCTTGCTTCTTAATTTTTGCCTTACCTGCAAGCCCGCTTGCGCAGCCGCGAAACGTCATATTTGGGCATTTTCTTTCTACGTTAATTGGATTACTTATGTTCAATATTTACGGCGACAATCAGCTCGCCATGGGTATTGCCGTCGGTTTAGCCGTATTTATCATGTTATTGACCCGCACAGGTCATCCCCCTGCAGGCGCGGATCCGATCGTCGTTTTCTTGCTGCAACCGGGTTGGGATTTCTTAATCCTGCCGACTTTGGTTGGCGCCATCGGCCTGGTTCTCATCGCATTGATCTTTAATAACCTAAGACCAAACATAAGATATCCAACATATTGGTAATAAAAGGGCAGATTTTTCTGCCCTTTTGTTTGTTATTTCATGAAACTGTCTTAAAACTTCGCTAAATAGACAATCTTTTCTCTCAAATTTTCATTTACAGGATTAATATGGAACAGCTTTTCACCCATTATGGGGTCGATTGGGTTGCGATGACCTTAAGCGTACTTGGTGCCTATATGTTAGGAAATAAAAATCAATATGGGTTTATCGTCTTTGCCATTTCAAATGTAATGTGGATTTTCTTAGGCCTCACCTGGATGACCAGTATCGGTATGGCAATCGGCAATCTGGTTTTCTGTCTGATCAATTTACGCGGATATTGGAACTGGCGCCAACAGAAACTAGCCAACGCATAAAAAATGCCGACAGAATTTCTGTCGGCATTCTCTTTTCTTAACAGCATCTTAGTTATGTACGCGTACGCATATCTTCCAAGAATACGTTTACTTCGGATGAAAGTTGATCTGCACGCTGACCCAGCTCTTCCATGACTTCAGCCATAGAGGAAGCGGCTTGCCCGACATCTTTAGCTTCTTCGGATACATCACGTAACGCGGATTCAACTTCACTGGTACTACCAGAAGCTTCTTGCGCCCCACGTGCAATTTCCTGCGTCGCCGAAGCTTGTTCTTCAACTGCTGAGGCCACAGAGGTTGTGATCTCATCAACATTAGAGATAGTTTCACGAATTTCAGAAATCGCAACAACGGTCTTATTGGTAACAGCCTGCATATCACTCACTTGTGCTGCGATCTCACCTGTTGCGTTTGCCGTTTGATTAGCAAGAGATTTCACCTCATTCGCAACAACCGCAAATCCTTTACCCGCATCCCCCGCGCGGGCCGCTTCAATGGTTGCATTCAAAGCCAAAAGATTTGTCTGTTCTGCAATATCATTAATTAAACCAACAACTTGACCAATATTTGCGGCGGTTTCAGATAGTGCTTCTACCGTCTGGTTCGTATCATCTGCTTTAGATGCTGCATCACGGGAAATACCCGCAACTTCCGCAATACGATGTGATATTTCATCTACAGATGCGGATAACTCTTCTGCAGATGCTGCCATGGTTTGCACATTCATGGTCGCATTTTCCATAGACCGGGAAACAACCCCCATGCGGTTCATGCTACTTTCCGCATTCGCAGTAACCTGACCGGTATTTGATTTCGCAGATGACACCCCATCCAATACATGATCAGAAATAGAAGTAATGGATTTTTCAAAATCATCCGCTAGCTTCAGCATGCTGGCACGGCGTTCTTCAGCATTTTTCTTTTCTAATTCTTCATGTTGGGCCTGAAGACGTTTATTTTCCTGCATACCGTCTTTGAAATGGTCAAGTGCACGGGCCATATCCCCAATCTCATCTTCATCTTCTAAAGACGGGATATCAATACTGGTATCACCTTTCGCCAGTTTATCCATTAAGCCCGTCATCACGCCAATTGGTTTGGCGACACCAGAACCGACGAAATAATAAACTGTCGCCCCAAGGAGGATTGCAATCAACGCAATAATAATAATGAAGTTGCGCGTTTCATTGGCTTTTTCGAATACTTTGGATGTCGGGGCATGGATAACCAAAGCCCAGTTTTCATCTGTACCAAAGTTAACCGGAACACTGATCATGTTATAGGCAACGCCATCCAGCACACCATTACTGATAACCGTTTCACCGGTCACGACCTCTTTTAAGATATCCTGGTAGAGTTGTTCTTCCGCCACAGTTCCTAGTTTTGACGTATCTGAATGGGCAACCCATTGACCATCATGACTTAATAAATAGGCAAACCCTTCTTCATAGGGTCTTACTTGCGATACAATTTCCACGATATCGTCCAAGGATGTATCAATAGTTACAATACCGATTGCTTTACCTGAAGCATTTTGCATCGGGATAGAAGCGGTGGTCATTAATACATCCACGCCTTCTACCGGATAAATGTAAGGAGGCGTAATCAAGCTACGATTTTCACGAACCGGGCGATCATACCATTCACCTGTGCCCGCTTCCGGACTCATATCCAATGCTTCAACCCCGACGCCACTTGCCGTATTAAAGAAATAAGGAACATAACGACCCGTAGCATCTGAATATTTACTACCCTTCATGCCCGCATCATCGCCATTAAACTGATTTGGCTCCCACGCGGTTGTAGAACCAACATATTGAGGGTTGGCAGCAACAACGCCGCTTGCAGCTTCCGCCACATTTTCCGGCGTATGTAAGTTTTGCGCCTGCAGTCCTTCAATAGAGGACGCCAAAACTTCCGCAGTGATAACAGCTTGACCTAATTGCTTCTCGATATTTTCAGCGGCTTCGCGTGCAAGCGTCTTGATAATCTTTTCACTATCTTCTTCAGCCATATTATTTAACTGATAAGTTGCAAAAAAACCAAGTAAGGCACTGGCAATAACAATGACTGTTACGCCTGACGCCACGATCCTTCCCCGCAACGTTTTAAATGGTAATTTGATCATAATCCTATTCCCTAACTATCGAGTTATTTTTGTTCATTATTTCCCTCAAATCACACTATAATCGCGAAATTAAAATTAAGTAAATTTATTTTTAGTTTAATTTATAATCATAATAACCAGCATAGGGTTGAAAAACCATCCATGAACCATTTCAAAGACATCGCACAAGAACTATATGATTTTGCTTATGATCATGATGATTCCAGCCAAATCATGTCTTTTTTTTATGATAGAATTACAATTTTCATAAATGAAGGTTTAAAATCACCTGAATTACGAGGTGAGAAATTGGATTGCAGTACAGGCTGTGCCTCTTGTTGTCACCTACCTGTAAAATGCCCACCCGAAACGATCTTTTTTATTGCCTATTGTCTACAAACCGCCTTGCCAGAGGAACAGATTAAGGAGCTTAAATCCGTTCTTACTTTATATGCACTAGAATGGAATCAAATATCTGAAAACAAAAAACTTTTCACTCGGTTGCCTTGTCCGTTTCTCGATCCAAATAATGCTTGTATGATTTATGAAATACGACCATTTTCTTGTCGTGCTTTCACATCAACAGATGTACGCGTATGTGAGCATTTATTAACCCATCCAAATGATGAAAGCATAACAGTTACGCAAAATAGTTTCGTATTTGCCCTTTTTCAGCTCGCAACAACTATTCTTTCTTCCGTTGCGAAATCTAAAAACAGAGATACAAGCCAAGTGTATTTCATACCGTCCTTGTTAATTGCACTGGAAAATCATGAATTAGAGTCTGATTGGAAAAGCGGAAAAAAACTTCCATATAGCGATTAATCTCAACAAGTTGAAACCATTCATTTTTTGCGTACGCGTACCTCAAGAACCGCAGAATTTAGCCATTTTTTTACATTTTGACGCTTGCATAAATCACAAAAAAAAGCCAAAAGAATGCCAACAAATTCGAAACCACAGATATAATTGATATTACTCAGGAAATTACAGAATTATCTCTGTAAAACAAATAAAAGATTTAAGGGATTCACTTATGGATATTAAGCATTCAGTATATATCGCACTTTTTGCTGCTATTACCGCAGCTCTTGGCATCTTCCCACCAATTAACATTGCTGCTTTAGGCGTTCCTATTACCGCACAATCCCTAGCAGTTATGTTAGCAGGTGGCATTTTAGGTGCCAAACGTGGTGCATTATCAATGGTATTATTCCTTGTTTTGGTTGCTGTTGGTCTACCATTATTGTCCGGCGGCCGCGGCGGCTTTGGTATCTTTGCAGGTCCTAGCGGTGGTTTCCTATTAAGTTGGATCGTTGGTGCTTATGTCGCTGGTCATATTGTTGAAAAAGCATGGAACAAATTAAATGTTGTTTATGCATTCGTTGCAGCAGCGGTTGGTGGCATTGTGGTCGTCTATGCGATTGGTATTCCATGGGTTGCTGTTGCCGCTGAAATCAGTTTCAATAAAGCATTCGTAGGTTCCATGGCATATGTACCGGGTGATTTAATCAAAGCCGTGATTGCAACAGCAGTTATTCTGGTTGTAAAAAAATCTTACCCGATCATTTCTAAATCTGAAGACTAATGATCAAATTCGATTCAGTCAGCGTTAAAAAGGAAGGTCGCGTTATTTTGCGCGATCTTTCTTTATGTCTGGATCAAAAGCGCATTGGGATCATTGGACATAATGGATCTGGCAAAAGCACCTTTATCAGACTTATCAATGGCATTGAGATGCCTGCAACCGGTCAAGTCAGTGTCAACGATTTATATACAGATAAAAACCGCAAAGAAGTCCTAAAACGCGTTGGTTTTGTTTTTCAAAACCCGGAAAATCAAATTATCTATCCGATGGTGCGCGAAGATCTGGCTTTTGGTTTAAAAAACCGTCGTCTGTCAAAATCAGAAATTAGTGACCGTATCCAACAGACTGCTGAAATGTTTGGCGTGTCTGACCTACTTGATCGATTAAGTCATACTTTGAGTGGTGGTGAAAAACAGCTTGTTGCCATTCTCAGTATTCTGATTATGGATCCGGATCATATTGTGCTTGATGAACCGACCACTTTGCTTGATCTCCAAAATAAAAAGAAAATCATGGATATTTTGGATAATTTGAACCAACAGATTTTAGTTGTGTCCCATGATTTGGAATTCCTCAAGAGTTACGACCATATTTTGCGTTTTGAGCAAGGCCAACTTATTGATCAAGGTAAACCAGACGACGTTATCACCAAATATATAGAAGATGCGCTATGTTAAGCGGTCTCTATATAGAAGGTACAACGCTCTTACATAGAACAGGGCCAGGAAAGAAAATCTTGTCTCTTGTCCTTACCGGCACAGGGCTATTTTTAATCCGCGATCTGACAGTTCTCGCCAGTTGCTTTGCTGTTATTATCGGCCTTTATTTTACAGCTGGTATCCCTGCGAAAGTCATGCTGCGTCAATTACGGCCGGCCGCCATCCTTTTGATTGTTATTTTTATCGTTCAATATTTCAGTAATTCACTTGAACTTGCGACTTTAATCGTATTGCGCTTTGCTTGTTTAATATTAGCGGCTTCATTGATTACCTTAACCACCCGAACATCTGATATGGTTGAAGGTATCGAGCGTGGATTAAAGCCTCTCCATAAAATCTTACCCGTAGAACGAGTTAGCCTCACGATCAGCTTATGCATTCGTTTTATCCCAACAATTCAAGCCATCACGGAAGAGGTCAAAGAAGCACAATATGCAAGAGGTTTATCCACAAATATCTTTGCCATTGCGGTTCCAGTAATTATACGCACGCTAAAAATGGCTGATGAGATATCTGAGGCAATCTATGCCAGAAGCTTTGAAACCGAACCTTACCATCCTGATCTGGATAAATAAGGGACTGCGCCTATGTCCCATATTGATATCTTTCATCAAATTAAATATCACGCCGCAAGCTTTCCAGATAAAACCGCAATCATATTAGATAGAAATCGTATTACCTATGCAGATTTCTTTCAAAAAATCCAAACCTATCAACATTGTTTTCACGATAAGCCTAGCCAATTAATTGCGACCATTCTCCCTAATCAGCACGCATTTGAATTATTGAGTATCTTCATTGCCGCCACGAGTTTGGGGCATAACACAGAAGTTTTGAATTCCGATTGGCCAGAAGAAATCATCGACACAATATTGCAGGAACAAAACCCGGACCTCATTCTCACCAATGCAGGCTTACCTATCCATCAATCCGCTAAGAATCCCGCGATAAACACTAACACTGATCTGGCTTTCTATACGGGCTTTACATCTGGATCTACTGGCGGGCCAAAGGGGTTTGTAAGGTCGCAACAATCCTGGTTGGACAGTTTTAAAGCGGATCAACAGGTATTTAGCTTTCATAAGGATGATGTAATTATCGCACCGGGCAGTCTGGCGCATTCCCTCTTCTTTTATGCTGCTATACGTGGATTGTATCTAGGCGCAACCATTGTCTTATCCCGTCATTTCCGACCTGATCGCATTTTAAAACAAATTCAAGATTTCAAAGTCACAATTGCCTATATGACACCGACACAAATTCGATCAATTATCGATGCGGTTAAACCAAGTGATCCTCCCTTAAACAAGATGCGCTTGATCTTGTCATCCGGATCAAAGTTACCTTTAGCATGGCTGGATGACATTTCCTCAGTATTTCCAATGCAGGAAACTTATGAATTTTATGGCACGTCAGAACTTAGTTATATTTCTGCAAACAAGCTCACTCCACAATCAGATAGCACAAATGTCGGGCAGGCTTTTCCATTTGTTGATCTTCTGATCCTTGATCAAAACAAAAATTCTGTTCCCGTTGGTGAAACAGGTCAAATATTTGTCAGAAGTAAATTTAAATTTATGGGATATGCCCTTCCCAACCGCCAAACAGATATGGGGCATTGCCAGATATACCAGGATTATATCTCTATTGGCGATCTCGGCTTTTTAGATAAAAAAAATAATCTGCATCTTATCGGTCGCATTGATCGAATGTTCCAATCTATGGGTCGTAATATCTATCCAGAAGAAATCGAAAAGGTTTTACAATCTTCGCCCAACCTAAACCATGCGGCCGTTTTTAAAGAAGCAGATGAAAAACGTGAAAATACAATCGCAGCGGTTATTTTAAAATCGGAAGCTCCGCAACTTTCTAACATGATCCAGTATTGTCGCGAAAAATTACCAAGCTATAGTATTCCTTATCGCTTTTATATGATTGATCATTGGCCAAGAACCGTCTCAGATAAAACGGATCTCAAATTATTAGAAACAAAACTAGCCAAAGAAGAGTTGGAAATACTTAAATGACAAAGGTCTATATGATAGCTGCGAAACGATCCGCCGTTGTGCCTAGAAATGGTGCTTTTGCCTCTTTAGGCCTTCATGATCTTGCCGCACCTGTTATCAAAGATCTTTTAAAATCTGCTCAAATCAAAACTGGTCAAATTGATAGTTTGTTTTTGGGGAATGCGCTTTATGGTGGCGGTAATCCAGCAAGAATGACGGCGCTTGCAGCCAGATTACCTGAAGGAATTCCAGCCTTTAGTATCGATACACAATGTTGTTCAGGTATGGATAGTATTATTCTTGCGGCACAACGTATTGCATCTGGACAGGATAAAATTGCGATTGCGGGTGGTGCAGAATCTTACAGTCGTTCACCGCGGCGATTTAAACGCGCGCTTTCTGTGGATGAAGAAGATATAGAATATCTTCGCCCTCCATTTGCCCCATGGCCTGACCGGGACCCGGATATGCTGACATCTGCAGCGAAACTTGCGGCGGATTACAAAATCACAAGAATAAATCAAGAAGAATTCGCCATTGAAAGTCATCGCAAATCAGGGTCCGCATTGGATGAAATTACACCAATCCACGATATTACTGCAGATCAATTCACCCGTAATCTTTCCGCCAAAACTTGTGCAAAACTCCCTATCTTAGAAGGCGATACAGAATATGGCTTAACCAGCGCTACAACTGCTGTGGAGGCAGATGCAGCAGCCTTTGTAGTTTTAGCCAATCAAGAAATCGTTGATAAACTAAGAATAGAAAATGCGCTTCTTATTCTGGATAGCCAATCTCAAGGCGGTGATCCTATTTATCCAGCTTTGGCGCCGATAGTAGCCACCAGAACCTTGATGCAACGGCAAAATATATCTCCTGAAGAAATCAACAAATTTGAAGTAATGGAAGCTTTTGCAGTTCAGGCTATGATTTATCAGAACCATTTCAAAATCCCTAGTGAGAAACTTAATCTAGGTGGTGGCGGATTATCACGCGGACATCCAATAGGCGCTTCTGGTGCAATCAATCTTGTCAGATTATGGTATGAGTTACAACATTCACCTAACGGTTCAAAAGGGCTGGCGACGATTGCAGCCGCGGGTGGTTTAGGCACAGCTATATTGTTGGAAAAACCATGATAAACATAAAGATACCAAGCCAACTTTCAGATTATATAGATCAAGAAATTATATATCCCGACAATATTCAGTTTGGAAAAAAGGATTTGAAAGACTTTTTACGCTTAAGTCAGGATAAAACAGACATTCATAATCCAGAGATCACAGAACAACCTGTTATTCCGGGTAATATGATCTTGATGAAGCTGCCGCGTTTTATTCAACAAATGATCAAAGTAGAAGAAATTCAATCTGTTATGACAGTGGGTTATGATAAAATCAGTTTCAAATCGCCCTTACATATAGATCAAGAATTTAAACTTTCTCTAACTTGCACAAATCTACGAAAACGTGGGGAAACTTATTTCTTATCGCAGGAAATTAAACTCAAACATCCCGCGGATAGTATGATTTTCTGCCAGATACAGATAAATGACTTATATCGGTAAGTTGTATACATATCCTGTAAAATGTATCCATCTTATGTAAATCTGTTTATTCAATTTCATGCTATAATTCCTATATCTATTACTCAGTTTATAGGGAATTAGAGCCGCAAAAGGCCGCTTCCACCGAATACCGTATCAGGACCAGAGGAGCGACTGATGAAATACGATCTCAAAATTAATGGGGAAACCCGTAGCGTTGAGGCGGATCCAGACACACCAATGTTATGGGTGATCCGCGATGAACTCGACATGACAGGCACTAAATTTGGATGCGGTGTGGCATCTTGTGGTGCGTGTACCATTCATGTGGATGGTGAACCGACACGTTCTTGCCAAACAACTATCGAAGACGCAGTTGGTAGTGAAATTACCACAATTGAAGGCCTTAACGATAAGGTTGCTATGGCCGTACAAACAGCTTGGCGTGAAAAAGATGTTGTCCAATGTGGATATTGCCAATCCGGTCAGATCATGTCCGCAGTTGGTCTTCTGACTGAAAACCCATCACCATCTGATGAAGAAATCGATGATTATATGGATGGTAATGCATGCCGTTGTGCAACTTATGTACGTATCAAAGATGCCATTAAACTGGCATCCACACGATTGGAGGCATAATCATGGGTGTTAATCTTTCCCGTCGTGGATTTATGCAAGCGTCTGCCGCAAGTGCAGCAGCCCTTGTTATTGGAATGAACTCAAAAGGCGTTTTAGCCGCCGCAGGTAGTCAATCAACAGACATCAACCCATTCGTGCGTATTGATAATGATGGTGTCGTAACTGTTATCATTAAACATTTTGAAATGGGCCAAGGTACGACAACTGGTCTGACAACTTTGGTTGCGGAAGAGTTAGATGCAGATTGGTCAAAGGTTGAAACCGATTTCGCCGCTGCTGATACTGAAAAATACAAAAACCTATTCTTTGGTATGCAAGGTACAGGCGGCTCCACAGCAATCGCAAACTCCTTCATGCAATATCGCCAAGCTGGCGCTGCGGCCCGTGATCTTTTAATTCGCGCAGCTGCAAAAAGCTGGAATGTGTCGCCATCTGATATCAATATCGAAAAGGGCATGCTTATCAGTGGATCAAAGCAAGCGCATTTCGGCCAATTCATTAATCAGGCAGCCCTACTCACACCTGTTGAAAATCCAACAGTTAAAACACCAGATCAATTCAATCTGATTGGTAAGGTAGATCTGCCGCGCAAGGACAGCTACGCAAAAACAAATGGTACGGCCACTTTTGCAATGGATGTAAAAGTGCCGGGCATGGTTTACACAGTGATCCAGCGCAGTCCTAAATTTGGTGGCACAGTTAAGTCATTTGATGCATCAGAAGCCTCTCAAGTAAACGGGTTTATTGATGCACGCGAATTGCCAACCAAAGCAGGTGTTGCCGTATATGCCAAAAACACTTGGGCGGCCCTTAAAGCACGCGAAGCTTTATCCGTAGAATGGGATTTCAGCAATGCGGATAACCGCGGGTCTGATCAGGCTTTGGCTGAACATATCCAACTACTTGATAAGCCTCAATTCCAAGCCCATGAGCAAACCACGGATCAAGTGGCTCCTATGGTTGCTAGTGCTGATCGCAAAGTTGAAGCTGATTTCACCTTCCCATTCCTGGCCCATGCCCCTATGGAACCAATGAATTGCGTGATCGAAGCAACAGATAATGGTGTGCGTATCATTGATGGCAACCAGTTCCCAACCATGACACAGGGTGTTGTTGCCCATGTTCTGGGATTGGAAGCTTCACAGGTTGAAATTAAAACCGTATATGCGGGTGGTTCCTTTGGACGTCGTGCCAATGCGCAATCTGATTACCATATGGAAGCCGCCTTGGCATTTGCTGCTTTAGGCGGGAAAACACCTGTAAAATTGGTATGGAGCCGCGAAGATGATCTTGCAGGCGGATATTACCGTCCAATGGCTGCCCATAAAGCTTCGATAGGTCTGGATGCAGATGGTAAAATCGTTGGGTGGGATCATCGTCTCTCCTTGAAATCCATTATCAAGGGGACTGCGTTTGAGCCATTCTTGGTGAAAAATGGGTTAGATCACACTTCAGTAGAAGGTGTTGCACATCCTCTTTACAATATTCCAAATCAATCTGTTGGTTTAAGTGATTATGAAACACCAATGCCTGTTTTATGGTGGCGTTCTGTGGGTCATACACATACGGCTTATGCAATGGAAAGCATGATGGATATGTTGGCAACAGCCACCGATCAGGACCCCGTTGAATTACGCCTTTCCATGCTGGATATGTCTAATCCACAACAAGCACGCCTTGCAGGTGTGATTAAAGAAGTGGCTAAAGCAGCGGGATGGAAAAAAGGTGATAAGCGTGGCTTTGCGGCTCACTTCTCATTCAATACATATGTCGCCATTATTGCTGATGTTTCTGTGGAAGATGAGACAGAAGTATCTGTTGATAAAATCCATGTGGCTGTTGATTGCGGGGTCGCAGTTAACCCTGATGTTGTCAAAGCGCAAATGGAAGGTGGCGTTGGTTTCGCTTTAGGTGCCATTGCCCAAAATGAAATCACAATGACAGAAGGTGTGGTTGATCAGGAAAACTTCCCTGATTACGAACCACTTCGTATCAGCCAAATGCCAGAAGTCGACGTGATTATCGTTCAATCTAACGAAGCACCAACAGGTGTGGGGGAACCGTCTGTTCCACCAACAGGACCTGCAGTGGCAAATGCGATTTTCGCACAAACAGGTAAACGGATCACAAAACTTCCGTTTACAAAATCAGGCTTTAACATCGTCTAAAGCCAACTAAATGGCAGCCCCACTTCCCATTCTTCCCTGCTTAGGGGCTGCCATTTCTTATTTTTCTTCCTATATGATAGGATAAGAAAACAAAAACGATCAGGTGCATTATGACAGAACCAATGCTTCACTTTAAATCTATCAGTGAATTTTCCGATTTTATTGGGCATGAACGCCCTGAACATCCATTTTTTGGTGTCTGTCACGTGGATCAGTTCGGTGGTGAAGACCAAAATGTTGCAGCCTGCGCAACCAGTGGCATCAGTTATACATCCGACTTTTACACAATTGCCATTAAACGCGTTATTTCCGGTGAAATCTATTATGGACGCACCAAATATGATTTCAATAATGGATCCATGATGTTCACTGCCCCTCGTCAGGTTATGCAGGCCAATAATGTCGTGGTCAGCCGAGACGCAATTATTATCGCAATCCACGAAGATTTCTTCAAAGGGCACCCCATCCGTGAAAGCATCAAGAAATATGGTTTCTTTTCATATGCTGTGAATGAAGCCCTTCATCTTTCCCCAAAAGAAGAAAAGATGATGCGTGGTCTGATGCAAAATATTCATGATGAATATAAAGGAAACCCGGATGAATTCAGTAAGGAACTGATCCTGTCTCAACTGGATACATTACTTAAATATTCAAACCGATATTATAAACGTCAATTCTTAAACCGCGCAGAAATGTCGAACGAAATTTCTGAACGTTTCCAGACAGCTATCCAATCCTACTTTGATGATGGTCGTTTTACCGTATCCGGCATGCCCAAGATCGAAGATATTGCTGCAGAGATGAATGTATCTCCGCGTTATCTGAGTGATACGCTGAAAGCTGAAACAGGCAAAGCGGCCCAGGAACATATCCATCTATATTTATTGGACGAAGCGAAAGACTTGCTTCTAGCGAATAATACAACTGTTTCTGAAGTCGCCTATAAACTGGGATTTGAATATCCGCAATATTTCTCTCGTCTGTTTAAGAAAAAGGTCGGCGTTAGTCCGAAAGAATTTCGCAATCAAAATTCTATCCATTAATGTGGAGATTTAAGTTTTCCGTCTTTGCATAAAGATCAGAAGTAAAATCCATATTGCGAGTAATCCGCCAAAGATACTATTCCCAATCATATGAAATACTGTCTTTTCGCTTATGGCACTAGGAAGGTAGAAATCTACAACCCCACTTTCTTCTAGGGGAATAGATTGCAGTATCCGACCATAAGGATCGATCACCGCAGAAATACCCGTATTAGCAGAGCGAATAACAGGGACGCCTTCTTCAATCGCACGTAATCTGGTAATTTCCAAATGTTGATAAGGACCAGATGTACGACCATACCATGCATCATTTGTTAAGTTTAACAACCATTCTGGTGGCTGTATTTCGTTCACCACCTGCGTCGGGAAAATGACTTCGTAACAGATCAAAGGTCCTACCATTGGAAGACCATTAATATTTAAACTTCTAGGACCAGGCCCAGGTGAATAATCAACAGCCCCTTGTGTAATTTTATCTATCGGCAGAATATCCTTCAATGGGACATATTCGCCGAAAGGTACCAAATGCGCCTTATCATAAACTTCAGAGACCTGACCTGTTTTATCAACCGCCAGCATAGAGTTGTATAGTTTCACGCCTTGAGGATCGATATCTTCTGAGACAAATTCACGACGTGGTGCCCCTGTCAATAAAACCCCGTCAGGCGGTAACAATAAACCGATTGTATCTAGCGCCAGTTTATCTTCAGCCAACATAAAAGCTGCTGCTGTTTCCGGCCAAATAATCGTACGAACCCAATCCGGTCTATCTTTTATGGATAGACTTAAATGAAGATCAAAGTTGCGTCGGCTATATTTACGATCCCATTTTTCTTTTTGTGGAATACCAGATTGAACCATGCGCATGCCAAAGGCTTCGCTGGCATTTACATCTTCTGCTGTATTTAATCGATAAGCCCCAAATCCATACGATCCCAAAGGTATCAAGATGGCAACTGCAACGAAAACTTTCTGAACCCTTGGCGCACTAAATGGGATCAAAGCAAACGCAGTCGCTGCCACAACAACCAATAAGCTTAACCCATAAATCCCAATATAGGCGGCAAGCTGGGTCATCTCATTCAGCATACCCCAACTTTGACCAATCAGGTTCCATGGCAATCCTGTCAGCATCGTACCACGTAACCATTCAGCCACCAGCCAAGCCGCCCCCCATCCTAAAATGCGGGCGGGTACAGATTTCAACCAATAAACAGATAAACCTGCCAAACCTGTGTAAATTGCAAGGAAAGCTGGCAAACCAACCGCTGCAAAGGGCACCATCCACCAGAAATCATCAGAAAAGATGATCAAAGCATGGCTAATCCAATATAGACCGAAAACGAGATACCCAAATCCAACCGCCCAGCCTGTCCAGAAGGCTTGCTTTTTGGTTCTAGCTGCCGCCACCAACCACGCAGAAATAGGAAAAGCAGCAAATAGAATTGGATAGATGTAATAAGGTGGCAATGCCAATACCATCACCGCACCGGCAATGATCCCAAGCAATATTTTCTTTTTGATGGATGCTAGCTGTAGGCCACCCAATATGGTCATGAATTTATGCATCTTCCCCAACCCTATATTTGAACTATTTGGTCAGATTTTCCGTACCCCGAATACGCATTCTCTTAATACGACGCGGGTCTGCATCCGTTATTTCAAATTCCAGGCCAGATTCCGGATGATGTACCAATTCGCCTCGGGTCGGCACACGACCAAGCAAGTTGAAGATAAAGCCACCCATAGTGTCGATATCTTCATCCCGTTCCTCATCATTAAGGAATTTACCGATCTTTTCCTCAAAATCTTCGATTTCAAAGCGCGCTTCCACGCGATAACTCCCATCCGGCATTAAAGTTAATTGCGGAGTGTCTTCTTCATCATGTTCATCCACGATGTCACCAACAATTTCTTCCACCAAATCTTCAATTGTAATCAGACCGTCAACACCGCCATATTCATCCACAATCAAAGCCATATGACGGCGACTTTCCCGCATCTCAACCAATAAATCTAAAACGCGGATAGACGGGGCAACGAACATAACTTCACGTCGGATAGAAGATAAGGAGAAATCCGTATCCATCTTACCCGTTTCTGATCTTTCTTTCAGAACGCGCAATACATCTTTGATATGGACCATACCAATCACATGGTCTGGTGTATCATGATAAATTGGATAGCGGGAATGTGGCATTTCCACCATCATGGAAATCACATCCAAAAGCGGTGTATTATCTTCGATTGAATCAATATCAGCTCTTGGGACCATCACGTCTTCCGCGGTGGCATCCCCTGCTTTAATAATATTTTCAAGGATTTCTTTAGCGCCAGCCCCAAGACTGGTTTCTGGCATATCTTGATCGTCGATCTCATCAAGAATTTCTTCGAATGTATCCCGTAGATGGGAATCTCCATTACGACTAAACAGGCCTTTTAAAACAGATTTCACACCAGCTTTTTTTGGTTGCTGGCTAGGTTGGCTAGAATATCTCGACGCGTCTTCGTCGTCTAATGCCGATGCCGATTTATCAGTCATCTTTTCCTTCGTCTTAGGTTACACCCGATTATTCGGGGGCTTCAAAACCTTCTATATATGGATCGGAAATATCGAATTCAGCCAGATAAGCCGTCTCCAATGCTTCCATTTCTTCTGCTTCATTTTCTTCTATATGGTCATAGCCAAGAAGATGTAAAACCCCATGCATCACCAAATGTGTCAAATGATGTTCAAAAAGTTTGCCTTGCGTCTCAGCTTCTTGCAAGACCGTTTCATATGCCAAGATAATATCACCCAGAAGTCGTGGCATTTCTGCAACCATTTCGGGTGGCATATCATCTAAATCAAACTCATCACCTTCTTCGGCGGCAAAAGATAAAACATTGGTTGGCTTATCTTTACCACGCCAATCTAGGTTCAAAACTTGCACCTGGTCATTATCAGAAAGGGTAATTGCCAACTCCCCCATGCGATCTTGTGCGGCCCCTTCAGGTGCATTTTCCCAGACATATTCTGCTGCTCTTAGCACAATCCTATCAATCGACTGAGGCCAATGATCAGCATTCCTAATAATATCAATATCAAGTTCAGACATTAACGCCACATTCTCGCTTTAATCTTCCTGTGGTGGATGATCGATGCGTAGACGATTGTCATAGGCCTTAACAATTTTGGACACTAATGGATGACGCACCACATCTTCTTCTGAGAAACGGGTAAATGAAATCCCCTTAATGCCCTGCAAGGTTTCAACAGCGTCTCGCAAACCAGATTTCTGGCCGCGTGGTAAATCCACCTGCGATAAGTCACCTGTAATTACCATGCGACTGCCTTCACCAAGACGGGTCAGGAACATTTTCATCTGCACAGGTGTCGCATTCTGTCCCTCATCCAACAAAACAAAGGAATGTTTCAATGTACGTCCACGCATGAAAGCCAAGGGGGCGATTTCAATAATCCCCATTTCAATCTTTCGATTTACCTGATCCCCCGGCAAAGTATCATAAAGGGCATCGTAAATTGGGCGCATATAGGGATCAACTTTTTCTTTCATATCCCCCGGTAGGAAACCAAGATTTTCACCCGCTTCTACAGCCGGGCGTGACAGGATAATCTTATCAACCTTACCCGCCATCAACATGGAAACCGCCTTACAAACCGCAATATAGGTTTTACCAGTTCCCGCAGGCCCTAATCCAAAACTCAAATCGTTATGGGTCATACCATTGATGTAATGTGCTTGGGTCGGTGTCCGCGCAACCAATTGTTTTTTTGGTGTGCGGATCATGGTTTCCTGTTCGCCAAACAGGTTTTTCGGCTCATCAATCATACGAATTGCTGCTGTCACATCCGCTTTTTCAATCGGCTGACCAGATTCAATACGTCGATATAGGGATTCAAGGGCAGAAACTGCAACTTCAATTGCATCCTGTGGACCTGATACCGCCAGCTGGTTTCCTCGATTTACTAGCGAAATACCTAATGCTTTTTCAATTTGCACCAGATGTTTGTCATGCTCACCGTAGAGTTCCGGCAATAATTTGTTATCTTCAAATTCAAGATATTCAGCACTTGGGGCTTCTTGCCCCGATCCGTTGGTCCCGGATGAATTTACTTTGCTCAAGCGATCGCCCTTTCCTGTTCACTTTCAACGAAAGGCTCAACAGCTTCACCAAATAAACTGTGGCCTTTCACATGATCAATCTTACAATCGATAATTTGTCCAACCAGGCTCTCCGGCCCTTGAATATGGACAGGTTGCAAATATGGGGAACGTCCCATCATTTGACCATCTTCACGTCCCGGCTTTTCAAATAGAACCGGAATTGTTTTACCAGCCATGGATTCATTAAAGGCTTGTTGTTGCGCATTCAACAATTGCTGCAACCCTGCCAAACGTTCGTCTTTCACTTCTTCAGCCACTTGCATTTCAGATGCCGCAGCTGGTGTGCCTGGGCGTTCGGAATATTTGAATGAGAATGCACCTGCCCCAAATCCAACTTCTGATACTAAACGAATTGTATCGGCATGATCTTGTTTAGTTTCCCCAGGGAAACCAACAATGAAATCAGAAGACAAAGCCAAATCAGGACGAGCTTTGAATAATTTCTCAACCAGTTCCATATATTCTTTGGCCGTATGTTTACGGTTCATCGCCGCCAACATATTGTCTGCGCCCGACTGAACAGGTAAATGCAAGTAAGGCATCAAATGAGGTAATTCTCCATGTGCCGCAATCAAATCATCATCCATATCACGTGGGTGGCTTGTGGTATAACGAATGCGGTCCAATCCATCTACTTTGTCAGCCAGATGACGTACCAGGCGGCCTAATCCCCATTCACTACCATCACTGCCTTGACCATGGAAAGCGTTTACATTTTGACCCAATAGGGTGATTTCACGTGCACCGCTGGCCACCAGACGTTTCGCCTCCGCCACGATTGATGTTACGTTACGGGAAGATTCAGCCCCACGTGTGTAAGGGACCACACAGAAGGTACAGAATTTATCACATCCTTCTTGAATGGTTAAAAACGCTGTTACGCCTTCAGATTGGGTTTCATCCGGTAGATGATCAAACTTATCTTCCGGTGGAAAATCTGTATCCAGAATCTTTTGCCCTGCTGCGCGCGATGCCTTGGCAACCATTTCAGGTAGACGATGATAGGTTTGTGGGCCGAATACCATATCAACTTCCGGCGCGCGGCTCATAATTTCTTCGCCTTCAGCCTGCGCCACACAGCCAGCTACGGCAAGTAACATACGTCCGCCATCAGCTGCTTTTTTTTCCTGATGCTTACGGATACGACCAATTTCAGAATAAACTTTTTCTGACGCTTTTTCACGGATATGACATGTATTCATGATCACCATATCGGCATCATCAATAGTTTGAGATAATTCATAGCCTACAGGGGACAATACTTCAGCCATACGCTGACTATCATACACATTCATCTGACACCCATAGGTCTTAATGAATAGTTTTTTGTTATTCTTCTTTGTTGCTTCAGTCTGGTTCATGTCTATTTGCGCAGTCATAACAGCTGTTCCTCAGGCTCTGACAAAATCAGTGACCCCAACACAGGTCGATGGTGTTTAAACTTTGTCAGCTGCACGTCTTGAGGAATAAAAAACCTCGAATAAAAAACATCTCCCGCAATATAGGCAGAAAGTATCGTTTTTAATTGTATCGAAAGTCGGTAAAACCGTTTATTTCGGCGGCTCAAAAGGCGCGCTGACATTTTCAATGCCTTGCCATACGGCCTTTTAGGGGGCAAAGTCAAACAAAGACTGCACCAGAGGCTAGAGATAATTTGGAAAAACTTTGCTTCCAGAGGACTCTCCCAAATCTACAAAACGGCTCAAAAACCATAATATCATTTAAAATCAACAAGATAAAAAAGTACATCTATTAGATTTTACGCAAGTCCAACCCAAAAAGCTGAACTTGCATTAAGCTTACCTTAATTCGCTTTTTTCACCAAGAATAAAGACATGAGAAACATGCCCATCATCATGACTATTTAATATAATGCTTCTTATATCGATTTGACATGCGCTCCGTCTCAACAATGATACAAATATCTGTTGTATCGAATTGCTGATCAACCACAGCACCATCACCAACGACAGCACCCGCACGTAAGTAACCTTTAATCAAAGGCGGTGCAGCCTTAATAGCACGTTTTGGATCAATTTCTTCCATTGGCATCCAATTCATCGGCACATACTGATTTGGCAATGCACGAGGGCGAATTTCCAGACGCGCCATATGGAAATGATGCAGATAGGACAATGTTTCACGATACATATCGATCTCAACACCTTGGAAGCTTGCGCAACCAAACATGAAATCAATATCATATTGCAATACATATTCCGCCAAGCCACGCCACAATAAATCCATTACCTTTTTATTACGATAATCTCTGTGGACACAGGAGCGACCTAATTCCAATAAATTTTTCCCGGTACCAACAAGCGCGCCAATGTCATATTCATGGGAGGTGTAAAATCCACCCAATTTATTCGCATGTGTTTTACGCAACAAACGATATGTCCCAACGACTTTTTCACCTTCTGCATGATCATGATCGATCACCACAAGATGTTCTGCGACGGCATCAAATCTGTCACGATCCAAACGCATGATTTTAGCCGAAGAGGATGGCGTTGCATTCCCTTCTTCATAAAAAACTTCATAACGTAATTGTTGGGCGGCATAGATAACTTCCGGATCTTCAGTAATGGAGATTTCTAAATTCCCCATTCGGATTGGCTCAAAGCCGGAAACATCTGCAAAAGTATGACCTTCAGGCATATACTGAAAGTCTGCATCTAGAATAGCCATAAATCTTCCTCCATCCCGGGAGCGCTCCGTGTTGTTGCGTTCCCTTCTTTAAAGAAAGATTTATGCCCATTTTGTTTTCGTTATGTGGCAAAAATATAACGGTTTGGTTAAAATCGACCAAATTCCACTCCGCAATCCCGATTTTGCCCCGAAATTAGCGTGCTTTTTTACTATCTAGCGGCACGCCATATAATTCGAGACGGTGATCCACCAGCTTGAAGCCTAGCTGTCGGGCCACCTCTTCTTGTAACTTCTCAATGGCTTCATTATGAAACTCTATCACCTCTCCCGTCTCGACGTTAATCAAATGATCGTGATGATCTTCTGATACTTCCTCATAACGGGCACGACCGTCACCAAATTCATGCTTTGTTAGAATATTCGCTTCTTCCAACAAACGAACAGTCCGATAAACTGTCGCAATAGAGATGCCGTCATCAATCTCAACAGCACGTTGATACAATAATTCAACATCCGGATGGTCAACAGATTCAGACAGCACACGTGCAATTACACGGCGTTGCTCTGTCATCTTCAAGCCTTTTTCCTGGCAAAGACGCTCGACACGTTGCGGATCAACTGTGGTATTAACTTCAGACATTCTTAAATCATCCATTTCTATATAAAATTTTTTGCGTCAGACTACTCTTTGTTCGGATATTTTCAAGACCGGGTTAAAAAGACTATCGAGTTCCTAATCCAATTTTTTTCGCCAACTTGGATCGTTGTTTAGCATAGTTAGGTGCAACCATCGGATAATCAGCTGGCAGCCCCCAACGTTCTTTATATTCTTCCGGGGTCATATCATACGCTGTTTTCAGATGACGCTTCAACATTTTAAGCTTTTTTCCATCTTCCAGACAAATAATATAATCCGGTGTAATTGATTTCTTAATGGGCACAGCAGGAATGGGTTGATCATCATCAATCGTATCCCCACCTGACCCTACATTGGCTAGGGTAGAATAAACTTGTTCGATCAAGCCAGGTAACTCTTCCGCATTCACAGAATTGTTAGATACATGTGCAGCCACAATTTCAGAAGTCAACTCTAACAAGCTATCAGAAGCATCCAGTTTTGGCGTATTTTCTGTCATTTCATACCCTATGTAAGAAAGTTTGATCTTCTGATCATATAAGTAATCAATTCTTTATTGCAATAATACTAATCTAGATTTGCAGAAATTCCAACTAAAGACCACCTTAACTTTCACAATTACTTGTGGATATCTTTTGTCACATAATTTTTATTGTAATTTCTTCCACAAATTATAGGCATCAACACGTATGCCACCTGCGCGTTTGTAATACCCTTTTCGACGGGAGAGCTCTTCATATCCAAGTTTTTTATATAGCCTTTGGGCTCCTTTGTTATCAGCTGCGACTTCCAGAAACATTTTTTCAGCCCCTTGCGCTTTCGACTGAGCCTCCGCCGCTTGCATTAAAGTAAAAGCGAGACCTTTTCCTTGTGCCAGCGGGTCAACAGCAATGGTCAATATTTCTCCTTCTTCAAATAGACTACGTGCTAGAACAAACGCCACCAGCTTCTTTGACGCATTATCAATCACGCGATATCCAAAGGCGCCCTTCATGCGCAATAAGTCCAGTAAGGCGGCTTCCCCCCATGGTTCAACGAAGGCATGACTATATACATTCGCTGCTTCTTTGAGATCAGTCTTTTGCAACACATTTAATTGATATGGAGATTGAGGCATTAGCGACCAGCAGTTTTAAACAGGAATTTTGGCTTAGGTGGCGTTGCATCCGGCGGACGTAGATATAGGGGTGCGGGCGCAATTTCAAAAGCTGCCTTTCCCATAGAGTTGTATTTACTCATAGCAACCTGACCAAAGATACCAGCATCAGGTTGGCTATTCTTAGATCCCAGTTCAAATTCGAAATCCGCCACAACTGATTCCCGCACTAATCTTTCGACACCATCACCACAAAGAAAAATCTGTTTTCCATTGGACAGAGTTTCAAACTTTTGTGCGATAGAAGATGCCAAAAGCGCCTCTGGCTCTCCCAAAGGCATTCCATTGCGATCAAAGAATTGGATATAGTAATCCATACGTTTGGTTTCGATAACCACAGCTACAAGAACCCCCTCAAAACTCGATAAGTCTTGCGCAGCAAGCAATGCTTCCATCGTTGTTACACCTACTAACGGTTTCTTGATCGCAAGAGCTAATCCACGCGCGGCTGATAGACAAATGCGAATACCAGTAAAAGCACCAGGCCCAACTGTGACGGCCAACACATCCAAATCGGAAAAATTCGTGCTAGATTGGGTCATCACCTTCGCCACAAAGGGCATTAGATTCTCTGATTGACCCCGTGGCATATCTTCAAACTTATGTGCTAAAATCTCATCATCCTGCCAAACAGCAGCGGAACATGAGGCACATGCACTATCGAGAGCCAAGAGCAAAGTCACAATGAATAATCCTGTCTATAAAGTCTAAAAATCGAACCCGTTAAGAATACGTATTTGCCCCAAGGATACAAGAGAGCCTATAATGGCTTGATTCTATAAGATTTTTTCTATTCACAATTCCTGAAAATTCAGGCAATATAGTTGCGTTGCAACATAAAACATTTTTGAGCCAACCATGAAGTCTAAATTTTTCCTTCTTTGCACCTTTTTATTAGGTCTTTTTTCAACATCCTCTTTTGCCGCTGAATTCAATCATTCAGGGGTTGCGATCATGTATCATCGATTTGGTGAGAATGATTACCCATCGACGAATATCCGTGTAGAGCAATTAAAAGAACATATACAGGAACTGACTTCCGGCAAATATAACGTAATGCGCCTAGATGATATGATGGCAGCGTTACAAAAAGGTGAAAAGCTTCCTAATCGCAGTGTGGCTATCACAATTGATGATGCATTTGTTTCAGTCTTTAATGTGGGCTGGCCTATGTTTAAAGAAGCAGGCTTACCAGTGACTTTATTCATGTCCGCTGGGCCTGTTGACCAAGGTCAGTTTGACTATATGACTTGGGATCAAATTCGCCAAATGGCGGCCGAAGGGGCAGATATTCAAGGACATAGCCTTAATCATTCCCATTTACCCCTTTTATCAACAAAGCAAGCTTTTGCAGAGATCGAGGAAGATCATGCACGCATTGCTGAAGAATTGGGTAAAACGCCAACTCTATTTGCCTACCCTTACGGCGAAACCAGTAAAGAAATAATGAACTACGTTCAGGAACTTGGTTATAAAGCCGCTTTTGGACAACATTCAGGTGCAATGACACCGATGCATAACCAATTTTACCTACCACGTTTTCCTGTAAATGAACGTTACGGTGAATTTGATCGATTTAAGATGTCCATCAATGCAGTAGGTTTGCCTGCTACAGATTATTTACCAATGGATCCATTGCTTTATGCAACTGGTCCAAAATCAGAAAACAACCCGCCCCATATTGGATTTACGCTGCCTGCTGATCTAAAACGTGCAAATGAATTAGCTTGTTATCATTCTCAAGTTGGTAAGATTGAAGATATGCAGCGCATTGGCAGCCGCCGTATAGAATTACGCTTTGATGAGAAATTCCAAAAAGGCCGTACCCGCGTCAATTGTACATTACCTGCAGGTGACAATCGTTGGTATTGGTATGGGATGCAATTCTTTACGAAATAAAAATAAAGCCCATAAGAAATTTACTCTTATGGGCTTCTTTATAGATCAAACCGCAAAAAAACTTAATTCAAACTTGCCAGTTTTGTATCACCTAATTGTGCGCCATCAAAACGTGCCATCTGATTGCTATTAATGATATTTTGCAACAGATAAACATATTCCATGCCTTTTTCAGAGTAACGCTGCAATCCCATAGTCAAATCCAGCCCGGTTGCATCAATACCTTGTTTACGTAAATCAGCGCGCAAATTACGTAATTCACGATAGGCGCGATTTGTATTCAGATTATGTACATAGGCCACAACAGAATCTAAAGGTGATTCAAAAGATTTGATTTTATGGGTTTTACCTTCTTCACGACCATCTGGCACAATACCTTCATCGCCCCAAGTCCACTGACCAAATAAAGCATTACCTTGACGGGCAAAACGAGATGTACCCCAACCACTTTCAATCGCGGCTTGCGCCATCGCCAAAGAAACCGGCACCACATCAACGCGCTTAATCAATTCAGCCATATCAACTTCGTCTAGACGATAGCTTTTCGCGATATTTTCGAGCCAGTTCTGGTCAGCTTTCGCAATCACCTCACCTTTTGCCTGTTTATCTGCAATAGACAATAAACGTGCACGATCACGCTCAATACGTTCATTGGAAAGCAATACCAATGGCAACATCATTTTCATGAATAAGGCTTTACGGTCCTGCACCACTTGAATGCTATCCATATCATCTGGGACAGCATCCGGCCAAATACGCGGTACGGTGTAACCATTTGTTTCCAACTTATCGATACTATAGCCGATCTGTTGAAATTTTTTCTGTAATTTCTCAACCGTATGCGTCGCAAGTTTTTGTGGCTTTTGCGCCGCCTCTTTTACCTCAATTGTACTGGTCACAGCCGGTAAAGGAGCATCAGGTTGCAAGAGGCCAACAACGGCCAAGCCCACACCAAATCCAACAATCACTGTAAAAATCCAGGAACGCTTTACCGCTTGAAAAAGATCAGCTGGTGTTAACTCACCGGATTTTCGACCCGTCGTATTCAGGTTCATACTCATGGTTCTATACACAAATTGCAGATGGGTTTCATGATATTAAAAGATGCAAACGCATCCTTTATAACTTCAATCCCACGGACATTATTTTGACTAAATAATGCTCCCACCCGACTACTGTTTTACCTTTGAATTCCATCAAGAATATACCTTCCCTTGGATTTCAAAAACGACAGCATTTACAAAAGAAACAGACCCTCTCAAGGTCAATTTATTCAATATCTATGTATTATTAACAGATCATATACCACATAAAGTATATAGTTTCTACATCTAATCTGCTTATCTCTTCTCTTATATTAGCAATTTTAGCCATAAAAGATCATGCCGTCTACAGGACTCTTTGCCTAACAACAGGAATAAGAACCTATCAACTGACAGCATCAGGAATTTGATCAAATTTTTGGAAAAAATGCTTAACCGGCTGGTCGAACTTCAACCACTTCCGGAATATAATGGCGTAACATATTCTCAATACCCATTTTTAAGGTAGCGGTCGAACTTGGACATCCGGCGCAAGCGCCACGCATGGACAAATAAACCACACCTTCTTCAAATCCATGAAAAACGATATCACCACCATCTTGGGCAACAGCTGGACGGACGCGCGTATCCAATAACTCTTTGATTTGGGCGATAACTTGATCATTTTCACCATCACCCGCAGGGGTTTCTGCATGATCTGATTCTTCAACAACGGCTGAACCCGCCATAACAGGCTGTTCGGTTGTGAAATGTTCCATAATTACGCCCAAAATAGATGGCTTCATCACATACCATTCTTTTTCGTCTTCTTTTGTGACTGTCACAAAATCATGTCCGAAAAAGACACCAACCACACCTTCAACACCAAAAAGGCGCTCCGCCAATGGAGATTTTTCAGTAGCTGCCTCCAAAGACGTAAAGTCCGCTGTGCCTTGTTCTAAAACCACGCGGCCCGGTATAAATTTCAACGTTGCAGGGTTGGGGGTTTGCTCTGTTTGAATGAACATCGAGAAATTCCTTAAATTCCATCTTCTGTCGCCAATCCAATCATTTGGGAATAATTTCCCTTAGGGTTGGCAGACTATCATTTCGCTTGAGCAGTAAATAGGGCTTATGCGGTTCAATTTCAAGGAAAACCGCATTTTAACTTGTGATATATTGTCGTGAGCTTATGGAAACAATTGCGTCAAAATAACCTAACTCACTGTCAACGCATCGATTTCTTCATCCGATAAATTCCCCGGCACAATCGTAAATGGTGTACGCATCCTAGCGCGTCCTTTACCAGTTAGGTGATTAATCACATGGTCATTTGACGCTTTCTCAGCGCTTGTTGCCAAAACAACAATCGAAATGGTTTCATCTTCTTCCAATAAATCAAACAGCTGATTAGCTCTATCCCCTTCGCGCATATAGATAATCGGATAGCTACCGCATAAATCATTCACAGTTTCTGAAAGTTTTTGCAATAAAGCTTCCGCTTCTTCACGCGCTTCTTCTTTCATCAAGGCTTCCACGCCTAACCAATGGTGGAATTCCGCATTATCCTGCACATGCAGTAAAGCAACCATACCACCTGTATGTTTGGCACGAAGACTGGCAAATCGAAGGGCTTTTGGCATTTCTGCACTATCATCCACAAGAACCAGGAAAACCCTAGGTCGGGCTTGAAATTCCTTTCTTGCATGGAAATCCCCTATGTCTACCGAGGCACCCGTCTCATCTGACATAACACTCTCCCTCAGGCTAAATATTTTATTTCAAAGCCTTTTATATTTTTTGCTACTTAGAAGTTTATCAGCAATTTTTTTCCGATCAAAGAAAAAAGAACCAAGAAACTATTTCAAAAGAACATTAGAAATTTCACGAAGTTGAGTTCTAGCACGAAGCAAATAGAAACCCTGCCCTGCCAAATGGCTAGGCATGATAAAACTATCCGGCGCTGCATTTGTCACCAGTAACGGGTCCATACTTGCTGCTTCTTGCAAGGATAAGAGCATCTGATCCCAGGCCTTGGTAAGTTTCCGCTCTTCAATCACATTCGCATAATCGGTTTTTAAACCCTTGAGAATGAAATAATAGGCATAAAGACGCCCTTTGGTGCGGTAAAACACATCATCGGTATCAAAAGAAAAGGCCGATAAATCTTGAATAGTACTATCAATCACGGCAGATGCAGATCCTAAATCCGCCGTTATACGATCTATTGTCGCAAGCAGGTTATCCCCACGGCGTTCAAAAATCGCCTCGCCAGCGGCAAGACGTCGATTATAATTTTCAAACGATCTAACAGCTAACATATATTGTTGCGCAGAAGATCTTTGTGGCAACCAACTTTCTGAAATATCATAAACCCAGACATCAGGTTTATATTTAAACAAGCCCGCCGCTTTATCCAAATCCTCATCCACCTGTGATGATCCACGTACACGGCCAATTTGATCCGACATTTCAATCGCGAAGCGACTAATAGCCGAAACCATACCTTTTTGGAAATTTGGCATATTATCTAAAGCTGCGCCGGGCATAAAAAATGGATCCATCGCTGTCCATCGATAATCTTCAATTTCACGACGCATCAAGCCTGCTGCATTTGCTACAGCTTCGGATTCTCCGGGATTGAGGATCGGTGTGTAACCTAGATTATCATCTACCTTATGCACGATCATCATGCCAATCGGATAATAAAGCCCGATCACCAGAACAATCCCGATACCAATCGATTTAAGTAATTTCTTATCACCACTTAGTCGGTCACGAAGAGACGTGAGTGGTTGAAAATCAACCCACCAGTCTTTGATATTTTGCCAAATATTCATCATACATTAGGAAATAAGTAAGATCGCTTTATCTTTCAAGTCTCTAATGCATCGATATTGATGAAAGCACTAAGAAGAAGATGTTTTCTGTTTCAATTCTTCCGAACCTGCTGCTTTTTCATTTTGATGTTTCTTGCGCTTTTCCCGCATCACACTATCCAAAGCGGCGTTATACAATTGCTTACCGCCAAAGCTAGTGCCGGAAATTGGCATAAAGACCGATTTACGTTTGATATTATTTTCAGTTCTGACACGCACCAACATACGTAAAGCCGTGAAGCACGCTAATGTAACCGCAACAGTTGCCGTATAGTAGAATAAACCTATTGGTCCAAATAACCCCATAATCTGACCAGCAGCAATTGGACCAATTGAGGCGCCAATACCATAAGCAACCATAACGCCAGCCGCCACCTGCACTCGCATATTTGAATCTGCCATATCATTAAGCTGGGCAGCTGATAAAGGATAAACTGTATAGGCAATTCCTCCATAAACCGCTGCCATAGCAAAAAGCGCAATTCCGGCATTTTCAGCAAAACTGACCATGATGGTGGACATGCCAAAGGTGGCCGCTGCCACAACAATAATCACGGCACGACGATCAAATCTATCCGACAAGCGCCCGACAGGATATTGCATTACCATCGCCCCTAATACGAAACAGGCCATCAAGGTGGAAATATCTGATAGCTCCAACCCCATTTCCTTACCAAAGACAGCCCCCATGCCATTCACAGCCGCATTCATTAATCCTGCTGTACAGACACCAATCAAGCCAAGGGGGGAAATCTTGAACAGTTTTGGCATAGATAAACGGATCGCAGGCTGCGGTGGTGGCGCTTTTGATCTCGTTAACAGGATCGGTACAAGTGCCAGAGACAAAATGATGGAAGCAATAATAAATAATTCTGTATTTTTTGGATCATCCAGCAAAATCAGAAATTGTCCGATACCAAATCCCAAATAGTTGGTGATCATATACATAGCCATGATCTGTCCGCGGTTGGAATTTTCCGAATTCCCGTTTAACCAGCTTTCCACAATCATGGTCATACCGGACAGGCAGAAACCTGCCATCAAGCGCAAGATAAACCAGAAAACCGCATCAATCCATAATACGTGACTTAATACTGCCACCGACATAATAGACGCTAAAGCAGCAAAGGCGCGAATATGCCCAACGGCACTGATAATCCTGATGGCGTAAACAGCCCCAATCAACATCCCAAGGAAACTGCCAGCCATGATAATACCAGTCGTTTCCGTACTGAACCCTTCCAGTCGGCTACGCAAACCAAGCAATGTATTGAACATACCATTTGCGGTAATCAAAAGCCCAAAACTTAACAGAAGGGCAATAACGGGGCGGATGATAGACAACATCGCATCGAAACTTTCAAGCAATTCAAATATCTAAGCCAGTTTCCGCTCATTTAAAAAAATAGGCAATGACTTAATTGAGGAATATTAGGCACAGCTATAAGTCTGAATCCTGAAACATCAGCTCACTATTAAATAGAACAAAAAGTAAATATATTGACAAAAATATATTTATTTACTATATGTTCTCAATAAATCAACCCAAATGAAGGAATATTATATGGTTTCAACCGATGTTGAAGCGCGTGAATTGGCGCGCTTAAAGAAACTAATGAAGAACCCGTCCTATTGGCGTGACCGTGACCCAGCTATCGTAAAGGCTGTTACCAAAGGGTTTGAAGACCTCTATGATTCCCCGAAACAGAGTGAATCAGAAGCCTCTAAACTTAAAGACTTACCTGAAGCCCGTCAGGGACAAATGGCCAATATCTTGGGCCTAAATGGTTTAACGAATAAAAGAGATACATATATCGCGCATCTTACACCGGGCGAAATTGTTCTGCCTCTTTCCGCCCAAACAGAAGAGGTTATGGCTCTGATCTCGCAAACACTGGGCGAAGATCTCCCCATCTACACCGTCGGATCCGGCAAAGAACAAATCAACCCCGAAAGCGGCCTGCCAGCCTTCGCGGACTATAATAATTACATTCGTAATCGTGCTGAAAACTTATTCAATGAGTCTATCGATGATATAGAGAACGGCTTGGTGGACGCCCAAAAAGCACCTACACGTTGGCATTATGAAGATCGAGAAAAATTAAATCGCCCGTTACCTAACAGTCCAGCACAAGCAAAAACATGGGGATTTAAAAAATACTCACAGGGTGAAAGTATTTATCACCAAGACAAGAAAGGAAAACCTGAAGATAAATACGGCCATCCTGACGGTCGGGAAGTGGTTTTTAACGGTGATACAGGAAAAAAGATTACTGATCCTTCCATTAAGGGTACATATAATTATGTGTATTATCCGCCTTATACCGAAGATGTTGGTGCTGTAGAGAGGACAGCACGGTTTTTTGGGCATCTCGGCACCGATGTTATACCGTATGAGCTTTGGGGAACGCCTCGAAGGAAATAAAGAATAACGTATCACTATGAGGTATTTACCTCATAGTGATGTACAAAATATGAAAGCGCTAAAATGAAAAATAAAATTTTAATTTCTATTCATATCGCAAATATCTTATGCATTTTCCTATTTGCCTTTAATAAATTCTCAATTTTGAATCAATTTATGTTTGATAAAGATTTTTATGCAGATAGCTCTTTTGGGATTTTTATCGGAAGCCTTGTACTTTTTGGTTTATCTATAACATTTTTTTGCCAAAAAAAATGGAAGCAGGGTCTGTATGTATTATTGTCGTTTTTTGTTTGGATACTGTTATCTGGAAACCTAATGGTTATTATCACGTAATCGTCTATTTGAATCAGGAATTCAGCGTATGAGAGACAATCGTTGCGCATCAGTCTAAACTTAATTTTCTATCCAATAAAAAACCCTGCAGGTCTTCACCAACAGGGCTTTTATTCGACGGATCAATAGGATTTCGTTTAACGAAGTAATCCTACAATATCATAAACATCATCAATGATTGGTTGCGTAATTGCCTGTGCGCGTTCTGCACCATCTTTCAAGACGGAATCAATATAGGCTTCATCATTCAACAGGCGTTGCATTTCTTCGCCAATTGGACCTAGAACTTCTACCGCCAGTTCGGTCAGAATTTCTTTGAAATCCTTGAAGGATTTACCACCAACTTCTGCCAATGCCTGTTCAGATGTCATATCTTGAAGGGCTGCATAGATACCCACCAGGTTACGAGCCTCTGCGCGGTCTTCCAAGCCATCCATTTCTGTCGGTAATGGTTCTGGATCAGTTTTGGCTTTACGTAATTTCAAGGCAATCGCATCACGATCATCTGTCAGGTTGATACGACTGTAGTCAGATTGATCCGATTTAGACATTTTTTTGGACCCATCACGCAACGACATCACACGTGCAGCTTGACCCAAAATCACAGGTTCTGGTTCCGGGAAGAAATTCGGCACATCCCAGTCATTATTAAACTTATTTGCAATATCACGGGTCAGTTCAAGATGCTGTTTCTGATCTTCACCAACAGGTACATGGGTTGCCTTGTAAGCCAAGATATCAGCCGCCATCAGATTTGGATAAGAAAACAAACCTGTAGAGGCATTTTCACGGTTCTTGCCTGCTTTTTCCTTAAACTGGGTCATACGGTTCAACCAACCCATACGCGCAACACAGTTAAACACCCACGCCAATTCTGCATGGTTCGGATTGCGGGATTGATTAAACAATGCGGATTTTTTCACATCAATACCAGATGCAATAAAGCTTGCGGTCACTTCGCGGATGGATTTACGCAAAGCCGATGGATCTTGCCATGTGGTTATCGCGTGCATATCAACGACACAGAAAACACATTCGTAATCCTGTTGCATACGCACCCAGTTACGAATAGCCCCTAGATAGTTTCCTAAATGCAGGTTACCTGTCGGTTGCACACCAGAAAAAATACGGTTTGTTGGTAATTTATCAGAATAGTCTTTTGTCATTTATAAAACTGCCGCATTGCTGCAAACAGCCCCACTCAAAGGTTTTGGACGCCCGAAGGGTTTCACAGAAAAAGGAACAGAATGTTCCCGATTAAAATTTGCTTACAAGAAAGCAACGCCCACGGTTATGACGACCTGCCCCCTATCGGTCAAGGGGAATTCCAAATAACTATATTTTCCAACAAATTGTGGTATATATGTAACATTAAAACCGGAATGAATTGGCGAAATAGATGACATGGTTACAGCTTAAATTCCCGCCCCCATTGGTGGCTTTGGTCTTTCTTATACATCTGGGATTGGTTGCCTATTTGTATCCAGACACTATTTTTAGCTTTCCTTATCAATCCTATATTGCCGTGATAATTGGTTTAATTGGATTAGCCTTGGGAATTACGGCTTCTATCGAATTTCGTAAAGTCAAAACTGCTGTAAATCCAAGGAAACCGGAACTGGCACAAAGCCTCGTCACAAATGGCATTTTTAAATATAGTCGAAATCCCATGTATCTTGGATTGGTGATCATTATCTGTGCGGCTGTGATTTTTGCCGGGAATTTTATTACCTTAATGCATCCAATCCTGCTTGTAATGTATTTACATTTTTTCCAAATACGGCCTGAAGAGCGTATTTTACTAGATAAATTCGGTGAAGATTATCTTGTTTACATGACACATACGCGTCGTTGGATTTAAAACAGAAAAGGGCCGCTAGAACGCGACCCTTTTCAAATTCGTAAGCTTCAAAAGCGAAACACAATCATATGCGATGCATATTATTTGTTAGAGTTAATCCACTCTTCCAATTGTGTTTTTGGCAATGCACCAACTTTTGTAGCAACAACTTCGCCGTCTTTGAACATCATCAATGTTGGAATACCACGCACACCGAATTTGGATGGTGTATCTGGGTTTTCATCAATGTTGATCTTTGCAATCTTAACTTCGCCTTGCATGTCAGAAGCAATTTCTTCCAAAGCCGGGCCAATCATCTTACAAGGGCCACACCATTCAGCCCAGTAATCAACTACAACTGGTTGGTCAGCATCAAGAACAGCACTTTCGAATTCGTCGTCTGTTACATTTACAGTGGACATTTCTTTGCTCCTTAAAATGTCTTCAATCATCCGACATGTAGACGGATTATGGTTTCTACTTTTTCCTAATGTAGGGAGTGGGTGAAAACAGGTCAAGTTGTCCTTTGTCCAATTCCATAATTCTTGGCCCATCTGTCCATAAAAGTGCACATCGAATATCATGGTCGGGATAGATTTTATCTAACACCGCACGGTAGCTAGCCATTTGTTTTAAATAGGCTTCTGGAACATCTGCCGGATCCATCGGGCTTGGTCGCAGGGTTTTGTAATCTACGATAAAAACTTCTGTGCCTGAAACGATCAAACGGTCAATCTGACCTGAAACCAATTGTGTTTTATCCCCTTCAATCAATCCCACCACAGGGACTTCCGCGCGACTATCAGGCCCAAAAAGAGAAGCAAATTCAGGCTTTTCCATTACCGCCATGACTTCATCTGCCAATTCAAGTTGATAGGCCTCATCAATGCCATGAGCAGGTTGAGCCAAGAATTTTAAAGCAGCATCCCGCCGTTTTGCCAAAGGTAAATCTGGTAAACTTTGAAGCAGGCGATGCACCAATCGACCACGTTTATAATATTTCTGCGCCTTCACTTGTCGCGGTGAACGCACAGGCGGATTGGCAACCTCCACTGTTGCCGCAGATGGAATCAAGGGACGCGGTGGCATAGGTTCTGCCCCCGGCGCTACACGCATCCAATACGGCATTTCTTCTTGCGCCTTTTCGGCAACGATTTCTTCTTCTTTTTGAATGATTTCAGCAGTATGCGCTTCCTCATATATCCAGGCTTTCCCGGTCCAGCTATCCATACTGTCGATAGGGGCAGCAAAATCCACCTCTGTTCCAATCTTGCTTAGGCCCTGTTCAATCAATTCATGCCAACAATCCGCCGATGCCCCATTGGTCCCGGCCGAGCCACATACCAATAAGCGATCCTCTGCACGGGTTAAGGCCACATAAAGCAATCGACGATATTCCTGATTTTGGGCTTTCTTTAAATCAGCCTTGGCCTTTTCACCTATAGCTTCCTGATAATGCCCGCTTGGGGTCCAGACAGGGAATTGTTTCTCCCCCTCTTTCACCCAATACATTTTATCACGCATCATTGGGACAGATGTTGTATCCGGCATAATCACGATCGGCGCCTGAAGACCTTTTGATCCATGTACCGTCATAATTTTTACTTCATCCCTAACACCTGCTTCCAAGTCACGCTTAACTTCGGATTGACCTGCATGGAACCAGTGTAAAAAGCCTTGTAAGGACGGCGCATTCCCTTGTTCGTAACTCAAGGCCATAGCAAGAAATTCTTCCAGCGGGTCTTCTACTTCCCGACCCAATCTTGCCACCATAGCTTCACGCCCAGTTAAACTACGATCTTCTTTTTTATCCAATGCGGGACAAGGACGGGCCAAAATGCTTGAAAATAACTCAAAAGGACGGATAAAATCCGTACGGGCCAATAAATCGGAAAGCCAATTTACCACTGGCCCAAAACGTGGATGATCTCGTCCAACTTCCCGTAAATTAAACCACAGGGATCGGCTCCCTCGTTTATGGGCCAGTTTAAACAAATCATCATCATTAAGACCCAAAAGTGGTGTCTTTAACAAAGTCGCAAGCGATAAATCATCATCCGGCATGATCAGGAATTGCGCTAACACCATCAAATCCATCACTACAATCTGTTCTGACAGGATCATCCGGTCCACACCTGCCACGGGAATGTTTTTACGTTTTAGGGCACGCACCAATAAATCTACAAAGGCATCACGGCGACGCACCAAAACCATAATATCCCCAGCGCGCACTTTTCGGGCCTTGGCTGGCAGGTCTTCATGTCCAATCCAACTAGCTACTTGATTTGCCAACGCATCCGCCAATCTTTGTTTTGGACTGGCATCCCGTTCGGTTTCCGTTGGTAACAACCACGGATCAGGATCAACCGTACGATCTGCTTGCACCACAGGCCATATTTCCACACGTCCCCCATGGCCTTGGCGGAAAGCATTATGGTGGATTTCACGTTCCAACGGCACCACCCCATCCCGTGCGACCGGATTTTCAAAGACAGCATCCACCGTTTTTAAAACCGCATTGGTGGACCGGAAACTGGTATCCATCGGAACCATATCCCAATCCTGCCCAACCTCTTTTACAAGATCAGCAAACACGCCTTGCATACGATTAAATTCACGTGGATCAGCACGTTGGAAACTAAAGATGGATTGTTTCTCATCCCCGACGGCAAAGATGGTTCTAAATACATCACGCTCAAATTTTTCAGGACGGGTATTATATTGCCCTTCCCCTGTGAAAAATTCACGGGTTAAGGTTTCTACTACCTGCCATTGTTCCGGGTTGGTGTCTTGTGCCTCATCAATCAAGACATGATCCAAACCACCATCCAGTTTAAACATGACCCAAGCAGCCGCACCATCTTCCTTAGTCAGCAGGTTTACAGATTTTAAGATCAGATCGTCAAAATCCAGAAGATCACGTGCCTGTTTTTCGGTCTCATAAGCCCGTAACATAGCTTCGCCCAAACGCAACACGCCCGCCGACGCGGTTGCCGTTACTTGGCGTGCGATGCGATCTTGCACACGAATGATACGATCTTGCTCATTTAACATCACATCTAAAATGTCAGGACGATCTTCACCCCGTTTCTTAGTCATGACATTCGCTTTAGGGTCAAGTTTCTGGGTTAAGAATATAGATCGATAGCTTTCATACCCAACCACACGTCCAGCTTCGTCAGCCTCAAGCCAAGATGCCAATTTTTCTGCGGAAGACTGATCCGTTTTTGTGCCTCCCTGCAGATGTGTCATAGCATCACGTAATGCGTTGCGATCAAAGGCCCCTTCTTTACAAGCCTCCTTAATCACGTCTTCTTCGCTCACCCCACGCACAGCATCTAGTAAATCAAAAAGCTCACCCTCAACTCTATTAAGGCAATCTAGGGGACTTTCATCAGGACGTTGATCCAATAACCGTTTGAGGCGGCCACGCTCATAGATCAACCCACGCATCAATTGGGCAAAGCTTTCTTCATTACTATGGCGGGTAACAACTTTCAGTGCTGATTGTAAAACACCTGCCTGATCCGCGGCGCGCAAAATAGTATCCTGGGCGCGCATTAACATTTCATTGGCAGACCGATCATCCAGAATTTGGAAATTAGGCGACACACCTGCTTCCAATGGGAAACGACCAAGTAAGGACTGACAGAAACTATGGACCGTTAAAATCTTGAGCCCCCCCGGTGTATCAAGAACACGGGCAAATAACTGTCGGGCAAGCTGCATATCATCCTGATTGGGGGCTATCCCCATCAGTTGATGCAATTCCTTAAACAGCTTTTCTTCTTCCATGGTTGCCCATTCACCAAGCTTTTCATTCACCCGGTTGGACATCTCCGCTGCTGCGGCCTTGGTAAAGGTGATACATAGAATTTTTTCAGGCCAGGCGCGCATTAATAACAAAGATAATACGCGATCTGTTAGAACCTTGGTCTTACCACTTCCGGCACTTGCCGACACCCAAACTGAATTAAACGGATTGGATGCACGACGTTGCAGGATGTTTGGATCAATGGGAGTATGAGATACAGCATCAGACATGACTTAATCTTCCCCCTCTTCTGCAATACGCCATTCCCCTTCCCGTGCCAGATGTTCGAAATCATTATATCGACTGGCATAGCGCATCTTTGGGGTGGCTAGATAAGGTGTTTTCTCATCCGCAAATTTATGCACCAGTTTCTGTACACCTTCTTCAGCTTCTTCTACTAAATCAGCTAAAGATTTATCTTTGATACGAACCGGATGTTCTTTACCTGCCGGATCACCACCGGATAATTTCCAAAAAGAAAGTTCCGCCACATCAAGATCTTCCCCATTTGGTATTTCCTTGAATCCTGCCTTTGCGGCAATGACTGCTTCCAACGGCAATTGAGGCGCATACCCAGCTGCCACCATCTTACTACTAGGTGGCGAACCTGTTTTATAGTCCACGATAGACAAAGCCGATTGGTCTCTTGTTTTATCCAATCGATCTGCTTTCGCGGTCAAGGTAAACTCTCCAATAGGCGAGTTAAATGTCCAAGTGCCTTGAATCTCACTCAAACTATTCAGCATGACTTTGCGACGATCTTTTTCCTTTTCCACAAACCATGCGGCAATACGTTCAAATCGCGGCCACCAGAATGCCCGCACAGCTGGATGCGCCATATGTTGTTGGAAATGTTTCTCCCCAAATTCCAACAGTTTATCTAAGGCTGTTTCGGGTAGATTATGGTTATAAGGAAAGGCCTCCATAAAATCTTCTAGAGCTGCATGGATAAAGTTTCCCCGATCCGCCGCCCCCGGTTCTTGTTCCAAGGGGTCGAGCGGGCGAAGGCCTAAAATCTTTTCCGCGTAAATGCCATAAGGATTACGCATCCATGCCTCAATCCGGGTGACAGATAGTTTATTTGGTCGCGCTTCAAGTGGTGGTGTTGGCGCCGGAGGATCAATGGTTTCACCTTCTGCTTGTCCCAATTCAATGGCCCAATCCAACCAAGGCCGATCTGCTTTCATCAGATGGGACATTTCTAGTTTGTCCAAAACCACATCTAAACGGCTTAACCAACGACTTGGCACTGTTGGTGATCCGTCGGTCTTTTCAGCGCGTGTAATCACAACTTCCCCTGCACAGAAACATTGGGCGAAATCATGGGCACTTAACCCGATACGGCGTTCTGGCAAAGGAAGGCCAAATTTCTGTCTCATAGGCCGTGACATCCAAGGATCTGATTGGCTTTCCGGCGGCCATATGCCTTCATTTAATCCTCCAAGGATCACAAGGTCTGTATGCTGTAAGCGGGCTTCCATAGGTCCCCAAATAAAGGCGCGAGGATGTCGACCATGGGCGGCGCGTACGGCTTGGCCCACCAGCAAAGATTCAAACAAACTTGGATATTCCCGTGGTGGCATAGCTTTTACCAAACCAGCATCTTCCCCCAAATCTGCAAGGAAATTCGCCAAAGTTTCCCCTGCATCCCCCGCCCAAAGACGGTCTGATCCGCTTTCTTCGTAAGACGCAGCCAAGGCCTCTGCAGCTTCCATATGAGCTTCCAAGATTACAGGTAAATCAACAGTTTCTTGATCAATCACTTCCAAAAGAGGCTTAAGGGCGGTTTCCAATCGATCCAGAAACGCTGTAAGGCGCACTACATTTTCATCGCGCTTTTCTGGTTTTCGATGATCTGCCTTGGCATAATCGCCAACCAATGCGCGCAATCCCTTCATACCCGGTGCAGGTTTTGGTCCACGCAAACATTCCGTTTCTAGTAATCGAACATCACGGCGGAATTGTGCAATATGATCGCCACAAGCCGACATTGGATGTTTTAACAAGGATAATAAAGAAACAGGCGATAGGGATAAGGAGACCGCGTCTGCCAAAAGGCGCATATAGGTTGCAGGTGCTGTGGTTGAAAGCGGTTGCCCCGCTGAATCATCCACCTGAATGCCCCAACGTTGTAATTCACTTGCCACACGACGCGCCAACATTCGATCTGGTGAGACCAGCGCCACTGTCTGCTCCGGTTCTTGCAATCTTGCGCGCATCAACAAAGCAATGGTCGCCGCTTCCGTCCCTGATGTTGGACAATCAATCTGGCAAATCCCATCCAGCGCCTTTTCAGGCCAATCACTTAAGCCTCGCCATTTATCTGTCGTGCGGGCAGGTCGCAACGTTTCTGTCATCAACTCTACGCGCGAAATATCACTTGCTTGATGATCTTCAATACCATCAAAGGTCCAAGGCTTCACATCTTCGCGTGTTAACCCCATATCTTTTAACACATGGGCAAAACCATATTGCGGATGGGTTTCATCTTCTTCGACTGCCGCCCAATCATCATCTGACAAAGATAAATCAACCCCCGGTAAGATCACTTGCCCTTCAGGCAGATGGGCAATCACACGCAACAAATTCGCCGCCGCCGGAATACTACCCGTCATACCTGCTGCCAGAATACGTTGAGTTGGTGGGGAGGCTTCCCATGCCATAGCCTGTGCATTCAAAATCCGATTTCGACGATCCGCCGGATCAAGCGCCCCATTTTCTTCTAAAATTGCGGGCCAGAATTTTCGCAAAATATCTAGAAATTCAATAATCTCCCGCCAGTGATCAGAAAACTCATGAGACCCTTCAATCAGGTTTTCCAAACCATCCAATGTTAATTGTTCCGTTTGCACCTGATCTAAGAGACGGGCAAGTTCTTGTGCCAAACGTGCGGCCTGTTCCACAGAAGGCGTATGATCCCCAATAGGACGCATGCGGATCAAGCTGGTCAATAACAATTGGCGATGCAGATTGGAAATCGCTGGCGGCAGTTCAATTTCTTCCATCATACCCAGATCGGTATAGCCCTCTGCACCCAATAAAAGCTCATCCTCATCTACATCCCCGATCGGACGCATCACAGGTAACAGGATCGGTTTGCCTTTGCCCAATCGTAAGAAAGCATCTCGCAAGGCACGACACGCACGACGGGTTGGCAATAAAATCACCATATCGCTGATCGCAAGTGGATCTTCTGCGATATCCTTTAATAGCTTTGCCGCTAGTGCATCTACAAAAGTTATATTCGGGGCAATGGTATAAACACTTGCCTCCCCTGCAACCACTGGCACCGGATTTATCGGTTGGGGCGCTTCATCAAAGGCTGTAAAAAGATCGGCTTGTTCAATAGTCATCAGATGATCTTACCATCAACCAAACGTGAACCATAATGAGATTCAGCTTCTTCTAAAGATTTCACAGATGAGATATCTAACCATTCTCCATCATGCACGACCCCAAACAAACGACCAGCTGCCTGAGCTTTATCAAAACTGTCACGTAAGGAAAAAGCCCCGTCCGGCGTATCGTCTAACAAGCGGGGATGCATGATACGATAACTGGAAAAGATATATGGCGCGCTATCTTCTTCTATCCGACGTGTCAAACCACCCATTTCATCCATAAAATAGTCACCTGCGCCTCCGTGACCGAATGCTTTTTCTTTGGGAATTAATAGCATCAGGCAATCCATCTTTTCGTCATCCCAATGGGATAAAAGATTATTCAAAGATTTTTCTGCATCCCCAATCAATACCACATCCGCATTAGCGACGAAAACTGCATCCTGCCCTAATAACGGCAGTGCCTTTTTCATACCACCACCCGTTTCGAGAATTTCATCTTCATGAGAAATCTGAACTCTAGGATCATCGGAAAAATGACCGTGGATTTTATCAGCCAAGTAATGACTATTCACCACAAAATCTGTAGTTCCAGCGGATCGCAATAAATCCATACACCAATCAATCAATGGTTTACCTAGAAACGGAACTAACGGCTTGGGAATAGTATTGGTTAAAGGGCGCATACGGGTACCGAAACCTGCTGCCATCACCATTGCTTTTGTGATTTTTGTCACTTTCAAATCCCTTCACCCATACCTAAATGCGAATGGATAATGTGCAGGGATTTGCCTTTTCCCGCAAGAGGTGGCACGCAGGAAGAAATACCTAAAATGTCTTAATCAGCCAATCCAACCAACTTATCCGCCCAACGTGCATGGGTCGTGTGAATTTCAATTTGTCTAATGTCGCCCCCTTGTTCCACATGGGTCAACAAAATATCCAAACGATCCCACGGCAGATAACTCCCAAGACGGTCAGGCCATTCAATCAAGGAAATGCCCTCACTAAAGGCTTCATCAATGCCTAATTCCAGAACCTCATTTTCATCTTCCAAACGATAGAGATCATAATGATAAATATCTTCACGGTCTGTTTCATACGTTTGCACCAAAGTGAATGTCGGGCTTGGCGCCTGTCCTGCCTGCTTTTGGCGTGATTGAATTAAAGCTCTGGCAAAAGTGGATTTCCCAGCCCCCAAATCACCCCATAAACAAACCACATCCCCGGCAACCAAAACATTACCAATACGTTCTGCAATATGCTTTGTTTCAGCCTCATCTTCCAATGTCAGGCTGTATAAAGGTCGTGTAGCATCATCAAGATTTTCATTCATCTTTCTGGGCTTTCTTAATGCAATCTATGAAAATTCTTATTGGCGCTGTATGTGCGACTTTTCTAGGCCTTTTTCAAGACTATTGTCACCGCAAACCCTTTTTCGGAAGTGACATCCAACTGAATCTCACCACCATGAAGTTCGACCATATTTCGCGCGATTGATAAGTTTAATCCAACACCGGATCGCAAGGCTTGCGGGTCATTCCCCATAAATCTGTTTTGGATATATTTTTGATCTTCCTTATGATCCAACACCCAATCTGTTTGATATCGAATACATAAATGATCTGGAAAATCTGAAAGTTGAATATCAACGTGATCCCCGTCTGAAAGTTTAAGGATACTCCCCAACAAGTTAGACAAAGCACGTTCCAAGCGCCCTTGATCACATTTATATCGATACACACCGGGCTCACAGAAACAGGTTAACTGCTGTTTCTCATCCATCACCAGAGCTTTATTATCTTCAATTGATTTATTAATGAGTTGCGCAATATCACTTTCTTCCAACTCAAGCTCCATCAGATCTGCCTGAATAATCGCCAGATCAAGGATATCTTTCACCAATTGCGTTAATGTTTCTCCCGCATCCAGAATGTTCTGCACATGGTTCATTTGACGTTCATTTAAAGTCCCGAAATATTCTTCTTTCAGAATGGATGCAAACCCTTGAATAGCATTAATTGGTGTACGAAGCTCATAAGATACATTGGATAAAAATTGTGTTTTCAATAAATCAGCACGTTCAAAAGCAACATTTCGTTCTTCCAAGGCTCGCTCTACTCTTTTGGTGTCAGTCACGTCAGAATGGATCACTAAAACCTGCGCATCTGGCAATGGCACCAAAGCAACTTCAATAACACGACCATCTACAAGCGCCAGAGTATAACTTTTTGCAACCCGTTCCGTAATTTGTAAAATCATATCGGATTTTGATTTCTTGACTGCAAGTTCATCTTCATTTGCCAACCATTTCTCATGATAGAAATCTACAATCTCAGTGATATGTGGATTGGTATCCAAAAGTTCTTTCGGGAATTGCCAGAATTCCTTAAACATACGATTCCAAATATTTAATTTACCATCACTCCCCCAAACCGATACAGCATCAAAGAGGTTATTTAATGTCTCCTGCTGTACCGCAATCTGCGTATTATAGTTACTTTCCAAAGATAAAAGATCGGTCACATCTTCCAACATCCACATTAGCCCACCCAAGGGATGAGGAATAATTAATTGATGCAGTGTTCGCCCGTCGGGCAGATGAAGCATTTCTTCTTTCTTTTCCAAAAGACGTGAAAATAACGCTTCTTGTTCACGTTTATACTTGGGGAAATCAATTACTTCGGGAAGTTTTCTTTTCTGCCGAAGTTTCTCCAACACCTCACCATATCCAAGACCGGCAGCAACATCAGAAGAATGCAAGTCAAATAAGCGCATAAAAGACTGGTTAAAGTAAGTTAACCTCTTATCTGGTCCAAAGATAACAATAGCTGATAGCATTTCATCCAAAACCGTATCATGAGCTGCCAAATGAGTTACTAATTGCGCTTGCACATCGTCCAATGCCGTCATATCCAAAGCATAACCAGTTAGTAGATGAGGTAGATTAGGATGGCGTTGTTCCGTAAATTCAAGCAGTCGACGTTTGCCTTGCAAGGCCACCGAATGGCTTTCCGTTTGAATACTGCTAGAACGCGCTGCCCGACGGGCCAAAAATCGACCAGCCGCGGAAATACTACCAGCGCCCAATTCATGCTGCTCAGAGATAACAATATCTTTGTCTTTTTCTAGATATTCTGCATAGGCTTTATTACAGTCAAGCAGGTTCAAATCATCTGTTGATCGCCACCAGATTGGATAAGGTAAACTATCAATAATTGCTGACTGAATACGACTGTCCTGTTCCATTCTTACATAATTATCTGCAAGCAACGAAAGCTCGCTGATATCTTGAAACCAAAGAACAAGAACATATCGGCGAAATATTCTGGTTTTTTCCCCTTTTATCGAAATCACTCGTCCGGAAAGTAAATCAAAACTCCCTTCAAACCCTTTGCCATTCTTCATCAAAACATCAAGATGCATTAGAAATCTGGACTGTTGGTTTTCATCTATCAATTCAGCAACATGCCCCATGGCCTGAATTTGAGAAAACCCAATTAATTCAGCAGCTTTTTTGGACCAAAATAACATTTCTGTTCCCTGCAAAATCAACGCCTGTGAGGATTGATCAACAAATTCATGTAATCGACGTTTCAGTAAATTTGAAAACCATAGATAAAAAATAGCCACACAGGTGATGATTACAAATGATGCAATCAACAAACTCAACAAAATCTGTGATGCTGTTACTTCCACCCTAATTTCCTGTTCAAATGACACAATTATCTAAAAATTCGATTTTATATCCAAACACGGTTCGAAACTTTTTTCCACCCGTGTTTGAAGCTTTACTTGATCCTTCGTCAAAGCTGCGATAGAGAAAAATCATAAAGAAAATAATTATTATAATTTTCACAAACACAGGAATTAATTTTTTATGTCTGAAGATTCCAAAGCAACTGGTTTCATGAATTCCAAATTTGAAGAGGGAAAAATTCTATTCCCAGGTGTGATTATTACAGTGATTGTGGCTATCGCGGCTTCGTTTCTATCAGAACATCATGGCGGGCCCGTCATGCTTTATGCTTTATTGTTAGGTACAGCCTTCCATTTTTTATCAAAAGATGAAAAAACCGCTGATGGCATCCAATTTTCTGCCAAGACAGTTCTACGCGTCGGTGTTGCTTTATTAGGCGCGCGGATCACAATTGATCAAGTTGCTGATTTAGGGTTATGGCCATTATTAGTGGTCGTTGCCTCTATTGGTGCGACAATCCTATTCGGATTGATTGCGGCCAAATTGTTGAAACAGGATAAATGGTTTGGCGTTTTAACAGGCGGATCTGTTGCGATTTGCGGAGCATCTGCGGCAGCAGCGCTTTCCGCAGTGTTACCTAAATCAAAAGAAGCAGAAACCAATACGATTTTTGCAGTTGTCGGAGTAACAACATTAAGTACACTTGCAATGGTATTCTATCCATTGATCGCCCAATGGTCAGACATGTCAGATGTGGGAAATGGTTTTTTTCTTGGTGCCACCATTCATGATGTGGCGCAGGTCGTTGGTGCAGGGTATTCTGTGTCAGAAACCGCAGGTGATACCGCAACCGTGGTAAAACTTTTTCGCGTAGCCATGTTAGTGCCCGTAGTTCTTTTTGTATCTATTGCCGTTAGTATGGCTGCAAAAGATATCAAAGGTGGAAAGAAGGCCGTTGGCGTACCAGGTTTCTTAGTTGGTTTTGTTATCCTCGTACTACTTAAAAGCTTTGGTTTTCTTCCTGATCAAATCGCCGAATTTTTAAAAGAAGCGTCCCGCTGGTGTTTGATTACAGCTATTGCAGCGATAGGCATTCGCACCTCATTGGGAGATTTCAGATCTCTTGGCTTTGCACCTGTTGTCATGATCCTCAGTGAAACTGCTTTCCTTGCAGTTATAGGTTTCGTCGTAGCATGTATCGGATATTAATCGGCATAGATTATATCTTCACCAAAAATATCTGCCGCAATTAAATATTGGCGATATGATTTATCAGGATAAACGTTTAGCGGGTTAGTAATACTAAATATTCGACGTGGATGTTTGGTCACAAAATCAATACTTTCTTGATATTCTTCTGCCCAGATTTTTTGTAGATCTCCATCTTGATAAGCAAGCTGCAAACCTTCCAGGACACGTTCAGCAGCGCGTTCATTACCTTTCGTGGTAAAAAAGAAAGCTGGAAAGTCATAGTAGATTAAGAAACTGTCGTCATAAGTTAAACTGGGAACATCTTTATTTCTATTCCATTCAGCAAAAATCTCATTCACCCCGCGCAGGAATATATCCGCCCGATCCGTTGCCACTTGCCTAAACATACCATTATAAGAACTGGATGTAATCACCCCAAAACCGCCATTTCGAAGGATTTTATTATCAACCCAACCTAATCCCTGTAATATGCTAAATTGCTGTAACTCCTTCAATGTACTTACTGATTTCAACTTTACCTTTGTTTTTTCCGATACAAAAGCTGCACGATAGCCTAACACCCCCAAAGTCAGCGGAAATGGTACAGCTATCATATTATTTAAACGATCAGGTGTGACTGCATTTTGCACAAAGAAATTGGGATAACTACCTCGTTCCACCTCTCGCATCGTGCGTTTCGTATTAGATCCAATAGGTGTCACTTTCAGGGTGTAAGCCCCATGAGTGTTCGTTGTTTTTTCAAGTGCCAACTGTAGTAATTTATTCTGATAAATATATCGTTCATCACCCTCAGATTCAGGACCACGGGTTGTAAACACCTCTTCTGCAAAGGCAGAAAAACTATCCAGAAACAAAAAAACCATCAAAGAGGAAAAGAAATTTAACAGGTGGATACGCAGACACATAATAGAAATTCTACTTATTTCAAAAACTTCAAATATCTACAACCAATCCTTTAAATAGTCTAAAGGGTTTTTTAACGAAATTCCACTTTCAAATTCTGTTCATTCGGTAGTAAATGATCTTAACTAAAAATTTCGGAAGATTGTGAAAAGGAAAAAACATGTTTGATATACCATGGCTTTTATTCATTGCAGCTTCGCTTGCAGTCATTATATCTCCGGGCCAAGATTTAATTATGGTTATGTCTCGTGGCTTAGGCCAAGGATCCAAAGCAGGTGTTATAGCCGCTTTAGGGATCTCGATTGGCTTGATGGGCCATACTATTCTCGCAGCTCTTGGTTTGGGTGCAATCCTTACAACATCGGAACTTGCTTTTGCTATTCTAAAATATATCGGTGCGGCCTATCTGTTTTATATTGGTATTAAACTTATTCTTTCTGGTAGTCACCACTTAGAAACCGAAGACAACAGCGACAAATCTGTCAAACGCGTTTTTATTGAAGGCACACTTTGCAATATCACCAATCCAAAAGTGACCCTGTTTTTCTTTGCATTTTTGCCACAATTTATTCCTGCAAATAGTGAAAATCCGACTCTTGGTATTTTTGCCATGGGCCTTTGTTACGCATGTCTAACCTTTATTTTGAAAACACCTGTTGGTTTTTTTGCAGGCCGTTTATCTAACTGGTTTAAGCAAAATCCAAATTTCCTAAATTGGGTTTTCAAATTCAGTGGATTTACCCTACTTGGGCTTGGCATTCGCCTAACACTGGAAGAAAGAGGCTAAGTTATTGTCACATCTCATTCCAGAATATGTGAAAGAAAATGTCCTGCTCATACCAGAAAACCTTTATGAAATGGATGACGCCCGTTGCGTGATGGCACATGGTGATGCCGCCATCTTTTATAAAAACATCCCACAATCTATGCTTGGCATCGAGTTTTTCACAAACACCCCTTGTCTTGCCTATGTCTTGAGCGGAAAGGAGACATTTTCTTCTTTTGAGGAAGATGAGATCATTCTGGAAAATGGACAACTACTCTTTATGCCCAAAAATTCATTTATGGTTTCTGATTTTGAAAAGATTGATGGTCCATTAGAAGCTTTCTTGTTTTTCTTTGACAAAAATACCATAGAACTTTTCTTGAAAAACAAGCTTCTCACCTTAAAGGAAACGAATAATAAGATTGCACCTTATAAATTAACATCAAATCCAAGCATTAACTCATATATGACATCACTATATGAAATTTATAAAGACATTCATCCATCAGTCGAAATGGTTCAATTAAAACTACTTGAGCTTCTAAACTTATTGGATCATCTGGACGAAAATAAAAACCTTAGGGCTTTTTTAAAAACGACCACAGATGATCAACCCAAACGCAACATTAAAAGATTACTTAAAAATCAACAATGCTGGCGATTAAACGTAAGAGAACTGGCCCAGCTTTCTGGGCGACCAATAACCAGCTTCAATAGAGACTTCAAAAGGCAATTCAATACCACCCCACAAAAGTGGCTTATGTCTGCCCGTCTCAATAAAGCCTATGATCTCTTAGAAAAATCTTCTCTATCCATTTCTGAAATTTCCATGGAAGTTGGATATGATAATATTTCACATTTTATATCTATTTTTAAAAAGAAATTTGGCACATCCCCTAAACAAATTCGCCTACAAAACAATTGGTAGAAAATCGGCATTTTTGGTGAAATCGGGATAGTTAGAAATCAGATTTTCCATATATTTCTCCTCATCAAATGAAGGAGAAAACAATGCCAGTTACCGTCACAATTCACGCAGAAGTAAAATCGGATATCTATCAAGATTTACAAATATTTCTCGAAGAAAACTTACCTAATGTGCGAGGCTTTAAAGGAGCCTTAAATGTCTCTGTATTCTTTAATTCAGAAACAAACAATTTTCTCATTCACGAAGAATGGCTCTCAAAAGCAGATCACCAAGAATATCTTAAATTTATCACTGAAAACGGGGTCATGGCACAATTGGCATCGTTTTTTATAGATACGCCAGCCATCAATTATTATTCAAAAGCAGCGTTATAATCCTGTTTAAATAAGGCAGCGAGGTGCCCAACCTTGCTGCCCCAATCTATACAGCCACATATTCTTCTATATTCTTCAATAGATATTCCTTAAACATCTGAACCGCGGGTGATTGCCCATGACGCGAAGGAGAAAGCAAACTTAACTGTGCACGTCCCGTCACCCAGTTTGGCAAAACATGCACTAAAGAGCCATCTTCAAGCTCATCACGACATGTATAAGAAGGTAGGTTTACAATACCAAGTCCTTTCACAGCCACCTTTTTCAAGCTACTCATGTCATCACTGGAATAGACGTTGCCATGAACAACTTTCTTTTCTAAGCCCTGTTCATTCCTTAACACCCAATGAGATGCGCTTGGCTGCCATCCAACATTGAGACTTTTTACATTTTCAAGCTCATCTGGATCATTCGGCATACCTAATTCCTTCACATAATCAGGACTTGCGAATAATTGCCAGGAAACAGTTGTGAGATAGCGCTGAACAACCGATGAATCCGGTAAAGGTTCCGTATGTCCCCGAATGGCTAAATCAATACCAGAAGATACCAAATCAACCGGCTGGTTTGTCACTTGTTGAATGAGTTCAATCTTTGGGTTTTCGCATAAAAATTTAACAACCAATTCCTGAATAGCAAACTGAGAAACCCCGACAGAGCAACTCATAATAATACGACCACTGATCGTGTCTTTTTTGGTAGATATGGCAGCTTCTGCCATTGCCATTTCATCCATCATCGCCTTAGCATGATTGTAAAATAGCTGCCCATATTCCGTGATCTTAAATTGTCTTGAAGTGCGTTGAATAAGCTTTACATCCAACCTTGCTTCCAAGTTAGACACATGACGGCTCAGTCTTGATTTAGGAATACCTAAAACTCTTGCGGCTGCAGAAAAGCCTTCTTTCTCCACCACATGTACAAAATAAAAATAGTCATTCAAATCAATCATCAGAATATCTTCATCTATCGTTCTAAATTTAGAACATATCTTTCTTTTATTGGCTATTTTAGCATTTATCGTTCCATTTTATATTACATCTAGTTTACAAATTTAAACAAGGTGTTCTTCTGATGAATAAGTTACATAGCCCAAATATAGTTACACAAAACACTTCAGCTGTTAAAATTTCAGCCAAGGTAGTAAGTAAACCTCTCAATATCGGGACCGGGTTTACAGCAAAGACTTTTCGCGAAAAAGACTTCGACCAACAAATGGATCCACTCGCCATGGTTGACCATTATGTCATGACCACCCCGACATTTGGCGCCCATCCACATGCGGGATTATCTGCTGTTTCCGTACTTTTTGAAGATAGTTCAGGCAAATTCCACAATCGGGATTCCCTAGGGAATGATTTTGATATCTTGCCAGGTGACTTATATTGGTTAAAAGCAGGTTCAGGTGCTGTTCATGATGAGGCGCCTCGTCCCAATGCCCGTATTCATGGCTTACAAGTCTTCGTGAATCTTCCAGCAAAACATAAAAAAGACGCGCCGGCGTCCAAACATGTCTCCGCCAAAGATATGCCGATCATTGAAGAAAACGGGGTGAGAGTTCGTATTGTTGCAGGAGAAAGCAATCATATTTCCGGACCAACTTCCCCAGCTTTACCGATGACCATTTTGGATGGGAAAATCCAACAAGACGCAAGTTTTCAACATGATTTAAACGCAAAAGAAAATGCGTGGATCTACGCGGTTGAGAATGACATCACCGTGAAGATTGCAGATCAAGTCATCATACTTTCAGCAGGTGAAGCCATCGCAATATCCAATTTAAATTCAAATGCACCACAAAATATCCAGTTTTCCAGCGCATCTATAGAAGAAGCGCATTTTGCCCTTTTTGCCGCCCAGCCTGTGGAAGAAGAATTCATCCAAAAAGGCCCCTTCATCTTGAGCAATGAAAAAGACATTCAACAAGCAGAAGCAGATTATGCCGCGGGCTTGTTTGGGTCTTTGGATTAATACAAATCTGGATTTAAGGATAAAAAAATGAAAATCGTTACTTTTGCCGCAAGCAACAGCAGTAAATCTATCAACAAAGAATTGATAAGATATGCAACCACATTCCTGACAGATCATGATGTGGAAATGATAGATATCAATGATTTCAAACTGCCAATCTACAGTGCCGATTTGGAAGAAAAACATGGTGTCCCGGATGCTGCATCCGATTTTTTAAACCATATCGAACAAGCCGACGCTTTGCTTATTTCCTATGCGGAGCATAATGGCAACTACACAGCCGCCTATAAGAACCTGTTTGATTGGGCCAGTCGTAAAAAGCTGGATGTTTATCATAAGAAGCCAATTATTATGTTATCCACTTCACCCGGCCCAAATGGGGCAAATACGGTGTTAAGCATGGCGAAAAATACCGCCCATTTTTATGATGGTACCGTTATCGCTTCTTTGTCCATTCCAAGTTTTTATGACAATTACGATCAGGAAAATATGAAACTGAAAGACGAGACCTTAAAAACAGAATTCGTGAATGTCTTAAACGCATTTAACAACGTTAAGATATAGGGAGATATAAACATGATCCCCAACAAATATCGTTTTTATGTGTTTTCCTTTATCATGTCCCTGCTGATGTCCGGGGCTATGTCATTCGCTTTTTTGGTGATGGAAAATATAACCTGGACAGTCGTTATGGAGAAATGGCCATTCTCTTGGTTTGTTTCCATGCTCATTGCCTTTCCCATGAGCCTGTTTATTGTCCCTCTCACAGACAAACTGGTATCTAGGCTTATGATGCAGGATGCATAGAAATTCAGGCGATATTCTTCTGTTTCTCCTGACGGCGCCGCACCACTTCGCGATGCAAAATATAAAGGCCACTGGCCACAATTAGCAAACTGCCCATCACTGTTGTTGAAGTTGGAATGGCGCCCCAGAAGAGCCACCCCCAAAGCACTGCAAAAGGAAGAGAACTATATTCAAAAGGCGCGACCGCATTGGCACGCCCCAAACGGTAAGCTTGACTGATACAGAAGAAACCAGCCGCCGAAATAAAACCCAGCGCAATGATCAATCCTATCTGCGTTAAGGTCGGTACAGACCAGGCACGCAAGAGATATTGCGCACTAGGATGGGAAATTTCATCCATCCAACCGCTGCCCAAAGTCAAGCCGACAATCCCACTTAAAGCAATAAAAGCCAGTTGCGAATAAAAAGTCATACCCAAGGCAGATTCCGTTGATCCCAGCTTACGAGCAAGCAGGCTTTGCGCGCTGTAAGCCACCGCAGATAAAAGCGCAAGGATCATCGCAGGCTCAATACCACTTGATCCGGGCTGTGCGACCAATATTACTCCGCCAAACCCGACAAAAATCGCCAACCAACTTCGGAGACCTACTTTTTCGCCAAGGAATGGAATGGATAATGCCACCACAAAAAGCGGACTTGTATAATAAAGCGGCATGGCATCCGCCAATGGCAAAACCGCTAATGCCATTGAAAATAAGGAAAAACACAGAAAACCTGCAAACCCACGTAAAAATGCCCAGACCGGCTGTTTCGATACAAAAGCACTTCTACCTTGTAGATAAAACATAATCGGGGAAATGATCATCAACGTGACCACACCGCGCAGGAAGATCACTTCTTGTAAGGCGATCTGATCACTAAAGAATTTCATAATCACATCTTGGACGGAAAATACGATCAACCCTAAAACCAGATATAAAATACCTTGTGATGTAGTATCATCCACATTCTGTTTTAACGCTGTATCCGACATTTATCTTCTGTCCAATCCTGAAATCTTATCAGAAAAGATGTTGCGCTTGATCGTCATTTAAGACCTGAATATTTACGACAGGATACTTCCTCTTCGCGCCGCACCTTCAAATTTTCCCCTAATCCATTCATTGCATCTACAGGACAGATTTTATGAGGGGGATATTCTATGGTTGCCCATATCCGAACCGTGGCTTTTCAAGGTATTGAGACAGTTGATGTCGATGTACAAGTTCAATTATCTTCAGGCCTGCCAGCTTTTTCCATTGTTGGACTAGCCGATAAAGCCGTATCCGAAGCAAGAGAACGTGTACGTTCGGCACTGACGGCACTAGGATTATCTCTGCCCGCCAAAAGGATCACTGTAAATTTATCTCCTGCCGATCTGCAAAAAGAGGGCAGCCATTATGACCTGCCCATCGCGTTGGGTTTATTGGCCTCTATGGAAATCCTGCCCTTGGAAGAATTAGACCAATATATTGTGATGGGAGAATTGGGGCTTGATGGCGGATTAGCCGCTGTTTCAGGTGTGTTGCCCACAGCGATTTCCGCCAATGCGGCGGAGAAAGGTTTAATCTGTCCAGCTGCTAATGGTGGTGAAGCCGCATGGGCAGGTGATATGGAAATCTTGGCACCTCGTCATTTGATGGAACTCATCAATCATTTCAAATCCGGACAATTACTCACCCGCCCGAAAGCAGTTCAAAATCACGAAACAACCACGTTGCCTGATCTCATAGATATCAAAGGGCAAGAAACCGCCAAGCGGGCGTTAGAAATAGCGGCTGCAGGTGGACATAATATGTTAATGACCGGCCCGCCCGGCGCCGGTAAATCCATGCTTGCGTCTCGATTGCCAAGTATCTTACCGCCGCTAGACAGTCGTGAAGCTTTGGAATTATCCATGATACGATCTGTGGCAGGTCAAATTGCCCAAAATGACAATGACACAGGTTTTATGAGTTTAACCCGCCCTTTTCGCGACCCACATCATTCAACATCGGTGCCTGCATTGATTGGCGGCGGACAAAAAGCAAAGCCCGGTGAAATCAGTCTCGCCCATAATGGCGTCCTCTTTTTGGATGAGTTACCTGAATTCGCCCGTGGTGCCTTAGAAGCCTTACGCCAACCCCTTGAAAGCAGCCGTGCCGTGGTTGCCCGTGTTAATGCGCATATTACTTATCCCGCCCGTGTTCAATTGATTGCAGCGATGAATCCTTGTCGATGCGGTCATCTGGCCGATATCGATATGGCTTGCAGCCGTGCCCCAAAATGCGGCGGAGATTATCAAGCCAAAATATCCGGGCCCCTTTTCGATCGTATTGATATTCATATCGACGTCCCCGCGGTGAGTGCTGCGGATCTAGTTTTACCACCCCCAAAAGAAAGTAGCGTTGACGTTGCAACACGTGTCTTAGCCGCACGCAAAATACAAATCAAACGCCTTGAAAAACTGGCCCCTGATCAAAACTGGCGCTGCAATGCTGAAATCGACGGGCAAGTATTAGAAGAAATCGCAGCACCAGATGAAACAGGTCGCAAATTATTGGTCGAAGCTGCCAATCAAATGAAACTATCGGCCCGCGGTTATCATCGTATCTTACGCGTGGCGCGCACCTTGGCCGATCTTCAAGCTGAGGATCATGTGCAAAAACATCATATCGCCGAAGCCATTGGATATCGCCGTCCTCAACTTCGACAGTAACAAGCCAGATTATTCTTTAACGAAATCGAATTTTTACATATGGCTTTTTCCATGGTGGCATTGTAGTTTTCCGTTATGACGGAAAATACAGACACAACATTAACACGCTTGCCAGCCCGATTGAAGGAAGCAAGACGTGACAAGGGGCTTTCACTGGAAGCTGTTGCGAATTTAAGTGGGGTTTCACGTTCCATGCTCAGTCAGATTGAGCGTGGGGAAAGTAGCCCTACCATCTCAACATTGTGGAATTTAACTCAAGCCCTGCAAATAGATTTTGCGGGCTTGCTGGCTGAAAACAAACAATCCGATAGCATCGAAGTTTTAAAGAATTCCGAAACACCCAGCATTGATAATATGGGTAATTCCTGTCGCATTCGGATTTTATCCCCACCCGAAGCCGCCGGGGGCCATGAAGTCTATGATATCCGGTTTGAAGCTGACGGCAGTCTTGAAAGTCATCCCCATGTGCAAGGAGCAAAAGAACATCTGACCGTCTTGGAAGGATCCATTCAAGTTACATCCGGTTCTGCCACCTCAGAATTAAGTCAAGGTGACACAGCCAGATATGCGGGTGATGTGGCTCATTCAATATCTGCGATTAATGGTCCCGCACGAATTTTTCTGATCGTGAAAGACGCCGGCACTTAAAATTCCACCAAACAAGAATTTTATCCGTTATATTGTATTTCTTTTATTGCGGATTTTTATCCGCTATGTTAGATGTTGATTTCGAGATGGGAGATCAGCATGACAAACACGTTCTATACACATATTGAAGACACACTTATTCAGATCGAAAAAGACGGGCTTTATAAAACCGAAAGACAGATAACATCGTCCCAATCCGGTCAAATTACCGTTGGCGACAAACAGGTTATTAACTTATGTGCCAATAACTATCTGGGCTTGGCAGATCATCCTGATCTCATCAAAGCTGCAAAAGATGCGATGAACCCAAAGGGGTTTGGTATGGCGTCAGTTCGATTTATTTGTGGTACACAGGATATCCATCGTGAATTGGAACAAAAGCTTGCGAAATTCCTGAACCAAGATGACTCCATTCTTTTCGCTGCATGTTTTGACGCAAATGGCGGTTTATTTGAACCCTTACTTGGACCGGAAGATGCCATTGTCTCAGACTCTTTAAACCATGCCTCCATCATCGATGGTATCCGATTATGTAAAGCCAAGAGATATCGTTATGCCAATAATGATATGGCCGATCTGGAAGATAAATTGAGACAAGCACGCCAAGACGGTGCACGTCATATTATGATCGCAACCGATGGCGTTTTCTCCATGGATGGCTATCTGGCAAACCTGCCTGCCATCAGAAAACTTGCGGATCAATATGAAGCTGTTTTGATGGTGGATGATTGTCATTCCACAGGTTTTATGGGCCCTCGTGGGGCGGGAACCGCAGATCATTTCGGCGTGAATGTAGATATTGTAACAGGTACCTTGGGCAAAGCTTTAGGCGGCGGCATTGGTGGATATATTGCAGGCCCGCAACCTGTTATAGATCTATTGAGACAACGGGCGCGCCCTTATTTATTTTCAAACTCCCTGCCCCCATCAATCGTGGCTGCGGGATTGGAAGCGATCAAATTAATTGAAAATGGATCAGCGCTTCGTCAGCGACTATTTGACAATACATCATACTGGCGACAAGGGTTAACCGAACTTGGCTTTGAATTGCTTGATGGAGATCATCCAATCGTCCCGGTAATGTTGGGTGATGCAAAACTGTCCCAACAAATGGCGAATAAATTATTTGAAGAAGGCGTTTATGTAACCGGCTTCTTCTTTCCGGTGGTGCCACATGGCAAAGCACGTATCAGAACACAGATGAATGCCGCCCTAACAAAAGATGATCTGGATACCGCCCTAACCGCTTTTGGTAAGGTTGGTAAAGAATTGGGGATCATATCATGAGCCATAGAATGAAAGCCCTTGAGAAATCCAAGCCGGAAGAAGGCCTATGGATGATTGAGGCGCCAATACCAGTTATTGAACCGCATGAAGTTTTAATTCGCATCCATAAAACCGCGATTTGCGGCACAGATATCCATATCTGGAACTGGGATTCCTGGGCCGCAGATACCGTCCCCTATCCGATGATTACCGGACATGAATTTGCAGGTGAGATCGTGGAATTAGGATCAGATGTAACAGGTTTGGAAATAGGCCAAAGATGTTCCGGTGAAGGTCATCTGATTGGCACTGACAGCCGTCAAAGCCGTTCCGGCAAATTCCATCTTGATCCCGGCACACGCGGTATCGGGGTGAATGAACAAGGTGCCTTTGCAGAATATCTAAAAATCCCCGCCTTTAATGTTATTCCTCTGCCAGATGATATTCCTGACGATATTGGTGCCATCCTTGATCCACTGGGAAATGCAGTACATACCGCTTTAAGCTTCGATCTCCTTGGGGAAGATGTATTGATTACCGGTGCAGGTCCAATTGGTATTATGGCGGCAGCTGTGGCACGACATGCAGGTGCCAGAAATGTTGCCATCACAGATATCAATCCACATCGACTGGAATTGGCGCAACATGTTGTCCCATCTGTCAGGACTGTCAATGTGGCAGAAGAAGATCTGAAAGATGTAATGACGGAACTTGGCCTGAAGGAAGGTTTTGATGTGGGCCTTGAAATGTCAGGCAATCAAAAGGCGCTTGATCAGATGGTGGACGTGTTAGTGATGGGCGGCAAAATTGCCCTATTAGGCATTCCCCCCGGGGAATCCCCGGTTGATTGGTCACGTATCGTATTTAAGGCCATCACCATCAAAGGCGTTTATGGTCGTGAGATGTTTGAAACCTGGTATAAAATGATTGCTATGTTGCAAAACGGTCTGGATGTCAGCCGTGTCATCACCCATCGGTTAAACGTGAATGATTTCAAGGAGGGTTTCACCACGATGAAATCCGGATATTCAGGCAAAGTCATTCTTGATTGGACTTAGACATAAAAGAAGGCAGAAGCATCATTCCTGAATATATGAATATACATTCGAGATAGTGCTTCTGCCTTAATATACTCTGATGCTAGACAATTTTCAGAGTGAATATATAAAGGGCAATTATTTCATATCTTCTGCTTTGACCCAGATTAACGCCCCTTTTTCGATGACATAATCTTTGCCATCTTCAGCCTTTAATGTTTCGCCATCTTCGATCAAGGCTGCAAATCCCCACCAGCCAGCTTTTGGCATGTTATAGGAAAACACCCCATTGGCATCTGCTTTAATCACCTGCGTGATAAAGCTGTCATTTGGCGCTTTGAGATTATCTTCATTTTTATGTTCTACTTCAATTTCAGCAAAAGGCACTGGCTTGCCATCTTGTAAGACAATGCCACGGAACGCATTATTGGTCCAAAGGCCGTAAGGGCGGCTTAGCGGCTGAATTTCAACAGGCAATCCAACCAATTCATCCCAAGCATCCCCGCCACCATTTGTCACAACTGTCTTTGTATAATGGACGATAAATTTACTTTCAGCAGGCTCAAAATAAGGTACTGGCTCTACATAAAAAGTGTAATCACCCATACGCTTTAACTTTTGGCTTGCATGCCATTTCAAATTTTCAAAACCAGATACCTGATCAAGTTGTGATAAAAGGTCTGTTTTCTGACCCTTATGCATCACCCCAAAAGATTTAGGGCGTTCCATCTTCATAAGAGGTCCATTTTCAAATGGATGTGTGAAGGTCATTTCAAGGGACACTTCTTTTCCATTGTCACCACCAAGAACATTTTTATCCGCTGTAATCTCTACAAAATGCGCAGACGCAGAATAACTCACAAGGGAAAAAGCCAAACCAAATGCAATTGACGCGATATTCTTCATAATCTTAAATCCTAAAGTTCATACTTTTTTTGTAAAAATCATACTCGTTTATACTTGTCAATCCAGTTGTATGATAATTATATGAAAATTATGAAAAAATTACGGTAATCGGGAGAGAAGAAAAATGGAAAGAATTACGATTTCGTTGGATGATGACCTGTTGGAGAAGTTCGATCTCTATATTCAGGAAAAAGGTTACACCAATCGATCTGAAGGTTTCCGGGATGCGATCCGACATCTCTTATCTCATTCCGATCAGATGGACCCCCAAGATGAAGAATGCCTAGGCTGTGTCAGTTACGTTTATGACCATAAAGAACGGATGCTTTCCTCCAAACTTGTTGAAACACAGCATCATCACCATAGTATCCCAACGGCGACCTTACATCTTCATGTGGATGAAAATAATTGCTTTGAGGCAACTGTTCTACGTGGCAAAACATCCGAAGTTCGATCCCTCGCAGATCAAATCACATCCCAGACAGGTGTCAAAAATGGGCACCTGCATTTGGTGCCCATTAAACCAATTTGATTTTCAGCCTGCTTTATTGTGGTGGCGTCAGGATTTGTACAGTCCAGTCACCTGAGCCGACCCGTAAGGCATGGATAGATTGCAGGTCAGGATCTTGCCGCCAGTTTCTGGCATCTTCCAAAGTTGGAAATTCAAGAATAACTGAGGCCTCATAGGTTTCAGGTTGGCCTTCCAGCACTTCTACCTTTGGTGTGGAGACTAATAATTTTCCATGATGCTTTTTTAATGGAATAGGGGCTTTTTCCCGATATTTAGCCAAAGCTTCCTGATTCAGATTACGGCCAAAGGCCAGACAATAAATAGACATTCCATTTCCTTTCTTTGATGAATTCCTTGCAAAGATAGGTATGATTAATCCGTGCGAAAATTATTGATAATTGCAAATCTAATGTGCAAAAATGTCAATATGAAAGATTGGGATGATTTAAAATTTATATTGGCTATTTATCGCAGTGGTGGGTTAAGCGCCGCAGCACGCGATCTTGGCGTCAACCATGCCACCGTTTCCCGTCGCCTGACGGCTTTTGAAGCGCGAAAATCTCTACGTCTGTTTGATCGCTTTTCAGATGGTATGAAACCAACCTCAACAGGTTTGAAAGTGATTGAAGCCGCCCAACAGATGGAACAACATTATCATGCCATTGATTTGGAATTGACGGCGCAAACAGATGATCTATCCGGCCCCTTGAAACTGGCAGTGCCCCAATTGATCCTCAAATTTTCATTGCTGGATATTCTTGCTGAATTCAAAGAGAAATACCCGCAAATAGACCTTCAAATCATTGCCACAAATGAAGCCAATATTCACAGACGAGAAGCCGATGTAACCATCTGCGGCACAGACAAACCTGAAAACAGTCTATGGGGGCGTAAATTACTTAGCCAGAAGCGAGGCTTTTATGGATCATCAGATTATCTGAAAAACCGAAATCCCGAAGCCCCTTTAAAGCTGGTGAATTTTATCTGGTATGGGGATAAAGTATTGCCCCAAATAAAAACCCATTACCCCAATGCAGAAATCATTGCCAAATTCGATGATATGGTGGCCGCCTTAAGTGCCATTGAAAATGGTATGGGCGTTGGTCGTATTCCCTGCATTATTGGAGAAAACACTCCAAACCTGATCCGATTATCCAAAACAGATTTGGAAGATTACTCTGATCTATGGTTGTTAACCCATCCGGATTTACGCAAAACCCCTAAAATCAAAGCCTTTATGGATTTCGTTGGCCCTGCGTTAATCAAGAAAAAGAATATATTTATGGGAATGACTTAGAACGCGTTTATTCTATCTCTTTTAAATGGCGTTTCGCCCAAGCCATCTCAAAAAGATCACCTTTCCAACGGTAAAGGATCATCGGCGCCATGATGGTTGAAACAAACGAAGGGCCAACAAGATAAAGCAGAGCTTTCACTAATCCACCTTCCAAAGTAAGTAGAAAGAACGCCATACACACACCATAGCAAATAGCATAGGTGATAAGAATGATGATTAAGGTCGTTCTGATACGATAATCATCCATATAGCTTCGTTGTAATCTTGCAGACGCGTATCTTGCTCTTAGGAAAATACTTGAGGGAATTTGCAAGAAAATCAATCTAAACACTATAGTCATGCAATATGCGATGCCTATAAAGGCTTGAGAAGACAAGTCAATCGGTGAATCAACCATCGACCACCCCTCTAAAATACCCTCCGCCATTAGGTAAGTAGTTAAGATAATGAATTGAAAGATATAAAAACAAACAAACTCAATACCCCATTCCAGAAACAGTAGTTTCAGATACTTTGGCAATACCAACTTACGCATTCTGCCTCCTCATCTTACGAGAATTCGCCCAAGCCATCTCAAAAAGGTCGCCTTTCCAACGATAAATAAATATCGGCGCAAGAATAGCTGCAACAAAAGGCTGCGCAGAAATTGGGATGAATCTTTTAACCTCATTTATATCTGTTAGAGCAACAAACCCAATCAAAATACTATAGGAAATAGCATATGTAATAGATATAATTAACAACGCATTTTTTAGACGATAAGAATTACGTTTCGCATATCTCATCCTCAAAAAAAGACTGATGGGAATTTGTAGAAATAATATTCTGGTAAGGAAAAAAGGTATTAATAATAAAGCAACGACTAGATAATCGCTGACTGGATAATCGCTGAATTTACCAGGTAAACCGACAAGCAGTACAGCCGAGCTAAACATCAGAATATAAAGTAAAACAAACTCGATACCCCATTCCAATAATAAGAATTTTATATAATTTGGTAATTTTATCTTAATTATCTGTATCATATAAATTATCCACCATTGCTTGTCCCAAACGAACTCTATGGTTCAAAAGTTGAAAATTATAATCACCTTTTGGGAACTCTTTCTCCATTGCAGCCAATACATCTCTATCAGCAATTATTCTCTCTAAAGGCCCATCTAAGTTATTATCGTCATTAATACCAATTAAAATTCCACTTCTATCTAGCTTAGGATATTCTTCAAAATATTTGTCAGTTAACTTCTCCACGTTCTCTTGCTCTAAAACAACAAGCGCATGATCGAGATCTCGTCCACGCAAACCCTCTAATCCCTTGATTTCTTTACCATGATACAAGTCTAGGAAGTTTTGATAGTTAATTTTTGCCAATTCATGATGCACAAACTGTAAATAAGTTCTCTCGGCATCAGTCATGCTAGAAGGAATATGTTGTAAAAAATATGGAAACAATTCCTTTTCGCTTACAAGCCCTAAGGCATTCCCAGATGTTACATCTTCTGCTGCTTTAAACCATTTGGATTTTATCGCCCCTTCCTTATTATTAAGCGCTATATGCATTTTCCCATAATTTTCACTATTCTCCAAAATTGTCTCGCCTGGTTCGATCGGGATTTCTAAAAGTTTTTTCTGTCCCTTCTCTTTATATGAAAGGGTCAAAGGCTTTTTTTCACGCTTTTGGGTATCGTAAGGAATTTGAGATATGTTTGGCCCTTCCAGATCATATCGAACCTTTGAATCTGCATTCTTTTTCAACACATCCGCATATTTTTGCAGGATCGGCCCTGTAATACCGCTTAATTTATGGGCAATTTCCGGGTCGGCCCGATAAACTCTTTTATTCAAATCATTTAAAACGGCTTCTCCCCCATTGGGATCATCCTGCATCATCTGATGAAATAAGTCTGGCAACCCGGTCATTTCCGATGACTTCGTGACCAAGGTATTTTTCAGACTTTCATTTTCCTGCTTTGCCGCCTCACTAATTTGTGGGTGAAACTGGCTTGCCGTTGGCTTTGACATAGGACCTGTCTGGCCTTGATGAACTTCTTTGGTCAGCTGAATAGGCGCAAATTTCGCAACAGGTCGTTTTATGGGTGCCTTTTTGAAGGATTGTGGACGTTCTTGAAATTCAGCCCTATCAAGAGTTGGCTTGGCTTTTGGTGCCTTAAACAAAGAATCTCCTTCTTCAGCTTCATCTTTCAACTCAACCATATTTGATCTCTTTTTGTTCTCTTCATTATTTACAGAAAGAGCTGTATTGAGCAAGGGTTTTTGATCCATATCCAAAGGGGCAAAAGTATCTACACTTTCATCATATCCATCTATCTCTGTGTCTTGTGACACATCATCGTCAAAATTGTTTTCTAACAAATTTGTAGGCTTAAGGGTCTGTATACCACCCATTCCACCTGATTTTTTATCCATTTGTGACGATTGTGCATCCGTACCATCTGAGATACCGCCCATATTTTGCTCCTTAATAAAATTACAGAAATCCGAATTTAAAACGAGATCAATATAGGAACAAAACTTCAATTGTCAATAAAAAAGAACATAAAGTGATCATTTATATATTATGAGTTATTGAATCAAAAAAGGACGCCTGATAAGACGCCCTTTTCTTTATCAAATTTTAAGCGTAAAACTTATTCAGCAGGTTCCCAATAGGTCATCGCATCCAGTTTCTTTTGACGGCGCTCTTCAGCGGGGAGTTTCCAGTTATGGTCAAAAGTAGCAGATTCCCAAGTTCCATACATTGGATTGGCAAACATAAACCATTTCGTCCCCCACATATGTGCGAATTTTTCCATGGCCGCTTCACGATCCGCCATAGACCCTTTTGCCGCATCTGTGAAATCACCAAAGTTATCGCCGAAATTCATAATCACACGATAATTTTCCGCCACATATGCACGACGCGGGCTTTTCTTGGAAGATTTCCATTCTTCCTTTTCACCACGCAAGATCACTGTGTCTTCGCTTTCATCAATCGGATATCCCAACGCTTTTAGATTATTGCGTGTTGCTTCTTCCAAAGGTGCTTTACGATTTGACACATAGAAGATTTTCACCCCACGGGATTCTGCCAGTTTGATGAAGTCCAAAGACCCAGGAATAGCGCCAGAAATTTCCGCATTCACAAAAGGCGCCCATGTTTTGGAACTGTAACTTTTACCTGCTTTGATTAACCATGCTTGATAGGCGGAATTATCCATCACAGTTTCATCCAAATCCAGAATAACCGCAGGCGGTTTAGAACTGAAATCACCTGTTTGTTCTTCTGGGACCGCGGTCCAGCTTTTATCTGCGATCGCCACATCCAGCATCAAGGATGCAAGTTTATAAGTGCCAATAGCATTTGCCTTATATTCGACAGATGTTTGTGTCCAAAGTGTCGCATCCAGCAAATCACTTTGTCCATGATCGTCCGCCATCGCAGGTGATAGTAATGCTGTGGATACCACCAAAGTCGCCAATAACTTTTTCATAATATAACCCCGTTTCTTATGCATTTTTGTAAAGAAACAATTATGTTACATTTTTATGACAAAATGCCTAGTGAAAAATACTACTCTAACGATATACATCTATCATGGCTTGGATCGCTTTTAACGATGTCGTATTCTTATGTCGGATTAAATGGGTAGTCATCTGGGCAATATGATCGGGCAGATAATCTATCTCCAGATCTTTTTTAAATCTGCATGTTTCTATCACCCAAGCAGGTATAATCGTATAGCCAAGCCCCATGGATACGCAGCTTAAAATACCATCCAAACTACCGAGTTCCATCTTACTAGCATAGGCTTCTCCTCGTTCTCGCTGCCAGTCCAGTGCACGGGTCCGATAGGCACATCCCTCTTTGAATAAGATTAAAGGTAAGGAAGTAATATCCGTCCCTTTTTGATGCAATATCACCAGAGTTTCTTCCTGCACTGCCTCAGCAACTAAATCGGGATGATCGATGGCACCAGATACAAAGGCGCAATCCAACTTATAATTTAATACAGCCTCTGCTAGAGGATTAGACGTATCTGTATGAACAGAAAGATGAAGTTGGGGAAATTCATCCCGCAATCGTTTGATAGAATGAGGCAATTTTAACGCAGCAAAGGTTTCCATAGATCCTATACGTAATTCCCCGGCATTCTCACCCGCTTCACGCACGGCGGTGCCAGCTTGCTTTTCCAGATGTAGCAATTGTTTGGCATATTCCAATAGCACTTTACCTTGCGGCGCAAGCTCCAGACCACGCCCCTTACGATAGAAAAGCTCAGCCCCAAGTTCTTCTTCCAACCGTTTGATACGAGAGGTCACATTGGATTGCACCGTGTTCAATTTACGTGAGGCAGAGATCACACCGCCCTCTTCCACCACAGCTTGAAATGTCTTTAATGCCTGCAATTCCATAATCAATCTCCATAAGGGAATAAATTATTCTATATAATTCACTATTCAAGATCAATGGAGAGGTCTATAGTCACCCTCAATGAATAACCGGAGAAATTCTATGCCATCTAACAACACAAGATTAAAAGTGCTTTTCGCAGGCGTTTGCAGCCTTGTGTTACTTATGGCCATAGCCCGGTTTTCATATACCTCCCTGCTTCCTGTCATGTTGGAACAAACCAGCCTAGACCATGCTTGGGGCGGATGGCTCGCAACCTTGAATTATATCGGTTATATGGCAGGTGCGTTGATCGCAGCCTCTATTAGTAATTTACGCCTCAAAGACACTCTTTATCGATGGGGTCTCATTCTGGCAATTTTAACCACCGCTGGCATGGGGTTGGCAGATAATATATGGCTTTGGGCTGTTTTACGAATTGTTTCGGGCCTTACCAGCGCGGCAGGCTTATTGCTGGCCTCTGGCTTAATCTTAAACTGGCTTTTACGCCATGGATTTCGCGGAGAACTAGGTATACATTTCAGTGGCATTGGCATTGGGATCGCCCTTCTGTCCGTCGTGGCAGAAATTTATCTTTTACCTCTTGCTTGGCAGGATCAGTGGTATTGGCTAGGCGCAGCAGGATTAATCCTGATCATCCCTGCTTGGCTTTGGATGCCAAGACCACCCAAAGTTATGCCTTTAGACCACCAAAAGAAATTGCGTGACAACCCACCCGGCAAACAATTCATTCAAATCCTGACAGTTGCTTATTTCTGCGCCGGGATTGGTTATGTGGTTAGTGCCACATTTATTGTGTCCATCATCAATGATTTACCGGGACTGGAAGGACAAGGGGCATGGGCCTTTGCCTTAATCGGTTTGGGGGCAGCCCCTGCCTGTATCCTTTGGGATTATATTTCCAGAAGCATCGGTCATGTGGGCGCCATGCTCATCGCTTATCTAATACAAGTGCCCTCTATCATCCTGCCAGCCCTTATTGTGACCGTGCCCAGCGCTTTGATTTCAGCATTTCTATTCGGGTTTTCATTCTTGGGGATTGTATGTATCGTCCTGACTATGGGTGGACTATATTATCCATCAAAACCCGCCAAGATGATGGGGAAAATGACCTTATCTTATGGCTTGGCACAAATTATCGGGCCCGCAATTATCGGCTATTTTGCCACTCGTTTTGGCAGTTATGATTTCGGCCTCTACATGGCATCGGGTGCGATGATTTTTGGAAGCATCTTAATCATCTGGCTGAAACTTATTGAAAAGAAAAAACTTCAACCTGCTTTAGCCTAATTTTGGAAGCCTCTTCCCGTAACCTGTGGCTTTTTCAAAGGCATATGCAATTTTCATAACCAACTGGTCTTCGCCTTTGCGACCTGTAATCATAATACCATGTGGCATCCCATCACTTGTAAATCCACATGGTAAAACGATAGATGGCAAACCAAGCAAAGGGGCCAGATAAAGGGCTGACCAGTCACATTGGCCTTCTCCTTCATAGTCCAGCGCCCCATATGCTAAACAATTATGGACAGGTGAAATAATCACATCGTGTTTTTGCATGAAATTTTGTATCTGGACCCTTAAATGATCCCGCGCATTGAACATTTCATAAATCTCTTTGGCAGACATCAACATATAAGCATCCACATTTGCCTGAATAGATGGTTTTACGGATCGATCTTTTAATGCGGCGTCCAAGACCAAAGAAGGCAATCCCTTTACATAGCCATAAGCATTAAAATCTTTATATAGCTTTCTATAAACTACGCCCAACGACATGGTATCACGTGATACCAACAGACCTGCTTCTTCAAAAACCTTGGCGTGATCTTCAAATAAATTCGCCATTTCAGGATTTAAATCCCAGCCTGCAAAATCCGTCATCCATGAAATAGTGAGGCCTTTGGGTAAATTCGCAAGATTTTGATGATCAAAAAATTCCCCATTTGGATAAGAGATGGCAGAATTTACATCAGGCCCTGCAACTGCCTGCATAAATAGGGCTGCATCCTGAACCGTTCTGGCAAAAATACCAGCTGTACTTGTATCACCATCTGCTAAAGAACCGACAGGCCCCGGTATCCACCCGGATGAAGGACGAAACCCGACCAGATTTGTCCAACTGGCAGGGGATCGAACCGACCCACCTATATCACTACCATCAGCCAAAGCCACACAGCCGCTCGCCAAGGCTACAACCCCACCGCCGCCACTTCCACTGCAAGTTTTATCAATATTCCAAGGATTTTTTGACAGGCCAAAAATTTCATTGATGGTAATGCCACCGGATGCGCAATCCGGTGTATTGCTTTTTCCGACAATTAAGGCGCCAGCTTCTCGTTCACGACGCACCAAAAGATCATCTTTGCTTGGTATATAATCTTTAAAGAAAGGACTGCCTTTCGTGGATCTTAATCCTTTGGTCTCAAACACATCCTTTACGGCAAGCGGTAATCCAAAGAGTAATCCTGATTTGTCAGATTGGTTATCAAGCTGTTTTGCCTTGTGTCTAGCTTCCTCAAAATTCAACGTGACCAAGCCATTATAGATCGGGTTCACTTTTTCTATTTGAGAGATAAATGCTTCTAACAGTTCTGAAACGCCCAACTCACCAGATTGGATCATCTGACGTAATTCAACAGCAGATCGAAAGCAAAGTTCGGACATGGTTCAACACAATCTTGAATATAGAATAAACCTATAGAGAAACAGGTTCCCCATGAGGCGTATCTAAATAAGCTTGTCGCCATTGTTCTTTACGCGACTGCATATCCCCCAAAGACACCATATTCTTGGACGCCACCATTTCCTCAAGACAATTGATCCAATGAAGATAATAGGTATCGCCTAAATCAGGGTCCCCTGCCGCTTGGGCTTTTTTGATCTGCTGGCTGAATTCTTCAACCCATTCCTGCCATGTGAAATAGCCGTCTTCGCAAAGCTTAACCGCCATGGCAAAGGCCTGCGCCTGCCAAGGTTCTGCAAAAACTGGCCCTTCTTCATCCTTTGGCAAAAGCGGCATATTCAGACAGATATTTTGCTGCGCGTCACTCATCACACTTTCTCCAGATAAGGTTGCCAAAGATCCACATGGACATCCACATCCCCTTCAGGACCCCAGATATCCTTGCCATCAAATCGCACATTATAAAGATGATCGGCCACCTTATTACCTGTTGAATTTTCGTCCGGATAGATAAAGGATCCGAAATATTCGACAATCTCCCCCACATGACCACGTACATAACGTGGGGCACGTGTGTGACCCGTCGGGTTCATCATCTTAACTCTAACCCTATCGCCAACTTGGAAGATTTGAGGTTGATCGGTGGGAAAGTCACAAGGACCCCCCTTATCCAAAATGGCTGCGACTTGTTCAGGACCAACGCGTTTATCCTGAATATCTTGAGGCACAGGTTGTTGCATCTTACCTGTCTCTATTTCCTCTTGGGTCGCAAGGCCTGTTTCAACCAGTAATTTTTCCACGCCCGCCATCCAGTTTTCGTAATAACTGTTGGATAGATACTTTACAGGGTGCTGTCTTTCTCTGGCATGGCGGGAAATATCGATATTCCATTGTCCTAAAAAGCCAGTCGTTAAAGTAAGGCCTAATGCGCGCTTTTCCCATTCTGCATGGAATAGCGGCTCTTCCTTTTCTGCTTCGGGATTGATGGGTCCAAGCCCATGCATTCCACCTAAATCATGTGGGCCATTCATCTTATGCTTCCCCCGGATTTAAAGCTTCTTCCACACCAATCATGCTATTACGGGAAATCAGCTCTTCCAATTGTTCCTCGGTCCAACCATCTGTTCCTGCTGGGCGTTGAGGCATCACCAGAAAACGCATCTCGGATGTGGAATCCCAAACTTTGATTTTCTTACCTGCAGGTAATTCAGTACCAAATTCGGCCAATACAGATTTCGGATCAGACACCACACGGGCCCGATATGGGGCAGATTTATACCAAACGGGTGGTAAACCAAGCACAGTCCAAGGGTAACAGGAACATAAAGTACAAACGACGACATTATGTATATCATCTGTATTCTCAACGATTTTCATATGTTCACCCTGACGGCCTGTATAACCAAGTGACGCAATCGCAGCCGTAGCATCGTCCAATAACCAACCTTTAAATTCGGCATCAGTCCAAGCCTTAGCGATCACCTTAGCCCCGTTTCGCGGCCCGACTTTTGTCTCATAAATCTCAACAATTTCATCAATGGTCGCTGGATCAACCAGTCCTTTTTCCACCAAAAGGCTTTCTAACGCCTTGACCCGAAGTGCCGGATCTTTTGGCGGTTCCGTATGGTCATGTCCGTGATGATGTTTATGTTCTTTTTGCCCCATGCCCGCTCACCTTATACTAAATTTTTCGTTATAATTAAGATAATTACGTTTTTTTTGTTTCCTAATTTAAACATCTATCCAATAATATAGGAACAAAATAAACAGGATCAATCTGAACAAGTCATATGACGGAACAGCACGAGATAAAAAAACCAATCAAATTCAAGATCAGTATCCTGATCGCAGTCATGCTTCTGGTTGTTACTTCTATCTCAGCAGTGAGTTCCTATATTTTTTTCTGGGAAGAGTTTCAAAAACTCGAACAACAAGATGCAGACCTGAACCGGGATCGTATCCGTATTGGTTTCTTTGACAAGCTGGAAACGCTGCACTTATCTGCACTTCATTTATCTTCCGCAAATGATACCTATAGCTTTGTGAAAGGTATGTTTGATTGGCAGCGTGAATCCTACATTAAGTCTTATCTGACCAAAGCCACCTTCTGGAACAATAATATTGATGTCATGATCTTTATGAATCTGGAGGAAGAAGCTGTCTGGGCCAAAGAATTTAACTCAGACACTGGTATGACACATCCTGTAAATGAAGATATTCTTTCCTTCTATAAAAGTTTCAAACCTTTTAGTAAGGCCGGTAAATATGGTTTATATGTGAAGGAAAGCCGTGTCTTTATGGCCTCAACACGTCCCATATTCAGAAGCAATAGCCTAGGGGAACGTATTGGTTATTTAACAGTAATGCGTGCTGTAGATACGGAATTCATCAATGCTTTCAACGTGGAATTTGGATCAAAGATCACCGTAAAGGTTATTCCTAAAAATGTACCTACCTTGAAAAATCTAAAACCAAAAGATGGTTGGGGACAATTCACCGAAACGGATGAACGCGTCAGTTTCTTTAATATCAGTAGCCTGAACAGTGATTATATCGTCAATATCAATGTTTATTCTGAAAGGGAAATAACCCGTAAGGCTCAATTAGCGGTTCTATGGAATGCGGCGGTTATTCTCGCTGGTATGGCATTGGTTTTCTTTGGGTTATTAAAAAGTCTGGATTTCATTGTCGTGACACGTTTAAAAGCCATGGCAAAAACCATTCTGAATATCGGGCAAGAAGAAAATCACAGGATTAGATTAAATGATGATGGCCAAGATGAAGTCAGTCTAATTGCCCATGAAGTGAACAAGATGCAAGATCGTATCCTTGAGCTTGCTTTAAATGACCATCTGACGAACTTACCAAATCGTCGCTTATTTGAAGATCGCATGGCTTCGGCTTTGGAACGTGGACGTCGAGAAAACACACATGTATCTCTTCTTTTCCTAGACCTGAATGGCTTTAAAACTGTGAATGACACTTTGGGACATCAAGTGGGGGACGAATTACTGGTTCGTGTGGCAAGACGATTGAAATCTATCACCCGTGCAACAGATAGTTTGGCTCGTCTTGGTGGTGATGAATTTGGTCTGATCATGGAATTAAATCCGGACGAAGATTTACAGGCCATTGATGCTGTATGCGAAAAAATTGTCACAACACTTGAACGTCCTTTCCTTATTCAAGACAAACCGATCAATATCTCAACGTCGATTGGCATTTCCATCTACCCAGACCATGCCGAAGATGCCACCACCATGATCCGATATGCGGATATTGCCATGTATGCCTCTAAGGCTATGAAAAACAGTAAAGATCCTGACAACAAGCCATGGCGCTATTTTACTTCAGAAATGGAAATTAAAGATTAAACCTGTCATCAATATCCCATTCTTGCAGTTAGTTATATCAATCCGGTTGGTTTATTTTCCAAAAACATAGAAGCTGAAATATTGGAAAATATCGGATTTAAGATAAAAAACTTCAAAAAATTGGCGGTTTTTGGCCTGCAAATACTTGCATGAACCGATTTTCCTTCCTATATACCCATCGAACAAAAACATACATGTACAACAAGGGACTTCCGAGTTGGGTGCCGATGGTTCGGGCCTGCATGTGAAGTCTGCTGCAAAGTGAGGATTACATGAGCAAAGTAATTGGTATCGACTTAGGTACAACAAACTCCTGTCTGTCTGTAATGGACGGCGGTTCTGCAAAAGTTATCGAAAATGCTGAAGGTGCACGCACAACACCATCCATGATCGCATTCGCCGAAGATGGCGAGCGTCTTGTTGGTCATGCTGCGAAACGCCAAGCAGTAACAAACCCGGATAACACATTATATGCTATTAAGCGTTTGGTTGGTCGTCGCTTCGAGGATCCAGAAGTAGAAAAAGATCGCAAAAATGCTCCTTTCAAAATCATTAAAGCTGACAATGGCGATGCATGGGTAGAAGCGCGCGGCGACAAATATGCCCCTTCTCAAATTTCCGCTATGGTTCTGCAAAAAATGAAAGAGACAGCAGAATCTTATTTGGGTGAAGAAGTTTCCCAAGCAGTGATTACAGTTCCTGCATATTTCAATGACAGCCAACGCCAAGCAACAAAAGATGCTGGTAAAATCGCTGGTCTTGAGGTTCTACGTATCATCAACGAACCAACAGCTGCAGCTTTGGCTTACGGCCTAGAGAAAAAAGGTTCCGGCATCATCGCAGTTTATGACTTGGGTGGTGGTACATTTGACGTATCCATCCTTGAAATCGGCGATGGCGTATTCGAAGTAAAAGCAACCAATGGTGATACATTCCTTGGTGGTGAAGACTTTGACCAAGCAATCATCGACTACTTGGCAGATGAATTCAAAAAAGAAAACGGTGTTGATCTTCGTGAAGACCGTATGGCATTGCAACGTTTGAAAGAAGCAGCTGAGAAAGCAAAAATTGAACTTTCCTCTGCAACACAAACAGATGTGAATCTTCCATTCATCACAGCTGATGCTTCTGGTCCTAAACATTTAAATATCAAGATGACACGCGCAAAGCTTGAGTCTCTTGTTTCTGACCTTGTAAAACGCACAATTGAACCATGTAAAGCTGCCTTGAAAGATGCTGGCTTGAAAGCTTCTGAAGTTGATGAAGTAATCATGGTTGGTGGTATGACACGTATGCCTAAAGTTGGTGAAATTGTTGAGGAATTCTTCGGCAAAGAAGCTCATCGTGGCGTAAACCCTGACGAAGTAGTTGCTATCGGTGCTGCTATTCAGGGCGGTGTATTACAAGGTGACGTAAAAGACGTATTGTTGTTGGATGTGACACCATTATCTTTGGGTATTGAAACATTGGGCGGTGTCTTCACACGCTTGATCGATCGCAACACAACAATTCCGACCAAGAAATCCCAAGTCTTCTCTACAGCTGAAGACAATCAATCTGCTGTTACAATTCGCGTCTTCCAAGGTGAACGTGAAATGGCGGCTGACAACAAAATCTTGGGCCAATTCGACTTGGTTGGCTTACCACCTGCACCACGCGGCGTGCCACAAATTGAAGTGACTTTCGACATTGATGCCAACGGTATCGTTCATGTATCTGCGAAAGACAAAGGCACAGGCAAAGAACAACAAATCAAGATTCAGGCTTCTGGTGGTTTGAACGATGATGAGATCGATCAAATGGTTAAAGACGCTGAAGCAAATGCGGATAGCGATAAGAAGCTTAAAGAAGTTGTTGAAGCACGTAACCAAGCTGACGGTCTTGTTCACAGCACAGAAAGCGCGCTGAAAGAACATGGCGACGCTGTTTCTGAAGAAGAGAAATCTGCGATTGAAGCTGACATTGCTAAATTGAAAGAAGCAATGGAAGGTGACGAGCCAGAAGCAATCAAAACTGCAACAGAAACCTTGATGCAGTCTTCCATGAAACTTGGCGAAGCTATGTATAAAGCATCCCAAGGGGAAGCTGGTGCTGAAGGTGGTGCAGAGGCAGGTGCTTCTGACGATGCAGCGGCTGATGAAAATGTTGTTGATGCTGACTTCGAAGAAGTTGACGACAACAAAAAAGACAAATCCTAAGCCTCACGCTTTATGGATCTAGGATAACGGATATGGGCCGGATGCAGGATAACTCTAATTTCCAGCACCCGGCCTTTCCGCATCAAAGTTCGAATTAAATTTAGATTCTGGAATTTAAGCCATGAGCAAGCAGGATTATTATGAAACACTTGGTGTTGACCGCGGCGCAGACGCGGCTTCACTGAAATCTGCCTATCGTAAAATGGCGATGAAATACCATCCGGACCGTAATCCGGATGACAAGGAAGCCGAAGCAAAGTTCAAAGAAGTGAACGAAGCTTATGAAATCCTGAAAGACGATCAGAAACGTTCTGCCTATGATCAGTATGGTCATGCTGCTTTTGAACAAGGCGGCGGTTTTGGCGGTGGCGGCTTCGGTGGTGGCGCCGGTTTTGGTGGTTTCACCGATATCTTCGAAGAAATGTTTGGTGATTTCATGGGTGGCGGTGGCCGTCGCGGCGGCGGACAGCAAAGCTTCCGCGGATCCGACTTACGCTACAATCTTGAAATCAGCTTGGAAGACGCCTATCACGGCCGCACCATTGAAATCAATGTACCCACCTCTGTTGCTTGTGACAGCTGTGACGGTAGCGGTGGCGAAGATGGCGCCCAACCTAAAACCTGTGGTACATGTCATGGTCATGGTAAAGTACGCGCCCAACAAGGCTTCTTCACGGTTGAGCGCACATGTCCCAGCTGTAATGGCCAAGGAAGCGTTATCGACAAACCATGTCATTCTTGTCACGGAAGTGGACGTCAACAGAAGGAGAAAAATCTTTCTGTAAACATCCCTCAAGGGGTTGATGAAGGCACACGCATTCGCTTAAGCGGTGAAGGCGAAGCAGGCCTTCGTGGGGCACCATCAGGGGATTTATATATCTTCTTAAACATCGCACCACATCGTATCTTCCAACGTGAGGATGCACATATCTTCTGTGAAGTGCCAATTTCTATGGCTGATGCCACATTAGGTGCTGAGATTGAGGTCCCAACCATTGATGGTGGTCGTGCCAAAGTAAAAATCCCGGCGGGCACACAAACAGGTCAACAATTCCGTTTGCGTGGTAAAGGGATGAGTATCCTGAGATCGCAAAATCGGGGTGATATGTATATCGAAGCTAAGGTGGAAACCCCGCAAAACTTGACCAAGCGTCAGAAAGAATTGCTGGAAGAATTCCGCAAGGAAAGTGGTGGCTCTAGCAAGCAGCACCAACCTGAAACGGATGGTTTCTTTTCCAAAGTTAAAGAATTCTGGGATGATCTAACTGAATAATCCCAAATCCAACTGCCAAAAAAGCGTTTGCCATCCCAGCAAGCGCTTTTTTTGTATGTTCCATATGAAATCTACCTTTGCAATTTCTTGCCAGCTAAACAAATCATGATACTCTCATCCATCTTTTCACTGAATATCGATAGACAAAATGATAGTTTTTCCAAATGAACGCGAATCCTTCTTAGAACTCATTCCCAAGGAAGGCATTGGTTGCGAGATAGGTGTTGCTGAATGTGTTTTCTCACAACATCTTTTAGAAAAGACACAACCTACGAAGCTTCATCTTATTGATCCTTGGGTGTATCAGGAAAGAGAGGATTATCAAGCTGACCTTAATAATGTCAGTAATGATGAAGGTGAAAAACGTTATCAAGCCGCCCGCACCCTGTTCAAAAATCAAATGGATACAGGACAGGTCGAAATCCATCGTAATTTTTCTTACGAGACTGTCTCACATTTTCCAGACAACTATTTCGATTGGATCTACGTCGATGCTGTGCATTCCTATGAAGGAGCAAAAAAAGATCTCGAAGATTTCCTGCCAAAACTTAAAGATGATGGCATTTTAATGGGACATGATTATGCCAACCATATTGCAGCTCAAGAAATGGGGTTTGGTGTCGTAGAAGCGGTTGATGATTTTTGCATTGAAAACAATATGAATTTTGTTGCACTAACCTATGATGCATTTCCAACTTTCATCCTGACAAAACCTGAAAATAAAAAAGTCGCAGAATATTTGACACTTGTGACGAAATTTAATTTTCCAGAAGCCATTGAAATTGTCGATTATCCTAAACATAACAAGCTGCAAATGGACATATTGGATTTCAAGACCGAGAAACGATTATCTTATAAATTCTTACATCGTGAATAGAACAGCAGTACACCTTAGAAATAAATACTGTTTTCCTTCGCCCCTTAGTAATGTAGAAAGAGCCCAGTTTTAAATTTCCTCATATGAAGGTTTCAAATGTCCGATCTTAGAAAAGTTGCAATCGTTGGATGCGCGGGGCGCATGGGTCAAATGTTGGTCACCGAGGTTATCAACAATCCTAAATGCGAACTATCTGGTGCAACTGATCGGGCCGGCAGTTCAGCTATTGGCCGTGATGCAGCTGCTATCGCCGGATTAGAACCATGTGGTGTCATCGTTGAGGATGATGCGGCCCGCGTGATTATGGAAGCCGATGTGGTTATTGATTTCACTGCCCCTGCTGCAACCGTTGATCATTTACGCCTATGCGCACAGGCAAGCACAGCCATCGTGATCGGTACAACAGGCCTTACCAAAGAAGATGAAGCCAATATTGATTTGGCAGCCCGTCATGTACCAGTTGTTTATGCAGCAAATTATAGTGTTGGTGTAACTTTGTTGAATGAGCTGACCCGTAAAACAGCTGAAATTCTGGATGATGATTATGATATTGATGTATTGGAAATGCATCACAAACATAAAGTTGACGCCCCATCTGGCACCGCTTTGATGTTAGGTAAAGCAGCTGCGGCAGGCCGTGGTGTCGATCATGACGAAGTTAAACAAGCTGTGCGTGATGGCCAAACAGGGGCACGTCCGCGTGGTGAAATTGGCTATGCGACCCTTCGTGGTGGTGATGTTGTGGGTGAACATAGCGTTTATTTTGCAGCAGATGGTGAACGTTTAATCCTGACCCATAAAGCCTCATCCCGTCAGGTCTTTTCCAAAGGGGCTGTGCGCGCAGCCATCTGGGCAACTGATGCTGAGCGCGGTGTTTACGATATGACAGATGTCTTGGGCTTAAAACAGCCCATCGGCTAAGACTTTGTTAAAGGGATTGTCGATTTATCTATCTTTTCCGACTGACGGCAATCCCACTCAAAATCAATCCAAGCCCAATAAAGGCTGTTGATTGCGGCTCTTCGCCCAAGAATAACATCCCCCAAAGCAAACCAAATAACGGCACCATATAGTTATTAAGGGATAAAAAGGCCGCCCCGCGCACTTTCACAATACGAAGCAAGATAATCTGCGCCAAAGCGGTTGAAAGCACGCCCAATGCAACAATAGACCCAATTGCCTGAACAGTCGGATTTAACATCCATGGTTGATCAATCACCAAACTTGCCGGAATCGCAAATACACAAGAGGCAATCATAATCGTTGCGGCGGTCGCACGACGGTCCGGTTTATGGGAAAGTTTTTTATTCACAATTGACGAAATACCATAACAAATCGCACCAGACGCCACCGCCAACTGATATAAAACGCCTTCACCCAGATTTTGCAGCGCATCTGCCCCGATCAAGAAAACAACCCCGGTAAAACCAACAATAATACCAATCACGCGACGTAAAGAAAGTTTCTCATCTTCGGTCGTGAAATGCACCATGATCAAAGTACAGATCGGTACAATTGCCATCAAAATAGAGGCCAAACCACTATCAATTCCCTTTTCACCCCATCCAATCAATGTGAATGGAACGGCGTTTCCGATCACTGCGATGACGAAGGCCCAAAACCAGGTATCTTTATCTCTTGGTAAATTCTGACCTGCCATGCGCGCGGTGATATAAAGGAAAATAGCAGCAATCGCCAAACGCCCGGCCGTGATGGTAATCGGTGGCACAGTATCTACCGCCACTTTGATGAACATGAAAGAGCCGCCCCAAATAGCCGCCAAAATGACCAACATGCCGTAATCCAGCACAGATTGGTCTTGTGTTGTCATCGTTTGTGTTGTCATTCCCCGCAACCCCATTGAAATTATTATATGAAATTCGTATTATTTCTTAGTTTTAAAAGACTTTAGGCGCGTTGTTTTTTAAGGACAAGCCTTATTCAGGCACAACACTGTGTTAAATTAAACAGGCTAATTTTTCTAGGGTTTTTCAAGCAGATGTCCAGGTCAAGGCGCCACCAACCCGATATTCATCCACCGCTTGTTGGATATCCTCTGCCAGTTTCTTACATCCTTTTGGCCCTAGAAAACTGCCTACAAAAATATCTTTACCGTGACTACGCAATCGAACAGCAGAAGATTTTCCGCGTCTTTTGATCGCCGCAACCTGTAACCAGTTGGGTTCTATCGAAGTTACTTTTTCTTCGCCTTTTGGTGAAACACGACGAATTTCCAACCCATGAGATGTCAGGCGAATATGTTCCAGGCGACGCGCTTCATTCATATTCACCTTAAACGCATAATAAAGCAGGATAAAATCTAACCCCGCAAAGCCCAAAATAGGCCAAGCCCCGATCAGAAAGAAGGCAAAACTGATAAAAAACAGGATGATAGCGATAAATAAAAGCAAGTTGCGAAATCCGCGTGGCGACAAGCTTCGATGGGGTCGAAGCTTCACATCCAGATATACTTCTACATCTTTCGTCATGTGATCCACCAGTTAAACAAGCTGTCTTATTTCTGCCTTATTAGGAGTGTAGCAAAATCACGTAGGTAAAACTATGTCAAATTCACGTGAAACCTGCCCTTTCGCCCTAGACAAAACAGGGCGAAACATATCACATTACGGATCAAATCGCTGGGTTGATCATAAAATTCAAATTTTAACCAAATTCAATAGATGGAGAATGCTGCGTGTTTCATTATTTCTATAAGTCAAAAGAATGGGCATTTTGGGCCTATGGTGGCGGCGCAGTTCTTATTTTCTCTCTCTGGCTTCAAGTAGAATTAACCGTTGCAATCAATGGATGGTATGGTGATTTCTATAACTTATTACAAACTGCAGGTGAATATACGGATAAATCCGACGAAGGGATTATGTTATTCTTCCAAAAACTAGTTGGATTAGATTATCTAACTGGTACCGCAGAAGTTGAACATCCATCCTTCCTTGTTCTTGCTTTCCCGTATGTCTTCTTAGCCTTATTCACCAACTGGTTTACCCGTATCTATGGTTTGCGTTGGCGTCAAGCAATGACCTTTGGATTTATCCCACGCTGGCGTACGGTTGAAGAAGAAATCGAAGGTTCATCTCAGCGTATTCAAGAGGACTGCAACCGATTTGCACGCATCGTTGAGTCATTAGGTTTACAAGTTGTTCGCGCCGTAATGACATTAATCGCCTTTATTCCAATTCTATGGGAGTTAAGTGATAAGGTAGATGTTCCCGTTCTCCGCGATATCGAAGGGTCCCTTGTTTGGGGTGCATTGATTGTGTCACTCGGGGGATTATTAATCTCTTGGATTGTCGGTGCAAAACTGCCAGGACTTGAATATAATAACCAAAAAGTCGAAGCTGCCTTCCGTAAAGACCTCGTCTTAGCTGAAGACAATAAGAAAGATTACGCGCGCCCTGAAACCTTATTTGAATTATTCACTGGCATTCGTTTCAACTATCAACGCCTCTATCTACATTACGGATATTTTGACCTATGGGTGACATCTTATGACCAGTTTATGGTCATTGTACCTTACTTGGTAATGGGTCCAGGCTTATTCACAGGTGCTATCACTCTTGGGGTTATGGTACAGGTTTCAAACGCATTCCAGAAAGTACACGGCGGATTTGCTTTATTCTTACATAACTGGACAACGATTACAGAATTACGTTCAATTTATAAACGCTTGCATGAATTTGAGGATAACTTACAAAAATACGAAAAGCCTCAATTCAAGCCAGCTGATTAATTAAAACAAAAACACGATCAGGATCGAAGACATGAAACGTGAATTGGTAGAGGAGTTTTTCCAATGCCTGCACGATAAAGACCCGGACCCACAGGGGGAGTTGAATTATACCAACCCCTATACCCTCTTGGTGGCGGTAGCTCTATCGGCGCAGGCAACCGATGTCGGGGTGAATAAGGCGACTGAAAAACTTTTTCAGATCGTCTCAACCCCCGAAGATATGATGGAATTAGGTGAAGCCGGCCTGAAAAATCACATTAAAACCATTGGCTTGTTTAATTCCAAAGCCAAGAATGTCATGAAAATGGCAGAGCTTTTGATCCGTGATTATAATAGTGAAGTGCCAGAGGACCGTGCAGAACTTGAAAAACTTCCTGGTGTAGGTCGAAAAACCGCCAATGTGGTCTTGAATATCGCATTCGGGCACCCTACTATTGCCGTAGATACTCATCTATTCAGGGTCAGCAATCGAACTGGATTGGCACCAGGCAAAACACCATTAGAAGTCGAAAAAAAGCTGGATCGCAAAATTCCTAAACATTGGAAATTACATGCGCATCACTGGCTTATTCTTCATGGCCGTTATGTCTGTAAAGCAAGAAAACCGGACTGTCCGTCCTGTGTGATCAAGCATATATGCCGATTTAAAGGAAAAACTGTTTAACTCTAACCTGAACAGATCCCCTATACCTTTTGCTAATTTTGAGTCTGACCATGCCTGACATCACCCTACCTGAAAATGATCATCCTTATGTTTTATATCAAGCATCTGAAACAGATAAATTGTCTGAACTGGATGTAGAAAACGTAAAGACACTTTACAAAGAACATGGGGCGATCCTTTTTCGTGGCTTTGAATGGGATGTCCCGGATTTTAAAGACCTGACATCTAAGTTTTGTTCCCATGGTGCCCATAACAGTAGCATCGGTCGTGATGTCGTGGATCGCGAACATATCATCCAGTCTGTTAATTTGGGTAATGAGGCATTCCCATTACATCCTGAAATGTCGGCACAACCATGGAAACCAGACGTATGTTGGTTTGCCTGTCAGAAACCGACGATCTCAGGCGGGGAAACAACGATTTGCGATGGTGTTGAAATTGTAAAAGCTCTGCCAGATGAAATGGTAGAAGACCTAAAATCCAAAAAAATCAAATATGTTCTACCAACAGAAATGGATGAGGTTAAATACTGGCTAAATACAAATAACGTCACCCGTGAATCTTTGGAAAATATGCCAGAGGATTGTCCTTTTGAATTTTTTCGAATGGAAAATTCTCTCTATAAATCTTATGTGACAGACTTTTTCCATGAAACCATGTTCCAGTCAGAACTTGCTTTCGGTAACTTCATCTTATTCGCGCGTTATCTAAACAATCGCATGAATTATCCGCTTTATGCAGATAACAGCATTATCCCTAAAGAGATATCTGCCAAGATCAAAGAAGTATCCGATCCTCTGACTGTTCCAATTAATTGGGAAAAGCATGATATTGTGATGATTGATAACAGTCGCTTCTTACATGGTCGTAACGAGGTGATGCCCATGGATGATCGCTATATTTTAACCTATTTTGGCTATCTCAATTTTGCAGAGCTCTCACCAAGAGATCAAAATCAGCGCTGGCGTAAGCCGGGCTTTTTCCGCTTTTAGATATCAGGGTTAACTTGCTTGTGGATTGCTGTGACGAATATGATCGCGCAGCATTTCCGCAAAACAGGCCCGTTGTTCATCATTGGTCAAAAACTGGCTGCGCAAATCTGTAAACTTTACCTTGATATCAGTCCCAGTCGTCGTTGGTACTGGGTATAGGAACAGATCCAGATGACAAACACCTTCTTTCCATTCACGCCGATATTGCCAAACCTCAATCTGCCCATCGCGGCGAGCAAAAATCGGTGCCCCGATTTTTTCATTCACCATAGATAAACTTGCGCCCAAAAACTGATCCGGATTGTCATTCACTTCGATCACACGAAGAACGACGTCTTCCTCTTTAGGTTCTTCCTTAGGTTTTGGTTCTACAACGACCTCTTCAATAACTTCAACTTCCGGCACAATTTCCGGTGCAGAAGTTGTTACAGGCGCAGGCTTATCCGGTTGAGCACCACAAGCAGCCAATAAAAAAGTTAATCCGGTAAAAAGAGAAAAACGCGCTATCATTGATTTTCAATCAAATCCTTACGGCCTGTCATTTCAATCACAGACGCGCCATCGTCAAAACCACCTTCTTTTTCAGCCATCTTCATAAATAAATGGCTCATCATGGCGGTGGCAACCAAAGGCGTTAACAAGTTCAAAAATGGGATGGTCATCATGAAAGCACAAATAAAACCAAGCAACATCACGGTGCCGCTATTTTTCTTGCGCATTTTTCTTGCCTGATTTGGCAACATGCGGCGATGGGCAACCTGTTCGAAATATTCACGGCCCATCAAATAGCCGTTGATCAAATAATAGAGAACCAAACCAAGACCCAAAATCCAGAAGGTCATCACATAAAATGGCAAGGCGATTATATTGACCGCAACAACAATACCCAAGAATTTCAACGCATTGATAATTGCTTCGACCGTTGAAGTGTCACGGGCTTTCCCTAGAAGCGGATAATGTTTTTCTTCGACGGCTTCACAGACATCATCCAGAAAAATCCCCATGCTGGCCGTCATCACCGCCGGGAATAAGAAATAGGTTAGGACAATAGAGATAACAATACCGCCGGATACAGCCAGAAAATCGAATGTATCGCCCATCCATGTAATAACATCACCGATGAAAAACGGCAGCTCTGTCCAGACAACTGCCCCCAACGCAGACCAAATCACCATCCATGTCAGGATAAAAATGCCGATCGCAGTAAGCAAGGATTTGATCAACACGGACATAAAACGCGGGTCCGTCATTTGACCCAATGTTTTGGAAAAAGCAGAGAACATATCAACCCTATTTCTGTTCAGAAAAATCTTTATCTCTAATTATGTAAGGATAACCGTGAAAAGGCGCAAGCTTTCAGGCCATATTTATTTAAAATCCGACCTATTTCCGCCTTATTTTCTGTCTACCTTAATTCTAGCCTTGAAGTGGCAAATCCGATAAGTTGCCGTTTGGGGTTAATCCAAAGCCAAATCAAGGTTAGGATTTTCGGGTTTAAAAGTGATTTAGGAATTCCATTGATATGAATTTGATGCGCGCCGTCGCCACCATCGGAGGCTGGACCATGATCAGCCGAATTCTTGGCTTTACCCGTGATATGTTGATCGCCAATGTGGTGGGTGCCGGCATGGTGGCGGACGCTTTTTTCATTGCCTTTAAATTCCCCAATCTATTTCGCCGTCTCTTTGGTGAAGGTGCGATGAATGCGGCTTTCGTCCCGCTTTATGCCAGAAAACTAGAAGAAGATGGACAAGACGCCGCACGTAGATTTGGCTCGGAAGTGGCAGCTGTTTTATTAACCGCTATGCTATTCCTAACCATATTGGCCTTTATTTTTATGCCTTATGTAATGTCGGTTGTGGCCCCCGGATTTAAAGATGATCCGGCAAAATTCCTGCTCACCGTTTCTTTGGCACAAATCACCATCCCCTATCTGTTATTTATGACGTTATGTGCACAATTTTCAGGCATGTTAAACAGTGTGGGCCGATTTGCCGCTGCCGCTGCTGCACCCGTTTTATTAAATGTGGTGATGATCATCGTCTTGGTTTTGGTGAATAACCATATTCTGGACGCACCGGGTCATGCCATGGCATGGGGTGTTGCCGTTGCAGGCTTGATCCAGTTCCTGTTTTTAGGCGTCGCCTGTCATAAAGCAGGTATTCTTCCCTCTTTCACAATGCCGCGCTTAACGCCGGATGTAAAAAGGCTTCTGATCTTAATGGCACCCGGGGTTCTAGGTGCAGGTGTTGTACAGATCAATGTGATGGTCGGTGATATTTTGGCAAGCTTCCTGCCGGAAGGGGCGGTTTCCCTTCTTTATTACGCAGATCGTATCAATCAATTACCACTTGGCGTGATTGGTGTAGCCGTTGGTGTCGCCCTTTTACCCTTGATGACCCGTCAATTACGCGCCGGCGAAGAAGATGCCGCTATGCATAGTATGAACCGTGCTTTGGAAATTTCTTTGCTATTAACAATCCCTGCTGCGGTCGCCCTTGCCATGATCCCTTGGCCGATTATTGCGGTTTTATTTGAGCGCGGCGCCTTTAGCACAGAAATCAGCTATGCCACCTCCCGCGCCCTGCAGGCTTTTGCGATTGGGTTGCCTGCCTTTGTCTTAATCAAAGCTTTAAGCCCCGGCTTCTTTGCCCGTGAAGACACAAAGACACCTGTAAAAATTGCCATCTTCAACGTGACACTTAACATCATTCTGGCCTATATCCTGATGCAATATATGAGCTATGTTGGGATTGCCCTTGCCACCAGCATTACCAGTTGGATCAATGTTTTTGCCCTCGCTATTATCCTGTATAGAAGAGGTCATTTAAAACTGGATCGCCGCCTTCTGCAGGCAGGCTGGAAGATTGTTTTATCTGCGGTCTTAATGGGAACAGCCCTGATCCTCACCTTCCATCAATTCTCATTCACCTTCCTCACCAGCGGCTTTTTAACCCGCTTTGGTATCTTGGTCGGCCTGATCACGTTAGGCATAGTAAGCTATGGTCTCATGATCCATTTCACAGGTGCTGCAAAGATTTCTGATGTGAAAGCCATGTTGCGTAGACGGAAAACCGAAACCTAAAAGAAAACCTGATCCAAGTTCTCCAACATTTCCGCGTCTTGGACGAATTTGTTCATGTCGATAACCCGGCCTTTTTCAAGCCAGCCAGCACTATGTAAAATAAGGTCGGCCTTGGACCAGAGAGATGATTGCATCAATTGGATGCCATCATAACCCGATTGGGCATCATGGATTTTAGAACAAGTGAGCATACCATCCCCACGCCCCGGGATGCCAAGACGATCCATTAATTGCGCGCCACCCATCTGAACAAACTGGGTTTCTGCACAGCCAAAATTCGGCAACATGGATTGCATGGAAAATGGGACACCATAAATACCACCCATTACCGCCACACCCGGTTGGTAATATTGGCTCAAGGCCACACCCATCATGACTTCGGCCAGCCCTTGGGCCAAGGTTTCCTGCACCGTGACCATACTGGTACAGCCCATCATCATATAGGAAGACACCATGGAAGCCTGTCCCAACACACTTGCTTCGCGCAGGCATTTTAGCGGGTTGGATTGCGCGACCAAGGGCGGTGTTGTGTTGATCATATGTAGAAGCGTAGTTTCCCCTGCCACAAATGTGGTGGCATCTGCCTCTTCCGCCACGGCTTTTAATGCCATTTCATTGATCACACAGCCCATCATAGGTTTGGTGGAATGTTTAAGATGGGCTTCAGCCATATCCAGATGTTTGGTTTTATCGGTGCGGTCATGGACAATGCATAATAAATAACCGCTGGTCCCAATCTTTGGGAATTCCTCACACAGCTTTACCAAATCCACATAATCATCATAGGTGCCAAATTGCGTATAGCCATCCCAGCGCCGCACATTTGGCGCCCCGAACATAGGGGCAAAGATCGGTGTATTTTGACCGTCCACCTTACCTATAGTCAGGGATTTATCGTCACTCACCCCGCGCCAAGTAAAAAATGTGGGTGCCTTATTGATATAGCTTTTCAGGATATCAAAAGAAATGCGCACCCGTTCCCCTTGAACGGATGCGCCCATTTCTTTTAAAGCTGTCAGGGATTGTTGATCATCCCGCAACTCCATGCCGACTTCTTCGAGGATCTGTGCGGTTAGCCCCTCGATATAATCAAGTTTCTCGTTAGAAAAGAGAGGAAAATCAATATTTGTCTCCTGACAATCATTCATACCCCAACCCCCTTCTGTTAATCGAACAAACCATAAATATATTGATCTATCATTTGACCTATCCATCCACCGCCATGATAAGCGCCCATAACGCCTACCAAAACGACCAACCCTATAATAAAATGGCTTCGTTTTTCTTCTTTCAAAGGGTTTTCATTATCGAAATGTGCATTGACTGATTTTCCCAAAGACCGACAAATCAGCCAAATCAATAAAATCAGTGCAATAACAATTAACGATAAAAAGATATAACCTTCCAAAAACCTTATGCCTTCAATGCAGCTTCAATCGCGGCTTGATCAAGGCCATGTTGACCAATCACCACCAATTGAGTTTGGCGTGTTTCCCCATCATTCCAGGCACGGTCGAAATAACGGTTAAAGCGTGGCCCAACCCCTTGGATCACTTCGCGACGTTCAACGCCCGGACGGTGAATAAAGCCTTTCACGCGCAACACATCATGTTCTTTCACAATATCAATGATTTTTGCTTGGAAGGCATCCGCATCATCCACATCACCTAGTTGAACGGTGAAGCTTTCAAATTCATCATGATTATGGTCGTGGTGATGGTCATGATCGTGATCATCATCGTCGTGATCATGGTCATGATGGGAATGACGTGCATCCAAATCGTCTTCAGCGGCTGCATTCATGCCGAGCAAGACAGTTGGATCAACTTTCTTTTCACTAGAAGAATGCACAAAACGCACACCATCGCGAAGAGTTTTCTTCAATTCTGTTTCGATTGTGGACATTTCATCATTGTCCAACAAATCAGCTTTGTTCAAAACAACCATATCCGCGCATAGCAATTGATCTTCGAACACTTCTTCCAACGGATTGTCGTGATCCAAATTCTCATCCGCTTCGCGCATTTTTTGAACTGCATCTTCATCATCGGCAAAACGGCCTTCTTTCACCGCTTTTGAATCAACAACGGTGATCACGCCATCCACGGTAACTTGCGCGCGGATTTCAGGCCAGTTAAAGGCTTTTACCAATGGTTTTGGCAAGGCAAGACCAGATGTTTCAATCAAGATATGATCCGGTTTATCGTCACGGTCCAATAAAGCTTCCATGCTTGGTAAGAAATCATCTGCAACAGTGCAACAAATGCAACCATTGGCCAATTCAATCACGTCTTCGTCAGTGCAACCTTCGATGCCACAGCCAACCAACATTTCCTTATCAATGCCAAGATCACCGAATTCGTTGATCAAGAAAGCCAGTTTCTTACCATTTGCATTTTCCACCATATGACGGATCAAGCTGGTTTTACCTGCCCCCAGAAAACCTGTGATAACGGTAGCTGGAATTTTTTGAGCCATGATTAAATCCTTAAATCAAATTATTGTTGCTTGTTTCTTTGTTTCTGACCTCTAGATAGTCAGGTCCGACCCAAGCTTCAAGCTATAAACTTTTACCCCTAATTTAGCGGCTATCTTTCATCACCAAGGGTAGGCCGGCTGCAACAAAAGTGACGATATCTGATACAGATGCGACTTGTTGATTCATCCAGCCACTTTCATCCCTGAACTGACGGCCCAATTTGTTATCTGGCACAATGGAAAGCCCCACTTCGTTTGAAACAAAAACCAGATGCCCTTTTGCCTCTTGAATGGCTTCTATCAGATCCTTGCGTTTCACTTCCAGATCATGTTCCGCCAACATATGATTGCTGAGCCAAAGGGTCAGACAATCCACCAATAAAATTCGGTCCGCCTGTGCATGCATGCGAATGATGGTTGAAAGTTCCAGCGGTGCTTCCAAGGTCATCCATGTTTCATCACGCTCATCTTGATGACGTTTCACCCGGTCTTGCATTTCCGGGTCAAATATTTGTGCGGTGGCCACATAGATTTTTTGCAAATCTTCTTGTTGGGCAATCTCATCTACAATGCCCAAAGCATGGGATGTTTTACCGGAACGTGCCCCACCTAAAACCAGCTGAACTGTCATCTATTTTATCCTTATGCCTCATCACGATGGCGACGTGGCAACCAATTTATAAACCCTAATCGCCAATGGGTGGTATCTTCCCCCTGAATATGGTCCAGACGGGTCACAGACACATTTTCAACGGAATAGGCCAAGGCCGCTTCGGCCCCGCAATTGGTTGCAATGCCCAAAGCAGAACGAATGGTCCCTCCATGGGTCACCGCAATAATATCTTTACCTTCAAAGGCATTGCTATGTTTGGTAATGGCAGGCCCCACACGGGCCATCAAATCCACAAAGCTTTCCCCTGCAGGGGGACGTTCAATGGCGGGTGCCAGCCAATATCGATGGGCAATACCATCTCTTAAAGTGTCGAAATCTGCATAGGTAACGCCTTGCCAGTCACCAAAGCTTTGTTCCCGAAAATCTGCTTCTTCGATACGTGCAGAGAACTTCAAACCGCCCGCTTCCAGCGCATCTGCCGTTTGATGCGTACGTTGTAAGTTACTGGTGATACAGATCGCATCTTGCGGCAACATATCAGCCACATGTTTAAACAGATCTTCATCGGAACAATCACAAGGCAAATCTTGTTGGCCGTAAATGCGCCCCTCATTACTTGTTACCGGTGCATGACGCACCCACCACCAACGTGTTACTGCTGTCATAATCTTTCTATCCTATTTGATTAGCCAATCGCTTAAGGAAAAACCCAAAGTATTTCCAACCGCCATCACGGTTAGATAAGTTGTAATTTCTACCACCTGACAAAGAGCACCCAGACTGTCCCCATTGGTGCCGCCTAGTTTGGCTTTCATAATTTGCATAAAACCAACGCCCGCCACTAATGGCACGGCTGCAATAAACACAGCTGCTTGCACCGGAATAAATGCAGCAAATGGGAGAAGACCTAAAACTAATGCGATCAACGCGATAGGCATCGCAGTTTTCCCCGCCGTCGCAGCCATACCTGTTTTTCCAGCTGGTGCCTGCAATGCCATCACCATGGACATCGATGCCCGTCCCAAACCATGGGCCGATACCATCACCACCAAAATCAGGATCGGATTATAGAAACTCGCCAAGGCCCCTGCCCGTAAAGCAATATTCAACACCAATGCCAATGCGCCATAAGCCCCGACACTGCTATCACGCATAATAGACAGACGTTTTTCAACAGTATTTCCACCCCAATAGCCATCAGCCACATCGCTAAAGCCATCCTCATGCAAAGCGCCGGTCACAAATACCGTCGCGACAATTGCCAAGACAGCCGCCAGCCATCCGGTTAAACCAAGGAACGTCACCAAAATAAAGACACCCGCGCCAATTGCCCCGACAAGCCAGCCCACAATAGGGAAAGCCCAAGCTGCCGCGCTGATCTGGCGTCCGTAATAAGGCATTGGAATACGGGTTAAAAACAGAAATGCCGTGGCGATATCTGCCCAGATTGGCAAGCCACGCGGCGTTTCATTTTCCGGCCCCTTTCGGCCTTCGGGCAAGTCTTTGCCGCTTTTTTCTCTTTCTTCATTCATAACTAAAGGATATACCGCTAACAGGTATTAGAAATCCAGCCGAAAACAATGCTGGGCCAAATAATTTTAATTTGATGGTAGCGACAATGTCTGACACACCCATAGAAGCCAATTTTGATGAAATCCGCGACATTATCCGTGGTTTTCACGGTCCTAACGAAAAAGCGCAGAAAATTGCGCAAGATCGTGAAGGTCAATTGACCAAGCCACCGGGGGCTTTGGGTCGCTTGGAAGAAATCAGTGAATGGTTCGCCACATGGCAAGCAAAAGACAGCCCTTCTATTGAACGTCCACGTGTTGCTGTTTTTGCCGGCAACCATGGTGTGGCAAAACAAGGCGTTTCTGCTTTCCCACAAGAAGTCACCGTGCAAATGGTTGCCAATTTCAAAAATGGTGGCGCAGCAGTGAACCAGCTTTGTCGTGCCCATGATGCAGAATTACGTGTCTATGAAATGGCGCTGGATCAACCAACCCATGATTTCACCGAACAACCTGCCATGAGCGAAGAAGAATGCGCAACCGCCATTGCCTATGGCATGATGGCCGTAGAAGAAGGCGTCGATGTACTTTGCATTGGGGAAATGGGCATTGCCAATACAACAAGCGGGGCGGCGTTAGCCTATGCCCTGTTCAATGGCGAAGCTGCTGATTGGGTCGGGCCGGGCACAGGTGTCGAAGGCGATGCCTATAACAACAAAATCCGCGTGGTACAGGAAGCCGTTGGTAAATATTTCCATCAACGTCATGACCCACTTGAAATCCTACGTTGTCTTGGCGGTTATGAAATTGCCGCGATGGTTGGTGCTATTATTGCCGCGCGCATGGGGCGTGTACCTGTAATTTTGGATGGATATACAACATGTGCGGCGGCGGCTGTGTTATACCAGATGGACCCTGCGGCCCTAGACCATTGCATTGTCGGTCATCTATCTGCGGAACCTTCCCATATCCAGCTATTGGAAGAAATCGATAAAGAACCGTTATTGAATTATGGCATGCGTTTAGGCGAAGCCTCCGGTGCGGCCCTCGCCCTTGGTATCGTTAAATCTGCTATTGCTTGTCACACAGGCATGGCAACTTTTGCCGAAGCGGGTGTTTCTGATAAAGATTAAAGACTTGTCTTAAATTAAGAAATAAAAGGCACAGGATTTAGTTCTGTGCCTTTTATTTTATCACCCTTTAATTTGCTTTAAGGCTTTTAGCCAATCTTCGATATGGTAAGAATTTACAATCTTGCCATTTTCAACGGTATGAATATCGATCGACATGATTTCAAACGCATTGCCTGTGGCTGGTGCACCAAATAGTGCTTTTACAGGTGTGCCTGTCGCCTTGCCACGTACCACATAACGATTACCGTCTTGCAATACATCAACCACTTCCCATTTCAAATCCGGAATGATGGATCCGAAATAGGCCACAGTTTTGGCAAAACCTGCATGACCGGTTGGTTTTTCATTTGTCGTCCAGTCATCAGACAGAATTTTCTTCGTACGATCCGCCATATCACTCGCGGTCGTATCACTTAACAATTCTGAATAGAACGATTTCACCAAATCAATGTCATTTGCCATTGCAGTTGATGCTGTCATCCAGATAAATCCACCTAAAACAAGGGAAAGTAATTTTTTCATTTTTATCTCCAAAAATCTCTAAAAGAGGCCCAAAAATTCGATGGGTCGGAAGCTACATCGCTTTTTTTATTTTAGGGAGAGACTAATTTAAGTACATTATGTTCACTATTTACGAACATAAGAGAGATTGATGCATACTCATCACTTCAGATTATTGGCCTATTACACTGAAATTGTTGAATGTGGGTCCATTCGTAGCGCCAGCCGAAAGTTAAATATTTCCCCTGCCGTCTTAAGCAAGGCCCTGTCGGATTTAGAAGAATATTTGGGAATGACCTTGTTAAAACGTGGAAAACGCAAGGTTGAAATCACCCCAGATGGCCAAAAAATTTATAATCATGCGCTGACCATGGTAGACGCCGCAGCCACCGCAGTTGATCTAGGTAAAAAAGAAAATGAAGACATATCCGGTGAGCTTAACATCACCTTACCAAGTGACTTATGCATATGTTGGTTACCGGAAATTCTAGACGGGTTTAAGGCGAAATATCCAAAAATCAAAACCTTCTTCGCGGCCCAGGACCAAACCATTGATCTTGGCACATCTAATTTTGATATCGCGGTCCGATCAAAACATAATATGCAAGAAAGTCAGGCAGCAGATATCTTTTTAAACTTGCCAGTTACGTTGACCTGTCATCCTGATCTGATCCCAAATCCGAAAGCTGATTTAGCAGAAATTCTGGCGAATGTGCCCTATATTGGGTTTTCACATGGCATTGTTGAAACACAGGTTAAAGGCCTCAATAAACGCACAGAACGTATTGAAACTTTCTCAGTGTCCCCTGAATTTTCAGTGAATGTAGGATATTTAACCAAGGAATTGGCGCGTGCAAAATTCGGGATTGCGCTCATTGTAGAAGCCACCATGAAACAAGATGAACTCAATGGCGATCTTGTCAAAGTTTCCCAAGATCATGACTTCGGCTATTTAGCCGTCAGATTGGTAACTAGAGATCGCCTGCATTCCCCAGCCGTTCGGGCCTTCATCAAATATGTAAAAGATCAATATGCGAGTATTATTCAAGACACAAAAGAAACAGAATAGCTTGACGAAACAAAATGTTCATTATATGTTCTTTTTCATCTTCTAAGAAAGGCGTCATAAATGACGCCTTCTCAGGAATAGCCTTACGGGATCATGTCTGTCGTGTGTGCGAATAAATTGTAGGGTTAGTACATTTATTCTGTCCTCAATGATTCTATTAGACTAGGTCGTTAGATACGTTGGTACGCTATTGCTTTTGCGACCACATCAAGGTCTCCAAAGACTTTCTAGAGTCGTCGCAAAAGCAACCTCCAAAAAGTCTCAATAAGGCAGATTTAAGCTAGCTAATTAGTATGGTAGTGGCAATTCTTTTTTACGAATTTCGTTTCTGATATCTCTTTCAATATTCCAATTCGTGAAACGAGGCCAAGTTTTTGGCGATTGCAACGCTTTTTTAAAGGCATTCATCTTTCTATGATTATATTTAAATAAATTTTTTAGCATATCATCAAACTTAGACTTTTCTGAAGCATTGAACTTGTCCCGAAGCTTTTCAAACACCTCCCATTTCCGTTCAAAATCAAGAAAAGGGCAACTCATGTAATCACAGAATATGATGAAATGATCCGCTGATCTAAGTTTGATTATGTTTTTCTCCAAAGCTGCTTCAGTATATAGGAGTATTTCATTTACCAAATCTTCATATTTATCGTTGCACTTTTTATCGGAGTTGGCTGTATAAATTAATGCAGTGGTGAATTTCATATGGAGGTTTTCAGTATCGTCACTACGCAAGGATATTAAACTTGAAAGCTTCTCTTCACTAAGCAGATTGTCTTGGCATAAATGCTTTATCATAATGAGAATGCTCATTTTCTCAGAAGTGTAATGCTCATTATCAGAATAGTTATCTAAAACAATATTCATTTCATCAAAAATATACTTCGAGATATGTGATAGAGTTTGGCGTTTTGATATTTCTGTATCTGATGATGATTTCTTCTTCAGCTCACTAAATATATTAACTAAAATGTCTGCTGAACGATGAACTGATCTAAAGCTTGTACTCATACACATTAAAAATGATATTACATCGATAAAGCGCTCAAGAAAGTCTTCTAACTCTTCAGCACTATATTCCGAAGATTTTATCTTGATCGCTTCTAAAACCGCTTTATGGCGGCTGTGTATTTCGTTAAGAACAAAATTATTAACATAAGAGAAATAAGTATCATTTTGCTTGATAATGCCTTTGATTTCATTGATTAGTTTTTTTGATTTAAACCTTTTTCCAACAATTAGGTCAGAAATGTTCTCCCTAGGAAGATACTCTTCAAAGCACTTTTTTAAGTTAACCTTGGCAACGCTAATGTTGGTCATAAATGGACGAGTTTGATGGATGTCTTTCGACTCATTTAGATAAAAATTGTACTTCCTAATCTCACTTGAAATAATTTCCGAGATTCGCTCGATATCTTTCAAATCTCTGCCGAAGATAAAGAAGTCATCCATATAACGTTTAATGTCGTAATCGACTTTATGTTGAAGTTCCCTGCCATCATTCTTAATCAAATTTTTGATTGATTGAAAAATACTCAAATCAATTCTTTGGAATATGATTTCACTGAAAATTCGAGAAACCTCTGGCCCAACGAGAATGCCATTAGTCTCATTATAGTTTGAACGTTGCATTAATTGATCAAACTTGGTCTCAAAATTATCAGGTCTTACTTCGATCTGAGATTTTGCAAATTCTTTGCTTGTAACCGCCCAAGCGATTGAATGAGTGTAAATACTGTAGAAGCATTTACTGACATCAACTCTTTTGTAATATGGGTATTTCTTCTCCAATCTTTGAAAGCTATCATGGGCGTAAAACTTGTGGAGCATTGCAAAGTCACCGTATGTAAAATATGTCCTAGCAACTTTGTCTTCATCTTCAGTGTCTAATGTTGATGCATCTGGACTACTAGTGTCAGGCTCATTTACCCCTCCATCTTCTTCCTGCTTAATCTCTTCTGCGTCTTTAATATAATAACAATCCGCAATCTTTCTCGGAGCGCGTATTGAATATGGACTTTTTGAACACTGGTGGATGATCAACTGATCAAAGTCTTTATAAAAATCGATAAATCGAAGTTGGGAGATAGGGTGGATGACGCTCATAAGGCGTCCATCTGAAACACCTTTAGGAATTGTAAACTCCATTGGTATTGTGAAGTCATTTGAAGACTTCCAAGATTCAACTATGCCTGCGTTGTTTTTGTTCTTTATATACTGATAGAAAAAATGATTGGTGAAATGAAATGGCATTTCATATGGCAGCAATTCCGTGAGGATGACACGGTCATAGTCAGTTTTTGAAATGTATTGCTTAGGCATGTTTCCAGCACTCAATGATTTCTTTGATACGTTCTTCTGTAAAGTTTTCGTGTTCCGTAAAGCGTTTTAAAAAGGAAAATTCATTTGTAGATATTGGTATTCTAGAAGTTGAAACCCTTTGAATAAGGTACCTATCTAAACCTCTTAATGGGGTAAGGTCATTCAAAAGAGGATAAGTAAATCGCAATCCACCTTTGAGTTGGTTGTTATGGTGTGCTGCTGTTTTATAATTCTGGTGTAATGGGTATGTGCCTGAGAGAAATTTCAATCGATCCTTTAGTAATTGGATATTAGGTGCTCTAAGAAAGTCGATTATAGCGATTTGAACTTTCCTTTTTACCCGATCAATTTTCTTCTCAGAAATTTGGATTTTTAAGGCTGATTGTTTCTTATTCGATTGTTTTTTCTTGTTATTTAGAATGTAGCGATATCCAAGAAAGTCGATTGAGACTGGCCGTTTCGAAGTGACTGATTTTATAGATGAGTAGTATGGAAGATGGTCTTTATGATCTATACTTGCATAGATGACCTGTTCTTTTTTGTTGAATTTAAGGCCTTTAGTAAGCTTTGCTTCCAATATACATTCTAGTTCAGCTTTGATTACATCTCTGTCTAAATGGCAGAAAATAATAATATCATCTACATATCTGGCATAAAAATAGATCCCATCAATCATCCTTATTTTCTTATCAAAATCACGTAATACATATTCCGAAAGTGTTGAGCTAATACTTAACCCCCTAGGCAATCCTTTATATTCTTTGAATTTTCTGAAAAGCTTCCTAAGAATAACTTTTGTTTCATTTGACAGAATTCTATCATCCAATAATTTGTCTTGCAGGGTGTTTAAGTTCACGTTTTCATAAAAACTTTTGATGTCGAGTTTAATAATTGTTCCGGTGAAATCTGACTGGAAAATCGATGAAATCTGTTTTGATATAGCATGTCGATCTGAGAAAGAGATTTTGAATACTCCACGCAAAGTTCTGTTTAATCTGCGAAGAGCTAGATCCGTATAAAAGCCGGTTCGAGCTTCAACTGAATATGTTGTTGTTTTAGTGCGATTGTGTTTGTAGCTATGAATGCCAGGAAAATCGAACTCATCCTTGCTAATCTGACTAGAGGCAAGTGTCGTGTAACGCAAGTAGCGCATAGATTTACTTGCGTTTATATCTTCTCTTAATTGATGGCGAATTAAGATCTTCCTATTAAGTGACTTATGAAGATTTTCTGCGCTAAACCGTTGATCTAACATTCTCTATCTGCTGAGTTATAAAATAAGGAAGGCAAATACTAAGTCAGAAAAATTACAATTTAAAGAGGAAATAAAAATATCCGCATTTCTTATGGGTGTTTTTATGCTCAAATTTATATTTAGAGCATTACTTATAAGCTTAATAAAACTGGAATAGGTAAGCGAAACATCCCCCTTATTTATGCCTACAGATTGACATTTGAATTGTCCTGAATTAGATAACCCGCATCTAAACAGCAGGCCTGTCCTGCGCTACTAATGAGTTTTTATGTTAGAGAATGTATCAAAGTAACCTCGCTTCTGGTTCGTGAAAGAAGCAATTAACGCAACGGATGCTATCGGCTGTGCTGTTTTTGTGCGTCTAACCGTTGCTAAGTTACTTTCAGCATAAAGACTAAAATCAATGAATATTTCAAAAGCTGAACAACGCGCTTTGCACGCGTTGGCACAAGGCGGTTGCATTCGATTTGAACGTGGCTCAAACGGTCACGTCACCGAAGTCACCTGCTTTAACCGTGATGGCTATGCCTTGGTCGGATTTTCAATAGAGGTTTTTAAAAAACTCAAAAAGAAAAAGCTGATCCGATCCAAAAAAGGACAAGCCTACCAAATTTCACATGAAGGGCGTTTAAACGTGAATGCCCAACTCGACAATCGATAGATCATATACTGGCTCAAACAGAGCCGGCACCATCACCTATTCCCAAGGGTTAAGTCTTCCATAGTCTTCACCCTTGGGAATATGTATTATAGTAAAGAAAGAAAAGCCATGAAACATAACAACGAAGATATTCAAACGCTCCAAAATCTTCATTTACTCGCATTTGGTGAAGAAGAAGGACCAATCATTTCAGACTTGGTAAAAGAATTTCTCCTACAGCCTGATACTATCTCTATTTCTATAGAGCGGGATAATATGGTTGCAGGAAATATCATCTTCACCCCGTTTCAAATGAAGGAGCACCCAGAAAAGAAATGTTATCTTCTGGCACCTATTGGGGTTCTACCTGAATTCCAAGGGCAAAAAATTGGTAAGGATTTGATCGAAAAAGGCGTTGAACATTTAAGATCAATCGGGGCGGATGCCGTATTCGTTCTAGGTTATCCCAAATATTATGCCGCCAATGGATTTGAACCAACACATATCCTGACACCTTATCCAGAACTCACAACATATCTGGAGGCATGGAAAATGCGTGAATTGAAAAAAGGCACGATGAATGGGATCAGCGGGGAAACAATTGCTATTGATCCATTTATGAAACCTGAACTTTGGGACACATCTGGTCGGCCTGAATAATCAAGGAATATAAGGGAGTAATTTATACTCCCTTATAACCTCATATTCTAAACTTCGTCATAACTTTATTAAATTATTATATTATTTTGTAGAAATATGTATTACAGTTCGCCTCACTTAATATAAAGACGTCGACAATTTGGTATGGGGATAAACCTTTTTCGTTGGCATGCATTACAAAAAAGGTCATAGAATGAGCCAGAAGGTCAAACAACTAGAAGAGAAGCTTCAACGTTTAAATATTGCATTAAGCAGATTATCAAAAGACAAAAAAGAAGCGAGACAAACACTTGTTGCCGATATCAAGAAAGTCCAACAAGAAATTGTCCTTGCCACCAGCGCACCTGCACAAAGTAATAAATCGGTTAATTTAACAACTATCATTTTAGGTTCCGTTTTAATCGCTGTTGCAATCGGCTTTATAAGCTTCTTCTCTACTGGTGGTTCATTGTAAGACTTGCAGAGAAGTTAAATCAGGTACCGATCTCACTTTTTACAAATATCTGATTTCCTAATTTTAAAAATCTGTTTAAACTGCTCAGCATGTTGAGAACACATCGCTTTTTTAGATATCTGATACTTGTGCCAGCACTTTTGCTGTTGGCCAGTTGTTATATGCCAAGTGCCTATCAACTGCGAATTCAAATTCTGCAGGATGGTCGCTTTGCCTATGAATATGAAGGTGATTTGCTTCATCTTAGATTTCTGTCAAAGCTTGGTCTTGGTGAAATACAACAAGGCAGTGCCGAAGAAATCGAATGGGCTGAAATTTATGAAAAAGATTTGCGCCGTGATGAAGGTTTCAGTGAAATCAAATATAAGGGCGAAGGTCGTTTCTTAGTCAAATTTCGCTTTAAAGGTAATATCAACGAATTACGCAGTTATCATTTTGTGCGTCGTAACGCCTGGTTTATGCGTATAGCTCGTACCGCACCAGGTGTTGTTGAATTAAAAAGCAACAAACTGCCTGAAAATTACCGCAAGGAATTAGAAGCTGGCGGCTTTATCCCATGGGGACGTATCCGCGTCTGGACAGATGCAGAGGTCACCTTTGAAAATGCGACAGCTGTAAGCGGTAGTGGTACACGTCTCTATGAATGGGCGATCCGATCCAGTGAAGACGAATTACCTCGTATGGTTATTGGCATAACGCCACAGCCTTAAAAACTATCCTATCTGTATATGCTTTTCTCATTTTTCAGCCTTTTCCTGATGGCTTTTTTGGCCGCGACAATATTACCCTTATCATCCGAAGCCCTGTTAATTGGTCTAATCCAAACGGAGCCAGAATGGATCTGGGGTCTGGTTGTCATGGCAAGCCTAGGTAATATCCTAGGATCAATCGTGAATTGGGTTTTAGGGCGATGGCTAATCCATTTTAAAGATCGAAAGTGGTTTCCTGTAAGTGAAAAATCCCTTCAAAAAGCAGAAGATCGCTTCAATAAATGGGGATGGCCCAGCTTATTATTAGCTTGGGTACCTGTTATTGGGGATCCATTAACTTTAATTGCAGGCGCCATGCATTTTTCTTTTCGGAAATTCATCATTCTCGTCACGATTTCCAAAGCAGGCCGATACATCATCCTCGCGTTGATACAGCATGAAATAATAAAAGTTTTCTAAAGCTTTACTTGACCAGAATTCATTCTAGTCGTTTACTTATCTTTAACTAAAATATTTCTATACTTGGATTTAAGAAAATTGGATAATTGGAGGCTATATGTCTTGGGATCAGCTTGTTCAAAAACAAGCAGATAAACTGGCAAAGCCAGAAATGACCCATATACTCTTTGCGGTTTCCAACCCAAAGAAATTCGAAGCCGTCCTTCCGGCTGTAAGATTGCGCGCTAAAGTCTCTGTCATTGATCAAGGCTGGGCCGCAGTGGAACATGGTGTTCAGGAAAAATATGATGCTGCCGTAATCGAAGCCGATATGCCTGGTATTACCGGTTTTGAAATCGTAAAACGCATACACGAAGAAAGAAAAGAAAAAGACCTTTCATCTCTACCAACCCTATTCATAGGCAATACAGAACAGGTTGCAGAAAGCCTAGATTTAATCCGGGAATTCTGTGAAAACAGTATGTCTGCTCCATTCCACCCGTCCCATTTCCTAAGCCAATTGTGGGAAGTTTGTGATGTGGCAGCAGAAGGCCATTGGTTAGAGCTAAACCCGCTTCAACAAAGCGTATTAAAAGTGACAAAAAGCTCTATCCGAAAAATGTTTGATGCAGAAAATACCAGCACCATCATCAAGCCGGAGCTTTATGAAGATTGTTCCCGCGTATTAGTTGAAGCCGCCGCCAATCGCGATCTGCGCAATGTTGTCGATATGCTGAAACGGCATCACGGTTACACTTTTGTGCATGTCTTAAAAGTGTCTTCTTTGATGACAATCTTTGGGGCAGAATTAGGGCTTGGGAAAACTGATATGGAACTGCTGGCCCAAGGCGGGTTAATGCATGACGTTGGAAAAAGAGATACACCAATTGAAATTTTGGAAAAACCAAGCCAACTTGATCCCCAAGAATGGGAAGAAATGCGTAAACATGTAACTTTGTCAGGATCCATATTACGTGCCTCTCCTGGTATTCCACAGGAAGTAATAAATATCGCTGAACGTCATCATGAAAAAATTGATGGGTCAGGTTACCCCTATGGCCTTAAAGGGGGCCAAATGGATGATTTAAGCTTAATATCAGCGATTATGGACATCTATTCCGCCCTCACCGATAAACGATCCTACAAGCAGGCCATGGTGCCACAAAAAGCCCTTTCCATTATGGATAACATGGTCGGTGATCATATCGAAGAAGGATTCTATTACCGTTTTAAGGAAATGGTATTGGATGGTTGTATGGGTGATGTCTAACATCTCCCCTTGGCCTGACTTGCTAATATCGACCTAATCCTATACATCAGCCCTGACTTGAAGATAAGCAAAAGAGGCCAATCCATGAATGATAATATCTCAACCACGGGTGTCAGCATTAACCAATTAGCTGTGGCCTTGGAACGTGTTGAACTTGCCATGCAAGGCAATGATGAGCTGAAAGAAGAATTGAAAACCATTAAAACCTCAATCCGTTCTTTGGAACATCTTCAACATGAAGGTAATGCGGCAATGTTGGGCTTAGCGGCAATCACAGCGGCAATGTTGCGAAACAATGTGATTTCCGATGCAGATATCCAACAGATGCTAGACGCATTAACCCCGCCTACGGATTTAGGTCAATTAAACCGCGAACGTGCCAATAGCCTTTACACAGCTATTGTAAACGCAGCGCAGGAACCAAAACCATCCTGATGATTATAGTCAACTAGTTTAATAAGTAGTCTAATACAGCATTCAGACGTTGGCGGCCCTCATTGGTCGCCAAAATTTTATCGTTACGTTGGGTAAGCAACCCCTCTTCACACAAGATATCTAACCGATCCTGTTGAAGAAAATCGCCAATTTCATTCAAACGAAAGACAGGCACGCCTTCTCGTAACCGCAATCCCATCATTAATGCTTCTTGAAATTGTTCTTGTGCATCAACCGAGACGATTTCGCGGGTTGCATGACCAAGGGATTGAACAGCATTCAACCATTTTTCTGGTAAACGATGACGAAGGACAGCAGATTTCTGCCCCTCTATTTTGAGGCGCCCATGGGCACCAGGCCCGATCCCGGCATAATCCTGATAGCGCCAATAAACCAAATTATGACGAGATTCCTGTCCCGGTTTCGCATGATTGGAAATTTCATAAGCTGGACGGCCAGAGGCTTCCATCATCTCTTGGGTTACCTCATAAAACTCGGCTGCCAAATCTTCATCCGGCATCATAAATTCACCAAGGCGATGTTTGGTATAGAAGGCGGTACCTTGTTCAATGGTTAATTGATAGAGGGAAAGATGATCCCCCGCTAAAGCCAGCGCATCCTTCAATTCTTCTCGCCAAGCTTGAATGGTTTGATTTGGGCGCGCATAGATCAAATCGAAACTGTAACGATCAAACAAATCACCCGCCAATTCAATGGCTTGGCGTGCTTGATCCACATTATGAAGGCGGCCTAAAAATTCCAAAACCTCTGGCTGTAGACTTTGCACGCCAAGGGAAAGACGGTTGACACCTGCATCGCGATACCCATGAAAACGGCCCACATCTACCGAGGTTGGGTTTGCTTCCAAAGTAATCTCTAAATCTTCTGCAACCTGCCAGCTGGATTTTGCTTTTTCAATAATTGCGCCAACCGTTTCGGGCGGCATTAGAGATGGTGTTCCGCCTCCAAAGAAGATGGATTTCAATTGGCGTGGACCTGCCTCTTGAATGGCATGATCCAATTCTTGCAACAAGGCAACACGCCATTGGTCTTGTTTAACCTGATCACGTACATGGGAATTGAAATCGCAATACGGGCATTTGGATTGGCAGAAAGGCCAATGCACATATAAGGCAATTTCAGACAGGTCAGACATGATAAATTGAATTAAGCCTTATGCGTCATCTGCGAAAACAAGTTCAACCAGTTTTTTAAAGGCATCTGCACGATGGCTCATTTCATGTTTACGCTGCGGTTCCATTTCCGCAAAAGTGATATCAAACCCCTTTGGTTGAAAAACAGGGTCATAGCCAAAGCCTTTATCCCCACGTGCTGGCCAGACAATATCACCTTCAACAAAGCCTTCTACGCAAGCTTCTTCGCCATCAGGCCAAACCAATGCCAAGGAACAAATGAAACGTGCAGTACGATTATCATTCTCCCCTAACTCATCATTTACTTTTTCCATGGCATAGTTGAAATCCCGTACGCCGTCTTTAACCGCCCAACGGGCAGAATAGATACCTGGTTTTCCATCTAATGCGTCAACTGCAAGACCGCTATCATCTGCTAAAGCTGGTAAACCAGAGGCCTTAGCAGAATGATGCGCTTTTAATAATGCATTTCCTTTAAAGGTTGCTTCGGTTTCTTCCGGTTCGGAAATTCCCAACTCACCTGCAGATGTAACTTCCACGCCATAAGGCTCCAGCAAAGCTGCAATCTCCGGAACCTTGCCTTTGTTATGAGTAGCAATAACCAGCTTTTGACCACGTAAAGATTTCATCTACCAAATACCTTATGCAGAAAGAGATTTCTCGATAGCAGCCTTTTGGGCATCTACTAATTCTTTAACGCCTTTTTTGGCAAGGCTCAGAAGTTTCAAGAACTCTTCTTCACTAAACGGGTCTTCTTCGGCGGTTCCTTGAATTTCCACGATACCGTTTTTATCTGTCAAAACGAAATTGGCATCTGCGCCAGCATTACTATCTTCCGGATAATCCAGATCTAAAACAGCTTCCCCTTCAAAAATACCACAAGAAATGGCTGCCACATGAGATTTCAATGGAATGTCTTCAATAACACCCAATTTTTTCAAATGTTCAAAAGCTAAATGAAGCGCCACATAACTGCCCGTAATAGCTGCTGTACGGGTACCACCATCTGCCTGGATCACATCACAATCCACACGTACCTGACGTTCTCCAAATCCGTCCATTACCGTAATCGCACGTAGACTACGCCCGATAAGGCGGGAGATTTCCTGTGTACGGCCACTCGCCGCAGTACGTTTACGATCCATACGGCTATGAGTGGAACGTGGCAACATTCCATATTCTGCTGTCACCCAGCCTTGACCAGAATTACGCAAAAATGGCGGTACATTGTCTTCCACAGTTGCGGTACATAAGACATGAGTATTTCCAAACTTCGCCAAACAGGATCCTTCCGCATAAGGGCTAAAATCCGGCTCCAGTTCAATCACACGCATTTCATCTAAAGCGCGACCGGAAGGGCGATGTGTTTCAGTCATAAAAATACTCCAAAATTAAACGAATATGCTAAACTGGCCTCTCTATAAGCTGCGAAAGCAGTTGGGACAAGCCTAACACGCTTGCAAAGCCGGAATAAACCTGCACTCTTACAAAAAATACAAATAATAACGTATAAGGATGGCCTTTTCATGATTTCAGACCTCAATGACCGATCCAGAGAAATATTAAAACTGGTCGTTGAATCCTACGTGGAAACAGGTGCACCTGTTGGTTCAAGAACCCTTTCTAAAAAACTTCATGAAAATATAAGCCCCGCCACTATTCGGAATGTCTTGGCGGATTTAGAAGAATATGGATTGCTTTATGCACCTCATGTCTCAGCCGGACGTCTGCCAACGGATCTTGGCATGCGCCTTTTTGTAGACGGAATCCTGGAAATCGGTAATCTAACGGACGAGGAACGCATTCAGATTGAAGCCCAATGTAAAACCAATGGCGCCTCTTATAATCAGGTTTTAGAACAAGCAGGCAATTTAATGTCTGGATTAAGCGCCTGTGCAGGTTTAGTTGTTGCCCCGAAAACAGAACAACAACGCCTGAAACATGTGGAATTTGTCAGTCTTGGACCAGGGCGCGCCTTAGTGGTAATGGTCACAGAAGAAGGTCAGGTGGAAAACCGGGTCCTTGATTTACCCGTTGGTGTAACCCCTTCTATATTGATAGAGGCCGGAAATTATTTATCTTCTAAGCTTATTGGTCAGAGTTTAACCGAAGCGAAAGCTGTTATTGCCAATGAAATCAGTTCCAACAAGGCCGCCATTCATGAGCTCTCTACAAAACTGGTCGAAGCCGGCCTTGCTACCTGGTCTGATACCAGTGATGACGGCGTGCTCATTGTACGAGGTCAGTCAAATTTATTGCAAGATATCAATGCTCTTGGTGATTTAGAAAATATCCGCACCCTTTTCACAGCACTTGAAACGAAAGAAAATCTACTTCGTTTAGTGGACCTCACGCAGGATGCAGATGGGGTTCAAATTTTTATCGGCGCTGAAAATGAGCTATTTTCTGTGACCGGCTGTTCAATGATTATTTCCCCTTATCGCAACAGTGAAGAACAGATCATCGGTACCATCGGTGTGGTCGGACCAACACGTATGAATTATGCCCGCATTATTCCCATGGTGGATTATACAGCAAAAGTTGTCAGTGAAATGTTGCGTCAGAAGTAAGGACACCCTATATAAACGGCAAGAAGTCGTAATTTGCGCAGAACCAAATTTTAGTTGAAAAGTCTGCAGTTTTAGGCTGAATAGCTGCTGTTGAATATTTCAACCAGATATCAAGATGTTTAAAAAGAGATCTAAAAAGATGATGGACCAAGAAAATCCTGTGGAAAATCAAGAAACTGAAGCTACTGCTGAGGAAGTTGCAGTTGAAGAAAATGTAGCTGTAACAGAAGAAAACGGTTTTGAAGTTATTGAAAAACTACAAGCCGAAAATGCAGAGCTGAAAGATCGTTTGATGCGTGCTTTGGCTGAAGTGGAAAATATTCGCCGCCGCACAGATAAAGAAAAAACCGATATGGCGAAATATGCCGTCAGCCCCTTAGCCAAAGAATTGATGCCTGTTGCTGATAACCTACAACGCGCTATGGAATCTTTGTCTGATGAAGCAAAAGAAGCTGCAGATGAACAAATTAAAACATTTATCACTGGCGTGGAAATGACAGAGAAAATGTTACAAGACGCTTTTGGCAAAAACAAAATCGAATATATAAACCCTGAAGGTGAAAAATTTGATTACAAACTTCATCAAGCCATGACTGAAGTTGAAAATTCAGGTCAGCCTGCAGGTACCGTAGTTCATGTGATGCAGCCAGGTTATGTCTTAAATGAGCGTTTGTTGCGTCCTGCTATGGTTGCTGTAGCCAAGGGCACACCCGAAGAAAAACCAGATAATGTAGAATCTGTAGATACGACTGCATAATCTAATTTCTAATTAGAAATAGCTATAAACCCAACCATTACAATTGGTTGGGTTTTTTTATACCTATCCCCCCAAATTTTATGGATATTTTAATTAATAATATCAGATATTTATAAATTATATCTTCTTAAATTAGCAATTTTACCTTTTTATCAATGAATTAATCAGTTAAAAAAACGCTGAGGATCGAAATAATATTGTCTGGTGAGGGGGATTATCGGCAATGAAATATTTAACTAAAATTCCGTCTGCGTCTTTTAAAAAGGGCCTATTGATCTGCGGTTTTTCTGCATTTCTGAGCGGTTGTGTCGTTTATACCGTTTTTGGTGTAGGTAAAGAGTTTAATGACGCCTATCTAGCTGGAAATTGGAGCCAAGCTGCTCTGGTTTATGAAAGTGACCCAGCCTTCTTTAAACAAAATGCTGACCTGGCTGGCTTCACTCCGCAACTGGACCATATAGCGCAAGAATTAAACAAAAACCTGGCAAGCCGTTTAGAAGTACATAGAAATAAATTGGATAGTCAGGTATGGCCTCAACGGGCTGAAGATTGGGTTGTCACCAAAAACTTCCTAGAAGAATCTGAAACAATTCTAACGGAATATAATCAATATTCCTTATTAAAAGAACCACAATATCGAAATACAGACTTTGATGTCTATGCGAAAGACTTAGAAACATTTAGAGATCAAATTACAGATACAGCACCAGAGGCATTTGCGGATTTTGATCATTTTGACAGCAAAGATTTCTTTAAAGAATATCCTGTTTTTCTTGCTAAATCTAAATTCATTTCAGCTAATTTTGATAAAATTGAAGATGATATTACCAATGCAAATGTTGCTCAATTTGAGACATTTCTAGGAAAATATGCCCTTAACAAGGAATTGGTAAGTGCAACAGCAGCCAAGGTTGAAAAAGCCTATCTAAATGCCTTGGTTATGGAAAAAACAGGTGGACGCGATCCGGATTTGATGGAAACCTGGGAAATCTATCAAAGCGCGGAAAACAAAGGTATTAAATCACGTAAATATCTGCGTGACAGCATTACAATGATCGAGATTCCGAGCCGGGATCGAATTGGACAAACCGCCATTGATTTTCCGATTTCAGTCGAAAAAGAAAAGAATGTTTTAAATAGATCTATCAATCTTGAAAAAGTTCTATCAGATGACGCTGTTCAAAATGCCCGATATGTAGTGATTGTTGATTTGGCGGCAGCGATTTCCACATCTAAGGATCAAGGGAAAACAAAATCTCAATCACGTTATTATACGCATTCTGATTGGCTGCCTAATCCTGACTATGCAGCTGCGCAACAAGAAGTTAATGCGGCACAATTAGGGCTTCAACAAGCACAAGCCGCCTATCAACAAGCCTTACAACAGCAACAATTGAATAGTTATAACACTGGTTATGATAGCGGTTGGGGTGCTGTTTTTGCTTCTGCAGTGACTTCTGTTGTAAGTATTTCAGGCGTTACCAGTGCTGAAGAACGTTTGAACGAGGCTAATAATCGTTTGGCGAATACACCTATTCAAGTGGAACATAAACGTTATACACCTTATCAATATCAACGCGTTACGGTTGGTGCGGAAAAGCAAGCAAGCGTGAATTATTTTGTCCTTGACCGAAGCACAAATAAATATGTTCAAGGCACGTTGAGTAAGAAAAACAATAAAAGCTTTATCGTGCTTGAAGATTTAAATCAGCAAGATCCAGATTTATCTTCTATCAAAAAAGGAGCTGTAACTCGCGATGAGCTGGCAAATTGGTTAGAAGAACCTGAAACGGTTACTTTTGACGATGTGATTGCTGACTATCGCCAACGCCGACGTCAGGGCTCGAAACTGCCTGCTGATGTGTTGGTTCAACAAGACTTATTTGATCAACGCAACAAAGCAATCAAAGTCGCTTTGGCCAATACATCTAACAAACAAACAACCGTGGTAGAAGCCGCCGCCGTCACAGCTAAAACAACTAATTTGGGTTATGGACGTATCACCGATTATAACTTCCCACGCGGCAAAGTGAATAACGATGCCTATGCAGTACTCGTTGGTGTCCGTGATTATGATAACAAAGATATTCCACCTGTCGATTTTGCCCTAAATGATGCCGATGCCATCAAACAATATTTGATCAAGACACGTGGGTTTAAGGAAGAAAATGTAATCGTTCTTGAAAACCCAAATCAGTCTGACCTCATGTCTCATTTTGGTAGTGAAAGCAATCATAAAGGCAAGCTGTATGACAGTGTAACACGTCGAGGCATGAAAGATATTTTTGTCTTTTATTCCGGCCATGGCATACCGACAGATGAAGGTACAGGGGTGATGTTGCCAAAAGATGCAGATCCGCAAAAACCAGAATTTACTGGTTATGCTCTTAGTACATTGGTGAAAAACCTAAATAAGCTAAATAATGTTAATATTACTCTAGCTGTGGATGCGTGTTTCTCTGGTGTTTCTGCAGGCGGTACTTTAGTTAAATCTGCCTCCCCACTATATTTGGGGTCAAACTCATCTAGCCTAACTTTGACCAATGGCACTATTTTCACAGCTGCGGACGGGAAAGAAATTGCCTCATGGGATACTGATGTACGCCTTGGTTTATTTACCAAACATCTACTTGAAGGTTTTGTTGGTAAAGCTGACAAAGTTGGCAATAAAGATGGTAAAGTCAATGTGGCAGAAATGCTTGAATATCTGCGTGATGCCGTGGGTGAAGAAGCGGATCGTCGCTTTAATCGCCGTCAAACCCCTCAGGTATTTGGTAATACCCGTGCGGTCGTGAATGAAGCTGTTAATCACGATTTTGAAACAATCCAAGCGTTGATGAAAATCTCAAACTAGCGTTCATTTCAGTCTTTCACTCTGAATTATGAAAGACATTATGGATAGATAATTAGGGGACAAAGAATAATTTCTTTGTCCCTTTTTTATAAATACAGCTTATAAATAGCCTCCGAATAATAACATAAAATACAGAGATGACATACTATACTACCATTTTTATATGTTATTTTATTAAAATTACATATTGTTTCTTGACCTTGTTTATTCCTTCACTAAAAATACGTGTAATTTACTTTGGGGGGTGGATGTTGTGAGCTTGGAAATAAAATCAAGCCTTTTACAGGAATTGTATGATCATTGGTATGATCTAAATGCCGGAGGAATCCCTCTGGAGAACCAACTTGACCCATCTTCGTTTCCAAAGAAATTATTTCCCTTCATTTCCTTATATGAAGTCACGCAAGAACCGAGACGATATTATGCCAAAATTGTTGGAAATGGCCTTATTCATTTTGCGAATGTAGATTATAGAAATAAATATTTGGATGAACTTCCTATATTTAACCTTCTAAGTGAAATCATTGACTGGTATGACGTCTGTGTTGACGAAGAAATAGCGTCAGTGAAACAGCTCCCCTTTAAGGCAATCAATGATGAAGACCTACCTGCCGAACGCCTGTTCTTACCCTATAAAAATACGGACGGCCAAATATCAAAGTTCATTGCGGCAAGTATGTTGGAAGTTCATCTCAAGACACACACCTTACCCTGATATAGTCTTCAAAAATGGATATGTGTCCTAAAGGCACAAGTCATGTTTCTTGACCAAGTAATCGCTTTCCCTGATAACTAGCCTTCTAACTACAGAAAATAAGTGGGTAAATGCTATGAAATGGTATGGGTTAAAAGAAAAAATTACTAATAAGGAATTTTGGCACTCGCCCGAAGGATGTTTGATCATTCTGGCATCTGCTATGCCCTTGGCTTTTACCACTTGGATGACATTGCTCAACAATTTCACCATTGAAAAAGCAGCTTTCACAGGGACAGAGATTGGTATTTTACAATCTCTTCGCGAAGTACCTGGTTTTCTGGCTTTTGCAGCTGTTTTCCTTCTTCTTTTTATGCGAGAACGTACTCTGGCCATTACATCCATGCTGCTGTTAGGTGGCGGCGTATTTATTACAGGCTTCTTCCCGTCAGCCATGGGCCTTTATATCACAACCGTCATTATGTCTATTGGCTTTCATTATTATGAAACCATGCAAATGTCTTTGACATTACAATGGATGAGCAAGGATGAAGCGCCAAAATCCATGGGACGTCAAACAGCTGCACGATCTTTCACATCCCTTATTGCTTATGCCATGATCTGGATTGTGATGGAATTTATGGGGCTGGATTATGCCTGGGTTTATGCTGCGGGTGGCGGGTTGTGTATTATGCTTACTCTGTATGTGATCTTTGCCTTACCAAACCACAAGCCCGTGGAAGAGCAGCATAAGAAAATGATCTTACGAAAACGCTATTGGCTTTTCTATGCCCTCACTTTTATGGGGGGTGCACGTCGTCAGATTTTCGTGGTATTTGCAGGCTTCTTGATGGTGGAAAAATTCGGCTATGATGTCGCAACCATTACCCTATTATATCTTGCCAATCATGTAATCAGCATGTGGTTTGCCCCAAAAGTAGGCCAATGGATCGCCAAATGGGGGGAAAGACGTGCCTTGATCGTAGAATATATCGGTTTGATCCTTGTTTTTGTAGGCTATGGCCTTACTGAATCCGCAGAAATCGCCGCGGGTTTATATGTTCTGGATCATCTCTTCTTTGCTTTTGCGATCGCCCAACGTAGTTATTTCCAAAAAATTGCCGATCCAAAAGACATTGCATCGACTGCGGGCGTAAGCTTTTCAATCAATCATATTGCCGCCATTGGTATCCCATTCCTCTTCGGATATTTCCTATGGTCCGAAAGCCCTGCTTTTGTTTTCTATGCAGGCGCAATTATGGCGGTTATCTCATTGATTTTGGCCTTAAATGTACCTCATGACCCAAAAGAAGGAAATGAAGTCGTCATTGGACATGTGAAGCCAACCCCTGTTGCGGCAGAATAATTTTTAGAATTATTACAAGGTAAATCAAGGTGTTACCGCGATGCAAAATTAATTTTTGTGCGATTGATCTAGCGCAATGATTTCTACGTTCGCAACACCTATATTCCGATCAGTTTTTATGGTAATTTGTTACCGAAGAGGATTTTACAATGGCTGATGCTTTGAAACCTATTTTGCTCGTACTTGCAGGCCTAGTCGTTATTTTAATTTACGCTGCAACCTTCTTCTTTAAATTAGAAATCGGTGTTTGGGCGGGCGTATTGCTTTTACCACTTATGTCTTTGCAAATTTATATCTGGGCCAGATAACGACCCATAGAGAATATATTGAATGAAAAAAGCAGGCGGCTTGCTAAAAGCGCCTGCTTTTGTGTATTTAATACATATGGAAAAGGCAGACGAAATGTCTGCCAAATACAAATCCTATTTTTCAGGGCGTAACATACCCTTCATGGCGCGCTTGCCCAGGATATGTACATGCAAGTGCGGGACTTCCTGAAATGCATCAGCCCCGTGATTAGCAATCAGGCGATATCCACTTTCATTTACACCGGCAAGACGGGCTACATGGCCAACTGCTTTGACATATCCCGCCATTTCAGCATCAGATGCTTTTTCAGAAAAATCATCCCAGGAAATATAGGCACCTTTCGGAATGACCAAGACATGACAAGGAGCCTGAGGCGCAATATCATTAAATGCCAAAGCATAATCGTCTTCATAAACCTTGTCGCAAGGGATTTCCCCACGCAGGATTTTGGCGAAAATATTTTGATCATCATAGGCCATTGCCCAACTCCCTTATTTGAATAGAAATCTTAATCTTTCGGACGAGATGCTTTTTCATCAATGCCGGAAATCCCCTGACGTTTAGCAAGTTCCGCAAAAACATCATTCGGTTTTACCCCTTGATCTGCCCAAAGCACCATCAAATGATAGAGTAGATCTGCAGATTCAGAAGTCAAAGCTTTTTGGTTACCCGTAATAGATTCAATCACCACCTCAGTCGCTTCTTCACCGACTTTCTGTGCGATTTTTTCAATCCCTTTGGTAAACAGTTTTGCTGTATAGGAAGTTGACGGATCATCTCCCTTACGGCTCTCAATCACTTTAAACAGTTCATCTAGAACCAATGCATTTATTTCAGACATATGGACCTCTTACATATCCAGATGTTTATCATTCACAGGGCGCATATTCAGGCCAGCTGCGGCCATATGCGCTTTGGCTTCGGCAATTGTATATTCCCCGAAATGGAAAATAGACGCGGCTAGAACCGCAGAGGCATGACCCAAAGTCACCCCTTCCACCAGATGATCCAGATTACCCACACCACCAGACGCGATAATCGGCACAGAAACCGCATCAGCAATGGCGCGGTTCATTTCATTGTTAAAACCTGCTTTAGTACCATCACGATCCATGGAGGTCACAAGCAATTCACCTGCCCCTAAAGAAACCATGCGTTTTGCCCATTCAATGGCATCAATACCTGTCGGATTACGACCCCCATGAGTGAAGATTTCCCATTTACCCGGCGCAACCGTTTTTGCATCAATAGCCACCACGATACATTGGGAACCAAACTTTTCCGCCGCCACTTTCACAAAGTCCGGATTATGAACCGCTGCCGTATTGATGGAAACCTTATCCGCACCCGCCAATAACAATTTACGGATATCTTCCGGTTCTCGCACACCACCACCTACGGTCAACGGCATAAAGATCGCCTCTGCCGTGCGGCTAATCACATCATACATGGTTTCGCGATTGTCAGAACTGGCCGTAATATCAAGGAAAGTTAATTCATCCGCCCCAGCGGCATCGTATATCTTAGCCTGCTCTACCGGATCGCCTGCATCTTTCAAACCAACGAAATTCACGCCTTTTACAACGCGTCCGTCTTTCACATCCAGACAAGGAATTACACGTGTTGTCAGCATTTCCTTAGTCCTTTAACAATTTCAAGGCAGATGCGATATCAATACGTCCGTCATAAAGCGCACGACCGGAAATCACACCACTGATATTCCCTGCGGCTTTCAATGCAGATAAATCATCCAGATTAGACACACCACCAGAGGCAATGATCGGAATGCTCACATGATTTGCCAATTTAGATGTTGCTTCTGTATTGGGTCCCTGCATCGCACCGTCACGTTCAATATCCGTATAGATAATTGCTGCAACGCCTGCATCTTCGAATTTCTTTGCAAGATCTAGGGCTGTGATCTCAGTCACCTCAGCCCAGCCTTCAACAGCTACAAAACCATCACGCGCATCGATCCCAACAGCCACCTTACCCGGTAACTCTTTACAGGCTTCAATCACCACGGAGGGATCTTTAATCGCCACTGTACCCAAAATAACACGGCTTAGACCGCGTTCTACCCAATCAACGGCCTGTGCCACAGAACGGATACCGCCACCCAATTGAACAGGCATGGAAGAAGCCTTTAAAATACCATCAACTGCATCTGCATTCACAGGCTTGCCTTCAAAGGCACCATTGAGATCAACCACATGAAGCCATTCAGCCCCCTCATCTGCAAAAGCCTTGGCTTGGGCTGCCGGATCATCGTTGAAAACTGTGGCAACATCCATGTCACCGCGCAACAAACGTACGCATTCGCCATCTTTTAAATCAATAGCCGGATATAAAATCATCTTTCAGTTTCCTTACAATTATGGCTTCCAGCCAAGAAAGTTCTTAATTAAGCGCAAACCAGTTTCCTGACTTTTTTCAGGATGGAATTGAGTTCCGACAATATTATCACGCCCGATCACGGCAGTAATCGTTTGGCCATAAGGTGTGGTTGCCAATAAATGATCCGCATTATCCGGCACATAATGATAGCTATGCACAAAATAGGCATAAGCCCCATGGTTCAGATCATCTAAAACCGGATGACGGCTTTCATCCACACCATGCAATTCATTCCATCCCATATGCGGGATTTTCAAACTAGCGTCATCTGGCTCAATAGCCTTCACATGACCCGGGATCCAGTTCAACCCTTCAGTTCCACCAAATTCTTCGCCAATGGTTGCAAGCAATTGCATTCCCACACAAATTCCAAGGAAGGGTCGCCCAGCTTCGATCACTGTTTTTTGTAAAGCATCTTCCATACCTTCAACAGCACGTAAACCAGCACGACAATCTGCATAAGCCCCAACACCCGGTAACACTATATGATCTGCGGCTTCCACCACTTTTGGATCCGAAGTCACAATCACTTTTTCATCGCTCATCCGTTCAAACGCTTTCGCCGCTGAACGAAGATTACCAGAGCCATAATCAATAATGGCAACAGTCATTTATCTAATTTCCTTAAACTAATATTATAAGGAACCGCCAAGGGTACCTTTGGTAGATGGAATTTCATCAGCTTTGCGCGGGTCAATTTCCCAAGCCATACGCAGGGCACGCGCTAATGCTTTATAGATACTTTCGATGATATGATGTTGGTTTTCGCCATAGATATTTTCAACATGCAAGGTTACACCCGCAGATTGACTAAATGCCGCAAACCACTCCTTGAACAATTCGGTGTCGAAATCCCCGATCTTGTCACGGGTAAATTTCACATTCCAGATCAAATAAGGACGGTTAGAGAAATCCAGCGCCACACGGCTTAGTGTTTCATCCATTGGCACATAGCTGTGTCCATAGCGGGTCAATCCTTTGCGATCACCCAACGCTTTGCTCACGGCTTCACCGATCACATAACCTGTATCTTCAACGGTATGATGAAAATCGATATGTAAATCCCCTTGGGCCCGTAAATGCAAATCCATCAGGCTATGTCGGCTAAGCTGTTCCATCATATGATCAAAAAACCCGATGCCTGTTTCAACATCATAGGTTCCTTTGCCCTCTAGATTCACATTTGCGGAAATCCGGGTTTCATTTGTGTTACGCTCTACACTTGCCTGACGCATTAGTTTAAATCCTGAAATTAATTTTTTTACAAAATTCGTCTCCCGACAAATAATCTTTGTCGGGCAAGCTACAAATGCCCCTAAAATTCGCAAAAAACAAGGACATTCGATCATTTCAAGATGTTTTTTAACTTGTATATTCAAGTGATTAGATGGGGAAATTAAAGTTATTTCATCGATTAATGGATTGTTTTTCTATACAAAATCTAATCCATTCCCTGTTTTCCTAGCATTCAGGCATTGACCAAACGGGTAATCTGTCCCATATCCCATGACATGACTGATAATACTTATGATCCCGTATATAACGCCCATGGCGCCCCTGTATTTCACGGCACCACAATTTTATCCGTTCGCAAAGAAGGAAAAGTTGTTATCGCTGGTGATGGTCAGGTCAGCCTTGGAAATACCGTATTCAAACCAAATGCCAAAAAAGTACGCCCCATTGCAGGTGGCAAAGTGCTTGTTGGATTTGCCGGTGCAACGGCCGATGCCTTTACATTGGTGGAACGTTTGGAAGCTAAATTGGAACAATTTCCAAATCAATTGACCCGTGCCTGCGTAGAATTAGCAAAAGATTGGCGGACAGATCGCTATCTTCGTAAATTAGAAGCCATGCTTGCAGTTGTGGATAAAGATGTATCCTTAATCGTATCCGGTACAGGTGATGTGATTGAACCTCATGATGGCATTATCGGTATTGGATCCGGTGGGCATTTTGCCTTATCTGCAGCCCGTGCCCTGATTGATGTAGACGGCTTGGATGCAGAAGAAATCGTGCGTAAGTCCATGCAGGTGGCTGGCGATATCTGTATCTACACAAATAATAATATCACCCTTGAAAGCTTATAAGAGAGTTTCAAATGACATCCTTTTCTCCAAGAGAGATCGTATCTGAACTGGACCGCTACATTGTAGGGCAAAATGATGCGAAACGTGCAGTGGCAATTGCCCTGCGTAACCGCTGGCGCCGTCAACAATTGACAGGTGACATGCGCGAAGAAGTCCTTCCTAAAAATATCCTAATGATTGGACCAACAGGTTGCGGTAAAACCGAAATCGCACGTCGTCTGGCAAAATTGGCTAATGCACCATTCATTAAAGTGGAAGCAACCAAATTTACCGAAGTTGGTTATGTGGGCCGTGATGTGGAACAAATCATCCGTGATATGGTGGAAGTTGCTATTACCATGGCCACAGAACAACAAAAAGCCTCTGTGAAAAACCGTGCGGAAGCCAACGCAGAGAACCGTGTGTTGGATGCACTAGTAGGTGAGAATGCCACCGAAGCCACCCGTGACAGTTTCCGCAAGAAATTGCGTGATGGCTTGTTAGATGACAAAGAAATTGAAATCAGCGTGAAAGATAACAGCACATTATCTATGCCATCCATGGATATCCCGGGCATGCCAGGCGCCTCTATGGGGATGATGAATTTGGGTGATCTTTTAGGTGACAGTTTTGGCGGTCGCAAACGCACCCGTAAACTAACTGTTGCTGAATCACATGAAATTCTAATCAGTGAAGAAGCTGACAAAATTGTCGATCATGACAAGATCACCGAAGAAGCTTTGGAAAATGTGCAACAAAACGGCATCGTTTTCATTGATGAGATTGACAAAATTACCATCCGTTCTGACCGTCAGGGCGGCGATGTATCCCGTGAAGGTGTACAACGTGACCTCTTACCATTAATCGAAGGCACGTCCGTCAGCACCAAACATGGTACCGTGAAGACAGATCATATCTTGTTTATTACATCCGGTGCTTTCCATCAGGCAAAACCATCTGATTTATTGGCAGAATTACAAGGTCGCTTGCCGATCCGTGTGAATCTGAACCCGCTTTCCGAAGAAGATTTCGACCGCATCTTACGCGAACCGGAAAACAGCCTGATCAAGCAATATATCGCTTTGATGGGTACGGAAGATGTGACATTGGATTTCAAAGACGATGCCATCAAACGTGTTGCGGAATTGGCTGCGGAAATCAATCAGACCGTGGAAAATATTGGCGCCCGTCGCCTGCATACGGTTCTGGAACGCTTGCTTGAAGAAATCAGCTTCACCGCCACAGATCGTTCCGGTGAAACCATTGAAATTACGTCTGAAATGGTCACCGAACGTGTTGCTGAACTGGCCCAAGATACAGATTTAAGTAAATTTATCCTCTAAGGATATTTTATAAATCATAAAGATAAAAGCCGCTCATAACTGGGCGGCTTTTTGTGTTCTTTGAGCAAAATGATCTGTCAAAAATGGTGTTGTAGGATCAAGGGTAACCTCTAGAATATTTCTAATATATAAATCTGCACCCCAGTGCTTCGAATCTAGTTCACTTTCCATGTCCAACAAAACCGTTGAGCCTGTATATTTGTCTATAAGCAGATATCCAGAGAGATTAACATCATAAGATGTATCTTTATTCTCTTCACTAGTGACTTGTGTTATCCCCTCAAATTCTAGTTTGATACTAGGTCGAGAGTTCCATATTGTTTCTCCAGCAATTATTGCAGCCAGAACTGTTTTTTCAGCGGCCTCTTTATCTCCCAGATAAATTTCAGTTTCCCCTTTTTTAAGTTCATTTTCCCCCATAGGAATGGTCAAAATATTAAACAGCGTCCACAAACCTCGTTGAGCAATTTGTAATGCCTTACCTTCTTTATTTTTGTCTTTGTCTATAAGTGCAAAATCAATAATTTGTCCCAAATTGTTTTTACTACAGCTAATCAGTGTTGCCTTAACCGGATTGATATCATTGTCAGGCCAAGCCGTTGTATGTTGTAAATTACGCCAAAAAGCCATCTGCATCTTTGAATTTGATTCAAAGTCATAGATTTTTTCATGCATAACGCCATGGCTAGATTTTGAGTCTAGTTTACCCCTTAAATTAAACACTTCTCGCAAACGAGGGGTATGTACATATGTAGACCAGATAACATCTGCATTCTTGTAACTTCGAAACTTCTGCTTAAAAGATGTTGAAATTTCAGATAATTCCCCATGATATTCTGTAGAGTTAAAATGTTTTGAAACATCCATTACATTAAGACTGCTACTGGCGTGACTACATGCGACTAAAAAAATCGATACGGTTAAAACAAGAATTTTGTACATAATTCCCCCACAACAATTAACTTACTTTGAATTTTCAACTATTTCTAAAAGCTTTTCAATCTCTTCCTCATTGAGTTTATTAACTTTTTTAGAAAGTAAATTAGCAAGGCGAGTTGCTTCGGGTGAAAGGCCGCTTGTGTCTATGGTAACTTTTGGATGAGACACATCAGCAAGGCGTTGGAGTTCTTCGGCATCATCCCAGATAATCCCGAAATAGGCACATATCTGATGGATCAATACTGTGGTTGGCTTACCACGATGGCCATGTTCCAGCGCTGATAAATAAGGTGGAGATAATTGAAGAGCCTTCGCCATTTCTTTTGCCGTTATGCCACGTTCCTTACGCAGATCTCTTAGTTTTTGCCCAAATGGTGTCATAAATTACTTTTACTTTTATTAGGATTTTATTATACCCCTAGTAATGGGGTGGTTTTACAATGTCTTTAATGCATAAAACATCTATTATTTTGATCTTTATCTTTGGCTTTCATCATATTGCCAGTGCAAATGACTATTGTCCAAAAAAAGTTGGGGCCATGTCAGAAGCCATCGCCCATGAAGAGATCACTTCAATATATACAAATATATTCAACGAATTAGAATGTGAAATTACAATCGTTAAAGTGCCTGGACAACGGATAATCAAACTTTTAAACACAGGTAAACTTGACGGCGATTTACTCAGATTTCCTGTTGTTGAGGAAAAATATCAATTTGATTTCATACGTTCAAACCCACCTGTTTTAAAAGACTTGGTAAAAGGTGTCTTTAAATTCCCTGGCTCAAAGGTAAACAATCAAATCCCAAAAGGGGTTGTTCTAGGGTCTGTCTGGCAAGAGAAATATGCAGATGCGCATAGAGATGAAGATATGGCTAAGGTTATTCTATATTATAGCTATGACGAAATATTAAAGGCTTATCAAAATCAGGAAATCAACGCGTTTTTATCGGAACAGCCGTTAGTTGATCATGCCTTTAATATTGGACAGATTGATATAAAACCCGAATTACATAAAGCCATTCATACAGATAATATCCATCTATATCTACGTGCCGAATATGCAGATTTTATGAGAGATTTTGGCAAGATAATTACCAAGAAAAATCCATTTGCTGATAATTCATTGTAACTTTCAATAGTCCCGCTTACGTTTTAGCAGAACATAAAGTGCACCTTTGCCGCCATCTTCAATCTGGGCAAAGCTAAAAGACAAGATCTTATCGCGCAAAGGCGCATCATTTAACCAGCGCGGAACCGATTGCTTTATCGCCCCCATATTTTTTTCCCCTTTGCCTGTCACCACCAATATACAACGATGACCTGCGGCATAAGAGGATTGAACAAAATTGCTCAAACGGATATGGGCTTGTTCCAAACCATATCCATGTAAATCAACTTTGGCATCAATCAACATCTTACCGCGTTTTAGGCGTTGGGCGGTGCGCTTATCCACCCCCGGGCTATCCCCATGTTCCAACATCCCCAAGACATTCAGTTTTAACTGCGATTTGGAGGGCGGATGTGTCACCTTTTGTACCACATCAGGTTTATGATTTTTGCGATGTACATGAACAGGCTTTTTAGAATGTTTTTTTGATTCAAAAACATCTTCATGACTGGATAAAAACCCTTCTAGATGCTGACTATAGAGATATTCCCGTCCCTCTAGCGGTTTTGCGGTTTTAGACACAATATCCCAAAGACCATCTTTATGTGTTTTGGCCTTATGAGTATCTGTCACCTTACCAGCATCAGAAGATTTCTTTTTACGCGTCATCAGCAACCATTAAAATATGAAGTGCATGTGGACCATGGGCCCCTAACAGGATTGTTTGTTCAATATCCCCTGTTCGGGATGGACCTGTAATCATATTAACGGTGCGTGGCAAGAATTCTTCGCCTTTATCCGCCTGTTGTTTGCGAATACGCGCCCACGCTTCCTCATAAGCCCCGACAATATCGCTTTCGCGTAAAACGACCATATGGGTTTCAGGTAAGAAATTAAGTGTGGTTGGACCTTTTGGCCCTGAATGTAAAACCAAGGTGCCTGTTTCAGCAATACCTGCAAAACTGACAGCCAGACTTACCAGATCATCACCACCACTTGCCCCTTCTAATAAGGAAACATGTCCTGCATTTTCTGACCATGGCAGATTGGTCAATCTTTCATCACCAGATAATTTTATACGCGCAGGTAAGTTCTTTTGGGCAAGATAATCCGATACAGCGGCTGGAATATCCTGATCAGATTTCAAACGCACCACGGATGCTTGAACATTTTCCGCCATTTGCTGAAATAGATCTACTTGTTCAGCTTTTTCCAACTGGCTGCGTTTTGGAATAAGACCTGCAGGATGTTCAGTGAGGCGTTTTTCAACAGCTTTTGGATCGGATTTAACACCACCGCGTTCTTTTGATCGGCGAATAGAGGCAAAAATTTGATTTCGGGCTTCCATATTCTTTTCCATTATTCTGTACCCTTCTTCAATTCGCTAAGAGACGTTGCCCCACCCTTTTTCTTCCATTGGGATTGGAAACTACTGCCTTGGGAAGCCGGAAAATCACGATGTTTGGTCCATTCACCCATCCAAAGAGGCAATTTACGGAACCGTCCTTTACCGCCGGATAAGGTATAAGCAAATTTCGCTTTTATGCCTGTGATCATACGCCAAAGCTTTGGACGGGTTGCCATAAATCCGTAGGCTTTCAAGGCCCAACGAACCGGCGCTGCATTCATATTACCTTCAAATTCCTTTTGACGGTAATGACGCATCATTTTTGGCAAGGGAATACGCATTGGGCAAACTTCTTCACATCTCCCACAGAAGGTAGACGCATTGGGTAAATGACCTGCTTCTTCCACCCCAATAAAGCTTGGGGTTAAGACGGATCCCATTGGTCCCGGATAAACCCAGCCATATGCATGACCACCCACAGCCCCATAAACCGGACAATGGTTCATACAGGCCCCACAGCGGATACAACGCAACATATCCTGAAATTCAGTACCCAACATCGCACTTCGCCCATTATCCAGAATAACAACATGGTATTGATCTGGACCATCAGGATCTTCTTCGCGTCGTGGGCCACTTGAAAAAGTCGTATAGGAAGTAAATTCCTGCCCCGTTGCAGAACGGGCTAAGACACGAAGGACAGCTGAAGTATCCTCAAGTGTTGGAATAATTTTTTCCATACTGGCAATTACGATATGCACCTTAGGCAAGGTCTGGGTTAAATCGCCATTCCCCTCATTGGTGACAATGATGCTGGTTCCAGTTTCAGCTACAAGGAAGTTGGCCCCGGTAATACCAACATCACTATCCAAATATTTCTGACGTAGAACCTCACGGGCTTCATGCACCAATTGTGTTGGTTCTTCCAGCTGACGATCTGGATCAAGGTCGGTATGGGCTTCGCGAAAATCAGCTTCTACTTCATCTTTAAGAACATGCACAGCAGGCGCAATAATATGGCTTGGAGCCTCTTTACGAAGTTGGATGATATATTCACCCAAATCCGTCTCAACCACTTCCAGGCCTGTTTTTTCCAAAGCAGCGTTCAATCCGATTTCTTCTGAAACCATACTTTTGCCTTTGGTTACCATTTTGGCATCAACCGATTGGCAAATTTCTAAAATCGTTTGGCAGGCTTCATGGGAATTACGGGCCCAATGCACGTGACCACCTTGCGCTGTGACTTTCTCTTCAAATCTTTCGAGATAAAGATCGATATTCTGTAACGTGTGATTTTTAATATCTCGTGCCTGATCACGTAAGGCATCAAATTCAGGTAATTTTTCGGCCGCTGCGGCACGACGCTCAACAAAGCCAACTTTCAACTTACCTAGTGCTTCTTGCAGGTTGTCATTCTTCAACGCTGAAGAGACATTACTTTTGAAATTCCTAGTGGTAGATTGCATATCCCTACCCCCTATTTCTTCAAACTATCAAGGGTGAAAGGTTTTGATGGGGCGCCAATCGCCGGACCATCTGCCATATCGGCCAAGACTTCGGCCACATGATAAGCTTTTACCGGGGCATCTTTGCGATGCATCTTTCCTGACATGTTTAAAAGGCACCCTAAATCGCCCGCCAATAAAATATCCGCATCCGTGGAGATAATATCATCTGATTTTTCATCCACAATCTTGCCGGAAATTTCAGGATATTTTACACAGAATGTTCCCCCAAAACCACAACAGGTTTCCGGACGTTTCATTTCCTGAATTTCAAGTCCATCAACAGATTTTAATAATTTTCGTGGCTGTTCTTTGACCGAAAGCTCACGTAAGCCCGAACAACTGTCATGATATGTAATTTTCGCATCCAGTGATGCTTCAACGGATTGCATCCCACAAATATCAACAAGGAAAGATGTTAATTCATAAGTTCGGGCCGACAATTCATGGGCACGCCCCGCCCAATGAGGATCGGTATCAAATAATTCTGCATAATGTTCTTTGATCATGGCGGCACAAGACCCACTTGGCGCCACCACATAATCAAATCCTTCAAATGCCTCTATCACAGCTTTGGCAATCTTGGCTGTATCTGCATTATCGCCGGAATTAAAAGCAGGTTGCCCACAACAAGTTTGACTTTCAGGTACCGCCACCTGACAACCTGCATCTTCCAAAAGCTTTACTGCGGCAAATCCGACATTAGGGCGCATCACATCCACAAGGCATGTGACAAATAGACCAACTGTATAAGCTGGTTTTTCGGCATGTTTCGACATCATCGATCCTACAATACTGATATTTTATTTTTTCGTAATTTTGTCGCATTTTAGCGATTTTTTGGAAAGGTGCCAGTCCTAGTTTGGCACAGATGTTTCTTCAGAAGCCGCTTCTTCTTCAACTTCTTGTGACAAACGATCTGCCACACTATTTGGGATCAATACAAAATATTGTCCTTTGGAATTCATACGACCTGCTTTTGCAAGTGCCTTATCCCCATATCCCCAAAAGAAATCGCCACGCACGGGCCCCTTGATTGCACCACCTGTATCTTGCGCTACCAATAAGGTTTGCAATGGATCCGTAGATCCGCCCGGTTGAACCGTATCAAGCCAAATCAGATTACCCAATGGGATAAAACGTTGATCAACCGCCAAACTGCGTTTTGGTGTTAAGGCAACACCTTGTGATCCGATAGGACCATCTCCATCCAGTTCACGGAAAAATACAAAACGTGGATTTTGTGCAAATAGATCCGCTTGTTTATCCGGATTTTGTTCAATCCAGTTGCGGATTCCACCCCAAGACGCTTTATGTTTTTCAATTTCGCCCTGTTCAATCAGATAACGTCCGATTGACTGATATTTATGACCATTATGAGCCGCATAGCCAACACGAACAACACCACCATCAGGTAAAATTACCCGACCGGACCCTTGCACTTGTAACAGAAATACATCAACTGGATCATTAATCCAGAGAAGCTGTAAACCTTGTGGATCAAGCCCCCCTGCTTCGATAGCACCGCGTTGATGATAAGGTTTAAATTTCTGATTTTCATCAACACGGCCAATCACATGTTTGCCTTTTAGGTCTTCAGAAAATTCCCCAAGATTAACTGAGACAAGATCATTTGGTTTGCCATAAAGCGGATATTTAAAGATATCTGTTTTTTGACGGCTGCCTTTAAGTTCGGCTTCAAAGTAACCTGTGAATTTGCCAAAGGTCTCTTCATTATTGGCAGCAAGGTAAGGTGTTAATTCTTTTTCCAGAAATTCACGCATCAACTGGTTGGACTTACCAGCAACTAGGTCCGGAGACTCTGAAAATCTAGCACATATCGGTTGCCAATCCCCATAAGTCATAGGAATAGCATCATGCCCACGACCCATTTCTTTATCCGCAGGACGTTTTTGAATGGCGCTGCAACTACGTTGTAATGCCTGTTCAATACCTGCAAAATCATCATTCAACCATCCAGGTAAATCTGTAAAACTGGCTTTGGTCAGTTTAATCGCAGGACCTTCAGGTTTCTTGACCTCTTCCGGTTTCGGTTCTGGTTCCTTCACAGGAACTGGAACTTCCTTGATGATTTCTTTAATGACTTCTTTTTCCTGAATAACAATTTTGATTTTTTCTTCAGGCTTCAAGAAATACGGCGCAATAAAGGAAGTCGCTAAAATGCCTAGGGCTAAACCAATTCCAACACCTGCAAACAAGGCGGGACCCTTCGGATTCCGCCTGCTCATAGAATTCTGTTTGTCAGGTGATTGATCAGCCATAAAACTTAAAATCTTGAAGTTTGTTATTCTGGACTATGTGTCGCAATCAAAGACCAATTTGGATCACGAGATTGAGTATCACGTGCAAAAGTCCAAATATCAGTCACATCAACAACTTTATTTGGATCACCAGAAACGATTTCATCCATATTGTTGTAAAGCACATTCACTTGTTTAGATTTTAATTTCACGGTGACTTTCGCAACAGATCCATCCATCTCAGCTTCAATAACTTCACAACTATCAATGCCAACCAACATTTCTTCTAAACGTTGACCTAATGATTCACGATTAGACAGGGAACCGTCAAAGTTTTCATAGACATCATTTGCCAACAAATTACGTAATGTTTCACGATCACCTTCGACATAAGCCCGTAAAATCCATTCAAATGCCGCACGGGCACCATCCAAAAACTGGGCCGGAGAAAAACTTGGATCAGCAGCTTGAATTTTGACGTAACTTTCTTGAAGTGGACCTTCTAGTTGCTGTTCATCAAATTCACGATCATGACGTTCTTTCAAAGATGGCAAAGGTACAACGACTTCGTCATTTTCTTTTGCTTCTGCCTCTTCATCTGCTTTTTTAGCAGCATCCATCATGTCTTTGTAAGCTTTGGGCGGGTTTTCATGGCCTGTGCGTTTGCCCAACACAGAACCAAGACGCAGGATTAAAAAAATCGCAACGCCAGCAAATAAAATAATATCGAAAATAGGAATGCCGTTCATTTTTAATTCTCAATGAAGAAACGTGATCTTTATGTAAGTATATACAAATATATACGATTTTGTGGATAAAATGGACCTATATCGACAAAATGGCAACAGGGAGGCACATATTTTAGCTGAAAAAATCGCTTTTTACAGCTTTCACTTGCAGATTTTCTATTTGCTTCCTAAATAATGAGAAGAAAACAAGCAGAATTCTGTTAAATACATAGGTATTCACACCCGAAAGAGCAAGATGCCCCTTTTACTTCTTTTTATAATTATTCCAATCATCGAAATCTTCTTATTCATCGAAATTGGAGACAAAATCGGTGTTGGTTGGACAATCGCATCCGTTTTAGCGACTGCCTTCATTGGCACCGCTTTGGTTCGCAAGCAAGGATTGGATGCTTTAACCAAGGCACAAAGTAATCTAGACCAAAATCGATTACCTATGGAAGAAGTCTTTACAGGGATTTGTCTACTTGTTGCAGGGGCATTATTGCTTACCCCTGGTTTTTTAACAGATGCTATCGGATTTACCTTACTTATTCCTCCCTTTAGAAAATCATTAGGGGCAACTATTTGGGGATGGATCAAAAAGAACGGCCATATTCGCATGCAACAAAGTCAGTTTGGACAAAGTGCGAATTTTAATCAGGGTGCCCCATTTGATCGAACATATAATCGTGATGATGTCATTGATGGTGAATTTGAAGAAGTACATCCTAAGAAAGATACAACATCTTCATCCAAACAAATAAATATGGATAGTGACAAAACATCATAATTTTCTGAATATCGCTGAATATATGGAAAATTTAACCATAACTATTGTTTCAACCTGTGGGACATGTTAGCGAAATTCAGAACTATTTTTTCGGAGATTTTTTACATGTCAGATACAGCTGAAAATCAGGCTGAAGGCGCAGCAGAAGCACAAGCACCTGCGTTTCAAATTATTCATCAATATTTAAAAGATTTATCTGTTGAGGTGCCAAATGCACCCCACATTTTCCAAAAAGCCCCAACAAACCCACAGTTATCTGTGAATGTGGATGTGACATTGGACCAATTGGCGGAAAAAGATTTCGAAGTTTCTTTGCACTTACATGCAAAATCTGAACAAGATGGTGAAGTACAACATCAAACAGAATTGGTATATTCTTCAATTGTGGCTGTTAGTGATTTAAAGCAGGATATGTTGCAAGCAATCCTTTTCATTGAAATTCCACGTATGCTTTTCCCATTTGCACGTCAAATTTTGACAAGTTCCGTTATCAACACAGGTTTCCCGCCAATCAATTTGGCACCTGTTGATTTCGTGGACATGTTCCGTCAACGCATTGCTGCAGCAAAAGCTGAAATGGCAAATCGCGAAGAAGGCGAAGCCGTAAACTAATTTCGGTAAACGATTTTAGTCGAAATTTTGAGGTCACCGGTTCCAGATGGGGTCGGTGACTTTTTCGTCTAAAAAGGCCGCATGAGCTACAAGTTCCTCATCATGTGCTTTATGCGGACGGGCAGGACGAACAGGTTTATTAGATTTCTTTATCCCGCCGGCTGATAATCCACCAGTTCCACCTTTTCCGTCTTCGGCAAGTTCAAGACCCGGTTGTCGACCACCAGTAAGTTCCAGATATACATCCGCCAAAAGTTCAGAATCAAGCAACGCGCCGTGATAGGTACGTGAGGTATTATCAATATCAAAACGCCGGCAAAGCGCATCCAATGTAGCTTGTGCTCCTGGGAACATTGCCCTTGCCATCGCCAAAGTATCGATAGAACGACTCATGGGGATTTTAGGTAATCCCATCCATTCCAATTCTGCATTTAAGAATTTCATATCAAAGGCGGCGTTATGGATCACCAACATGCCATCCCCGATAAAATCCAAAAAGGCCTGTCCTACTTCACGAAATGTGGGAAAATCAGCCAAAAATTCTTCAGAAAGACCATGAACCTGAAAAGCGCCTTCCGGCATATCACGTTCAGGATTAATATATTGATGATAAACTTCACCCGTTGGCATGCGATTGACTAATTCTACACAGCCAATTTCCACAATACGGTCACCACTAAATGGATCAAATCCCGTGGTCTCGGTATCAAGAACAATCTCACGCATTTTGTTTATCTTCTTTCCTTATTACGCATTTGATATTGTTTATGAAATTCAGGATCAAGCAGTTGTTCAACCACTTGTTTCACTTCATTCATAGTATAGCCCTTATTCAGGCCTGTCTGAATAACAAAATCGGATTTCGCCATTTTTTGACGAATTGGCATTTGTTGAGCTTTGATTTCTTTAAATTTTTCTTCCGTCATATTTGGACGGGCCAAAACCCGTTGTTTTTGAATAATATCCGGGGCCCTTACACAGACCGTATAATTGCAAAGTTCATCCAAACCTTTTTCAAAAAGAAGCGGCACATCTAAAATAGCTATTTCTGCATTTTTACGCATTGCCATTTCAAGAAATTTCTCTCTCTTTTTTCCAACCCAGGGATAAAGAATTTCTTCTAATTCTCTTAATTTTTCTGGATTTTTGAAGACAATATCCCCAAGTTTCTTTCGATCAACACCGTCTTCATCAACTATTCCCGGGAAAGCTTTTTCCACATCAAGTAAAGCTTCGCCATTTTTTGCCATTAATTCATGAACAACTTTATCAGCATCCTGTACAGGAAATCCAAGATAGTGAAACATACCTGCAACTGTGGTTTTTCCCATCCCGATATTGCCGGTTAAGCCCAGAACAATCATCTTAGAGAACCTCTAACATATGCTGACGTAACTCTTCAGTCACCACTGGTTTTTCAGAAGGATCAAACCAACTTTCAAAGCCAGGAATTGCTTGGAACAATAACATACCGATCCCATCCACAATCGGATTTCCACGGCTTTTAGCCTGCGCCAACACACCTGTTATTAATGGATTATAAACAATATCAGTAACGACAGCGTCTTTTGGAAGATCTGATAAATCAATATCCAAAGGATTTTGGCCTTTCATCCCTAAAGATGTGCTGTTTACCAAAATCTGACATTCAGTCATATATTTTGAAAGATCAGATAAAGGGCCAGCAATAATAGATCCACCTAGATCATTGGCAACTTCCTCAGCCCTTTCCACAGTTCGGTTCAACAGATAAATCGGACTATATCCCAATTCTTCCAAGGCTGTACAAACGGCACGGGATGCACCACCTGCCCCAAGGACAATCGCCGCACCTGATGGAGTTTCAGGTAATTTTCCGCTGGCTTCTAAATTTGTTTTAAAACCGTAATGATCAGTATTGCTTCCCTGTAATTTTCCATCGCGAACGACCAAAGTATTCACAGCACCAATACGTTTTGCCAAGGGGGAGATTTCATCACAAAAAGCCATGATTTCCTGTTTATGAGGAACCGTTACATTAGCTCCCATTAACCCCAATTCACCAGATTTCAATTTATTGGCAAAATCACCTAGATTTTCAGGTTCAACCGGTAATGCCTCATAGCTGCCTTCTATACCAAGTTTATCCAGCCAAAAACCATGAAGACGGGGGGACAAAGAATGGGAAATTGGCCAGCCAATCACTACTGCTTTTTTCATCTTTTATCTCTTATGGTAAAATAGTTTTATGACCACGTAAAAACTGCATCAACGGTAATAAAGGTAATCCTAAAACTGTAAAATAGTCACCACGAACCGTTGCAAATAATTGTGATCCCGGCCCTTCCAGACGATATCCACCAACGGAATCACAAATTTCATCTCCTACAGTGTTTAAATACCAATCAAGCCATTCGTCTGAAAAATCACGTACATGCATTTCAGCCGGATCATTTACATGCCAAAGGCGCTGTCCGTCTTTAACAATACAGACTGCTGCATTAAGGCGGTGTTTTTTACCACGGAAAAATTTTAAATTTTCTCGTGCCTGATCCATATTTTCAGGCTTATCAAACCAGTGACCTTCACAATCCAATGTTTGATCTGCCCCGATAACCATTACACCCGGATGGCGACGAGATACAGCTTGCGCCTTTAACTCAGCTAAGGTCTCAGCCACTTGAACGGCAGATGCTCCCTCACCTTTTAAAGAAATTTTAACACTATCTTCATCTACATTTGCTGGGTCACAAGTGACATTAATTCCTGCATTTTGAAGTAAAGCTGCGCGGGTTTTACTGGCAGATGCCAATACCAAACTTGTTTCGGTCATTTTGAGAGCTCTTTTTATGTAATCAGTTTTTTTCTTGGAGACGGGTTTTTCGCATTTCAACATGTTTAATCACCGCAGCCGCTGTTTCTTCAATAGATCGACGCGATACATTAATCACTGGCCATCCATGTTCCGCACAAAGACGACGACAGGCGACAACTTCCTCTTTTACCTTATCCATATCTGCATAGCCTGTATCTTCTTTATCAGATAAATGACGTAAGCGAGATTTACGAATTTGTACCAGACTATCAATATCTTTGGTTAAACCAACGACAAGTGGGTAATCAGGATTATTTGGATCAAGTTTTAATAATTCTTGCGGCATCACCACATCAGGTACAAAAGGTACATTTGCTGCTTTCAATCCACGATTGGCCAGATAGATACAGGTTGGTGTTTTTGAAGTTCTGGATACGCCTACCAAAACAACATCTGATGCTTCTAAATCCCATGGTGCCTGTCCATCATCATGGATCAACGCAAATTGCATGGCATCAATACGTTCGAAATATTCATCATCCAGATTATGTTGCCGACCTGGCTGTCCTTTACTTTTTACACCCAGATAATTCCCAAGGAAGCTAATCACCGGATCAAGTAAGGAAATACAAGGAAGACGATGACGACGACAAGCTGCCTGAATAGCCTGACGCATTTCCTCATTCACCATAGTGTACATAACAACACCCGGATTTTCCAAGATATTTTGGATAACTTGTTCTACCTGCCCAACCGATCGCATCATGGGCCATTGATGTTCTATTGCTGTCACACTTTCAAACTGTGCCAGAGTTGCACGGGCAATATGTTCAACGGTTTCCCCTGTGGAATCCGAAACAAGATGAAGATGGAATGTCGCCACGGTTTTCTTCCCGTTTTTAAATCAAATATCTTTAACTGAGCCTTTTTGGACGAAATTCACCTTTTGCACAAGAAATTGTATAACTTTACTGAAAAGTCTGGGGATAACCTGTAGATATTTTTCTGGATAACTATTCACCCCCAACTTTCCCAGATTCCGAAACAAAACTTATGACCAGTTGCACAAATGTGAATCTATTTTTCCCCTATTGTGAATGTTTTGATATCGAATCTTCAAAAAATCGACTTAATCACAAAATTGTATAAATCCTAATAACTTTTTATTTTCAATATCTTATATATTTTTATTCCACAGTTATTCACAGTTTTATTTATTTCTAAAATCTTGTGGAAAAAAGGTAGAATAAAATTTAATCCCCATGATTCAGTGCACAACAACTACTACATCCTTCTTATTAATAATTAATATATATATTTATTTGTAAGGCCGGATAGGCTATCTGAATGATCTAGAAATTATACACTCTTCTAAAAAATAGGTTTTCAATCCCGTGACAAATCCAATTCAGACTACTGAGAAACCTTTTATCAATGCTTTAAAAGGAAAGACACATACGAACCCACCTATGTGGCTTATGCGTCAGGCAGGACGTTATCTGGAAGAATATATGGCGATCCGCCGTTCTGTGAGTGGTTTTTTAGAATTATGTTACACACCGGAATTGGCACATGAAGTTACCATGCAGCCAATTCGTCGATTTGGATTTGATGCTGCTATTTTGTTTTCAGATATTCTGGTTGTACCGGATGCATTGGGACAAGAAGTTACCTTTGTGCAGGGCGAAGGCCCTAAATTAAAGCCTGTTCGTTCAGCCGCAGAGTTAGCGAATTTTAACGAAGCCTGGCTCCATCAACGCCTAGAACCTGTTTATGAAACCATCCGTCGTATTCGCAAAGATCTGGATGAAACCTATCCAGATACAGCTTTAATAGGATTTGCTGGTGCCCCTTGGACGGTTGCAACTTATGTTGTTGAAGGCGGTAGCAGTAAAGATTTTGCCAATACAAAATCCTGGGCGTATCAAGATCCGCAAGGTTTTCAAAAGCTTATTGATATTTTGACCAGTTCCACAACTGATTATTTATTGGCACAAATTGAAAATGGTGTTGAAGCTGTTCAAATTTTTGACAGTTGGTCTGGTGTTTTGGCAGAGAGCGAGTTCCGTAAATTCTGTTTGGAACCTGCGAAGAAGATTACCCAAGCGATTAAAGAAAAATATCCAGATATTCCTGTGATTGGTTTTCCGCGTGGGGCAGGTTTGATGTATCCAAATTATGTGGAAGAAACAGGTGTGGATTGTGTTGGTTTGGATACAACCGTTCCAACCGGTTGGACGAAAGAAAATTTAGCAGACAAAGTTTGTGTGCAAGGTAACCTGGATCCTCAAATTCTTTTAGCTGGCGGTGAAGAATTGGATAAAGCGGTGAAGAACATTCTTGCAGATCTTTCCGGCCAGCCTTTTGTTTTCAATCTTGGTCATGGCATTATCAAAGAAACACCAGTTTCTCATGTAGAAAGATTGGTCGATTTGGTTCGTGGACGCGTATAGGGATTTTCTGCTTCCAAAAAATAAGGTTTTCAGATGTCCGATAAACGTAAAATTGCTGTTGTCTTTTTTAATCTTGGGGGACCTAATTCTCCTGAAGCTGTCCAACCATTTTTGTTTAATCTGTTTAATGACAAGGCAATTATCGGTGCACCACAACCTATTCGTTGGTTGATCGCAAAACTGATTTCCACAAGACGGGCACCGATTGCGCAGGAAATTTACAAGGAATTGGGTGGATCATCCCCTCTCCTTCCGAATACAGAAGCGCAAGCAGCTGCATTGGATAGTTATTTATCAGAAAACTTGGCGGAAGATATAGAAGCTAAAACCTTTATTGCCATGCGTTATTGGCATCCTTTTGCCGCAGAAACGGTACAAAAAGTTAAGGATTGGGGCGCTGATGAAATTGTTCTTTTGCCTCTCTATCCCCAATTTTCGACAACGACTTCAGAAAGCTCTATCCATGATTGGAAAAAATGGGCGGCAAAATTGGGCCTTAAAAAGCCCACACAGAGCATCTGTTGTTATCCAACCCATGATGGCTTCATAAATGCGGTCAGTGCGCTTGTGGAGGCTTCTCTGACGGAATTAGCAGCTAAAGACATTAAAAGTGATATCCGTATTCTCTATACAGCACATGGTTTGCCGCAAAAGGTTGTTGATGGCGGCGATCCTTATCAGTGGCAGGTAGAGCAAACAGCAAAAGCAATTGCAGAACGGGTTTCTGATACTTTTGCTGATTTTAAGGATAGTGATTGGCGTTGTTGCTATCAAAGTCGCGTTGGTCCGCTTGAATGGATTAAACCTTATACAGAAGATGAAATTATTCAGGCCGGACAAGATGGAAAAGCCCTTGTGGTTGTGCCGATTGCCTTTATATCTGAGCATTCAGAAACATTGGTTGAACTTGATATCGAATATAAAGAATTGGCCGAAGAAAATGGAATTAAACATTATTCCCGTGTGGCCACAGTTGATTGTCATCCGGAATTTATTAAATCCCTAGGAGAACTTGTCACAGAACAAGTAAATATGGGAATTTCAGGTAAAATTCATTCTCAAGAGAAGACAAAAATCTGTCCGAAAAAATTCGATAGATGTATTTGTAACTAATTGGAATAATTATAAAATGTTTGATTGGATCGATTATAATTGGGTAAAAGCTCTCCATGTGATTGCGGTGATTAGCTGGATGGCTGGATTACTCTATTTACCACGTCTTTTTGTCTATCATGTTGAGGCAACACCCGGATCAGAACATTCTGAAACCCTGAAAATCATGGAACGCCGTTTAATGAAGGCGATTATGACCCCGGCAATGGGGGTGACATGGTTGGCAGGTCTTTATCTTCTTTGGGATGGTGGCTGGATGAGTGATGGATGGATGCATGCAAAGTTGACATGTGTTGTTTTAATGTCGATTGCTCATGAGATGATGAAAAAATGGATGAAGGATTTTGCCAATGACAAAAATACAAAAAGTCAGAAATTCTTCCGCATTGCCAATGAAGTGCCAACTGTTTTGATGATCATTGTTGTGATTATGGTGATCGTTAAACCTTTCTAGAAATTATAAAAGACCCCTTGCGCAGAAATTTATCTCTTGGTAAAAGAAAAAGCGTAGACACAAAATTTAACTACGAAGTCGGAAAAATTCGATCGGATTATCAAACTCGATCAAGACATAATCAAAAGATTAGTAATTTATTTTTCTAGTCGAGAGATATCAAAATCTCTCATCTTACATACCTACCTTAACAATCGATATCTACACATCATAAGCGATTGAAATCTCATGCATCTAAAAGAACTTAAACAAAAGAAACCTTCGGAATTACTCGCCTTTGCTGAGGAATTGGAAATTGAAAATGCCAGCACCATGCGCAAACAGGAATTGATGTTTGCATGTTTGAAACAATTGGCCACCAATGATGTGGCGATTTTCGGCGAAGGTGTGTTGGAAGTATTACCTGACGGCTTTGGCTTCTTACGATCCCCAGAATCCAACTATTTGGCGGGCCCTGATGATATTTATATCTCCCCTAGTCAAATTCGTCGCTTCGGTTTGCGTACAGGTGATACGGTTGAAGGCCAAATTCGTTCCCCGAAAGACGGCGAACGTTACTTTGCCCTATTGAAAGTAAATAGTGTTAACTTTGATGAGCCTGAAAAAGTACGTCATCGTATTAACTTTGATAACCTGACCCCGTTATATCCTGATGAAAAGTTGGGAATGGAAATTGAGTTCGGTGATAAGAAAAAACCGGATTTATCCACCCGTGTGATTGATTTGATTGCGCCGATCGGTAAAGGTCAACGTGCCTTGATCGTTGCGCCACCTCGTACGGGTAAAACTGTTTTGATGCAGAATGTGGCACATGCCATTGCACAAAATAACCCGGAAGTATATTTGATCGTATTATTGATCGATGAGCGCCCGGAAGAAGTAACCGACATGCAACGTAGTGTGAAAGGTGAAGTTGTGTCATCTACTTTTGATGAACCTGCACAACGTCACGTACAAGTTGCTGAAATGGTTATAGAAAAAGCAAAACGTCTTGTTGAACATAAACGTGATGTTGTGATCCTGCTTGATAGTATTACCCGTTTGGCACGTGCCTATAACACTGTTGTCCCATCTTCTGGTAAAGTATTAACCGGTGGTGTGGATGCAAACGCACTTCAACGTCCAAAACGTTTCTTTGGTGCCGCTCGTAATATTGAAGAAGGTGGGTCATTAACCATCATCTCAACAGCCTTGATTGATACAGGTAGCCGTATGGATGAGGTTATCTTTGAGGAATTCAAAGGGACTGGTAACTCTGAAGTTATTCTGGATCGTAAGCTTTCTGACAAACGTGTCTTCCCAGCGATTGATATTACAAAATCCGGTACGCGTAAGGAAGAATTACTCATGGGCAAGGACACATTGTCCAAAATGTGGGTACTTCGTCGTATTCTCAACCCAATGGGCGTTACTGATGCGATGGAATTCTTGCTTGGTAAATTGAAAGATACCAAAAATAACGATGATTTCTTCGATAGTATGAACCAATAACCAAGTTATTGATTTAATTTATTAAAATAGTCTTACAAATTTATTTGTGAGGCTATTTTTTTGTCTCAGTTTCTGTGGATTTTTCGTCATCGTTATCAAAATAGATGATCTTGTTTCGATGGAGTTATAAAAGGTAGCTGTTTTTAATTAGATTACGAATTATAAACTTCAAATGTAGTTTTATATATACAGTAAATATATGTATTAATTCAATGTTTCACGTGAAACATTTTTTGTGAGTCATAAATGGTGGTCTTCTCTTAAGTCACAAAAAATCCCTGAAATAGTTAAATTTCAGGGAAAATTCGAAAATTTCTATTTTTATGTAGGATATTGATTTTTAAGGAATAATTACTGTAGATCCTGTGGTTTTACGGGACTCTAAATCAATATGAGCTTGCTGAATATCGCTGAGCGCATAATTCTGCATGACATTCACCTCTAAGCCCTTCTCAATTGCCTCAAAAAGAGAGTTTGTTGAAGTTACTAAATCAGCTCTGGAAGCTACATATGTCATTAAAGTAGGTCTGGTAAAGAATAGTGATCCTTTAGCCGCTAAAATTCCTGCATCAAATGGTGGTACTGGACCAGATGCATTTCCGTAAGAAACCATCATGCCACGTGGCGCCAAACTATCTAATGAGCCGTCAAAGGTCGAAGCACCAACACCGTCATAAACAACAGGCACACCTTTTCCATCGGTAATGTCTTTCACTTTGGTGGCTACATCTTCTTCATTATAGTAAATGATATGATCCGCACCATGGGCTTTGGCTAATTCTGCTTTTGCTTCACTACCTACAGTTCCAATAACCGTTGCCCCTAATTGTTTTAACCACTGACAAGCAAGAAGGCCTACACCACCAGCTGCTGCATGAAATAAAACAGTATCTCCTTCTTGCACCTGATAAGTTCGGCGAATGAGATATTCAACGGTCATGCCTTGTAACATCATAGCTGCGGCTGTTTCTTCGGAAATACTATCCGGCAATTTCACCACACGATCCCAGGGAATAAGTCGCTCTTCCGCATATGCACCCAAGGGTCCTGCCCCATAACAAACACGATCGCCAACTTTGAATTCTGTGACACCATCACCTACGGCGGTGACGACGCCGGCACCTTCTAGACCTAATGTTGCCGGAAGTGGAACTGGATAGAGACCAGAACGATGATAAGTATCGATATAATTTAAACCAATAAAGCTGTTCTTGATTTTGATTTCACCAGCAGCTGGATCACCAATATCCACATCTTCATATTTCATAACCTCGGGACCGCCTGCTTCGTGTATACGAACTGCTTTGACCATTATTACTCTCCTAAACAGGTTTATCTTTTGAGGCTATGTTATAGATATCACATCATTTCTCATAGCTATTTCATGAGCGTTTCACTTGTGAAAATTGGTAAATATCATTCATGTTTCAAATATGTATAAATCGCTTGATTTAATCCGGTATAATGAAAATTCACTGCGATATTCCTTACTTTTTTCGGATATAGTTTCTTTCCATTATGGCAAAAAGAAATGTTGATATACATATCTGGACAAAGTTGTTTGTCTGATAAGCGAATAATGTGATACTAGCAGTCTTACCCGAACGGATTGGTGGGAGGATAATATGAAGATCACTTTTGATATTGATTGTACACCAGAAGAAGCAAGACGATTTCTTGGATTACCTGATGTCTCTGCAGCGCAAGATCGCTTGATGAAAGAATGGGAAGACAAGATGCGTGAAGCAATGGATAAGGCAGTCTCTGGTGAAGATCCCGCCGCTTTGATGAAGTTATGGAATCCATTTGGTGCGGATACATTAGATGGAATTCAAAAAGCGTTTTGGAATTCTGTTGGGATGTCTTCAACTCATAAAGACGATAAATAATAAATATTCAACTTGGATTTAGAAGAAGATGAGCGGCGATACAATTTTTGCCTTAGCCAGCGGTAAAGGTCGAGCTGGTGTTTCAGTCATTCGCATTTCTGGTGAGAAAGCTGGTGACGCAGTGAAAGCAATTACGGGTAAGGATCTTCCCCTTCCCCGTCAGGCCGCGCGTCGTTGGTTTTTAGATCCATCTGATAATAACAGTCAAATCGATGATGGTTTATTGATCTGGTTCCCGGGCCCAAATAGTTTTACGGGCGAAGATTGCGCTGAAATTCAGGGACATGGCGGCTTAGCTGTTATTTCTGCAATGTTGCGCATATTAGGTGAACAATCTGGATTACGGTTGGCAGAACCGGGTGAATTTACCCGTCGCGCCTTTCAAAACGGAAAGATGGATTTGACTGAAGCTGAAGGCCTTATCGATCTTATCGATGCAGAAACAGAGGCTCAACGTAAACAGGCTCTCGCGCAATCCAAGGGCGCTTTGGGTGCTCTTTATGAAGGATGGTCTGAACGTTTGAAACGTATACTAGCCTATTATGAAGCTGAAATTGATTTTGCTGACGAAGATTTACCGGAAGATGTCGGGCAAAGATTGGGACCCAATATTCAAGCTTTGTTGAATGAAATGGATCAACATCTAAATGATAATCGCCGTGGGGAACGCCTTCGTGATGGTGTACAAGTTGCTATTATTGGCCCCCCAAATGCGGGTAAAAGTAGCCTTTTAAATACCCTCGCCCAACGTGAAGCTGCGATCGTTTCCGATATCGCTGGGACGACCCGTGATATTGTAGAGGTCCATTTAGATCTGGGCGGATATCCTGTTATCATATCAGATACTGCAGGTATTCGTGAACAGACGGATGATGTGATTGAACTGGAAGGTATCCGTCGGGCCCATCAAGCGGCATCGGATGCGGACCTAACTTTATGTGTTGTAGATGGCAGTGAGATATCTGCCCTCTCAACAGCACAAGAATTATTAGGTGATCGTCACGGGCTGATTATCTTAAATAAATCCGATAAGATATCTGGTGACCAAATTGCCGATAGTGATCAATCTGTCTATGGTATTTCTGTTAAAACCGGGAATGGATTAGATGAATTATTGAAGGTATTATCGGGACAAGTCGCAAGTTTATTTGGTGCCTCCGATATGCCTTATCTAACACGTGAACGTCATCGCCAAGCTGTGATAGAAGCAAAGGAAGCTTTGGGTAAAGTACCTTATGCACCAGAGATGGTATTGGCGGCCGAAGATATCCGCATCGCCATGCGTGCTTTGGGACGTATAACGGGCACCGTCGGTGTTGAGGAATTATTGGATGTGATCTTCCGTGATTTCTGTATCGGGAAGTAATATTTAATATATGTTGTATATTGGTAAATTAGTATAACAATATATAGATGTTTCACGTGAAACATTTCTATTCAGTTCAATAGGATATAACCTGTTCTTTAGAAACACTTGAAATTCGCCTCTAATTCACGTATATGATAGGCGCGAAGCGGGCTTAATCCATTATTGTATCGCCCCTTTAAGTTAGAGATTATTACCCCTCAATCAATGAAGTGAGCCCAGTTTATGAAACAGTGGGATGTGATTGTTGTGGGCGGAGGTCATGCCGGTTGTGAAGCCGCTGCCGCATCTGCAAGAGCAGGTGCAAAGACTCTTCTGTTGACCCACAAAATTGAAAAGCTTGGTGAGATGTCTTGTAACCCGGCCATTGGTGGTTTGGGTAAAGGTCATCTGGTGCGTGAAATTGATGCCATGGATGGTATCATGGGTCGGTGCATTGATCAGGCGGGTATTCAATATCGCATGTTGAATCAAAGTAAAGGACCTGCAGTGCGTGGTCCCCGTGCCCAAGCAGATCGCAAGCTTTATAAAAAAGCAATGCAGGCCATTTTATCAAACCAAGAAAATCTGGATATTATTGCGGCGGCTGTTGATGATATCAAACTGAATGATGATGGTGTCGTTTCAGGTGTCTTAACTGAAGATGGTGAAACATATCTAGGCGGTCAAGTGGTCCTAACCACAGGCACATTCTTGTCTGGCTTGATTCATCTTGGAAATAAAAAGATCCCGGCTGGTCGTGTTGGGGATGACCCTTCTTATGGTCTTTCAAAAACGCTTGATCGTTTTGGGTTTAATCTTGGTCGATTGAAAACAGGTACCCCTGCCCGTCTGGATGCACGTACAATTGATTATAGTGATTTACAAGAACAACCGGGTGACGAAGATTTAAGACCATTTTCTGACTTAACAGAGAAAGTAGAAGTTCCACAAATTTCCTGTCATATCACTTATACAACGCCGGAGAGCCATAAAATTATCCGTGATAATCTGGATCAATCGGCGATGTATTCAGGACAGATTGAAGGTGTGGGTCCACGTTATTGTCCATCGATCGAAGATAAGATTGTACGTTTTGCTGATAAAGATCGTCATCAGATTTTCTTGGAACCAGAAGGGTTGGATGATCATACAGTTTATCCAAATGGGATTTCTACTTCCATGCCTGAAGATGTACAAAAGGCATTCCTACGCTCTATTCCCGGATTGGAAAATGTAGAAATTCTTCAATATGGTTACGCCATTGAATATGATTATGTGGACCCGCGTGAATTGAAAGCGACGTTGGAAACACAAAAAATTTCCGGTCTCTACTTGGCAGGTCAAATCAATGGCACCACTGGATATGAAGAAGCAGCAGCGCAAGGTTTAATGGCTGGCTTAAATGCTGCCCTCATCGCGCAAGATAAGGAAGCTTTGATTCTGGATCGTGCGGATGCATATATAGGTGTGATGATCGATGATCTGATCACTCGTGGGACTAATGAGCCTTATCGTATGTTCACCTCCCGTGCGGAATATCGTTTACGTCTTCGCGCAGATAATGCCGATCAACGCTTATCAGATATTGCCATCGATGCGGGTTGTGTGGATGATCTTCGTAAAGAAAAATGGCTTAAGAAAAAAGAGGCTCTCGCCTCTGCACGTGAAATGGCACGTGATCTGAAAGCCAGCCCAAATGCGTTAAAGAAAAAGGGCTTTAAGGTGAATGAAGATGGCGTAATGCGATCTGTTCATGATCTTCTTTCATTACCGGATATGACCATAGAACGACTTACAGTTATGTGGCCAGAGCTTGAAAATATCGAAGCAGATATTGTAGAGCAATTGGAAATCGATGGTCGTTATTCTGGATATCTTGAAAGACAGGATGCAGATATTAAAGCCTTCCGTAAGGATGAAGGATTACATCTACCAACGGATCTCGATTATGCCAAAGTGGGTAGCCTATCAAATGAGATGCAACAAAAGTTGACAGAACATCGTCCACAAACTTTGGGTGCAGCTGCGCGTATCCCGGGTGTGACACCTGCGGCTTTGGTCGCCCTGCTTCGTTATGTAAAACGTCAAAAGGCTGAAGCAGCTTAATATATTCTACTCTGATATTTCTTTTGAAGGGGCAGGACTAAACTGATAGTCTTGCCCCTCTTCTTTGAGATACCTCCTCTAAAAAAATAACAGGATTTTCAAATGTCATTCACCGCAGAAGACTTCCAGAAGGAACTTAATGTTTCACGTGAAACAATGGAAAAATTGAAACAGTATGATGAGCTGCTTCAAAAATGGCAGAAGAAAATCAATCTGGTTGGCCCAGCCACGATGCCGGATCGGTGGCGTCGTCACTTTTTAGATTCAGCACAGCTCCTTCCACTTATTCCGGAAGATGCGAAAATTCATGTGGATATGGGAAGTGGGGCAGGATTTCCGGGTCTGGTTCTTGCGATTATGACAGGGATGGAAGTCCATCTAATTGAATCTGATCTTCGGAAATGCCTTTTTATGCGCGAAGTTATCCGTGTGACCGGGGCAAATGTCACGGTACATAATAAAAGAATAGAAAAAATTACAGATATTAAAGCAGATGTGATTTCTGCGCGTGCGCTTGCAAGTCTTTCAAAACTCTTAGATTACGCAAATTCTTTTCTTAAAAAAGATACATTATGTATCTTCCCTAAAGGAAAACGGTTTGAAGAAGAATTGACCGAACTAAAATATGTATGGTATATAAAAGAACATCGAGTAACCAGCGTAACAGACGATGAGGGTGTCGTCCTGGTGATAAGGGGTATTGAAGATGTTCGCGAAACTGCCAGAACAAGTGACTCAGCCTAACGGGGATGGAACTGCACGTATCCTCGCCATTGCCAACCAAAAAGGTGGGGTAGGCAAAACAACGACCGCTATTAACTTAGCGACTGCGATGGCTGCGGTTGGAAATAAAGTTCTTATTATTGATATTGATGCGCAGGGAAATGCCAGTACAGGTCTTGGTATTTTGCCAGAAGAGCGCCATGTAACTTCCTATGATATTTTAATGGGTCAGGCAGATGTTCAATCTGCGATCCATGAAACCGAAATTCCAAACTTACATGTGATCCCAAGTACTGTGGATTTATCAGGGGCGGAAATTGAATTGATCGAAGAAGACCGCCGTGAATTCCGTCTCAGAGATGGTTTGCGCAATGTGGCAACGGAATATGACTATATCCTAGTTGATTGTCCCCCTGCCCTAGGTCTTTTGACCTTAAATGCATTATGTGCCGCCAATGCGGTTTTAGTGCCATTACAATGTGAGTTTTATGCGCTTGAAGGTCTAAGTCATCTGATCAAGACAATTGAACGTGTAAAACGTGCCTTTAATCCGGGTCTGGATATAGAAGGTGTTATCCTTACCATGCATGATCAACGTAACAATCTGTCAGAAATGGTAGAAGCTGACGTAAGAGATCACTTTGGTGAGAAAGTATATAATACTGTAATTCCTAGAAATGTTCGCGTTTCAGAAGCACCATCTCATGGTAAGCCCGTCATTCTTTATGATGTCAATTGCCGCGGGTCCCAGGCCTATATCCATTTGGCCGGTGAAGTCTTAAAACGTGAAGGAAGGGCTGTTCAATGATGGCTGCAAAAAAATCAAATTTAGGACGCGGCCTCTCCGCGTTATTGGGCGACGAAACTGCATTTGAAGAAACTTTACCGGCGGAAGTAGAGCGTGCGTCCAAGCCAGTACCAGTTGAGTTTCTAAAACCAAATCCAGATCAACCACGTAAGCGTTTTGAAGATGGTGCCATTGACTCTTTAGTAAAATCTATTGAAGAAAAAGGTATTCTTCAGCCAATTTTAGTGCGTCGTCATCCACAGGAAACGAATTCCTATGAGATCGTTGCTGGTGAACGTCGTTGGCGTGCTGCACAGCGGGCAAAATTACATGAAGTACCTGTAATTATTAAAGATTTAAGTGATGCAGATACACTTGAATTTGCATTGATTGAGAATATTCATCGTGAAGACCTTACCCCGCTTGAAGAAGCAGAAGGCTATCAACGTCTTATGGATGAATTTGGTCATACGCAGGAAGCTTTATCCAAAACAGTAAGTAAAAGCCGTAGTCATATTGCCAATACATTGCGCCTGTTAAATCTATCTGATGAAATTAAGAGTATGATTGACGATGGATTATTATCTGCCGGTCATGGTCGTTGTCTCGTTGGTGTGGCAAATGCAGAGGAAATTGCACATATCGTGATTGAAAAAGGTTTGAATGTCCGTCAAACCGAACAATTGGTAAAGCAAGGTAAGAAAACATCCGCTGATCCAATGAAAAAAATCAAGAAGCAGTTAACACGTGACCCAAATGTATCAGCATTAGAAGACAGTTTGACTAATAATCTTGGTATGAAAGTTAAGATCGCGACCAAATCCGAAGAAACAGGTAAACTTACTATTGAATATGATAACCTGGATCAGTTGGATGAAGTAATTTCTCGTCTTTCTTCCGCAGAATTGGATCTTCCAACCGAAGGAAATGTGGTGGAGATGTAGCTTCCGACGCTATAAATGGAGAAGGATAAGAGATGCGTATATTATTACTACCCCTTCTTTTTCTATCATTTTCTGCTTCCTATGCCTTTGGGGGAACGATGCAAGAAAGACTATCTGAAGCAATTGAAGATGGAGACCTTAAAGGTCTCCATTCTGTTGTCATGATGCTTAATGGCGAACGAAGAGCAGAGGCTTATTTTCCTGGGAAAGATGAGAATTGGGGTTTGGATTTAGGTCTTGTTCAACATGGACCAGATAGTTTGCATGATACGCGGTCTGTTACCAAATCGATCGTAGGTCTATTATATGGTATTGCATTAGCTGAGAAAGCAGTACCTGAACTTAATACCCCCCTACTCAATCTTTTTCCTGAATATCCTGATTTACGTGATGGGTCTGATCGTGAAAAGATCACCATTCGCGATGCACTAACAATGCAAATGGGAACCGAATGGGACGAGAGTTTACCCTATACGGACCCAAGAAACAGCGAACATGCGATGGAGCTCGCAAAAGACCGATATCGTTTCATTCTTGATCGGCCAATGACAGATAAACCAGGAACGACCTGGAGCTATAATGGCGGTGCAGTTGCATTACTTGGCAAATTAATTACTGACGGCACAGGTATGCCACTTGAAGAATATGCGAATTCACGTTTGTTCAAACCACTTGATATAGAAACATATGAATGGGTTAAAGGATATGATGGTGTTTCTTCAGCAGCGTCCGGATTAAGGCTTACTGCACGCGATTTAGCCAAAATTGGCATGATGGTGGCGCAAGATGGGGTTTATGAAGGTCAAAAAATTGTTCCTTTTGAATGGCTTAAAGCATCTTCTCAACCTGCCTCCCTTATTCAAGAAGGATTTGAATATGGATATCTTTGGTATCTGATAAAAGGTCCAAGTGGAGATACAATTATGATTGCGCTTGGAAATGGCGGACAACGTTTGACAGTTCAGCCAGAGAGAGATTTTGTCGTATCTACATTTGCTGGAAATTACAATCAACCAGATGCTTGGCAGGTTTCATTGAAAGTCTTATTGGAGTTCGCTATTCCAGAGGCAACCAAATATCTTAAAAATAAGGATTAATTCATAATATTTGATCTATTGAAATAAATAGACGCTAAATAAAAGATATCTCCAAGATAGATCGCCGTTTTGGCTTGCTATTAGAGAAGATTAACGTCTTCTCTGGCGCCTAGCTAAAGCGGCGATTTGTTGTAAGGCTCTGCCTGTGATTATTTCCGGAGGTAATCCCGTTCTTTTACAATCCTTTTCCGCATTTAAAAGAATAGTTAACACTTGGGCGGTTGGAGTTTTACCCCAGAATCGACATTGGGCTGTAAATTTATCTTTAATCTTCCAGAAAATTGGTGGACGTAAAGAACCCACAGCTTCATCAACTCTTGATCCAGTTTCCATCTTGGCCTGAACTTGCTGAATTTTGAGCATATGGCCTGTCATCGAGCGGATAAGAGCCACCGGGCTTAAGCCATCATCCCATAGTTTATTAAGGACCAAATCCAATTGCTTGGCATCCCCTTCTGCCGCGGCTTGAACGGCCATATCGAGAGAAAAAGCAGATGTATCCCCAATGGCTTCTGTCACATCATCAAGATCAAGGCGTTTTTCCTCACCAGCATATAAAACCAGTTTTTCAAGCTCAGATCTGGTCATCCCACGGCTACTGCCCATATTTTCGGTAAGATAAGCCACAGCATCTGCTGTGATATTAACCTGATTGTCTTTCATATGATCTCGTATAACCGCGTCTAAAGAGCGATTATCATCTGCATAACAGGCAATTGCAGCACCAAAATCTTTCGATTTCTCAAACGCTTGACGTAGTTTGGATGATTTAGCTAGATCACCGCCCGCAATCACGATTAACGCGTCCCCAGGTGGGTTTTCAAGGAACTCTACAAAGGTTTTAGCATGGCTATCTGCTACATCCCTTATGCGGACAACACGACGGCCGCCCATCATAGAGATAGCCGCTGCTTCATCACTTAAGCGAGCTGGGTCGGACTTTAAGATATCTCCATCCAAATCCGCAATTAAGAAAGGGTCTGATACATCTTCAACAACTGTTTTTGTAAGTATGTCAAAGCGTTCTTTAACAAGTCCTTCATCGGGCCCAAATACAAGAATACAACGCACCTTTGGATCAGGAGATTTTAAAAAAGCTGCTGTTTTTCCTGTTGCAATAAGCAATGAATTTGCCTTTATTAATCCAGATTTTCTTTACGTTCTATAAGGGCGGCAATACGAATCTTAGCATCCTCTGCGATTTCTTCCAAATTACGTCGGATTGCATCGTTTTCAGCAACCTCTGTGGAATACGCATTGTCAGATTCATTATATCCAGTGTTACGGATAATCGTAAATTTAGCAGTACTACCTTTATGAACCAATGTGAATTTTACTTGTACTCTTGAGTTTTTACGAGTTGTTGTGTCATCACTTTGTACGCCAAGAGAACTAGAAGAAATACTAATAGACGATTTCAACTTATAATCAGCTTGTGACGGATTACCATAAGGGTTCAAAATATCATTAAGGCGATTATAAAGAATCTGCCCTGTACGTTCCTCAACAGGATAAATTCGAACCTTCTGAATGATACTGCTATCGGCGGATTGCTTACTTGCATAAAGTGGCTGAAAACCACATGCAGCAAGCAAAAGCACCATATATAAGGCAATTAATTTACTTAATCTAGGCAACGATATTCACAATCCTATTTGGAACAACAATCACTTTTTTAGGTGTTTTACCATCTAAGGCGCGTTGAACATTATCCTGAGCAAGTGCCGCTTCCTCAACAAGAGAATTAGCAGCATCTTTTGCCACATCAATTTTTGCACGCATTTTACCATTCACTTGAATAGCAATAGTAACTGATTCATCTACCAACATAGATTTTTCCGCTTGCGGCCAAGCAACATCTGTCAAATCATCGGAATGACCCAGTGCATGCCATAACTCAGCTGTTAAATGCGGTGTCATGGGACTTAGCATCTTTACTAAAGTCTCAAAACCAAAGCGTCGCAAATATTGTGCTGCTTCGTCATCCCCTTTGATACTTTCAAGAGCATTTGAAAGTTCCCGAATACGCGCAACTGCTTTGTTGAAGTGAAGACGCTCAAGATCGAGGCCCAAGGCATCCACGGTCTTGTGGATCATGCGTAATAAATCAAGGTTTTTGCCTTCCATATCAGGCTGAGAAGTACCCACAGACGCAATAGGACCTTTAGGTGAGGTAATCATACGCCAAACACGGTTAATGTATTTCCAGGCGCCTTCAACGCCACTTTCTGTCCATTCCAGATCACGATCAGGTGGACTATCAGATAACATAAACAAGCGTGCGGTATCGGCACCATATGTTTCAACGATATCTTCAGGATCAACCACATTCTTTTTAGATTTGGACATCTTGATAGAACGGCCGACAGTTACAGGTGCACCTGTCTTTACATGAGTTGCAGATCCACCATCTTTTTCAATATCAGCTGGGAAAAGCCATTTTCCATCTGCATCCTGATAGGTTTCATGACAGATCATGCCTTGTGTAAACAAGCCCTCAAAAGGTTCTGACACATCAAGATAGCCACATTTCTGCAAAGCCCGTGTAAAGAAACGTGAATAAAGCAAGTGTAATACGGCATGTTCCACGCCACCTACATATTGATCAACAGGTAACCAATAGTTTGCTAAATCTTTATCAAATGCTTTTTCTTCATTATGTGCATCACAATAACGTGCAAAATACCAGCTACTTTCAAAGAAAGTATCAAATGTATCCGTTTCACGTTGGGCATCTTTACCACATTTAGGACATGAACAATCTTTCCATGTGGGATGATGATCCAGTGGATTTCCCGGTTGGTCAAAAGAAACATCTTCTGGCAATGTGACAGGTAGATCTACTGCAGGAACAGGTACAATACCGCAATCTTCACAATGAATCATTGGAACAGGGCAACCCCAATAGCGCTGGCGAGAAACGCCCCAGTCGCGTAAACGATAGTTTATTGTCCCCTCACCGGCTTTGATGGATTCAAGTTTACTGATTGCCGCTTCTTTAGCTGCATCAACGTCCATACCATTCAAAAAGTCGGAGTTATATATAGTACCTGAGTCAGTATAAGCTTCGTTTCCAACAGAAAACTCTGTTGGATCAGCGCCTTCCGGAAGGACAACAGGAATTACATCCAAATTATATTTGCGTGCGAAATCCAGATCTCGTTGATCATGTGCGGGACAGGCAAAAATTGCACCTGTGCCATACTCCATCAAAACAAAATTCGCGACGAAGATTTTAAGTGTCTTACCTTCAATAAAAGGATGTTTTACTTCTAGGCCTGTATCAAAGCCAAGCTTCTCAGCCTTTTCGATCTCTTCTTCAGAAGTACCCATTCGAGAACATTCTGCAACAAAAGCCTGTAGGTCTGGATTATCTTTCGCTAATTCCTCTGAGATAGGATGATTTGCGGCAATTGCACAGAAAGAAGCACCATATAATGTATCCGGCCGGGTTGTATAGACTTCAAGCTTTTCTTCGCGTCCGATAATATCAAAATGAACACGGGCGCCTGATGACTTACCAATCCAGTTATTCTGCATCAGGCGTACTTTATCTGGCCAGCGTTCAAGTCCTTCGATGCCTTCTAATAATTCATCGGCAAATTCGGTAATTTTTAAGAACCATTGATTCAGACGACGACGTTCTACAGGTGCACCGGAACGCCAGCCTTTGCCGTCTACGACTTGTTCGTTCGCAAGAACGGTGTTTTCGACAGGATCCCAGTTTACCCAGCTTTCTTTACGATAAGCTAAACCTGCTTCCACAAAGTCCAAAAACATCTTTTGTTCATGTTTAAAGTAATCAGGCTCACATGTGGTAACTTCACGGTCCCAATCTAAAGATAACCCCAGTTTACCCAGCTGTTCGCGCATGGATGCAACATTACTGCGCGTCCATTTGGCAGGGTGTACATTATTTTCAATCGCTGCATTTTCAGCAGGCAAACCAAAAGCATCCCAACCCATTGGATGAAGGACGTTAAATCCCTTTGCACGTTTAAAACGGGCTACAACATCACCTAATGTATAGTTTCTAACATGTCCCATATGGATACGACCAGATGGATAAGGAAACATTTCCAGGACATAATATTTAGGCTTACTACGATCTACTTGGGCTTGGAAAGATTGTTGTTTTTCCCAATTTTCCTGCCATTTAGCTTCAATATCACGGAAATTATACAAAGTGGCTTCTACAGACATTTTTGATCTTTATTCTTGATAGGGTTATTATGATTACATAAAAAAATTAAGTAGTCTTATTCTTGGTTTTCCAAGGCAGCAACACGCATTTGACGTGCACGTGCCAAAATAGAATCCTCAATTTTTAAGGCAAATTCTTTTGAAACAGCAACTGTTTCCCATTGGCCAGCCGCATTCTTTACTTCCTTGAATGCAGAGACGCGTAAACCATCAGAACGTAGTTCTTGGGATAGAATATACACGTTTAACTTAAATCGCTCATTTAGTTTTTCTGCCGGGCTATACCAATCAGTGATAATAACGCCACCAAATGGGTCCACCTGATTTAATGGCATGAAGGAAATTGTATCAAGTGAGGCTCGCCAGATAAAAGCATTTACTGCTACGCCGCCTATTGAAGATTCATCGCTGCTTGAACCACCAAAAGAAAATCCTTCTTCCCCTAACAATTTACCATTTCTTTGGCGACGGTCCCACTCTCTATCTGTTTCGGAAGGAACACTTGGTTGGCCACCTGAACAGGAGGCTAAGAAAGCAGCAAGAGTAGCTAATATAAGGAAGCGACTAATTTTTGGCATAATTCAAACCCGAAAAAATTAACTAATTATGAAAAGAGTGTGTGCATATTATACCAAAACAAAGGGGAATCAACCGAAGTTGATTCCCCATTTGTATTTAGACTATTTCTTCTAAAGAATTAGAAGGATAGACGTGTACCGATGATAACGGTTGTAGACTCTTCTTCGCCAGCAGAACCTGTTACAGAAGCGTCGTCAGATTCAGAGAACTGAACACCAGCGTATGTGGATAGACCTTCAGCAACTGTGTATTCTACGTCCAAAGACAAGTTTTCGTATGTGTCGTCTTGACCGTTGATGTCTTCAGCTTCTGTAGCAGCGTAACCAACGGAAACAGCTGTTGCACCGAAGGAGTAAGCAACACCCAATGTGTAACCGTGACCAGCGTCAGCGTCAGAAGATTTCAAGATACCGGACTCACCGTTATCGAAGTAAGATGCGCCGATGTTGAAGCCAGCGATGCCAACTTGTGTACCGATTTCAAATACTTCAATGTCTTCACGGCCTTCAGCGTTTGCTTCTGTTGTTTCAGCAACGTCAGCTGTACGGTATTGACCAGCAACTGTTACAGATGCGCCACCGAACTCACCAGAGTAAGAAGCCATCAACTCATACATGTTGTCTGCATCAAGAGATACGCTTGTACCTGTAGAGCTGTCTGTTAGGGAACCAACAGAGCTATCTGGAACGAAGGAGAAACCAGCGGAGAAACCACCGAAGGAAGGTGTATAGTAAGAGATTTTAGCAGCGTCGCTAGAATCGTAACCAGCGTCTGGGCCAGGAGCGTTACCTTGCAATTGGCTGTTAGAACGACCGGATACATATGTACCTGTCCAACCGAAGGAACCAACTAGTACGGAACCACCTTGTGGTACGTTGTCTTCACCAACACCGTCGTCGCTACCAAGAACAACTTTACCGAAAGAACCTTTTAAGTCGATCCAGATTTCGTCAAGGTTGTCGTTTGCACCGCCAGAACCGCTAGCGTTGGATGGACGGTAGTCAATACGACCGCCATATGCCAAGCCGTTGTCAGCTTCTGCATCGATGTCCCAGATCAAAGCTGTCATGAATGGCAAGTAACCCAAGTCGTCTTTACGATTGTTGGATGTGTCGTTTGTTTCAGAAATGTACTGAATGTCGATGCCACCGGACAAAGATACTGTTGGAGCTTCTGCAGCAGAAGCAGAAGCAGCTACAGCAGAACCTGCAACCAATGCAGATGTAGCTAATAGAATTTTACGCATAGTAAATACCTCCAAGATGTCTGAAAGAATGTTCAGACAAAGTTTAACTGTGAAAACAAAACTGTTTCCGCATTCTGTATACTCATAGGAAGCTTTAGGGTGCAACGACTTATTAAGGCAAATTCGCGCTTTTGAAATTGTTGTGGCATTTTTGCAACAAGCGTATTTTGGAAATAATTTGTAACAAATTCAATTAACTGCCAAGGAGAGGTGAAAGATGGTCTTTGTAGTTTAGATATCTTTCAGCTGAGCTGGAATAAACCTTGTTACGTGCCTGATGCAAGCTGGCGGTTTTGATTTGTCTTTTATTCTTATAGAATTCCAAACAAGCAGGATCCCAATCCAATCCAATATGGGAAATAATTGATTTTGCTTGATTTTCCGTATCCGTAACAAGGTCTTCATAGGTAATTGTTAAGATACGATCTCCTAAACGGCTTTGCCAAAATTCCATGAGTTCATCCAGAATATCGAACATGAAGTTGATATCATCTAAATCATTATCAAATAGGAATTGATTGGCAAAACTTTGCTGATAGATAGAAAGGCCACTGGCAGCCCGGTTACGCTTTGCAAAGATAAATTTTGCTTTTGGCAGAATTGCCGCAAGCAGGCCTATATATAGGAAGTTACCAATCGACTTTTCGACGATTTTCGTCGCAGCCTTATTTACAAGGAGGTTTTCCGAGTTTTTCATAAATGTCTTAGAAAGCTGAATTTTGTCTTCCTCAGAGCGCGCCATAAAATGTGCAGGCCATTCTATAGATGGCGGGAATTTGATCAGCTTACCTGCTACTTCTGCTTTTAATTTATCGAGATTCTCTGACTCACCTATACCATCACATTCTGGATGGGCAGCAAGAATTTGTTCCATCAACGTGGTTCCGCTTCGCGGCAAAGCAGCAATAAAGACCATTCTATCGTCTTGATAGTCGACACTATCCAAAAGTTGATCCCAATTATCAAAATCTTTCAGATACTGGACATAATTTAGGAAATGATCTCTATCAAACTTCATTCCATAGAGTTCATTTTCAATTTTCTTTTTATCGTTAGCCAGTTTTAAAGCTTTGAATGCGTTATCAAAGTCTTTTTGGCTCTCCATGATTGCGCTTAATCCAAATAAGCTTCCATGATCCAGATTGGAAATCTTTGTGTCGTCTATAACCAGAGATTTGGAAAATTCAAAAGCTGCATCAAGTTTGTCACCAAAGACCTCTTCCTGAGCCTTGATTTGAACGGATGCACTTAAAGCGTCTATATTTGTCGGGTCAATGCGAACCATTTCTTTGAGATGTTCTTTCGCTTTTTCAATATCTCCTTCTTGTGAGTAAATATTGTATAACGAAAAATGAGCACGGAAATGGTCAGGGTCTTTTTCTAATACCTTTTTATTAAGTGCTGTTGCAGGCTCTAATAAGGTACGACTTTCGTAAAAACTTGCCAATACGGATTGAACTTCCAAATCATCAGGATTTTTACTTGCCGCAATCATCAATATTTTTTGGGCTCTATTATAGTTCTCTTTCTTGACATAGATATTGGAAAGAATGCCTGCAATTTCTACGTCAGATGGATTCATTGTAAAGGCAATATCTAAAAGTTCTGCCGCCTTATCCGTATCACCCATAGCATAGTATAATTGCCCCAAGTTATTGATGTGAGAATATTCCTTTGGGGCTCTTGAATAGGCGAGCGTAAGAAGCTCAAGTGCTTTCTCATGCTCACCCATACGGAAGTAAACTGCGCCTAGGCCACCTTGATTAATATGGCCATTGCGATCTTTGTTCATGCCCATTGAGAAATTCTTTTGAGCAAGAGAATAGTTCTTTTTCTCATTATATAAAGAACCCAGAAGATAAGTTACATGAATATCATCTGGGTGCTTTTTTGCTACAGATTTTGCCTGTTTCAAGGAAGCGTCGATTTTTCCTTCATTGCGCAAATTATATGCTTTCATGAGGATCTTTTGTGCTTGTGGGCTTAAAGCAGACATAGGTATTTTTCTCTTAGGCTAGTTTATTATACTTGTTGAATAACGCGCATGTTTTGCAGATTTTGCAATGTTTGATCAAGTGCATCAATACCACTTTCAGAGAATTTTTCTGTGAATTCTGTTCTTTCAAATTCTGATTTGGATATAACCCATTTGATTTGATCAACAAGATTTGGTGGGATTGGAACACCTTGTTTTTGACTGTTAACCAATGCGATTTTTCCCTGCGCCATTGTTATGGAAAAATCAGGAGAGGTTATCTTAAAGCGAATTTTCTTTGCCTTTAACGGCAATTCATAACTACTGCGTTCATAATGGAAATCTTCAATCCTTTGTATGGTTGCATCGATGAATTTATCACTTTGCAACATTTTTCCAATATGATCTGCCATTTCGGAAAGATGCTTTTTCATTGCATCACGACCTAAAGAAAGTCGAGGCGCATTTAGCCGGAAAAGTGGATCATGAACCATTGCGCTGCCTAATGTTTCAATAACATCTAAGCCAATGTAACCTGTTAAGCCGAAGGCAATATGGATACAGCCATCTGAAGAAGACAAAGCGTCGTGATATAGCCCACGAGGAACATATAGAAAATCACCAGGCTTCATCGTGATCTCAATATATGAATCTCCGCGTTCTTTTTGTTGGCGCTCATCAGGCTTGATATATTCAGGATGGCGGATAGGAAGATTTTCCATCTTACTGAAAATACGCCAAACCTTTTCACCTTCCATATGCATTGCAAATACGTCATGGGTATCATAATGGCTACCAAAAGCCTGTCGTTGTTTGGAAGAGCAGTATAAGTTTGCTTGGGACTTTCCATTAACCGCTTTTTCAAGCGCATTACAAATGCCCATCAGACCAGGGTTTAATGTATCGATGTCATTGCAGACCAAAGTTGCACCATTGGAAATATGCTGCTTCACCATATTGGGGTCTGGTTGCATAACATTATTTCCGGAATGATCGATGCCCGGACGACAATATTCATTCGCCGGAATAACTTTGCGATCTACCGCAAGCATTAATGAGCTAGAAGACCAGATCGAATGCATATTCAGGAGATTTGATAAAATTTCCCAGGTCATTGCTTTTTCATACTTATTTGCAGCACCCGGAATATGTAAATGTTTCTTCCCGAAATAGTCTCTGAAAAATTCCTCTTCCGTGATAGGGGCAATAATATCTGCAAAACTGCAATCGTAACTTAGAGGCTTTGCGGGTTTGGATTTCTTACTCATGGCTTTCTTTCCGGTAGGTGTGAACATTCACAGATGGATTTGATACTATGCCTGTAATGACTTGAAAACAGTTCTTTGACTATGAGTCATGTCAAATAGTATGAATTTTCCTGTTTTTTTGATCTTGTTCGAAAATCCCTGCAAGGGTATCCATGTAAAAATACGAATATTTCCTTATTGGAGTTAAATGAATGCTGTCGGAAAATTTACAAGTGGTGAAAACAAATATTGTAAAAGCTTTGGAAGAAGCCCCTCGTAAAGACAAAAATGTAACACTTGTTGCCGTTGGCAAAACCTATGATGCCGATGTTATGAGACAAGCTTTAGCAGCTGGACAACGCGTATTTGGTGAAAACCGTGTGCAAGAGGCAGCTGGAAAATGGCCGGAGCTGACAGAGGAATATTCTGATATTGAATTACATTTAATCGGACCTCTCCAAACGAATAAGGTAAAACAGGCACTTGAGTTATTCGATGTCTTTCAAACGATCGATCGTCTGAAATTAGCAAAGTCCTTGGCGAAGGAACTTGAGAAAGCACCCAAAGATATCAAATGTTTTATTCAAGTTAATACAGGTAATGAGCCACAAAAGGCCGGTATACTTCCTGACGAAGCGGATGATTTTATTAAAACTTGCAGAGAAGATTTAAATCTGCCGATTGTTGGATTGATGTGCATCCCACCTGTGGATGAGGAAGCAGGACTGCATTTTGCGTATTTGAAAAAGATTGCTGATCGCAATGGATTAAAAGAATTAAGTATGGGTATGAGCGGCGATTATGAAGCCGCAGTTGGGTTTGGTGCCACATATGTGCGTGTTGGATCCGCTATTTTTGGTAAACGAGATTATACTGCCTAACTTAAATCTTTAAAAGAAAACGCCGCTTAGGGAGGTAATCTAAGCGGCGTTTTATATTTAGGATAGCAAATCTTAGAACGCTAGATTTGTACCAATAACGACTGCCTGTCCTTCTTCAGTAGTTCCGGCAGAACCATCATTTGATTCAGTCAACTGAACACCGACATATGCGGCTAAGCCTTCGGCAATTGTGTATTCAACATCCAAATGAAGGTTGTCATATTCATCCGTTGTACCTGTTGCATCGTCAGCTTCTGTTGCAAGGTAACCAAGAGATACAGCGGTTGCACCGAAGCTATAACCAACGGCCATATTGTAACCTTCACCTGCAGAAGCAGAAGAACCTGCTGCAACTAAAGAGTCACCATCATCGAAGTAACCAGCACCAATTGTGAAGCCAGCCACAGTTACTGTTGCACCAATTTCATATGATTCAACATCTTCATATGATTGTGAGCCGATATTTGCTGCTTCAGCTGTGTAATATCCTGCACCCACATCTAAACCAACATTGCCGAATTCACCGGAATAAGCAGCAATGAATTCATAGTGATTATCATAGTCTGTACCAGAAGATGGTGTAACAGAGCTATCTGGTGTGAAGGAGAAACCAGCAGAGAAACCGGAAAATGCTGGAGTGAAATAAGAGATTTTAGCTTCGTCACCTGTGTTGAATTGGGATTCAACAGCTAATGCAGCACCGCCAACTTGGTGATTTTCACCACCAACGAACCCACCGTCATAAGCGTAAGAACCAACCAATGGATCTGTACCACCAGGAATAGCATCGCTTACACCATCATCATTACCTAGGACAACTTTACCAAAAGAGCCGGCCAAATCGATCCAGATTTCGTCCAAGTTAGAATCTGTAGCAGAACCTGATGAGTTGGTTGGACGATAGTCGATACGGCCGCCATATGCCAAACCATTGTCCGCTTCTGCATCAATATCCCAGATTAACTGTGTATTACTTGCTGAATATCCAAGATTGTCAGTACCACCATTTCCAGCAGTGTCAGAAGATTCAGATGTATATTGAATATCAATAGCACCGGATAAGGAAACTTTTGGAGATTCTGCTGCTTGTGCAGAAAGAGCGAACACTGAAGCAGAAACAGCTGTTGTAGCCATTAAAATTTTGCGCATGTTTAAACACCTTATATGCAATTAATTATGAATTTCATATGTGCCGTAGTTCCATCACACGTCAAAAAACAAGAGTTATTTCGAAGATGGTAGCTATGAAATTATAAGTAAATTTATGTCTGAAAATTTTTCAAACAAAAGGCATATAGTTAGGTTTTTTAAGGCTTTCAATAGAAGAAATAAGAAAAAAATATTACAAAACGATAGTCTATAAATTATCTGTATCAACTCGATATATAGACGCGGTTCGGATAATCAAAATTTGATCTCAATAGCATCGCCGGGCTGCGCTATTGATAAGATATGCTCAAGATGATCCCGTCGTAAAGCAATACAGCCTGCTGTACCTTCATAGTTATCACGTGCAATATGCATGAAAATGGCACTTCCTCCATATGGAACAGCCGGATCGAGATTGTGATCTAATACTACCACAATGTCATATATATTATCTTTACGAAAAAGTTCTTCATGCGAGGCTTCAAACGGCAATTTTACCTGCTGATTGTATAAATGGTGTTCAGGTGAGTCGCACCATCCATCATCAGTTTGAATTTCCTGAATTGGAAAATTGCAGATTGGTTTGGAACCTTTGTCTGCACGGTATAAAACGCGTATGATTTTCCAAACGCCAATAGGGCTCGCATTATCCCCTTCTCTTTTATCTTTGATAAGTCCGTTTTTGCCTAAGGCACATGGAAATATCTGATCATAACCAGGAATAGAAAACCCGTCGGGGGAAGCTGTAAAAATCATAAGGCCTCACGGTAACTAGAGAAATACTTAGTTACCATTTAACAACGCATCATATTTTTGCAAGGCCTGCATCATTGCATTTGAAATATCAACCACCTGTTCTGAAGACGCAGGTTGTCCCATAGTTTGGGCATTTTGATAGGCTGCCAATTTTGCTGCTTGATCTTGTGTTATTTGTGTTGCGTTAGCTGCCGCTTGTTGCTTTATCGGCTTCTTTTCTACAACTGGGGAAGGATTACTTTCTTCTTGAACTTGCAAAACAGCATGTTGATTATTCAATTGATTTATACGATCCAGTTGACGACTAATATCCTTAGAGAGAGGCTTAAAACTAACTTCACGATTTAAAGGCATTGCCTGTTGAGCATTTGAATTTAAAGACGCGGCTTCTGCAACGGATTTAGGATCATTTAAAATTGCACCGGGCATATGGGTCATGGCAAGACCCCCAGAGGCCGTTGGAATTGAGGCCAGTTTATCAGCCAATTCACCTTCAGCAGATTTTACCGAAGGGTTTTCTGCAAGAGACTTTTGTGTTTGGCTTATAGTAGGCTCATTTGCAGAAATAGAAGCGATCTGTGTTGGAACTGTTTCTTTAATAAGTGAGGTATCCACCTTCTCTGCTTCTACATCTGATTGGGCTACATTCTGATTGGCAGAACGTGTGTCATCAGAAAACAAAGCAAAGAAATGTTCGCCAACATCTTTTCCGGACTCTTCATCAATAATAGAGTTGACTACGCTTGCTGCGAAACCAACAATACCACCATAAAGCGTACCACCTGCGATACGGGAAGGCGTGCTAATATCATCCCCTGTTATTTCACGATAAACCGCACCAACGCCCGGGATATGCTGTAGAGGATTAATGATATCAAGTATATCCAAAGGACCAAGAGGGTCCTCAGACTTAACGTTTTTGGAGAGAGCAAGATTATCTCTATCTTCTGGACGGCCTGTGCCAGATGATGCATATGGATTCACAGAAGCTGGTGTTTTCAGGTCGTCTTTTTTGACTCCCAATGAAGCCACTTGAGAACTCTGTCTTGGTTTAGATGAAATATCTGACAGCGAAAAAACTTCTGCGCCAGATTGGGACGAAGAACCACTTTCACTAGTTGGGGTCGTCATGGACCATGGGGCAAAGCCCGTATCCATTATGGACGTAATTGTACTCATATTCTCTCTCCTCGCTCTGATAGAAGCAAGCACTGTGCCAATTTAAGAGGGAAAATATTACAATTCTTGATAAAAAAGGATGAAGTGACTGAAACCTTGCTATATTTTAAAAAAACAATACATAAGAGACTAAGACGTTAATTTGAATCTTGAGCCTCGTACTTGGGATAATACATTGGATAGGGTTGAACATATGAATGTAGGGAAGAAAATTCTGCTTGTTGATGATGATGATGCATTACGCAGTTCCTTGGCAGAACAATTACGCTTACACGAAGAATTTCAAACTGTAGAAGCCAATAATGCGACAGAAGGTATCGAATTGGCACAGGCTGATCATTATGATGCCATCCTATTAGATGTAGAGATGCCTGATATGGATGGTCGTGATGCATGTCGTCTAATGCGCAGGAATGGTGTGACCTCACCGATTATCATGCTCACCGGGCATACATCTGACTCGGATGAAATTTTGGGATTGGATTCTGGGGCAAATGATTATCTTGCGAAACCATTTCGTGTGAATGTTTTACTGGCCAGACTTCGTTCGCAATTGCGTCAGCATGAGCAATCTGAAGATGCTGTTTTTAATATTGGTCCCTATATCTTCAAGCCGTCATCAAAACAATTAATTGATGAGGTAAAGGATCAGAAAATTAGATTGACGGAAAAAGAAACAGCAATCCTCAAATATCTCTATCGCTGTGGCGATAAAGTGATTGATCGCGATACCTTGTTAGGCGAAGTATGGGGATATAATGCAGGTGTCACAACACATACGCTTGAGACACATGTGTATCGCCTAAGACAAAAAATTGAACCGGATCCGTCTAAGGCCTCAATTCTGGTGACGGAACCGGGTGGATATAAGCTGGTTCCATAAAACATAATATTAATGAAAGGCCTTACGTTGTTAAGGCCTTTACTTTTTGCATCAAAATCAAACTTACAAATGCAGAAATCAGACAGGCAGCAATAATCGTAATCCCAAGTGAGTCCCATTTGGTTTCGGTAAATTGTAAGGCTATAGCAATGATTAGGGGACCGGAAAACACCCCCACATTTCTGCCAGACATCACCCATCCAAATGCTTTTGTGCCCGATTGTTGTCCCAATACCAGACTTGGCATTCGATAGAGGCAGCTTGGTGTGACTCCCGCTAAAGATCCATAAACTACCAGTAAGATAAACTGAATGATCAACTCTTCACTGGTGAAGGTATAGAGGATTAAATAGGCTGATAATCCCTGCCCCAAAATAGCGGCAGTTAACAGGCATGTCGCACCAAAGATACGCATTAGAGGTGCTGCCAGAACATTAAACAAACCAAGAAATGCCATGGGGGCAATAAATATTAGGGCCGCCTGCTCCTGTTGATATCCCAAATCTTCAGCCAAATAACTAGGTAACCAACTCATAAAGGCAATATTTTGACAGGACCAAAAAGCAAATGTTAGTGCCGTGAGAATGACGCAGATGCGATGGGTCTGACTATCCCATAAGGATGTCATATGACCATTTTCATCTGGCGCTGGTTTATGTTGGCGGGTCAGAGATACATGATTTTTTTGATAAAACATGGTGCTCAGAATAAGGAGCAGGCTCATTCCAATTGAGACAATCCAATTCAATTGCCATTGATGATCTAAAATACCAAGATATTTATCTGGCCAAAGGGCAAGCAAGCTTGCCAGTATCACCCCAAGTGGTATCCATAATGCACCGATAGAAGCAGCCAATCCTTGTTGTTCTGGACGCATAAACCGGAAAATAACTGCTGGACCAGCAATAGATAGACCACAAGCCCCGATACCTTCCATCGCCCGGGCAATAAACATTGCAATATCACTTTGCGGTAACAATAAGCCTAATATCGCACCCAAAAGAGATAAGATCAGAATGTTGCGGATAAAAGACGCAACGTCCTTATCATGCATATGGTTGCCCATCCATCGCGCCAAGATCAATCCCGCGACAGCGTAAATGGACATGAAACTCCCGGATAATAAGGGACTATAGGAAAATTTTATTGCCATTTCAGATAAAACGGGAGCCATCTTAAATTGGTGATAGGCCGCCAAGGTAGATAACCCTAATCCATAAAGAACACCTGTCCAATTTGGCAAAGAAGATGGTTCAGTATTTGCCATGGTCATTCCTAAATATGATGGATAAACAATTAGTGATGGAAAAATTCTGAATTTTTGTAAAAAATCAGTGGCATATATTACAAAACATCGTTTTAATAGATGCGATTTTAAATTCAACTATTTTTATAGTGTTTTAGATTTTTGTAAGACAGCGGGATTTTCTGTTATTTTATAATAATTAAAAGCAGAAATAATACGAAAGAAAGACGTGACATGTCAGACGGGTTCACCGTTACTTTTTGGGGGACAAGAGGCAGCTTAGCTTGCCCCGGACCACATACAACCAGATATGGCGGCAATACTTCCTGTGTTGAGATGTCATGTGGCGGGCATTCATTGGTCTTTGATGCGGGGACAGGCCTGCGCGGTCTTGGCAAAAAAATGATGATGGCTTATGGGGATGAAGAACAGCATATCAATATGTTTCTAACCCATACCCATCTTGATCATGTGGTAGGCTTACCCTTTTTTGGACCCCTTCATAAACCGGGGAATAAAATTAATATCTGGGCTGGGCATTTGGTGCCAAACCGTACATTGACAGAAGCCTTGAACACATTGATGTCCCCGCCTCTATTTCCGGTGCCACCTGCCATTTTCCGGGCTGATGTATCTTATAATGATTTTGAGGCCGGTGAGACGATTACATTAGCGGAAGAAGAAGGGGTTGTTATCAAATCTGCACCGCTTAATCATCCAAATGGCGCAACAGGTTTCCGTGTGGAATATGGTGGAAAGTCAGTATGTTATATAACTGATACGGAACATGTTCCCGGTCGTCCGGATCAAGTGGTGCTTAACCTGATTAAAGATTCTGATATGGTCATTTATGACAGCAGCTATACCGAAGAAGAATATAAAACCTTTATGGGATTTGGCCATTCCACATGGGAAGAAGGCGTAAAACTTTGCGATATGGCAAATGTGAAACAATTATACCTATTCCATCATGATCCAAGCCATGATGACGACCGCATGGATGAGATTTTAGCGGATGCTCAGAAGCTACGTCCAAATGGCGTGGATGCGGCCCGCGAAGGTGAAACCGTTACCTTGCTATAAGCATCTTGTTGCTTTTCAATTCATCTGAGTTCTTTTACATATCAAGGAAATACAGTCAAAACGGCTGTCAATTTTCGGAGGCGTTCCATGTCATCTAAATTCTGGCGACGATTGCATTTGGGCTTGCGTACATTGCTGACGGATCGCCCAAAAGGATATTTTATCCCCTATCGTTATGCTGATGGCGATGTGCCTGCGGCGGATCGCAAGTCTTATGCGTCTGTTGAGCGTCTTATGGACCGCAAAAAAGAAAACTTTGCCGGCATCATGGATGAATTATCCCTATGGAAATCCGCCTTTGAAAAATTTGACGGGGCCGAACCTCCTATGCCGCGCTGGCAACAGACATGGTTTCCTGCTTTGGATGGTGCGCTGGCCTATCATATGGTTCAAGTGGAAAAACCTACAAAGATTGTGGAAATCGGGTCGGGTCATTCCAGCCGCTTTATGATGCGGGCTATTCAGGACGGAAATTTACAAACAAGTTTTCATGCCATTGACCCTGCCCCAAGAGCCGATATCACCAAACTGGAAAATATCAACCTTTATCCCACCACCGTGCAATATGCGGATCAGTCGGTTTTCAAGGATTTAACCGCAGGTGATATCCTTTTTATCGATAGCAGTCATATATTAATGCCGGGCAATGATGTGGATTTGCTTTTTAATCATATTATACCTGCGTTACCGTCAGGGGTGATACTTCATATCCATGACATGACCTTGCCGGATGACTATCCAGATGTCTGGCAATGGCGGGGTTATAATGAACAATTAGGCGTGATCCCGATGTTAACCAGCGGTGGGTTTGATCTTTTATGGTCGTCCCATTATGTGGCAAGTCGTATGGAGGCAGACATCCCCGACTGGTTTACCAATCTGACGCAATTGCCAGAAGGGGCCTTGCAAACCAGTCTTTGGCTTCGCAAAACCTGTCCGGCAATTTAATTTTCCTTATTTATAAGGGTCGGATGCATCCCGTAGGCCATCCCCAAGGAAGTTAAAGGCTAGAACCACCAACACTACTGAAATCATTGGTACAATCAGCCATGGATGCAGCACGATATCATTGATATTTTGTACTTCATTTAGCAACACACCCCATGATGTGATAGGCGGGCGAAGGCCAAGGCCCAAATAGCTGAGCGCGGTTTCCCCTAAAATCATGGCGGGGATAGATAAGCTGGCAGAAGCAATCAGATGGCTCATAAAGCTTGGCATCAAATGACGCATAATAATCCGTTTCGGGCTGGCCCCCATGAGATGGGCGGCGACGGCAAAATCTTCTTCACGAAGGCTTAGAAGTTTTGATCGGACGGCTCTCGCCAAGCCCGGCCAATCCAGCATACCCAGAATGATCGTTAAGCCGAAGAAGACTAAAATCGGGCTCCATGTCACTGGAAGGGCAGCAGATAACGCCATCCAAAGGGGCAATTGCGGGAAAGATCGGATAATCTCAATCACGCGCTGAATTGTGGAATCAATAAAGCCACCGTAATATCCGGCAATCCCGCCAATGGTGATCCCCATAAAGAAACTAATAGCGATGCCGACGATACCGACAGTTAAGGAAATACGTCCGCCATAGCCCATCCGTGATAGCATATCCCGACCCAAGCGATCCGTTCCCATCAGAAATAATTGGCCACCGGGTGCCGGACAGAAAAGATGAGTATCGCCTGTAAATAGACCACCCCAGAATTCATATTCGGCCCCTGCATAATCATTGCTGGAACAGAAAAAACGAATTTTCTGAATATCAGATATGTCTTCTTCATAAATCCATTGCCAGGTTTTGAGGTCAAACTCCCCCTTGGTGCCATAGACAAAAGGTCCGATAAATTCCCCCTCATGGGTGAAATGTACTTCTTGGGGCGGCATATATAAATAATCGGTATGGCGATGATTAGGGTTATAGGGGTTTAAAAACTCTGAAATCAGCAGGGAAAAATAAACGGTGACCAGGAAGATACCGCTGATCAAGGCAACGCGATGTTTGCGGAATTTCCACCACATAAGTTGCCATTGGCTGGCTTGATAATAACGTTCTTGTTCCGCGGTTAGCTTTGTAACGCTATCTGGGTTCCATTCATTTTCATTCACCCAATGCGTATTTTTGTTGGAAATATCACTCATTTTGATGCCTCCGCACCTAAACGAATTCGGGGATCAAGCAGGGCTAAGGCTAGATCTGATACCAGCATGCCAACTACTGTTAACAGGGCCACAAACATTAAAAAACTACCCGCGAGATAGATGTCTTGGGCCAATAGAGCATTTAACAACATCGGGCCTGTTGTTTCCAAACCAAGAACAACTGCCACAATAGCAGATCCCGAAATGACATCCGGGATTAGATTACCAATGTCGGAAATAAAAGGGTTTAAGGCCATGCGCAATGGATATTTCACCAATGCTTTTTTGGGTGATAATCCCTTAGCTCTGGCCGTAATGACATATTGTTTATGCAATTCATCCAATAAATTTGCCCGTAAACGGCGGATCATAGAGGCCGTCCCACTTGTACCGATCACAATGACGGGTACCCACAGATGTTCTAAAACAGAAAGGGCTTTATCCATGCTCCAAGGGGCATCGATATATTGTTCATCCATCAGGCCGCCCACATCAACGCCGAAATAGGCCTTCGCAATATAAAGTAAAATCAAGGCAAGCAGGAAGTTAGGGGTTGCAAGTCCTAAATAGCCAATCAATGTCAGGCTATAATCCCCAACGCTATATTGCCGGACGGCGGAATAAACGCCGATCGGGAAGGCGACAATATAGATAAACAAAATGGTAAAGAAATTGAGTACAAAGGTGAGGGACATACGATCCCCAACAACCTCTGATACAGGTAAGTCATATTCAAAACTATGACCAAAATCACCGTGCAACATACCCCATAACCAGTTGAAATATTGGACAATCATGGGTTGGTCTAGGCCATATAATTCCCGATAATAAGCGATGCGTTCTTCACCGCTTTCACCTTGTGCCTGTAACTCGTTGATCAACGTGGTTAGGTAATCACCCGGCGGCAGTTGAATGATAATAAAAACAAGGGCAGAAATCACCAACATGGTTGGGATCATGATTAAAAGGCGTCGTGCAATATATCCAAACATAGTTTTTCGCCCCTTAATCTTTAAACCAGAATAAATCAGTATTATAGAGGCCGAAATGGGCACCCGGTTCCCAGTTCCAGATGGCTTCTTCCGGTACATTCATTAATTTATTGCTCACAACGATTGGCTGTAAGGTTCCGGCAATAAGACCAATGCTAAAGACTTGATTGGCATGAGTTTCCAGCATTTGGTGCCAGATCATGGCTCGCTCATCTACGGATTTTGCCTTAAACCAGCGATCATAATATTGCATCAACCCAATCGCCGCTGGCATATCTGGTTCTTCGCCTGAAACGCCACCAGTTTGTACATATTGTCCCCATTTTGGCCATTGGAAATGGTCTTGGTCGATGGGAGCAAGGCTTGCAGGCGGTGTATCGGCGGTTGCCATACCATTTTCCATACCGGAAAAGACCGTCATCACATTGGCGCCGGAATAGATGCGAGGCTTTAAAATATCCATGGTCGTAGGTTTAATATGTAACGCAATACCTGCTTTTGCCCAACTATCAGCAATTAATTGTAAAACATCAGATTGCTCTGGGCCGGTATCTGTTGTTTCTACAATGATTTCAAGTGTTTCACCATTTGGCAATTTGCGAATACCACGGCCATCTTTTTCAACTAACCCGATTTCATCTAATAATTGATTGGCTTTTTCAAGATCGAATTCTGCATAAGCGGTGCGGAAATTCTCTTGATAAAGTGGACTTGCAGGTAAAACCGTATTTTGGCCCTCTATGGCAAAACCGAAATACACAACGCGGTTGATTTCATAACGATTAATAGCCAAAGACAGAGCACGTCTAAACCGGACATCACGTAACAAGCTTCTCCAAACAGGATTACTGTTATTCAAATTTGGAAATAAGGCCATATGGGAGCCTTTACCATTACGCCATAGCCTTGTGGTATAGCCGTATTCAACTTCGTTTTGTTTTAGCAACGAAATGTTGTTGAAGTCTAAATAGCGCCCTTGAAGATCAACTTCACCGGTTCCTGCTTTTAAAGGGATGAGCTTCTTTTCAGTGATGCTGAACACCCAGCGATCAATATAAGGAAGCTGAAGGCCGTTTTCATCAACACGATGGAAATAGGGATTACGATGATATTCGTATCTTTCCCCGGATTTCATCACTTTTAAAACCCAAGGCTGAAGACTTGGTAACTTCTCATTCTTGTTATGATAGGCTTTTGCATATTTGTTATGCAACGCACCCCAGTTTTTGACCCCTTTTTCCTTAACCAGTTGATCTATATAATCTTTATCTTGATAATCAGCGTGATATTTTTTTAGATAATGAGCCGGTGCATAGATATAGCGCGGACTGGCTTTGGCGAGGGATGCTAGAAATAATGGGTTAGGTACAGGCCATTCATATTGAACAACATCTTCAAATGGAAATGTAACCACAGGGAGGTGCCCTTGTACGCGAAGGGCAGAAGGAGGACCAGATGGATACAGGATTTCGTTATTGGCTACATCTTCCCACCAATAGCGGAAATCTTCGATAGTAAAAGGTGCGCCATCAGACCATTTATGACCTGCGCGCAACTTAAGACGGAAAATGCGACCGTCAATGATTTCCACATCTTCCAGAATGTCGGCCTCTAGTTCCAAATCCGTATTGTATTTAACCAAACGCGCATAACCATATACGACCATTTGGCGCGTATCTTTGTCTTTACGCATGGCCATGCGAATGGTGCCGCCATGATGACCAAGTTGAAGACCTTGGTCAGTCACATTTACGATTTTCGGAATATCCGGCAAACGATTGTCAACAGATGGCAATTTGCCCTTGGCAACTTTTGAAACATTGAAATCAGAATCTATAAACATATCTGCCATCGTCAGTGACGGCGCGACAAATACAGCTAGTGATATGAACGCGGCTTTTAGAAATTTCTTCATCAGGAAACTCCTAAACCTGAATTCACATGGGTGCGCACATAATGTTCCCCAGACATGTCAGATAAAGCTAATTGTTGAGACCCATCATCGGTAAAAGGTGTCGGCCAGCTTTCCGGATTACTGGCTTTTTCATTCATCAGGTGATTGAAATCCAGTAAATGATCCAAACTTGGTTCGGGTACAGCTTTTAACAAGCCTTTGGTATAAGGATGTATCGGGTTTTTAAACAGGCTTTCCCGTGGGGCCATTTCTACCAAACGGCCGCGACACATAACCGCAATATCATCTGCGATGTAATCTACAACGGCTAAATTATGGCTGATAAAGATATAAGTGAGCCCCAGTTTGGCTTGTAAGTCTTTAAGCAAGTTTAAAATCTGCGCTTGAATAGAGACGTCTAATGCGGAAACAGGTTCATCGCAAATAATTAGTTCCGGACGTAAGGCAAGGGCACGTGCAATGCCAATGCGCTGTCGTTGACCGCCAGAAAAACTATGTGGATAGCGTTTTAGATGACGACGGTCTAGACCTACTAATTCCATCAATTCTTCTGCCATTTCCCGACGGCTTTGCGGAGTGCCGATATTATGGATCACCAAAGGTTCCGTAAGAATATCACCCACTGTCATACGCGGGTTTAATGATGAAAATGGGTCTTGGAAAATAAATTGCATTTTTTGGCGGAAAGGAACTAAGGATTTTTCATCTAGCCCAAGAATATCAATATCTTTTTCACCATCATTAAAGGTGATGGAGCCTTCATCGGGGCTTAGGGCCCGCATTAACATCTTGCTTAAGGTCGTTTTGCCACATCCACTTTCCCCAACAAGGCCAAGGCATTGCCCTCGTTTAACCTGAAAAGTAACGTTATTCACGGCATGAACAGTGTTTTTTTCTTTTCCAGATCCAAAAACACCGCCTTTACGAATAGTGAAAGACTTACGTAATCCATCAACTTTAAGGATTGGCTTTTCAAGTTCTTCGGGCTTTTGATTGCCGTTTTTACTTTCCCGTTCCGCCATTAAATGGCCGGTTTTGGTCTCAATGGATCGAATGGGCTTCAATCGTTCGCCTGGTTCCATATCAAAGCGCGGCACCGCTGCCAGCAAAGCTTTTAGATAAGGATGCTGCGGATTACGATAGATATCTTGTAAATTACCTCTTTCCATGATTTCGCCATGATACATGACCACCACATCTTTTGCGACATTGGCAACCACACCTAAATCATGCGTAATCATCAAAACAGCCATACCAAGTTCAGATTGTAGGTCGCGGATAATTTTCAGAATTTGGGCCTGAATGGTAACATCCAAGGCTGTGGTTGGCTCATCAGCAATCAGCAAAGAGGGCCGACATACCAAGGCCATGGCAATCATAGCGCGTTGGCGTAAGCCACCAGATAATTCAAAAGGATAAGTTTTCAGAGCACGTGCTGGGTCGGGGAAACCGACAGCCCTTAACATATCCTTGGTTAATTCAGCAGCTTCTGAAACAGAGACGGGTCGATGCAGCAACAAGGCTTCCATGATCTGATTTCCCACCGTATGTAAGGGGGAAAGGGATGTCATAGGTTCCTGAAAAATAATAGATATACGACCACCACGAATATCCTGCATCGTTGTTCCTGCAGGATTAAGGCGTGAAATATCAATTGGGCCACCTTGGGCGAGGGCTGCTTCATCACAAAATAGAATTTCACCAGTTTCTATTTTTGCTGATTTAGGGAGGATGCCCATAATTGCTTGGGAAATCACAGATTTACCGGAACCAGATTCCCCAACAAGAGCGACGGTGCCACCATGGGGGATATCAAAACTTACATTTTTGACAGCTTTAACTACGCCTTCATCCAAATGAAAATGAATGCGCAAATCTTTGACTTGCAGTAGCTTGTCCATCCAAGCTTTCCCTTTCTGCTGTCGAATTAACCCCCTTAATCCGACGATACCCTGTTATTTTCCCCGTATTTTTTGAACGTAGATCTTATAAATCTACGCGATCCATCGGGGTATTTATGCCGGACGCATTCAGATTATCCAAGGTCACCGGATCGAGCGATAGCTCTTTTCTGGCGGCAGCCTCTGACGCGCGGTGTAAGATTTCATCAAAATCTTCCAGCTGTGAATCCAAGTTTATACTAATATTTTCCGCTTTCAATTGTAAAAACATCCATCCATTCTCACCAGATTTCTTGGTGGAATAATAACGCAGTTTCAATTTATTAAGCTTGTCCCATTCCAAGGTTTTTGAAATGGGTTTGAGTTGCTTCAATTTCTCATGATCATGTGTAATTTCAGTGACAGCACGAATATAAATTCGCCCCAAAAACACAATGAATATTGCTGCTAAACCATAAAGGATCCAGCTTAACCATGTTACAGGCTGGCCCATCACCAAAGGTAATACAACAAGGAATAGGCCTAGCGCGCCCTTGGCCCCATCCCACATAAGGCCTTGTTTGCTATATCTTAGAATTGGGGTATCTGACATTGCGTTTACTCATTCATATTAGAATTCAAAAGAAAAGCTATCAATATAAGTGGATAAATCCAACCAGTTTGCAGATGGGTGTTGCTGAATAGTTTGATTAAACTTTTCTATAAAAGACCAAGTTTCTTCATCATGGATTAAATGATGGGTTAAAAAACCAGTCGGTTCGATCACATCAACATTTTCCCAAACTTCACGTTTGGCACGTAGATGTAAAATTGCTTGAGCCAGACTTGCAACATCGCCTAAAAATTGTCGATCAGCTTTCCAATTCACAGGATCGATATGGGCATTTAAAATATAGGGGCCTGTATTTGGTTGGCGTGGTGTGAAGGTTGATACAAACTCTAAACCTGCTTCTTTCACGGCGTCTTCACCATCATTACCTAATCGGTTCCAAGGCGGCACAAAGAGAGGTTTAAATTGACCTCCAAAAGCCTCCTTTAAGAGAGAATGACCCTTTTTAAGTTCTTCTGTCATCACTTCTTTTGAGCGATGGTCGCGAAATTCAGCTTTTTTCTCATCTGCAGGCGCATGATTTACATGGGCAAAGCCATGTTGAACGATGGTGATATTTTTGTGTTGAGAAGTGAAGGGTTGAAGGCTTTCTTCTAATTGATCCGGGATCACAGCTAAACTGATAGGAGTGTGATCTGTTACCGTCATAAGTTTTTGTAAGGCGGATGTGTTGGCAACGGCATCATCATCACGCCACCAAAATTCAGCGATCACACCTTCTTTCGCCCAATTGTCTAGTTCATCAGTAAAATAAACCCATGGATTGGCAATAAAATCTGTATCAGAAAGTAATTTCTGTTTTTCTTCTTTAATCGTCGGCATCTTAATTTCTTAGCAAAGATTTGAGTATAGTTGCGGATTTTTCTGCCCCATCCAGCGGAAATGGAGTATGCGGAATAACTGCTTGATTGGCTAGAAGAATATCTATTTTGTCTGCCAATAGATCGGGCGTTAAGCTGCTTTCATCTACGATAGACAGGCGATTGGCTTGTGCTAATAGTTCTGCGCGTAAGGTTTGTTCGCTTTCCTCCCCGTCTGCAAAAGGAATCACCAGACTATTCACGCCCGTAGCTAGGATATCCATGATCGTATTGTAGCCTGCCTGACTGATAGATAGTTTTGCAGAGGAAAGCAGGTTTCGAAAATCAGATCGGGCATCCTCAATGATCAGATTATCCTGAGCTTGGCTTTTGAGTTTTGTTTTAATGGAGTCAGGCAAGTTTGGGCCAAGTAATAGACGCCAAATACCTGCTTTGTTTTGACTAAGTTTATAGGCTTGAAGGGCAGTTTCATAAATGCGCTGGCCTACAGCGCCCCCACCGGCAGAAATAACAACTTCGGAAAGATCACCTGTTTCAAGTGCCTTTGAAGATCCGCTATCTACATATCCTGTATAGATGAGCTTATCGCCTAAACAGTCCGCATCTTTAAAACTTCTTTCCAAAGGGCAAAATTCTTTTTCTCCATGGATAAGAACACGGTCTAGATATTGATTGGTTGTATCAAAGGCAAATTGGCGTTTCTTTTCTTTTTTGGGATCTACCAGAATATCGCGGATAGACGTTGCACAAGGGATGTTATCATTTTTGGCCTTTTCAAGCAGAGGGATAAGCTCTTCCTTAAATTTACGACGGGCAAAAGGAAAGCCTTCTAAAAGGATAACATCAGGAGATATTTTATTGTATAAATCAATGAGTTGGTTGCGGCGTTCCTGCCACCATTTTTCATCAATCAAATCACCCTTTTCATCAATTAACTGATTGAAATCTCCATTTCTGGTTTTTGTGGGGGTAAGTTGATGAAAATATGCGTCACCAAGATCTGGCAATTCTTCAGGAAACCCACCACTGATATAATGAGCTTCAAAGCCAGCTTTAAGGCAGGCGCGGGTGAGGGCTGCCGCGCGCATCTGATGTCCAATCCCAAGAAGATGTTGTACATGAAAGAAAAGCTTAGGTTTTTCTGTCATATACCCTGTTCCTTATTGGGGTTTGGCCCGGGATGAAGTTTAATATTCATCTCCACAATTGAGGGATGTCCATTATGATCCAGTTCAAATAGATGTGCTTCGGCCTGATTAAGCTTGTATGGAGGTTTTCCTAACATGGGCCAATCACAAGCCAGCGCCATGATTGCTCTAATCATTGCCAAATGTGTGACACAGACGGTGGCTTGATCGTGTTTTGCGATTTCTTGCAGCAATGGGTTGATACGGTTTTGAACCTGTCTTGGACTTTCCCCATTTGGCGGTAAGAAATCCAATCCACGATCTTCGTTCTCCTGCATTTCAGTACCAAGTCGTTCACGTAGATCGGGTAAAACTTTTCCTTCCCAATCTCCAAAACTCATTTCTATCAAGCGTTTGTCGGTTGGTGGTGTCTTACCGGACAGGATTTCTGCGGTTTCCAATGCTCTGGATAAGGGGCTACTAATCCATTGGAAAGTTTCTGTGAATTCAGGTAATCGCCATTCTTTCACCCAATTTTTGCTGAGATCGGAAATGGGAATATCTGTATGCCCCTGAAGACGTTTTTCACCATTCCAAATCGTTGGTGCATGTCGAATAAGCAAAAGTGGTGTGGTCATAAAGGCAAGCTCCGGGCGATGATTTGGGCCGCAGCCTGAAGGGAATGATTATATTTTACATTTTCTTCGGCAGCAAAAGACATATTGTGACGAATATCTTCATGTTCCAAAAGGTAGTCTACCGCTTCACTAAAAGCATCTACGTTACCTTCTTCCACCAATAAGCCGGTTTGTCGATGATGGATGAAGTTGGCTATGCCCGCTCTGTTGGCAGAGACGACAGGTAATCCTGCTGCTTGGGCTTCTAACATAGCTAAGCCAAAGGCTTCTTTAATACCGGGCCATATACATAAATCGCAATTTTGAAGTAAATCGGCGATTTCATTTTCATCCATTTGTCCGGTGAAACGAACTGGTACGTGGAGGTTTGCAAATTTTTCTTCTAAATCTTTACGACTTTCTCCATCTCCGACAAGAATCAGGCTGCAGGCGTTTTCCCCAAGCTTTTTCCAGCTATCTGCAATAATTTCATAGGATTGCGTTTTATCTCCCTTGCGCATCATGCCAACAGCAATCGCCCAGATGTCATCTTCAGGTAAATCGAGTTTTTCAGCCCATTTCCCCCGGTCCAATTGATCTAGGTTACTTTGATAGGGACGTGCGTCCAAGAAGGGCGGTAATAATATCAGTTCCGTCCAGCTGGGAAGATATGGTTTGATACAAGGCACATCATCCGGATTTAGCACATAAATCCGCCCTGCCAGCGCCAGCGCTTCCTGTGTGGCTTTTAATCCCCGATCCCAAGGACCACTTTCCTGTTTGGGTGCATAACTTGCTTCTGCGATACAGTATGGAATATGAAAATGTTTACAGATCTTTGGGCCAATCAGATCAGGTGCCTTATGATAAAGATGATAGGTAAACCAAACTTCTGGTGCGCCATTTTTCTCATATAACGTAATTAGACGCTGCATTTCTGCTGCGGCTTCCTGTTCAAGACTATCCTGAATTTCATTGTCACCTGTTTTATTATAGGAACGAAACTCACTGGCTAATTCGACCTTTTCGCCTGACATTTTTAACGCTTGTAGTATCAATCGTCCCACGCGCCGATCTCCGGACGGGGTCGGATGGTTGGGTGATTTTAACGGGGCATAAAAGGCGATAGTCATGATCTTCCTTTGAAGGTTACTTCAGGGAAGTATGGTCCAGATTAAAACATTCTGCCAGTCTGGTGATACAATGATCCGCGTCAAATTCTTCACGGACACGTTTTTCACCTGCCTGACCCATCTTGTATCTTTGTTTTGGACTCGTAATGATTTTTAAAAGCTTCTCTGACAGATTATCTGCATCTTCGGCTTCTGCGAGTAATCCGTTCTTACCATCAACGATTAGTTCAGGAATGGCAGAGATATTGGTAGACACAACAGCCAGCCCTTGGCTTTGAGCTTCCATTAAAACATTTGGTAAACCATCGCGATCGCCATCTTCGACGACTTTACTGGCAAGAACAAAAGCATCAGCCTTGCGAATTTCTTCCAGTACTTTTTCCTGAGGTTGTGCACCAAGCCAATCGATCTTATCGGATAATCCAAGGTTTTTTGCTTGTGATTTAAGTTTCTCTTCCAGCGTGCCGCCACCGACTTGTATTAGTTTCCAATGCAAATCTTTTGGTAGTTTTGCCAAGGCGTTGAGTAAGTCGTCATAACCTTTCTTTTTGACCAAACGACCCACAGAAACAAGTGTAACTGTTTTTTCTGTGGTTGATCCGTCAAAATCATTTTCTTTTCGATCAAAATGATCGAAGCGTGCCAAATCAAGTCCATGATAAATGAGATGCACTTTCTCTGGATCAGGGCTTAGCTCACGCAGATGGGCAGCGCCATAAGCAGTACAAGTTGAAAGCCAGCCCATTTCAGCCATTTTTTCTTGTTTCTCCCAATCAGGGATTGTCCAGATATCTTTGGCATGGGCAGAACCGCTCCACGGCAGTTTCCGCATTATAGCGGCATAGCGGGTTACAGATGCGGGCGTATGCAAAAAATGAAAATGTATACGTTCTATACTGTCAGGTAATTCCGTTGCCAAAACACAAGCTTGTCCAAATCGGCGAATACGATTTCTTGTTTTGTCGCGTTTATAATCTTTCAAAAATGCACGGAATGCTTTTGAATATCCGGGCAAACAACGGGCTTTGAGCCATGCTTTTGAAACCCGTGATTTCTCTTCATGAAGATATTCTGGCAAATAGGATACATCTGCTTCAATTTCGCTGTGAATTGGATGACGAGCTGTATCTGTTGGATGACGCAGGGAAATAATTTTGATGCCCAAGCCAAGCTTTTCCAAGTTGCGGATTTCTTGGGCAATAAAGGTTTCAGAAAGACGAGGATAGCCTTTCAAGACAAAAGCAACAGAAGGCTTTTCGGATTTATTCTGGGACATATGTTTTTCGTTTGGTTAGATGTTAACCGGAAATTTGTGAAAGCGTTGCAGCTGTTTCACGATTTTTGGCGCGGGTATCAAGATGTTTTTGGGTTAGTCGGTTCACGCTATCAAGACCATCCATTAAGCCAGGTACAACCACATCGCTTGGACGTTTTTGTTGTGGTAATTGACGAAGGGCTGTTGCCATTGTATCCGGACGGCGTTCATTGTCGTCTTCCAGCATAGAAACCAAACCTAAAGATTGAGCACTGGAAGCACGGATAAATTGTTCCATACGTGGACGGGTACGTGGAATAATCATCGCAGGTTTGTCAAAAGATAAGATTTCACAAAATGTGTTATATCCACCCATGGCGACGATAGCTGCGGCATTGTCCATTAAGCTTTCCATATGGGCATCAAAAGAAAGAGCTTCTACATTATCAAGCTTATTGATCCGCTCAACAAAGGCGTTTTGTTGTTCGGATTGCATGAAAGGACCAAATACAATCAGCGCAGGATAGGGTAGGTTTTTATGATTTTCATAAGCCCGTAAGACCCAGTCAACCATCAGGTCGCCGTCACCACCACCACCCGGAGTGACCAATAAATAAGGCGGTTCAAACTTTGAGATGATATAGGGTTTGATGGCTTCACTTGGTACTTCACGTTCCAGATAGCCCGTATAAACCATCTTGCGTAATACAGATTCAGGTACATGCATCCCATCAAGAGGTTTGCAAATTTGTGGTAGACCATACACCCAGATTTCATCATATAGGTTTTCAAGTGCCGGCATGGCGCCTTTGCGTTCCCATTCTGGTTCCAGGAGATCTGGGTCATCCATGACATCACGTAATCCAAGGACCAGAGGCACGCCCATTTCTTTTAACATATGAAGGGTGTTTTCGACTTCCCCACGTAATCCCAATGGTTCTTTATCCACAATAAAAAGATCAGGATCAAAAGCTTCAGCAGTATGTTTGATAATAGAGGCACGCATCGCCAAAGTTTCTTCAATATCCATATGAAGTTTTAGCGATGTGTAATCCCCGTTTCGGAGTTTGATCACGCCGGGGATACGGACAAAATCAACACGGGAAGAAAAATCAAAACTACCAATGATAGGTGATCCGGTGAGGATCAAAACACTTAAGTTGGGATTTTGACGCACTAAAGAATGGGCAATTGCGCGTGTACGGCGCAAATGGCCCAGCCCGAATGTATCGTGGCTATACATCAAAATTCGTGAAGCACGCTCTATTGCGACCATCTTGACCCGTCTGTTTCCTTGATTACATATTGGATGTAATCGTAAATTATTACGCACACTATCGCAGAAAAGCGATGAAAAACAAGTGGGATCACTCTGCCCAATTTTACTTTTGCAAGCAAGACGTGTGATAAATGCAACAGTCACATTGATGTGACTGTGGTTTCACTTGCGAATGGGCGATGAAAAAAGCATATTACCCCAAAGAGGGGGAGACTATTGGTTCTATGCCGATAGGAAGTTAAGGATTTAAGAATTTAATGAGTTTGCAAGAAGAAGTCGAAGCGCTCTCGAAAGTGCCTATTTTTGAACGTCTGGATATGGCGAAACTAAAAGTACTCGCTTTTACAGCTGATCGTGCCACATATGCGCCACAAGACCTTTTATGTAAGGAAGGGGAGCGCGGTGATCGCGCCTTCGTGCTTATGTCTGGCGAAGCGAAAATCTGGGTGGAAACCAATACGGGGCCATTGCATGTGGCGGATTTAAAACGTCACGATGTGGTCGGGGAAATCGCTTTGCTCGCAGGCTTGCCACGAAGTGCGACGGTCATTGCAGAATCGCAAGTTGAAGCCTTAATTTTAAATGAAGATGTGTTTATGCATATGATCCATGAATTTCCAAGTGTCGGGCTTGAACTAATGCGTAGCTTGGCTGAAAAACTTCACAATACGACGTCCCGTCTTCAGGATGTGGCGAATTTACCAAGTGATGAATAGGAAGATTTAAATGTCACGACTTGATAGTGTGATCCGCCGGTTGAAAGCGCAACGTGCTTGCCTGGACGAGGCGACATCTATGGTAAATGGCAAAAGCGGACATGTTCTTGAACTTGGGCTTGGCAATGGTCGCACGTATGATCATTTGCGTGAAAGGTTACCTGGAAAAGATATCTATGTGTTTGAACGTCAGGTGAATGCTCACCCGGATTGTATTCCTCCTAAAGACAAATTATTTCTGGGTGATTTAGAAGATACTTTATTGGAAGCCCGTGATAAACTGGGGGCGACTGCAGATTTATTGCATTCCGATATTGGCACAGGTGATCCAGAAAGAAATCGTAAATTTGCATCTTGGCTAAGTACTATTTATCCGGACTTAATGGCGTCAGGCGGCATCATCTTGAGTGATCAGGAATTAACCTTAAGTGAATTTGATCCTCTTCCATTGCCCCAAGATGTGCAGGTTGGGCGATATTATTTCTATAAAAAGAAATAGGTAAAACGGAAGGTTGTTGTAATGTCTGATAAAGAAAAGTTAATTCAGGAACATGCAACAACCATTGCTATTCCAGAGGATAACACCGCGCAGCGATGGTCTGCGGTTATGTTACGAGGGCCTTCTGGTAGCGGTAAATCTGATCTTGCATTACGTCTTATTGATCAAGGGGCTGTCTTAGTCGCAGATGATCGATCATGTTTGGAATATAAAGAAAAAACCATTTGGGTCAGTCCGCCAAAACCACTTGCAGGAAAGCTTGAAGTGCGTGGTCTTGGAATCATGCAAGTTTCATATAAAGAGCTTGCTGAGTTGAAATTAGTGGTCGATCTAAAACCATTAAATGAAATCGAACGTATACCTGAACAAAAAACTGTAACGTATCTAGGACATGATGTGCCATATGTTCAAATTTGTGCCTTTGAAACATCAGCAGCGTTGAAAATTCGTTATGCATTGAATGCTGATTGGTTGGAGATATAAAAAGATGAGTGAAGTAACGGATGTCCCAATTTATCTTGTTACCGGTTTATCTGGTGCAGGAAAGTCCACATGTTTACATGTATTGGAAGATTTGGGGTATGAAGCCGTTGACAATTTACCATTGTCTCTCCTGCCTGCCCTGATTGAAGAAGCAATAAACCCTGATTCAGGATTTGGACCATTAGCTGTAGGTATTGATATCCGTAGTCGCAATTTTGATGTCAGTGAGTTTATTGATGTGGCGAAAAAACTACAGGCAGATGCAGGATGTCCGATACGTTTACTTTATGTGGAATGTGATGATGAAAGTTTAATTTCCCGTTATAATCAAACACGACGACCACATCCATTAGCCCAGGATAGCCTGGAAAAATCCGTTGCGTTGGAACGGGAGTTGCTAAACCCGTTAAAAGAACGCGCTGATCTTGTGATTGATTCAACAGGACAAACCATCTGGCAATTCAGAAGTCGCCTCAAACAGGTTCTCGGGGATGGGGTGGCTGATAAAATGGTGGTGACTTTGATGTCATTCTCTTTTGCCAAAGCTATTCCGCGCGATGCTGATTTGGTGTTTGATGTGCGGTTTTTACAAAACCCTCATTATATTGAAGAATTGCGTCCCCTCACTGGACAAGATCATTTCGTACAGGAATATGTGCGTAAAGATCCGGATTTTGAGAGTTTTATGGAAAAACTTACATCCTTGCTTGATGTAACAATGCCACGTTATCAAGAAGAAGGAAAAAGCCATTTGACCATCGCAATTGGCTGTACTGGCGGGCGTCATCGATCTGTTTTTGTGGCAGAAGAGTTGGGGAATTATCTACAAGGTCAATGGCCTTATCATGTAACTCACACGATTATTGGCAATGTTTGATTGTAAAAAGACTTGATGAAAAGGTCTGAATGTTCATACTTCCTAATTGTAATTTCAACATATAAAAATGCGTATATTGCGGGGGCAAAATTTATATGATCGGTTTGGTTTTGGTCACTCATGGCAAGCTTGCAGATGAATTTGTATTAGCCATGGAACATGTGGTGGGTCCTCAGGAACAAGTTGCGAGTATTTGCATTGGCCCTGACGATGATATGGAACAACGACGTACAGATATCGTTTCTGCTGTTGGTAAAGTTGATAGCGGTGAGGGTGTTATTGTTCTAACCGATATGTTTGGTGGGACGCCTTCTAACTTGGCGATTTCCATTATGGACCAAGGTAAGATCGAAGTTTTAGCTGGATTGAACCTTCCAATGTTGATCCGTTTAGCCAGTGTGCGTCAAACCGAAGATATGGATGAAGCTGTAAAAGCAGCACAGGAAGCAGGCGTAAAATATATAAATATCGCCAGTAAGCTGCTTGGGAATTAAGCACCTATCGCATAAACAAGATTTAAGTAAGTTATATAAATATGAGCGATACAGCTTTTGAAAAAACGTTAGAAATCGTAAATAAGCGCGGCCTTCATGCACGTGCGGCAGCCAAGTTTTCAAAGCTATCTGATGAATTTGATGCTGACATTCGGGTCAGTAAAGACGGGCAAACGGTTTCTGGTTTATCCATCATGGGGTTGATGATGTTGTCTGCATCTAAAGGCACAACTATAGAGATCGCAACGTCGGGTGCGCAGGCAGAAGATGCAATGAAGGCTTTAGAAGAATTAGTCTCAGGCGCGTTTGACGAAGAAGAATAGACTCTCATTAATTTAAACATATAAAGAAAAATTTATATCTTGTTCGGTTTTGCTGGACAGATTTATACTTCATTGCTATACCCCGCCATAGATACATCCCTGTTTAATACACTTAACTGTTAGGAAGGAAGCCGATATGTCCGGTTTTACTGATTATAAAGTTGCAGATATTTCTTTGGCTGAATGGGGCCGTAAAGAAATCAATATCGCTGAAACAGAAATGCCGGGTTTGATGGCACTTCGTGAAGAATTTGGCCCAAGCCAACCCTTGAAAGGTGCACGTATTGCTGGTTGTCTTCATATGACAATTCAAACAGCTGTGTTGATCGAAACATTGGTTGCTTTAGGTGCGGAAGTACGTTGGTCTTCTTGTAACATCTTCTCCACACAGGATCAGGCTGCTGCTGCGATTGCGGCTGCTGGTATTCCTGTATTTGCCTGGAAAGGCTTGAATGAGGAAGAGTTCAACTGGTGTATTGAACAAACAATCACAGGTCCAGATGGTTGGGAAATCAACATGATCTTGGATGATGGTGGTGATTTGACAATTATGGCCCATGAAGAGCGTTTTGCACATATCCTTGAAAACGTAAAAGGCCTATCCGAAGAAACAACAACTGGTGTTCATCGTCTACATGAAATGGTGAAAGCTGGTACATTGAAAGTACCTGCAATCAACGTGAATGACAGTGTGACAAAATCCAAATTCGACAACAAATATGGTTGCCGTGAATCTTTGGTTGATGCGATCCGTCGTGCGACAGATGTAATGATGGCTGGTAAAGTTGCTGTTGTGAACGGTTATGGTGACGTTGGTAAAGGTTCTGCAGAATCTTTGCGTTCTTCTGGTTGCCGCGTATTGGTGACAGAAGTTGATCCGATCTGTGCATTGCAAGCTGCAATGGAAGGTTATGAAGTTACAACAATGGAAGATGCGGCTGCACATGGCGATATCTTCGTAACAACAACAGGTAACATCGATATCATCACAATTGACCATATGCGTGCGATGAAAGATCGTGCGATCGTTTGTAACATTGGTCACTTCGATAACGAAATCCAAGTTGATGCTTTGAAAAACTACGAATGGGACAATATTAAGCCACAAGTTGACGAAATCATCTTCCCGGATGGCAAGCGTATGATCTTGTTGGCAGAAGGTCGTTTGGTAAACTTGGGTTGTGCAACAGGCCACCCAAGCTTCGTAATGTCCGCAAGCTTCACAAACCAAGTATTGGCTCAAATGGAATTGTGGAATGATGCAGACAAATACGAAAACGATGTTTACGTATTGCCGAAACATTTGGACGAAAAAGTGGCTGCGCTTCACTTGGCAAAAGTTGGTGCGAAACTAACAAAAATGTCTCAAGCGCAAGCTGAATATATTGGCGTAACTGTGGATGGCCCATTCAAGCCGGATGCATATCGCTACTAAGTTTTCCAATATGGAAAATAGAAAAGGCCGCTCATTATTGGGCGGCCTTTTTGTTTTGATTAGCGGAGAACTTGATGGAGCCAGTTTTCCAATTTGTCAGATAGAAGGTTTGGTACATCTATCATTGAAAGATGGCCTGCATCCGGCAGAGGTTCAAAATCAGAATTGTTGAGCATCGCGTGAAACCGTCTACCCTCTGAAATATTGACCCATTGATCTTCTTCTCCCCATAAAACGAGGCTTGGGACTTGAAGTGTGGGATATAATTTTTCCAGATCGGCGGTGAAGGCATAATCATATTGTCCCACTTGTCGATAATATGCTTTTTGTCCTTCTTCATCGCGCCAAGGCGCTAAAAGGCCATTCATTAAATCCGTATCAATTATTCTGGAAGAGGCGGTTTTAATATGTGCTTCCAGAACAGCTAAATGAACATATTCTGGAACATTAGCAAAAGTCTCTTCATGTTGTTGAACATGTCTTGAAAAGGTTGTGCCCCATGGAGATAAAACCACACCGTCAATAATTGCGATGGCTTTGACGGATAATTCCTCAACCAAATGGGCACCAAGAACACTCGCAGCACCGAAATCATGACCAATTAAAATTGGATTGATCAGGTTTTTATGGGTTGAAAATTCTTTCACAACGCGGGCAAAACTACGCAAACGAACATCTTGACCCTCGAATTTATCGGAACGCCCATAACCGGGCAAATCAAGTAGATGAAGGCAATAGTTCTTAGAAAGTCGTTTAACAACGTCAGTCCAGATAATGGCATTAAATGGTGTCCCATGAACCAAGATGAGATCAGGCCCATTGCCGATTGAAGTATGCTTTATAGTTCCTGCACTTGATGTAAATTCATGATTGAGTTCGATATATGACATATTTTTATCCTTAAGTTTGCTGTATTCTGAAACTTAAGTTATTTTTCAAGTAATTAAATTGATACTATTTCACCAAAAGATGAAAATTTGTCATGTTACCACCGATCCAAAATATATTGGCATTCGTTACAATCGTAGAGCTAAAACAGTTTAAACGTGCTGCCAGCCATCTGAATTTGACGGAATCCGCGATTAGTCATCAGTTAAGCCGATTGGAAGATCACCTTGGCAGGAAATTGCTAGAAAGGGGCAGAAATGAAGCCTCATTAACATCCGATGGGGAAGTTTTTTATGGATTTGCAACAAATGCCTTGAGGGAATTACAAAATGGTGTTTCGGCAATCCAATCCCACAATGTGAATAGTATTCATATCACGGCACCTCGCACCATGGTGGCGATGTGGCTGGCGGCTAAAATTCCTGAGTTTTATATGGATCAGCCAAATATAGAATTACGTCTTAGTGCGACGGATCGTGTTTGTAATTTGAAACATGAAAAAATTCATCTTGCGATCCGATCAACGCCAAATCTTAGAGATGGCTATCGTTATGAGAAGTTTTGCGAACAATACATCTTTCCTGTGGCAAGCCCAGAGATTGCAAAAGAAATTGCCATCAAAGGATGGGATCAGGTTGTAAAAGAAACTGCCTTTATCTTGAATGAGACACATTTAGGTGAATGGAAACAATGGTCTGAAGAATTCAATACAACCTGTCCGGATGAAAGGAAAATGCATCGGTTAGGCAGTTATGATATCGTGCAATCGGCCTGCATTAAGGGTTTGGGGATTGCGATGGGTAGATATCCGTTATGTTCGGAAGCCATTCAAGATGGTCGCTTGGTACCAGTCTTTGAAGAGAACAAATTCTTTGATACGCCCTATTATCTTGCGTGGTCGGAAGATAGCCCAAATTATCAATCCTTAAGGATTGTCCGGGATTGGTTATTGGAACGCAAACCAAGAGATTGAAATGACCGCCCTATTTGCAAGGCGGTCATCTTAAAAGATTAGCTGAGCAACCAGCCACCATCTACATCGACAGTCGTGCCGGTTACAAATTCATTTTGCACGACAAAAAGAATACCTTTTGCCACCTCTTCCGGCTGACCGGGACGTGGGATCAGATTATCTTTGGTCATGCCAGCCAGTTGTTCATCCCGTGTGGTCACGTCATCGCCAAACATAGGCGTGCTGATGAGGCCTGGGGAAACCACATTGATACGGCGCGGCGCCAATTCCGGTGCGATGGCCCGCGCAAAAGCCTCTACCGCGCCACCGACAGATGCCAAGGCAATTTGGCCTGGGCGGCATTTCCGCGCTGGCGCCCCACTTACCAAAACAATATTTCCTTTATCTGATAAGTGTTCGGTGCCGTAACGAACTACATTGGTATAACCCCATAATTTATCAAAGGAGGCTTGATAGCTTTCCATGTCCATTTCTAAAAACGGGCCCTTTGCGCGGCTGCCACCTGTTGCAGCACTGATTAAAATATCATAAGGGCCGCATTCTTTGAATAAAGCCTTTAGGGCATCCGCATCACGGACGTCGCATTTTCTGGTGCTGATATTATCACCAAGGTCACCTGCTTTTTCTGGATTGCGGCTGATGGCAATGACTTCGGCCCCTAAATCTGCCAGTTGCTTACATGTGGCCAAGCCAATACCAGACGTACCGCCAAAGACCAGAGCCTTCTTATTTGATAAATCCATCGATATTTCCTCAATTCACTCTTATTTTTATTTCGATATAAGAACGTTTATTTCTCATCCAGCTGTGTTCCATCAAGATAATCAGGGGGGAAACCATCACTTAGATAACTCTGATATCTTTCAAGAAGTTTGTGTGAAACTTTATCTTCTGGATATAATATAATGATTTCCTTTAATAAATCTATGGCTGACGAGATGTTTCCTGCATAGAATTCTTCAAAAGATTTATGACTAAGATGACAAACTTTATCGATATGTTCGTGGCAATTATTTCCTAAAACTTCATAAACAGTTACGGCTTCGCTACTTCCTTTTGCAAATACTTTTTCTAAAGGTCGGCAAAGTAATCTACCTTTGATTTTCCCATATACTGCATCACTTACAAGCAGATTGCTGTCATAACGTTTATTCATCCCTTCTAGCCTTGAAGCGAGATTGACGGTAGATCCAAAGATCGTGAAATTTTTTCGATCCTCTGCCCCAACATTTCCCACAATAGATGGGCCCGTATGAAGGCCAATACGTGTGTTAAAGATTGGCTTTCCTTCTTCTTCCATTCTTTTATTAAAGATTTTAAGAGCCTTTTTAATTTCTAGCGCGGCTAGGCAGGCATGATAGGCATGATCATTTTGTTTTTCAGGTGCATTCCAAAATGCCATCACAGAGTCACCAATATATTTGTCTATTATCCCATAATGTTTATCGATAATCGGGGCGAATATCTCAAAATATTCAGATGTCTGACTAAGCAATGCGTCCGGTGCCAGACTTTCAGAGATAGAAGTAAAACCTTCAATATCCGTAAAAAGTGCTGTGATTTCGCGTGCTTCACCGGTCAAATCCAGCTTTGTATCATTTTGAACGATTTGTTTTACCAACTGACGTGGAACATAACGGCCAAATTCCTGAAGGCCTGATCGCATTTGTTCCAAGGTTTCTGAAAGTTGATTAAGTTCTTTGATCCGTGTGGAAATAGAAAAGTTGTCATCCAGATCAAATTGACCGACCTTCTGGGACTTTTCGGACAGAACCTGAATAGATTTTGAAACTTGTTTGGCTGCATAAAAAATTACAAAAAGCCCAATTGTTAAGATGACAATAAAAACTGAAATTGATTGTATGCGCAGTTTATCAGTCTCTGCATTCAATTCGGAAACAGGTGCGATGACCGCCAAGTGATGCTCGCTATATTTATTCATAAAATTGGGGGCGAGAAAAATCTGGAAGTCGCCAATGTTTTTTATATGACTTTGAATTGATATCTTTTCTTTACTGGTATCCAAATTTTCCAAACTGATTGCGATGAGTTGTTTATCGGTCTCGCTGAGATTATTCCGTCTCGGATGGCTTATAATAGTCCCATCGGACATAAAGATGAAATTTGTGGCAGAAGGACTTAGTTTATGTTCATCCAATGCTTGGTCTGTTAATTCAATGGCAACGTCTAGGCCGACAACGCCTTTCTGATCCCTTAAAGGCCGACTGATTGTGAGGCCAGTGTAATCTGTATCAGAAAACTTATAAGGTTTACCCAGTACAGTATTCTGTGCCTCAATTGCTGCCTTATACCATGGCCGTTTTATTGGATTATAAGTTGGATCATAACTTCTGTATTGCAGTAGGGTTTCAAAATTTTTATCTAAAAATGCAATATCTTCAACTTTTTGATTTGCAACGAAATTTATATGCCTTAATCGATAAACCGTCTCTGCTGGGATGTTCTTTTCGATTTGATATTTTTGAAATTTAAGGGCTGTTTCCAACTCCTGCAACAATATTAATCGACCATCTTCCAATCCGACATAAGCTGAAAGGCTTCCTGGTAACAGTCGATAAAATGCGGATAAAGAACGTAGAATAGACGTTATATCATTTGTTTCATTATGTTGATATGCAAGCGTATCAGGTGAATGAACCATTTCATATTGAATGGCGTCAGCGTTATCCAGTTTGATCTGAAACTCCCGCTTCAAGGCATTTTGAAACTCATCTACGAGCTGAAGGGTAAATTTTTCACGAATGGCCAAGCTTGTCTGTGTGCCAGAGATTATCAATGCAATCGACATTGATAAAATTAAACTCGTGAATAAGATCAATATAGATACAGAAAATGGTATCTTTTTAAAGTTCATCTCATGCTCCCCCCTTTGATAATTCAAATGGTTGGATCAACCTCGATGAAAGATGATCTACCAATCATTAGATATCTTATAAGTTGATCCTAATATTTACTATAGGTTGATTGTAGGGAGATGGGAATAGAGAAGATTAATTCTGGATATTTTCTTTTGATAGGAACTCAGCCAGTTCCTGGCGCTTGATCTTATTGGTTGAGGTACGAGGAATTTTATTCACTGATTTTAAAATAATTTGGCCTAATGCATTCTGGGTAAGAGGGGCGACAATGGCTTTAATCTCATCAATATCTGTATGTTTGGTTGGAACAATACATAGCCAGATAAGTTGTTCATTTTTATGGCTTTTAGTCTCACATATGCAAAAATCTTCTGCATGTATCTTTGGGCGTATAAATTCTTCTAATTCAGGGATCAGTTTTTTGACTCCTCCGATATTGATAAGGTCATCTGCACGGCCTTGTAATCTAAGATGTTGTTCATCAGGTTTTAAGCCGACATCTCCAGGATAAAACCAGTCTTCTTTAAATTTTTCTGCTGTATTTACTGGATCATCCAGATATCCATCCACCAAACCCTGTCCTCGAATACGAATGCGGCCCGTTTGGTTCAAAACCGGTTGATCATGATCATCAACCACTTCGACTTCCACATTAGGTAGGATATATCCTAATTCACCATCAATCATCGTGCAGATAGACCCGGTTTCATTCGTCCCGTAGCTTTCGACAATCTTATCCGCAAGTTTTTCTATGGCCTGTTGTTTGAGATTGGCTGGAATTCGACCGCCAAAGGTGGATAAAGTAAAACCTTTAGGTCGAATAAAATTTTTTGGCAAAAGATCTAATAGTTGGCGCAGGGTTGTGGGCAGTAGAGTGACATGTGTTGCACTATATTTTATTAGATTTTCAATAACAGATTGGGATTCTGGGTGGATAATGCATCCACCAGCCTCCAGACAAGCTGTAGCGCGCCCATAATTTGCCTGAACGGCGAAGTTATAAGCGAGCAGTAATCGACTATCTTTCCGATACTGATCTTTTTCTTGTAACTGATTGATCCGAAAATTATGCAGAACCAGATTACGTTCCATAAATTTCGGCTTTCCCGTGGTACCTGAGCTGCATTGTAAACGCATCGGGTCATAAGGGCCTAATATAGAAACAGGCTTCTGATAATTGATTTCTGCCTGAGTAATACGGCTAAATTCTTCGGCGGTGAAAAGAAATATATTCTCTTCTTTCACATCAATGATAGGAGATGACGCAATTACCAGCTTTGCACGATCCCTCAAGAAAAGTTCGACACTTTCCATATCATCTCGCCCAAAGGAAAGGCAGCGATATCCTAGGGCTTCACATGCTAATAGAAATAACCAATGAGGATAGAGACGAAACCATTCAACAGCGACCATATCTCCTTTTGTGAGATCGAATCTTTTTAAGGCTTCTATAAATTGACAAAGGTTTTTGGTGAATTGTGCATAAGTAATCGCCTGACCACCATCAACAACCGCAACGGCATCTGGTTGCGTTTCTGCATGGTCAAATAAACGATCAAGCGTTTGCGTCACATCACATATCCTGAAGTTATGTAACGTAAGTATATGAAAATTAGGCAGGCTTGGGAACCGGGAAGATAAGGTCGTAGGCCCAGTTATAGCAAAAGGCGTATATTAAGAAGAAAACAGAGAAGCCAATATCTAAAATAAGCGCGTCCAAATAACTAATATTTAGGAAATGTGCGACAATGAATATCCCGGCGATAAGCATGCCTGCTTCAAAGAAAATGGCGTGGATTGTTCGAAATAAAACACCACGGGGAGCTGCATTTCGATACTTTAAGTCCCAAATATCAACCATCCAGTTATAGCTAAAATTCCAAACCATTGCGAGTAAACTAAAGATAATGCCCAGCATGCCCATTTCTTCGACCGAATGACCTGTGATCAGAGATCCACCAACAGCCGTACATAGAATGCCGATAATTTCAAAGAATACTGTATGTCTAATTCGATCGCCTAAAGTTCGCATTGCCTGTCACCAAAACTATCTTTCCAGAAAGATATATAAAGTTTTTATCTTTCCTGCAAGATAAATTGTCAACAATGTAGATTTTTGCTAGATTTACATATCAACACGACTTACCGAGATGAATATGGAAGAAAAATATTCCCTGCAATCTACTCTAAAGCGTTACGAAGAAAACTGGCCGGAAATGGCTTTGCCTGAATCTGAAGCCGTTGTGACCTTGATGCGCTTAAACGATATTATGACCGAAGCTACGAACCAAACGATCCATTCTTTGGATATATCGCATCTGGCTTTTGAGGTTTTAGTAACTTTGCGGTCTTACCCGGCACCACATCAGGTAAGTCCGACTGATCTATATAAATCGGTTCTTTGTAGTTCTGGCGGGATGACCAAGGTTCTAAAAAGCCTTGAGGATGATGGTTATATCTCCCGTATGGATAATCTGGATGATAAGCGAAGCAAGCTTGTGCAACTAACAGCCACAGGCATCACCAAAGCTGAAGAGGTGATGGAGGCCGTTTGTCAGGGTGATAAAGCTTTTTTCACCAATGCCTTGGATGATGAAGAAATCAAGAGTTTGAATAAGTTATTACGATTACTTGTACAGAAACTTGAAGGCACAAGAAATTTATAAAGCAGTAATTTTATTTACAGCTTTTCTTCAATGGCATCCCAGATCAAAGCTTCTAGACAGGTATCATCATATCGGTTGATTTCCTGCAAGCCTGTTGGGGAGGTTACATTAATTTCTGTGAGATAATCCCCAATTACATCAATACCAGTGAAGATCAGGCCCTGTTCACGCAAGGTTGGGCCAATGGCTTCGCAAATTTCATGTTCGCGCTTGGTAAGTTCGGATTTAACAGGCTTGCCACCTACATGCATATTGGAACGCGCTTCACCAGCAGCCGGCACACGATTAATGGCGCCAACAGCCTTACCATCCACCAGAATGATACGTTTATCACCTGCACGAACTTCCGGCATGAAACGTTGGATCATCAATGGTTCTCTGTTTTTCTCAAAGAACATTTCTAACAAGGAAGCTAAATTTTCATCTTCAGGTTTCAGATGGAAGACGCCAGCCCCGCCATTGCCAAATAGAGGTTTGACAATGATGTCTTTATATTCTGCGCGGAAAGCCTTGATATCGCTTTCATTGCGAGTAATCAGGGTTTCTGGCATTAAGTCCGGAAAATGGGTTACCAAAAGCTTTTCTGGTGCGTTTCGCACAGAGGTTGGATCATTTACCACCAATGTATCTGGATGAATATGATCGAGTAGGTGGGTTGCGGTAATATAGCTCATATCAAAAGGTGGGTCCTGACGCATCAGGATCACATCTACATTGGCTAAGTTCACCTTTTCTGAGGCGCCCAGATCATAATGATTTCCCTCTTCATAGCGAAGGGTCATTTCTTCGGCATGGGCGGAAACGATACCATTTTGGAAACTTAAGTCATTTGGATGATAGTGATAAAGTTTATAGCCGCGTTTTTGGGCCTCAAGGCCTAATACAAAGCTACTATCGCCGTTGATGTCGATACTTGCGATATGATCCATTTGCAGGGCAACAGTCTTTGTCATGACTTTATCTTTCCAATTTGAATTGTGATCTTTGCAGCCAGATAAGGTGGCTTAAGGTAAACTACAATCCCTAAATAAAAAAGAACAGGAATTATTCTTGTTCCTGTTCTTCAGTTATATCTTCTAACTATAAGATAAAAATGATATTTTTATGAATCAGTTTCTGGTTTCTCTTTTTGCTTTTTTAACCAGTCAAGACGCGCTGGATCGTCTTTTAACTGAACGATCGGGATAACCCGGCGCACATATGATATTTGTTTCGTTTGTGCAATAAGTTGATCTAGCTCTGCGTCATTTTGAGCGATGCCAAATAAATAAACAGTACCATTCACAACAGAAGTATTATAGTTAACGGCGTGGATTTTATCATCAAAAGTTATGGCTGAAGACAAGTTGCTTTTAATCAATAAATCTCGGGAAAGATCAAGAAAACCGCCATTGTCAGTAACTTGAATTTCATTGAATACTTCTTCTACACCGTCAACTTTCCAGGCAAGTTCAATCGCATCAAGGCGTAATTGACGATCACTTACAGTACCTGTTAACAATGTGCGGCCTTCGATAACATTGACGCTCACATTGATATAGTCGGACCCGCCATGCTTACTTAATGCTTGGGAAATCTGATAAGCCATGTCACGATCAACAACCGCTTGTTCAAATCCACGTTCTTCTAAGGCCATAGATCCCGCGGCTGCCCCTGCACCAATAGCAAGACTAACAGGATCGCAAGCAGATAATATGAGCGTAGATGCAAGAACCAAAGGCGCTGCAACTAATTTTTTAAATTTTTTTGTAAGTAACACCAGCTATAACCTGACTTATAAACATTTTCTGATAATAACCCTTATACAATTAAGTATAAGGTGCTTCGCCTATATGGACTAGACCTGAAATATGGCAATTTTTGGGTATTTAAAGGCTTGCGGGTGGATTCCATGCGTTTTTAATATGAATGGGCGTCATTTTCATTGGAACCACAAAGATGGCGTCAAATCGAATGTCACAAGCCACGACCTCAGGATGTTTACTTTGATAAAAGGTTATGGCCCGGGCAATACGTTCCCATTGTTTTTGTTGAATAGCGTTTTTAGCTTCTTCTTCTGTTTGGCGTGCCTTGACCTCAACCGCTATTAAACTATCGCCTTTTCTGGCTAGAATATCGATTTCGCCTACTGGCGTTTTATATCTATATTCTAAGACTTTATAACCTTTTAGATGCAGCCATAAACGCGCTTTTCGCTCAGCTATCTGTCCTTTGACGTGACTTCTATTTAACAGTTTAACCATTTAAATCTAACGCTCTTTTATAGATTTGCTTTTTAGGAAGATTTGTTGCTTCCGCTACAATCGCAGCAGCATCGCGTACTGAATTGGACTTTAACGCCTCCTTTAGCATATTGTCTACATCTGCTTCGCTGGATTCTGCTTGTTTGGCAGGTTCTAGCAAAATGACAATTTCTCCTTTTGGATTGCCGTTTTCAGTATAATGATCAGATACGTCTTTTGCGGTTCCTCGTTTGAATTCTTCAAACATTTTTGTTAATTCGCGGGCAACAACAATTTGTCGATCTGGCCAAATTTCTGCGATATCTGATAAAGTAGATGTCAGGCGTTTTGGACTTTCGAAGCAAATCAATGTAGCGCCTGATTTACTTTCCTGTGCTAAAAACTCCGTTTTTGCTTTTTTCTTTGTTGGTAAAAAACCAATAAATAAAAAACGATCACTGGGTAAACCCGCTGCAGCTAAAGCGGTGAGTGGGGCAGATGCACCGGGGATTGGGTAAACTTTATGCCCCTCCTCAATACAGTCGCGAACCAGTTTATAACCGGGGTCAGATACTAAAGGTGTACCCGCATCAGAAGCTTGTGCAACAACTTTACCAGCCTCTAAGGCTTCCATGATTTTTGGGCGCATTTTATCGGCGTTATGATCATGATAAGCCAGAAGAGGTTTGTTTAGACTATAAGCTTGTAGCAGGCGTTTGGTGATGCGTGTATCTTCACAAAGAACCAGATCAGCAGCTTCTAAAACATCCAGAGCGCGTAATGTAATATCTCTCAAATTTCCAATTGGTGTGGCAACAACGTAAAGACCTGATTGAATTTTACTTTTGTGTTGTTTACTTGGCCCTAATTCCGCCTTAAAGTCTGTATAGTCTTCTTTTTGCTGGTTCATTTTTTAGATCTTTATTAGCCAATTATCTGGATGGGTGGGTGAAAAGTTTGATTGGGGTCAACATAAAGTAATTCGCAGCTTCTGGCGATGGTATAAGTCCGCGTAAGGCAAATAAACGTGATGAAAACTGAAAATAATAATTTGAAATTCACATATGCATTGCAAATGGTGAAGCCCGTTTTGTTGGCTTTGACAGTGATTGGGCTTGCCACAGCATGTGCGAAACCGCCATCAAATCAGAAGCAGGATGAAATCACTGTAACTTTATTCGGTTCGGGGCAGACGGATAATGAAGATGGTTTGCCACCGGTTGGACCTGATATGGAAGGATTACCAAAAGCCGCAGAAAATACGGAGACATTTGAAAGTAATGAGCTGGCTCTTTCTGATGAAGAATTACAGGCAGAATTAGATGAGGCGAATGGTCAATCAAATCAAGGCGTCATTGTGAATGAGGACGCTTTGCCTGCCAATACTGAGCGGACAAAAATTGCTCTTTTACTACCCCTTTCAGCACCGGATGAAGGCTTGCGCAATGTTGCAAAAACTTTAAATGATGCAGCATTGCTGGCTTTATTTGATCAAGGCAATCCAACCATAGAACTGATCCCATATGACACAAAAGGAAATATGCAATCCACGGCTCAAGTCGCGGAACAGGCAATATCTGAAGGTGCAGATGTTATTCTGGGGCCTTTATTGAGTGATAATGTACAAGCGGCTTCTATTATCGCCAAACGTGAAGATATTCCAATGATGAGTTTTAATAACCGTCTGGATGCTGCTGGAAATGGTGTTTATATCCTAGGGAATTCACCTCGTTTCGAAGTCGAAAAGGTTTTGGAATATGCAAGCCAGCAAGGGTTACGGGATTATGTGGTTTTGGTGCCAAATAATATCTATGGGCAGATTGTGGTGGAAACTGCGCAGTCCTATGCAGAAATTCTAGGCATTACATTAAAGCGTGTCGAATATTATGACCCGACTGCAACTGACTTTACGGATCTAACCCGTGATTTGGCAAATTACCGCAATCGTCATAATGAATGGCGTAGAAAAGTGGAAGAACTGGAAGAGCGTGATGATGAGGTTGCACAGGCTGCCTTAAAACAGTTGAAATTAAGAGAAACTATTGGTGATGTGAATTATCAGGCAATTTTGGTGGCGGCGCTGGATCAATTCACCTTACGCACCATTTCGGCTCAGTTATCACAATATGAAGTTGATCAACCAACTGTGCGCTTTTTAGGACTTTCAGCCTGGGATGATATGGGTAACTTATCCAATGAACCACCATTAGTGGGGTCATGGTATGCATCTTATCCTGATACAGGTTGGAACCGTTTTGCGAAACATTATAAGAAATTCTATAATGAAATTCCGCTCAACCTAGCTTCGGTTGCTTATGAAGCTGTCGCTTTAACATCTATTCTTGCAGGACGTGAGTATCGCCCGGATTTCAGTCAGGCACGTTTGGAATATAATCGGGGGTATCAAGGCGTACGAGGATTATTCCGGTTAAGTAGTTTTGGATATGCAGAACGTTTGTTAGCAGTGAAGCAAATCAATAAAAGTAAGGCGGAGGTTATTGCACCACCGCCTAAAAGCTTTGATCAACCATTAACAAATTAAATCAATAGTTTGTATTTGATCTCTTAATCTTCCAGTTCAATTAAAACAGGTGCATGGTCAGATGGCTTTTCCCAGCCACGCGCATCCACGATTACTTTTAAATCTTTGACCTTGTCCTTTAACGGTTCCGTGATCCATATATGATCAAGGCGTCGACCTTTATTGGCCTTGCGCCAATCGCGGGAACGATAACTCCACCAGCTATAAAGTTTTTCAGGCGTTGGGATCATTTGACGCATGGCGTCAATCCAGCCAAAGGCGTCCATAACCTTATTCAAGGCTTCAACTTCTATCGGTGTGTGGCTGACAACTTTTAAAAGCTGTTTATGGCTCCAAACATCGTCTTCAAGCGGAGCAATATTTAAATCACCTACTAATATCATAGGCTTAGAGTTATCTTTCTCAGCAGGAAACCAATCGGTCATTTCCGCAAGGAATTTTAGTTTATGGTCAAATTTCTCATTGGTTTCCGGGTTTGGTTCGTCTCCACCTGCAGGCACATAAAAGTTATGTACCTCAATTCCATTTGGAAGCGCGACAGATTGATGACGACAATCAGATTTTCCAACCCAGTCTTTTTGTGTCTCGTTTTCTAGGGGAAGCTTTGAACAAATCGCCACCCCATTATATCCCTTCATGCCTACAATATAGACATGGGGGAAACCTAATGCTTTCACATCTTCCATAGGGAAGTCGGTATTTTGCGCTTTTGTTTCCTGAAAACACACAACATCTGGATTATATTCATCATCTAATTGTCTAAGTAAATGAAGACGTTGACGGATAGAGTTAATGTTCCAGGTTACCAAGCGCATGTGATCGACTTTCTGATGAATTCATAATGACTTTCAATCAGCATAGAGGCGTTCTAAACACTCAACAAGGACGGATATCACAGTTGCTGCAGAAAAACAGCTTTTCCGTGATTAATTATGTTTTGATATCGAAATGAAAATTGGTTTGTTAACCGCGTTTGCTCATCCAATCACGTGCTGCGTTGCCAAATGCCTCAAACATCTTTTTATTAAGAGGTACTTCCAATGCACGCACATGTTCAGGATGCCATTGTACAGACACCATAAAGTTTGGATAATCTTTAACACTAATGGCTTCGATCACCCCATCTTCAGCTGTTGCTTCAACTTGTAATCCTTCACCAAGTTTATCCACCGCTTGTTCATGGACTGTATTTACCCAAACATCATCCAAGCCGCCATTTAGTTTTTCTAAAATACCACCGGGTTGAATTTTAATTGGATGTTTTGGAGTGTAGCGATCATCAAAAGGAATGGAGGTATCGGCACGATGGTCATTATTGCCTTCAATGTCATGAACATATTGATGCATAGTGCCGCCATGGATTACATTTAATTCTTGATGACCACGACAGATACAGAAAACAGGCATGCCGCGATCCAGAACTTTACGTAGAAGCGGTAGATTGGTGGCATCCCGACCGCGATCCAATTGATCTTCGGTTTGTTGACTTTCAGCACCATAATGATGAGGTTCGATATTAGCTGGACTTCCGGTGAAGACAACACCATCCAATTTATCTAACAAGGCTTCCATATGTAATCGGTCAGCAATAGGCGGGATCATAACAGCCAGACATCCTGCCGCTTCAACAACACTGAGGATATATTTATCGCCAACTTTATAAAAAACGGATTCACCGCCAGGAAGGGTGTCTCCTGTTACACCGATTAAAGGTAAAGCTGCTGTTGTCATAAGGCACCTATTATTATGCTTCTATCTTAAATCCTGATCATCGCAAAAATGTGATCACTTTTTGCAATATACGACGCTTGCGCTGTTCCTGCAAGACATGCGAAGGTTCAAGTGATTTTCCAAATAGGCAAAAATCATCCCTAGAATGATAAGAAAGTTTCAGGATCTGTTTCATGTTGCATGAATTGTTGAATTACAAAATTGCTATCCTTGCTGTATGGGCAGCTTTGTTTTTTGCTATTGAAATTCTTGCACCAAAAGCCCATTCCCCGTTTCAGGGCATTGCGCGGTTCAAAAGATGGGGTCGAAATTTTGGGCTGGTTGGGATCAATTTTGTGATTTCGCCGCTTATTGTGATTCCGATAACCCTATGGGCGAGCGAAGCTGGATTTAACTGGCGTGGTGAATTTGGGACGATTTTTTGGGATCAAACATGGACCCTTCTTCTTGATCTATTGATATTGGATTTCTTTATCTATTGGTGGCACCGACTTAACCATGTAATACCGTTCCTATGGCGTTTTCATGAAGTTCATCATTTGGATGAGTTTTTAGATGTGACTTCTGCTACACGGTTTCATTTTGGTGAAGTGATTTTATCTGCTTTGGTGCGTGGCGGGGTCATTTTATTAATGGATATCCCACTTGCTTCCGTATTAATTTTTGAAACGGTGGTTCTGATCTGTTCTATTTTCCATCATTCAAATATCCGGATTTCAGATCAGACTGATAGCGTTATCTCAAAGATATTTGTGACGCCGAACTGGCACTGGATGCATCATCATGCTGTGCGTGCGGATACAGATAGTCATTATGGAAATTTACTCACCATTTGGGATCGCCTGTTTAGATCACGTGCGAAAAATAATCGGACCGTTGATATGAAAATGGGTGTGAGCGGCAGAACGGAGCGAAGTTTTCTAGGCCTTATCCGACGCCCCATTGATAAACCTTAAATTTTAGTTATCTCTGCGCTTATTCCAAGGGTTAACAAAGTAAAAGAGATCAGGGTCCAGTTCGTCCCCAAAACGCGGTGCAATGATGGTCACTGTTGTTCTGTTTTGTTGTGCATCAATGATGGTCCATTGTTTCAACATCATTGGATCATCGGTAAAAGTCAGGATCATGCTGCCCAGTTCAGGCTCATCTGTTTGTTCAAACTGCATGCGCAAGATACCATTGACACGTTCATAGCCAATCAAGTTCAAGCCATCTTTAATGGACAGGTCTTCGCTGAGCATAAAGTTGGCAGGTGTTGAACCTAACGGAATATGCATGACCTGTTTCAGCTGTTTATCAACATGAATAAAGAAAGTGCCATCCGCTACTAACAAGATGGGAACCGGATCATCATATTCAAATCGCATACGCCCCGGGCGGTGCATATACATATCGCCTTCCAGATAAGAACCATCTGGATTGGCTTGTATAAATCGGGCTTCCATAGTGGTGAGTAAAGAAAAGAATTCTTCAGCCATTTCCAGAGACCGGATAACTTCCGGGTCATTTAGATCCGGCGTCGTTAGCGCGGCATTTGCAAAATTTGGCAGACCCGTCGCAGTGATAAGCGCTGTCGCACTTAGAAGTCTCAGGAAATGACGACGCGTGAAAGATTTGCTTTTCAAATATTCTGTTGATTGAAACAACATTAATAGTTTTCTCCGCTATGGTCCGGTAATAGCACATCGCGTTTACCAACATGATTTGCACTTGATACCATGCCTTCTTTTTCCATTTGCTCAATGATACGGGCAGCACGGTTATAGCCGATCTGCAAGTGACGTTGAATAAAGCTGGTGGACGCTTTGCGTTCACGTGCCACAAGTGCAACAGCTTCATCAAATAAAGCATCACCGCTATTTGATTTGCCACCGTCCAAGCTACCAAGACCTGTTGTAGCGCCACTAACATCCGTATCAAAGCCGCCGCTTGTGTCATCTTCATCAGTAACTGCTTCGATATAAGCAGGTTGACCTTGAGATTTCAGATAGGTGCAGACATTTTCAACTTCACTGTCATCAACAAATGGTCCATGGACACGTTTAATACGGCCACCACCTGCCATATGTAACATATCCCCTTTGCCTAACAATTGTTCCGCCCCTTGTTCGCCAAGGATCGTGCGACTATCTACTTTGGATGTCACCATGAAACTAATACGGGTTGGGAAATTTGCTTTAATGGTACCTGTAATAACGTCTACGGATGGACGTTGTGTTGCCATGATCAAGTGAATACCAGCAGCACGGGCCATTTGGGCAAGACGTTGAATAGAGGCTTCAATTTCTTTACCTGCCACCAACATTAAATCGGCCATCTCATCCACGATGACCACAATATACGGTAAGGGGGTGAGATCCATTGTATCTTCTTCGAAGATCGGCTCACCTGTTTCCTTGTCAAAGCCTGTCTGAATTTGACGTGATATGGTCTCACCTTTTTGTGCAGCTTCGGTCACACGTTTGTTATAGCCGTCGATGTTACGCACGGATAATTTGGACATGGCGCGATAACGGTTTTCCATTTCGCGCACGGCCCATTTTAAGGCAACGACAGCTTTTTTCGGGTCGGTGACTACCGGGGAAAGCAAATGTGGAATATCGTCATAAACGGACAATTCCAGCATCTTTGGATCCACCATGATAAACTTACATTTTTCAGGTGAGAACTTATACAGCAAGGATAGGATAATCGCATTCAAACCAACGGATTTACCTGATCCTGTGGTACCTGCAATCAACAAATGAGGCATAGTTGCCAGGTCTGCAATTTCAGGCCCGCCGCCAATATCTTTACCAAGAACGATCGGTAATTTGGCTTTGTTGCTATCAAATGTATCAGATGCCAATAATTCACGAAGATGGACCATTTCGCGATCAGAATTTGGCATTTCAATACCGATTACACTACGTCCCGGAACCGTGGCAATACGTACAGAAATTGCAGACATGGATCGTGCGATATCATCTGCCAAACCGATAACACGGCTGGTTTTTGTACCTGGCGCTGGTTCTAACTCATAAAGGGTGACAACAGGTCCCGGTCGGACTTTGACGATTTCACCTTTCACCCCAAAATCATCGAGAACCGTTTCCAACATGCGGGCGTTTTCTTCAAGGCCTGCTTTATTTTGTTCTTTTGCCTGATGTTGGCCTGAATAGTCGTCCAATAAATTAAGCGGCGGCATTTGAAACTCATCACCATCATTCGGTGGTAAGTCCAAAGCGATTTGTCGTTCTGCCACGGCCTTTTTACTTGGCTTTGGTTGCTCAACTGGTGTTTCGACGCGGTCATCACGTTTAGGCACCGGAATGGGGGCTGGTTCTACTTTGTCACGACGCATTGGCGCTTTGGCAAATGTCGGTTCGATCTTTTCCCCTTTGACGCGGGATAATGTTTCCGTGGCCGCTTCTTGGAGGTTATCTTTTAGGTCACCTGCATTACGAATGCCATCGGTAACCTTTTTGCCCATTTGCCCGATACCGCGGGCCGTGGCCAGCCATTCGCTCGGCTGAATACCCATAATATAAAATAATAAACCTATAGCGATGATGCCAAAACCAAGGGCAAACCATACGCTATCCACCATAGGCAGAAGCTTCGTGAATAAACTTAACAGTAATTGGCCGGTAAAGCCGCCAAGACCTGCAGAAATAGGCCATTCACTTGGCGCTGGAATGGCGGCGAAGCTTAAAGAGCTGAAGAGTAAAAGTAGTGGAAGTAAGCTTAAGCGGGCCCAGAAATGATGAACTGCCTGATCCCAGAAAACACGCCAACCCCAACCAAAAATCACTGGAACCAGAGCTGCACATGCCAAACCTAACGCCTGTAAACAAACATCAGACATATAAGCACCCACCATGCCCAAGATATTGGTTGGTGAGTCTGGGGTCGCGTGATTGAAATTTGGATCTGCGGCGTTATAGCTGCCTAATGCTAGGGCATAGGCAAGGGAAAGTGCCATAAAAACAAGGCCGCCAAATTTAATCATACGTCGATTAATGATCTCCGCAACGCCATCTGGCAGAAAACGTATTTTCTGTTTTTGCGCTTGAGCCATGCGCTTTTAACCTCTTTGTTCCAACATTGTGGATCGAATAAGTATGACTGCCAAAAAAGCAGAACCTCCCACTTTACAGTGATTCCGCCATAAAATGGAAATGAAAGCTTTCAGCAGCTTCTTGGTGATAGATAAGAATTATGTCAGAAATTAGGTTAAACTGCGTCGGACTCTGGTGCAAATCTCTTTCACGGTTTTTTCATCATGTACTAAGGCCAAGCGAATATAGTCATCCCCCGGGGATTTGTCGGTCTTTTCATCCGCACGACACATATAGCGACCCGGCATGACTTTTATACCTTCTTCTTGCCAGAGTTTGGCGGCAGCCTCTTCACCACTTAATCCATGTTTTGAAGTATTAAACCAAACGAAAAAGGCTGCATCAGGACTACGATAACCCGCTAAATTACCCAATTCTTCATCGGCAATGGAAATCAAGCGACGATAAAGGTCACGATTTTCAACCACATGGGCATCATCTTTCCAAAGTTCGGTCGCGGCTGCGAGTAAGGGGCCGGGCACTTGCGCGCCCCCATATCCTCGTAGCATATTTAAATCTTGCAATAATTTAGTTTCACCAATGACCATGCCACATCGTAATCCCGGGGCGCTGGATCTTTTGGATAAACTGTTGAAAACGAGCAGGTTATCTAGACTATCACCTATTGCTTTTGCTGCATCCAAGCCACCTGCGGGTGGCTCATCAGTCCAGATTTCGGAATAACATTCATCGACTGCCAAGATAAAATCATACTTGCGGGCGGCTTCAAGCATGGCTTTTAGCCGATCCAAACTTGCAACAGTACCTACCGGATTTCCCGGAGTACAAAGATATACCAAGGCGGTACGTCTTAGCGTTTCTTCAGGCAAAGATTCAAAATCGGGAATAAAATGATTATCTTCGGTCGCATCAACCATCACAGCTTCGGCATGTCCCATCAAAGCAGCCCCAAAATACACGTGATAAAGCGGGTTAGGCAGGCAGATGATCGGTTGTTCGTTGTTATTCAACTGGGCACGTTTGCGATCTGCTGCATAAAGACCCGCTTGGAATAAAGCTTCGCGCGTGCCGTTGACTGGAATGACATGAGTTTCAGGGTCAAGATAATTTTCAGGCAAGTTATAGCGTTTTATTGCCCAATCTATGGCAGCTTGGCGAAATTCAATAGTGCCTTTGATGGGGGGGTATTTGGACCAAAGATGGCCGTTTTTTGCCACGGTATCTTCAAGTAGTTTAGGCGGATTACCTTGCGGTTCACCGATATGGGTGAGCAATGCGTCTTGATCCGGTTTGATATGGCCAAGTAATTTATTCAGACGATTATAGGGGTAGTCATATAATTGTTCGACAAGAGAAGTGTTACTTTGATCGGACATATCTTAATCCATTTTATTAGACGAGAGCTTGTAGTTTTGAGGCTTATCATAAGCTTTTATTCAGGAAAAGTTTGGAATTGTATGGGCGCAATTATCTTATTCTTCACCCAGTTCCATTTTTTGTAAGTTACGCTGTGCCATATCAGCCGCAGGACGACCATCATGATATTCAATCAGTTTTAACCAATCTGTTCTTGCGGCTTCTCTATTATTTTGTAAGCGATAAACAATGCCGCGTTCCAATAATGCTTCTGGATTGGTTGGCTCAAGCGCCAAGACACGATTAAGATCGACAAGCGCAAGATCAAATTTTTCCTCAATACGATAGGCGGATCCGCGATAGGTCAATGCTTCAAGATTATCTGTTTCAAGTTTTAACGCTTCGCTGAGATCTTTGATGGTCTCCTCTCCCTTTCCTAATTCCATTTGGGTGAGGGCACGATCAATCAATAAAGTGATGTTTTCAGGATGTAGTTTTAAGGCTGCGGTTTGAATTTCTAGTGCATTTCCGTAGTCTTCAACCGTATATAGCGCCAACCCGGCTTGCCCTAAAATATCTGCAACAATTTGCGGTGAAACTGTTTCAGGCATGTCTTTAGCGAGTTGCTGTAGGCGTTCCGCTGCTTCTTGATAATGTTCCAGATTAAACAATGCGATGGAGGCACAATGGCGGGCGGGTAATCCTCCACCTTCATCTTCCCAGGACAGAGCCGTCTCAAAAGCTCTTTCCGCATCTTTATGAGCCAGGATAATGCAGCCACGATAGGATTGATTATGAGTGAAATCCACATCGGTGGTTTCTGCGTAAGCTGAGGTAAAATTCGTCACCAGCAAGAAAGATGCGATAATTGAAATTCGGTTAAGAATTCCGCTAGATTTATCTGAAATCAGTGAATAAGCTCTGGCAAATAACATTCGGCAATCCTGCTGCTCAATTAATACTTTGATGGAAATTACAGACATGACAGAAACAAACAAGCATCTTTTTGTCTTTGGCCTTGGATATAGTGCGACTTTTCTGGCGCGCAAGCTTTTGGCGAAAGGATGGAAAGTTTCTGGAACAGTAAGACATCCTGAAGAGGCGCTCGAATTAAAAGAGTTGGGCATCACTTTATATGCATTTGATGGCGAAACAGCCTTAGATGGGTTCGATAATATTTTGCAATCTGTCACGCATGTTATGAGCTCTGTCCCGCCTAAGGGGGAGGAAGTAGATATCGTCTTGAAATGGCATTTTGATGATTTGGCTGCTGCCACTCATCTTGATTGGGTAGGGTATTTGTCGACAACTGGCGTCTATGGTGATCGTGATGGGGGATGGGTAGATGAAGAGTCAGAACAATTACCAACTGGCCCACGTGGACAAAAACGTGTGGATGGCGAAGCGGCTTGGTTTAAATTATGGTTAGATCATCAAATACCGACCCATACCTATCGCTTGGCAGGTATCTATGGGCCCGGCCGCAATGCATTGGAAACCGTGAAACAAGGACGTGGTCGCCGTATTAATAAGCCGGGTCAGGTATTCAGCCGTATTCATATCGAAGATATCGCACAGATTTTGGAGGCTTCCATGGTGAAGCCGAATGGTGGGCAGGCTTATAATGCATGTGATGATAATCCAGCCCCACCCGAAGAAGTGATCGCTTATGCATGTGATTTACTTGGGGTCGATAAACCGGATTTAATTGATTTTGAAACAGCCGATTTAAGTCCGATGGCCCGCAGTTTTTATCGTGATAATAAGCGTGTTTCAAATCAACGTATTAAAGAGGAGCTTGGCGTCAAACTCCTCTGGCCTGATTATCGTGATGCATTAAAGGCTATGTTGTAGTTTTTGAAACAATCTCTAAAACACGTTTTCCAAGACGGTTTAATTCATCCGGATTAGACAGGCGATGATCACCAGCTTTGACCATTTCAATGGTGATGTCAGTTGAGGTCAGGCAATCAGCCACTTTAAATGGATGATCATTTGGCACAACTTCATCTTCCAAACCGTGGATGATATGGACAGGACCATTAAATTCAACAGAGCCGTCTAACAAATTATGGGATTTTGACTCTTCGATAAACTTCATGGAAATAGGATAGGATTCTTCGCCTTCAAATTCGGACGGTCGATACCAGACGCCTTTGGTTTCTAGATCCTGTTTCGCAGCCTCATCAAGTTCGGGCCACATCAGTTTGGTTGGAAAGTCAGGTGCTGGCGCAATAAGAACCAAGCCTTTAATACGTTCAGGTCTAGCGTGAGTTAGCAACATACTCATCCAGCCACCCATGGAAGATCCAACTAAAATAAGGGGGCCCGTGGTCACTTGATCAATAATTGCTAGTGTATCTTGAAACCAATCACCAATAGTCCCATCTGCAAAATCACCAGAGGAAATACCATGGCCTTGGTAGTCAAATCGACAATAGTCCAGTTTGTTTTTAGCGCAGAAATCTCTTAGGAAAAGAGCTTTGCTACCTTCCATATTGGATTTGAAGCCACCACAAAAAACGATGGTTGGTGTATTCATATCCTTACTTTCCTTGAAAGCATGGAAAAAATATGCGATTTGAGCCTCTCCCAAATCGGTATTTCTGGTTAGAAATGAGGCTGCTTTAGTATTTTCTTTAGTCATTCTGATGATTTACCACTGGTGAAAATGTAAACTTCCCCATAAAATAGTATCGATCTATGGATGGGGGCGGGTCAGGATGGACCAAGGATATCCATTGGTTCTTCTATAGGAAAGAGATTAAATTGACCACGGACGTTAAAAAACAACAGGGTGAAAAACCTGTGATCCTGCAAGTATTGCCTGCGCTTCATACAGGAGGCGTGGAACGTGGTAGTGTGGATGTGGCCGCTGCGACCGAAGCTGCAGAGTTTAAATCTGTTGTAACTTCTGCCGGTGGCCCAATGGTACATCAGGTAGAACGTGTCGGGGCAAAGCACGTCACTTTGCCGTTGGATAGCAAGAACCCTTTTACGATTTTCAAGAATATTAAACGTCTTGAAAAAGTTATTAAGCGGGAAAATGTATCTGTTGTGCATGCGCGTAGTCGCGCCCCTGCATGGAGTGCCTATTTCGCCTGTCGTCGTTTAGGCGTGCCTTTTATGACAACGTTTCACGGCACATATAATTTCGACGGCCCGATTAAGAAATTTTATAACTCTGTGATGCAGAAAGGCGAAAAGGTTATCGCCATCAGCGAATTTATCGTTGATCATATGATGGAAAATTATAAAACCCCTTGGTCCAAAATACGCCTCGTACGACGTGGCATGGATTTAGATGTTTTTAATCCGGAAAAAGTACCTGCTTCTCGTGTGGTGAAATTAGCGACAGAATGGCGTTTGCCTGATGGGGTGCCTGTGGTGATGTTATCTGGCCGTTTAACGCGCTGGAAGGGACAAATCTTGTTGCTGAAGGCGCTAGGTAAACTGGATATGAATGTGCGTTGTCTGCTTGTTGGTTCTGGACGCCCTGAATATCAAAGCGAAGTCGAAGCGCTGGCAAAAGAACTTTCCATTGATGACCGTGTGCATGTGGTTGGGGAATGTCGTGATATGGCGGCGGCTTATAAATTGGCGGATGTGGTGGTGTCTGCCTCAACTGACCCGGAAGCCTTTGGTCGTGTTGCCGTTGAAGGACAAGCCATGGGTCGCCCAGTTGTGGCACCACATCATGGCGGGGCAGTTGAGCAAATTGAACATGGTGTGACCGGATGGTTATTTAAGCCGGGTGATCCGGATGATTTAGCCCGTATGTTGAAAAAAGCGCTTTCGCTTGATGAAGCTCAACGAAAAGAGTTTCATGATCGTGCGATAAAAAGTGTGCATGAAAATTTCACTAATGAGAAAATGTTGCGTCGTACATTGAATGTATATCGCGAAATTCTTGATCTACCATTAGAGAAGAAGTCAGAGACAACGTCAGCTGAACCAAAGCCCAAAAAGGCCTCTGCGAAGAAAGTAACGGCTAAAAAGTCTGCGACAAAAAAGGCTGCTTCCAAGAAGGCAGTTGCGAAGAAAACGGCAACAAAGAAGACGAAGGCAAAATCTGCCAAAGCGAAAACCAAGGCAGCTAAGGTGAAATCTTCAAAAGCAAAAGCAGCGCAACCAAAAGCAAAGTAATAATACGAAGATGACTTCAGAAAATATCCTGATTATCAAACTCAGCGCCTTAGGTGATTTTGTACAAGCCTTAGGTCCAATGCAGGCCATTCGTCGTCATCATCCAGATGCTAAATTGACATTGCTTACAACAAAACCTTTTGTGGATATTGCGGAGCGCAGTGGTTGGTTTCAGGAAGTTATCGTAGATAAACGGCCGAAATTGCTTAATATAAAAGCAATGTTGCAACTTCGTAATAAGTTGCGGTCAGGTAAGTTTGCGCGCGTTTACGATCTGCAAACATCTGACCGATCCAGTTCCTATTATCGACTAATGGGAAATCCGAAACCTGAATGGTCTGGTATTGCAAAAGGGTCTAGTCACCCCCATGCAAATCCAAATCGGGATTTTATGCATACGGTGGATCGTCAGGCAGAACAATTATCCATGGCAGGCATCACTGATGTGCCTTTCCCCGATGTGAGTTGGATGGAAGCAGATCCATCTAAATTCGGATTACCTGAAAATTATGCGTTGCTTATTCCTGGTGGGGCGCCACATCGTCCGGACAAGCGCTGGCCGGGATCAAGTTATGGGCAATTGGCGGCGAGATTGGTTCAAGAAGGCATTACGCCAGTGATTTTGGGAACCAAGGCAGAAGAAAAAGAAGCGGACGAAATTCAGGCGGAATGCCCGGAAGCTATAAGTTTACTTGGTAAAACCACATTGTTTGAAATTGCCGCCTTGGCCCGAAAAGCACGTTTTTCCGTTGGTAATGATACGGGCCCAACCCATTTGGCAGCGATAGCAGGGGCGCCGACTTTGGCTTTGTTTTCCCATGCCAGTAATCCGGATCTATGTGGTCAACGTGGACCAGAAGTCGAAATTTTACGGGTGCCGGATTTAAGTAATCTTCCTGTGCCGGATGTGTTTGGAAAGTTGCGTTCTATCGCACATTTGTCACAACCAGAAACATAATCACCCGATTTCGATTAAATATCCGCAAAAACAGGTGTTTTTCCCCCGCTTTTACTTGCGGTTCAAAGCCGTTTCCAGTATGAACCACACACGGTAAATCTAAAATTGTTTGGATTTCACCGCACGAAAATTTCTAAATACAAACATAAAGGACATACGATCATGGTTGCGATAACGCTTCCGGACGGCTCCAAGCGAGATTTTGAAGGAGCAGTTACTGGTTTACAAGTAGCTGAATCCATTAGTAAATCTCTTGCGAAAGCAGTCGTCCTTGCAAAGGTAGATGGTGAAGACTGGGATTTAAATCGTCCGATCACTACCGACGCAACAGTGTCCTTGGTTAAAAAAGATGATGAAGAAGCCTTGGATCTGTTGCGCCACGATGGGGCCCATGTTTTAGCACAGGCAGTACAGGAGTTATTCCCAGGCACACAAATCACCTTTGGTCCATCTACAGATGATGGTTTTTATTATGATTTCCATCGTGAAGAGCCATTTTCAACAGATGATTTTGCCGCGATTGAAAAACAAATGCGCAAAATTGTTGAGCGCAATGACGAAATCGTGCGCGAAGTTTGGTCTCGTGAAGATGTGCATAAATATTTCACTGAAAATGGTGAAACATTTAAGGCGGAATGGGTTCTGGAATTGCCAGAAGACGAAGACATCACCATGTATCGTCAAGGCGATCAATGGGTTGATCTTTGCCGTGGTCCGCATTTGCCATCCACAGGGCGTTTGGGTACGTCTTTCAAATTGATGAAATTGGCGGGTGCTTATTGGCGCGGTGATGCCAATAATCCACAATTGCAACGTATCTATGGTACAGTTTGGCGCAATGATAAAGAACTGAAAGCTTATCTGACACGTTTGGAAGAAGCGGAAAAACGCGACCATCGTAAGATTGGTCGTGAAATGGGTCTTTTCCATATTCAGGAAGAAGCTGTTGGCGCGATTTTCTGGCATCCAAAAGGTTGGAAACTTTATTCAACACTTGAAGATTATATGCGTAAACGCATCAATGACTCTGACTATGTTGAGGTAAAAACACCTCAATTGGTGGATCGTAAGCTTTGGGAAATGTCCGGTCACTGGGATAAGTTTCATGAGCATATGTTCATCGCCGAGGTAGATGAAGTTGATTCAGCTGCGGCTGAAGATGCAAAACGTATGTTGGCGTTAAAGCCGATGAACTGTCCGGGCCATGTTCAGATTTTCCGTCAAGGCATCCGGTCTTACAAAGATTTGCCGATGCGTATGGCAGAGATGGGCGCATGTCACCGGTATGAGCCACGTGGCGCATTGCATGGCATTATGCGTGTGCGTGCCTTCACGCAGGATGATGGGCATATCTTCTGTACCGAAGATCAGATTGTTTCAGAAACCAAAGTGTTCATCGATCTGTTAAAATCTGTCTATAAAGATTTAGGTTTTACGGAAATCGCGGTGAAATTCTCTGACCGACCTGAAAAACGTGCAGGCACAGATGAGATTTGGGACAAATCCGAAGCGGCGTTGAAAGAAGCAACCGAAGCAGCAGGTCTGTCTTATACATTGAACCCGGGTGAAGGGGCTTTCTATGGTCCGAAACTTGAATTTGTATTGCGGGATGCTATTGGTCGTGACTGGCAATGTGGTACCTTGCAAGCAGATTTCGTATTGCCGGAACGTCTGGATGCGGCCTATGTAGGTGAAGATGGTGAAAAACATCGCCCTGTGATGTTGCACCGTGCGATCCTTGGATCTTTTGAGCGTTTCATCGGTATCTTGATTGAACAATATGCAGGCAAATTCCCTGTATGGTTGGCGCCAACACAGGCGGTTGTGGCAACCATCACATCTGTTGCGGATGACTATGCAGAGGAAGTAACCAATGCATTGAAAGCGGCAGGTGTGCGCGTTGAATGCGATCTCAGAAACGAAAAAATTAACTTCAAAGTGCGCGATCATTCTGTGAAGAAAGTACCATTGATCTTGGTTGTTGGTGCACGCGAAGCCGAAGAAAAAACTGTGGCGATCCGTCGTTTGGGCGGTAAGGCACAGGAAGTGATGTCACTGGATGCGGCAATTGAATTGCTAAAATCCGAAGCTGCTTTACCTAGTGGTGAGTGATAACGCTTAAAAATTAAGGGATTTCAGGTCTTTTCGACATGAAATCCCTTGAAAGCGACAGATAGCTTTGTTTTAATGCAGCTATCGAATTTGGAAAAACTGGTCAGGTGGTCTTCAAAAGGAAGGCCCAAGGAGGAAAGCATACGCCGTCCACGTAACGCACAAATGCCGGAAAAGTCCGGACCTCGTGCAAATGAATCTATTGAGGCAGCCGAAGTGCGTCTTATTGATGAAACTGGGGAAAATGTTGGAGTTGTAAAAACTCGTGACGCTGTTCAACGCGCAGCACAAGCTGGTCTAGACTTGGTGGAAATTTCACCAGGCGCGAAACCGCCTGTGGCTAAGATCATGGATCTTGGTAAGTATAAATACGAGCTGCAAAAGAAACAGAATGAAGCCCGTAAAAAACAAAAAACCATCGAAGTGAAGGAACTTAAATTCCGTCCGAATATTGATGAGCATGATTATCAGGTAAAAATGAAAAACATGCATAAATTCATCGATGCGGGCGATAAAGTTAAAGTAACTCTTCGTTTCCGTGGACGTGAAATGGCGCATCAGGAATTAGGTATGGAAGTCCTTAACCGTGTTCGCGAAGAAATGGGCGACAAGGTGAAAGTGGAAGCCAAACCAAATATGGAAGGCCGTCAAATGGTGATGGTGCTTGCCCCTGAGGCTAGTAAGTAGAGGCACAGCCTCACACTTAAGTTTGCTGGAGTAATTCTCTTGGCAAATACAAGAAATTAAAGAAACCGTGTTGGGCAACCAGCACGGTTTTTGTTTGCAAAAAGAGGGGTGTGCAGTGAAAATCAATTTTTGGTTGTGTTGAGGAGGAATTGATGAGTGTAGGCACTATATTAAGTGGGGAAGATGCAGTAAATTTGTGGCTTCAAGGGAGTGAGGCTTGGAATGAATGGGTAGGGGAAAATCCAGTTGGGGATGTAGATTTTTCAGATGTAGATTTTTCTATATATTTGAACGAGGATGAGCCTGTCGCCTTTGATGATTTAGATTTTCCAAAAGGTGAAATACTCTTTGAGTATTCATCATTTAGTTCTGGAAATGTACTTAAGTTTGATAGGTGTCGGTTTAAAGAGAATGAATTAAAATTCAATCATATAAAATTTTCAGATAATTTGGTACACTTTGTAAATGTAGAATTTAATCAAACAAAAATATGGTGCCATGATACAACATTTAGTGATAATAGCTTTGATATAATTCATTCAAATTTAAGAGATGTTAGTTTAATTTTCACTCGTACTTCTTTTGAAAATTCAGATTTCTTGTTTTTGGGAAATAAGTTAGATTATTTCTATTTCTATGCTTCTAAAACTGATTTTGATGGGAAGTTTGATGTAAATGCAGAAGTGGGAAGTTCAACATATTTCGATTTTAAAGGTTGTAGGTTTTCACGCAATGTAAGTTTTGATGAATTAAACAGCTCGGAGAATTTATATAAATTGTCATTTCGATCATGCACATTTGAACGTTATTTGGCACTTCCAAAAAATGAAATGAAATTCATTCCAGATTTGATAGATACAAAAATCTCGAACCAGTTTTCAGTGCACAATATCAAATGTCATTTATCAGTTAAGAAGAAAAAAATATTTAAAATTTTTTCCGTGCTTTATGCCTCAGAAGAGGAGGATTCAGCAAGATTAAGACGTTTAAAAGAAATCGCAGAAGATAATAAAGACCACACGCAGGCCCTACGATTTATGGCGATGGAGATGCGGGCGAAGCGTTGGCATCCTGAGCTGATGAGCAATGCGGCGTCTTTGATGGATTTGGCTTTTGATAAGTTAAGCAGTTATGGGCGCAGTATTAAGAAGCCTATTATATTATGGTTGGCGCAGCTTATTATATTTTTTGGGGTTTTTCTAAGCCTATCAGAGAAATTGGATTGGCGCAGTTTTGCATCAATCGATTTAAATGTGGAAAATGCGGCTGAATATTCTTTGGCAAATACGTTTAGTTTTTTCAGCCAATCAAAGTCTACGCGTGACCAAGTTGAAACTGTTTTATTTGGTGGTGATCCGAATATTTGGGTTTCGCTATTGTCCTACACGCAAACCGGCCTATCCCTATTATTTCTATTTTTGCTGGGTTTGGCTTTGCGCAATCATTTCAGATTGCGTTAGGCGTTCCTTACTCATCATAATTAATCGGGGTGATCCAGTTGGCGTCATTGTGTTTTTGCCAATAGAGGTCCTTGATTTTGGAGAAGACGGGGCCTGCGGCACTATTTTGTAGGATGGTGTCATCAACTTTTGAGACAAATTGTGGGCCACCGGCAGTGGAGGATAGGAAAACCTCATCCGCGTTTAAGAAGTTTTCTTTTGGTAAGGATTGGATTTTACAGTCTATGCCTAGTTCCGCACAAAGGTCGATTACGGTTTGACGGGTGATGCCTTCCAACACACCGGAAGACGGGGTGTAGACCACGCCATCTTTAACAGCAAAGATATTAAAGCCCGGGCCTTCGGTGATATTGCCATCAAGATCCACAAGCAAGGTATTTTCTGCACCTCTATCATAAGCTTCAAACAGGCCCGCAATTAAATCCAGCCAATGATAATTTTTAATGGTGGGGTCTACCGATTGCGGGGCAATGCGCACCACATCACTGATAGCGATATGAAGGCCACGCTTTTGTTGATCTTCATTGGCGATAGAGCCCAAAGGAATAGCAAAACAAATCAGACGATTATCCGCATCCCTTGGATCGCGACTAAAGGTGGGGGAAGAACCACGGGTACAAATCATTTCCACATAGGCATTTTGAAGGCCGGATAAACCTACACAATTATGTAGAATATCTTCTAGTTCTGTACGTTCCACAGGTAAAGTCATGCGTAACTTTTCAACACTGTTGAGGAAGCGATCCACATATTTATCAAGACGGAAAAAAGCGCCTTCCCAAGCATGGACCACATCATAAGTGGCGTCAGAGCGCAAAAATCCCCAATCAAGAACAGATATTTTGGCTTCATTCATCGGGATATATTGGCCATCCATATAGGCCACCCCTTTTGGATAGGGACGTGGGTCTTGATAATGGTGTTGCAAAACGGGTTTTGTCATTTGCCAATCTTCCCTGAATTTGTATATGGTCAGTTTGTAACCTAAAGAGTGACATGTTTTGTCTGGGATTTCTGCCCTAAATTTCTGAAATTGTGAGGCAAATTACCCAAATCTAGTCGATGGATGAGATGAAAGTTAGTTTAAAAGAATTAGATAATCTGGATCGTAAGCTGTTAAACCTGTTGCAAAAAGACAGTCGTTTATCCGCAGAAGCACTTGCCGTGACACTGAACAGCTCCCGATCTTCAATCCAGCGACGTCTCAAAAATCTTCGTGAAAGCGGGGTGATTGCACAAGAAACCGTTATTCTTTCCCAAGATGTGATGCGGGAAAAGATCAGCGGATTATTGGAAATCCGTCTTGAAAAAGTGACACAGGATATCTTGGATGAGTTTCGGGCCAGCATGTTGCGTCATGACGAAATACAGCAATGTTATTATGTGACGGGCACGGCGGATTTTGTTGTCTTGGTCGTGGCTGAAAACATGACCCATTACGAAGATTTTACCCGCAAGATTTTCACAGAAAACAAAAATATCAAACGCTATAATTCCAACATCATTGCCGATACGATCAAGGCAGGTTTATTTGTGCCATTGAAAGAGGAGGAGGAAAAATGAAGATGATTTGTCGTTTATTTATTTTTCTTGCTGCCGCTGTGTTGGGGGTAAATCATTCTATTTCTTTGGCAGATGATTATGACCCCCTCACCTTCACACCAAATGGGGATACCTTGATTGTGGAAGGGGTTATTGATGATCGGGCCATTGAATCCTTTATCGTGGCAATTAATGAAAATCCCAATGTGAAGTCTTTAACCCTAAAATATGTCCCGGGCTCAGCTGATGATGATTATAATTTGATCTTGTCGCGTGTGGTGCGATCTATGGGGTTGGGCACTATTATTCCAAAAGGGGGATTGGTGGCGTCTGGCGGGACAGATTTGTTTTTAGCTGGCGTCTGGCGGAAAGTCTCCACCAATGCCTGTATTGGGGTGCATTCCTGGGATTATGAAGAAGACGGACATATTATACAGGCGACGGATTTCCCGAAACATGATCTCGTCCATCAAATGTATCTGCGATATTTTCGCGATATGGGCATTCCACCAGCCTTTTATTGGTATACGTTAGACGCAGCCCCCGCCGCCGATATGCATTGGATGCATAAATCTGAATTAAAGAAATTCAATATGGTGACAGAGGCTGATGTCCTTCCAAATCTGGGCACAGATTACTATTGTGATCGATTGTAATTATTCATCTTCGGCTTTATTCCAGTCAAATCTGACGCGGACTACGCCATGGTCGGATTTGATTTTATCCTTGCCATGATCGTCTGTGTGGTCATTTAAGATATGCATGTCCCGAAATGACCAGAAACGGCTGTTGGAATAATCATAAAATTCTTCGGAAGCCAAAACATGATCAATGACTTCGGGTACATTTTTATATTCATGGCTGTAATAGGTATCTTTTAGGCTGCGCAATTGTTGTAGATTGATGGCTGGAAAGAGGCCGGTGTCGTTTCTGTTGTTACTTGCCGCCGCGGTGCTGTCCGCATACCAACGGAAATCTGGCTGGTTTGATAAGATCGCCAAGGTGTTGGAAAATTGACCGTCATTTAAATCCCCAAGAACTATAACCGGGGTATTCGTGTCTTTCATGATTTTGTTTAAGATGATCCGTAAGGCGGTGGCCTCCGCCGTTCTTCGAATGGTGGAAAGACCTGCGCCTAATGCGTCTTTATGAGACTTAAAGTCAATTGTGGGGTGATGATATTCTTCTCTATCCAATCGAGATCCGCGTTTGGATTTGAAATGGGCACAGAATACATGAAAATTGGGAACGTCATCTCGATCCGCGTTTTTTAAAATAACTTCCAATGGAGATCGGGAGAATTTCTTAATATCCACATGGATTTCTTCATCCTCATGGGCGCTATCCAAATCTTCATCTTCTGTTTCATCCACAAGATCAGGGTTATTCTGCAATTCCTGTAAGGATCGATCTCGTTTGTTAAGAAGCAGTTCTTCTGGAAAATCCTTATGTCGTTTCCAGTTTTCAACTTGCCAAGGCTTACGTACTGCCATCGCCACAGCTATACCGTCCCAGTTTGGTAAATCTGCACCAGCGTCAGGATCTTTGATAAAGACCAGTGTATAATCATCCGATAGATTGGCTTTTTCAAATACATCAACAAGGCATTTTGCGGACCATAACTCTTGAAAACCGATGATGTCAGCATCCAATTGTTTGATTATATTGGCTGTCCAAGTCAATTTTTGATTATAAATTTCAGGGGTATATCGGCGTGTGTTCGGATACATGGCCGTATTTGGTAATTGAAGATTGAGCAGATTGAAGCTGGCAACCGTCAGGTCTCGTGAGTTACTCATTTTTCTCTCCCATAGTCATAAAAATATCGCAGCATATTTATTATATATTCGTAATATTAAATATATATTATTGAGAGAGTTAAATAACTTTTACATGTTAAGAGGGAGAATCTTAGAAAACCCAAGGTAGCAAGAATGGGAGTGTGATAAAGCATATTACTGTGCTGACAACGATCACACCTGCCACTTCCTCCGGCTGGTTGTCGTATAAATTGGCAAATAAATAGTTGAAAACAGCGGATGGCATGGCGGCCTGAATGAGGACAACACCACGTGCAACACCTTGTAAATCAAAAAGCCAGACAAAGAAAAATCCAGCCGCAATGCCGCCAAAGACCCGGATGAAACCAATTAACGCAGCACGCGGTAAAGATCTTACATGCAGTTTTGCCAAGGATATACCCAGCGTTACCAGCATGAGCGGGATGGTAAACGACCCGGTCAGCTCCAGGCTATTCATCACCCATTGCGGCAATGAGATATCTAATTGAATAAGTGCAAGAGAGAGAGCTAACCCCCAAATCATCGGGTTCTTAAACAACTTGGTTAGATTTGCATGACCTGCAGCAATAGCTTGCCCAATAGTGAATTGAGATAGGGGAAGAATTGCAAAATAAGCAACACCCAAGGCCATGCCTTCTTCGCCAAAGGCAAAAAGGCATAGGGGTAAGCCTAAATTTCCATTATTCGGTAACATGGTCACAGGCAGATAGGTGCGAATATTCCAGCCAAGGCTTTTGAACATGACATAGCCGATAACCCCAAAGAGAGCCTGCATTAAAAGGGATATTGCAGCCATCTCCCCCAGATCGCTTAGTCGAATTTCAGCATTAAGAAGGGCATAAACCACAAGGGCGGGTGTACCGAAATTAATGATGAGTGGGGTAAGGGCCTTGGTGTCAAAAGCCTGATTGGTCTTTTGTAGGTAATATCCAATACAGGCCAGAATAAGGACGGGGATGATAACGGCTGCCAATTCTGCAAAAAGCCCTAAAGCCATCTTTTATCCCCCGATCCTGTCTTGATCTTACAGTTTCTCACCGCGGATCAGACGAGGTAAATCCCCGATCACGCCCATGGCATGGCGCATAAAGAATTTCTTGGCTGGCATGACTTTGTTAAGGGCGGCCAAGCCTAGGTCACGCGCCAGACGGATTGATGCATGATCATTTGAAAACAGGCGCAATAAGCCATCGCAAACCGCCGCTAACATAACATTGTCAAAGCGACGCCATTTTTCATATTCGGTTAAAATACTATGGGATCCGATATCAAGGCCCAAACGTTTTGCATCCACCAGAATTTCTGCCAAGGCAGCTACATCGCGGATACCAAGGTTATAGCCTTGTCCTGCAATCGGATGAATGCCATGGGCAGCATCGCCTGCCAAAACCAGACGATCTTCCACATAATGATCCGCTAAGATTAGATTTAATGGATAGGCAAATCGTGGGCCTGCCAATTTTAAATCGCCTAGCCAATCACCAAAGCGAAGTTGCAATTCCGCCATGAAGTCTTCTTCGGACAAATCCATGAATTCTTTGGCCAGTTTGGTTTTTTCCGACCAAACGATATTGGTGCGCCCATCCGTCATTGGCAGCATGGCAAAAGGACCATTGGGCAGGAATAATTCTACGGCTGTGCCTTGATGGTCGCGTTCATGTTCAACAGTACACACAATGGCGGTTTGATCATAATTCCATTCATTATGTTTAATGCCCGCTTCTGCGCGAATTTTGGACTTTCGCCCATCCGCAGCAACCGCCAGGGCTGCTTCGATTTGTCGTCCGTCGGTTAGCGTCAATGTTGCTTTATGGCTGGTTCGCTCAATCGTATCAACGCCGACCGGGTAAAATTGATGAAGTTCTCCGCCTGCATCAGTTGTTTCATATTCTTTTGCCAATTTATAAAGTGCAACACGTGTTTGGCGGTTCTCAATAATATAGCCTAGGGCTGCCTCACCATATTCTTCGCCCAGATCACGATGATCATAATGCATAAATAAGGGTGAGATACCGCGCATCGGATGCCCATCGGCAATCCGTACATCATAGATTGGGCTGGCATGGTCTTCGATATAATCCCAAAGACCGATACCCTTAAATACTTGCGCTGATCCATAGGAAATCGCCGAAGCGCGTCCGTCATAGTCGCCTTCTACCTGATAGCTAGGTGTGTCAAAATCGACCACGGCGACTTTCAGGCCGCCTTTTGCCAAAGCACAACCAAGGGTCATACCTACAAGGCCGCCGCCGGCAATTGCTACATCAACTTTGAAGATATCAGAATTTTGGGACATGGATGCCACCTTTCATAATATGCGACTTGTTCAAACCAACGCGTTTGGATCTGCTTCTATATAATATACGTGCAAAAAACCTAAATTGATTTGCCGCATATATAGGCTTTTTTATCCAAAAGAGCCAGTGGTTAATATTATTGATTAAAATATAGGCATAAATGCGATAGTGATTAAATATTAGGCAATAATATGGGGTTTTTCTTAATATTGTTGCGGTGCAATATTTAATTAAATATTTGATAATTAACAATAAAATGTCAATTTTTCAATTCTGGCACGCCCCTTGTAATAGTAATAGCCAAACGTCTTGTGCGCAGCACAATTTTCAAACAGAGCAGAGGGAGATCGCTCAAATGAAAATGGTTACGGCAATTATTAAGCCTTTCAAGCTGGATGATGTGCGTGAAGCACTGACCGAGCTTGGTGTAACTGGACTGACCGTTATGGAAGCCAAGGGGTTTGGGCGCCAAAAGGGTCAGACTGAAATTTATCGTGGCGCTGAATATGCAGTTAGCTTTTTGCCAAAAGTTAAGTTGGAAGTCGCCGTAGAAGAAGCGCTCACCGAAAAGGTTGTGGAAGCCATTCAATCTTCTGCAGGTACCGGTCGTATTGGCGATGGCAAAATCTTTGTTATGCCAATTGAAAAAGCTGTTCGTATTCGCACGGGCGAAACAGACAGCGCAGCTCTTTAATTCAGACAAATAGGAGCAAAAAATGCTTAACTTGAAGTCTCACAAAATCTGGATGGGCGCTGCGGTGACTGCGGCGGTTATGACAGCTACTCCTGCAATGGCGGAAGTCTCTGCAGAAACATCTTATGTATTTAACACATTTTCCTTTTTGATTAATGGCGCTTTGGTCATGTGGATGGCCGCAGGCTTTGCCATGTTGGAAGCTGGCCTTGTTCGTACAAAGAACACAGCCACCATCTGTTTGAAAAATATTGTTCTCTATTCTATCGCTGGCATCATGTATTACCTGATCGGCTATAGCCTGATGTATACGGACGTATCCGGCTTTATCGGATCATTGGGTGGTATGTTCTATAACCCATCTGAAGCTGAATTGGCGTTGTTGGGAGCTGATGAAGTAACAGCTGAGCTGGTAGCGCCTGTTGTTGAAGGCGGTTATTCCGTTGCATCTGACTGGTTCTTCCAAATGGTGTTTGTGGCAACAACTGCATCTATCGTATCTGGTACTTTGGCAGAACGTATCAAATTCTGGCCTTTTATTATCTTCATCGTTGTTTTGACAGGCTTTATCTATCCAATTCAGGGTTCCTGGACATGGGGTGGCGGCTGGTTAGCTGAAATGGGCTTCTCCGATTTTGCTGGTTCCACAATCGTTCACTCTGTTGGTGGTTGGGCTGCACTTGCTGGTGCGATCGTTCTTGGCGCGCGTAAAGGTAAGTATAATAAAGACGGTCAAGTATTGCCGCTTCCAGGTGCAAATTTACCATTGGCAACTTTGGGTACATTCATCCTATGGATGGGCTGGTTCGGCTTTAACGGTGGTTCTGTATTGGCCTTGGGTGATGCTGCCTCTGCGACATGGATGGCCATTGTCTTCACCAACACAAATCTTGCTGCCGCAGGCGGTGTGGTTGCCGCGACCTTGTTGACACAGGCACTCTATAAAAAGATCGATCTTACAATGGCCTTGAACGGTGCGTTGGCTGGTCTGGTATCCATTACAGCTGGTCCTGATCTAACAAACCACTTCTTGTCTATCGTAATCGGTGCGATTGGTGGTGCCTTGGTGGTGTTCACAATCCCATTGTTAGATAAATTGAAAATTGACGATGTTGTTGGTGCGATCTCTGTTCACTTATTCGCAGGTATCTGGGGCACTTTGGCCGTGGCGATCTTTGGCGGTGGCGATTTGATCGTTCAGCTAACAGGTATCGTTGCAATCGGTGTCTATTCCTTCGTTGTGAGCTTGGTTCTATTCGTGATCTTGAAAGTGGTTATGGGTGTTCGTTGCTCCGAAGAAGACGAAATGTTGGGCTTGGATAAAGCTGAATTAGGTCTGGAAGCATATCCAGAATTCGGCTCCGGCTCTCAAAAGTTTGGTGCGTAAATCCGCACCTGAATAAACGCAATCCCGCGTGGTAAACTATACCCCCGATCTTATTAAGGTCGGGGGCTTTTTTTGTTCCTTGACGAACCCTAAGATGATGTCTCTAAATTAGAAATCAAATAAATGGGGGAATGAAAATGCGGGCGAATTTGTTGAAAAATATAGAGCAACGCATTGAAGCGTTGGTGTATTTTGTTTTCTTACTTGGACTTCATGTTCCGATCTTTCTCAAGATTAGGTCTATATCTTTGTTTTCTGATGCTAATGATGATCAAGTAATTACAATTTCGGATTTGAAGGTTAATTTATTGGAAGCGGCAGATGCTACTGGAAAGTTTTACACAGGCGCTCTGGCTGACACAAAACTAGGTGTCTTTTTTGAGTTAAACCGAATTGAGATTGCTGAAGCAATTTCGCCAATGATTACGATGGTTCTCTTTGTAGCTCTCGGTTTAAGTCTCTTAAATCTTGTAACTAAAGACTGTTTCGTCGTGTTAACAAGACACAACTAAAAATCCAAGTCTGCATAATGTGGCGGTGGTGGGGCGCCCGGGATATGATCTGCCAATAACCCTCGGAAAGAGGGGCGTGATTTCACCTTTGCATACCAGTCCTTCGCACTTGGATGATCGGCCCATGGCACATCCCCAAGATAGTCAACGCATGATAAATGAGCTGCTGCTGCGAGATCAGCGAGGCTCAATTCATCGCCGGCCAACCATTTACGGCGATCCACCAGCCAATCAATATAGCTTAAATGGATATGAATATTTTTATGTCCGGCGCGAATGGCGTTTGAATTAGGCTCCCCCAAACCCAAAAAACGTTTCATGATTTTTTCATTCACAAGATTTTGAATAACTTCATCTTGGAACTTTACATCAAACCATTCAATCAAACGGCGGGTTTCTGCACGTTCTACAGCCCCGGTACCGATTAAAGAGAGTGTGCCATACATTTCATCCAGATATTCGCAGATCACTTGAGATCCACAAACTTTGGTCCCGTCTTCATCCACGATAACGGGTACTTCACCTGTCGGATTTAGGGCTAGGAAATCAGCCTCACGACGCCAGGTTTTTTCAATCTGCATGTTGAATTCCAGCTTTTTTTCTCCCATGAGCAATCGCACCTTGCGACAACCCGGTGAAAGCCAGAGATGGTATAATGTAATCATGATCTTTTGCATATAACCCTGCTTTGCCTGTCGTCGCAATGCTTGCGGTAAAGAATTTGTTAAGATTTTAGGAAAATCTTTCCCACAACAGCGAATTGGACGACACCAATCTGAAGATTTTGCCACTTTAAGGGCAGATTATGTCAAAATTTTGGAGGCTAGCTAAGAAATTGAAAACTTGAACATATTGGATTCCTTGGGGTTGTGTAGGATGTGGATCAAACTGGCATAAAAACTGCTTCTTAAAGGTCAAGTTTAACTGCGAACAAGACCTTTAGGAAAAAAGTGCCGAAATGATAGACGGAATTCGATCTTTCATGAATACAGGGTTAGGAACCCTGCTGACCGCGCAATCCCAGCAAACACAAAAGCTGGAACAAGCGCAGGCAGCGGCACGTCTTGCAAAACAGCAAGAAGTCAAATTCCAAGATAACCCTGCTGTTGAAATTCGTTTATCTCCCCAAGCGCAAGCTTTAATGAAGGCTTTTGAAGATCGTAAAGCTGCTTTGGCAGCCAATGGGGAGGATGCATCAGGCCAGGTTATTAACTTGGCTGAAGAATTCCCAGAGGCAGGTCAGCAAAAGCGTGGTGAAGTGACACGTCCTGCGGTCTCTGTGGCGCTTGACCGTATGTTGGCACAATATGGGACACCGGATTATTCTGCAGAAAACCAAGAACAATTAGATAGTTTATTCCTTCAATTACAGCAAGAGCTTGGCCCAATCCGTGAATTCAACAAAATGCAAGAGGCAAGTCAAAATCAGGTTGTAGACGAAAATACAGGATATAAATCCAGTCTTGCCAAGATGAATGAGCAAGATGCGGAAGACGGCGCAGAGGCATCTCAACAGCATCCAGCTCTTGAAGGCGCAGATGGATTGACTTCTATGGAACGCATTAAATCTGCAATTCTTTATTCAGAACTAGATAGAATTTTAGGTGGCGCTGGGGTGTATTTTGGTGGTGATCAGGTGATCTCTCAATTGGATACAACAACTCAAGAACGCGTTACGGAAGCGAAACGAGATTTAACAAAAATCATCACTGGCTCTGCGAATGGGCCGAGTTTAACGCCAGGTCAAGAAGCACGTGTGGATGAGATTTATCGTGAAATTTCACGTATTCAAACGCAAGCGGAAGATCGTAATGCAAGTAACCGAAAGCAAGCAGTTCGTAACTTGATTGATAGCAGTGCGAACCACAGCCGTGTCATTGATGCAGGTAATGCGTCACTTGGTGGATAATACATACCTATCTGATTTTAAATCTTTTTATAGATGATACAAAAGTTATTTGCTGGCATTTCTATGCTATGTTTATGTTGTAATCCATTTTGTTCCGCAATAGAAATAACATCTTCCAGATTACGAATACCCCAACTGCTATCTCTTGATTTTAAACTCATATCAAACTGGGCGTTGCTGTCAGATGTGTGTTGGTTATCTATTTTGTAAGGGCCATACATAAAGAGTATGCCATCGCTTTTTAAGTGGCGTCCTGCCCCTGATAGAAGGCCTAAAGTACAAAACCACGGGCTAATATGGATCATATTAGCGTTGTAAATAAGATCTAATGGTTCAGTTTCCCAATTTTGTGATGTGACATCCAGATAATGGGCTTCTTTCATATTCGATAGGTTTTCTGCTTCGCGATGGGCATTTGCACTGTCTATATGAGCAGTTTCTATATCTGTTGGTTGCCAGATAAGTGCGGGAAATGATTTACTGAAATGCAGGCCGTGTTCTCCTGATCCACAGGCAATTTCAAGTGCTTGGCCGGATGTGGGGATATATTCTTTTAAAACTTTTAAAATTGGCTCTTTGTTGCGGGCGGATGAAGGGGCATAAAGTCGTTTATCCGTGTTTTCATCAGATTTTGTCGCTGTATGAGATGTATTTCCCGTATTTATCATGTGAATTAATCTTATTTCCATTAAGTATAAGGTGAATTTCCATTAATATGGAGTAAAAATGAGCTTTTGTCGAATATTGGGGTTGCATTATTTGGTATGGGTTTTATATGTCTTTGCCAGTAATTTTATAACAATCGCCAAAAAGGATTTATCAGGAGTCCTGAAATTTAAATAAATGGCGTAAAATTGGAGTGATCGCAGATGACTTATGTAGTCACAGAAGATTGTATTAAATGTAAGCACACTGATTGTGTGGAAGTTTGTCCTGTAGATTGTTTCTATGAGGGTGCCAATATGTTGGTGATCCATCCGGATGAATGCATCGATTGTGGTGTATGTGAGCCGGAATGTCCTGCGGATGCAATTTTGCCTGATACCGAAGCAGATGCAGAAAAATGGTTGGAACTCAACCGTGAGTATGCAGATAAATGGCCTGTGATTACGATGTTGAAGCCTGCACCGGCGGATGCCAATGAATGGCATGATACGCCAAATAAATTTAAGGAACATTTTGATCCGACCCCGGGTACTGGTGACGAGTAAGTCTGTATACCCTGAAATAAATTATTGGATTCCTTGAGAATCTTTATGGGAACTTTAAGTTGACCCATGGTGAATCTAGCCTGAATCTTTTTTTGATTCAGGCTATGGGATTCCCCTTGAAATTATGTTACAATACATCCTTATTCGGCAGGATTTCGCTCAACATTAATTTGTTGGGGCGATTTTCTTAATGAGTTCATACAGAGTTCATAAGGACAATTTTCACGAGATATTGAAAACAAGTCTCACATATTAACGTAGCATTGGATTTTAATTGTTATGAGATTGTGAGTACCGCATGCATGGGATGGTGCGGGAGGTCTTTGTTACTGTGAATTTTGGCTGAAACAGAAAGAAAAAAGAAAGTAGAAATTGGAATGTCTAAAGCTATGACTTTCACAAAAGGTGACCACGTTGTTTATCCGACACATGGCGTGGGTAAAGTTCAAGGTATCGAAGAAACAGAAGTTGCAGGTGAAAAGCTGGAACTGATTATTATCGAATTTGACAAAGATCGCATGATTTTGCGTGTGCCTGTGGCTAAAGCTGCAAATTCCGGTCTGCGTAGTCTGTCTTCCCCTGACATCATGAAAGATGCGTTGAAAACGTTAAAAGGCAAAAGTCGCGTACGTCGTACCATGTGGTCTCGTCGTGCGCAGGAATATGAGGCAAAGATTAACTCTGGTGATCCAATTGCGATTGCTGAAGTGGTACGTGACCTATTCCGTAATGCAAATCAACCAGATCAATCTTATAGTGAGCGTCAATTGTATCAAGCGGCCCTTGACCGTTTGGCACGTGAATTTGCTGCGGTTGAAGAATTGGGCGAAGAAGAAGCGATTGAAAAACTAGAAACAATGTTGGAAAAAGCTGCAGCTTAATCCTTATTGCATTTATGTTTGAAAATACCGTTCTGTTTGGCAGGGCGGTATTTTTTTTACCTATATTTCACTTTACAGAGATGGCGGTTCCGGCCATATCATTTAAGTGGTTATTAGGATGGAAATCTCAAATTTAAGGTAAGAGGCAAAGATGGCAGGGCAAAATCCATTGGCTGTATTACGCGCCAATCGTCGGGTTTGGATTGTCGGTGCCATCCATAGTAATCTATCTGCGCTGAAAGAAATACATCAAGAAATTGCTTCCCAAGCCCAATTTGGCGATCGTCTGGTTTATACAGGTAATATGATTGGCTTTGGAGAGGAAACACAGCAAACCTTAGCTGAGATCATGAGTTTCAGGCGGTGGTTTTTATCCATCTGGCCTTATACTGATCTGGAAGATGTGGTTTATCTGCGTGGGCGACAAGAAGAAATGCTGGCAAAGATGACGCAGTTGCATTTTGCACCAGATCCACAAGAAGTTTTGCAATATGTCTATGCCATGGGACTTGAGCCGGTTCTTAAAATGTATGGCTTGAGCCGAGATCATTTAAATTCCGCTGCAGAAGAAGGTACAAACGCCTTGGTCACGTTAACGGGTCGGTTAAGTACCAATATTCGAAATATGCCAGGACATGATCCCTTCTTTAATAGCCTAAAGCATGCTGCCTATACGGAAGATGGCGTTATTCTTTGTGTAAGTAGTGGTCTGGATGGTGAAAAACCATTGCAAAAACAAGGTGATAATTTCTGGTGGAGTGGTGAAGATTTTCATCAACTGGGACATGCATATGGTGGGTTTTGCCGTATAATTCGCGGCTATGATCCGGCACATTCAGGGTTTAAGGAAACTGCCTTCACCGTCACTTTGGATAATGGACCAAGAGATCAGCAAAAAATCTGCGCTGTGGGGCTGGATCGCCAAGGTGAAGTGTTTGAAACTTTTATATCCAGCTAATCTTGAATGACTCTTAAATGTTCGGCAACGTCTAGACGAATAAAAGGGCCATTCCAACTTTCGATTAATCCACGTATTTCAACTTTAGTACCCTCAACATAAAGATTCTGGATTGTTTTTGTATCGAAACGTTCGTCGTTGGTAGGGATGCCAATAGTGAAATCATCCTGCCAATTCGATCCAAAATTCAGATATAAATAACTTCTTCGTTTGGCGGCTTGTGTGATGATACCTGTGGCAATGATAAAGCCTTTATATGGACCGTTGTATTGATTGGCGTCATAACTTTCGAATTTACCTGTTCCCCAAAGACCTGTCTTTTGAAGGCGTGCCTCTTTCTCTGCCTTGTACAAAATATCTATGTGATCCGTAAAACCGGTATTGAGTTGAACACGGGCAAGACCAAGATCTAACAATTGAACATTAAGCCAGTTTTGGTTGGGTTCTTTGGTTAGGGCATGAACACGACCAAAGAGATCATATTGATCACCTGTTGGTTGGATAACGAGTTTCTTGCCGACAGCATGATTTGAAAGCCATAGACGGGCTTTATTAAGCCTATAACCAGATAAACCATGACTTTGAGGACGTTCTATGCCGCTTAAAACAATAGTATGCCCCGACTTTCCGCGTAAGACAGGAAAATTCTGCATTCCCGTAATTTCATCCGTGAAGACTGGCGCCGAATTCTCCTCTGCGAATGCGGCATAATCACTTGCAAAAAAAGAAAATAGTAAAAGAAATCCGACTTTTACTTGCTTCTGTAAAACAGACATGGCACCAATTTAGTAAGACGTATGAATAAACGTTTATAGATTAATATGGATTGCGTTAAAGGAAAGTCTTTTATGAGCCGCCACAGACTTTATCCCCCAATTGAACCTTATAATCATGGTTATTTAAGACCTGATGGGCATCATGAAATTTATTGGGAGGAAGTCGGGACGCCTACCGGTATTCCGGTTGTGTTTTTGCATGGTGGCCCCGGCGCTGGCTGTAATCCAATGCATCGCCGTTTTTTTAATCCGCAATATTATCGGGTGATCTTGATGGATCAACGTGGTTGTGGACGATCTCGACCAAATGGGTCTGTGGAAAATAATACGACCCAAGATCTTATTGAAGATCTTGAAAACCTGCGCGAGATGTTGGGGATTGAGAGTTGGATCGTATTTGGGGGATCTTGGGGGTCGACATTGGCTCTTGCCTATGCGCAAGCTTTTCCAGATCGTATGAAAGCTTTGGTTTTGCGCGGTGTTTTTTGTGGTCGTCAACAAGAATTGGATTGGTTTTTCCACGGCGTGAAGCATGTTTACCCAGAGGCGCAGGAAAAGCTGCAAAACTTCCTGCCTGTTGATGAACAGGACGATATTTTAGGTAATTACTATAAGCGCCTTTGTGATCCAGATCCTGCAATTCATGGTCCTGCCGCACGTGTCTGGGCTGTATTTGAGGCCAGTTGTGTGGCATTAGAGCCAGATATGAAGGCTATTGAGAATATGATTAATCCCGAAGCAGATTTAGCTATTTCGCGTCTGGAAGCACATTATATGATCAATGATTTGTTTTTGAATGACGCCCCGATTTTAGAAAATATGCATAAAATTCAGCATCTTCCAGGATATATTGTGCAAGGCCGTTATGATGCAATTTGTCCACCTGTCACTGCATATGAACTACACAACAACTGGCCTAAGTCAGAATTAACGATGTTGCATGATGCAGGTCATTCCGCATCCGAACCAAGTATCACGCAGAACCTAGTTAAGATCATGGATAAGCTGGTAAAAACGTTTTCCGGGTCAGCTTAAATCCAAAAAGGCGGAAATTAATCGGCGAGATGCAGCCACAGGAGATTGTTGTTTGTGACGCACTTCCGCTTCTGCTTCTTCCAGTTTAGCTTTTAGTTTAGGGTGTTGGCGTAAACGATCGATCAAACCATCGCTTAACTCAGTCCAGAGCCATGCTGCTGCTTGGGCTTCACGACGATCATCCAAGGTGCCATTTTCATGCATCTGTGAGAAAAAACCACTGATATGACCCCATGCGATATCCAGCCCTTCTTGTTGAAGCGCGGAAACTGTTTCTACGGGGACCTGCCAATCCGCGGTTACCGGGCGTAACATATGAAGTGCACTACGATAGTCGGCTTTTGAACGTTTTGCCGTCCGTAATAAATCACCATCTGCCTTGTTGACCAAAACCATATCTGCAAGCTCAACAATGCCTTTTTTGATACCTTGTAATTCATCCCCGCCCGATGGCAAAAGAAGCAATAAAAACATGTCTGTCATTTCTGATACGGCTGTTTCTGATTGGCCAACCCCGACCGTTTCTACGAAAATGACATCAAATCCGGCTGCTTCACATACCAGCATGGCTTCACGGCTGCGCCTTGCGACACCCCCTAAAGATTTTCCTGCCGGGCTTGGGCGAATAAATGCTTCTGGACGACGTGATAGGCTTTCCATCCGGGTTTTATCCCCTAGGATTGAGCCACCGCTTACCCGGCTAGATGGGTCAACTGCAAGCACTGCTAATTTATGTCCCTGATCGATCACATGCATGCCAAAGGATTCAATAAATGTGGATTTTCCAACCCCGGGTACACCTGAAATACCGATCCGCCTTGCATTACCAGTATGCGGCAGCAGTTTTTCCAATAACGCATCTGCTTGGTCGCGATGATCGGGGCGGGTGGATTCAACCAAAGTAATTGCCTGTGCCAATGCCCGGCGATTGCCTTCAAGAATACGATCAGCGATTTGGGATATATCGACCATTTTTGCTTATGTCTTTAAGTTATAGATATGAGTGCGTTTAGTGAGGTTTCTTGGTGTTTTTATTGGCGTCAGATAACTGGGAACCGAACATGACTTCGCCAAGTGCGCGAAGACGTGCTTTTTCTTCAAGGGGTAAATGATCCAGATTTTCCTGTTTTTGCCGATAGATCATCATCGCATCTTGAACAGCTTTTAAATGATTAGGGTCGTGACCTGCAATTTTTTCTTCCATAGCAATGGTTTGCTCGGCTTCCAAAATAGCTTGTTTAATCAAACTCGCCGGATCATCGCTCGCGTGTGGTGTGCTTGCTTTTTGATGATGAATTGTAGGCTTGGCAGTGGGTTTTTTGGCAGCTTTTTTTGATGGTTTTTTCTTACCATCATCAGTTAATAATTCTGCCAACTTTTTAAACATAGTTTCATCCTTTAGGTGTTGATCCCATTTTAAGCTGATTTGCTTAAGATGTTGAGAAAAATCTAGGAAGATCTTGTTTTTCTTTCCCGATAGCCAATGTAAAGGCCGCTTAAAATAATCACGCCACTGCCTAGCCATGTGGAATCGGCCGGAATTTCCCCAAAAACTAAATAACCGAAAACAGCACCGACGATTAATTCCTGATATTGGAGAGGGGCCAATAAAGCTGCTTCCATATATTTGGTGGCTGCAATGATAAGGCCATGCCCTGTTGCGGCAGCTGCGCCAACGCCAGCCATTAATAGAACGGCCTCTAATGTCAGTTCAGACCAATTCATAAAAGCTAGGATGGAAAGAGCTGCAGTTCCCAGAACGCCTTGGTATAAGAGGCTAACAAAGGCCGGATTATCGCCCGCAGTCTTACGTGTTACGGTGATATAAACACCAAATAGTGCACCAGCACTAAGTGCATAAAGCGCAGGCCATTGAAATACGCCTGATCCTGGCTGAATAATAATCATTGCGCCAGCGAAACCAATGATAACGGCGACCCAACGATGGATACCTACTTTTTCTCCAAGAATAGGGACGCTCAATGCTGTTACAACTAAGGGCGCAACAAAGGCGAGCGATAAAGCATCTGCCAAAGGGACAGTATGTAATGAGGAAAAAAAGCAGAAGGTTGCAATCACAATTGTAAGGGCACGAAAAGTTTGAACCTTCAAGTTTTTGGGAATGAAACCGCTTGGTCCAAATTTTATCAACACAATTGGCATTAGAAACAACATATGGAAGAAATAGCGTCCAAAGGTAACCTGCCCACTATGATATCCCATGGTGGTCAATATTTTTGCAATGCCATCTCCCATCGGGACGACGACATAAGCTGCAACGCCTAGAACAAGGCCCAGCATCAAATTTTGATGTGTTGAGGGAGAGTGGATTGCAGCCTGTGTCATCTTTAAATTCCTAAATATCTGCGCCACCTTGGCCAACATAATCGGCCAATCTATGAAGCGGGGGATCGATAATTCCACAATCATCCAAATGTTTGACCGTGTTGAGTAAATAGTCACGATTACTGCCTGCACTGCCATGGGCGCGTACAATCATTGAAATGGTTTCATCTTCGCTTAAATCACCTGCATATTGAGGGTGGTGACGATCAACAACAAAAGTATGGCAGCTCAATGTCTCGCCATGCTCATTATTTGGATGCACAATAGCTGGCTCATAGACGCCTGTGACCATTTCACGCTCCCATAAATAATCCATGGCAGGTCGTGCTTGATCTGCAGAACAACGAATGGCGGATCCATGGCATTCCCCACCTTGATCCAAACCAAGAACAAGACCGGGGACTTCTGGTGTACCTCGATATCTGTGAGATTGTACACAGAAGGAACGGCTCCACCCTTTTAGAATAACAGATTGGATTTCTTCATGTTCAAAGCCTGGATTCCACATTAAGGATCCATAGCCAAATACCCAGATCTCCTTACCTTCTGGCAAGCTATCCAATAACTCCCGTTTCATATGATCGCGAACAGCCGGATCAAGTTTCGGATAAGCATTGGGAGGGTCAATTGGCGGTAACATGTTGCTTTAGATGCCTTCTAAGTCGAATTCACTGATATATTATGTTGTTTATAGGCTAGTTTAACTTTACGCACCAGTCAGATTATACTGGAAAACAATCATAAATCTTGTGCCATAAATTGGCCTTATAGATTGGTCAAAAGACTTATCTGTAAAAAATTCGCAAAAATTCGAGGCTCCATACTGGAAACAAAGTGGCGTATCTATTATAAAAAGAGCAAGAGAAATACTGGCCTTTTACGGGCATTGCATGCAGTAAGTGCATATTAGATAAATGGTTGAGATTTATGACTTCTGAAAATAATCGTCCAAATCCTGTTGTTGTTTGTATTCTGGATGGCTGGGGAGAGCGCAGCTCTTCTGAAAATAACGCGATTTTACAGGCGAATACACCAAACTGGGACAAGATTTCAGCAACTTATCCAAAGGCCAATTTACAAGCATCGGAAACTTTTGTGGGTTTGCCAAGCGGACAGATGGGGAATTCCGAAGTTGGTCATATGAATCTGGGCGCTGGACGTGTTGTTTTACAAGATCTTCCACGTATAGATGAAGCGCTTGATAGTGGCACATTTAAATCCAATACACGTTTGATTGCCTTTATCGAAAAAATGAAAGCAACAGGCGGTGTTGTTCATTTAACAGGTTTGTTGTCACCAGGTGGTGTGCATGCGCATCAAGACCATATGGCAAAATTGGCAAATCATCTGATCGAAGAAGGTTTGACGGTTAAGTTGCACGCAATTTTGGATGGTCGTGATACGCCGCCACAAAGTGCAAAGCCATTCGTTGAAACTTTTATGGAAATGTCCCCAAAAACCGAAGTGGCAACTATTTCTGGCCGTTTCTATGCAATGGATCGTGATAATAACTGGGACCGTGTTTCTTTGGCGGTTGACGCTATGTCTGCTGCAAAAGGTGAAAAGGCAGAAGATGTGCTGTCTGCGATTGATGCATCATACGCGGTTGAGAAATATGACGAATTTATACTGCCAACTGTGATTGGTGATTATGCAGGTATGCAAGATGGTGATGGGCTGTTTATGGCGAATTTTCGTGCAGATCGCGCACGTGAAATTTTATCGGTTTTCCTTGATCCGAATTTTGATGGCTATGACATCTCTAAGCCTGTTCAATTTGCTGATGCTTTGGGCATGGTGGAATATTCAAAGGCACATAACGCATTTCTTGGCACTGTCTTCCCACCCGAAGAGCTATCTAATACTTTGGGGGCTGTGGTGTCAGCTAATGGTTTAAAGCAACTGCGCATTGCTGAAACTGAGAAATACGCCCATGTAACTTTCTTCTTTAATGGGGGTGAAGAAACGGTTTTTGACGGGGAAGAGCGAATTTTAATTCCATCTCCAAAGGTGAAAACCTATGACATGCAGCCTGAAATGTCTGCGCCGGAAGTGGCGGATAATTTGGTTGATGCTATTGAGAATAAGCGGTTTGACTTGATTGTCGTTAATTTCGCCAATACCGATATGGTTGGGCATACAGGGAACCTGAAGGCAGCGATAAAGGCTGTAGAAGCTGTCGATGAATGTGTTGGTCGTTTGGTTCAGGCGCTTGAAACTGTTGGTGGTGCGATGCTAGTCACCGCTGATCATGGGAATGCGGAAATGATGGTGGATGAAAGCACTGGCCAGTCACATACTGCCCATACCCTAAACCCTGTACCATTGATCCTTGTAAACTCATTCGATGGGGTGAGTGGTTTATCATCTGGCCGATTGGCAGATGTGGCGCCAACCGTTCTTGATTTATTAAATATCGATCAACCTGCTGAAATGACAGGACAAAGTCTGATTCAATATGCACAACAATCTGCGGCAGAATAAATTAGATTATAAATCTACTGAGAAGCGATCATTCAGTCGGATGATCGGGGCGTTGTTATATGTGTCTTTTGCTCTAACTTTTTCGTCTGCGGCTGTTGCCGAAAGCGAAGAAGATCTTCAGCGTCTGCAAGCAAATATTGAAAAAGAAACACGGATCAAAGAAATTTTTGAGATGCAAGCACGTGCCTTGCAACAAGAAGCGCGGAACTTGCGAAATCAGTTGATCGAAGCCGCAAGTCGGACGCAGGATCAGGAATACCTGATTGATAATTTGAACGAACGTCTGGCAGAGTTAAAAGATGATGTGGCTTATCGCAAAAATCGGCTGGATGAGCGGTCTGCACAATTAAGTGGTACCTTAGGCGCCCTCACAAAGTTATCTGATGACTCTGCATCTGCGTTTTTTTTATTTCCAGGAACACCGCGGCAATCGGTTCATAGTGCCATGTTATTAAAATCTGCTGTTCCTGCCTTGCGAGATCGTGCTTTTGTCTTAAAAGAAGAATTAGACTCTTTGGCGGCTGTTGAAACAGATATTCATGAACAACTTGCTTCACTTGAAACGGCAGGTGTTAGGCTTCAAGAAGAGCAGGCTTCGTTAAAGGTGCTGCTTTCACGCAAGAAGCAACTGGCGCAAAAACAAGCGGCTCGTCAAGCAGCCTCACAAAAGCGGATTGACAAACTGGTTCGTGAAGCCAAATCCATGCAGGATTTGCTTGATAAGTTGAATAAAATACGACCATCGACGCGCCCGGAAAACACGGAACAAGCAACTGCTTCTATTCCAAGCGACATTATGATGGCTAAACCGACATCTGTACGTGCCTTTCCAAATTCAGGTCGTTTACCCTATCCGGTGTCAGGTAAAGTGGTGCAACGTTATGGGCAAGATTTAGGTTTTGGGCAAACGGCTAAAGGTATTAAAATTAAAACACGTGCTGCCGCACAAGCCATAGCCCCTCATGATGGACAGATTGCATTTGCTGGCCCCTTTCGGGACCATGGGTTGATCGTCATTATTGAACATGAAGGTGGATATCACACAATTTTATCTGGATTGGATGTGGCAAATGTGGTTACCGGACAATGGGTTTTATCCGGGGAGCCTATAGGATCCATGTCACAATCTCGTGAAAATGGCTTGGAATTATATGTGGAATTACGACGTAATGGGAAACCCTTAAACCCGTTGCGTTGGTTTAAACGTGGATAGGGAAAATGGATAAGCTTATTTCCTTAATGTTTTGTGACATTTACCGTGACAAAGTAAAGGAAATCAGCGAAAGTTGAATTCAACGACTTAGTAATTTAATTGATTTTCGCAATAGGCATCGTTGTAGATTGGTATCGGATATAAAGATGAAGAAATTTCTTGGTGTAACAGGTTGGGCAGCTGCATTGGCTTTAGGGGGCACTATTTTGATGTCCAATTCCTCGGCACAAACAGAGGAAACCTATCCTGACACATTAACCAATTTACGTATGTTGGGCGATGTGATGGAACATATTCGCGAAAACTATGTTGATGAAGTAAATGAAAAAGACCTGATCGAAGCAGCAATTCAAGGCATGTTAACATCGCTTGATCCGCATTCGACATTTTTGCCGCCAAGTGATTTTGAGGATATGCAACAAGATACCAAAGGTGAATTTGGTGGTCTTGGTATTGAAGTCACCATGGAAGATGGTTGGGTTAAAGTTGTATCCCCAATTGACGATACACCAGCTTATAAAGCAGGTATCGAAGCGGGTGATTATATTACTCATCTTGATGGGGAGCCTGTTCAAGGTTTAACCTTGGATCAAGCGGTTGAAAGAATGCGCGGCATGGTTGGTGAAGATATCGTGTTGACCATTGCACGCAAAGGACAAGAACCTTTTGACGTAACGATCACGCGTGACACCATTAAGATGCGTGCGGTTCGTTATCGCATGGAAGATGACGATGTGGGTTATATCCGTATTTCCCGTTTTAGTGAGCAAACACAACCAGGTCTTGATAAAGCGTTGAAACGTTTGAAGGAAGAATCTGAAGGAAATCTAAAAGGCTATGTGTTGGACTTGCGGAACAATCCAGGGGGTTTGTTAAATCAAGCCATTTCCGTAAGCGATACCTTCTTGGAGCGTGGTATTGTTGTTTCTACCCGCGGACGTGATGGTCGTGACGCACAAGACTTCCGTGCAGGCGCTGGGGATGATGCAGATGGTTTGCCGATTGTGGTTTTGATCAATGGTGGTTCTGCATCTGCTTCTGAAATTGTGGCAGGGGCGCTGCAAGATCATGGCCGCGCGATTATCATGGGGACAAAAAGCTTCGGTAAAGGATCTGTGCAATCGATCATGCCGTTATCTTACGGCGACGCAGCGATCAAGATGACCACACAGCGTTACTATACACCAAGTGGGGATTCCATTCAGGCAACTGGTATCGAGCCGGATATTTTAGTGGAACAAGCACGTCTGGAAACTGTTGAATCTCGCTTCCGCACACAAGAATCTGATCTTCGTAATTCCTTGAAAAACCCGGATGGTGAAGAAGATGAAGGTGCGAATGACGGAACCACGGAACCGGAAGAAGAAACAGCCGAAGATAATTCAAATGAAATTCAGGATTATCAATTGGAACAAGCTGTAAGAATGGTTAAGGGTGTTTCAATCTTCCAAAATATGGATGAAAACTAGGATTGAATATTGTTGAAGTTAATAGGGGCTGAGTAGCAGGTTGGGTAAATTCTCGTTACCAAGTTTGAAAGCGATTAAATTGCCTTTTGGTAAGGGCGAATCCTCGTTGCATGACCCTATTGAGGATGATGATACTAGCGATCCATTTGACTATGATGCGCCGTCTAAATTTCAAAAGATGTTGCCATGGTTGATGGTCGCAGGCGCTTATTTTCTGACAGTTGCCGGTGTTGCCGGTACCTATCTTTATCTTGATAGCCAGGCTGAACAGATTGAACAGGAACTGATTGACCAGCGTCCGAGTAATTTGATCGAAGAGATCAAGATTAGCAAATCAACCGATAATACTGAGCCAGAAGCAACAGAAGCATCTGAGAATGTGTCTGGTGAAGAAGATGACAAGGCTGAAAATGCTAATCCAGATGCGATGGCTGAAAATGCTTCAACTGAAGATACAGTAACATCTAATGATGCTGCGACTGCTGAACCTGCGGTTCGTGATTACGGAAAAATGATGCTTCCGCATCCTGATCCAAGTTTGATTGAGGAAAGCAAGGAAGGTCCCCTGCCCAAAATTGCGGATGATGGGCGTGAACCATGGCGTGTTTATTCGCGTCCATTTAATTCTTTTGAAAATCGTCCAAAAGTTGCGCTTGTGATGGTGGATTTGGGTATTTCTCGCAAGGCAACCACCGAAGCATTGGAGCGTTTACCGGGTGAAGTGACTTTTGCCTTTGCACCCTATACACCTCAATTACCGAGCTGGATCGCGAAAGCGCGTGATACTGGGCATGAAGTTATGTTGACCTTGCCAATGGAACCCATTGATTTCCCGAAAAGCGATCCTGGACCTTATGCGCTTTATACCAATTTGGAAGCAGCTCAAAATACCAAAAAGTTAAACTGGATTATGAGCCGTGGTACAGGCTATGTGGGGCTGATCTCCTATCAAGGGTCTAAATATTTATCATCTGAATCCCATGTACGTCTGTTAGCAGCACGTATGAAAGCGCGTGGATTGTTATATATGGATAGCTTTTATTCTCCTGTGAATGCGGCGCCAAAGATGATGGAATTGACGGCCGTGCCTTATATCACCATGGATGAAATTGTTGATACGCCACCTGGTCGTACAGATGTCTCAAGAAAATTGAAAATGATCGAAGAGATAGCCTTGCAAAAAGGAGTAGCTGTGGCGATTGCACATCCATATAGCGCGACGATTAAACAAATTGAACGCTGGGCCGAAGGATTAGATGAAAAAGGATTGGCTTTGGTGCCTGTGACTTCTGTCGCTATTGAAGGTTTACAGAAGTAATCATACATAAAGAAAATGATACTAAGATTTATAGAATACGGAAGAAAAAATGACTGACGATCGCCCTTATCGCCCCTGTGTTGGCCTGATGCTCATCAACGATCGCGGTGATGTATTTGTGGGGGATCGCATTGATACACCAGGCGCTCACTGGCAGATGCCACAAGGTGGGATTGATGAAGGTGAAACCGCCGAAGTTGCCGCTTTACGCGAACTTGAAGAAGAAATTGGAACTGCTAAGGCGCGTATTTTAGCTGAATCTGAAGACTGGTATGCCTATGACTTACCAAAAGATTTGTCTCGTAAGATTTGGAAGGGACAATATCGTGGTCAGAAACAAAAATGGTTCTTATTGGCGTTTGAAGGGGATGATAGTGACATCCGTTTAGATGCCCATTATCAAGAGTTTTCAGATTGGCAATGGGCACCATTTGATGAATTAACTGATCTGATTGTACCTTTTAAACGGGATACTTATGAGAAAGTTACGGCTGAGTTTCGTAGCTTTGTGACCGATTATCTGCATGGCAAAATTTAAGCGAAAGCAAAGTTAGGAATAGATTATGAAACGATGCCATGTTGGAAAAGCTGTTAAGTTATCAATCTATGCTTTCGGGCTTTTAGGGACTGTAATGTCATTGCCCATGGGGCAAGTCGCCCAAGCAAATACAAATGATAATGAAGTTTCAACACGCCCTTATTATGGTCTTTATTTATCTGGTCGATATGCCAATCTGAATTCTGATTTTGATAACGCGGTTGCAATTTTAACCGAAGCTGTACGTCGGAATTCCGAACATGGTGCGGATGTCGAACCAGTTTTAATTGGGGAATTACGTGATTCATTATTGCGTTTTGGGGATATTGAAAAAGCGATTTCTTTTTCAGAGATTTTAGGCCAAAGCGGATCTTCTGATTATAATACACGTATGTTACTTCTTGCGAAGGCCGTCCATGCAGGTGATTTTGCAACAGCACAAGAGCTGGCGAAAAAAATCCCAAATGGTCGTGTTTTTAACGTTATCAAAAACTTATTGAAAGGCTGGATTGCGGTTGGTTTAGGAAATAAGCAGCTTGCGCTTTCTGAAATTAATCAACTTAAAGCGCGTTTTCCGGGCCTGTATAGTTTTATGAAAGGACAAATGTTGGACCAGTTAGGTGACCATAAAGGCGCAGAAGAAGCGTATATGGAGCCTGAAGGTTATGTAAGTCCAATGCAATTACCAACCGTCACATTCAGAGCTTATATCCGATCAATCTTTAATCAGGGTCGGAAAGATGAAGTGCGTGACCTGGTGACTGAATTCATTACCAAGATTGGTGATGGTCCGGCATTGAGCGAAGATTTACGCCTTCTCATGGAAGGGAAAGATCTAGTGCCGATGATAAAGTCGGCTGAACAAGGCGTTGGTGAAGCGATTTACCAAGTGGCGCAATTCTTAAATGCGCCAACAAATGACTTGGTGTTGGATCTAACCCGTGTTGCTGAATATCTTCATCCTGAACATCGTAATATCAAAATGTCAGTGGCCCAATATATGATGGGCAATGAACGTTTTGATGAAGCTGTTGCAGTATATGACCAAGTGAAGGATCTATATCCTTTTTTCTGGCAATCTGAGATCTATAAAGCGGAAGCTATTTGGGAAATGGGCGATAAGGAAAAAGCGCTGGATTTACTGGATGATATTGCCAGTGATCGTCCAAGCGATCTGGTTGCACTGGATTCCATGGCACGTTTTTATAATCGGGACCAAAATTACGAAGATATGGCGAAAACCATGGATCGCTTAATCGGTCGTATTAATGCGCCAACACATGCCCATTGGGGATACTATTATTTACAAGGTATCTCTTATGAACGTTTGAAGGAATGGCCGACCGCGGAAAAAGCTTTTTTGAAGGCGCTGGAATTGAGCCCGGATGAACCTGATGTATTAAACTATTTAGGTTATACATGGGTGGATAAAGGTCTGCATCTGGAAAAAGCACAAGGCATGTTGAGAAAAGCAGTAGACGCACGCCGTGGTAGCGGTGCTATTGCCGATAGTCTGGGATGGGCTTATTACAAGCTTGGTAAATATGAAGATGCAGTAAAGCTTTTGGAACGTGCGGTTGCGCTTGATCCCAATGAAGCTGTCATCGTGGAACATCTTGGCGATGCTTATTGGCAAGTGGGACGCAAACGCGAAGCACGTTTCCAATGGAACCGGGCAATGAAATGGCCAAGTGAAGAAGTTGATGTCGACGCTGTGCGTGAAAAACTTCAAAAAGGCCTGTAATTTCATCCTGAGGGATCATGGTAAAAAGTATTGAAGAATTCGCAGCCGCCAAGGTTAATTTAGACCTCTTGGTCACGGGAAAGCGTGAAGATGGCTATCATCTATTGGATAGCTTGGTGGTATTTACCGAATTTGGTGATCATATTCGGGTAAGCGAAGCAGAAGAGCTCAGTCTGGAAGTTTCAGGCCCATATAAATCAGCGGTGCCGCTAGATGGAAGTAATCTGGTGCTAAAGGCGGCCAAAGCTCTTCAGGCAAAATTGCATATCAAAACAGGCGCAAAGATACATCTGGAAAAGAATATACCCGCAGCCGCTGGTGTTGGCGGTGGGTCTGCAGATGCCGCAGCAACCTTAAAAGCTCTATTGCGTCTCTGGGATATTCAGATGCCTTTGGAAGAGCTCTCTGAGCTGGGATTGACGTTAGGAGCAGATATTCCTGTCTGTCTTCTTTCCCAATCTGCGATTATGCGTGGTGTTGGCGAAGATATTCGAAAGATTGTGCCTCTTCCGCCTTTATATATGTTGTTGGTAAATCCTGGCGTGTCACTTTCCACGCCCGATGTATTTAAAGCGCGTGTACCAGAATTTTCAGCTATAGCTGATCGTTCTTCTTTGATGGATAAAACTCAATCTCGACAAGATTTTCTAAACCTTTGTCTGGCACAAAAAAATGACCTGACAGAGGCTGCCAACTGTTTAGCGCCTGTGGTGGCAGAGGTCTTGAATGTGATTGAAAAACAACCGGATTGCCTTTTGGCCAGAATGTCTGGAAGCGGGGCCACTTGCTTTGGATTATTTGCTGATATAGAGGCAGCTGATATGGCAAAAAACGCCGTTTTGCGCTATAATACAGACTGGTGGGCAGAGGCCGCACTGATAAAGATGTAGTTTTTGTAAAAAAAATGCATTTTTTCGCATTTTGCCTCTTGTCATTACCGGACGAAAACAATAAATTGCGCGCCAACACACTGATGGGGTGTAGCCAAGCGGTAAGGCATCGGGTTTTGATCTCGTGTACCGTAGGTTCGAATCCTACCACCCCAGCCATATTTCTTGTAAGTCATTTACAAGACACAGTTTTGAGCCTTGATCCAGAAACAATCTGATCAAGGCTTTTTTGTGTATAGTGGATAATATACATCTCTTTAACTGTATACTCTAAAAAAATGGAGAAGATACACATTCTTGGCAAAGTTTGTGAAGTTAGGATTATTAGTTAGCGTTCGAATGATGAAGAACTGACTATAAATTACAAGAGTTGTGGGATTTAAACGAAGCAGTTATATTCATTAATGAAGAGGGGAAATATCTCTGATCGAGTGCTTTGAGCCCAGAGGAGATGGTTGATGTTGAATTTAATTCAATCAATAAGAAAATGTTGATTAGTCAAAAACTTGATAACTATCAAGTCGCAGCTGTATCGCGTTTGTTTTCAGCTAGTGTGTTTCGTGAATTGTCGCAAAAAGGGTATTCTCCTTTGTTTGCGAGACTTGCGACGGATGCGGGTATTTTAAATCAAATGCACGATGCGAACAGTGTTGGAGACGTTTTCGACACTGCGTTCGATATATTAAAGAAAAAAGACAACCGCCATGAGTACGCATATAAAGCTGCATTAACTCATAAAGTTCTACTTGGTATTCATTCGTTAAATACAGCAGCTATGATCAATGAATTCCGCGTTGGAAAGAGTAAGGCTGACACAGTAATTTTAAATGGTACAGGAACTGTTTACGAGATTAAATCAGAACGCGATACTCTATCTCGCTTGGATAAACAGATAAATGATTACAAAAATGTCTTTGCAAAAGTGAATGTGATTACAGGAGAAAACCATCTGGAAGGCGTCTTGAAAACTGTTTCCAAAGATGTTGGTGTGATGATATTGTCGGAAAGGTATAGCATTTCAACCTTGAGAGAGGCCCAAGATTTACCGGAACGTACCAGTCCCATTGCAATTCTAGATTCCATTCAGATCAAAGAAGCAAAAGCCATCCTTAAATTTTTGAATTTAGCCATCCCTGATGTTCCTAATACAAAAATGTATCCTGCGTTATGTGAAGTTTTCTTAGATTTAGAAGCCTCAATTGTGCATCGAGCCATGGTTGAGGTGTTGAAAAAATCTAGAAGTTTGACTCCTTTGTCTGATTTCATGGGTAGATTGCCAAACTCCTTGTTGCCAACTGCTTTTTCTACTAAGATTAGAAAACAAGACCATAATAAACTTTTTACGGCTGTAAACTCCACTATTAGTGAAGTTAAAAATTGGAACTAGGTTAACGAATGTATTACCCCTATATGCGAGGCAAACAAAACGAATTAATGGTAATTCGTGAAAATGCCAGTCTGCTTGCGGATGCTAATTTTACTCCTATTATCGAACCTGTGAAGTCCGCTATTAGTGGTCTTAAGAGGGCTCTTGATGAAGTTAGACTTGCAAATGGGAGGGCTGTTGTAATTGTTAATCCTCATCACGGTGAGTTGGCGAATGATGATGAAGAAACAATAGGTGCGTTGGTTGGTGACTATGAAGATGCAGATGGCATTCAATTAGGTATTCTTTTGACACAACAAGTTACATTGGAAGAAGTTACGGCACTTTTGGAAAAATATGATGGTGAGCAGTTAGTTTTTGTTCATTCAGGTTTTGGGAATGCAAAAAGTTTAGCCGCATGTTTAGGTGACGATAATATTGCTGGAGTTAAGCACGTCTTCATAGAGAAGCATTGTGGGAAATTGTATCAAAAACGTTTTGATGATGCTTATAAAGTTCTAATTCGTGATGGTTTCGATAAAAGGAAGAACAGTGAGTACCCCGATTATGAAAGTTTTTCTGACATTCATTTAACCTACGAGCTTGAAGGTGCGGATGCATTTGGTGACTTTTTGATTGTAGGAGATGAATTTAGTGAGTCGGGCGGCCCAGCATATGCGGTTGCAATTCATATAACGTGCATTGATGAAGACAATGAAGATGAGATATGGATACATCATTTTAAATCTGATCGAAATGACTCACCACAAGATCCAGCTGGTAAATTTGCGGAAGCAGTCGATAAGTTGGTAGAAGAATTGGATGAATTAGAAACTCATATTACAGAGACACGCGCAATGGAATCGTTTAGAGACTTACATGCGCGATCACATTTCCCTGGCTTGGGAGTAGTTAAAAAATTATCTATGCAGCATCATATTGAGATGTTAGCTGAGTATTTCGATAGTATAGATGACTGATAATTTATGCTGTCCTGATTGTATCGGTGACGAAGGTATGGGTAAGTTATTTCCCTTATTCGTTCCATATGAAGATGTATGTTCTTATTGTAACAAAACGTCAGCTGTCGCCTCTGTGACTTATTTAAGGGACTACTTTGATCCTTTGCTTTCAATCTACGAAGAGTCAGAAGATGGCGAGTATGTAACAGATCTTTTGCAGAGAGATTGGTGCTTGTTTCCAGATAAGGATCGAGCGCAAGCGTCTCTGCTGCTAGGAGATATTATTGAGGACGGCAATTTACCGAGAAAAAAATTCCATTGCTCAGAATCTGAAAAAAGTGATCAATTGAACGTCTGGAAGGAACTTTCCTCGGAATTGAAAGAAGCCAACCGCTATTTTCCTATTACAAGTTTGAATTTAGGGCGGTTGAAAGAACTCTGGGATCATATATTGGTTCGATCTGAAGTAATAGGGTTAAATTGGTATCGTGCGCGAGCTAACTCTGACGATCAGTGCTTCAATATCGATCAAATGGGGGCTCCCCCGGGGCGTAAGGCTTCTCATGGTCGGGCAAATCCGGTTGGAATCCCATACCTATATTTGGCTTCCAACTCAGAAACCGCTGTATGCGAAATTCGCCCACATACTGGTGAAACGGTAAATATTGCTAATTTCAGAATACCAGAAAAAATGACATTTGTGGACTTAAGAGAGCCAAGGAAACTTGTGTCTCCCTTCATGCTTGAGGGAGAAAAAGATATAAAGCTTATGAGGCAAGATATTGGTTTCTTGGAGTTATTAGGGGAAGAACTCACGAAACCAGTTTTACCAGAAAGTGCAGCAATCGATTACATTCCGAGCCAATATTTGTGCGAGTTTATTAAGAAATGTAATTTCGATGGAGTAATTTACAAAAGTTCAGTTGGCAATGGGATCAATCTGGCCATTTTTGACCCATATAAAGCAGAAGGTCATGAGGAAGTAGAAAAGCGTGTCGTCAAAAGCGTAACAGTCGAGACAGAAGTGGTAAACTGAATATGAATAGTATGTTCAGATTAAAGATCCATTATAATAAACTTTTGAGCATTCTAAGTTATGTCTTACTTTACCTAGCAACAGTAATTTGGACATTTTGTTTACGGTTATAATAGCGTTTGGCCCAATAGGTGACGGTATCATCCATATAGGCTTGCAATTCACTCATAGAGACCTGACCGTCTTCGTTACCATATTGTGGACCATCAGCTTCTCCCTTCATGCCTTTGATATAATGATAGGTGAAAAGACCGTTCTCTTTGTTTTTGGTCCAACTGGCCAGTTGATTGGTGGACCCGGCTGTTATCACGTTCAGTTTCGGGGGGATGGTTGTTTCTTCTGTATTCATAAAGACGGGGGATGCATTACGAATGACGGTGCCGGCATTACTATTTCCAGAAAAGCAGCTTTCTAGAATAACCGTGGTGGATTTTGTATTAATCTGACTGAGGTTTTTATAAAGTAAGTCTAGTGGATACCCGTCTAGATGAATGGTATCGGCGGTGGCATCAACGGGTACTAGATAGGCTTCTCCATTCGGGCCGGGTGCCCCATGACCCGCATAATATACATAAAGATCAGAGCGGCCTTCTCTGACCCAATTATAGGCACGTCCTTGATAGGTTCTATCATTGCCAAAGATGCGGGCTAAATCCGCCTTTGTTGCGTTGTTCAAATGAATGATATTTTCTTCGAGAATACCCAAGTTTTCCATGGCAAATTTTTTGAAAACTAAACCATCATTCTGAGCGGGTGTGACATCAGGAATATCCTGCCCCTTTGTGCGATAATCCTGGTTTCCGATGATGACCGCAATACTGGCAGCATTGGGTGCAGATCGATATGTATGGGTCGATTGGGTTGGTGTAAGGGATATGTCCTTAGGTTCAGCTAGGGCTATTTGAGGTTGCGCGGTTTGAATGGGGGACAACGTGTTAATTAACATTCTGAATTGTGTTTCGTTTTCGTATTTAGCCCTTTTATCGTTAACTTTATATAAAGCACATTTCCCAAAACTTTGATTATAGCCACCAACAATCGCGAAGAATGCATGGCATTCTTCAATTAATTTTTTATAAGTCTCAACAGGGTCACCAGTCACCACTGCACCAAAATATGAGGTCTTAGAAACATACCAGTCTTTGGATACCAGGATTTTGACTTGGGAGGAGGTATCCCAATTGTTGTATTCTATGCGGGTCATTTTTTTTGCATGACTAGCACTCATCATTGCGATGAGACAAATTATAGATAGGAAGAAGCTTTGTTTTACCTTAAGCAATTTTCCTTTCCTCCCCAAAAGCGCAAATTATTTAGATTACAATTATCTTTAAAAAATTAATCCAAAAATGACAATATCAGAACTGGTAAGTTGCACAAGTAACGAACAAGTCATTATGTTGGAATAGGTTATGAAGTGATTAGGAATGGTTTTACTCCAATCATGTTTGTTTTAATATCTGAAAGCCATTCAGATCTGAAATCTGGCGTAACCTTGAATTTGATAAGAGATTATGTCAGGATTTTTAACATAACATTCGGGGTATTTATGACTAATATGCATATGCGATTTTTGTTTGTATTTCTGATGACGATGTTTTTTACATCCAACATAAGTCGTGCTGAAACAGTTTCTTATGTCAGATATCAAACCGAAACTGGTATCCGCTTTGGTATTCTAAATGGAGATCAGATTGAAGAGTTAAGCGCCGGCCTCTTTCCAGTATCTGAAAAAACAGGAAAAAGAATTTCTGTGGATGAGGTGCGTTTGTTGCCGCCGACAGATGCGCGCAAAGTCTTTGCCGTTGGGATGAATTTTGCTAGCCATATTGCCTCTTCTTCCTCACAGCCACCGCCTTTGTTTTTAAAACTTCCTAGTTCATTGATTGGAAGTGGCGAAGATATTGTCCTGCCGTCAGATGCCAGTAATGTGCATTTCGAAGGTGAGCTTGTCTTGATCATTGGCAAGCGCGCAAAAAATATATCCGAAGAAGATGTAGAAGAATATATTTTTGGATTAACAGCCGGAAATGATTTAAGTGAGCGTAACTGGCAAGGACAAGATTTACAGTGGATGCGCGCGAAGGCAAGCGATGGGTTTGGTCCCGTCGGGCCGGTGCTTGTGACGGGACTTGATCCAAATAATTTGTTGCTAACGACACGGTTAAATGGCGAAATTGTGCAACAGGAAAATACACAGAATATGATCCATAAACCGTCTAAGGTTGTGAGTTACTTAAGTCGTTATTTTACGTTGGAACCCGGTGATATGATCTTTATGGGTACACCGGGGCGTACAAAATCTCTTAAGGATGGTGATATTATAGAAGTCACAATTGAAGGGATCGGAACATTAACAAATCGTATAAAGAGATAAAGTTTTAAATAGAGGAACTCCTCCGTTTATAGAAATTGGCTCAGAATGATCTTTGTCGTAAATCCACCAAGATATAATCCTAATCCAAAGATAAAATGTGTTATGAGGCTTTTTAGTCGTGCGTTATTGGGCTTGGGCAGATTGCTGCCTGCGATACCCATGCCGAAACATGGTTGCATCAGGAAGAAAGGAAATACAATAGTACTGATCCCAATAATTAGGGATTGAATAAAAGTCGGCGAAGACCCCCATATAAGAACCAGCATAGCCGCGAAAAGAATACCGATAACATAATGTGAAACCCAGCCGATTATGCTTTCTCCGGCGATTTTGGAACTTTTCCCAATACCTTGATGTGTTAGTTTTCCGTTGAATATATGGCCTATCCAACGACCAACCATGCCATAATTTAATCCCACAATATTAAAGGCTGCCTTTAAAAATAGAGCCCAGATATCCATGATGATGGTGGCAATGATACCAATAAGTGCGGCATGAATGAAAAATGATAGAATATCCATTTTTATCTTCCTGAAATCCAATATTGTTTTCAGGATAGAAGTTCAAGCCGACTTGAGGTCAAGAAAGAATTTATGTATCTGATGTTTGAAGATAAAAGACTAGTAGATATATCCCTCTACAATTTTTTCAATGCTGCCATTTTGTTGCATCTCAATAATGATGGAGTCTAGTTTTTCGATAAAATCATTTTTATAAGAGGGGTTGTTGTTTCTACTATAAGCTACATACCCCCATTCTTTTTTGATCACGGGTCCAAAGATTATATTATCTGCCTTGGCAGGTTTAATACTTTTCTTTTCAACTAATTTTTGTAAACCATATTCAATCGACATGCGGTCATTGGCGTAGCAAGGCACACGTCCGCCTGTAAGTTTCATCAGATTAACTTCATTGCCGTCACCACTTTCCAGCGTGATAACTTCAACGCCATTTTCAAATAAAATGGATCGATCAATGACCTCAAACCCTCTGTTAATGGCGATGGTTAGGCCGTGAAAGTCATTTGGCCAAAAAACGCGTCGGGTATTTCTAAAGACATCTTCACGACAGACGATTACGGTTTCTTCGGCATAGATAGGGACAGAGTATCGCGATATAAAGGGTCTTTCACTGGGGCGGTAATAAGGGGGAAGCAATCCTAAGGCGGTTCCCTTTTCAGTTTCTCGTAAAGCCCGTTTCCAGGGTAGGGGAATAAGGTTAATATGATATCCATCCAGTTTTTCATCTGCCATACGCAAGATATCCGGATAGATGCCTAATAAATTACCATTCTCACTATAGGAATAGGGGGGATAACTATTATCAGTTACAATAGTGACTGTTTCCTCTGCCAGAGTAGCGCTTGATAAAAGGCTCCCAAAGAGGAGGTGAAAACCAACCTTGATACATTTTGAAATCACGACAAGGATCTCCTAACAGCGTTGAGCTGAGATGAATTTCCGCGGATTGAACACCTAAAAATTTATGGGTTTACCTAATTTTCGAAGTGCGTTTTGAGTTATTTAAGCATAACTAGATTTCAAATACATTAATTAATTTAGGTTCTTATAATATATTAAGGCGGAGACATTTGATGTTAACAAAAAGGATCTTGCTAAAGAGATTAATGCATCAAATTTTTAGACGTGTAAGCCGCTTCATTCAAAGCTTTAAGTACTTCGATATCTATGCGTGCTCTATTTTCATTCATCATGGATTCAAACATGATGAGATGATGAAGGGCGGTCGGGATTTCGATATCCCACATTAATTTGGAAAGATTGCGTCGGGCCGCATCCAGATCCTGAGATTGAATATCATGTAGGATTAAAAGTAAGATTTTTTCATCATCACTTACCTTTCCACAGGATGCACAGCCAAGCAGAAAGGGTTTTCTAACATTCCTTGTGAGGAAACTTAGAAAGGAATCCCAATGATGGGCCGCATCCTTCCCGCCCAGAGAACAAAATTTCTGTGTCCAGATATTAAGGGCTTCATGCAACTGGTTGTCCTGAATGCCGCGCATATTTAGATGGGCAATTTGGGACCATACCCGTGTCACGCATAGGATAAACTCTGAATAATCTCGATATTGGCAAGGTACCAGTTCATCATCCAGATATTCATTCAGTAACTCCTGATCTTCCTCATGTTGAGTTTGAAAATGGAACATATGATGCATGGATGATTTTGTTTGTTGTTGAGACAAGATTTTACCCTAAAGTTGTATGTGAGACTGTAACTTGTCTTCATAGTAACGGCATTTAAAAATATATGCAATTAATAATCATTATTAAATAAGATTTTTATGTTTCATTTTCCAGTTGGTTAGATGATTTAATATTAGAATTATCTTGTATGTGATTTTGATTGAGTTACACTCATTTGCAGACAGCGTGTTTAAGGGAAATTCTGCTTACAGGGAAGGATTAAGCAATGAATAAATTTATGGGCGGTATATTGGGTGTATCTGGCATGTTCTTAGGATTGATATTGGCAGGCCCCTCAGCAACAGCGGGGACTGTTGTTGTGTGTAATTCACCAGCAACCGGTATGTGTGGCGAATATGATTTAAATAATGCGCAAACTGCGGAACAATATATGCAAAGTTGTAAAAGCATGGGCAGCCAAGCAAGTTATGGGGGGCAATGCAATCGATCGGGTGCGGCATGTCAACATAGCTCCGGGATCGGGTCAGTAACCACTTATGTATATAATCTAGATCCAAGTGTGGTTCATGAATCCTGCCGACAAAATGGGGGCACACCTTTATAAGGTGTATTCTTATATCCTGAGGGGTATTTAGGCGTTATATGTATCTTGATATCTTGATCTTATACGATTGATGCCGTCTATATTTTCAAATAGCAGGTCTACGATTTCAGGGTCGAAATGTTTGCCGCGCTCCTGATTGAAGAGTTCATACACTTTTTCCAATGGCCAGGATTTTTTATAGCAACGATCACTGGCTAACGCGTCATAGACATCTGCAACTGCGGTTATACGTGCTTCGATTGAGATATTTTGGCCTTGTAACCCCTCTGGATAGCCTGAACCATCCCATTTTTCGTGATGCTCTTTTGAAATGGTTGCGCCGACTTTAAGAATTTCGCGTTCGGTATCATTCAGCATATTATATCCGATGGTCGTATGAGTTTGCATTGTGGCCCATTCGATTTCATCTAGCTTTCCAGGTTTATTCAGAACGGCGTCAGGTATGCCTATTTTACCGAGATCATGCAATGGTGAAGCATGTTTTAGAATTTCGGCATCACGTTGTGACATGCCTAATTTTAAAGCGAGCAAGCGCGACATTTCGGCAACGCGCTTCACATGATTACCGGTTTCTTTTGATCTAGTTTCTACGGCTTCTCCCAGTCGATAGACAACTTCTCTCTGGGTATCCATAATTTCTTCTCGAAGGGATAGATTTTCAAAAGCAACGAGGACATTTTGGGTGAAAAGTTCTAACAAGTGTTTCTGTAAATTATCTTTGATATGTATACCTTTTAGATAAATCGCCTTTAACTGGCCGTCATTGCCTCTTGAGGCTGCCAGAAAATCGCCCTCAGAATAAAAACAACCTTCTCCTAAGTTTTTCATCACGCCTCTAAAGTGGCTAGGCAGAGCTTCACTAATGTTTTCGCCAACAAGTGTCTGCAGGTCGCCTGTGCCTGCAACTACCTTAATGAACCCGTCCTCTTCATGAGCCGCAGCGCTGGCTATATCGTTAAGTATGGCACCATCTTGTGCATACATGATGGAAGATATTTGTTGCAGAACACCACTTGCAAATTCGTCAATATATTGACGTTCAAAAATATTCTTGGATGAGTTAATAACTTTCTCTAGGCCTTTGGTTGTATGTTCCAAAGCCAGTATATCTCTATAGGCACGTAAACAAGAATAAAGAAGCGTATAGAGTTTACGGGAAGTTAATTCGGTTTTCTCTTTATAATCGTTGATATCATAATTTTTGATGATTTCCTCTTCCGGCGCCTGTCCAGGTTGCCCGGTTCTTAAAACAATACGTGTCTTAGTATTCTCAAGATCTTCACGGATATATTTGGCAACTTCCAGACCAGCATGATCTGTTTCCATGACAACATCTAACAGGATTAAAGCAATATCGTCATGATCTTCCATGATCTCTTTGGTTTCTGTGCCGGAATAGGCGTGAATAAGATCTAGTTTTGATCCTTCAAAACTGAAATTCTCCAAGGCCATCGTGGTTATTCTGTGTACATCTGCATCATCATCCACGACTAGGACTTTCCATAGATTTTCAGAACATTCTGCTGAGTTTAAAGATGTATCTTCTAGTTCATCTTCCGGGGCAAAAACTAAGGTATCATTCATTATATATTACTCCCTTGATCCAAAATGCTCTGATCTATTTGTTGTTGAGTCTTTTTGTCGGTTGTTATGTTTTGAGGTATAGTAATCAGGAATTGTGTTCCCTTTTCAGGTTGGCTGATACACTTAATTCTTCCTTTCAATTTTTGAGTAACCAGATTGTAGACAATATTCATACCAAGGCCGCTGCCACCTTGGCCTCGACGTGTGGTGAAGAAAGGGTCAAAAATTCGATTGACCGTGGCGTTATTCATTCCCTTACCATTGTCATTATACAAGAAGTGAATGAAGCCATCATTTGCTTCTGCATGAATAGTGACTTGCCCTTCTTCATTCTCTGGAAAGCCATGGATGACACTATTCATTACAAGATTTGTAATAATTTGTGCGATAGACCCGGGGTCGGTTGTGATACTGAGATCATCTTTCATATCTGTATCTATGGTTATATTCGTTCGCTTCAGCTTCGGCGTCAGGTTGAGAAGGACTTCTTCGATATATTCGCGAAGATATAGTTTTCTGATATCTTCTGAAGACTGATCAACGGCGACTTTCTTGAAGCTACCAATGAGCTTTGCCGCACGACTTAAGTTACTAAGGACCATCTTGCAGTTTTCTTCGGCATTCTCAAAGAATGTATCTAGATCAGATTTCTTCAATGCACCTGCATCAAGTTTTGATTTTACTTCACCCAGTTTTTCCTCAAAAAGGGATGCTGCTGTGACGCTAATTCCAATTGGTGTATTGACCTCATGGGCGATGCCGCTGACTAACCCACCTAGGGACGCCATTTTTTCAGCCTCAATCAGTTCATTTTGCGTAGCCTGAATAGATTGTAAAGCATTGCCAAGTTCGTGATTGGACTTACGTAATTCTTTTGTTCTTTCTGTGACTTCTTTTTCAAGATTTTCATTGAGGGCTTTAATTTTAAACTCTGTTTCTTTCCGGGCCGTAATATCTTCATAGGTACCTAGAAGTCCAACGCATATGTTATGTGCATCAAATAAGGGAATTTTGTTTGTTTTGATCCATTTTTCGTTATTTTGATCATCCAAAAATGTCTCTTCCATATTCAATTTTGCCTCACCGCTTTCAATAACTTCTTTATCTTGACTTACGAAAATTTCGGCTTGCGGTGCATCGAACATATCATGGTCTGATTGTCCTTCTAATTCGTGCGCATTTTTAAGGTGACGATCTTCGATATAACTTTTGTTGCCGCCTTGATAGATACTGTTCACATCTTTCCAAAAGACACGAATTGGAATGGTATCAAGCACATTCTGTAAAAGATAACTTGTGGTTTGGAAGTCGGACTGGCTGGCTTGCAATTGTGCGGTGAGCTCTATTTTGTTTTTATTTAGCCCGTCTAATTCGTTCTGTTCTGATGTGACGTCACGATAGGTAGTTACAAACCCGTATTCCATAGGTTGCCCGGCAATTTCCAGATAGATACCGTTCGGTCTTTGTCTTACAAATTTGTGAGGTTCAAACTGGCGAGCTTTCTCTAATATCGTCTCAACGATTTCTTCAGGGTCTGCATCACCATATTCACCGCGCTCTACATTATAGCGCACCATAGCTTCAAATTTGGTTCCGGGTTCACCGAGTGATAATGGAAATTCAAGTAGTTGCAAAAATTTGCTATTGCAGATCTTCAATCTTAAATCTCTATCGAATACAGAAATACCATGTGGCAGGCATTCAACAGACACACGCATAATCTCATTCAGTTCTTTACCATGTTCTTGAAGTTGCGTGATGATACGTTTGGTGTGAGTTGCATCTTGATAGGTTGCAATGAAACCACCTCCCTTAATCGGGGCGCAATTCACGATGATTGTCTGTCCGTTCGGGCGTACCCTTTCAACTGAAAAGGGTTTGCCTGAAGTCATCATCTTTAATCTATCTTCTACGACGGCTTTGGCATGATCTTTTGGGCCATATTCACCACGTTCCGCATTATATTCATGGAAAACACGTAATGCTGTTCCCTGGACGGAAAATTCTTTTGGATAGTTAAGGGTTTCTAAAAATGCGTCATTGCAAACGATTAGTTTCTGGTCCGCATCAAAAATAGATATCCCAAAGTTAATCAGATTAATGATTTCATATATTTTTGGGCTTAGAAGTTGCTTTGCTTCTATATTCATAGGGGGCTGCTGCCTTCCATTTCTAAAAAGACACCACTTACCCAATAGTGGAATATTAGCTTAGTTGAATGGAAAGTTCAATATTACGGCCTTGATCTTGCCGCATTCTATTATTAGATAAGCGGTTATGAATTACGTCTGCAAATATTTGCGCCGAGGGGCGGCAATTGTGATGCTAAGCCTTGTGGTATTGGCAGGATTTTCTGCATCTATGAATATTTTGCTTAGTCATGATGTGACGCCGGATATGGAGTTATCCAATCATGATGGTGATCATCAGCATGATTTCGACCCACATGATATGCATTCACATAAACATATTCATAACGCGGCGGATCATTCCCATGAAACGCCGGTGACTGCGCAACGCAAACCAATTGAGGTTATGCAAAACGTTGCCAAGGTCACATTTTCTATTCCACCAATTCCTGTTTCCAATTTGTTTTATAGTCTGGATCGCCCGCCCGCTATTTCCTGATTTTTCTTAATAAATCAGTTAACAAATATATTGGAAAAATTATGAAACATTCACAATTTGTGGATGGATTGCCTGCTTTATGGAAGCAGGGATCTATCCTATTCTTTGTGTTGTTGGCGAGTTTACTTGTCAGCAGCATTGAGCCTGCCTTTGCCCATGCAGTGGCGCAAGGCGATAAAGGTTATATTCAAGAAATTTCCGGCCCAAATATCATCCCGTTTTTATATTTAGGGGCGAAACATATGGTTACTGGCTATGACCATATTCTCTTTTTATTCGGGGTGATCTTCTTCCTCTATCGGATGCAGCATATTGCCATTTATGTAAGCCTCTTTGCCATTGGTCATTCGACAACCATGTTGCTTGGGGTGTATTTCGACTTTGGTATTAATAGTTATATCATTGATGCGATTATCGGCTTGTCAGTGGTTTATAAGGCGCTTGATAATTTAGGTGCCTTTAAACGTTGGTTGGGTTTTCAGCCAAATACAAAAGCGGCCACGTTGATATTCGGTTTCTGTCATGGTTTTGGTTTGTCGACCAAGATTATCGAATATGACATTTCATCAGATGGCCTTTTACCAAATCTATTAGCCTTCAATATAGGGGTAGAACTTGGTCAGTTGACAGCGCTTGCCTGTATTTTGATTTTGATGGGTTTTTGGCGTCGGTCCAGCAGTTTCCTAAAGCATGCTTATCACGTCAATGTTGTCATGATGTCGGCGGGTTTTCTGCTGATTGGTTATCAACTCTCTGGTTATATTCTATCTGCCTAAGGTATTCGAAAAATGTATAATGAAAATATTCCAACCCGTGCGGAGTTGCCGACATCTGCACAGCTTATCAAATCCACTGTTATCGCTGTTTGTGCAGCGATCCTATTATTATTTACCGTTGTATTACCGTCTGAATATGGCATTGATCATACAGGGGTCGGCCGCATTTTGGGTTTAACCAAAATGGGTGAAATCAAAGAGCAATTGGCTGAAGAAGCAGCCGCTGATCAGGCCAAGGCAGAAACATTAGCTATCCAAGAGGTGAAAGAAGCATCTGCATTGCAAGAACAGTCGATTGCTAGGCCAGAAAAAGAGACCTTGGTTATAGAAGAAACGCTTCCTGAAGTTCGTATTAATGAGCCTGTGATAGAGGAGCCGATCAAACCTGTTATTCGAGATAAGTTTGAAATTACCTTGGCCCCAGGTGTTGGAACTGAGGTGAAGTTAGTTATGCCAAAGAAAGGTATGGTGGCCTATTATGAATGGACATCAAATGGGGCAAAACTAAATTATGACACCCATGGAGATGGTGGCGGTAACAACATTTCCTATGAAAAAGGTCGCGGTGTGCCTGAAGATGCAGGTGAGCTGGTTTCCGCTTTTGCAGGCAATCACGGTTGGTTTTGGCGAAATCGCACGGATAAGGATGTTACGCTGACGTTAAGAACTTGGGGGGAGTATGAAAAGCTGGTGCATATAAAGTAACATAGTTGAAGAACCATCCAGTGATGAATAATCCTGGATGGTTTCTTTTAAAGGTCTAGGTATAACTGGATAGCGATTAGCAACAGTATAATACCCGAAATAATTCGGAAAACTTGATATCGACGTTGGGTGATAAACCGGGTTCTTAGGAGTGAGGCCGCAGTTGAATATCCAAGCAATGATGTGATGGAAAGCACGCAATAGGTTCCTGTGAGGATAATAGATTGAGTGAAAAGGGCTTCTTGCGGTTTAATAACTTGCGGGAAGAGAGCGATAAAAAACAGGATCGCCTTCGGGTTGGTGACGGCCAATATATAAGCTTCTGAAAAAAGCAATTTCCCCCTTATGCCGGCTTCAATTTGCGTATCGGTGACAATTTTCTCTGTTTTGAAAATGAGTTTTAGACCGAGCCATGCAAGATATCCAATCCCGATATATTGAAACAAAATCCATAATGTATCTGACGTCATGATGATGGTTGCCACACCACTTGCGCAAATCACACCTGATGTGAAGAGACCAAGAGCATTCCCTGAAATAGTGGGGATGGTTTTGATAAGGCCTAACTGCATGGCCCGTCTGATTGTATTTAAAATTGCGGGGCCCGGCGTGACAATATTTGCAATCGAAATCAGGGTGAAAGACAACCATACTTCCCAAACCATCTTTATATCCTTTTAACTGTTGGATGTTGAGGTGGCTTATAAAATAAAAGGGATTATTCAAGTTGTCTTTGTTGTATCAAAGGTAAATTATCATTATGATTTTCTATATTAAAATATATATGGAGAATTTTATTTGATATGAAAAAATCGATAGATGAAATTGATCGTAGAATTCTTTTAACGCTGAGTGAGGATGCCCGAAAAAGTTGGCGAGAGCTGGGGGAAGAACTTGGTGTCTCTGCCCCCACCATTCGGGATCGCGTTGCTAGATTGCAGGATCTAGATATCTTAAAAGGCTTCACGATTGATATGGGTGCGGAAGCTTTAGGATATGAGTTGCAAGCCATTGTGCGGTTTAAACCTTTTCCGGGAAAGGTAAAACAGTTGGAACAGCAAATTCAGGCCGAGAAGCGGGTCATTCAATGTGACAAGATCACGGGGGATGATGCTTTTGTTGCGCGTATTCTGCTGCGATCCATTTCTGAGTTGGATAATTTGCTAGATGCATTTACAGACAAAGCATCGACCCATACATCAATTGTTAAATCTAGTCCTGTTACATTACGAAAACCGCCGATTTAGATAGCCAATACTAAAATAAGACTGGCTATCTAGATATGTTTTAGGCATTCATTTGTTTGGATAGATAAGAATCTCGTTTCTTTAAAAATACCGTTAGCAAATCATTGTAATTATCTGCAACCGCTTGCTTGACAGAGGCGCGATTGGAGAGGTTCTGACGCCATTTTTGAAGCTTCGGCTTATCGGATAATATTCCAAAATCTTGAACTTGATCAAAAACATCGAAATAGCGAAATATTGGACCGAAGGTCGCGTCCACAAGGGAGAAATTATTGCCCTTGAAAAAGGTATCCTCCCCCAATTCCTCTTCAAGTCGTTCAAATTTTTCTTTGAGGGATAAACGTTTCTTTTCGAAAGTTTCACTGTCCCTTGCAGAATAAAATCCGGCAATTTCGTTGAGGATGGAAGATCCATATTCAATCCAGCCCCTATGTTGGGCGCGCTCAATTGGGTTTTGAGGGTGCAATGGGTTTGATTGAGTATCTTCCAGATATTCTAAAATCACGGCGGATTCAAAAATAGGTTGATCTTGATCTGTCAGGACCGGGGTTTTTCCAAGTGGTGATATCTCCAAGAACCAATCCGGTTTATTCGCAAGATCAATATTCGTGCGTTTGAATGGTATCTTTTTCTCATAAAGTGAAATCACTGCACGCTGTACATAAGGACATAGCGTATGGCTCATAAGATGTAAGGACATAATGTTTCTCCAATTTAGATGCATATGCATGTATATTTGGAGATTTAAGCTTGAAAGTCAATGCAAATGCATCTAAATTTTGCGTATGATATATCCTACAGAACAAACCATTATTGCGTGGATCCATATGGCACGAAGCTACACCCGTGTTTTATTGGCCATTGAAAAAGACCTAAAAGCAGCCGGATTTCCGGCGCTGGATTGGTATGATATTTTACTTGAATTGGAAAAGGCTGGGGAAGAAGGTTTGCGGCCGTTTGAGTTACAAGAGAAATTATTATTACCCCAATATGGCGTGTCGCGATTAGTGTCACGCATTGAAAAGGAAGGCTACGTAGAGCGTGTTTCATGCACAGAAGATGGGCGTGGGCAATCTCTAAAAATCACATCTTTAGGTAAAGATTTAAGGGAAAAAATGTGGGCAATTTATGGGCCTAGCCTTGAAAAGAATCTTGGGGCGAAAATCTCTGAAGATCAAGTAAAGATGATTGCGGATATTTTGAGAAAAATCTGAATAATTTTAATGGGATAGTTGTGCAACCAGAAGCGTAATTTGATCTTCATCAATGATAATGAGGCCGAATATACCTATTCAGAATTCAGCTAAAACTGAATGAGGTATATATATTATCATGGCATCAAAATCTTTCGCCAATCGTCGTGACGGGGGTATCCGCGTGACGGTTTGTAAACCTGTGCTAATTATCGATGGTCGAAATTACGAAGTCACAAATTTTAGTCGTACGGGATTTGAAGCGGTATTACCCGATCAATTTAATCATATTGGAGCGACAGGTAATGGCGAACTACATTTTGAAACAACAGGTGCCTATAATATTCAGGATGTGGCTTTCAAAGTTGTCCGTCAAACACCTAAAGGCCGTGTTGGGGCAACTTACGAGCCAAGCAACAGCCGATCGACTTTGAAAGACATATAAGGTCCAATATCATATCTATTATTTCGCATTGATATCTATTGTCTCCCCGGCAATAGATTGTGCTGCGTCTTTGATGGATTGTGCGATTTTTTCAATACCTTCTGGATTTCCCATTGCACGAAGAACGTTAAGACCACCGATCAAAGTTGATAATGTCGCCCATGCCCTTTCTTCTTTTTTTACACCTGCAAGCCCTTGGGTAAAAATAGAGACGATCTTTATCATTTTTGCTGCATAGAGTTCATGTAGCGTAGATGAAGATTTAATCACCTCTGGTGTGAGAGACGCCATAGCACAACCACATTCCAAATTTGATCGATGTGCTAAGCCTAAATAATAATCACAAAAGGCTTCTATCCAACAATCGCCAGACTCTTTTTGAAACTGTTGAATGCCGCTTACAACTTCATTTAAGCCCATCATCAAAATTTCTTCAAAGGCTGCATTTTTTGATCCAAGATGTGCATAGAAGGCGCCGGATGTAACACCCGCGGCTTTCGCAATACCATCCACGCCAATACCTGCATATCCATTTTTTCGAAAACTTCGACTAGCTGCGTCTAACATTTTAAGGCGCGTTTGTTCTTTCTTGCTTAGATTTTCAGCCATTTCTACTCCAAAATATAACGATCACTATTTTTTATATTGACAGATTGGTTTTGGCGACAATATTAATATAACGATCGTTATATTTTAATTCAAAACTACGTCATAAGGAAGAAGAAATGCAAAAAGAGAAGGAAGAATTTTCTGTTAACAGTGGCTTAACACGAAGAAAGATATTGTCTGTTGGTGCCAAAGTGGCGGCGACGGCGATGACAGCAACCATCATGCCATCCACAGGTGGAATGGCTCAGGAAAACCAAGCAAAGGAGCCTCACATGAAAACCAAAGCATTCGTATATACTGAAGTGCAAATCAGCGTGCCTTTTGATCAAGCACCATGGCGCAAGATTAATCAGGCCATTAAGCAACAACCTGGTTTTATAAGTAAAACCTGGCTTGCTGGTCTAAACAATAATTCTCTCGGTGGTATATACGCATTTGATAGCATTGAAAATGCAAAGAAATTTGTTACTGGTTATTTTCCAACGGAAGCAGGCGGATTTGGGGCAGCGCATAATACAAGGATTTTTGATGCTACCTTGGTTGAAGAGGCTAGCAGAGATATGGGATCACCGCATTTTGGTATTGCGCCCTATAAAAAACCCGGCGCCTTTGTGTATACGGAGGTACAAGTGAATCTTCCTTTTGAACAAGCACCATGGCAGGATCGAAATCCAATCCTTAAAAATCAACCGGGGCTTTTGGCAAAGACATGGTTAACGGGCCTGCATACCAATACAATTGGTGGGATTGATGCCTTTGATACGGTGGAAAATGCAAAGCAATTTGCGATAAATACATTTCCCAAAACAGCGGAAAAAATGAATGCCGCATTCTATACCCGCATTTTTGATGCGAGTTTAACGGAAGAAGCAAGTAAGGATATGTATTCTCCTTTCTATCTTTAGAACTGAACTAGACGACACAAATAAACCCGCCGATTTAAAGGCGGGTTTATGTTGATCTGGAATGTCCGATTTATCTTATTAATCAGCAGCTTGTGCCGTTTGTGCATTATTGAATACATCTTCCAAACGATCACCGTCTGTTAGTAAATATTCAAATGCTGCCAAAGATGCTTTGGAACCTTCGCCCATGGCAATGACAATCTGTTTATAAGGTACGGTTGTCACATCGCCACATGCATAGATGCCGCTAGCAGACGTCTGGCATTTTTCATCGATAACGATTTCACCAAATTTAGTGCGTTCAACCACATCACCCAAGAAGTCACTATTTGGCACCAGACCGATTTGAACAAAGACACCATCCAAATTCAAAGATGTTTTTTCTTCCGTGGCACGATCGGTATAATCAATCGCGCTTACTTTGCCATTGGTTGCCTGAATTTCATTGGTGGCAACATTTTTCAAAATAGTAATATTGTCACGCTCTTCAGCCTTATCAACCAAGACTTTATCTGCCTTTAATTCAGGCATGAATTCAAAGACGGTCACGGATTTCACGATACCCGCTAAATCAAGGGCTGCTTCGATACCGGAGTTACCACCCCCGATCACCGCCACATCTTTGCCTTTAAAGAAGGGGCCATCGCAATGCGGGCAGTAAGCTACACCGTTACCAATGTTTTCTTTTTCGCCCGGCACGCCTAATTCACGCCATTTTGCACCCGTGGCGACGATCAAGGTTTTCGTATTGATCACTTCACCGGATGACAAGGTGACTGCTTTGATGTCGCCTTGTGTGACAGAAGCAACTTTCAAATGCTCTTTCAAGGTAACATCATATTCGTTCATATGAGCCATCAATGCGCCGGATAATTCAGGACCCGTGGTTTTCTTCACAGAAATCAGGTTCTCAATATCCATAGTGTCTTTCACCTGACCACCAACGCGATCCGCGATCAAGGTTACTTTCAAACCTTTACGTGCGGAATAAATCGCTGCACTTACACCAGCTGGACCACCACCGATCACTGTGACATCTTGTAATGGCAAAGCCTCACCGCTTGATGCTTGTGTCATGGATGGGGCGCGTTCCATCAATTTTTCAATCAATACAGCCGCATCCACTTTACCATTGGCGAATAACTCACCGTTTAAATAGACGCTTGGAACACCTTGAATATCGCGCTCTTTGATGATGTCTTGGAAGGGACCACCATCAATCATTTCGTTACTGATATTCGGGTTCAACAAGGCAAACTGGTTCAATGCCTGAACAACGTCAGGACAGTTATGACAGCTTAAGCTGATAAATGTTTCAAATTTCAATTCTTCTGTGATATTGGCGACCATCTTCTGTAGGCCTTCTTCCAATTTCAACGGAGTGCCAGAAGCTTGTAATATTGCTAAGATAAGGGAGTTAAACTCATGTCCACCAGGCACACCGGAGAAACGGATGCCTGTATCTTCGCCATCAGCTTCTAGTAAAAAACTGATCGGGCTACGCAACGCATCATGGTCGCGTTCTTCCAGTTTCAGATTATCGCTAACAGAAGCAATATCGGATAGGAACTTTACCAATTCTGCGCGTTTTTCATGTTCCCCTGTATGTAATACGAAGGTAACTGTCTTTTGCATATTTTCTGTATAAGCTTTTATGGATTGCAAAATTGCATCAGTTAACATGGTTAATACTCCTAATAAAAATATGGTCTTTTGAGGAAATCCGGGGCCTTGAAGCGTTTATTTCAAGGCCCGCACAGATTTCTTGTCAGATCTTAGATCTTGCCAACAAGATCCAAGGAAGGTGCTAATGTTTCTTCACCTTCTTTCCAAGCTGCTGGGCAAACTTCACCTGGGTGAGCCGCAACATATTGTGCTGCTTTCACTTTACGAAGTAGGTCAGAAGCGTCACGGCCAATGCCTTCAGCTGTGATTTCCATTGCTTGGATGATGCCGTCTGGGTCAACTACGAATGTTGCACGATCAGCAAGACCAACACCTGGACGCATTACGTCGAAGTTGTTTGTGATGTTGCCGTTCGCATCACCCAACATTGTGTATTTGATTTTGCCGATTGTGTCAGACGCGTCGTGCCAAGCTTTATGTGTGAAATGTGTGTCTGTAGAAACAGAATAGATTTCAACACCCATTTTTTGGAACTCGTCGTAATGATCAGCAAGATCACCCAATTCTGTAGGACATACAAATGTGAAGTCAGCTGGGTAGAAGAAGAACACGGACCATTTACCTTTAAGATCGTCGGAAGAAACTTCAACGAACTCACCGTCTTTGAAAGCAGTTGTTTGGAAAGGTTTAATTTCTGTGTTGATCAGTGCCATGATGGCCTCCTTGGAATAAAAAATGTGGTTTGTCGTTAAGACAATTGGAATATAGAAATTCACCTCTGATAAGTAAAATTGATTATTTTGATATTTGTAATCTAAAAAATTGAATGTATATTATAGTAAAGAAAATGGGCGCTTTGCCGATGTTTTAGGATAGATAAAATGATTACGACCAAACAGTTGACGTATGCTTTGGCAGTTGAAAAGACACTGCATTTTAAAAAAGCAGCTGAAGCCTGTCATATTAGTCAATCCGCGTTAAGTACGGCATTGAATGAACTTGAAAAGCAATTGGGGTTCACCATTTTTGAACGGGATAACAAGAAGGTTCTGTTGACCCCTATTGGTAAAGAAGTTCTAGATCGTGCACGGGTAATTATTCAGGAAATTAATGATCTGCAAAGCTTGGCAGATGGCGGTGACCCGCTTAATTTCCCAATGACGATCGGTATTATCCCGACCATTGCGCCCTATATGTTGCCACGTATTTTACCAGATATTAATGCGAAATATCCCAAATCTGAAATTACGGTGGTGGAAGAACAATCCCATGTTTTAGTGGATATGGTCCGAAATGGAGAATTGGACACAGCTGTCTTGGCGATGCCATATCCTTGTGACGGTTTAATGGTCATGGATTTCTGGGAAGAGGATTTCTATTGGATTGCCACCAAAGGGGCTGCCCATACCGATCAGCAAGAAATCACCAGTGATGAGCTACTTGAGAGCAATTTAATGCTTCTAAAAGAAGGGCATTGTTTGAAAGATCATATCTTACAAGCGTGTAAATTCCCGGAACCACCTGGTAATCACGGTTTTAGCGCCACAAGTTTGCATACTTTAATTCAGATGGTACGCGGTGAGATGGGGACCACACTTATTCCTGAGATGGCGTTGAACCAGTTAATCTCGCAAGATGATAATCTAACCACGGTGCATCTAGATGAACCTAGTCCACATCGAAAAATTTCATTTATTATGAGACCAAATTACACACGGATGCGCTGCATTGAAGCGCTGATAGAGTTAAGCAAGTTAGCGTTATCCCATTAAGTTGAATTTTTTGCTTTTTGGATTTCAGGCAGCGTTGAATATAGACGATATTGATTGCGACCGGCATTCTTTGCTTCATACATAGCTTGATCCGCATAATCGATCAGTTTTTCCAAATCATCTGTATCGTTTGGAAGTGTTGCTATGCCTAAGCTTGCACCCATGATGAATTCTTTACCTTGAAGGTTGAAGGGGGTAGTTAAAGAATCCAGCACCTTGTTAGCGATAATAACGACATCTTCAGGATTTTGCAGATTTTCAACAATTGCAACAAATTCATCGCCTCCAATGCGGGCAATGGTATCCGCACCGCGCATCACATGTTTGAAACGATTAGCAACTTCGATAAGGGCCGCATCCCCTGCATCATGTCCCATGGTATCGTTGATAGGTTTGAAATTATCCAGATCGATAAATATAATTCCCATTGGTTTTTGGGAACGTTGGTATCTTGCTTTGGCTTGGACAAGGTTTTCTTCAAATAAAGCCCGGTTTGGCAGGCCGGTTAATCTATCATGATAAGCGATATAAGTAAGGCGCTCTTGTTCTTTCTTGCGTTCAGAAATATCACGCATGATACCTGTGAAGCTTTGGCGTCCATGTCGATCAGTAACACGTGCAATTGACAATTCTAGTGGGAAGACTTCGCCATCTTTGCGTTCGCCGGAAAATTCCCGCAATTGATTGAACATAGTGGATTGGCCGGTTAACAGGTATTTAGCCATATAATCCGAATGTTGTGATTTATAGGGTTCAGGCATAAATATGGTGACATTTTTTCCTACGGCTTCGGTTTTTTGATAGCCGAACATATTTTCGCAACCGCCGTTGATGTCTTGAATGATGCCGTATTCATCAATAATGACGATGGCTTCGTTTACCGTTTGCAAGATACTGCGAATGCGTTCTTCCCTGGATCGGGCAGCTTGGGAAGCCGCAACAAATTCGGTGATATCCTGACATTCGACCATATATAAATCGGCACTTTCATGCGGTATGGATGTGACCATCATTTTCACATCTAACATCATGCCCCCCATTTCCATCATCTTTAAGGGGATGCCATCGGATTCTTCGGCAAATGCATCGATGCCCAACATAAGGATGTCGGCGAACTGATCTTCTACAAAATCAGCGAGTGGTCGGTTCACTACGTTACTGGGGTTTTCAAAGCCAAACACTCGATAGGCCTGTGCGTTCACATAGAGTATGGTTGTTTTATCACACACAAAGATAGGATTCTGGACACGCTTAAGGATGTCGGACGCACCGCGCCCGATCAGATTCTCAATAACCAGATCCTCGGAATTCTTCCGTGTGGAAATATTCATTAAACAACAATCCTGCTTTTTCTAAAGCAGCGATTCTCCCCGCCCTTACAGCCCCAAGACCGCATGTATTCGAAAAGACTTTTATACCTAAATGATTCAATTTTCTAGTCCTTTTGAAAAAAAGATTAAAATTTTATTCAATTCTCTTATAAGTAGATATTAAAATTTCACTTTCACCATATTGAAGTTACTTTTCAGCTCTAATCCTAAAGAAACGAGAATTGAATAAGTGTAAAATAGTTCAATTCATTTTGAAGGGTTGGTTAGTTGTTGTATTAATTAGGTTTTTCTAAATTAATAGTTTTGTCTTTAAATTAATTAAAATTTTATGTATATTGCAGGAGCACTATTTTAAGATGAGGTTGTGATGGAAGATTACAATGAATTTGATGAAGAGCTGCAAATATATACACCGTCTGCATTGTTAAGACGGGCGAGTTTGGTTTTTGAAGAGGCGAAAAAGAATAAAACACTTGTTGGATTGATAGGTGTAAATTTTTCCGAAACCATCAGAATTCGATCGCTACTAGGTGCTTTTGCATCCATGCAGGCCAGAAAAGAAATTGTGAGCCGTAGTAAGTCAAAGTTACCTGATAATCATTTAATAGGCCGTGGCACTGACAGCTTGATCATTTGCTTGCCCGGCATGGGGCGTGAAGCAACGAAACATCTGGCAGATGAAATCGCGCTTGAGCTTAATATACCAATTACATATGAGGGGTTCACCTTTGATTTGGCGCCAAAGGTAACTGTATGTGAATATCCTGGAACTGTTGGATATGTTGACGTGCGCGAAGTTACCCGAATTTGGGGATCATTTATCGACATTGCTCAAACCAGAGAAGCCCAAGTCAATATGATGAGTGAAAATGATTTATTTCATATTAACGAAAAACAGCGCATTGATCGAAACTTACTTAAAGCTATTCCTAATGGGGAATTTAAACTTGTCTATCAACCCCGTGTGCACATGCAGACAGGAAAAGTTGTTGGTTGTGAGGCTTTATTAAGGTGGGAAAGTCCAGAGCTTGGACATGTAAGTCCCGCCGTATTTATTCCGCGCGCAGAAGCGACCGGCATAATCCACTCAATCACACCTTGGGTGATAGAACGTGCAGGTTTATCAAATAAGTTTCTGCAGCAACAATTTGGTGACGGGTTCCGGACAGGGATCAATTTATCTCCGGCGAATGTGAATTCACCAAACTTGATTCAAACGGTAAAAAAAGCTTTGGATAGATCAGAAACCACGGCGCAAAATCTGGATTTTGAAATTACGGAATCCTTATTGCTCGAAAATAAGTCCATGGTCATGAATCAATTGAATTCCATGAGGCAACAAGGGGCGCATACTGCTCTTGATGATTTTGGGACAGGGTTTTCATCTTTGAGTTTGCTGGCGCGCATACCGTTGGATGTATTGAAGATAGATCAGTCTTTCATTCAAAAACTTGATCAGGCTGAAAGCCAGATGGACCTTAATGTGATTAAGGCCATACGTGATTTAGGAAATGCGTGTGGCTTACAAATTGTTGCCGAAGGCATGGAAACAAGGGAACAGGTAGATATCCTGATTAATCGTGTAGATGTTGAATATGGTCAGGGATATTTTTTCGGACGGCCTATGAGTGCTTCGGAATTTATTGAAACATATGCCTAGCACCGACATATCAAATGACTTTCAAAATTTCTAATACCTATTTTCACATAATTTTATAAAGTCTTTATAATGCCCAACTTGGGGATTGAACTTTTATTTATGTCGCAAAAGTGACATTCTATTCTCAATATAAAACGACAAAAAGTCGAAGTTTTTGCGCTGGAAGTTTTCATCGTGGGGAGAAAACTTAACTGCGGTCAGCGTTAGCATTATTATTGAGGTGAAACATGACTAATCGTGTTCAAAAAGGCAGCCTGCAAATTGATGCGGGCCTTTATGGTTTGGTTGCGGAGAAAATTATCCCGGGCACTGGCGTGGATGTCGATGATTTTTGGGCAAAATTCGAATCAACATTGAATGAGCTTGCGCCTAAAAACAAAACCTTATTGGCAAAACGTGGTGATATTCAAACGAAGATGGATGATTATTATCGTGTTCAAAAAGGCAGCGATATCGATATGGCAGCTTATAAAGATTTCTTAACTGAAATCGGATATCTGGTGCCGGAAGGTGATGAGTTTAAAATCACCACTGAAAATGTGGATGAAGAAATTGCCACAATTGCAGGTCCACAATTGGTGGTGCCAATCATGAATGCGCGTTTTGCGTTGAATGCGGCAAATGCGCGTTGGGGCAGCCTATATGATGCGTTATACGGCACGGATGTGATTGCAGATTCCGGTGAGACAGCCAAAGGTGGTTCTTATAATCCAAAACGTGGAGATGCGGTGATCGCATATGCGGCTTCTGTTTTGGATAAAGCTGCACCATTGACATCCGGTCAACATGGGGATGTTACCTCTTATAATCTTGTTGATAATGCAGGTTCTTTGACTCTTTCAGTTACCTTGAAAGATGGGTCTGAATCTGGGTTGAAGGATGCAGAAAAATGTGTGGGTTATACAGGACCCGCAAATGCGCCGACATCCATCCTTCTTAAAGATAATAATCTTCATTTGGAAATTCAGATTGATCGTGATCACCCGATTGGCAAAGCCTCTGCAGCAGGTGTGAAAGATGTGGTGATGGAATCTGCCATGAGCGCAATTATGGATTGCGAAGATTCTGTTGCGGCGGTTGATGGTGAAGATAAAGTCGTTGCTTATCGCAATTGGCTTGGATTGATGAAGGGTGACTTGCAAGAAACCTTCACCAAAAATGGTAAGGAAATGACCCGTGTCTTGGCAGATGATCGTTCTTTTACGTCCGTTGATGGGTCTGATTTAAATATTCATGGTCGCAGTCTGCTTTTGGTGCGTAATGTTGGACATTTGATGACTAACCCTGCAATCTTAGACAAGGATGGCAATGAAGTACCAGAAGGCATGATGGATGCGTTTATTACAACGCTTTGTGCCATTCATAACTTCAATGGCAATGCAAAACTGAATAACAGCCGTAAAGGCAGTATCTATATTGTGAAGCCGAAAATGCATGGTCCGGAAGAAGTTGCTTTCGCCGAAGAATTATTCTGTCACGTGGAAGATGCGCTGGGCTTGGCACGAAATACGATGAAAATTGGTGTGATGGACGAAGAACGTCGCACAACGGTTAATCTAAAAGAATGTATCCGTCAGGTGAAAGACCGTATTGTATTTATCAATACAGGTTTCCTGGATCGTACAGGTGATGAAATTCACACAAGTATGGAAGCAGGGCCATTCTTGCCAAAAGCGGATATCAAAGGTGAACCTTGGATTGCAGCTTATGAGAACTGGAATGTGGATATTGGTCTGGAAGTCGGTTTCACAGGCAAAGCTCAAATCGGAAAAGGTATGTGGGCAGAACCAGATAGTATGAAAGCTATGATGGAAGCGAAGATTGGACAGCCAATGGCAGGTGCCAATTGTGCTTGGGTTCCATCTCCTACCGCTGCGACCTTGCATGCAATTCATTATCATGAAGTTGATGTTTTTGGTCGTCAGGCTGAAATTGTGAACCGTGGTCGTGCAAATATTGATGACATTCTATCTGTACCTTTATTAAAAGGTCGCAATCTTTCTGACGAAGAAATTACACGTGAGTTGGAAAATAATGCACAAGGTATGTTGGGATATGTTGTACGTTGGGTTGAACAAGGCGTTGGTTGTTCCAAAGTGCCAGATATCAACAATGTGGGATTAATGGAAGACCGTGCCACATTACGTATTTCGTCTCAGCATATTGCCAATTGGTTACATCATGGGATTTGTACTGAAGATCAGGTGATGGAAGTCTTAAAACGTATGGCAAAAGTTGTAGATGGACAAAATGCAGGGGATGCAGACTATCGTCCCATGGCAGCTGATTTTGACAATAGTGTGGCCTTCCAGGCAGCTTGTGACTTGACCTTCAAAGGTGTGGCACAACCAAGCGGTTACACAGAACCTGTCTTGCATGCACGTCGTATTGAAGCGAAAGCTAAATTTGCGGCTTAAAGGCAATTACTGAGATAATCACTTTTAGGCCTGCTCAGTTGAGTGGGCCTTTTAGTTTGTATTGTTGGCTACAAACCGATTGAGGACCATATTGGTTTCTTCTATGTAAGATCCGCCAAATAATCGGCAATGTACCAGCAAAGAATATAAATTATAGATCGGCACCCGCGTGTCGAAAAAGGCACGATCTAGGGTGAAATGATCGTTATAGACCTCGTAAAATCTTTTGTTAAATGTATCAAACATCAAAGTAAAAGCGATCTCAATTTCCCGATGTCCAAAGTAAATAGCCGGGTCAATAAAAGCTGCTACCTTATGATCACGATAAATGATATTCCCGCCCCAGATATCACCATGTAGCAAACTTGGATGGCTTGGCGGTGCAATAAGTGAGGGCAGTTTGTCTGCTAATTTATCCACCTTATGCATGATTTCGGTGCTCAAATGACCATGATCATACGCAACCTGAGCCATATAACGCAGGCGATGATCTCTGAAAAATTCAATCCAGTTTAAGTTCCAAGGGTTCGGTTGGCGTAAAGTGCCTATCAATGTATCTTCTGCAAAGCCATGTTGAGGGGCTTTAATTTTATGCAGAGCTGCCAAAAGTTCAGCTGCATGTTCATCGCTATGAATGTTTTTACTAGCATCACTTTCAATCCATTCCATAACCAATAGGTCAGAGCGATTATAGATGATTTCTGGAACAGGAAGTTGCGTATTTTCCTTTAAATACAGGATCATACCCGCTTCTATTTCCAGATTATGGCCTTCAAAAGCGGTTTTTACGGCTGCTTCCATGCCGTTGTCGAATTGCACTTTCCAAACTTCACATCCTTCATTACCAAGGATATAAGTTGTTTGAACAATCTTTTGTTCACAATAGGCTTCGATAATAGCGATATTTTCGTTCTTCATTCGAAACGATCTTCTTAAGTTGCGTTTTTAATCTCTTTCAGCCAGGCAGCACTTGCGGCTTCTACCATATCTAAGACCAATTCAAATCCATCGGCACCACCATAGTAGGGGTCAGGGACTTCGATCTGATTGAACTGCTCTTGAACAGGTTCGAGAAACATCCGGATCTTGTTTGCTTTGCCTGAAGGGGCATAATCCTGCAAACTGTCAAAATGTCCATGATCCATCGCAAGAAGTAGATCAAATTCATCATAATCGGATATTTTCAATTTGCGTGCACGCAAGTCGGCCAGATTATAACCACGTCGCTTAGCGGCTTCTACGCTGCGACTATCTGGTGGGCTCCCCACATGCCAACCTTGAATACCGCAGCCATCCGTTGAAATTGTATCAGAAAGGCCTGCATCTGACACTTGTTGGCGAAAAATACCTTCTGCGGTCGGGGAGCGACAGATATTTCCAGTGCAAACAAATAGAACCTTCATGGATTTCATATGAATTTCCTAATAAATCTATAATTTCTTGATATTTGTGCCAAAACCAAGTCAAATTACCTTGTCGCTAATTCGGAAACAATAAAATTCTGGCAAGATCCAGATTATAAGGGGTAGCACATGTCCGAAAAATCAAAATATCCGATTGTTATTTTAACAGGGGCCGGAATTTCAAAAGAATCCGGTTTATCTACGTTCCGGGATGCGGATGGTATCTGGGCACAAGTGAATATAGAAGACGTTGCTACGCCAGAAGCCTTTGAGAAAGATCCCGATCAAGTTCATAGGTTTTATAATGAGCGGCGTGATGGGGTGCTTGATCCTTCCATAAAACCAAATGCAGCCCATGAAGCTTTGGCAAGACTAGAAGAAAAATGGCCAAATGACGTACTTGTGGTGACACAAAATATCGATAATCTTCATGAACGTGCGGGCAGCCGAAATCTGATCCATATGCATGGGGAATTATTGAAGGCACGATGCAGTCATTGTGATGCTGTTTTGGCTTGGGAAGCCCCGATCATTGTGGAAACGCTTTGCCCAAAATGTGGGCAAGATAACGGAATGCGCCCGCATGTGGTTTGGTTTGGCGAGGAACCATTTATGCTTGATGTAATCGGCGAAGCCTTGTCGCGTTGTGGTTTGTTTATTTCCATAGGTACTTCTGGCAATGTATATCCAGCGGCTGGTTTTGTTGCGACGGTAAAGCAATTTGGTCATGCGGAAAGTCTGGAGATTAATATGGAACCTTCCGAGGGGCATAGCTTATTTGATGATGCGCTATATGGTCCGGCCACACAGACTGTTCCTAAGCTGGTTGAACAGCTTTTGCGTACAGTGGGTGAATAGTTTGGAAAAATTATCTGACCTGCTTTCAGAAATTTCTGCCTGTAAGATTTGCGAACCTGAATTGGATTTAGGTGCGCGACCCGTTGTCGTGGCAAATGCAAAGGCGCGCTTGATGATTATCGGGCAAGCACCAGGTACCAAAGTGCATGCAACAGGCATCCCATGGAATGATCCAAGTGGCGATCGATTGCGTGAATGGTTACAGTTGGATAAAGACCAGTTTTATAACGAAGAAAATATCGCGATTATGCCCATGGGATTTTGTTATCCCGGCAAAATTCCAAAAGGTGGTGATAAGCCTCCACGCCCTGAATGCGCTCCTCAATGGCATGAACGGTTGAAGGCGCAACTTCCCAAGATTGGATTAACTTTATTGGTAGGGTCTTACGCACAGAAATACTATCTGGGAAAAGAAATGCAAAAAACAATGACGGAAACGATCCGTCATTATGAAGATTATCTTGATCGAGGCTTTTTGCCGTTACCCCACCCTAGCTGGCGTACAACAGGATGGTTAAAGAAGAACCCATGGTTTGACGAGGAAGTGCTGCCTTTTCTACGGCAGAAAACCAAAGCATTTTTGAATTAAAGTTTAATACCCGGATTATCGTCTTCTTCACCTTCAGGTTTATAGAAGGGCGTATAAAGTTCTTCGACAACTGGTCCTTTAATATCCAAGGCATGACATGTGTTAAGATGCGGTGGGCGCTTCATAGGTGCATCGGGATCAATCTCTGGTAATGGTTGTCCGATAATTTCTTTTGCTTTTCGGCTGGAGGCAAATACAGATTGAAAGGCTGTTGTGGCAATCGGGCCTAACAGTTCCGTCATATGGGTGCAGCCCTTGATACCTTTGAAAAGTTGGCGTGTGATCCCGGTGAAGCCCGGTTTAATCTGTTCACCGATCAGTTTTTTATAGGCGTCATTATTTGCCGCACAAATATTATAGGGGCCAAAATCTGTTTTGGCCTCTGCATCATGGATGTTCAATTTATCATCCACAGTTAGGCGTAAATACATGCCATGAAGATGTTCGCCTGTCTTAATCTCACCACGATGCATAGTGCTGAAATCATAAGATTTTTCATCACTCATATGGCCTTCGATATCCCAAAGGCCATCTTCGCGGATATAGGCATTTACCGTGACTTTACGCGTATGAATATGATGGCGTTTCACTTTTGGTTCAGGCAAAGGCATGGATCAATCCCTTTCTTCTTCGGCTTCTTCTTCAACCGGTGGGGTCAGGATCAAGGATTTAATTCGATTACCTTCGCGTTCTGTGATCTCAAAGCGGAAGCCAAAAAACTGGAAAGTTTGTCCAACCACGGGAATCGTGCGGGATTCATAGAGGATCAAACCTGCAACTGTTGCTGCGTCATCGTCAGGCAAGCCCCATTCAAATTCGCGGTTTAAATCTCGCAAAGTTACAGTGCCATCAATCCAATATCGACCATCGGATAACATATTCACACCTTTTACAGTGACATCTTGTTCGTCGTCGATTTCACCAACGATTTCTTCCAGAATATCTTCAAGGGTAATGATCCCCATAAAGCTGCCATATTCATCGACAACAACAGCAAAATGTTCCTTACGTTCCCGGAAAGCTTCCAATTGATCTAACAATGTGGTGGTTTCAGGTACATACCATGGGTCGGCTGCAAGTTCCTTAAGGTCAATGCTTTCAAGGGAGTTTTGGTGTGCGCGTACGGCCCGCAATAAAGGTTTTGCATGTAAAACACCAACGATATTATCTGGGTCATCTTCAAATAATGGAATACGTGTAAAGGTGCTATCCAATACTTTGTCAACATTTACCAAAGTAGGATCGGATAGATCCAACATCACGACATTTGACCGATGGGTAATGATGTCTGAAATATCCACGTCATCCAGATCGAGGATAGAACGCAGCATTTTTTGTTCTTGTTTAACCTCTGGCTCTGATCCTTCATGCAATTCAATAGCGCCACGCAACTCTTCTTCTTTATGTTCTTCATTGGCTTCATCGGCGAGCTTCAAGCCAAATAGATGAAGGGTTGCACGCACTATCAAGTGAACCGTGGCGGTGATCGGTGCAAATAAGGTGGTCAGCACATTCATGACAGGTGCCACCATCAAGGCCATGGAATCTGGTTTGGTTAAAGCCCATGTTTTAGGTAAAACCTCTGCAAAAATCAAAACCAAGGCTGTCATAACCAAAGTTGCATAGGCGACACCCGCCTCCCCAAATATGGATAGGAAGAGTGATGTGGTTAAAGCAGAAGCCAAAATATTAACGAGGTTATTACCAAGCAGGATCGCACCGATCATGCGATCCTTTCTTTCCTGCAAACTGATAACGGTCTTCGCACGTTTTTCCCCGTTTTTTGCTAATTGGTGCATGCGAGGGCGTGAAGACGCAGTTAATGCCGTTTCCGATCCCGAAAAGAAGGCGGAAATAAGAAGTAAGAAAAATACAATGCCGCCTGAAATAAGAAGCGGTGTCCAGCTTTCATCCATGATTTAAACCTAGTTTATGGTCTATTTAGTCACCCAAAAGGGTCTCGCCGATGGATTCTGACACAGTTAGGGCAAGTTGTTCAACTTTTACATCTTGGGTGATAAAGCTGTCGCCCATGCTGCGCGCCAAAATAAAGGTTAAATTTCCATCGGCAACTTTCTTATCGGTTGCCATACGTGCGATCAGATCGTCGGTATTCCATGTCATGCCGGGAATATGTGTTGGATCCGTTGGCAGGCCAACGGCGGCTAAATGACGACGCAATCGTGCTGCATCATCTGCAGGGCATAAACCCATTGCAACAGAAAGATCAAATGCCATCACCATGCCGATTGCAACAGCCTCACCATGAACCAAACGTCCACCATATCCAACCGCGGATTCAAGGGCATGTCCAAAAGTATGGCCCAAATTCAATAAGGCGCGAACGCCACCTTCTTTTTCATCTTGGGCAACGATATTTGCTTTGGCAAGACAGGACCGTTTCACGGCTTCGATACGTGCTGACATAGCCCCATCAATTAAATCCTGACCATGACTTTCAAGCCATGTGAAGAAAGGCTCATCCCCTAAGGCACCATATTTTACGACCTCGGCATATCCAGCCAATAAATCGCGTTTTGGCAAACTGTCCAATACGGTCATGTCAGCTAAAACCATTTTTGGCTGATGGAAAGCGCCCACAAGGTTCTTGCCTGCAGGCACGTTAATGCCAGTTTTACCACCAACAGAACTATCCACTTGAGCAAGTAAAGTAGTTGGAATTTGTACAAATTCGATGCCACGCATGGCGATTGCCGCGGCAAATCCGGTTAAATCCCCGATAACACCGCCGCCTAGAGCAACAAGACAGCTTTTGCGTTCAAGACCACGACCCAGAAGGTCATTCATCAAATTGCCTAGATTTTCAAAGCTCTTGGTGCTTTCTCCTGCAGGCATAATGATCGCTTCATGGGCAATATCTGCTTGGTCTAAAGATTTTTGCAAAGCTTCTAGATGTAGGGGGGCAACATTATCATCGGTAACAATGATAACCTTTGGCAATTTTAATACGGGTTTCATTAACTCCCCCGCGCGTGCCAACACATCGGTTCCGATCACAATATCATAAGATCGGTCGCCCAAAGCAACATTGATACGTTCATGAGAGGCAGAGGCAAGGGTCACAGTGCTTAAGTCCTTATATTTTTTATCAAGGTTAAAGTTTTATTGAGCCAAATGGTTTCGTAAAGCGTCGATAACACGATCACGCATGTCTTCTTTAGACACATCATCACAATCTACAATAATATCAGCTTCTTCATAGACTGGATATCGGTCTTCAATCAGTTTTTTCAAGGTGCCTTGTGGATCGGGTGTATGTAGCAAGGGTCGATGACTTTTCCGTGACACACGTTCCCATAAAATATCAAAATCGGCTTTAAACCAGATTGAAATTGCATTTTTTGCAATTGTCTGGCGTGTCTCTTCATTCATAAATGCGCCACCGCCTGTGGCTAGAATATGAATTTGACTACGTAATAAACGCGCAATCACTTTACGTTCGCCATATCGGAAATGATCTTCGCCGTATTTTTCGAAAATTTCCGGGATGGTTAAGGCTGCTGCTTTTTCTATTTCGTGATCTGCGTCCATAAAGGGAAGGTCTAATTCCTGGGCAATCATTCTTCCGATAGCAGATTTACCTGCACCCATCATACCAATCAGAACAACGGGCTGGGTTAGGGTCAAGCCTTTGGTATTGACCGGGTCGTAATTTACAATCTGGTCGCTGCTAGGGTCATCATCTTCTAACCCAAAAGCAACATTTTTATCCATATCATTCATTTTACATTTATCAGGTTTTATCCTGATCTTTCTGCTTGAATTGAAGCAAATAAAATTTTCCCTTGCCGCAGAATTGCCACAGTCGAGCCATAGGGTAAAGAAAAATGCCATTGATCGGCTTAATTTCCTGCGAAAATAATTTGTGAGTTTAGGTCAAAAGCTGTCTCGCTCGGGCTTGTTGCAGAAATGCGAAGCAGTTAAGGTATGGGCATAATCTGATTTATATATCCTGAACGTAGGTTTTTAGGACAAAAGGATAAGGAAAATATGGGTAAGCTATTAACATTTTTCGTGGCGCTTTTGGCTGTTGTGATTATTGGCGGTGGCGTATTTTTGGCGAGCTGGGATATACCGGCCCCGACACGTGATGTTGAAAAAACACTGGATGATGACCAGTTCCCTCGCTAAGCATTTAGATTAGCTAGAAGGGTTCCTCCATAGCTAGAAGGCTAAAAATTTATGAAATCCCTTTCTTTGAATAAGAAATTTAAAATTGCACTGCTGATTTCGGTATTCGTTATGCCAAGTTTGGCTTGGTCTCAATCAACGACACCGGTAATTACTTCTGATGAAGAAGTATTGGAAGTTAAACCGATTGAGGAAGAAGACCCAATCAGCCTTTTTCCATCTGAAGAAGAATTAGAACCAACTCAGGTTAACGAGGATAACCAGGTTCCTGCAATTACTTCTATTCCTGCAGATGAAGGCGGTTCGGCTATCCCGGGTATTGTGTCTGAAGAAAGTCTGGCTGTCATAGATCCTGCGACTGCGGGTTTATTTGATACAAAAGCGACTGGCGGGCTTGGTGTGAATATGTGGGCAGGGTCAGACCGTGCACAAATGAAAGCAATCTTTACATCTCTTCCAGATCGTATTGGTTCTAAAACATTACAGCTACTCGCGAAGAAACTTTTACTGACTTCTGCGGAAACACCAAATCTTGAAGGTGATAATGAAATCATCCTTACAGATGGTATCGAAGTGCTAAAAATGCGGGTAGACAGATTGATTGCCTTGGGTTTGGGGAATGAAGCGAGAGAGTTAATTCTCGCGGCGGGACTAGAGAATGACCAATTTCAAGCCTTTGCAGAACCGCTTTTGGAAGTTTCTTTACTTGAAAGTAACTATGCTCAGTCGTGCGATTTAGTACATAGTCAAACTGGGAAATTAGGGGAGCCTTACTGGCAAAAGAACTTAACCTTCTGTCATCTTTTGGAAGGTAATGTGGACGGAGCCAATTTTGGTATTACGATTTTACAAGATTATGGGGATGATGATCCCTTATTCTATGCACTGGCAGATAAAATTTTAGGATTAAATTCTGAAATTCCAACTGTTCAGAAATTAACACCTCTTCATCTGGCAATGTTTGAAGTGGCGGATTTACCTCTTCCGGAGAGTATCCTCACTTCTGATATTGATGTGAATATCTTACGTGCGTTGGTAAATAATCCGAAAACCGATATTCAATTACGTATGCAGGCCGCAGAAGAAGGGGTGAAACTCGGCATTATTGAGGGGCCAAAGCTTGCAGAACTTTATATGGCGCAAAGCTTTAGTCCAGAGGAAATAAAAGCGCCGCTTTCTACGGCGGAAGCTAATTATTCTGCCCATACACGCGCTTTATTATATCAAGCAGCCGCTGCAGAACCTACTGAAGAGACACGTGCTGTCATTATTGAGAAAGCGTTGGATTTTGCACGTAAAGGCGGGACCTATGGCATAACACTGGCTGCTTTTGAGGGATTGATTGGCCAAATGCCAATCCGTGCGGATTTGTGGCATTTCGCGGATGAAGCTGCCAGATCTCTCTATGCAGTGGGGCGCAGTAAGCCAGCAAAGGTATGGATTGATCAACTTATGGATCAGGCTATTCGTAATGCTGATGCGGCACAGGAATTAAATGAACTATGGGCTATGTCACGTATCGCATCATCTGATCAAATGACAATGATCAACGAAGAAGAAGGGCGTCGTGGTTGGATATCTTATGTGGAATCCACGGTTGCAGATGAATCCGAAGTAGAAATCCTGCGTCGCTTGGATATGGCTTATTCTTTGATTGAGGTTTTGGATCGCCAACCTGTCTCCATGCAGGCATGGGAAGAGATGGCAACGCGGGACGCGAATTTATTGGCGTTGACACCAAATCCGGCAAATGTGCGTCTGGTAAAGATCGCCGCAGATCAAAATCGAGTGGCTGAAACAGTTGGGCGTGTGATTGCCATGTTAGGGGGAACAGATTTATCACGTGTATCTTCTACTTCGGTTGTGACAGCAATAGAAGCGCTCAGTCAGGTTGGCTTGGAACAGGAAACAAGACTTTTAGCTGTCGAAGCTGCATTGGAGAATGGCCTGTAAAGGCCTGAATAATAATGGCACGCTATCTGGAAAATTTTCTGGAAATGTTGATGGCCGAACGTGGTGCGGCCGCAAATACGATAGAAGCTTACCGTCGGGATTTATTAGATATAAACGGGTTTTTGAGTTCTGGCCTTGAAAAGGCTGATACTAACCAGCTACGACAATATCTGGTTGCGCTGGAAAAAGATGGTGTGAAAGCCAGTACGGTTGCGCGTCGGTTATCCGCCATGCGTCAGTATTATCGGTTCCTTTATGACGAAGGTCTGGCGGAAGATGATCCAAGTGGCAAGCTTGAAAGTCCAAAATTGCAGCGTCCTTTGCCAAAAATGTTGAGTGAAGATGAGGTGGATGCGCTTTTAGTAATGGCGCATCAAGAAAAAGAGCCGGAAAATATTCGTCTCGCCTGCTTGTTAGAATTGCTGTATGCGTCAGGTCTACGGGTGAGCGAGTTAGTCAGTCTACCTTATTCATCGGTTTTGCGCGACCAAGATCACATGTTGGTTATGGGAAAAGGACAAAAGGAACGATTGGTCCCGCTTTCTGTTCCGGCCCGGGAAGCTTTAGTTGCATATAAAGCGGTTAGAGGCTGGTTTTTTCCAAAAGGCGTAGATGAAAGCTTTTATCTTTTTCCGTCTAATAGCAAGGAAGGCCATCTTACGCGACAACGGGTAGGGCAATTGTTGAAGGAATTAGCAATTAACGCCGGGTTAGAGCCAAAAAAAGTTAGTCCGCATGTATTGCGGCATGCTTTTGCCAGTCATCTGTTAAATCGTGGTGCCGATTTACGGGTTGTTCAGCAATTATTGGGGCATGCGGATATCTCAACAACACAGATTTACACCCATATTCAAGATGAACAGCTTATGAAGCTGGTTCAAGCTGTGCATCCACTTTCAAAACAAGATACTTAATCTCTATTTTTGTCTTCAACTTGAACACTGATGGCCATTACAACATCCACATCTATGCCGTTTGATGCCGTGGGTAGGAAAAGTGTTTGATCAAGAAATTTACGGCGATGTCCGATTTCAAAAGAGCAAACATTATAAAGTGGCCTCTTTTGGTTCATGACATAGTCATAATTTTCAATAGCTTTTTCTGGGTTTTCTGCTGCGCATGTGTCACGTACAAGTTGGCCTGTCGGATCCATACCACGAAATTGAACTTCGTTAGTTCCAACAAGCCGATAGCGGAATTCGTCCGTCTCTAAATGTTTCTCTACCATAATAATATATGGCAAAAGATCGCACATTTCGACCGGATCAAAATCCTTTTTAGACGGCAAAGCATAGCTATCATGCTTTTCCATCCATAACTCATAAAATTTTTTTAGACGCCAATCGCATTCGCCTAGAAAGGAATCGTCCTTGATGATCAGCCCATCTTCAAGTTTCTCCGACCCCTTCGGATACTTTCTTACATTCATCTGAATCCCCCAATTCATTGCGGATGAGAATAAACAAGAATTTCTACTTTGCATAGAGGAGTTTTTGTAAAATTTGACCTAAATTAATTTATTTCTGAATTTTGGGAAGTTGAGGTATTTTATATTAAATAGTGCTAATCTATTGGCTGTATGAAGTAGGGAAGAAAAATGCCGGCACCGAAGGAATTTGCGGCGATCCGCAAGGTGTTGCATAACTATATGGAAGGTAGTTATGCAGCTGATTTATCATTGTTACGTTCTGTCTTTTATCCGGAAGCCAGTATGTCGGGTTTTATGGGCGATCAGCTAGAGGTTGGAACGACAGCGCCTTTCTATGAAGAGTTGCAAGCAAATAAATCTTCAAAAGAAAGCGGGGAAGCTTATCACGCTGAAATAGGTTATATCCATATTACTGGTAAAGCAGCAAGCGCCAGCGTGATTGAAGATAATCTGCTGGGGCGAAATTACGTAAATCATTTCCATCTGTTGAAGATTGAAAGTGACTGGAAAATCATTAGCAAAACATATGTGGAAATGTGACGATTAAATTCGATCTAGTAATCAATGTTTCTTCGTACATCAGGTAAAAACCACGCTAGGCATCTCATAACTTGAAAAATGAGGACGAATAGAAAATAATCACCTGAAAAATAGGGGTTATCAGGCTTAAAGTTTGTGAGGGGATGATGGGTCGATTTTCAAAATTATCTATGTTTGGATTTGTCTTTTTGGGGCTGTTATCGGTATCCCAAATGGCGTCGGCGACTAATAAATATGCTTCCATGACAGATCGGCAGGTTTGTGCCTGGGCTTTGGATTTCCATGGGGATTGGAAAGCAGAGTTAGAGATCGTCAAAAAAGAAATGAAGCGTCGGGGCACAAAATGTCACTTTGGGTCTGATTATTACCAACCTGCAATTGATGCCTGGCGGTCGGGTCAACATGCTAAAGCATTGGACTATGCGCGAAAAGGTGCGGCAGAAGGTGATTTGGATTTGATTTATGTAATCGGGAATTTACATTGGAATGATGATAGCCCTTTTAGAAAAGACGAAGAAGGCATTAAATGGTACACAATCAATGCTGAAATGGGTGATCGTGATGGTCAATATCAGCTTGGTTTGATCAATGAAAAGGGATTTAGGAAGCAACCTAAAAATTATAGTGAAGCCTTTCGACTATACACGCTAGCGGCTGATCAAGGACATGAAAAAGCGCATGTTCAACTCGCTTACCTTCATTATTATGGTAAAGGCATTCCCAAAAATGTTGCGAAAGCAAAAGAAATTTTATTAAAAGCCCAGGATTTTAATAATCAGTATGCCTATTCTTTGTTGGGGTGGATCTACGAAAATGATGAATCTGATATTGGGTCTGCTTTGCCATTATATACAAAAGCTGCGGAATTGGATGATGTATGGTCTATGAGGAGGCTTGCCCGGACTTATCAGTATTCCAAATCACATATTGATTATGAAAAAGCTGTGTTTTGGAATGAAAAAGCCATGCAAAAAGGCAATGGTATAGCCACTAATGATCTAGGTGATCTCTATGAAAATGGTCGTGGTGTAAAACAGGATACACAAAAAGCCATTGAACTCTATATGAAAGCCATTGAGATGGGCGAGGATTTTGGCAAAATTAGTATGGGTGGTCTATATGAGCGCGGGGAATATGTAGAGCGTGATCTGGAAAAAGCTAGAAAATGGTATCAAGACGCGCTGAATAGTAAATTATCAGATGGACATAGAGAACAAGCTAAAACATTTTTAGCACGTGTAGAGGATGCAATTGCGGCAGAAAAACTGGCTGCACGCTATAAACGTGATCCAAACCGTCATGATGTGGCCGTGATTATCGGCAATCAAAATTATAAAAAATATGGACGAGATATTCCTGATGTGGCGCCAGCCATTAATGATGCCAAGCAAATCAAATCCTATTTCACGGATATTCTTGGCATTGATCCGGAAAATATTATCTATGTGGAAGATGCCAAAACAGCAGACCTTATCAGAATTTTTGGCAATCATCGTTCCCATAAAGGGGATGCCTATAGCTGGGTGCGTGAAGGTAAATCAAACCTCTATGTTTATTATGCGGGACATGGTGCGCCGGGGGATGCAGGGGATGCCTATCTGGTGCCGACGGATGCGTCTGCTGATAATATTGAAATAAGCGGATATTCGGTGGCACAGCTCTATGGAAATTTGAGCAAGATTAAGACCAGATCCACCACGGTTATTCTGGAAAGTTGTTTTTCCGGTAATAGTGATGCGGGCAGCGTGATCACCAATGCCTCACCCGTTTATATGAAAGCACAAAACACAGATATCCCGACAAATCTAAATGTGATAACGGCGGGGTCCGCGAATGAATTGGCCAGCTGGACCAAGGATAAGCAAAACGGTCTTTTCACCCATTATTATATCAAAGGGATGAGTGGTGAAGCCGATAGTGCCGAATATGGTAATCAGGATGGCGTGGTGTCCACCCATGAATTGCAAGCCTATCTGGATGACACGGTGACGTATTTTGCTAAACGTCATTATAAACGTGAACAAACTGTTCAAATTACCCTATCTCAATAAAAGCAGATGAGCGAAAGCTAGATCACCTAGCTTTCGCTGATAGACTTCTACTTGTAAGATAGATCTAGGCAAGCGGGATATAGATATCCGTAATTAACTCGCTTTCATCTACTTCCGCGCAGGAATTTTTATATTCCACAAAAAGCGGGAAATCCCGGGTCTTTTCACCACTTTCCGGTAACCATTCGCCATACATTTGATAGACGACTTTATCCATATGTTTATGGGGTCCTACATGGCGGGCAACTGCACATTTACCAGCAGGGATGCTTTTGGTCACAATGCCCTGACTATTGTCAGGAATATCCTGTTTTACTTCCCCGCAGACATCGAAACGAAAATCATCGGGCTCAACATTATTTGGATCGTTATAGATAATGCCGAAGGTACGATGTGTTTCATAAGGGGATAAATTGTTGCCCATACGCCATTCGATGAATTTATCGACGGTTTTATTCACAAGCGCTGGGGCGCCATGATGTTCAAGGGCCGCAATTTTAGTGGCTTCAAAGTCAATGATTTTGATATCCATGAGTTTTTCCTCTGTCGGTATGTTAAAATCATATTGCGTATGCCAATAGAGCCAGTCTGGATCTTTACGAAATGCCGTCGGTGTTTGGTTGAAGGTTTTCTTAAAGGATCTGGAAAAGGATTCCGGTGTTTCAAAACCGGCATCAAACGCAATATCAATGACTTTCCGCTCTTTTTTATAAACAAGATGATAAGAGGCCCGTTTTAAACGTGCCAGTTTCACATAGGCGGAGACATTCAAACCCACATAGGCTTGAAATTGTCGGTGAAAATGAAAACGGGAAAAGTTGGCAATACAGGCCAGTTTCTCAACGCTTAGATCTTCGTCCAAATGTGTCGCGATATAATCGCAAACCCTATTCATTCTGTTTTTGTAAGCATCAGTCATAAGGCCACTATAAGCATCCCTCAAAACATCTCTTGATCAAAATTGCTATGTTTTAAAAACAATCCTTTTCTTAAATTCGCCACAACAACTGACGACTTAACTCTTGAATTGACCTATCAAGATTTCGCTTAAAGGGGCAATTTTGATATCTTCAGCGGAAGTCGGATCAAACCAAATGGTTTCTGCGATTTCAGCTGCTGCATGAGGTTGGCAATTGATATGTGCCTTAAATATTTCTGCGACCACTTCATGATCAGGTTCATTTGCAGCAGGGGCTGAATAAGGGCCGATATAGGTGGCCTCAATATTGGAAATTCCGAGCTCTTCTTCTACTTCCCGACGTAAGGCAGATAATGCGTCTTCATTTGGTTCGATCTTTCCACCGGGTTGCATAAAGACATCGGTGCCTGCTTTGCGAACCAATAGAATTTGATTGGCATCATTAAGTATAACGGCTGCAGCGATTTTAATCTGAGGTTTTATATCGTTCATTAGATATCTTCATTTATCGGTTGAATGTTATACCGCTTCTTAAATCGTTTAGGATGAAAAATCTAGAAAGATTAGGCTGAATTTGCCAAGGCATGAATCTCTTCGTCCATCACTTGGTTGATGGTGGTGAGAACATTGTTGATGTCATAGGGTTTGCTGATAAATCCGTTCATGCCGCAGTTAAGATAATCTTCCACATGTTCCGTTGTGGCATCTGCGGTGGCTGCGATGATCGGGATTTGCGCGCGTGGCGACGCCATATTCCTGATTTCCTGAGTGGCTTCTATACCATCCATTTCTGGCATTCTCACATCCATCAAAATAATATCAAAACTAGTGTTTTTATGTGCGTTAACAGCTTCCAAACCGTTATCAACGGTCGTGACCTGATGACCGTATTTTTCCAACAGTGATTTGATGAGAATTTGGTTCACGTGAACATCTTCCGCCACGAGTATATTTAAGGACCGATTGCTTTGGGTTTCCGTTATGGGGTTTTGAGAAAGTGTTTGTGCCGCATTTGTTTTGGCTGAAGAGAATGGAATTCTAAACCAGAAGGTGGACCCCACCCCTTGTTTACTTTTTACATCAATTTCGCCACCTAATAACCCCACCAGCCTTTTACAGATGGTAAGGCCTAAGCCGGTGCCTGCATATTTACGAGAGATAGACGCATCTGCTTGGGTAAATTCTTCAAATATATGTTTTGAGACATCTTCATTCATACCGATGCCCGTATCAATCACTTTGAATTCCAGCTGGTTATTCTCAGATATTTTACAAGAGATGGAAATCTCACCTTCTTGGGTGAATTTATGCGCATTGCCCACAAGATTGATTAAAATCTGCCGGATACGGGTTGGATCACTATTGATAAATTGAGGGACATTTTCGCCTATTTGTAGATCCCAGTCTAAGGCTTTTTTTGTATTACTATCATTGTTGAACATATGCAGGATTTCTTCTAATAAATCCTTGAGGTCGAAATCAATGCGTTCGATTTCCAATTTTCCTGCTTCCAGTTTGGACATATCCAAAATGTCATTCACAATGCCTAAAAGAGACTTCGCCGCAACTTGAATACGTTCTGCATTCTCCTTAATGCTTGGAGTTATTTTTTCTTGTAAAATCAGGTCGGCAAATCCGATTACGGTGGTCATTGGGGTGCGTAGTTCATGGCTCATAGAGGCTAGGAATTCAGATTTGGCATGGTTGGCATTATCTGCTTTTTTCTTTGCTTCTTCCAACTCTTTGGCATTTTCGATTTGCTTGGTAATGTTTTTACCTGTGCCTCGATATCCCTTAAAATTTCCTTGGTTGTCGAAAACGGGAATACCGCTGATGGATAACCAGAATTTACTATCATTTGTTGCATTTGAGTAAACGAAATCTTTGAATTCTTTATGTTGATCAAGTGTATCAAAATGTTCTTTCCAATGATCAGAATCCACATCAGATATGCCGATTTCCTTTCTGGTTCGACCCAAAAGGTTTTCGCGTAAAAGGCCGGAACTTTCTTCTAATTTTCCAGAAAAGAAGGAAAACCGTAAATCTTGATCCATTTCCCAAAACCAGTCCGATGAGGCGGATGAGAAATCTTTAAATCGCTGTTCACTTGCCATCAGTTGTCGACTTATACGGGTTTTTTCAGTGATGTCCTGTACAGTGCCAAAGAAGGATTTCTGTTGACCCGTTTCTGTGAATTCAACTTGTAACTGAACTTCGACAGTTTTTACCTCGCCATCTGGTAAGGCGATATCATATTGGAAATTATCTAGGTCTTCATTCCGTTTTAGGCGCAGCATTCTGCCCATCACTTCGTCATGATAGGTTCGATATTCTGGCGTGATCCATTGGGTGAAGATCTCATAGGTTAAAGGCTCTATTTTTTCGCGGCCAAAAATTTCCCAAAGTCCGTTTGACCAGGTGACTAATCCGGTTGATATGTCATAGGACCAATTCCCCAAAGCTGCGATTTTCTCGGCTTCTTCTAATCCTGCAGTAATATTGCGTTGATTACGAAGTGATTTCATCAATGTATAAATGAAAGCAATGGCAATGACCCCGGCGCCTATAAGCAGAACGATAATGGTTTTATATTGATGATCAATTTCGGTGGATTGTACATCAATCATATTTTCCAAGCGGCTTTGATAATGGGCTAGGCTTTCTTCAATGGTTTTCTTTTCAGAAACATCATGGATTACGGAAAATAAAACTGTTTTCCCCTGATATTCTAATGGTTTGGCATATACCTCTACTGTTTTAACGGTACCGTCTGCAATCATATGCCGGAAAATAAAAAAGTTTCGGCTTTCGGTTTTTGCAAGTTGGATTTCTTCTGCGACTTGTTCTGGCGTTAACATGTTGATCTCAGAGATTTTCATGTTTTCAAGTGTTTCAAGCGGGTATCCATAAAAATCTGCTGCTGCTTGATTGGCTTTAACTATCTCACCACTTTTAGGTTCGATTAAGATCATCACGGCGTTATGTGAGGAAAAGAAGGAATTAAAATCGACATCTGCTCTTGCAGGTAAATTTGAAAGAATAGTAATACATGCGATTAATAGGAAGGCGAGGTATGACCACTTCTGGGTTAAAAAAAACCTAATTTTGCCTATATTGCATAAGTTCATTCTTTGATCCCTTGTCAGCTTATTTCACAAAGATTGATTGGTTTACTTCGACCGAAACCTATATTCGTGAAACCTCTATATGAAGAAGAGTATCAAAAAATGTTTTGATATTCATCAATATTTTAGAAGTCTCTTAAGTAATGATCCAAATCATTGATATAAATAAAGTTCATACAAATAATTTCTTTTGCGTCGCTGGGGTGAGTATTGTGTCGCAATAAGTGTTTTAAACTCATCAATTGAGTTGTTGTAGAAAAGTCACACAAAGTACAAAAAAGCTTACAATATGTACAAAAGGGCGTTTTTTCCCTTATTACGATTAATAATTAGTCTCATACAATTTGACGGAATGTTATGTGAGTGATAATCATTCGCAACAAATAAATGAGTAATCATTTATGTGATACGTGACTATTTTGAATCTTGAAGGTGTTGGGTTATGGAACCTGATGATAAAAGAAAAGTTGTTTTCCAGAATAATAAAGTGGAAAGCAAAGACCTTTTTTCCAAAACTCATGAACTGATCATTATTCATAATGACGAAGAATATAAGTTACGTATCACTGGCAATAAAAAATTGATTTTGACTAAATAATAGCCAGTAGCCCGCCCCCCAAAGTGACAGGAAAACCTGATCACGATTAGGCAGCAAGCCAAAGCTCCGACTGAAAGTAAAGGATACGCCATGCAGAAAAAACTGCATTTGGCATTTGCGACAGGTTTGTTGTATTCAACAAGCTTGACTGGAGCATATGCACAAGATTCATCCCCTGTAACGACCACTGAAGAAGTTACTGTTTATGCAACACGTAGTGAGGAAACGACATTTTCTGTGCCTGCCATTGTGGACACAGTTGATGTGGATGCCGTGGAAAATGCAAATGCGAATGATCTAGAAGATTTACTTGGATATGTACCAGGCGTTGAGATCTTAAATGGTCCGCGTCGCAGTAGCCAAACGATCTCCATTCGCGGTTTTGATGACGAACAATTGCTCATTTTAATGGATGGTCGCCGCCAAAATGTAGCTTCAGGTCATGATGGTCGTTTATTCGTTGATCCATCTTTATTGAAATCTGTTGAGGTGGTTAAGGGTAGTTCTTCCTCGATCTATGGATCAGGCGCTGTCGGGGGTGTGGTTGCATTTGAAACAAAAGATGCAAGTGATCTATTGAAGCCAGACCAAGAGTTGGGCGCGCAAGTCAGTGCAGGATATGCCTCCGCATCCCGTGACAAAACAACAACCGCTACTGGATATGGTCGTATTGACGGTTTCGATATCGTAGGAAGTGTCAGTTATCGTGACGCAGGTTCAATTGAACAAGGTAACGATACGAAGTTATATACCGAGGATGAAATTGCATCTGGCTTGTTCAAAGCGGGCTATACCTTCAATGATTTTCATACGCTAAAAGCAAATATTCAATCTTATGTGCATGATGGTCTGGAACCAAGTAATAGTGACTCTATTGCAAGCAGTACCGGATTGGATGTGGATAAAGAAATCACCGACAGACAATTCGGCCTGCAATATGAATATGAAAATCCCGAAAATGATTTGGTCAATTTGAAAGCACATGTGTATTTCAATGATAACGAAATTAAGGAAACAGATATCAGTGGGAGCGATGCTGGGCGTGTTCAAATTCGTGAGACTGATACAATCGGCTTCAATTTGGACAATCAGTCCTTCTTGACCTTTAGTGGACAGAACCACACTCTGGCTTATGGCTTAGAATATTATGAAGATGAGCAAACACCATCTTCTACTGAAAGTGATGGCTATGATGGTGTGCCACATGCTGAGGCAGAAAATTTTGGTCTGTATCTGCAAGATACAATTGAAACAGCAATTGGAACTGAGGGTAAGTTCACGATTACCCCGGCATTACGTTATGATTCATATGAAAGCTCTGATGATTCCGGGCGTTCACAGGATGAAAGTGCCTTTTCACCAAAACTCGCAATCGCAGTAGAGCCGACATCGAATTATATTGCTTTTGCAAGCCTATCAAGTGCCTTTCGCGCACCAAGTATCAGTGAATTATATGCAACGGGTGTTCACTTTACAGCTGGCCCGTTTGTGACAAATCGCTTTATCCCTAATGAGGAACTCAAGCCTGAGAAAGTAACGACATTTGAGGTGGGTGCGGGCTTTAACTTTGATAATGTCTTGGCAAGTGCTGACAAAATTACTGTGAAGGGATCATACTTCAAGAGCCGCGGTAAAGATTTTATTGATCAAGATGTACAAACCACAACAACACAATCTGTGAATATTGATCGTGCCTCTATTCAAGGATGGGAAGTTCAGCTTGATTACAAGGTTGATAATATAACAACTTATGCAAGCTTAAACACGACAAAGGCTAGAGACGAGAGCGATAATACATACTTAAATGCAAGTGTGCCGTTAACCATGATCGCTGGGTTAACCTATGATGTGGCTTCAATCGACAGCTCCTTTGGTTTCCGCGTTAAAGCGGCGGAAGCAAATAATCGTATTAAGCCTTCAACAAGTTCTAGCGCGTTGACTGCGACGGATGGCTATGGTGTGCTTGATATCTATTACCGTTGGGTACCGGAATTCGCAGAGGAAAGCTTGACTGTGGATTTGGGTGTAAACAATATAACCGATAAAGCTTACACACCGAACTTCTCTAATTTGTATGAAGAAGGTCGCAGTGTCGTAGGTAAGGTTACCTACAAATGGTAACAGTAACTAACATGCAGGTTTCTGAAGGCGTCAAATGGAGTTTCTATTTGGCGTTTTCAGCCTGTTTGTTGTTTGGTGTGATGAACCAGTTTTCAATGCAAAGGCCAGAGCCGAAACCGTCATTATTAGAGCCGCTCAAGATAAAGCTTGTGACTTTAGCTGCGCCAAAAGCTGTTGAGTTACAATCGACATCTGTCGCCGCCAATATGCCGCAACCAACGTTAAAACAGGTAGTTCCTGAGAAGGTTGTTGTGACAACGAATGCGGTCGAAAAGATTGTACAAAAATCAAAGCAGCTGCCCCTTTCTGAGGTGGAAATATCGAAGAAGACTGCAAAACTTGATACCAAGGTTCTACCTATACCACCTGCGCCTATAAAGCCGATGGAGCCCGTTGAGAATGTATCAGAACAAAAATCGGAAGAAATTCCACAAATTGTCAAAAAAGTTGAAGAAATCAAACAACTTGTTCCTGAATTAACAGTTGCTGAAGATGTTGAGAAGCCAGCAGAACCGATCCCGGATACCTCTATCGCCAAAGAGGCAATCGGGACCTCATCCGCCACGGTTATTCAGGATGCAAAATACCGAAAGCAAACTGCGCCGGTTTATCCACGCCGTGCGCGTGATCTGGGGCAGCAAGGGATCGTGATGATCCATGCGCATGTTATGCCGGATGGGCGCCCTGTCGAAATTAAGGTGGCAGAATCCTCCGGACATCGGTTGTTAGATCTATCAGCGTTATCTGCCGTTAAAAAATGGGAATTCGAACCTGTACACCACAATGGAGAACCCTCGGAAGGATGGGTTCGCGTACCGGTACGTTTCGTAATTCAATAAAAGGATGAAGTCATGTCTAATCCAGTTAAAGAGAAAATGATTAAACTAAAAGCAGAAGAACCAAATCTTCGCGCACGGGATATTGCAGCGAAACTGGGTATTTCTGAAGGTGAATTACTTGCGGCACAAGTGGGTGATATTGCCACTGTTCTAAAGCCTGAAATTGAAGCGATCCTGACGGATGTGGAAGCATTGGGTGAGGTCATGGCGCTTACCCGAAATGAAGCTTGTGTACATGAACGCAAAGGTATTTACGAAAAACCGCAATTTTCCAATATGGGTCCAATGCGAATGGGGCTTTATATCAATCCTGATATTGATTTGCGCTTATTCCTTGATCATTGGGCGCATGCATTTGCAGTGACAGAGAATGTTAAATCCGGTCAAAGACATAGCTTACAATTCTTTGATAAAGAAGGTGTAGCTATTCACAAGATTTATGTCACCGACATGTCTGACAAAGCAGCATTTGATGCTTTGGTAGAAAAATATAAAGCCGCGGAGCAGACTGATCATCTAAAGGTGGAAACTTATGATGCGCCAGCACCGGATCAACCAGATGAAAATGTTGATTGGAAAGGTTTCCGTGAGGCTTGGGAGAATATGAAAGATATCCACGAATTCTTCCCGATGTTGAAGAAGTTTAAAGTTGGGCGTGAACAAAGCTTCCGCAACATCGGTGAGGATTTCGCTTATCAAGTGACAAATGAAGCGCCGCGTCAGGTATTGGATATGGCAAGAGACCAAAATTGTAAGATTATGGTATTTGTCGGCAATCGTGGTTGTATCCAAATTCATACAGGTGACGTTCACAAACTTATGGAATTTGGAGATTGGTACAACGTATTAGATCCAAAATTTAATTTACATTTGGATGAAAGCAAAATTCACTCTGTATGGGTTTCACGTAAACCAAGTGAATATGGCAATGTGACTTCTGTAGAAGTATTTGACGAAAAAGGTGAAACGATTGCTATGTTCTTCGGACAGCGAGATCAAAAGTCTCCTGAACAGGAATTATGGCGGGGTATTGTTGCAGAACTTTCTCAGAAGGAAGTGAGTAATGCAGCTTGAATCCTCCGAAATAACGTCCACTGCTATTTTGGATTATCTGGACCATCTCTCACCTGATGCTGCTGAGTTATTCTCTATGCTTGGGTTGATGGCTTGGCCGTTGGCTGGATGCGCAATTCTGACCTTGGCAATTGTCTTGGAACGCAGCGTATTTTTTATCAGGCAATACGCATTCAAGCCGCGTGTTTATCGGAATTTCATTTCAAAAGTTGATGACTATAAAGAAGTTTCAAAACCGCTCAGAGATGAAGCCGTTTCAATGGCTTTAATAGATGCACAGAAAAATTTTCAAAGTGGTATTCGATTGTTACGAACCATTTCTGTGGTCAGCCCCATGCTTGGTCTTTTAGGAACAATTCTTGGTATCATTTCCGCATTTAAAGTGATTGCAGTCCAAAAAGGGCCCGTATCCCCCAGTCTAATTGCAGATGGTTTATGGGAAGCAATGCTAACAACAGCGGTTGGCCTGATGATCGCGCTTCCAGCCATTATGGCCGCGTTTATATTGAAACATATTGCGGGAAATTATCTTCATAATTTGGGTGTGACGTTGAACAAGCTCTCTATGGAATATGCGCTGCAAAAAGAGACATTAGGGGAATTCGAACAAGCTGGCACTGATATTCAGGAAGATACGTCAAAGGATATCAGGGCCGCATGATCCAATATGATGTAAAAGATGAAGACATTCTGAATGATCTGGCACCCGACCTTACGCCCATGCTGGATATTCTGTTTATTTTGCTTGTCTTTTTTCTACTCACCGCCGGAGCTGTTTTACAGTCTATGGAACTTACATTGCCCTCTTCAGTTTCAGAAGAGTTAGAGATGGTGGATACCCCAAATCATATCTTACTGGAAATTCGAAATGAGAGCTATGCCGTGAATGGCAATAGCATGGATACATTTAGTAAATTTAAAGATGCAGCTGCCTCCCAGGTTAAAGAGCAAGCCAATGATTCTGTCATTGTCGCCGGAGATAAAGACATATCGATGGAAAGGCTCTTGGAAGTTCTCACTTATTTGCAATCGGAAGGTATTCAGGTTGCCAATATATTAATGCAAAAGGAAAACTAACTATGAGATCATTTCTCATTTCTCTGACACTATGTGCTTTCTCTTTTATCAATTTGGCACAAGCTGACGCACCTAAACGTATTTTATCTATCGCTGGTGGGAACACTGAAATCATATATGCGTTAGGGGGTGAAAACCTATTGGTTGGAAGTGATACAACAAGTTATTATCCAGAAGCAGCAGCCAAATTGCCTAAAGTAGGATATATGCGTGCCCTGTCTGCCGAAGGTGTTCTGTCTTTAGATCCTGATCTGATCGTTTTAACGGAAGAAGCAGGTCCGCCACCTGTTATTATGCAATTAAAACAGGCGAAGGTGAATATTCTTGAGGTTAAAGCTGCGCGCTCTTTCGATGATATCAAAGAGAATATATCCGTTATCGGGAAAGCAATTGAGAAAGAAGCTGAGGCGGATAAGCTGATTGAGAAGATGAACCAACAATCAGATCAATTACAGCTGGCGATCTCGCAACAAGACGTAAAAAAATCATATATGTTTATTTTCCAACATGGCAACGGATCCCCGATGGTTGCGGGTCGTGATACATCTGCGGATAGTATTATCGCATTGGCTGGTGGAAAGAATGTTGCAACTGCTTATGAGGGCTTTAAGCCTCTAACACCTGAAGCCGCCATTAACATGCAGCCGGATATCATCTTGGTGACTAATCGCGGATTAGCAAGTGCGGGTGGATTAGACGCCTTTAAAACCCTTCCTGGTATCAGCCTCACAAATGCAGCACAACAAGGCAATATCATTGCAATGGATGTCCTGTTTATGTTGGGATTTGGGCCGCGTACGGTTGAAGCAGCGACGGAAATTTTCAAGTTACAAGAGAGCATGTAATGCGCACTAGATTAGTTACGATAGGGCTGCCTCATGTAAATTTTCGCATGCCGGTTATGTTGTTCTTCGCCGTTATATTGGTAACCACAATGTTGGTTTCCTTATCAATCGGGGCGATTAAGATACCTTTGGTACATATCCTTACCTGGGATCTAAGTGACTTACATGAAACCGTTTTAACGCAGATAAGATTACCACGTGTTTTATTGGGGCTGGTCGTTGGTGGTGCGCTCGCTGTATCTGGGGCTGTTATGCAGGCGTTGTTTCGAAATCCACTTGCTGATCCCGGTTTGATTGGTGTGACAAGTGGGGCTGCTTTGATGGTGGCCTTTACCATTGTCGTTGTCGGGTCGCTTCCGGGTATCTTGGGTGTATATAGTCTTAGTTTTGCGGCATTCTCCGGGGCTATTATAACCTCTATTTTGATTTTCAAGATTGCCGGGCATTCCGGTAAGTTTTCTGTCACCTATCTTTTATTGGCGGGCATCGCAATCAATGCCTTGGCGGTGGCTGGGATTGGGTTTTTAACCTATTTAAGTGATGATCAGCAGTTGCGAAATTTCACTTTTTGGACCTTGGGCAGTCTTGGGGGCGCTTTATGGCCAGCCGTAATGGCGGCAGCTTCAGTAATCATTCCGGCGTTATTGATTTTGATCCGCCATGCGCGGAAGCTCAATATTTTACTCCTGGGTGAGAGCGAGGCGCAGAATCTGGGGATTGATACAGAAAGCCTGAAACGTATGACCATCGTAGTCGCCGCTATTTCTGTCGGTGCGGCTGTTGCGGTCAGCGGGATGATCGGTTTTGTTGGGTTGTTGGTACCACATCTCATACGTCTTATGTTTACATCGGACAATCGACAACTTATTCCATTGGCTGCCATGATGGGGGGCTTTCTTCTTATCCTCGCAGATCTACTGGCCCGTGTGATTGTGACACCTGCAGAAATGCCCGTGGGCATCCTCACCAGTATTCTAGGGGGGCCATTTTTTCTATGGCTCTTGTTGAAACAATTTTCTGGTAGGTTCGGCATATGATTGAAGCGACAAATCTAAGCTTTTCAATTGGCGATAAAGCGATCCTGACAGATGTGAGTATCGAAATCCCTTATGGAGAAGTATTATCTATCCTGGGGCCTAATGGTGCGGGAAAGACGTCATTGTTAAAATGTTTAACAGGCGCAGAAAAACCGATCGCTGGTGACGTTTTGTTAGACGGACAGCCTTTACAACACTATCCGCCCTCTCAGCTGGCAAAACGCAGAGCTGTCTTATCGCAATCAATAGAGGTTAGCTTTCCCTTCACAGTGGAAGAAATCGTATTGATGGGGCGTAATCCTCATATTCAACATTCAGAGACAAAATATGATAAGGAAATTGCCAGCTATATCCTTGATATGTTGGAGGCAACACATCTTGCGGATCGGCTCTATTCAACCCTTTCCGGCGGGGAAAAACAACGTGTTCAATTTGCGCGTATTTTGACCCAGATCTGGGATCAGGAAAATGCCTGTTTATTTTTGGATGAACCCACTGCCGCACTTGATCTAAAACATCAAATAAGCATCCTTGAAATCGCCAAGGAACTCGCATCGTCACGCGGCTTTGCCATCTGCGCTATTCTTCATGACCTCAAACTCGCTAAAATTTTCTCAGATAAGCTTATTTTAATGAAATCAGGCAAGGTTTTCGTGAAATATGACCATAGTGATGCGTTAAAGGTGGAAGATATCTGTGCCCTTATGGATGTGCCAGAAACCTACACACGCCAACTTATCTGATAAGAGATGTGTTTATTGTAAAAGGAATATACTTCTAGCGGGCAGCCGGAAGTCAAAATGCGATATCTATGTGGAAGAAATTTGATTAACCATATCTTCGACATCTCACGTGACAATCAAAGACAGTATTGAGATTTCAATAGGTTATTAGCATGTAATGGAGAAGAGTGGTGCCCCCAGCGAGAATCGAACTCGCACTTCCGTAAGGAAACTGGATTTTGAATCCAGCGCGTCTACCAGTTCCGCCACAGGGGCACGAAACATTGCGTTGAGGCGTTATCTATAGGTTTCTGTCGGGTCGGTCAACAGCTTTTATGACTGAAATATGAAAAAAATGGATCGCGACGTGAATTCAGTTACTTATTGATCTAAAAGCTGATCAATACCGCCTTCATCGGAAAGCACTTTATGGGGGGAAGATAGATATTCTTTGGATTGCATTTCAATCAAGCGTGAAACGGTGCGTTCAAATTCAAAGGCATGTTTGCCTTCCGGATAAAGCTGCGTGGCTTCGCCATCGGCACCCATTATCAAATTGCAGCTATGTTCATAAAGCGCATCCACAAACATCATAAAACGTTTGGCTTCATTGCTTTTATTGGCTGACAGAGTGGGTACATCATCCATCACGATTGTATGGAAACGTTCCGCAATACGGATATAATCTTCGGCCCCTAGAGGTTGCGCACAAAGACGTTCAAAATCAGTTTTTAAGACACCGCGTGCTGTGGTGTCGAATTCCAGATTACGTCCCTTTACTGTCAGGGTTTCAGTTTCAATTCTTGCCCCTTCTGTAAGGAGGCCAAAAATTTTCTCTAATTCTTCAGAAGTTGCGGATCCAAGCGGTGCGTGATATGTACGCATACGGTCTAAATGGATCAATCGATAGTCTGTCGGACTATCCAGATGCAGGATATCCAGCTTTTCTTTTAAGAGATCAATAAAAGGTAAAAAGCTTTCTCTTTGCAGGCCATCTTTATAAAGATCATTAGGTGCCCAGTTAGAGGTGGCAACCACCACCACGCCCAATTCAAACAGGGAAGAAAAGAGACGCCCCAAAATCATTGCATTGGTAATATCGGTCACATGAAATTCATCAAAACATAACAGCCAAGTGTTGGCTGCGATATCTTGAGCAATGCGAGGCAGAGGGTCTGTTTCTTTTGTGGCGCGGTTGGTTTGTTCTTTGCGCCAGACTTGGATGGCTTCCTGAATTTCGATCATAAATTCATGGAAATGCACACGGCGCTTTTTTTCAACGGGCGCGGTTTCATAAAACAAATCCATAATCATGGATTTACCACGTCCAACACCGCCATACATATATAGACCAAGGGGTGGTTCGACTTTACGCCGTCCAAGGCCAAAACGTTCTTTCCAGCCTTTTGAACCTGTATCCGGTTCATACCCTTTTAAAGCATTATGCAGGCTTTGCAGTTTTTCAACGGCCAAGGCCTGCATACCGTCAGGGCGAATATGCCCGTCAGCCTTCTTTTCGCGATAAATATGAAGCGGGCCGTCGGACATAGATCACTGATTACCTTTGAATTATGGGCGACCCATGGCCAAGAATTTCTCACGGCGTTTGGAACGCAAGGTGCCACCATCAAGAGACATATGATCTTTAAGATGGTTTTCGATTTCCTTTGCGACGGATTGAATGGCACCCGCAGGATCACGATGAGCGCCGCCAACAGGTTCTTTCACAATTGTGTCGATGACTTTTAGCTCTTTCAAATCTTGTGCGGTGAGGCGCAAGGTCTCTGCAGCTGTTTTTGCTTCATCCGCGCTACGCCATAAGATGGACGCACAGCCTTCCGGGGAAATCACGGAATAAACGGAATGTTCCAACATCATAACAGTATCTGCGGCTGCGATTGCAATCGCGCCACCAGAGCCACCTTCACCGATGATCGTAGAAATCAACGGCACTTTAATCTGCAAACATTTTTCAATAGAGCGTGCAATGGCTTCAGCCTGACCACGTTCTTCGGCACCAACGCCCGGATAAGCACCTGGTGTATCCACAAAGGTAATAACAGGCAGATCAAACCGTTCTGCCAATTCCATCAAGCGAATAGCTTTACGATAGCCTTCTGGACGCGCCATACCAAAGTTACGTTTTACACGAGATTCAGTATCGTTGCCTTTTTCATGGCCTAAAACCACACAACTTTGACCACGGAAACGACCCATGCCGCCAATAATGGCGTGGTCTTCGCCAAAATTACGATCCCCTGCCAATGGGGTGAAATCTTCGATCAAGGCATTTACATAATCAATGCAATGCGGACGGTCTTGATGGCGCGCGACCTGAACTTTTTGCCATGGGGAAAGTTTAGCATAGGTGGATGTGAGTAATTTATTTGCTTTAGTTTGCAATTTTCCCACTTCATCAGCGATATTTACTTCACCGTCATCAACGAGGTGACGTAATTCCTCGATTTTACCTTCCAAATCCGCAATTGGTTGTTCAAAGTCCAAAAAATTCCGCATAGGTACCCATTCCGCCAAGATACTGGCTCTTATGAAATCATTCTTTTGTTTTTTATCTGAATTTCGCTTTCAGTTAAAGCGAATAGACAAAATCCTATAAAACCTTGGCTGAACTAACATAGCTCATCCCTAAAGAAAAGATAGAACCGTATTTAAAATGGGACTTTTAAGCCGATTTCAAGTGCTGGGGCATTTTTTATAAAAACATGGATGTCGAAGATTGAAACAAATGTTTAATTTTATTTTATGCGTGACAATTGTTAAGCCTCCATAATATGCTATCGATTAATTAAAAAAATGTTGGAACAATACCGACAAGAAGCCGGAAATGATCTCAGGATAAAAATTTAGAAGATCAACAAGACTTGAGGCTAAGAAGGTAAAAAATGTCTAATAAAGCAGGGAAAGGTTTTGGTGTTGCTTCCAAAATCTACGGTATTGTCGGGTTAAACTTGGCATTACTGGTTGTGTTGGGGCTGGTCGCACTTAATAGTATTAGCAGTATCGGTTTGTTGGTGGAAAAACTGGCAGATGATGTAATGCCGATTGCTTCCTCCGTACGTGAAGTTACCAAGGCGAATTTGGAAAAAGGTCGCCAGTTTGAAGGTGTGATGCGTGTCGGGGAAGAATTATCTTATGATGATGATGCGCTTGCCATTTATGAAAAGAAACGTGCAATCTTTGACGCACAATCCGTCTTAATTTCTGAATATGTAGCCGAAGCGAAATCACGCGTTGAATTGGTTATTTCGAATAATACTGACGCAGTATTACAAGAATTGCTCACAGAAATTAACGGCGATTTAGATCAGGTTCTTCTTTATCAAACAGAATATGATGAATTGGCAGCACGCCTGTATGGTTTGATGATTGACGGATCTTTCCTTGTGGTGGTTGAGAAAGAAGGCGAATTGGCGCAGTTGGAAGCACAAATTGCCGATACAGTTGATAACCTTCTTGGCAAAATTGATAATATCGCCAATGACGCTGTTGGTGCGGCGTCTAGTGAACAGGCAAATTCCTTCCAGATCTTATTGGTGCTTGGGGTGATTTCGATTGTTGCGGGCGTGACATTGAGTTTGCTCGTGGCCCGAAATGGGATTGCGAAACCTTTGGGACGTGTATCCGAAGCGATGGAGCAATTGGCCGCTGGTGATTTAAATGCCGATGTGACCGTTCGATCCCGTGATGAGATTGGCAGTGTTGCCGCCGCTTTCCATCATTTTAAAGAAAATTTGCTAGATAACGAAAAACTGCGCGATGAACAACAGGCACAAGCGGCCCGTATGGAAGAAGATCGCCGCCATACCCAACTTGAATTGGCCAATAACTTGGAAACATCTGTTGGTAAGGTTTTAAATTCTTTAGGTGTGTCTTCCCGTGCCATTAACGATAATGCCACTCAGCAAAGTGACGCGGCACGTTCGGCGGAAAATCAAACCGTGCAAGCGGCAAGTGCGGCAAGTGCAGCCTCTGACAATGTGGCAACTGTTGCTGCGGCGGCAGAAGAATTAGCAGCCTCCGTTGAAGATATTCGTCGCCAAGCAGGTCGTTCCACACAGATCGCTGCGGATGCAGTGTCTCAGGCGCGTCACACCGATAGTACCGTAAGTGGTTTATCTGCCGCGGCAGAAAAAATCGCAGATGTGGTTGGGCTTATTCAGGATATTGCCGCTCAAACAAACTTGCTTGCTTTGAACGCAACGATTGAAGCCGCCCGTGCTGGTGAGATGGGCAAAGGTTTTGCGGTTGTTGCGAATGAAGTGAAAAGTTTGGCTAATCAAACGGCAAATGCGACAGATGAAATTGGTCAGCATGTTGATGAAATTCAATCCACAACCAATCAGGCGGTAGATGCAATCCAGTCTATTGGTAAGGTGATTGAAGATATCTCCATGATCACCGAAGACATGGCGAATTCTATTGATCAACAGGGTCATGCAACCCGTGAGATCGCCGAAAATGTACAATTGGCATCTAGCGGTACAATTGAAGTGTCACAAACCATTGAAAGCTTGAAGGGTACCGCACAAACAACCGGGGCGACGGCGGCTGAAATGTCCAGTTCTACGCAGGATTTGTCTGAACTTGCAGATCGCCTACAGCTTGATATGAACAGTTTCTTACAGGAGATCCGCAAGGGATAAGTTGTAGGAATAAAGTTTATAAGAACCCATATCTGTGTCTGACATGGATATGGGTTTTCTTATGTTCAAATCATGGATAAGCTTTCAGGCAATGAAACCATATATTTAAACAGGGATAAGAAATGGCAAAGCCGACTAAAGAACTGGCATTGGATGATTTTCCTTTCCAGACCTATGATAAATTACGTTATGCAGATACAGACCGCCAAGGGCATGTGAATAATGCTGTTTTCAGTACTTTCCTTGAAACAGGGCGGGTGGAATTCCTGCTGGACCCAAGCAAACCGTTAACGGATGAAGGTGCATCCTTTGTGATTGCCAATATTTCGTTGAATTTATTAAGTGAGATTAACTGGCCGGGAAAAGTGGATATCGGCACGGGCATTACCAAGATCGGGAATAGTTCGATTGGCATGTTCCAGGGGGTCTATCAAAATGGTAAATGTGTTGCCACGTCACAAACGGTTATCGTGCAGATGAATAACGAAACACGCAAATCACATCCCTTAAGTGAAAAGACAAAAGATTTCTTGGCGAAACATTTAATTTCGACAGAATGAATGTAAGCGCGAATATGATAATAACTATCTGAATTATATAATAAATAATTAGAACTTATCGATAAACCTAACAAATTAACAAGAATAATATTTTTTCTGTAAAAGAGTTTACAAAATTGCGGAAATGGCCTTGTAACTGAAAATCATTGTGCCATTATATGCGCAATTAAAAAGACGGCCCTGATGTGATACAGGGCGTGACGAAATAGGTAATGAGGTATGACAATGGCTGACAATAATGTTTTCCCGGTTCCGACAGAATGGGCTGAAAAGGCGAAAGTTGATAACGCCAAATATATGGAAATGTATCAACATTCTATCGATGATCCGGAAGGCTTCTGGGGTGAACATGGTAAACGTGTTGACTGGATCAAGCCATATACCCAAGTCAAAAGCGTGTCTTACAATCAAGAAGATTTGCATATCAAATGGTTCTATGATGGTACCTTAAACGTTTCTGCCAATTGCCTGGATCGTCATCTTGAAAGCCGTGGTGATCAGACCGCTATTATTTGGGAGGGCGACGATCCCACGGTGGACAAGAAAATCACCTATCGCGAATTGCATGAAGAAGTTTGTAAATTTGCAAATGTTTTGAAATCCCGCGGCGTGAAAAAAGGGGATCGCGTAACCATCTATATGCCGATGATCCCGGAAGCTGCTGTGGCAATGTTGGCCTGTACCCGTATCGGTGCGGTTCATTCCATCGTATTTGGTGGTTTCTCACCAGAAGCTTTAGCCACACGTATCACTAATTGTGAATCAAAATGCATTATTACCGCAGATGAAGGCCTTCGTGGTGGCAAAGGCGTGCCATTAAAAGCCAATGCGGATGCGGCAATGCATCACCATGATGCAGAATGTGATACCTGTATCGTTGTGAAACGCACAGGTGGCGGCAGTTTTGAATGGTTCCCGGATCGTGATGTCTGGTATCATGAAGCCATGGCAGAAGCATCAAGCGATTGCCCACCAGAAGAAATGTCTGCGGAAGATCCGCTTTTCATCCTTTATACATCTGGCTCCACAGGCACCCCGAAAGGTGTGTTGCATACAACAGGTGGGTATCTTGTTTATGCGTCTATGACCCATGAATATATCTTTGATTATCAAGAAGGTGATATCTATTGGTGTACAGCCGATGTGGGTTGGGTCACAGGTCATAGCTATATTGTATATGGGCCATTGGCCAATGGTGCCACAACTTTGATGTTTGAAGGCGTGCCAAGCTATCCGGATAATTCCCGTTTCTGGCAAGTCTGTGACAAACACCAGGTGAATACATTCTATACCGCACCAACCGCGATCCGTGCTTTGATGCGTGATGGGGATGAGCCTGTTAAGAAAACAAGCCGTTCTTCTTTGCGTCTTTTGGGGTCGGTTGGGGAACCGATTAATCCAGAAGCATGGCAATGGTATTATGATGTTGTTGGTGATGGTCGTTGCCCGATTGTGGATACTTGGTGGCAAACAGAAACAGGCGGCATCCTGATTTCCCCATTACCGGGCGCGACAGATTTGAAACCGGGATCGGCAACCCGCCCATTCTTTGGTGTGAAACCATTATTGGTGGATAATGATGGCAAGGAACTAGATGGCGCCACAGAAGGTAATCTATGCCTGTCTGACAGCTGGCCGGGCCAGATGCGCACGGTCTATAAAGACCATGACCGTTTCTATCAAACCTATTTCTCCACCTATAAAGGTTTGTATTTCTCTGGCGATGGCTGTCGTCGTGATGAAGATGGTTACTACTGGATCACAGGTCGCGTGGATGATGTGATCAATGTCTCTGGTCATCGTATGGGCACAGCGGAAGTTGAATCCGCCCTTGTGGCCCATCCAAAAGTATCTGAGGCCGCTGTTGTTGGTGCCCCGCATGAAATTAAAGGCCAAGGCATTTATGCCTATGTCACCTTGAATGCGGGCGAAGAACCATCTGATGAGTTAAAAGCAGAATTGGTGAAATGGGTCCGTCATGAAATCGGCCCGATCGCTTCCCCAGATTGGCTACAATGGGCACCGGGTCTACCAAAGACACGTTCCGGTAAAATCATGCGTCGTATCTTGCGCAAGATTGGTGAAAACGATTATGGCAGCTTGGGGGACACTTCCACCCTCGCCGATCCATCCGTTGTAGATGAATTAATCGAAAACCGCCAAAACCGCTAATTCGGTTTCAGCAGTAAAATTAAAAAGCCCTGAGAGTTTTCTCAGGGCTTTTTAATGATCAAATTGGATATGGTTTCACAACGATAAAGTTGTAGAAGAAAAATCTTATTACATTATAAAATAATGAATATGTTGGCTATAAGAACAAGTATTGGGTCAAATGGACATTAAGAATTCTAATTTTACAGCAGAAGAAAAGTTTTATGTTTCTGCGGTATTTCTCGGGATAGCAATATTTATATTATCTATCATTTTTGGAATTAGCTTTTTTAATTCTTTGGCATATTCTTTAGTTTCACTCTTTTTCTCAGCCGCAGTTTTTGGTGCAAAGTTTGGTAGTTCATCACTAAAAAAGGCCGAAGCCTCCAAGCAGGCAGAAGTGGTATATCAAACCTGTTATCCAACTCTGCTCAAACTAGTTAAATGGAATTTATACATATTTAGCTTAGCTTTAGTTATTGTTTTTCTTTTGGAGTTTGTAGGACTTAGTAAAAGCGTATCAGATTATATTGACGATCATCGTCTTGTTGATTTTGGTCAACTAACCTTTTATGCGTTTGATTTGAATAGATATGGCTTCTACAATGTATCTCTCTTTATGGATGTTTATGTCTTTTGTGTATTGCTCACAAATGTATATTTTCTTTTCAATTTTATAATTTGTAAAAGAAGTTTAGCTATAGAGCTTCTTAGGTTAGGAAGCTATAGAATACGCATTAAAAACAAGATTATGCTAAAAGCTGAGCCGTATCTAAAAATACATGCGCTTTCATTTCTTTGTTTAATTTTACTTTTTGTGATCAGCGATACGTTATTTTACTCAAGACATATAGATGAATATATCTTAACACATATAAGCTTAAATGTTGGTTTAGTGGCCTTGGATTTAGACGAGTTATATAGATTTCTTAGGAATATTTATATTGTTGTGAGTGTATGTGTTTTTTGGATTTATCTTCCATTCCTTTTGCTAGGGGGGGCAATCTTTTTCAGTCGCATAGGAAGCACTTTATTATACAAAGAACCGCGTCGTGATTTCTAGAGAATGAGTTTGCTATCATTCTAGTTCATCTATCAGGAGTATAAACTTGTTTGTCGCAAAACATATTAGCGCAAGTTCCGAAGAAACGTTGAAGTTCAACCATACTCCAGAGTCAGTTAGGTTATTTGAATTTCCCAAATTTTAAGAATTAGGCAAAATATCGGTTGAACCTTTGAATTCTGCCTAATTCTTAATTGTATTTAGGGTCTTACCCTAATTAATGGTTTTTACATCCTTAAGGAAGCCTTCGATATCATGGCGGATACCTTCGGATAAGGAGAGAAGCTCTGTGGTGGCTTCAAGCATTGTATCCATGGATTCCTTACTGGTATCTGTCATCTGGTTCACATCGCCGATCTTATTGCGAAGATCTTCGGTGCCTGATGCGGCTTCTTGTGTGTTGCGGGCAATTTCTTGTGTGGTTGCCCCTTGTTCCTCAACGGCGGCCGCAACGGCTGTACCGATTTCAGACAGGTTTGAAATAATATCATTGATCTGATTAATGGCGACCACGGTATCTTGTGTGTCAGTTCTGATCTTGTTGATATGGTCTGAGACTTCTTCCGTTGCTTGGGCGGTTTGTGAGGCAAGTGATTTCACTTCATTAGCCACAACGGAGAAACCTTTACCGGCTTCACCTGCACGGGCCGCCTCAATAGTGGCGTTCAGGGCCAATAGATTGGTCTGGTTTGAAATATCATTAATCATGGTGATCACTTCACCAATTTTATGGGTAGATTCATTCAAACTATTTACCAGTTCCAGACCTTTTTGGGTTTCTTCCGCCGCATGGTCGGAAATGCTGCTGGAATGGGCAACCTGTCCGCTGATTTCCTGAATGGTATTTACCAATTCTTCGGTGGCTGCCGCCACACTACCCACATTTTGAGAGGCATTATCGGTCACCAATGTCACATCCCCTGCAAGATTACTGGTATTTTCAACAGTGCCTTGCATATTTTCAGCCGTGCCACGCATATGGTCCGACGCCCCTTTTACAGCGGAGAGGGATTTGTTGATATTCTCTTCAAATTTCTGGACCAAATTATGCAGCTGTTCCGCTTTTCGTAAATTGGTTTCCTGTTCCAAAATACGTTCTTCGGCATTTTGCTCACTTTTAATAATGCGTTCTTTGAAATCGGACAGGATTTCAGCGATTTTACCAAAGGCGGTTTGTGGATCAAGATCGGGAACTGTTGCGTTTTTCGCATCTTTTGCCAATTCCTGCATGGATTCAACAAGCTTTAGCATCGGGCCTGCAATATTACGGCCCAGGAACAAGCCTGTTACCGTGGCAAAGATCACCATGCCCAGCATCAGATAGAGCATGAATTGACCAAGTTTAATGGCAGAAGCCACTGCTTCATCTTCATGAAGTTCTGCAACAACGGCCCAAGTCACGCCTTCGATCGTAATCGGAGTGAAGGCAGATAAATATTCAATCCCATCATCGCCTGTATAATGTAACACACCACTTTCGCCTGCCAAAGCATCTGCGACCGCTTGGTTTTCTTTGCTCTCAATCGCAATCATATATTCATCAGAGAAACGGGAATTACTGCGCATCTTCATATCTGACCCCACCAGATAAGCTTCGCCAGTTTCCCCCATGCCTTCTGATTGATTCATAACCTGATTGATAACCGTATCAGGCATCTGGAAGGCCAAGGCACCGATGAAGCGGCCTTTCTTTGACAGGATTGGCGCTGCGATAAAGCTTGTCGGTTTATCATCCAAGGCGGAATACGCCGTAAAGTCAGCAAAGGCAATTTCGGAATGATCGCTGATTTCCAACGCCTGTTTAAAGACCTGTGCAAGGCCGGTATCACTATAAGGTCCGGTTAGTAAGTTGGTGGCAAAATCGACATTCTTGTTCACGCTATAGACAACATTGCCTTCTTTATCCATGAGATAGAGTTCGTTCAGGCCTTTTTCTTCGGCAAAACGTTTATAGAAAAGGTGATGTTTTTTATGCGCTTTGCGATAGGCACTTTTGAAGCCTTTCGCATCTACAAATTCTGCTCTTTCTTCTGGGCTATTCGGGTTGTTGGTAATATAGACATCTTGGAAAACCTGTGTCTTTTCCCCTTTGGTCATTAACCAACCTGTTTCAAACTCACCAAAAGATGTTTTGGCAGACGGTGTTGCCGCCAGCAATAAGATATCTTCCTTTAATCTGGTCATTAACAGATCAATGGTGTCCGCTTTGGAAAATACCTGTGCGGATAGTTTTTCTTCTGCCTGTTCTGTTAATGCGTCATTGGCTAGAAAATAACCAGCTGAACCAATCACGATGGCGGTTAACAAAGACAGAAAGATCGTCGTTGCAGGAATTAACTTATTTAACGAAATTCTAAACAGAGTTTTCATTTGGGCCTCTCACTCAGTTTGAAACAGAATTTAGTGATAATATAAATCGTTATGAATCTAACAAAAAATAGATAATAAAGTTTTAATGGGTGTGAATTTATTGAATTTTTCTGTTGCGACAATAAGTGGGGATTTTGAGACAGATTTGGGATCAGGTATATAAATACCCAATCCCAAGGGTGAAATATCATCACAATTTGAGTTCAATAGTGTTAATAATCATTAATGTCTGCCTGTTCTTTTTTATTCTTCTGCCAAATAAAACGGATGAGAATTACCGAAATTACAGAAAGAATAGCAAAGAAGAAGCCGACTTCATGCCAATCATCCAGAAGGACTGTTTCTTCGCCAAACCATCTGTTTTTTTGTGCATAAACAACGGCGCTTACGATTAAGGCTGCCGCACCAACGGGTAATACGAAGAAATCATATCCTAAAAAGATATCTGCCATAACCAGTAAAATACCAAGAATAAGCCAGATTTCAGGTTTAAAGGCGAGTGAGGATATCTGTAAATAAGTGTCCATGATAACTCATTCCTTCGCTTATTTTTTATCACCGCTAAAGCTGTCTAGTAAAACCTGTAAGGATCCCAATGTCTGGGTAACATCTGTAGGAACAACCACGGTCTTACTGTTATTGGCAGATGCCATATTACCGATCGCTTCAACCTGTCGTTTCATGATTTCATAATTAATGGCAGGCTGTCCGTTATCCGCAATAGCTGCTGCAATCAAGCGGGTTTGTTCTGCATTGGCCTTTGCTTCAATTTCAATGGAATAAGCATCGGCTTCGGCTTTTACGCGGATCGCATCGGCTTCTTTTTGGGCTTCATATAGTTTTGCATCTGCGGCAAGTTCAACGGAACGTTTTTCACCTTCTGCACGGGCGATAGAGGCACGACGTTCACGTTCTGCATTTAACTGCTGACGTTGGGCTGCTTTGGTTTGCTCATCTACAATCACATCGGTGATTTCTGTACGGGTGATCTCAATACCCCAAATTTCAGCTGCTTCCTGTAAGTTGGTTGCGATTTCGCTATTCATGGATTCACGCGAAGACTGTAATTCATCCAACTCTAACTTACCTGCAGCGGAACGTACGATGGATGTTGCGGCAGTAAAAATCGCCTGATTTATATCGGCGATACGATACACAGATGCTGCAGTATCAACGATACGGAAGAAAACCGTCGCTTCCAATTGGACTTCCACATTATCGCGTGTGATGACGGATATATTAAATTCAGGAAGCTGACGTTCTAGGATGGATACTTTGAAGGCAACATTGTCTAGGAACGGCACAATGAAATGTAAACCTGCGGAAAGGGTTTGGGTGTATTTTCCAAAACGTTCAATCACATAATTTCTGGATTGAGGGACGACAATCACCCCTTTTTTTACAACAACAAATGCCAAAACAATTATCAAAATGGTGATAATTGATGACAGCCCCAATTCGAAGCCAAGTAAAGACGTATCCATTATTTTGCAGCCTTTTGTGAGAATTCAGATAATTTCTAATTTAATATATGTATTTTCTAATTATTTCAAAGAGTAATGCCTAAGTGTAAAACTTCTATTAAGAGCCAGAGCCGTTTTCACGTATCGCACTTGGTACAACTACCAAACGTCGTTTTGCGACGCGACGTGCAGGGGTTGCTGCATAGATTTGCTTTCTTGCTTCAACCATGACCACCCCACCCATACGTGGTAACCATTGGCGCCCCATTCTTTCCCAAACCGGGGCGGAATGTAGGAGAATGCCGCTATGTGATGGTGGCATATAAAGGGCACGGGCTTCTTGTTGCGGATCAAACTGTGTTTCTTTTAACAGGAGTTTGAGTTGTTGCACTGAATAAGGCTTACCCATGCCAAAGGGGGAAATATCCCGTCTTGCCCATAATCCACGACGTGACGGCGCAACAATCAACATCCGCCCATTTCCAGCAAGCACCCGCCAAGCTTCGCGCATCATCTGTTGCACATGTTCTGCATTCTCCAAGGCATGAACAAGTAAAAGACGATCTACGGAATAATCATCAAAAGGCAATGCCGCTTCGTCTGATAAAGCCACGCGGTTGGCTTTTTCTCTAGGCCAGTGGGTGACGCCTTGTTGGGCGGGCATAATCGCCAAGGTGCGATCAGCTTCTTTTTCAAATTGTTTTAAATATGGTGTAGCATAACCAAGTCCCACAATGGTTTGGCCGGCAACATCAGGCCAAATTTGACGCACTTGTTGCTTGATAAAATGGCGCGCCACTTTACCTAGTTGAGAACGATAAAATCCGTTTAAATCGACAACATCTAACCACATAAAAGATAGATAACACATAAATGTGTCATGGCTTCAATAGAATTTGCATGATATGAAAAGAAAAATAATTTTTCTGTAGATCAGGATGAAAAAGAAATGTTGGAAATCGTACAAATCCCGGTATGGGATGACAATTATATTTACCTTGTACATGAACCAAATAGTAAGAAAACAGCGGTGGTTGATCCGGCGGAAGCCAAACCTGTTTTGGAGGAAGCGAAAAAGCGTGGGTGGCAAATTACACATATATTAAATACCCATCATCATTTTGATCATGTCGGCGGGAATGAAGACATTCAAAAAGCAACAGGTGCAATTGTTGTTGGTGCGGCAAATGATACACGTCGGATTCCCGGTATTTCCGTAACGCTATCTGACGGGGATGAGTTTGAATTTGGGCAGAGTAAGGCCAAAATTTTTGAAACCCCGGGTCATACAACAGGGCATATAGCTTACTGGTTTGAAGATAGTCAGGCGCTTTTCTGTGGCGATACTTTATTCGCGCTTGGTTGTGGTCGGTTATTTGAAGGCAGTCCGGAACAGATGTGGGAAAGTTTATCGAAGTTGCGAAATCTTCCTGCGGAGACAAATGTTTATTGTGCCCATGAATATACCTCTGCTAATGCTGATTTTGCGATTACGATCGAGCCGCAAAATGACGATCTAAAAAAACGGGTCGAAAAAATTAAGCAGATGCGTGATCTTGATATGCCGACAGTTCCTTCTAAATTGAAAGAAGAAGTAAAAACAAATCCTTTCTTACGTGCGGATGATGTGAATATCGCGGCTTTCCTGAAATTAGACGGGGAAGATGCTGCGACAGTCTTTGCAGAAATTCGTCGTCGCAAAGATAACTTTTAATTAATTTCGATTTGGAAATGAACAGGAATGGCTGCAATGAAACTTTTTTCTTTTCCCACTTCCCCCTATGGGCGGAAAGTGATGCTTATGGCTTTGGAACTTGGTTTGGAAGATCAACTGGATCAACAAGTGATTCCGGTGTTCAAGTCAGAAGAATATCGTAAAACCAATCCTTTAGGGCGTATTCCGGCATTGCAACCTGCAGAAGGTGAAGAGGTTCTTTTTGATTCTTTTGTGGTATGTGATTATCTGGACAATCTGCATGATCAGGATCCATTTATCCCGAAAGACGGTAAATCCCGTTATCAGGTTTTACGTCTTCATGCGCTAGCAAATGGTATCACCGATGCGGCCTTAAACTTGCGGGCACAAATTATGCGCAATGCAGAACTGGAAGTAGATTTACCGGAAGATTGGTATATTGACCGTCAAAAAGCAGCTATTAATGCAGGGTTGGACGAACTTGAAAAATCATTGGATCAGCTGTCAGGTAATCTTAATTTAGGTGTGATTGCAACAGCGGCCATGCTTGGCTATCTGGATTTCCGATTACCGCATCTTCAATGGCGTGACGGGCGTGACAAATTGACTGTGTGGTATGGAGAATTTGAAAAAAGACCTTCTATGCAAGCAACTATTCCGGCAGATTAAAATGACCCCGAAAGATATTATTGAAAAATTACAGATGCAACCACATCCCGAAGGTGGATGGTATGTGGAAACATATAGAGAGCAACCTCAAGATGGCGGACGTGGTGCATCCACATGTATCTATTATCTCTTGGAAAAAGGTCAATCTTCTCATTGGCATAAGGTTACAGATGCGGATGAAGTTTGGCATTGGTATGCAGGTGAAGCTTTGCTATTAAGTTTATCAACAGATGGGCATGATGTTTCTGACATCGTCTTGGGGCCTGATCTGTTAAATGGGCAGCAACCGCAAGGGATTGTGCCTGCCGATGTGTGGCAGGTAGCAAAACCTTTGGGTGACTGGGTGTTGGTCGGATGTACCGTCGCACCAGCCTTTGACTTTAATAGTTTTGTGATGGCACCGGATAATTGGGTGCCGGGCAAAGATTTATAAATATTGCGATATCGTAATTATTTATATGGGGAGAGTTAAATGAAAATGCATTTGGTTAAAAATGTACCAGCGATCAAATCTTCAGAATTAGAAGATTGGGGGCCTGTTGGTTTTCCTGAAGGTGAACCTGTTTCCCATCTCAGCGGCCGCACGCTTGAAGATACGGATGATGGTAAATTGGATGTTGGCCTTTGGGAATGCACACCAGGACGCTGGGTGCGTCAGGTGAAATATGCTGAAATGTGCCATTTCCACAGTGGTCGTTGCAAATTTATCCATGATAATGGTGAGGTATTGGAAATTGAGGCGGGTGATACAGTTTTCTTTCCAATGAATAGTACCGGTATTTGGGATGTAGAAGAAACCGTTCGTAAATCTTATATGATTGTAAATCTGGACGGATAACTTTTAGGATGGAGAGATAAATGGCTAAAATAGATACAGTTGAAGGCCTGTTGAACTTATATGGTGAGGCAAGTCAGGTTTCTACGATGAAACAATTGGCTTATCTGGATGAGCATTGCGCAAAATTTATCTCTTTATCCCCTTTTGTGGTAATGGGGACATCGGCAAAAGAAGGGCTTGGGGATGTGTCTCCGCGTGGGGATCATCCGGGTTTTGTGAAGATTTTAGATAGTGAAACTATTATCTTGCCAGACCGTCCCGGTAATCGTCGCTTGGATAATTTGCGCAATATTATCGAAAATCCAGTGGTCTCATTTTTATTCCTTATCCCGGGTGTTGATGAAACATTACGGATTAATGGTATTGCTGAAATAAGAGATGATGAAGATTTACGAGACCTATGCGTTGTCGATGGGAAGTTACCTGCCACGGTTTTGAAGGTTTCCGTCAAAGAAGCGTATCTACATTGCCCAAAGGCTTTTATGCGATCTGGTCTATGGGATCCTGCGTCGCAAATTGTACGTTCGGAACTACCAACATTAGGCAAAATGATCAAAGATCAAACCAATGGGGAAGCCCCGGTGCAGCCGCATGACGAGATGATCGCACGATTTAAATCTCAGCTATATTAGAGGTGGAATGGATATTTTTCAGGAACTTTCATCTGCATTGTCACAGGTCGGGCTTATCATTCGTGGTGGTTTCCATGAAGATGGCACAACGCTTTATTTGGTTGGGCATGGCGGAAGCAGTTTTTGGGAAAGTTTTTCATCCAGTGACTTTTTTGATCAAGAGGATAATCCTCTTGATAACTGGTCCAAGCAGGTGATTGGTGAAATTGCATCCGCATTGGATGGGCAGGCTATCTATCCGTCTGATGGCCCACCTTATGCCCCTTTTCAACAATGGGTTCGAAAATCAGAAGGGCTTTTACAATCCCCTCTCGGTATGATGATCCATCCTGAATTTGGTTTATGGCATGCCTATCGTGGAGCTATTTGTTTTGAAGGTATACATGAGCTACCTGATAAATCAGAAATCAGCGATATCTGTGGTACATGCATGGATAAGCCGTGTTTAAATACTTGCCCTGTCGATGCATTTTCAATGGACGGGTATGATGTGCCTGTCTGTGCCGCACATATAAAAACATCAGATACAAAAGACTGTATGTCAAAAGGGTGTTTTGCCCGTCGGAATTGTCCAAACGGGCAAGAGTATATCTATCAATCAGATCATGCGAATTTTCATATGAAGGCGTTTTGCGGAAATCATTAATTTATCGAAATGACTTAGTGATCAGACTTCTGAAGGGGACTTCACACTTAATGCCATAGCGTGGACGGGACCGTCTAATTCATCTTTCAGCACTTGATAAACTTCACGCTGGCGTGCAACACGATTTTTACCTTCAAAAGCATTTGCCACAATATGGATGTGGAAGTGGCTTTCGCCTGTTCCTGGATCGCCTGCATGGCCTGCATGCATATGAGATTGGTTTTCGATTTCAATGCTTTGCGGGTTAAAGGCTGCCTTTAATTTTTCTTCCATTACAGCTTCGATAGACATTTAAAAATCCTTTATCACATTTATTTTAATTATAGGGTAAAGATGGCGCTTTTCGGATCCTATTTCAATAAATAACGTCCATATTTTAAGAGGAAAAGTAAAAAGGCGCCGGACCAAAAGGTCGCGGAAATAGAGATCGCATGCCCGTATCCTGTTTCCATAAAGGGGGCATATATCCGTAAACCTGCGCCAAGATTGATTAGCAGGTAAATCACCAAGGTCACCTTATCAGCATGTAAAGGACGTCCCGTATGTCCCAGACAAACACGGGTCATAACGGCAACAATCATAACGCCGATCGTACCTGATGTAATGGCATGCAAAGCTGTATCAAAGGATAGCATATCTGGATCCAAGCTAGCATAGGCAATGGCAATCAACCCGACAGGTAACCAGAAATAAGCAAGATGCAAAACGGTAACCAATGGTTCTTTGATCGTTTTCCAGCCTTTCCATCGACAAAGACGAATAAAATGCAAAATAGCAGTTGCGATCAGTAGGAACGCAGAAATTATTTCTTCAGGCGAGATGAGCCAGAATAACAAGCTAATGACTAAAGAGAAAACGGCGATCTTATCGAATAAATCAAAGATAGGTAAATTAAGAGGCATCCCTGATTTCTTGGACCAGTTATTCGTAAATGCCGGAATAATGCGTCCAGCAATGAGTGCGATTAATAACATCGCTAGAATGATACCCATATATAGCGAAATAGACGGATTGCCATCTGTTAAATATAACCAATGCCAGCTGATATTCCCGATAGCAAAAAGAGTAATCATTATCCCGACGGGTGCATTTCTTTTATTTTCAGCAGCAATAATCTCACGCCATACGATTAAAGAGAAAATGACAGAATAGGATATATCTATGACTGCCACTACATCTTCCGGTATATGATTTGATAAGATAAATGCCACTCTACCTGCAATCCAAATTATGGCAAGTAAGGCGAGTTTCGTGCCGTTTAGGGGCGGTCGGTCTGTCCAGTTCGGGATGGCGGTTAACAAAAAGCCGCTAATTATTGCGATAACGAAACCATATATCATCTCATGTCCGTGATAGGCAAATGGACCATAACTTGTTTCAAATAATGAATGACCCAGAAGATCGAGCGTTATTAACAAAGGTAGCGCAAAGGCAACCAAGGACCCCAATAGGAAAAAAGGGCGAAATCCATAGCTTAGAAACGCGGATGTCGGCGCATGGCTATCAGACATGATAAACCTCTCAAGATATGAGGTAGAAGAATCTGATAAACATCCTATACCGATTATTCAGGGATGAAAAACCCCAAATTGAAGTAGGGTTTATTGATGCAGTTCCGCATCCCAATAAAGAAAGTCGGCCCAGCTTTCATGTAAGAAATTTGGTGGAAAAGCGCGTCCAGCTTCCTGTAGTTCCCAACTATCCGGAGCACGGGGGGTACGTAAAAGCGGCATATGGGCTTCTTTTGGGGTAAGGCCGCCTTTTTTGGAATTACATGGGCTACAAGATGCAACAATATTTTCCCAAGTGGTGCGACCACCTTGTCGACGAGGGATCACATGATCAAAGGTAAGTTGATGGGCTGGAAAATAATCACCACAATATTGGCAGGTCAGTTTATCACGTAAGAAGACATTAAAACGCGTAAAAGCCGGCGTGTGGGCCGGCTTTACATAATCTTTTAGGGAAATAACGGATGGCAATTGCATGGTGAAACTGGGGCTATGTATCTCCGTTGAATATTCAGCAACGATATTCACCCTGTCTGTTAACACTGCTTTTACAGCTTCCTGCCATGACCAAAGTGACAATGGGAAATAGCTCAAAGGCCTGAAATCTGCATTGAGGACTAAAGCTGGGGATGCCTGTAAGGCAACTGACATTCTCATTCTCCCGTTTTAGATGTCTGTTAGCTAATAAATAGTTTACACAAGTTATCCACAGGCTACAACATATTGTGTGGATAACTTCATGATTAACTGATTATTGTGACATATATATGACTAATGAGAGAGTTGTTGAGTTGCAGTTTAGGTTACATGTTACCGTCGGCATCTCTTGGTGCGCCTTTATAATAATGCCAAAGGAATAGGGCACCGACGCCTCGCCAAGGAGCCCATGTTTTAACCAATTCTCGGCTTTGTTTACCGCTTGGTCGGTCTTTCAATCCTTTTAGTCGTCGAAGTGCTTCTTGTAAGGCTAGGTCATCAGCCGGAAATACATCGGGGCGGTTCAATGAAAACATCGCATATATTTCGGCGGTCCATTTCCCAATACCTCGTAAAGAACTTAATGTTTTGATGACGTCTTCATCGCTTAAGTCACTTAGTGCTTTATAGTTTAATGCACCAGATAGTTCTGCTTCTGCAATCCCGCAAAGATATTCAATTTTACGAATGGATAATCCGGCTTCTCTTAGGGTATCGAATTCAATCTCTAAAAACGCATTGGATGTTACGCCCTTAGGCATTAGGGCGTCTACACGATCCAAAATGGCCTTGGCGGCATGGATAGAAATTTGCTGACTACCCACACTGTTTAAAAGCGCAGGAAAACCGTCAGGGCGAATACGTGGCGCTGGATAAGGATTTTCCATTATCGCCATCCCTTTTTTTACATCAGGATCAGCTTTAGCGATTTCATCTAAGGCATGTTTAATGACGGTTTCATCAATGACAGGATAGTTCATGGAAAACTCATGGGCGTGTTTTATTTGACAGGGACCCGAAGCTTGGGTAGCGCTATGGGCATGATGACTGATTTTCCTATTCCCGTCACCCGTTTTGCACCAAGCCCTTCCGGTTATTTACATCTTGGGCATGCTTATTCAGCTTTGCTGGCCTATAGAGAGGCGCAAAGACAAAAGGGTGTGTTTTTACTACGTATCGAAGATATTGATGTCACACGGTGTAAAGACGAATATATAGATGGAATCTATGAAGATTTGAAGTGGTTAGGGATGGAATGGCCGGAACCTGTCTTGCGTCAATCAGAACATTTTGAACGTTACGATCAATTTCTTCATGTTTTGGAGGAAGCAGATCTGGTTTATCCCTGCTTTTGTACACGCAAGGAAATTCAGGCAGAAATTGAAAAAAGCCCATCGGCGCCACATGGACCAGATGGGGCATTATATCCAGGCACATGCAAAGATCTGGATCATGTTGAAAGAAAAGCGCGTATTGAACGCGGTGACAGCCATGCCTGGCGTATCCATATGGATAAAGCTGTTAAACTTGCGGGGCCTTTATCTTTCAAAGACCGTATACGTGGAGAAGTCAAAGTAGAACCGGAAACATGCGGTGATGTGGTGCTGGCCCGTAAGGATGTGCCTACAAGTTATCACTTATCAGTCGTTGTAGATGATGCCCTGCAGCATGTCTCACTTGTTGTGCGCGGTGAAGACTTACTGCATGCCACTCATATTCATCGTATTCTTCAAACTTTGCTCGGTTTTCCGGAACCGGAATATTTACATCATGAATTAATGACCGATGAAAATGGAAAACGTTTCGCAAAGCGAGACAAGTCTTTGACCATAAAGGCAGTACGTGAAAGTGGCTCTAGTAAGGAAGACGTCATTCGCCGTTTAAATGTGGATATAGAAAAAATCTGATGACAAAACTAATCAAACATTATGGCGCATTTGTCTTGGCGGGTGGAGGTGCTTTTGTAATCAATAGTATTTTACTGTTACTATTGGTTAATATACTGCGGCTTGATCCTTATCTCAGCCAAGCTTTTGCCGTTGCTTGTGGTATTGTCTATAGTTGGTTCATCAATCGAAAATATACCTTTGAAGTTCCGGAAAAACCAAGTTTTCGAGAATTTATAAAATATTGTGGGACGATGTTTGTATCTACATTGGTCAATTATTCGGTTTATAGCCTATCTATCACATTCTTCGCGGTATTCTACATGTATCCAGTTTTAGCTTTGATACCGGCAACGGCAATTTCCATGATTGTAAGTTATTTAGGCATGAAATTTCATACTTTTAGATAGTGCTTTTCGCGAAAATCTCCTATGTATGGGTTAATTTCTGGAAGTAAGTAAATAAGGGGATTGGCATGCCGACGATGAATAAGGCGCCAGAGTTATTATTTTATCTGATTATAGCGATCCTGGTTTTGATCCGTGGATATTATTTCATCGAGTTTGGCCCGATCTACTCAAATGATAGTGGCGGTTATGAATCTTATGCACTTCTGTTGATGCAACAAACAGAACAGATGTCTTATATGGATCTTAACTGGGGGCATGGTTTAGGAACAACGACATTTAGAAGTATAGGATATCCAGCTGTTCTTGCTTTCTTTATGTTAATTTCCCCAGATCATTTTGACTGGTTAGTGATAGGGTTTCAGACGTTATTGTCGTTTTACTGTGGATTTTTACTGTATAAATTGAGTTTTGCTTTCCTTCAGAACCGTTGGATCTCACTTTTTGTATTTGCATCTTATATTTTGAGTTTAGGATTGGTTTTGGATCAATCCATTTTGACAGATAGTTTAAGTGCCAATCTGGTTCTGATGATGATTTGTCATGCAGGTATTTGGATCCTAACAGATAAACAATTGAGCTGGGTTCATTTTTTAGGATTAGGCATGTTGATGGCTTTATCCTTCTTCGTGCGTGAAGCTGGCGCCATTCTTCAATATCTGATGTGGCCGATGATCTTGATTTTAATTGTTACAAAACATTGTAATTGGAAAACGTCTTTGGTGATGTTTTTGGCATTTGTCGCACCGATGTTTTTATCTATTCAGGGGTATAAAGCATGGAATGAATATCGTACCGGTGAAAGTTTTGTAACCACAGCAGCTCGCACGACTGTGTATTTCCCAGCATTTGATATGATGAAGCGCGGACATGACCCATTCACGGGAGATCAATATCTGGATGGTGCGCCGGTCACTCATGAGATGTTACAAACATTATCACCTAATGAAATCATGGTTTTGGTAAGCAAATATGTTTATGAAAAACATCAAATGAATGCTGTTGAGATGGCACGGTATGGGTATAAATATTACTTCAAGCTTTGGCAGCAATTTCCTGCTGATATGTTACGTCAAACCTTTAAAAATATAAGAGTAAAAGCAGGGTTCCTAGCGGTGATGCCAATTGAATCATATATTACACTTCGATATTGGAGTAATTGGGATTTGGATAGTCGGCCATATTCAGGTACCAAAGATATGAAACATAAGGTGTTAAACGAAGGTAGATATGACCTAGCCCTACTGTATTTGTGTCAGTCCATATTTAGATTAATTTCCTTCATCCTTTTTCTAGGCTTCACAATCGGGATTCCTGTTATCGTTATTCGTAGAATATTTACGGCTGGATTGACCCGATTAACAGAAGTCGAAAATTTGAAAGTATTAACATCATTGTCATTCTGGGTAATTTTCTGGGGTTATGTCTTTGCTTATGCCCTTGTACATCTTGAGTTACGTTATTTGTTGCCAGTTGTTCCAATTGGGATGATTGCTGGAATCTATAGCTGGTCTGAGGTAAGAAATTACATGAAAATTCGCAAATTTCGAAAAATGGCAGTCTAATGAAAAAGAGTTCTGAAATGGCAAAACAAACAACTGGTTTGGATCTATCAGTCATCGTCCCTTTTTATAATGAAGAAGGCAATATCAAGCCATTATACGAAGAAATAAAAGAGGTTTTGATTTCCACGGGCAGAAGTTACGAAATGGTATTCGTGAATGATGGCTCCAAAGATAAGACTCTTGAACGTGCCATTGAGATTGCTGAATCTGATCCAACTGTTCATGTAATCGATTTACTGAGGAATTCTGGCCAAACGGCTGCTCTTATGGCCGGGTTGGATCAAACATCTGGCGATGTCATTATTTCTATGGATGGTGATGGCCAAAATGATCCAAAAGGAATTGTTAAACTTTTAGAAGAGCTAGAGAAGGGTTACAGTGTTGTTTCTGGTTGGCGCAAGGATCGTCAAGATAAGGAAATTTCACGAAAACTCCCTAGCCGCATAGCTAATAAACTGATTTCAAAAGTATCAGGCGTTCATCTGCATGATTATGGTTGTGCATTAAAAGCTTATAAACGTGAAGTCGTTGAACAAGTAAGATTGTATGGAGAGATGCATCGATTTGTACCTATTTATACAGTATGGCAAGGTGGAAAAATATCAGAAGTCCCTGTGAATCATCGTGCACGTGTTCATGGTGAGTCCAAATATGGTTTGAACAGGATCTTTAAGGTTTTGCTGGACTTATTATTGGTCATGTTCATGGAACGATACATGACAAAGCCAATTTATGTTTTCGGCGGCGTTGGGTTTTTATCTCTGGCCTTGTCAGTTCTGACGGCGATTTGGGCAATTTTCTTGAAAATATTTGATGGAAAATCATTTGTTGAAACCCCTTTACCCATACTTGTCGGTACTTTCTTCACAACTGGGATTTTGTGCATATTAATGGGGTTGTTGGCAGAATTGATGATGCGAACTTATTTTGAAGCACAGGATAAAAAAACTTATCAAATCAAAAAGCATTATAACTATAAAGGTTCAAAGATCACCTGATGTGTGGAATCACGGGATTTATTGGTTTAGGTGATCAATCTGATTTGTTGCAGATGATGGCCGCTATTCGTCATAGAGGACCAGATGGCGATGGGATGCATATCGATCTGGATATGGCTGTTTATCTCGGGCATTTAAGACTGTCTATTCTTGATCATGCGGGCGGTAAACAGCCTATGACGAATAGCTCGCAAACTATATGGGTGACTTTCAATGGTGAGATTTACAACCATGAAGAACTACGAAAAGAGTTAATAGACAAGGGGTATAAATTTAAGAGTGACCATTCTGATACAGAGGTTTTGGTTCACGGTTGGCAAGAATGGGGCGAAAATCTTCCTCTCAAGCTAAATGGAATGTTTGCTTTTTGCATCTATGATGTAGGGGCAAAGACAGTCTTCCTTGCGCGTGACCGGTTTGGCGAGAAACCATTATACTGGGCATTTCAAAATGGTAATTTATACTTTGCTTCAGAAATTACCGCGATTGCAGCACATAGTAGATTTAAGAAAGAGATTAATCATAAATCTCTGAAGAAGTTTTTCGCATATAACTATATCCCTTCTCCCAACGCTATTTTGGAAGATTGTTGGAAATTACGCGCTGGTCAATCGTTAACTTTTGATTTGTCTACACGCCACATTAAAGAAAACTCTTATTGGCAATACAGAAATGAGCCAGGTGAATTTACACCAAGTATAGAAGAGGCGGCTGAGGAAGTAGAAAGATTACTAATTGCATCGACAAAAAGGCGTATGATGAGTGATGTGCCGCTTGGTGTATTCTTATCTGGGGGCGTTGATAGTAGTGCAGTTGCTGCTTGTATGTCGAGGCTCATTCCTGCGAAAGAAGTTCAAAGTTTTTCAATTGGTTTTAATGAAAAAAGTTTTGATGAAAGTGCTTACGCAAGATCCATGGGAAGTTTTCTCGGATTGCAGCATAATGAAAAAATATTAGATCTAAAACAGGCGCAATCTTTGGTACCGGAAGTATTGTCTAACTTGGATGAACCTATGGGGGATGGTTCATTGTTACCGACATATCTTTTATGTGAGTTTGCATCACGGCAAGTAAAAGTTGCGTTGAGTGGTGATGCAGGAGATGAAATTTTTGCCGGATATGATCCATTTAAGGCTTTGAAGCCGGCTAGTTTATATAGCCAATTAGTCCCGAACGGATTACATAATGGATTCAAAAAGCTGGTGGACTTCCTACCAAAATCAACGAAAAACATGAGTCTGGATTTTAAGCTTAGACGCGTCTTAATGGGGTTGGACTATTCTTCTGAAATATGGAACCCAGTTTGGATGTCTGCATTGAGTGTGGCGGATATCAAGGATTTATTCCACGAAGAGCTATATGCTGATGAATTATATTCTGAGGCTATTGAATTATGGCAAGAATGCCCAGAAAAGGGAAATGTGGATAAGACACAAGAATTCTATGTGAATTTCTATTTGCCAGATGATATTCTCACCAAAGTGGACCGTGCTTCCATGCTCAATGGGTTAGAAGCAAGATCAGTGTTTCTTGATAATGATTTGGTGGATTTTTCGCGTCGACTGCCAATGTCGTATAAGTTTGATGGGCATATAACAAAGAAAGTGCTCAAGCTTGCTCTTTCTCGTATGGTTCCACAAGATATCCTTGATCGTCCTAAAAAAGGGTTTGGAATTCCTCTGATGGAATGGCTGAAAAATATGGATAATAGTTTAGAAACTATCCATATTTCTAGTTTGTCTCAGCAAACAGCGGAACGGTTTCAGCGACAACATCAGCATGGAAAGGCGGATTATCGCTTTTTCCTATGGAATATGATGTTACTTAAGAATTCAACTATAATCATGAATAGAGCCGATTAAGCGTGTAATGTTTTCTCTTTTCGCTTTTTTTTCCATTCATGAAGCATAACAAAAAAGAAAACGAGACCCATCGCAAATGCTGGTGCAGCAGTAATCTGATAGCGTGATACATTTAAACTAACCAATGGATAGAAAACTAAGCTAAAGAATGCTGGTGACAGAACAGCCAATAAAATCATTTGTCTGTTCCTGAAGGCCCAGAAGATTAAGAAGATCATCCCTGGCAATGATAAGGGTATAAAAATATCTCTTAATATTCCTCTATAAAAAAGAGGGATTGTTGTTAATGCATGGGTAACCGGGTTGCTTAAAATCTGATCTTTTAGCTCACGAGTCCAAGCCTGGTGTGCTTCCTCATGAGTCATTTTATCTTCCTTGATGAGTCTTTTCATATGCATTGAAAAATCGCTATGTCCTTTTCTGAAAAAACCATCTGGATTACTTAAGTCGAACCTTGTCCAATGCTCCTTGGGGATAAATTTTCTAGCTAAGTTATCACCACTACCCGGGATCCAATATATGAATGAGGTGAAATATTCAGGTAAAGTCATATCATGAAAAATATTGCGAGCAGAAAGTGCAATACCTTCGCGCACATCTGTTAATCTGTAATGACCACTGACTTCTCCATTCCGGTTAATCCATAAAGCTGGAAGAAGCGCGGAGGTGATAATAAAAACAAGAGCTGGGAGTGCAAATTTCTTTATTTGAACTTTATCGATTTTGATTGCAATAAAATAGCCTATCAGAATTATGCACGCCAAATAGAAGAAATACATAAATATAGCTTTTGTCAGAATTAAGAAGCTTAGGCTGAAGCCGGTGGTTATAGCTAATAGAATTTTCTTTTTATGATTTGTCGTAATTAATGTTTTGGCTGCTAATAAGGTAAAACCGCATACTAATACAAGGGATAAAGGATCAGAGACAATCTGATCCATGCTACTTTGCATCTTAATGTTTAACCAAACAGAGGACCCCGCTAATGTGGCCAACTTTAAGGAACTAAAGAAGGTTAAACTCAGCCAAAACATGGCTATGCCTGCAAGCGCAAAAAAAATCCGGTTTAGCCATTGAACGGATTTATAAGGTTTAACACCGCAACCGTCCTCTGAGCGCAAACAAGTCATTGTAGCTTCTTCTATGCTGCCCAGACCAAGATTGTATATTTGTGCCATGACAAAAGGAAAGCCAGGCTCTCGACCAATTCCAGGTTTTATGCTTTCCTTTTTACCTGCGAGGGATTGCGAATAAATTCCATAACTGCTCAAGTTATGGGCAGCAGCAATATATTGCATAGAGTCATTACGATCCGGATGATCCATTTTGGACCGTGCAGCCATTAGGCCAACGCAGATCAAGCTTCCAATTAAACAAATTAGCCATGCTTTTTGAAGATTGGATAAAGAAGTCATAGAAGCTTTAATCTTTCATGAATGGAATAGATAGATAGCTTAGACGTTTAGTTTCTAGACGCTGCTGTGCGACACTATCTAAGATAAACCCGCAAGCAAGCGCTAATATTGCAGATACCATAATACCCATTGAAAGGACGGCTGTGGGCAGACGTTCAACTAAGCCGGTCTCCAAATAGTCAAAAATGACGGGCATAGAAATTCCGATGGAAAGTAATGCTAGAATAAGTGCGCCGATGGTGAAAAATGCCATTGGGCGGTAATCTTTGAATAAGCGGACCATCGTCATGAGAATGCGAAAGCCGTCCTGATAAGTATTTAATTTACTTTCCGTTCCTTCAGCACGCTCAAAATAAGGTGTTTCTACTTCACCACTGGGTAAACCCAAACTTAGGCAATGAATTGTCATTTCAGTTTCAATTTCAAAACCACCTGACATCACAGGGAAAGATTTTGCAAAACGGCGTGAAAAACCACGATAACCGGAAAGCATATCGGTAAAACCGCGACCAAAGAAAAAGCGAGCTAGAGTGGTGAGTAACACATTACCAAATGCATGGCCTTGACGATATGTTTTCTCCCCTTCTACAGGTTTACGGATGCCAACCACCATATCACAGCGATCGTTAAGAACGGCATCTACCAGTTTTTGTGCGCTTGCAGCATCATAGGTATCATCACCATCCGCCATAATATAGCAATCCGCATCAATTTCAGAAAAGATGCGTCTAACAACATTTCCCTTACCTTGTTGGCGTTCAAAAAGAACGGTTGCACCCGCTTCTTTTGCTTCAGTTACCGTCTTATCTTTTGAATTGTTATCAAAGACATAAATTTCGGCATAAGGCAGTGCTGCCTTAAAGTCAGTTACCACTTTGCCAATAGCGCCTTCCTCGTTATAACAAGGCAGGACTACAGCAATTTTTGCTGTCTGAGTTACAGATGAAACAGCGGATGTCATTTTGGAGCCCCATAGGTATTTGTTTGTTTCGATAGTATTAACTAATTATTGATAGAAAGAGCAAGTAATAATGCGTCGAGAAGTAATAGGATTTTTAATTGTCGGCGGTATTGCTTTTTTTATAGACACGGGAATTTTACAGTTGCTGACTTTTGTCGGAATGGATCCTTATTTGGCAAGAGCAGTTTCTTTCACTTTAGCACTTACATTTACATGGTGGATGAATAGAAATCATTCATTTAAGGTTTCGTCAAAACCTACATGGAAAGAGTTTTTTGCATATGCGAGTTCTGTCTCGTTCGGTGGTGCAATAAATTGGCTTGTCTATATCTTTGTTTTGGAACTTTACTTAACAAATTCAGACTATCCGGCCATAGCTCTTGTTCCTGCGACGGCAATATCCATGTGTTTTAATTTTTTGGTTATGAAATTCGTTGTGTTTCGCAAGCGAACTGACATCTCTAAGTAAAAAGGCCCCGATTAAGGGGCCTTTATATTTTTTAACCTTCAGCCGCCATTTGGCGTTTTGCACGTTTACGATCATTTGGATCAAGCAGTGCTTTACGCAAACGAATGAAGTTTGGTGTTACTTCTACACGTTCATCTTGTTGGATATAAGAAATAGCTTCTTCGAGAGAGAAACGAACAGGTGGGGTCAATTTCACCGCATCATCCTTACCGGATGCACGTACGTTGGTAAGCTGTTTACCCTTCAATGGGTTTACTTCTAAATCTTGACCTTTGTTATGTTCCCCGATGATCATACCGCCGTAAACTTGGATATTGGCATCGATAAACATTTTACCGCGATCTTCAAGGTTAAACAGTGCATATGGCGCTGCTTTACCTTGTTCTTGAGAGATCAACACACCTTCGCGACGACCTGGGATTGCTCCTTTATATTCCGCAAAACCATGGAACATACGGGACAAAATACCGGAACCACGTGTATCGGATAGGAACTCACTTTGATAACCGATTAAGCCACGGGATGGGATGATAAATTTGATACGTGTTTTACCACCACCGGATGGTGTCATTTCAGTCATCTCACCTTTACGAAGGCCCATTTTCTCTACCACAACGCCTGTGAATTCATCATCCACGTCAACTTGAGCTTCTTCCATTGGCTCTAATGTTGTGCCGTTGTCATCCTTTTGGAACAGAACGCGTGGCGGACCAACTGTGAGCTCAAATCCTTCGCGACGTAATGTTTCAATCAATACACCCAATTGTAATTCACCACGACCTGCAACTTCCAAGGCATCTTTTGCTTCAGAAGGTGTTACGCGGATCGCAATGTTCACTTCCGCTTCTTTTTCAAGACGATCTTGGATCATGCGGGATGTCAATTTATCGCCGTCTTGACCTGCCAACGGGCTGTCATTTACAGAAATTGTCATAGACATTGTTGGTGGGCTAATAGGGCGAGAAGGCAATGCTTCTTCAACTTCGGTTGCACAAATTGTGTCTGCCACAGTTGCTTTGGCAAGACCTGCGATTGAAACAATATCACCTGCAACAGCTTCTTCAATTGGTTCACGTTTCAAACCACGGAAAGCCAGGATTTTGCTGATACGTACTTGTTCGATACGCTCACCATCTGGTGTTAAGGCTTTAATTGTTGTGCCAGGTGTTACTTTACCGGAATAAACACGACCTGTTAGAATACGACCAAGATAAGGATCGGCGTCCAGTGTTGTTGCCAACATAGTGAAATCACCATCTTCGTCTACATCTGGTGTTGGTACATGCTCAACGATTTTTGCAAATAGCGGGTGCATGTTTTCACGTGGATCGTCCAAATCCTCCGCAGCCCAACCTTCTTTTGCAGATGCATAAAGTACAGGGAATTCCAATTGTTCTTCTGAAGCATCCAATGCAACAAACAAGTCAAATACTTGGTCTACAACCCAGTCGCAGCGTGCATCAGGTTTATCGGCTTTGTTCACAACAACGATTGGTTTTAAACCAAGTTCCAATGCTTTCATGGTCACAAACTTTGTTTGTGGCATTGGGCCTTCTGCGGCATCTACCAACAAAACAACGGAATCAACCATGGATAAGATGCGCTCAACTTCACCGCCAAAGTCGGCGTGACCCGGTGTATCTACGATGTTGAGACGGTCATTTTCCCATTCAACGGATGTCACCTTTGCAGAAATTGTAATGCCGCGTTCTTTTTCAAGGTCGCCGGAATCCATCGCGCGTTCTGCAACAGCCGCGTTTTCACGGAAAGTACCTGATTGTTTGAGTAGTTCGTCTACCAATGTGGTTTTACCGTGGTCCACATGGGCGATGATGGCAAGGTTACGAAGTGCCATAGTCTTTATCCTGTCTTTTAAATCCAGAACCAGCTGTTCAGTCAGATGGTTCTTATCAAATTCATATTAAACTTAAATGTCTTAATCGCTTAGCTTGCTTCAGCAACGATAGCAGCCATGTCTTCTTTCACATCACGTTCCAATCGCGCCCCGTAATGAGAGATCACCTCACCCGCCATCATGTTGCCCAGACGTGCACATGTTTCAAGGCTATGGCCTTGTGTATAGCCATAAAGTGCACCGGCTGCATATTGGTCACCTGCACCTGTTGTATCTACGACTGTGTCAACTTTTACGGCTGGCACTGCAAGAATATCGTCTGCAGATGCCACAACAGATCCTTTGGATCCACGGGTTAAGAAAGCTAGTTTACAATCTTGTCTGACCATATCCATGGCTTTACCAAATGTATCCACTTCATAAAGGGACATGATTTCATCTTCATTGGCGAAAAGAATATCTACATGGTTTTTCACCAGATCACGGAATTCAGAACGGAAACGATCAACACAGAATGGGTCGGATAAGCTGAGGCTTACTAAAGTCTCTGTGCCGCCTTTATGGGCTGTTTCAGCCGCTTTGATGAAAGCTTGCTTCGCTGTTTCGCGGTCATATAGATAACCTTCCATATAAACCACTTTCGAACCAGTGATGACAGCCTCGTCGATGTCTTCCGGGCGAAGATCATTAGCTGCGCCAAGGTAGGTACACATGGTACGTTCTGCATCCGGGCTTACCAATACGAGGCATTTCCCTGTGGAATAGTCGCCTTCATAATCGGTGCTATCAAAAGAAACGCCCATTGCTTTTAAGTCATGGCGGAAAACCTGACCAAACTGATCGCCTGCCACTTTACCAATGAAAGCACCTTTACCACCAAGAGCTGCAAATCCTGCCATAGTATTACCAGCAGAACCGCCGGAGGCTTCTTTGCCAGGTGGGAGTTGTTCATAAAGGCTATTGGACTGATCCATGTCCACAAGGTTCATGCTACCTTTTGGAAGATTTTGGGCTTCTAAAAAGTTGTCTTCGATTTTGGTAAGAACATCAACAAGGGCATTACCAATGCCCACAAGATCATATTTGAATTGTGACATGAAATTTGGTCCAAATTTTTGAATATCGCGATATGCGCTGCTCTATAGCGGGTTTGGCTTTCAAATGCAAGTTAGATAGGCATGATATGAGCCTGCAAAGCTTGATTTTTGCCTATGAAACAGGCTAAGTCAGACAAATCAGTTCAGGAAAGGTGACCTTCATGCAAAATAAAGACAGAATTCTTGTAGCCGTTGATACTCCGGATGTGGCACATGCTCAAAAACTTTCCCGTCAATTGCAAGGTCATGTTGGAGGGATAAAACTAGGGTTGGAATTCTTCAATGCGAATGGTCATGCAGGTGTGCGTGATGTTATTCATGGGGATGATGCAACAACGCCTCGCGGTCAAGCGACACCCAATCAACCTTTATTCCTTGATCTGAAATTCCATGATATCCCTAATACGGTTGCGGGTGCAGTACGATCTGTTGTGCCGCTTAATCCAAAAATCATTAATGTCCATGCGTCCGGTGGCCCTGAAATGATGCGCCAAGCCATGGCAGCGGCAAAATTTGCGGCAGAACCTTTAGGTATCATGCCGCCCATGTTAATCGCGGTGACAATTCTGACCAGTATGGGGGAAGAAGATGTGGATGCGGTTGGCATGAAAGGCCCAGCATTAGATCAGGTTGTACGCCTTGCGGCGCTGACTCAGAAATGTGGTTTGGATGGTGTTGTCTGTTCAGCACGTGAAATTGAAGCTATTCGCAAAGAATGCGGCCCTGATTTTAAATTGATCGTGCCTGGTATCCGCCCAGCCGGTTCCGATAAAGGCGACCAAAAACGCACCATGACCCCACGCGAAGCCGTTGATGCAGGCGCAGATTATTTGGTGATCGGTCGTCCAATCACCCAAGCTTCTGATCCTATCGCAGCTGTAAAAGCAATCGTTGATGATTTGGATGCATAATCCGTAACATTTAAATTTTTCTCCGCAAGATATCTGGGAAGATCATGTTAAAGAAGCTATTTGTATCTAGTTTTTTAGTATTATTCGTTTCTTGCAGCAGTGTAATAGAGAAAAAAGAAGATATCTCACTTATCCTTCTGGAGAGAGAAGATGATGTTTTCGTTGAGATAATAAATACATCTAGTATGCCTCAAGGTATTTTACCTGCTTTTGGTTTTTGGGAGCAATGCTCAATTCTCTATGCAGATGTGAAGTTTGAGCCAGCTCAGAAGACAGATGGGGTTAGTGAAAAAGGCGTATTTTGTAATGCAGGCGTTATGCCTGATATAGGGTCGAATATTAAAATATTGTTACCAAATGAGAAACTTACATGGTCCTTTCGAAAATATGATATTTTTGAAAAACATAACCGCGAGAAAGGGATTTATTTTGTACGTGCGGTTTATGATTTCACAAGGAGCAATGTATTGAGTAATCTCGGATTACAACATATTGACGGTGACGAAGTTTTCATCGGAAAAGTTTATTCAGATTACATGAAGTTGCATTTAAATTGAAAAATTGGCTTTCCATCGCGCTGACACCCTTTGATTTAAAGCATATCGAATATTATCTGCGATTTGCGGTTATTCCTGTGACGGTAACGGGCGTCTATCTTGGGGTAGTGGCGGATTGGACGGCAGGGTTTTATCCGGTTGATGGATTTAATTATCATGCTTTGGAGCGCCAGATACTCTTTTTTGTCGCTTATAGCTATTTTCTCTTAAACTGGGCGGCTTATGTGGCCCGATATGTCGGGAAATATGACGGGCCGCGTGCACTTGTGTCTCCATTTATCATTACCATGGGAATGCTTGTTTGTGTTTTTCTTTCAGGAATTGATCAATTAGAACCTTGGGGAAGCTTATTCGCAAATTTTGGTGAGTATGGTGAATATTCATTTATCTATTTATTAACCTTCAGGTTTCTTGGCAGCTGGTTTTTATTAATTTTGTTAAATCTTTTTAAAACCGGGAAATTGAATTTGGATATGAAGGCGTATTTCCTAAATTTGATTTATGCGGTGATTTTTGTGTTTCTTGTTTTTGATGTCATGGGCGGCACTGTTATATTCGGGATTTCCTGGGTCTTACAAGAAATAGGGTTTCTTGACCCCTTTAAGACTTTCCAATCAATCTTATATGCGATACTGCATGTTATGATGATGGGGGCATGGCTATCAGTTTTGACAATGTTCCTCCAAAATAAAATTGCGGAAAAAAAATAATGACCACACAAGCAAAAATTTGCGGATTAAAAACACCGGAAACGATTCACGCGGCGGTGCAGGCTGGAGTAGATCATATTGGTCTGGTTTTCTTTCCGAAAAGCCCGCGAAATGTGTCTATTGAAGAAGCGGCAATGTTGGCGTCCCGTATTCCATCAAATGTGAATATTGTAGGTCTTTTTGTGGAACCTGATGATCAGTTGATTGATCGTGTTCTGGAAGCCGTACCTCTGGATATCATTCAATTGCATGGTAAAGAACCTGTTGAACGCGTGGTTCAAATTAAACAGCGCACAGGCCGTCAGGTGATGAAAGCAATTGGTATTCGTGAGGCCGAAGATCTTGAAGCTGTGAGCCAATATGAACCTGTTGTCGATTGGTTATTGCTTGATGCCAAGCCGCCAAAAGATGCAACACTGCCCGGTGGTAATGCCATTGCCTTTGATTGGACGTTGCTTGAGGGTAAAAGCTTTTCCAAACCATGGATGCTGGCAGGTGGTTTGACACCTGATAATGTGCAAACTGCCATACGTATGACGGGGGCACCTTGTGTGGATGCGTCATCAGGTTTGGAAGATGCACCAGGTGAAAAAAGCCCGCATAAAATCCGTGAATTTATGAAGGCCGTAAAAAGCGCATAAAAGATTGTAAAATATTTAGTTGGTTTGTTCACTTTATATTCGCGTATGTTATGCGCTTTCTAACCCCGCAGAATTCCAGATAAAATGAGAATATTATAAGAACTTTGTTCTATTTTTTATTGGTCGCACGTTCAATAAAAAGAACAAAAAAATGCCTGTAACCCGCATAAAACTGCTTGTTTTAGAAGGTTTGCTGAATTAGTGTTTTCGCGAAATTAAAGAAAACCGATCAGTAAGTTTAGTCGTATTCTTACTGTAAGCCTGACAATAAGAATGGCAAAATTCGACAAAGAGGAATTCGCGATGAGTGGTGTAACAGCTGAGAACCTGAATAGCTTCTCGACCGGCCCGGATGAGGACGGTAATTTCGGTATCTATGGTGGCCGTTTTGTGTCTGAAACCTTGATGCCTTTGATCCTTGATTTGGAAGAGGCATATAACACTGCACAAGATGATCCAGAGTTTCAAAAAGAGTTTAATTACTATTTGAAACAATATGCAGGTCGCCCAAATCCACTTTATTTTGCAGAACGTCTGACAGAACACTTAGGTGGCGCGAAAATCTATTTGAAACGCGAAGATCTAAACCATACAGGTAGTCATAAAATCAATAATGTATTGGGTCAGATTTTACTGGCCCGTCGCATGGGCAAGAAGCGGATCATTGCTGAAACAGGCGCTGGCCAACATGGTGTGGCTGTGGCGACTGTATGTGCATTATTTGACCTGCCTTGTAAGGTTTATATGGGTAAAACCGATGTGGAACGTCAGGCACCAAACGTATTTCGTATGAAGTTATTGGGGGCGGAAGTCGAAGCTGTTACATCCGGGTCCATGACATTGAAAGATGCGATGAATGAAGGCTTACGTGATTGGGTGGCAAATGTAGAGGAAACTTTCTACATCATTGGCACTGTGGCGGGCCCGCATCCCTATCCGCAAATGGTACGAAACTTCCAACGTATCATCGGTGATGAAGTGAAAACACAACTTCAAGAAGCGGAAGGATGTCTTCCTGATGTGGTTACAGCCTGCATTGGCGGTGGATCAAATGCGATGGGTCTTTTCTTCCCATTTGTGGATGATCCATCAGTTGAGATTATTGGCGTGGAAGCTGGTGGTCATGGTGTTGAAACGGGTGAACATGCAGCCTCTATCACGGGCGGTAAGCCGGGTGTTCTGCATGGTAACCGTACCTATTTATTGCAGGATGGGGATGGTCAGATCACCGAAGCTCATTCCATTTCTGCAGGTCTGGATTACCCGGGTATTGGTCCTGAACATAGCTGGTTCTCTGATGTGGGGCGTGCACAATATGTGAATGCCACAGATACCGAAGCTTTGGAAGCATTCCAATTAATGACGAAGCTTGAAGGTATTATTCCGGCATTGGAATCTTCTCATGCATTGGCACATGTAATGAAAATTGCGCCAAAAATGGATAAGGACAAAATCATTGTGATGTGTCTGTCTGGTCGTGGTGACAAAGATATTAATCAGGTGGCTGAACGCCTTGGCGTTGAGTTGTAAAGGGAGTAGGAAATATGTCTGAGATTAAAGATTCCGGTCGTATTGATGCTACCTTCGCGCGTTTAAAAGCAGAAGGTCGTGGTGGATTTGTAAGTTTCACCACGGCAGGTGACCCTGATTACGATACCAGTTTGGAAATTTTAAAGGGATTACCGGACGCAGGTGTTGATATTATCGAAATTGGTATGCCATTTACAGATCCGGTTGCTGATGGCCCGACTATTCAGGCTGCTGGATTACGCGCTTTGAAAAATGGTCAAACATTGGTCAAAACATTGGATATGGTGCGTGAGTTTCGTCAAGAGAATGACACAACCCCAATTGTAATGATGGGATATTATAATCCGATTTATGCTTATGGCGTGGATAAGTTCATAACCGATGCCAAGAATGCGGGCATTGATGGTATGATTGTTGTGGATTTGCCACCAGAAGAAGATGAAGAATTATGTGTGCCTGCTAAAGAGGCTGGTTTAAACTTCATTCGTTTGGCAACGCCAACAACAGTTGGTCGTCGTATGGGGCCTGTCTTAAATGAAAATACCAGTGGCTTTGTTTATTATGTGTCCATTCTTGGGATCACGGGTACGGGTTCTGCTGCAGAAGCAGCTGTAGAAGAAGCTGTTTCTCGTTTAAAATCACACACAGATTTACCTATTGTTGTTGGCTTTGGTATCAAGACCCCGGAAAATGTAAAATCAGTTTCTTCTATCGCAGATGCAGCCGTTGTTGGATCAGCAATTGTGGATCGTATTAAGTCAAATTTGGATGAAAATAATGCACCGAAAGCCGGTTGTGCTGCAGATGTGCTAGCTTATGTCAAAGAATTGGCGGATGGGGCACGTTAAATAGGCTGTAAACTAATTAGAATTTAAAGAGGCCCGACCATATTTTGGTCGGGTTTTTTTATTTACTTTCTATGCGAATAACGACAGAAGTTAATTCATCTTTAGGTTTATCAATTCAATTTTGAGGGGAAGAAATGAAATATCTATGGGTAATGTTGATAGGTCTCATGTTAACAGGCTGTTTGAGTTCGGCTGGATTGCGCCCGGAAAATATAGGTAAAATATATATGGGGGCTGCTGAGGTTGGAAAAGATAATATGTCTGTTCCCTTACTTGAAGGGCCATGGCAATTAGTTTCGCAAAAGAAATTTTTCAACAATAATAGAACGAAATTTAACGAAGCTGTTCTTGTGCAGATTAAGGACAACACAGTTGATAAGTTAATTTATGTATATGCATCCATGGAACATACAAATTGGGGCTACTGGGAGAGTGCGTTTTGTAATCGAGATGATTTGATTCACATAAATTATGTTTCAAATTATGGTAGCGGTGATCAAGATTGTTGGGGCATAAATCACTGGGAGATGTTTGACGACGGTGACAGCAGTTTGTGGGATAAAGCCTATGATTATATACGAGCGCAAGGGCATACGATTCCTGAAACAATGATAGCAGCGACATACCGTAAGGCGGATAGGCATAAACTAATGCAACTATCATATGCAGTAAACCCTGAGAATAGAGGCTTCGATCCAGTTCCAAATCCTGAATGGACAACGAATGACTGGAATGTTGTGCGTATTCACAAGGACCCTGCAAAGGTAAAATTTGTAGAAGAATATAAGAAATGGGCGCAAAACTGGAATTATCAGGTTACAGAAGGTTTCGAAGGTAATCTAGAGATAGGCCAACCTTATTAATCCAGTTGTTATAATGCTCGTTAACACTCACGATGAAAACAAAGTGGGTGTTTTCGTTTTAGGTTGCAAATGCGAAAAACTTGTTTTTCTATTCCTAAAAATGAGGCTTAGACCTTGTTTTCTGGACGTAAGAGTGTATCTAGAGGGTTTATATCGATCGCAAGATAACGATACCTAAAATTTATGATCATCACGGAAAGGGATTTCCTATGAACTGGCTTACAAATTTTGTGCGCCCAAAAATTAAGGCATTGGTTGGAGCCAAACCAGATGTGCCGGATAACATGTGGCATAAATGCCCAGGTTGCGGACAAATGTTGTTCCATCGCGATTTGGAAGCCAATTTGAATGTGTGTACACATTGTGACCATCATTTGCGTTTGCCGGTTTTGAAACGTTTGGCAAGTTTGTTTGATGATGCGGCCTATACACGTATTGAATTACCAAAAGTTCCCGTTGATCCATTAAAATTCCGCGACCGCAAGCGTTATACTGATCGCTTGAAAGAGGCGCGTAACAAAACAGGTGAAGAAGACGCGATTGTTGTTGGACATGGTAAAATGTCCGGTGTTGATACAGTGATTGCTGCGTTCAATTTTGAATTTATGGGTGGTTCCATGGGAACTGCTGTTGGCGAAGGTATCGTGGTTGCAGCGCATTTGGCTGTGCAACAAAAAGCGCCTTTGATTGTTATTCCGGCTTCTGGCGGTGCGCGTATGCAGGAAAGTATTCTTTCCTTAATGCAGATGCCACGTACAACAGTTGCTTTGCAAGAATTAAGCGAAGCTGGGTTGCCGTATATTGTGTTGCTTACAGATCCGACAACAGGTGGCGTATCAGCAAGTTTTGCTATGTTGGGCGATATTCATGTGGCAGAGCCAGGTTGTATGATTGGTTTTGCGGGTCGTCGTGTGATCGAACAGACGGTACGTGAAGTATTGCCGGATGGTTTCCAAACTGCAGAATATCTACATGAACATGGTATGGTTGATATGGTTGTAAGTCGTCTGGATTTGAAACAGGCGCTTGGCAATTTGATCCATATGATCATGGTGAAAAAGATTTCTGGAAATGTTGAACCAATCACCCGTGAGGCGATTGAAGATCATTTGGATCAGTCCGATGATGATGGTGCCTTAACGGTTGCTTCTGGACCAGTTGAGCAACCAATTCCGGATGATCCGAAACCAAAACAGATTAAGAAAGAAGACGATTAATCTCGTCGTTATTTCACTATTTTGAAAAGGGCTGCTTGCTATACTGGCGGCCCTTTTTCATGCAAAGACAAAATGAAAGAAAGTTGTATCATGGCTGGTCGTGAAAGTGATGTGATCCTGTCCCGTTTATTAAGCTTGCACCCTAAGGTAATTGACCTTGGGTTAGACCGCACTTATGAGATGCTTGAATGTTTGGGTAATCCACAAGATAAATTACCGCCCGTCGTGCATTTGGCAGGTACCAATGGCAAAGGCTCAACGCAGGCTATGTTGCGTGCGATTTTGGAAACTGCTGGCTATAAAGTGCATGCCTATACTTCACCGCATCTAGTGAAATTTCATGAACGTATTCGTTTGGCGGGTGAATTGATTTCTGAAGACGCCCTTCAAGATTTACTGACCTATTGTGAAGAAGCTAACGAAAATAAACCAATTACTTTCTTTGAAATCACGACCGCAGCGGCTTTCAAGGCTTTTGCAGATACGCCGGGTGATATTGTATTGTTGGAAACAGGCCTAGGTGGTCGTTTGGACAGTACCAATGTGGTGGATAATCCGGCGGTCACTATTCTCACGCCAATTTCTATGGATCACACGCAATTCCTTGGCGATACAATTTCGGCAATTGCAGGTGAAAAAGCTGCAATTCAAAAACCATCCGCAATTTCTGTTGTAGGCCCACAGCCAGATGCAGCCATGGAAAAAATTGAAGAAGTTGCCCGTGATAAAGCTGTTCAGATGTCCCGTTTTGGAGCTGAATGGTCTATTACGGATACTGGTGAAGGCCTTCGTTTTGTATCTTCAGCAGCTACATTGGATTTACCGTATTCCAATCTTCCTGGCGAACATCAAGTGACAAATGCAGGTCAAGCAGTTGCTGCTATTTTAGCATTACGTGACCAAGGATTTGATATTTCTGATGATCAAATTCGCGAAGGCTTAGTGAATGTGGAATGGCCTGCGCGTTTACAACGTTTAAAATCCGGACCAATTCTGGATGAGTTGGGTTCTGATTTTGATGTTTGGCTAGATGGTGGTCATAATGCCGCAGCTGGTATCACCTTAGCAAAGCAGGCAGAGAAATGGAAAGCAGAAGATGATCGCCCGCTTCACATTGTATTTGGCATGTTAAATACCAAGGCAGCAGGCGATTTCTTACGCCCGCTGGCGCCTTACATTGCTAAGGCACATGCTATTCGTATCCCGGGTGAGGAAAACAGTTTGACTGCCGATGAAGCAACTGATTTTGCAAAAGAACAAGGGATCGATTGTCTTGCGAAAGAGACTGTCGAAGCCGCAATTTCAGATTTGCCGAAAGGTAATGAAGCGCGTTTGTTGATTTGCGGATCGCTTTATTTCGCTGGGATTATTCTGGCTGAGAATAACTAAGGCATATTAAATTTAAGATATAAAAAACCTCACAAAGATCAGTCTCTGTGAGGTTTTTTGTGTTAACGCTTTAACGCTTATTTTTCAGCGCGATCCACAGCTTCTTGGATCAAACGGTTTGCTTCAGCAGCAGGTGCGAAATCTTTCAATTTCACCCATTTGCCTTTTTCCAAATCTTTGTAATGTTCAAAGAAATGACGCACTTGGTTCAACAGATGCTCTGGCAAATCGTTGATGTCTTTGATGTGGTCATAAAGAGGTGTCATTTTAGAATGTGGCACTGCTAAGATTTTTTCGTCCTGACCAGCTTCATCTTCCATGATCAACACGCCAACTGGACGTGAGCGGATTACGCAACCCGGTGCCAAAGGATAATCGCCAACAACCAATACGTCTGCTGGATCACCGTCATCAGACAAAGTACCTGGTACGAAACCATAGTTACATGGGTAATACATAGGTGTTGCGATAAAGCGGTCTACAAATACAGCACCGGAATCTTTGTCCAATTCGTATTTTACTGGCACGCCCATAGGCACTTCGATCACAACATTGATGTCTTCAGGTGGGTTACTACCCGCAGAGATTTTGGAGATATCCATGGAAATACACTCTTCTCAGATTTGAGTTAGACTAAAACGTTAATCAAGCCTGAACCATCATTTTATATCTAAAACGACAATTCAGACTTGTTTAACAAGAAACTTGGGCAAGTTTATAGCGACAAATGAGCGAAACAACAAGTTTCTATGTTTGCTATAGACTCCGTTGTTTCACTTAGTTTATAGCGCACGTACATCTTGTAGGAATTGTTGGATTTCCTTGCGCACAGAGCCAACATTTTCAGTGACGACATTGACTGCATCATTAACTGAACCTCCGGCAGTACGCGTTTGATTGGCGCCATTATTTACCAGTTCAATATTGTCATTCACAGAATTCACACTTTGCGCAGCTTGTGCCACACTTCCTGCGATATCGCGTGTGGCAACTGTTTGTTCTTCGACACCGGATGCAATACCTGTTGTGCTTTCAGAAATATCATCAATGCGTTTGGAAATTTCCATAATGGAATTCACGGCTTGATCTGTGATTTCCTGCATTTGCTTGATTTTGGAGCTGATTTCCTCAGTCGCACGACCTGTTTGGTTGGCAAGGTTTTTCACTTCACTTGCCACAACTGCAAAGCCTTTACCTGCATCTCCTGCACGGGCTGCCTCAATGGTTGCGTTGAGGGCCAGTAAATTGGTTTGTTCCGCAATATCGCTGATCAGGCTCAATACCTCACCAATTTGATTGGCAGCTGCGGAGAGCTCAGACACAACAGTATTGGTTTCATTTGCCATATCCTGCGCTTGTGCCGCATTTTGGGAGGCATAATTGATTTGGCTGCCGATTTCCTGAATGGAGGCGGATAATTGTTCAACAGCTGCAGAAATACTTTGAACGTTGGAGTTCACCTCGCCGCTGGCAGAAGAAGCTGTATTCGCACGTCCACTTGTATCATCTGCGATATGGCTCATATCTGTTGCCGCTTGGGAAAGAGACGCATTGGTTTCTTCCAGATTGGTCAACATACTAACAATATGTTTATCAAATTCATGTGACATATCTTCTAGTTGCTGACCACGTTGCACTTGGCGTTCCTGTTCTTGACGCTGTTTTTCTGCTAGGTCGCGTGCTTCAATCATATGTTCTTGGAAAACAAGAACAGCTCTCGCCATAATGCCAACTTCGTCTTGGCGATTTTGACCTGCGACACGTACTTCCAGATTACCAGAAGATAATTCATCCATACTGTGGGTAAGGCGTCGTGTAGAAGCCGTGATTTCGCGGGAAATTAATGTACCTACGATAATTGCCAGAACAATAGCGATAGCTGCCACAATAAACTCAATAATCAATGTGTTTACTGCGTCATCGCGGAATTGGATGGCATGATCCAGAATATCATTGGCAATGATATCTTCGACTTCTTTCAGGCTTTCAATCTTTTCGGTAATCGTATTGAACCAATAGCTGCCTGTTGTACTGCCAATATCGCCACCATATCCTGCTTTAAGTGCGATTTTGCGCATTCCTTGCACATCTTCGGTTGCAGGATTCATAGCCATGATATCGTTATATTCTTCAACGATAGTCTGGGGCGCGTTTTTTGTGAAAATATCAAGATATGCATTTTGTTGAGCAATTAGGGATAAAAAGCGTTGATGTACAGTCTCATTAAATGCACCTGCACCAAAGCCTGCGCTCCCCATTGCACGTTCAATTCCGGCCCGTTCTTTTGCCTGAAGGAAAGCAATATATGCAATAATGCGTGTGTTTACGGAACCAATAGATGAAAGTTCCGGCATTTTCTCAATAAAATTGAGTGTTTTCGCAATCGTGCCAGTATAATATTTCGCCATTGTCGATACATTCATATTTTGGTTTAGAATGGCGGATCGCGTATTAGAGAGTTTCGTATATTCTTTTTGTGCAGTTTTCAGGCGATTGGTTAAATCTTTATCGTAACTGTCCAGATCAAAGTGCTTTAAGGCAGCATCAAGTGATGCAAATGCTTTATCAGTCTCTTTATGTTGAGCTGTTAGCATTTGTTTTGAGCTGCCTTGACCTTTTTGGGAAATATATAAAGCAGAAGAACCACGTTCTTTTTGCATTTCATGTACCAAGCCGCTGAAGCTTGGCGCAATTTCAGCGAGTTGTTCAACTTTATTGATTTCGGAAACAATAGAGCTTTGAGAGTAGATAGAGATTCCGGCGAAGCCAAATAAGGCAAGCATAGGAAAGGCCAGAACACCGATAAGTTTTTGCCAGATCTTTAAATGAGCGAACATGAGATCCCCCTTATATATTGCAGCAAAAGGTAGATTGGTAATAATCCCGTTACCTCTATACGATATTTTTCTATAAGAGAAGGAAAAAACACCAATAAATTGGTGTGGATATATTTAATGGCTACTTAACCGAGATTTTCTTATCTATTCGTTAGTTTTTCTACGGCTAATATCAAGAAAATAACGGGAATACCGATTAAGGCAGTCCCAATAAAGAAAACTTCCCAGCTGCTGGCATCAACGACGATACCTGAAAATCCACCCAGGAATTTGGGTAATATTACCATTATCGACGTGTATAAGGCGTATTGTGATGCCGAGAATTGTTTATTCACCAAACTTGAAAGGTAAGCGATAAATGCTGCCGAAGCGATACCGGCACTTAAGTTATCTGCTGAAATTACCAGTGCCAATGTGGTAAGATTACTGCTTTGAATATAGGCCATATAGGCAAATAGTAAATTAGAACCTGCAGCTAAAACTGCGCCAATCAACAGTATTTTGAGAACTCCATAGCGCCGGATCAATAGACCGCCGAGGAATGTGCCGCCAATCGTCACAATTAATCCAAAAACTTTGGAAAAGCGCCCGATTTCTTCTTTGGCAAACCCCAAATCTGTATAGAAAACATTTGCCATAACGCCCATCACGATATCGCTGATACGATAGGTGGCGATAAGAGCAAGTATAACAATTGCGATCATTCGATAACGCTGTATGAAATCAACGATAGGCCAGATGAAATGGTGGAAAATCCAAAAAAATGGTTTCAAAGCTGGATTTTGAGTAGCTTCAACTTTTTGTTCAATTTCTGACAACCATGGATCGGTTTCCTGTTGCTTAGGTTGGTCAGGTTCTTTGATGACTAGTGTTGCAATGATCCCAATACTCATTGCAAAGGCCATTGATAGATAGGCCCATTTCCATGCATTATAATCATATCCTGCTAGTCCATCCCCTTCTATAGTGTCTAGTAAACCAGCAATTTCAAGCGCACCAGCACCTGCCAAGATCATCGCAATTCGATATCCTGCTGTATAGGTCGCCGCCATGGCGCCTTGATAGCTTTCGTCAGCTCTTTCGATGCGATATGCATCAATAACTATATCTTGAGTGGCGCCCGCAAATGCGAGCGCGGCCGCCATCATGGCAGTTGTCGTTGCGTTGATGGCTGCATCGTTAAAGGCGATACCGCAAATGGCAAGGATGACTAGGCATTGCGCAAAGAAAAGCCAACCTCTTCTTCGACCTAACAAATTGCATAATATCGGTAGTTTTACCGCATCGATTAGGGGCGCCCATACAAATTTGAATCCGTAAGCAAGGGCAATCCAGCTAAAGAAACCGATATCTGCACGACTGATTTCCACTTCACGTAACCAGATAGATAAGGTGCTGAAGACGAGTAATATGGGAAGGCCACTTGAATATCCCAAGAAAAACATAGTGATAGCCGGGCGTGACAAATAAACCTGAAACGCGTCGCGCCAGCTATGTTGCTTTTCGATTGGATGGGACATTAATCAGGTTCCGATTGTAAGACTCTGCGCGGGAAGAAAATCAATAAAAAGGCCATTAGGATATATCCAATTACAAAACCGATACCGAAATAAGTAGCGCCCGAAATGGTAAGAGGCACAGCGGGTTTATAAACTTCGGCGGTGGCTTTGGCCGTATTTACATCTAGATGATAGATTACCAATATTGCCATCATTTGCGGGGAGGCATTCTCCAGACTAGTAATGGCTTGTTGTACATCAAATTGTCTGCGTAACAGATTCGTTAGATGCTCCCCTTCCATCTGTGCAGCTTTATCCTTACTGTTGATGAGGTGACGGATGTAATTATAACGGGTTAAATCAGTACTAGCAGCGCGATTATCCAAGGCTTCTACCTGACGATCTAATTCATCTAATGTGCCACCTAGACGTTGAAAATATTGTTGGTGGAACTCGGGAAATTGCGAGAAAACAGCGCCAACGAAAAGGCCCGTAAGAATATAAAGATATTTGCGCCAGTTACCCATATTTCACACCCAATCACCAAAAATTTGGAAATCAACTATACGACCTGTTCGGCTTTTTCAGCAAGTTAATATCACTTTATGGCGTGAGTGAGGCTTGCTCATTTATTAAGGCTATATTATCCAATCTGTAAGAGATAAAAATTGTATCAGAGATCGAATGTTGAATTGGGGGTGCTGGAAGATGGCTTTTCGGCGCATTTTTGGGGGCTTGGGATGGCTGTTTATTGTCGTCGCGATTTTGAGTTTTTTTTATGAATGGGACACATCACGGATTTATTACAAGAAGTTGCGTGCAAAATCTGCGTATCTTTATGAAGAAATAAACCCTCGATATCTTGAAATTGATCCAAGAGATTATTTGCAAGACAAAAATGTAAGTTCGATACGTGCGGCTTTACTTTCCGCTGTGATGGGCGACCGCGATATAGAGAAATTATGGCCGATAGACGTCCAGAATGTTCCTGATGCATCTGATTTTTTGGAATGTTTACAAGAAAGTAAGTACAGGGCGTCGACACCGTGTCATAAATCTAGATACGAAAAGTGGGCGAATTTGGGTAAGATTCAAGAGTTGATATTCGAAACGGATTTTGACTTAAGAACAAATGCAATACTCTTCAAACCTGAAAATTTTTCGGGGAAAATGGTCATTTATCATCATGGATATGCCGGCACGTTTCATGAAACTCATCGCCATTTGGAGAAACTGGTGGCTGCAGGATATTTGGTCCTAGCATTTAATACTCCTCTATATGGAGACGTCGTCAGATTGGGTGATAATGCTTTTATTCCGAATATTTATAAAGGCACAGCACCTGATGATATTTCTTACCCCACACGTTTCTTCTTTGAACCTCTTTTCGCTGGGTTAAATTATGTTTTGTCAAAAGAAGAAATCCAGCAAGTCAATATGATTGGCCTTTCAAATGGGGGATGGGCGACGGCAGTTTTCAGCGCGATGGATCCGCGAATAGAAAATTCCTATCCTATTGCAGGCGTCTATCCAGTATATCTGAGACAACTCAAAGAATCTGCGCCCGCGCAATTGAAAAAGAACATGTTGGAGGCGGCCAGTTATATGGATATGTTTGTATTGGCTGCCGATCGTTCTGATCGTTCACAACTACAGATTTTCAACAAATATGATCGATGTTGTTATAATAATACGCGCGGTAAACTTTATGAAGATGCTGTGCAGGAAAAGCTGGGTTTGATTGGTGGAGGTGATTTTCAAGTTTTAATCGATACTACGCACCCTCGTCACAAAATATCTCATTGGGCTTTTGATCAGGTGTTTGCGCATATGGAGGCAAGATCATGATGAAAAAAATTGGGATGTCGATTACCTTTTTATTCTCAGCTTTGACGGTTTGGCTATGGTATCAGGATGGGGCTTGGAATTATGGTGAGATCCCAACAAAAGCCGTTTTCAAGGTGGTTGGATTTACATTTTTAGCCTGCCTTTGTTTTTGGCTGCAATCTAAATTTAGATCAAAGAACAATTAGTCAATTTATCGATTAGTAATCTAGTTATTGGATTGACATTGAAAGCCGAATTTGGAATTCTGCGCCGCGATCAGGCGGAGAAATTATAAATGTCTAACTATAAAACAACAGGGCGGATATTGCTGCAATGTCTTTGTAGCCTGTCATTGTTGTTGATGACATTTGCGCATCGTACCAATTCGATCGATCCCGCACGTCTTGCCGAATTGGAACTAGGCCCGCTTCCCGCCGGTTTTGAATATTATATCTGTGTCACAGGCACAGAGGACAGTTTCCAATTTGAATATGGTAATCATTGTGAAGCTTGCCGTGTTACGACAGCTGTTATTTTACCATCTACAAGTGACGATCTTGTTTTAGGTAGTTTGAAAGTCGCAGCTGTTCAACAATTTATAGAACGTGCAATCAGTAAGAAAGTTGATTTCAAGCTTCGTCGTGTCACGCGCGGTCCACCAACATACCTTTCCTAATTTATCCAAATTTTATGTAAATTTATGAAGGCAGTTTTTATCTGAAAACTGTCTGGGAAAGGTTATGAGATGAATAATCAAACAAATGTTGCATCCTATGAGGATGCGACCAACGACGATCTGTCGACAAAATTTTATCGTGCTGTATGGCGTTGGCATTTTTATGCAGGGCTTTATGTCATTCCATTTATGTTGATGTTAGCGATCACCGGTCTTTTGATGATGTATTATAACGTGTTTGAAACACGTTTTGGCGTGAAGCCGACCGTTGAAGTATCAGGTGAGATGTTATCTCCAAACAGACATTATGAAGCTGCGCAGGCTGCGTATCCTAATGGTCAAATTACACGCTATATTCCACCTGCCGATGCGACATCTGCGGCTTATGTTGAAGTGGTAACTGAAAGCCATGGAGAAGATCATGGAGGTCATGGTGGCGCTGGTCATGTATTATCAATTGATCCTTATACAAACCAAGTCCTTGGGGATGTCGTAAAGGATGATACAATTTACTACTTGGCAAATGATATTCACGGCACCTTATTGATTGGAGATTTAGGAGATCGTTTGATTGAAGTGGCTGCTAGTTTAGGTATCGTGCTGATTGTTACGGGCTTATATATGTGGTGGCCAAGACAGGGAAGTAATTTCCGTCAGGTATTGTTGCCGAACCTTTCTGCGAAAGGGCGTGCTTTGTGGAAAGACCTTCATGTAACTTCCGGTTTTTATATCTCTGTCATTTTAATGTTTTTCTTGCTCTCCGGTCTTGCGTGGGCCGGTGTTTGGGGTGGTAAATTTGTCCAGCCGTGGAGCAGTTTTCCAGCAGAAAAATGGGGCATGGAAGTGCCTTTGTCTGATGACGTACATGCATCTATGAACCATGGCGCACTGGAAGAAGTGCCATGGGGGCTGGAGCAAACAAAAATGCCTCTTTCCGGTTCCGATGCTGGTATTACCGGCGTTGCAGAAGGATATTCCATCGATCTGTCCAGCATCACTGATCTGGCATATAAAATTGGCTTTGGACCAAAATTCCGTATCAACTTACCAGAAAGCGAAACAGGTGTTTATACCATTACGGCGGATGCCTGGGATAGTGATACAACTGATCCAACAGCAGATCGTACAGTTCATATTGATCAATATACAGGTAAAATTCTGGGTGAAGTTGGCTATGCTGATTATTCACTCATGGCTAAAACCATGGCGGTTGGTACAGCTTTACATCAAGGGGATATGGGGCTTTGGAATATTATTTTGAATGTGGTGTTTTGTCTGACGGTAATTTTCTTATGTGTCAGCGGTATTGTCATGTGGTGGAAACGTCGTCCATCAAAAGCAGGTCGTTTAATGGCACCGCCAATGCCAAATAATGTGCCTTTATGGAAAGGTGCAGTCGCAGTGACTTTACTGCTTTCAATGGCTTTCCCACTAGTAGGTATTTCTTTGATCATCGTTTTGTTTTTGGATTTGATTATTTTTCAAAATATCAAACCATTAAAGCGTGTCTTACAATAACAAAAAAGAGCCTCTGGATTTCCAGAGGCTCTTTTCTTTTAAGCGTTTGGCTTAATCTTTATTTGGTGCCGAATAGACGGTCACCTGCATCACCAAGACCCGGACGAATATAGGCATGGTCATCAAGACCTTCGTCAAGGGACGCAGTATAGATATGCACATTTGGATATTTTTCCTGGAAGGTACGGATACCTTCAGGGGCTGCAACCAAAGCCATGAAACGGATATTGTGAACTTCAACACCATGTTTAACCAAAACATCCATGGCATGAACCGCAGAGTTGCCTGTTGCCAACATCGGATCGCATAAGATGAATAAACGTCCACCTGGCTCTGGCAATTTTACATAATATTCTTCTGGCATTTTTGTTTCCGGGTCACGGAAAAGACCAACATGACCTTCACGTGCATTTGGCATCAGGCTACGTAGACCTTCAACCATACCAAGACCAGCACGAAGAATAGAAATAATTGCTGGTTTACGACCTGCCAAAACCGGTGCGTCATATTCTTGCAATGGTGTTTCGATATTCTCGGTTGTCAAAGGAATATGACGGGAAATTTCATAACCCATCAACATGGAAATTTCTGTCAAAAGCTGACGAAATTGGCCTGTCGGGGTGTTCTTTTTGCGCATGATTGTCAATTTATGTTGAACCAACGGATGGTCAACCACATGCAGGTTTTTGAATTCTGGATGGTCGGACATAGGGAACCTTTATTTTTTCAATATTCAAATACTTGAAGATTAATTTGTATCTGAAAACCTGTTATAATGCTAAATGTCTAAAGGAACAATGTTTAAACCTACCTTAGGGGCAAAACAGCTGTTAAGGACTATATGTTGAGGAAATCCGCGGCTTTGATCAAAATCTGGCCGTTGAAATAATTTACGAATCAAGTCAAAATACTCTTCGCAAACCCTTGAACTTTATTGAAAATCAGGTTGAAGACCATGAGTGCAGAAGTCAAACATCTACCCAATGCAATGCGTAAACCTTTGCATGAGGGGGGCGATAACTCAGAAGAAAAACTTCGTGAGGCGGAAAAGGTAACGCAGACAAGACTGCTTCGTATGACGATTATCTTGTCCATGCTATCTGTTATCTGGCTTGGCGTTTGTGGGCATTATCTCAACAATTTTATGGGATATGATTTATTGGCAAGCTTGATGCCACATGAATTAGCTGGACTTGTTGCAGGCGTGTTTACACCCCTGACTTTTATTTGGTTTATGGGACTTTATTTTAAACGCGGACATGCCGTTAAATCACATACGGAAGAACTAAAGCGACAATTAGCTTTGTTGACTTATCCTGTGGATGAAGGGGATACACGCGTCAATACGGTTGCAACGACGTTGCGTCGTCAAGCAGATGAATTATCAAAAGTTACACAAGAAGCAGCGGCTGATATTGCGGAATTGACCGTGATGCTGGATGAGCGCACCGGTGCATTAAATGGTGCATCACTCACCGCACGTGAAGATGCGGGTAAGTTACGTTCAGCCCTCTCCAGTCAAACTGAAAAACTTGAATCTTTGGCAGACCGTATGGATCATCAACGTAAGTCCATCGAAGAAACTGTTGATGCACAAGTGGATGAATTGAGCCGTGCTTCTAAAGAAACATTAGAACGTGCAGATGAAATGAAAGCTGCCCTTCGTATACAAACTTCCGAAGTGACTGATGCTTCTATGAAGGCAACAGAGCAAGCAGAGAAAATTGGCACGCAGTTTAATAAACAAGCAAGTGACTTGAAGAAAGCCGCAGAAGAAGCATCTGACTCTGCGAAAGACATGACTGTCTTGTTTGATCGTTCCACAGATTTCTTAAATCAAGCGACAGAATCTGCTGCACAACGCAGTAATGATATTGCACAGAAGTTACGTGATGTTGTGAATACCATGGATCAACGGATGAAAGATTCCTTTGAAATCCATAAAGCGTCTCTTAACAGTTTTGCGGATAATGCGGGCGAACGTTTGGATCGTTTGACCCATGCATTGCGTCAACAAACCGATTTGACAACTGAACAAATCGAAAATGGTTTCGATCATTTTGAAAAAGATATCACGCGTCTATTTGATAATGCAAAAAAAGAAGCACAGCAACTTGGTGATGGCTTTAAATCCAGTACCGATGCCCTGTCCGACAAACTAGATAATGTGGTCAATGATCAAACCAATCGTCTTCGCGATGTCGTGCATCGTTCCACTGAACAAATGCAAGAGATCAATGCCGCTTTGCGTCAACAAACAACAGATCTAAACAATTCGGTTGATCAATCCGGCACACGTGTTGTGGCGATTAAATCTGCGATTTCTGAACAATCGCAGGAATTGTTAAAGCTGTCTGGTCAGTTAGCAGCTGATGTGAAGCAAGTAAATGAACGTGTGGATATGCATACAGGTGCCTTGGGTCGTATTTCTGATGAGGCCGCTAAACAGGTTGAAGAAATGGGTCAGTCCCTTCGTCAACAGGCCATGGAAATGGGGCGTGCAACAGACCTTGCCTCTTCCCGTGCGGAATCAATTCGTGATGCATTGAAAACACAGGCGGATGATTTATCAGAAGCTGCCCAAAAAACATATGCACAGGCACGTAGTATGGAAGCAATGATCCAGACGCGTACACAAGAATTGAAAGATATGTTGGGCGAAGGTTCCCAGCATCTTGCAGATAGCTTCAGCCCTGTGATGAACCAGACACAGGAAGTCATTACGCATTTGAAATCCAATAGTGATGCCATGCGCAAAGCATCTGATTGGGCAGGTGAGACTGCGAAGGTTATCAGTCATTCCTTGAAAGAACAGGGACGTGAATTGCAGTTGGTGACTGAGCAGGCAACCAATCAGATTTCAAATCTTCGCGATGTAATGAAAGAACAAACGGATGAAATGAATCAGGCAAGTACCCATGCGGGCTCCCTTGCGGATAAAATTCGTTCTTCCTTGCATAACGAGGCTAAAACTCTTGGTGAATTGGCAGTGGTACTTTCCAATCAGGCTGGTCTTATTCAGGATACGGTTGGACAACAATCCGGTCAGTTGCGCGATGCATCTACTTATGCATCAGAAACTTCTCAATCTATCCAGAATGTCTTGGCAGAACAACTGATGGCGATGAAATCTGCATCGGATATGGTGCAGGATCGCTTGATGCGCACTAATGATATGTTCCGTGATGAATCTGTGAATTTCACAGATAGCATGGGCAAAGCCATGAATATGTTAGAAGACCTGACCGATCGTTTCCAAACGCAACGTGAGTTACTCACGTCTACTTCTGTACAAACGGCAATGCAGTTATCGGATAACCGCGATGAATTACGTGGGCAAACAGATGAATTGGCCTTGGCTGCAAAAGAAGCGGCCCGTGTTGTACAAATGGTGAGTGATAACTTTAGTCAACAAACCGATGCCATTGATAAAGAGGCCAACCGGGTTGAAAATCGTGTGGTGAATTTATCCGATGTTCTAAAAACACAGGCTGATCGTGTGGTTGAGGTTGGTAATTTGGCCGAAAGCAAAATGCGTAATGTGGCAGATGTAGTATCAGAACAAACAGATATTCTTGGTAATACTGCGGATTCATCTCGTAAGGCGATGGATGAGGCTTCTTCTGCGGCACGTGAATCTGCACAAATGTTGGCAGAGGCGGTGGATCGTACAGCCCATCGTACACGTCAGTCTATCCAGTTAATGGATACGGAAACACAGCGTCTGGTATCTGCGGCTGAAGCAGCCGTTATTGCCGCTGAGAAAACCAAAACAGCGGCGGATGATAATTCCCGTGAAGCTTTCGTGAAAACCACGCGCTTTATTCTGGAAGATTTAAATTCAACCTCTGTTGACTTAACACGCTTATTACGTGCAGATGTGCCAGAAGCAGACTGGAAGCGTTATATGAATGGCGACCGAGGTATCTTTACCCGTGCCCTTCTGCGCGAACGTCCACAAAGTATTTTAAATTTGATGGAAAAACGTATGAAGGAAGATGCGGAATCCCGCAGTTATTTCATGCGCTATGTGGAACAGTTTGACCGCTTATTGACAGAGTGTCGTTCTAATGATCCAGAAAACTTGATGGAATCTACGGTCCTCAGTTCTGATGTTGGTAAGCTTTATGCGTTGATCAAGCAAGTGATGCGTTAATTCAATATGCTGTAAAAAATGAAAAAGCCTCAGATATTTCTGAGGCTTTTATTTTTATTAATCAACCATTGTGTTTTTGAGGGCTGCATTCCCTCTGCGACGAAGTAAATCGGCTTCATCCGGTCCGACGATTAACTCCATTAACCGAGAGGCAATATGGACATAAGCATAAGCGGTCGGAATGAGATCTTCTGGTGCTTTTGGTAAGGCTTTTAAAAGGCCAGTTGTGTAGTTCTCAAAATGCTTTTCAAGTTTGGAAATAATTGCCAGACAATTGGATTGATTACCGAGTTGTTTGGAAATAGCATTGATGTCATGAATGGCTTGTGCACGGCGTTCTGCAACTTCGAAATCATGGTCATTTGGCATTTCCGCAAGCTTTGGTACAAGGCCGCCGGATTTAGTTGGTAAAGCACGCATAATCCGTTGTTCGGCATCACGTAGGAACTTTACATCGATTGCTTCACTTACCTGTGCGCGGGCCTTAAACATCCGCTGCCCCCATTCACCGTCACGGGTGATACCCATATTATCGGTAACCTCTTTAAAGCCTTGGGCAAAGAAATAGATATCTTCTACAACCGCAGCTTCATTAAACTCACCTTTGGCAGAGCTGCGTTTCACTTTTCCTGCAGTTTCTTCTAGTTCATCAATTGCGATTTTACCGACAACACCGATATCTGTCTTCTGCAGCATCGCATCATCCCCTTTGCGGGATAAAGTACGTAAGATCTGGAAAATAGATGAAGGGCGTAATAGGCGTGCAGTAATTGCAAGTAAGAAATAAACTTCATCGCCCGGGACTTCATCGGCAATTTCAGTATAACCGCGCTTAGCAGCCAGAATTTCAGGCTCAGCTAGATCGTGGATCGGTTTCGCGCGCATTTCGGATTTTGCATGTTCAAGGAAAGGTGCAATACGTAAACAACCTGCCATTTCAATAACATCATTCAAGCGATTTTCACCACCGAATTTTTTAGCCATTTCTCGCATGGCTTTATCATTCACATTTACAGATTTTAACGCATCACTCATCAGAGATGCACCATGAGCCCAAAGCGCTTTAGCAGCTTCCAGTGTTGCTTCGTCATCACCTTCGCGCTGGGCATCAGTATATTCTTTGGCAAGCGAAGGATAGGTGTCTTTTGCTAATTCCTTGGTAAACCATACCCACATTGGTTGAATTGTTGAGCGATCAATATGGCCGGTTGGTTTGGGATCGGGTTTGCCGTTTACCAGCATATCTTCAAACGGCAGGCAAAAGATACGCTGTGGTGTGTGAACACGTTCCGCGCGGATTAAGGCCAGTGATGGTCTTAATAATTGCATAATAGCATTATGTGGTAAGCCAAGTTTATTGGCGCCACGATCTAACTCAACTTTCGCGGCGAGTTTTTTTAATTCTTTCTCACTTAAAGAAGTGATCAACATTTGGAGTTGTTGGCCCGCATCCATCACAAAATCTCCATCTTGGTATTGCGAAGGGCAGCCTCTGCACCATCTTTCATGTCTTTTAGATATTTAACGCGGCCAAGCCAACGGAGCTGGGCTGTACGTAACTTAAGCCAATTTTCTTTTTCTTTCTCATCTGTGATGATGGGTTTAGGCAGGACCGGTACAAAAGGCGCTAGCGCAGCCAGACATTCTCTTTGGCGGAAACGTTGTGCATTAATATGATATTCGCGTGAATCAAGAATGCGTTCCCACCCATCGATCATCAAATCTAAAGCATCACGAATTTTTATAATATTGTCGCGCAACTTGTCCCATTGTAGGACGGACTGGTCGAGATTCTTATATACCAAATCCAAATCTTCCACGTATTTTTCCGCAGCTTTAATCGTAGCAAGGGCAGCAATAGAAGTAAGCTGTGCCATTTCGGATTCTTCAACAGGTTCAGGAATTAGCCATTGGCGCAAATCATCACTAAAGGATTGCATACGACTAAGGATATCGCGGACAGGGCCATTCATACCCGTATGAGGGCCACCAAAATCACGCATGACCTGACTGATATCTGATAATCGTTCAAGGATGGTTTCTTTTTGTAAACCATGTGTTTCAGCAAAGCGTTCCAATTCAAGAGCAGCGGTATTGCGGCCCTCGTCTGTGGCCATATTCACATGTTCAGGCGCATTGTTACTGCCATGCTTTTGAATCAAATCATCAGCCAATGCATTTAGAATTGCCGGTTCCATATTGGCGAAAATAACGCGTTTAGAACGCGCGATACGCATCATATCAATGCCGCCTAATCCTGTTTCGCCTATTTCCATACGCAACTGACGTATGGTGGAAGAGTTAAGGGTCTCAACAAGTTTATCCGATGAAGAGTCTTCATCTTTATCGCCTTGGATCAAGTTAGTGATTGCTTCATGCAAGGCACGATCAAAAACAGTTAGGCTAACAAGTTCAGGAAGCTTATCAAATGGAAGGACATTTGCGACTAGTTTATCCGCAAATCCAGGTAAAATTACTTCTAGTCCCTTTTTTCCTTGGCGTAAACGCGCATAGGCAACGGGACGTGTAGTAAAGGGAAGTGCCAATCCGCGATCCTCTAAGGAATTAGGCAGATATTTCTCCGTTACTTCTTCAACGGGGGCTGTATTTTGGGATGACCATCCGCTCATGGACAAACAACTCTATTCACCGACTAAACAAACCAAGATCGGTATCTTCCCCCCAAAGTTTACCGAAACGAAATAGATAGAAATCTAGCATATATGATGCCCCTATTCGTCTGAAAAGCCAATATAAATTTGAGAAAAACCTAGGATTTGTGGCGATTTTTTACGTTTTTAATCTAAATAGTGATAAGACTCCGGACTTGGCTTTGATATTATTGAATAATATTTAATTCAGGAATTCTAATTTAAGAATATTTCTAAATCTCTATTTTAAATTGTTTTGTGTATTTCTATATTGCTAGATATGCGTGTACTAAACTATAAATTATGGAGGTTGATATGCTCAACAGGACTATTGCGCTGACGCGGTTCGCCCATAATAGCCAGATAGAATTAAAGTAGCGTCGTAGATATCCGGTAAGAAAAGATAGAATAACCCACCATAAAGCGGATCCTAAAAAGACGCCGAATACCACTAAGATTTTTTCAGCGCCACTTTCTCCCGTCGTGATGCCTAAACCTGCAAAGATAGCGATAAAAGATATGATGGTTAAAGGGTTGCTGATTGTTAACAGAAAGATTGTGAGAAATCCTTTTGCTTTTTCTTTGTGACTAGTTTCTTCGAGTTTGGCGTCTTCAGGGGGGTGGCGCAGAATCTTTATTCCAAGATATAACATGAAGAGACATCCTAATAATGGTGCCCAGAAATCAAAACCGAATCCGCCGATCTTATAGGTAGACGTTAAGTTATCTAATGTTAAAAGTCCGAAAGCTGCAATAATGCCGTATGCGGCGTCGGCTACAGCTGCTCCCATCCCTGAAATGAAGGCGGTTTTCATGCCTTTTGTCAGGCCTGTTCGTATTACCAATATACTAATTGGACCGACAATTGCTGCGATTGATAAACCGACCAAAATAGATTTTATAAAGATGAGGAGCATTTTTTATTCCATTTATTAAGAACTATACACAATGTGATTATAAATAGCATGTATGATTGTAAATTGTAGTTATATATGTAAAATTATGAAGGTAAATAATTTCTGTTTGTAAGATATATGTATGGATTATTTTATGATTATTGAATTAGACGATTTGGACAAAAAATTATTGAATGCGTTACAAAGGGATTCTCGTCAGTCTTTTAACGCATTATCCAAGCTAACCGGGGCTTCTACACCGACAGTGGTGGATCGTGTTAGGCGTCTGGAAGATCAGGGTGTTATTCAAGGCTATAGTGTTACGATTGATCGTAAAAAACTGGGTTGGGAACTTACATCAATTATCCGGGTCGTTTGCCCACAAGATCAATATCAAAAGGTTCATCGTCTTGCTCAAGACATGGTTGAGATATTGGAATGTCACCATGTTACCGGTGAAGACTCGTTCTTTATCAAAGTTATTGCGAGAGATATCGTGCATCTAGAATCTGTAATTTCACGCTTTTCCGGTTTGGGGCGGAGTATATCTACGATTGTGCTATCATCTGCGGTTGAGGGCAAATCTATTAAAATTCGTTGAAAATGGGGCTGGGAAATAAAAAAGGCGAAGCAAGAAGATGCTTCGCCTTTTTCGTTTTGATCAAATAATATTAAACGTCGATCAATAGACGTTGTGGATCTTCGATGCACTCTTTCAAACGTACAAGGAAGGTCACTGCTTCGCGACCATCAATAATACGGTGGTCATAGGAATGCGCCACATACATCATATTCCCAACGGTAATGTTGCCCTGATCATCACAGATTGGACGTTTCTGAATCTTGTGCATACCTAAAATGCCAGATTGCGGTGGGTTCAAGATTGGTGTGGACATCAAGCTACCAAAGATACCGCCATTGGTAATAGTAAATGTACCACCCTGCATCTCTGCCATTGTTAATTTACCATCGCGTGCACGACGGCCAAAATCAGCAATGCCAGCTTCAATTTCGGCAAAACTTAGTTTATCGCAATCGCGTAATACAGGAACAACCAGACCTTGTGGCGTGCCCACGGCAATACCAATGTCATAGTAGTTTTTGTAGATTACCTGATCTCCATAGATCTCCGCATTCACAGCTGGTAACTCTTTCAATGCGGTTACTGCAGCTTTCACAAAGAAACTCATGAAGCCAAGTTTCACATCATGTTTCTTTTGGAAGGATTCTTTATACTCGTTCCGTAAATCCATCAAAGCCGTCATGTCGATTTCGTTGAAAGTAGTCAACATCGCAGCTGTGTTTTGCGCTTCTTTCAAACGTGTGGCAATGACTTTGCGAAGCTTGGAAAGCTTAACACGTTCTTCACCACGTGGATCCATAGGACGTTCCGGTGCAGGCGCAAATGTTTGCGCTGCTGGCACTGCTGACGATGCAGGCGCCGCTGCAGATGCTGCAGGAACGGCTGCGGCATTGCCGGACAAGAAGTTTTGAACATCTTCCTTGGTGACATTGCCTTTTGGACCCGTTGCAGGCGCTTGGGATGCATCCACATTGTTTTCCGCAGCCATTTTTGCAACAGCAGGGGATAATGTTTCATTGCGTTCTGCTGCAGGCGCAGGTGCTGCAGCAGGTGCTTCTTCTTTTGCGGCTTCCTTAGCTGGTGCCGCAGGTGCAGCGGTTGCTTCTGCGCCTTCTTCGATACGACATAACAAAGCGCCAACTTCAACATCGGTGCCTTCTTCGACAACGATTTCTGTGATAACACCTGCCACAGGGGAAGGAACTTCGACAGTAACCTTGTCAGTTTCAAGTTCAACAATTGGGTCATCAACTGCAACAGCTTCGCCCACATTCTTCATCCAACTGTTTACAGTTGCTTCGGAAACGGATTCACCCAAAGTTGGGACTACAATATCTTTTGCCATATTTTTTGCTCCTGTTTGAGCTTCTTTTATAAGCTCTCATTTTGAGCAGGAAATGATGGAGGCACCCATCACTTCCTGTGTGAATTAACTCAGCGTAATTGCTTCTTTAACCAATGTCTCTTGTTCGATCTTGTGACGACCACCACTACCTGTTGCAGGGGAGGCTGCTTCTGCACGACCAACATAACGCGGGCGGCTACAAACTTTATTTCCGGAAGCACCGATAACTTTTTCAAGACGGCGATCTACAAAGAACCATGCACCGTTATTTTCAGGTTCTTCCTGACACCAGACGACTTCCGCATTCGGGAAGCGACTTAATTCAGTTTCCAGAGCTGAGTCCGGGAATGGATAAAGTTGTTCAAGACGCATGATGTAAACATCTTTGATGCCTGCCTCATCACGTGCTTCCGCCAGATCGTAATAAACCTTACCAGAACATAGAACGACGCGTTTGATGTCCTTATCAGCTGCTAATGTATTCTCGAATTGTGCGTCATCCCACAAGACACGGTGGAAAGTCGCCTGTTCAGAGAATTCAGAAAGTTTACTGACGCAACGCTTATGACGTAACAAGGATTTAGGACTCATTACGATCAAAGGTTTGCGGAAATCACGACGTACTTGACGACGTAACGCGTGGAAATAGTTGGCAGGCGAAGTAATATTACAAATTTGCCAGTTATCTTCTGCGGAAAGTTGAAGGTAACGTTCTAGGCGTGCAGAACTATGTTCCGGCCCCTGACCTTCAAAGCCATGTGGTAACAGCATGACCAATCCGCACATGCGTAACCATTTACTCTCACCAGAGGCAACAAATTGATCAATAATCACCTGTGCACCATTGGCAAAATCACCAAATTGCGCTTCCCAGATCACTAAAGAATGTGGTTCTGCTGATGCATATCCATATTCATAACCAAGCAATCCAAATTCAGACAGAGGGCTATCAATCACTTCATAACGCGCCTGACCAGTGCGGATATTATTCAGTGGGATATATTCGCTTTCATCTTTTTGATCGATCAATACAGAATGACGATGCGAGAAAGTGCCACGTTTGCAATCTTCACCGGAAAGACGAATGGTTGTGGATTCACATAATAATGTACCAAACGCCAAAGCTTCTGCAGTACCCCAATCAATGCCTTCGCCAGAATCAAACATTTTCTGTTTGGCTTTTAATTGGCGTACGATTTTGGAATGAACATTGAAGTTTTGAGGATAGCTCGTAAGCGCTTGTCCGACTTCTTTGAGTAGATTTTCTTCAACAGAAGTCTCACCGCGACGTGCATCTCCGGCAGCCAGACCTAAACCAGCCCATTTACCTTCAAACCAATCGGCTTTGTTTGGCTTATATGCTTTGGCAGATTCAAATTCAGCTTCCAGTTCGGCGATATGTTTATCAACAATCGCTTTTCCTTCACCTGGTTGAATTACGCCTGCATCTTCAAGACGTTTGGCATAGATTTCCTGTGTACGCGGATGTGTGCCGATACGGTCATACATCAATGGTTGGGTGAATTTAGGTTCATCCCCTTCGTTATGACCATGACGGCGGTAACACCACATATCAATAACGACGTCTTTCTTGAACCGTTGGCGATATTCCATCGCCATACGTGCTACGTGGATACATGCTTCCGGGTCATCGCCATTCACATGGAAGACGGGGGCATCAACTGTTTTCGCCATATCAGAACAGTATGGAGAAGAACGGGAATAACGCGGAGAGGTGGTAAAACCAATTTGGTTATTGGTTGCGATGTGGATCGTGCCACCTGTCTTGTATCCATTAATTTGAGAGAGCAAGAAGGTCTCAGCAACAATACCCTGACCAATGAAGGCGGCATCCCCGTGAAGCAATAAGCCCATCACTTTGGAATGATCTGTATCACCACGTTGATCCTGTTTTGCACGCACCTTACCTAGGACAACTGTATTCACGGCTTCCAAATGACTTGGATTGGCAGTTAAGGATAAATGGATTTTCTTACCGCTAAACTCACGATCGGCAGATGTACCTAGATGGTATTTCACATCGCCAGAACCTTGAACATCTTCTGGATTGGCACTACCACCTGCAAATTCATTAAAGATCGCGCGATAGGGTTTATGCATGATATTGGCAAGAACATTCAGGCGACCACGATGGGCCATACCCAAAACCACTTCTTCTAAACCAACTTCTGTACCGCATTTGAAGATCTGTTCCATCAATGGCACTAAGGCCTCGCCACCATCAAGACCAAAACGTTTTGTGCCCCGATATTTCTTATCAAGGAAAGTTTCAAAAACATCTGCCTGCGTTAAGCGATCCAAAATTGTGCGGCGACCAAGATCGGTAAAATCTTTGCGGTTTAATGTGGATTCCATACGTTCCTGAATCCAGGCTTTTTCCTCTGGATCCTGAATATGTAGGAATTCGACGCCAATATTGCCGCAATAGGTTTGCTCACAAATACTTACGATTTCACGTAAGGTTGCAGTTTCCAAACCTAAAACATAGTTGATGAAAATTGGATGATCCCAATCTTCATCCCCAAAACCATAAGAAGCTGGGCTTAATTCCGGATGCTCACCGCGATCTGTTAGATCAAGAGGGTCCAATGTCGCATGTAAATGACCACGCATACGATAGGCACGGATCAACATTAATGCGCGAATGGAATCAAGGGTTGCTTGCCTGATTTGGCCTGCTGGCGCTGCTGCGCCTGCAGAAATATTCTTTAACTGGGACATCAAGGCATCAAGAGTGGCATTTCCGGATGCCGTATCTTTTTCCATTAATGCATCTGAAAGTGAGGTACCAGCATCAGTTCGTCCACCGACGACTTTAGTATCTCTTTTTTGCCAACTTGGGCCAAGATCACGAGTCACGAGATCATCAATCTCTTCATCTAACCCGTCAAAAAAAGCCACCCAGCTTTCATCTACCGCAGCGGGGTCCGCCTGATAGCGCTTATACATTTCCTCAATATAAATTTCATTTGCCTGAAACAGAGGGGATGTATCGCCTAAATACGCCATGAGCGCATCTCCTTAACCGTCAAAACGTAGGATAGACGCAGATCATAGGTCGGCCGTCATGAGGAAAGTTAGTCCTTAAATCCTAATCGGAAACTTGGAATTCCCTATCGGCGGTTCCGGTCTATGAAACGGTTCTATCCGTTCTTCTCATTGGGCCTAAAAATTATTTTCTAGACCTTGTTGTTTGAAGCTTACCCAGAATATCTGGATTTACTTCAGGTTCTAAATAAGAAGGGGAAGCCTTTTTGACTTCCCCTCATTATCTTTAACCTTTAATGGTCTCCAACATTGTGGAGCCCAGTGCGGACGGGCTCGCCGCCACATTGATACCAGCAGATTTCATCGCTTCGATTTTAGATTCCGCGGTACCTTGTCCACCAGAAATAATCGCACCGGCATGGCCCATACGTTTACCTGGAGGCGCTGTTACACCAGCAATAAAACCAACCATTGGCTTTTTAACTTTGGAAGATTTGATGAATTCAGCAGCTTCTTCTTCCGCTGTACCACCAATTTCACCAATCATGATGATGCCTTCTGTTTCGTCATCATCTAGGAACATTTCCAAACAATCGATGAAGTTTGTGCCATTTACTGGATCACCACCAATACCGATACATGTTGTTTGACCTAGGCCAACAGCTGTTGTTTGACCAACAGCTTCATATGTTAATGTACCAGAACGGGATACAACGCCGATTTTACCTGGTTGGTGAATATGACCTGGCATAATACCAATTTTACATTGGTTAGGTGTGATCACGCCCGGGCAGTTTGGACCCACAAGACGCGTTTTGGAGCCTTGTAAGGCGCGTTTAACCTTAACCATATCCTGCACAGGAATACCTTCTGTAATACAGACAGCTAATTCCATTTCAGCATCGATTGCTTCTAGGATTGCATCCGCCGCGAATGGAGGCGGTACATAGATAACAGTCGCATTTGCATCAGTGCGATCTTTTGCCTCGGCAACAGTATTGAAAATAGGCAGATCCAAATGTGTGCCGCCACCTTTACCAGGTGTTACGCCACCAACCATTTGTGTGCCATATGCAATCGCTTGCTCAGAGTGGAAGGTACCTTGCGCACCAGTGAAACCCTGACAAATGACCTTTGTATTACGATCAATAAGAACGGCCATTAGCTTGCCTCCTTCACTGCTGCAACAATTTTTTCAGCTGCGTCTTCCAGATTATCAGCGGAAATGATTGGCAAACCACTTTCAGCCATGATTTCTTTACCACGCTCCACATTTGTACCTTCAAGACGTACAACAAGTGGCACATGCAGGCTGATTTCACGTGCAGCCGCAACAACGCCTTCGGCAATCACATCGCAACGCATGATACCGCCAAAGATGTTAACCAGGATGCCTTCTACATTTGTGTCTGACAAAATGATCTTAAATGCTTTGGTGACACGTTCGGTTGTTGCACCACCACCCACGTCTAGGAAGTTAGCCGGTTCGCCGCCTTTTAGTTTAATGATGTCCATTGTTGCCATTGCAAGGCCGGCACCGTTCACCATACAACCAATCGCACCATCAAGTTTGATATAGTTTAATTCATGCTTGGCTGCTTCCAACTCGGCTGGATCTTCTTCGTCTTCGTCGCGCATGTCGGAAATGTCGCCATGGCGGAATAAGGCGTTATCGTCAAAACCCATCTTTGCGTCCAAGGCGATCACTTCGCCGGCGCCTGTAATAACCAATGGATTGATTTCAACCATATCAGCGTCAAGTTCAACAAAGGCTTTATACATTGCCATCAAGAACTTGGTGCAGGATTTGATTTGATTACCTTCAAGACCTAGGCCGAAAGCAATTTTACGACAATGGAAGCCGGAAATACCGGAAGCCGGATCAATGGTTGTTTTGATAATTTTTTCAGGCGTTGCTTCTGCAACATCTTCAATATCCATGCCGCCTTCAGTGGAAGCCATAATCAAAACACGACTTGTCGCGCGATCTAGTAACAAGGACAGATACATTTCTGTTTGAATGTCGCATCCATCTTCAATGTAAAGTCGTTTTACTTCTTTACCATTTGGGCCTGTTTGCTTTGTTACCAAAGTTTCGCCCAACATAGCTTTTGCGTTTTCGCGTACATCTTCTACAGATTTCGCTAGACGCACACCACCTTGGTCAGGGTCGCCTCCTTTGAAACGGCCTGCGCCGCGGCCACCAGCGTGAATTTGTGATTTAACAACCCAGATTGGGCCGCCCAGTTCGTTCGCAGCTTGAACAGCTTCATCAACAGTGTATGCAACTTTACCATTTGGCACAGCGACACCGAATTTACGAAGCAATTCTTTTGCCTGATACTCGTGAATGTTCATGGTTCTCCGGTTTCCCTCCCGGTTGACCCTGTTTGAATTTTCTTATCAGATTTGAAACTGGGGATGCCAATTTCATCTCTTGAATTTCGAAAACCCCTGTTAGGGCCGTGGTGAAATTTGTTATTTACTCGATAGTTGAATTTATGAACGAACGTTCATAAAATTACGAAAAGTCGCATTCAGACAATTCAACCGTCGCAGTTCCTTAATTTAACAGCAAAAATTCAGTGCGCAACCGCCCAAATTAAAATTTTTGCTGCCATGCACCTAAAAATTGCTGTTTTTTAGGGTGAATGTGATCACAAAATGCCAAATTTAGGGTAGAAACAAAAAAAGCGGGACAATCTGCCCCGCTTTTCAAATTTTATTTTAAAATGAAAAAAATAGAATTTTTGACGAAAATATCCGTCAATTTTTCAATTTTTAACCTTCCATGCCATCAACAACCGCGTTCAAATCTTTCACTGCTTGAACAGAATTATCGAACATTGCACGTTCGTCATCATTCATTTTAATCTCAACAATCTTCTCAACACCATTTTCACCGATGATGCATGGAACACCAACATAAAGGTCATCCAAACCATATTCACCAGAACAATGTGCCGCACATGGAAGAAGTTTACGTTTGTCTTTCAAATAAGCATCTGCCATTTCAATTGCGGATGATGCAGGGGCATAGAATGCGGATCCGGTTTTCAACAGACCAACGATTTCAGCACCACCATCACGGGTGCGTTGAACGATTTCGTCGATTTTTTCCTGAGTGGACCAACCCATTTCAATCAAATCAGGAACGGGAATACCAGCTACTGCTGAATAACGTGTTAATGGAACCATTGTGTCGCCATGACCACCCAATACAAATGCGGTTACATCTTCAACAGAAACATTGAATTCTTCAGCCAAGAAGTAACGGAAGCGCGCGGAATCAAGAACACCTGCCATACCGACAACTTTGTTTGTTGGAAGGCCAGATGCTTTTTGTAATACACCAACCATAACGTCCAGTGGATTTGTGATACAAATAACAAATGCGTTTGGACAGTTGTTTTTGATGCCTTCACCAACGGATTTCATCACATTGGTGTTGATACCGATCAAGTCATCACGGCTCATGCCTGGTTTACGTGCAACACCCGCGGTTACAATCACGACATCTGCGTCTTTGATTGCTGCATAATCATTCGCGCCTGTCATACGTGCATCAAAACCTTCAACAGGGGAAGATTCAGCTAAATCTAGAGCTTTACCTTGCGGAATACCCTCTGCGATGTCGAACAATACAACATCACCTAGTTCTTTTAAACCAGCAAGATGTGCCAATGTGCCGCCAATGTTACCTGCGCCAACCAATGCAATTTTATTGCGAGCCATGATTAATTCCTTCCGAAAATTGTTACCATAAGTGAGTATGGAACGGGTTGGGAAAGCTTCGTCGGGTTTCGGCTTAGTAAACCCGGAAGCGAAAAGTTGTAGCTTTGGTAAACCATGAGGAAGAAAATATCAAGAATTTGCGTATAGGCGACATGAAACATTGATGCAGCGCAGTTTAGGCATAGTGGTAATTTAAATTAGAATTCATTGATATTCGTTAAAAAACATTTGATTAACCGAAGAAAACTAATTATGTCGCACCCCAATAAAAAATATGTCTTTGAGATCTGATACCTTATTTTCCAAATTAACCTCGGTTAACAAAAGGGAAATGCAAATCAGGCATGTTAACGTTTTTTTAAGACTCTTGAGCTAGTATTTTACATAAGAAAAGAGCGGGCGGGGAAATGAGAGTAAAGAGTTTGAAGCGCAATATTGCGGTGTTATGTGCCATGATAATCATGGGGCTAACGCCTTCTTATGCATATGCGGCTGAAAAGCTTGAAATCCTTTCTATTCACTATCCTCCCTTTATCATTGAAAATTCGTCAGATGGTCGTCGTGGATATGATGTAGAAGTAACAGAGCTTGCCTTACATGTAGCAGGTTATGATCCTGTGTTTATCTTTCAAGACTGGGAAACAATTCAAAACCGGGTTAGAGCGGGGCAAGCCGCGGCTATTCAAAGCTGTACGCATAGTCAAAAGCGTGAGGAATGGATTGAATTTTCAAACCCGGTGAGTTATTCGACGCGCGGTTTTTTTACCATGAAAAAGAATATCAGGTTGATAGAGCCTGTCATGTTAGATGCGCTTGATAAATATTCTGTAACAGCCGTGAAAGATTATGGGACCGCATTTGAATTGGAAAATGCTGGATTGTCTCTGGGAGAAAAGCCGCTTACAGATAAAGATGCATTTTTCCAACTGGAAGATGGTGGTGTAGATCTATTTTATTCCACAGGTGAATTTGGGAATTGGTATGCGCGAAAAGAATTGGGTTTTGACGATACTCTAAGATTTTATAAGCGAAAAGGGCGCCCCTATTACCTATGTGTTAGCAAGGCTTGGCCAAACTATAAAACGATCGTAACCGATTTTAATATTGCTTTAGCAAAAATTCGCCAAGATGGGCGATATGATGAAATTCATGCAAGATATGGCAACTAGTTCTCAGTGAATGGCCGCATTGCACGCCTTTTTTTTGCCGCATTTTAACAATACTAGTAAAAGCTTCTCCAAAGATAAAATTAGTGAGGCTATTCGTCTGGTCAAAAGCTTCTCTATATTCTATAGAGCTAAGAAGTTAGAACATTTCCTTCTCATTCAAGTTTAAAGATCGATCTTTTCATGAATATATTCTCTCCTTTACGCCGTCTGTATGACTGGACTATGGATTTGGCGGCTCATCCTTATGCGATTTGGTGGTTGGCGCTGGTGGCCTTTGCTGAAAGCTCCTTTTTTCCTATTCCGCAAGATGTGATGATGATCCCAATGATTTTGGCAGCAAGAGAAAAGGCATTTAAGATTGCTCTGGTTGCTACAATTGCAAGTGTTCTTGGTGGTGGTGCTGGTTATATGATTGGCGCGGGGTTATATGATGTTGTCGGTCGTCCGATTATTGACTTTTATGGATATGGCGAAAAGTTTGGTACTTTCCAAGGTTGGTATGAACAATGGGGAGAATGGATTGTAGCGGCTGGTGCCTTTACACCAATCCCATATAAAGTGATTACAATTGCAAGTGGCGTCGCTGAGATGGATTTAACAAGCTTTATGTCTGTGTCTGTTGTTGGACGTGGAGCACGTTTCTTTGCATTGGCAGCCTTGCTTTGGTTCTTTGGAGAGCCAATCCGTCGACTAATCGAAGAAAGGTTTGGTCTTATGACAACTCTTTTCTTTGTGTTGGTTATTGGCGGATTTGTATCCTTGAAATTTATCGTGTAACGAAAGATAGAGATATCTTGCAATGTGACTGGATAGAACATGCTAAAGATTGAGTTATTTGCTGCGCGTACTGCGGCTTGGATCCTTTTGATAAGTGCCGTTCTTGTGCTCGGCGCAGCCCATGTTTTTGAATATGGTTTTGGGTATGAGCCGTGTAAGCTTTGTTTGTATCAACGCTTGCCATGGTGGTTGGCAATTGGGCTTGGATCTGTGGCGATCAACTTTCGACGTAAAGTTCATTTGATGGTGATTTTTACTGTGATGGGTGGTCTGGCTTTGTTAGTCGGAGCGGGAATTGCTGGATATCACACCGGCGTGGAATATAAGCTTTGGGAAGGGCCAAGTGGCTGTACCGGTACAGTCGGTTCTGCTGATATGTCATTAGATGAGTTAAAAGCAGCTATTATGAGCGCTGCGCCAGTGCGTTGTGATGAAATTCCATGGAGCTTGTTTGGTATTTCAATGGCTGGATATAATTTCCTACTTTCTTTAGGGTTTGGTCTGTTCATTATCTATGGTGCGTGGTTTAATAAGCGCAAATCTGTGATTGGTTAATTTGTATAAGGTCTTGAATGATGGCTGAAACAAAAAAGAAACTAGGTCCGAAATATCTTCCTGGGGATTTATCGCCGGATAAAGCATTGGAACGCATTATTCGTGTGGATCAAGCGGGTGAATATGGCGCGAAACGTATTTACCAAGGTCAGATTGATGTATTGGGGGACACAGAGATTGGCCCAACTTTGCGTCATATGCAGGATCAAGAACAAGAACATCTAGATTATTTCAATGATCAATTGGTGAAACGTCAAATTAGACCAACTGCGCTGACACCTTTTTGGCATGTTGCGGGATGGGCCGTGGGTGCCGGCACGGCGATGATGAGCAAGGAAGCTGCTATGGCCTGCACGGTTGCCGTCGAAGAAGCCATTGATGAACATTATGCCGAACAGCGTGATCGTCTGATCGCTGAAGATCGTGAACATGAAATGGTCGAAACAATCGAAAGATTCCGTCAAGAAGAGTTAGAGCATCGCGATATTGGACTTGATAATGACGCGGAACAAGCCGCAGCTTATCCATTATTATATCAAGCGATTAGCAAAGGTTCTAAATTGGCAATTTGGTTGGCTGGACGTATATAATCTAGCCATCGTAGGGGCGTGTTTTCCACATTAAGGGTAAAGATAAATGGAAGATCAATTAACTATTTTGCAAGAATTTTTACTAATTATTCAAGATTCTGTCATTGGATATGGCCCTGATATTCTAGGTGCAATTATCACCTTGATTGTTGGTTGGATGCTAGCCGGTTTCTTCAAAGGGTTAGTAACGCGTGCGTTGCATCGCGTACCGAATATGGATGAAACGCTGGTGCCAATGTTATCTAGCATGGTGAAATATGCGGTACTGATCGTCACATTCGTTGCTGTATTATCCCAGTTTGGTGTCGAAACCACCAGTATTATTGCTGTCCTTGGTGCCGCAGGTCTTGCCATTGGTTTGGCATTGCAAGGTACTCTCCAGAATATCGCGGCTGGTATTATGTTGTTGATGTTGCGCCCCTTTAGAAAAGGCGATTTCATAGATGCAAGTGGCATTATGGGAACTGTTGAAGCCATTAATCTATTTACCACTGATATGAAAACCGTTGATGGTGTTTATATGGCTGTGCCGAATTCATCTCTTTGGAATTCAAATATCACAAATTATTCCCGTAATCCAACGCGTCGTATTCAACAGGTTATGGGTATTTCCTATGGTGATGATGTGGCAAAAGCCCGTGGTGTTTTGCTTGAACTTATGGAAAAGGATGAGCGTGTTCTGGCTGATCCTGCACCACAAACGATGGTTTCTACTTTAAATTCGTCCTCTGTTGATATCACCATGCGTTGCTGGGTGAAGACGGATGATTTCTGGAATGTGCATTTCGATATTTTGGAAAAATCTAAAGAAGTGATCGAAGGCGCTGGTATGTCTATTCCTTTCCCACAACAAGATGTGCATATGCATCAGGTTGAGAATAAGTAAATGGCGGATTGACTATGCCTCGTCCTTTTACAGAGAAATATCCTTTAGGTGGTCGCAAGCATTTCCGTGTTTGCGACCATCCTGATTGTACTCTGGAGGGAGAGCATCGTGCCCCGAAATCAAGTAACAATTTACAGGATTATTTCTGGTTCTGTTTGGAGCATGTGCGGGAATATAACGCCAATTGGAATTTCTGCGAAGGTATGGATCAATCTGATATTGATACCATGATCAAAACAGATGTTTGTTGGGGGCGCCCCACATGGCCATTAGGTAATAATGGGGGACATGCGAACCCAAAGTCTAAAGCACGAGATGCTTCCGGCAGACGACCAAATTTCAATGGGAAAATATATGACCCATTTGAAATTTATGAAGAAGCGACAGCCCATTCGGCAAAGGCAAAAAAGGCCAAACAAGATGCGTTAAGATCACATCCTGAAATGGAAGCCTATATGACTTTGGGATTTGATTATCCAGCCGATGAATTGGAAGTGAAAGCGCGCTATAAAGAATTGGCAAAAGATTTACATCCAGACCTGAACCAAGATAACCCTAAAGCCGTAGAAAGACTGAAATCCGTTAATCAGGCTTATTCGCGATTGAAAAAGTCTTTTTCCTGACATTTCTGTACGATTTCGAGTGCAAAAGTTGAAAAGCGGGTTTAAAGGTATTGCAACACGCTAGGTTTAGGGTGAGTCGGCTGACTTAATCTCCCGATACCTTTCATTAAAAATTAAGGATCAATTGGTGACGCTATGACAAATATGAGCGATGCAAATTCTTTGGATACAGAAATCGTAGATACAGACAGCCTTGTTGCGCCGGATATTGAAGTATCTGTTCGCGAAACATTTGGTATCGATTCTGATATGAAAGTACCAGCTTTCTCCAAACGTTCAAATCATGTGCCGGAAGTTGATCCAACCTACCAGTTTGACCATGATACAACCATGGCCATTCTTGCCGGTTTTGCTTTTGATCGACGTGTGATGGTGCAGGGTTATCATGGTACAGGTAAATCCACACATATCGAACAAGTTGCCGCACGTTTAAACTGGCCTTGTATCCGTATTAACCTTGATAGCCATATCAGCCGTATTGATTTGGTGGGTAAAGATGCGATTGTTTTACGTGATGGAAAACAAGTAACAGAATTCCAGGAAGGTATTCTTCCTTGGGCATTACAACGTCCTGTCGCTATTTGTTTTGATGAATATGATGCGGGTCGTCCAGACGTGATGTTTGTGATCCAGCGTGTATTGGAAAAAGCTGGTAAGTTGACCTTGCTTGACCAAAGCCGCGTGATCCATCCACATGCAAATTTCCGCCTATTTGCGACTGCCAACACAATCGGCTTGGGTGATACAAGCGGTTTATATCATGGTACACAACAAATTAACCAAGGTCAGATGGACCGTTGGTCCGTTGTGACAACCTTGAACTATCTGCCACATGATGACGAAGTTGATATTTTGTTGGCGAAATTGCCTGAATATGACAGTGAGGAGGGCCGTGCACGTATCAATGCAATGGTACAGATGGCAGACCTGACACGTGCCGGCTTTATCAACGGGGATATTTCGACTGTGATGAGCCCACGTACTGTGATTACCTGGGCAGAAAATACAGCAATCTTTAATGATCTGGCCTTTGCTTTCCGTGTGACCTTCTTAAACAAATGTGATGAAACAGAACGTTCAATCGTGTCTGAATATTATCAACGTTGTTTCGGTGAAGAATTAAAAACAGATACACGTGTTCAAATCGGCTAAGGCCCGATTCAAATACCCTGTTTAGATTTATTGGTGTTGCATGAGCAAGGATAAGCAAGAAGCGATAGAGGATTTCAAGCAACGAAATGCGGCGGCATTTCGGGCGATCACAGGAATCCCGGATATCGAAGTTTCATATGGCAGTGAACCTGCACATATGGCGGGTAACCGCGCGCGTTTGCCTTATCCCAATCGTGAGATCAATGAAGAAGCAATTGCGCGTTCTCGTGGTGAAGCAGATTTGCTTGCCATGCGTCTTTCCGGTCATGATGCCACAAAACATCAACGTAACCGCCCAAAAGGGGATATGGCGCCTTTAATTTTTGATATGTTGGAAGAAGCGCGTATCGAAGCGTCAGGTAGCCGTTTTATGGAAGGGGCGCGTGGTAATATCGCGGAAGCCTTGGAACAACGTTATATGCGTCTTGGCTATCATCGTATGAAGGAAAAGGCTGATACAACTTTGCCAGAAGTTGTGCGTCTTTTGGCTCGTGAACATATGACTGGTCAAGAAGTCCCACCATCCGCCAAAGAAGTTGTTGATTTATGGCGTCCGGTTTTGGAAGAAAAACTGGAAGAAGCGCTGGATGACCTTAAACCATTAATGACCGATCAGTCTGCGTATGCGAAGGCTGCCCGTGACCTTATCCGCCAGATGGATGTAGATATGGGCATGGAAGAACCACAAGATTCTGAAAGTGACAGCGAGGACACTGAAGAATCTGAAGAGCAAATGCAGGATAATCAAACGCAAGGTCAGGACCAGAACGAAGACGGTGGTGAACAAGAAGCCGAAGACGAGGAAATGCAAGCAGAAGCGGGCGAAGGATCCGAAGATGCTGAAGGCATGACCGATGATGAAATCCAAGACATGATGATGGATGATATGTTGCCGTCGCCGGGGGATGAACAATCATCTGATGCGTCAAAAGGTTGGCGTCCGGAAAATGATCTGAGCAACGTGCCAAAAGAAGATTTCTATTCTATCTTTACCAAAGGGTTTGATGAAGTTATTCGTGCAGAAGATTTATGTGATCCAGAGGAACTAGATCGTCTACGCAGTATGCTGGATCAGCAGCTGGTTCATTTGCAAGGTATTATCGGCAAGCTAGCTAATCGTTTGCAACGTCGTTTGATGGCGCAGCAAACCCGCAGTTGGGATTTTGATCTGGAAGAAGGTATCCTTGATTCCGGTCGCTTAAGTCGTGTTGTAACCAATCCAACCCATGCGCTTTCCTTTAAATGGGAACAGGATACCGATTTCAAAGACACGGTTGTAACTTTGTTATTGGATAATTCTGGTTCCATGCGTGGACGTCCAATCACCATTGCTTCTATGTCAGCGGATATTTTGGCACGCACATTAGAGCGGTGTGGTGTGAAAGTTGAAATTCTGGGCTTCACGACAAAAGCCTGGAAAGGCGGTCAATCCCGTGAACAATGGATTGAGGATGGCAAACCGGGTAATCCGGGACGATTAAATGATTTACGCCATATCATTTACAAAGCTGCTGATGAGCCCTATCGTCGTGGTAAGAAGAATTTGGGCTTGATGTTACGTGAAGGCTTGTTGAAAGAGAATATCGACGGTGAAGCGTTGCTTTGGGCGCATGATCGATTACTAGCGCGTCCAGAAGATCGTCGTATTTTGATGGTGATTTCTGATGGCGCCCCTGTTGATGACAGTACCCTATCTGTGAATAGTGGTAATTATTTGGAACGTCATCTACGTGATACAATCGATTTTATCGAAAACAGATCACCTGTTGAGCTATGCGCAATTGGTATTGGTCATGATGTGACTCGTTACTATGAGCGTGCGGTTACGATTGTGGATGTAGAGCAATTAGGTGGCACGATGATGGAACAATTGGCTGATTTATTTGATCTAAAGGCTTCTGTTTCTGGTGGAAAATCGCAACGCAAAAGTTACGTTTCTTAAGCGGTAGAGATTTTTTTCCAAAATCGCCTTTACTAAATAGTGAATAACTTCAATACTATATCTACCAATTAAGTTGTGAGGTTATCATGTTGTCGTTTCTGTCCAGGATTACCTATACATTCAGTTTTATTGTTTTGAGTCTGTTTTCGGCTCAAGCTTCTGAAATTACTTGTCCCAAAAATATAGCTGTGATCGAAGGCGATCCATTAGGTGAGATCGCGGCAAAGACGCTTATATCTACTTATAAAAATTTAGGCTGTGAGGTCACCAAGATTGCAAGGCCCGGTTTGCGTGGCATCGCAGACTTTAATAAAGGTTTGGTAGATGGGGAGCTGTTTCGCCTCGAATTGGTTGAAAATGCTTATGAACGTGAATTTGTTAGATCAGCTGTGCCGCTATTTTCTTTGAAGAATTCATTATGGCTTCATAGAAAGACTGAAGAATATGGGTCAAATGCCGTGATTGGATATGTGCCCGGTATCAATTGGCATGAAAAGGTTGTTTCAGATAATGCCATACAAGGATATAGTTATGCGCCTTTTCACACGGAAACTGAATTACATAAAGCATTTGAAGATCGAAAGATTATAGGTTTTCTAAGTGAAAAGCAGACAATTGACATTTTGATCGCACAAGAGAGATTTAAGGTCAATCCAATCGAAGAGCATAGTTTTGGTGAACGACCACTCTATCATTATCTGGGTCTTGAATTCTCAGAGTTTATGGATGTGTTTTCCGACTATTTAGCCAAAGAAAAACCCTATCAGCATTTAAACTGATAGGGCTGTAAAAACTGTCTTTGGGTTACGATTAATCGCTTTCACCGTCATAAACCGCATCATCGCTGTCGCTTAGATCAATGGGTACGCCAAAGCTTCGTTTGGATGCGTGGATACCTTGCGCAGAGCGCACATGAGCAACATTTTCTTCTTCAGTCAGCTCTTCGGTAAGGAATTTATTGTAGCTTTCCATGTCTCGGGCAACGATCTTCAACAAGAAATCGGTTTCACCTTGTAACATGTGGCATTCGCGTACTAAGGGCCATCCGTTTACTTTATCTTCAAAGTTAACAAGATCAGTTTTAGCTTGGCTTTTCAAACCTACAAAAGCGAAAACAGTAACACCATAACCAAGGAATTTTTCGTCGACCTCAGCATGATATCCTTTGATATAACCAGATTCCTCAAGGGCACGAACACGACGCAAACATGGCGGTGCTGAGATACCTGCACGTTGGGCTAACTCAACATTGGTCATACGACCATTATCTTGCAGATCGCTCAGGATTTGACGATCAATTCTGTCCAATTTAGTACGGCGCATTATTTTACCCTTTCAAATTTTGGGCTTCTTTTAAAACATTCTTACGGTGTAGCGCAAGAATATTATTGCGACTACGAACGAAAAAATATGAAAATATTAGTTTAGGAAGGGAAAGTAGAGGTGCAAGATCGGTTGCATTTACTTTCGGTGCTCGGCATAGTCCTTTCTGAACCAGCTTACAAGTGAAAATTAAGGGATAGGCGCGAAATAATGCGAATTTGTTGGGTTGTCAGCGAAGATAAGGCCGGAATGATTGCTCAGGCGCGCGGATTGGCGGAATCCCTTAAGGAAAAACTAAAAGCAGATAATCAAGATTTGGAGATCCAATATCGCCTCATCAAAGGCAAGGTACCGTGGAAATATCTTCCTAATAAGTTATGGCCCACAGGTGTTTTTGGCGTGGACTTGATCGATGGTAGTCATTTTCATGAACCTTGGCCCGATATTGTGATTTCTTGTGCACGAAAAGCGGCATGTCCAAATGCGGAAATCCGTAGAAGGGCTAATAAAGCTGGCAAAGATATTTTCACAATCCATATTCAAAATCCTGGGATTGATATGGAGAAGTTTGATTTAGTCACCACACCTATTCATGATGGTTTAAAAGGTGATAATCTTATTGAGACCTATGGTTCACTAGGACGGGTAAACCGGAAGATGTTAGATGGCGCCGCAAATATATGGCGGGAGAAATTGAAGCATTTACCCAAGCCCTTAATTGCTGTGTCAGTCGGTGGCGATAATAAAGTATACAAATATACTGCTTCGGACATTGAGGACTTAGCGCAAGGTTTGACTAAGGTTGTGGCTCAAACAGGGGGTGGATTAATGGTAACGTCGTCTCGTCGTACCAGCCCTGAGAATACAGATATTCTGAAATCTGCCCTTAAAGATCTGCCGCATGTTTATTGGGATGGAACGGGTGAGAACCCGTATTTCGGTTATTTAGGTTTAGCCGATTATGTGGTGGTTACTTGTGACTCTGCCAATATGGTGTCTGAGGCTTGCGCGACAGGTAAACCTGTTTTTGTTTTTCATGTGGATCCGATACGTAAAACCAAATTTGATATCTTCCATGATCAATTGAATAAACAAGAGATGACACGCCCATTTACAGGTCAAATTTCGGACTGGTCTTATCCAACACGAAATGAAACAGCAGAAATGGCGGATTTGGTGCTGGACAAATTGGGCTGGTTGGCTAAATAAAGCCTTCCTTTCAATCATCAAACTGTCGTTTTGATGAATAGACATCCTATAAAATCGCCCCTATAAGTAATAACACAGACATTTAATGTATCTGCATGGTCTGTATATGCGGGGGCAAAATTTATAAAAACCATCGGGAGAGCAGAAATGCCAATGGATTGGGACAAATTGCGTATTTTTCACGCAGTTGCGGAAGCAGGCAGCTTCACCCATGCCGCAGAGAAATTGAACCTGTCGCAATCTGCGATCAGTCGTCAGGTTAGTGCATTGGAAGAAAGTGTGAAAACACCTCTTTTCCATCGTCATGCGCGTGGCCTTATTCTGACTGAACAAGGGGATATGTTATATAAGACTGTTCAGGAAGTTTTTCACAAACTGACAATGGCGCAAAATCGCCTGACAGATTCCAAAGAATTACCAAGTGGTCCTTTGAGAGTGACGGCAACATTGGGCTTGGGAAATACTTGGTTAACCCCTCTTATCAAAGAATTTATCGAACTTTATCCAGAAGTTGAACTGCATCTAATTTTATCAGATACAGAAGTAGACTTATCCATGCGTCAGGCTGATGTGGCCATTCGTATGTCAGTACCCCGTCAGCCAGATTTGATTCAACGTCCGCTGATGACTGTACGTCATAAAGTCTACGCCGCGGATGAGTATATTGAGAAATATGGAGAGCCGAAAGACGGTAAAGATTTGGATAATCACCGCATTATTACTTTTGGTGATGATACACCACAGCCTGTTTCCACCATTAACTGGTTGATCCATACAGATGAGAGCCTGGATAATCCGCGTGTTCCCATTGTAATGGTGAATAATATCTATGGTATATATCGTGCTGCTAGAAGTGGTCTTGGGATTGCGTCGATCCCTGAATATATGATACCGGAAGAAAGCAATTTACAACATATCTTGCCTGAACTTGAAGGACCACCTATTCCGGCGTATTTCGTATATCCTGAAGAGATGCGTCATTCTAAACGTATCACAGTTTTTCGTGATTTCTTGTTACGTAAAGTGGCAGAAGCAGATTTCTAATTCTATCCATAAGAGGATTTCATAATGACAAAATGGCAATGGTTGAAAGCGGCTCCGATAGCGGCTGTATTGGTCATGGGAAGTCAGGTTGGTATAGCCCAAACGCAACAGGCGCCCAAAGTCATTGCCACTGTAGCTGGGCAGGAAATCACGGATCGTGATTTTGAACAAGCCTATGGAAGCCTGCCTGCCAAGTTACGTCAAAGTAGAACCAAGGAAGAGCTTTATCCACATGTTTTGGAGCTATTAGTTCAACAAATAGCAGTGGTGAGTTCTGGGCGTGCGGTAGGTATCGCGGATAGTCCTTACGTGCAACAACAACTGAAGGCGCTGGAAAATCGATTGGTGCATGATATCTACGTGCGTGAAGCTGTCCGTCGCTTGATCACCGAAGAAATGCTTCGTGAAGAGTATAATCGCTATATTACGACGGCTCAGTTTGGTGAAGAGGTTAAAGCGAGACATATTTTGCTAGATACCAAAGCCGAAGCAGAACAGGTTATCGCATTGATGGGGCAGGGAAATGACTTTGCGTCATTGGCCCAACAATATTCTAAAGGAAGTTCTGCACCATCAGGCGGGGATTTAGGTTATTTCCCGCGTGGTCAAATGGTTCAAGAATTTGAAGATGTGGCTTTTGGCATGCAACCCAACACCTATACATCAAGCCCGATACAAACCAAATTTGGTTGGCATGTGATTTTGGTGGAAGATAAACGTCAGGGGCAGCCACCTAGTTTTGAGCAAATGTTACCACGACTTCAACAGGTTGTTGGTGAGGCTTTAGCATTTCAGGTTGTTCAAGATGCTATTAAAAAAAATCAGGTGCAGCGTTATGATTTACAAGGGAATCCAATTGATGCACCCGCGTCTGATATTCCTGAGTTAAGAAGCCTTTTATCCCAGTAAAAATTCTGTATATACTGATATTTCAAGGATTACATCCTAAAGACACAAAGATTATTTGAGGGTATGCCATGTCTGATATTTCTCCTTTAGCACCAGAAAATTTTCCAAAAATCCCTGTTATCAAAGGGGTGAAATTAGGCGCCGCGGAAGCTGGTGTAAAATATGAAGGTCGTACAGATCTTTTTTTGGCGGAGTTGGCAAAAGGATCTACAGTTGCAGGTGTTTTAACTCAATCCCTAACGCGTTCTGCACCTGTTGATTGGTGCCGTAAAGTATTACCAAATGGGGAAGCCCGCGCCATTGTTGTAAATTCGGGTAATGCCAATGCTTTTACCGGTAAGTCTGGCGTTGTGACAACGGAAGCAATGGTTCATGCGACCGCTAGAACAATTGGCTGTGAACCCGAAGAAGTTTTGGTGGCGTCTACCGGGGTCATCGGGGAACGCTTACCTGTAGAAAAAATCGAAGCGGCTTTGCCAGGGTTGAAGAAAAGCCTGAAAACCGGGAATTGGGAAACCGCTGCAGAAGCAATTATGACTACGGATACTTTCCCGAAGGCTTCTTATCGTTCCGCGAAGATCGGAGGAGTTGAGGTAAAAATCGGGGGTATTGCAAAAGGGTCAGGTATGATCGCACCAGATATGGCGACCATGCTTTCTTTTGTATTTACCGATGCAAATATTCCGGCATCCGTTTTGCGCCTGATTTTGAAACGGGCAGCTGATAAATCCTTTAACTGCATGACTGTGGATGGGGACACCTCAACAAGTGATACATTGATTATGGCTGCGACGGCTAAAGCCGATCACCCGATACCTTCCACTGCAGATGATTTGATTTTAGAAGAATTCATTACAGCGGTTGATGAGGTGATGATCGATCTTGCCCAACAAATTGCAAAAGATGGTGAAGGTGCAAGCAAATTTATCACCATTGATGTAACCGGTGCTGATAGTGATCGGGCTGCAAAAACTGTGGCACTTTCTATCGCAAATTCCCCATTGGTAAAAACTGCGATTGCAGGGGAAGATGCGAATTGGGGACGTGTTGTGATGGCTGTTGGTAAGGCGGGTGAACGTGCTGATCGTGATACCTTAACCGTGTCTATGGGCGGTGTTGTTATTGCGGAAAAAGGCGAAGGTGTCGATGGATATGATGAAGCACCTGTGGCAAATCATTTGCGTGGTGATCATGTAGATATTGCTGTGGATTTGGGAATAGGTGATGGTCAGGCGCGGGTTTGGACTTGTGATCTGACACATGGTTATATCTCTATCAATGCGGATTATCGTTCTTAAATTCAAGTCTAGGAAAAGTCATGGAAAGTGGATGCTGGCAAGCGGGTGAACGTGCTGAACAGGCTGTGAATGCGAAGAAGATCATATTGGTTGTTGCGGTCGCGATGGTCGATCCAGATGGGCGTGTATTAATTGCGAAACGTCCGGAGGGAAAATCCATGGCGGGCCTTTGGGAGTTTCCGGGCGGAAAAGTAGATGAAGGTGAGACACCGGAAGCTGCTTTGATACGTGAATTACAAGAAGAACTTGGTATTGATACCCGTGAAAGCTGTTTAGCACCTGTTACTTTTGCATCCCATGAATATGATGATTTCCACCTACTTATGCCTCTCTATGTTTGTCGTATGTGGGAAGGTGAACCTCAGTCCAAGGAAGGGCAGGAACTGGCATGGGTGCGCCCTGTAAAACTACGGGATTATCCGATGCCGCCCGCTGATATTCCGCTTATCGCGATGCTGCGGGATTTGCTTTAACAAGCGACATTTAAATCAAATGCAAGATGATGTTTCTTGCTAGATACAGGTCCGTTCGATAATTAAATTATACATTCGTAAAAAGTAATGAAAACGAATGCGTAGGTTTTAGCGGGTTGATCTGTTGTGTTTAAGATTTTGTATTGCCTGAAATGTTCTGCGGAACTTAAGGAAGGCTGGAAAGTATGCGGTAAATGTGGTGAGCCAATTCCAACTGGATTGGAAATGGACGATGACGCCAAGCCCAAAAAGTATAAAATTCTAGACCCACGAAGCCTTGATCGTTCCAAAACGCCAGGTAAGACAAAATTAGCTGTTGTCTTATTTGTTTTCTTGCCAATTGCGTCCTTATTATATTTTGCCAACCATTTCTACCAATCCTCACTTGAGCAGGATGACCAGACACGTATTTTGATGTTGAAACAGCATCTTTCCAAGTTGAATGAAAATGAACATCGTGCGCGCCTAGAAGTATATAGGCGATTAATGGATCTTGATGGTGAAAATAAGGAATATATGATCAAATTTGATTATCACAGATCCCAAATCAAAAAGGTTGAAGCGAAAAATACAAAGAAGAAAAAGAAGAAGTTTCGTCCAAGCCTAAGAGGCTTTGGCACTCTGGCCCAGGAGATTGATGGCGCCAAGGACATTTTCGGCTGTAAGCAAACCAAGGACCAGTATCTAAAGGTGGGGCCTGAAGAAGAAAAGCGGACACGATTTAGCTGTCCTTACGAAGATAATCATTTGGTTGTTTGGTATGTGAATGAAGCCAAGAAAAACGGCAAGACTGAAAGCAGTCAGCTGGTATGGACTGGTCAGGAAGTAAACCAGGATAAGGTCAAAGGTGTTATTCAACCAAAAGACGATGTGGAAGAAGCCTTAAAAGCTTTTATGGATCATTATGCGCCTGAAAATATATTAACCTTGGAACAGGCCTTTCGAGAAACCAATAAAGGCCGTGTTGTTAGTCGCCATTATATTTTCGATTACGAATTCAAACTCTCAGAAGAAAAAGAGTTTGAACGCACAATCACCGTGATTCCAAGAAACTAAATTTTAGTCCTGTTCTGCAAATTGTTTAAATTGCTGATATGCCATGGATAGGGCAGAAACCCCGATGGCAATACCAAAATAGTTCAAGCTATGCTGGACCAAATGCAGGAAAAGTTGCACAACTAAACTCTCCGTTGGGATGTTGATGGCAACCAGGATTGTGAACAAAATCGTCTGAATAATGATTTGAATAAAGGCAAGAGGGATTGGTGGCAAGATGGCCAGAATACCCAAACGCCAACCATTGCCGTTTGTTAAATTCCAACAGTCTTTTAGATCTAGATTATCATCCACAGCCGCTGCCGGAAAAAGTAAGCTTAAGCGCGCGAATGTTAGAGTAAGCACAGCGAAGGCGAGGATCGTACCAAAGGGGCTGATCATAAAGCCGCCAGTTCCCGGAAGTAATGAAATAAGTAAATTTAGACCAATCATGATACCAAAGGAAATGCCGGCGATTTGAATGAGGCGACCAAGAAATTTTGTCTTTCGTGTGTCCCATTTTAAGGCGGAATAGATGGTGATATCGGCTTCACCCACAAGCCATTTACGATGCCATGCAACAGCGAACATCACATATAAAATTGTATTTACGATCAAGATAGGAATGAAAGACATATTCACGCTTGGCACTTGTGTTTCTGGATTGATCACTAACAAAGGCTCTGGATATAGATGGGTTAATACTGTTCCAAGTATGCTCAATCCAATAATAGGTAACGCCGCCATAGCGATAAAATTTTTACGCTCGCCAGTAACATAAAAGAAGGCGTCTTTAAGCATGCCAATGGCTGGAAGATAATATTTGTCACTCATTTGATGCTTACCCTTCTTGAGTATCGGTCAGGAAATCTGCCAAGCTTGTTTGACCACTTCCCGGTTTTGCAGGTTGTTGCTGGCTTGGATCTGGTGCCCAACCATGCATATAGACGATGACAAAACTGGCTGGAATGCGCCCTTCGTCATTTGTATGTTTTTCTGCATAAATTTCTGCGGCACGCATAAATAACTGACGAGATGAAAAACTTTTTACCCGTTCATGAACTGCATTGGTTTCGCCCATGTTGCGTAAATCCTGTGCCAGTTTAAACAGGTTTTCATAGGTGACATCAATGACTTCGCTATCCAGAACAGGAAGGTTAAAACCAGCACGCTGCATCAAACTGCCTGCATCACGGATATCGGCAAATGGTGAAACCCGTGGGCTAATACCACCTGAAAGCTCAATCTCAGCTTCCATAATGGCAGAACGCATTTCAAATAGACTTTCACCACCCATCATACTGCCCATAAACAACCCGTCTGGTTTTAAGCTTTGGCGGATTTGTGCAAAAGCGCCGGGCAAGTCATTCACCCAATGAAGCGATAGATTGCTGATCACCAGATCAAGGCTTTCCGGCTTAACAGGAAGTAAATCTTCATTCGCTACGAAGCTAGCCGCGCGTGCATTGGCTGTTTTTGCATAGGCCTCTGCCATATCGCATTGGATAAGATGTTTCACCTTATCAGGACAGTTTTGAAGCCAGTGATGAACCTCGCCACTATGACATCCGATATCTAACGCCAAATCAAAATTTCGACTAACATCCAACAAGCGATCCACCAGGCGGTCTGCAACTTCCATAAACAGGAAATTGGCATCACCAAATTCCTTATCAGCTGTGATTTTTGCAGCCCGTGTGCGGTGCATACGTACGACATTGCGGTCAAAAATATTCACCGCATCAGAAGAGGATGTGAAAGATGTATCAGTCATAAGCCGCACTATGTCTATCTAGGCGAAAAAGGCAAGCCTGAAAGTGTTTGTATCGGCGCTTTCAGGCTCTCCTTGATGAGTGATTTGTTCTGACTAATCCGTTAAATAGAAGGTGATGGTTGTGACAATGCGTATGTCTTTTTCAATTTTTGCTGTATCGCCATATTCCTCACCTGCATCGCGAACGATAAATCCGCCTTGTCGTGCATTTCGAATGCGCCCCACATTTGCACCGGCATTTGACGCAAATTCATTTGCGGCGATACGTGCGTTTTGTGTCGCTTCTTTTAACATCTCCGGCTTAATTTCATTTAACTTGGTGAAATAATATCTTGGGGCATAATTTTCGATATCAATGCCTTGTGTGATCAGCTTGTTGATGCTGGATCTCACAGTTGAAACCAAATCTACTTTATCAGTTTCAACATCAATAGACCCTGTAAGTTGATGTCTTTCATCAACCAGATTTTGATTGTCATCCCGATATTCCATATAAGAATAATCAATTACGCCGAGTTTGATTTCACTTTCATCAAAGCCATTTTGTTTAAGCAGGTTGATGATTGTTTTTTGGTTTTCTTCGGATTTTTTATAAAGCGCTGGGATATCTTCACTTTTATATCCTGCATTCCTAAAAATTATGGTCCAGTTTGCGCGATCCGCTTTTACGCGCTTTTCTGCCAAACCTTTTGCCTCTGCCGTGTTGAGGGCGACTTTGGCATTATACATGGTTTGCCCGATGAAATAGCCACCAAGGGTTATTCCTAAAGCTAGAAATAAACCTAAAAATATAAATCCGGTCTGATTTGGTTTTGACATATCCTCTCCTGACTATCGTGGTTTTACACGATAAAGATTAAGCTCCTGAGAAAGAGGATTGTCAGGCGTCAATCAGGCGGAAATATGTCAGGAATTTAACGATCTTTAGACAGGGTTTTTAGTAATCTTCTGTTTTTACTTCTTCCAAACATTGTTCAAGTGCTTGTTTGAAATAGGAGGCTTCTTGAGCACCGGAAATCAAATATTTATTATCTAGAACAACAGCAGGAACACCCTGAATGCCTAGGGATAGCCATCGACGTTGATTTTCACGAACGGCTTCCACATAACGACCATCTTCTAACACTGATTTTGCTTCGTTTTTATCTAGGCCGATGCTGCCCACGACATCTAAAAGTGTTGCACTGTCAGAAATGTTTTTCTTATGAGTGAAATATGCATCAAACAAGGCAAGTTTGAGCTCCGTCTGTTTACCTTGTTCCAAAGCCCAATGTAAAAGTTGATGCGCCATGAAGGTATTATAGATGCGCATGTCATCAAAGAAGTTGAACTGGAACCCTAAATCCAAACCATATTGTATAAGTGTTTCACGAATACTGGCGCTTTGTTCAGGGGAAGAATTATATTTCCTGACGATGTGATCGCGAAGATTTTCACCTTCCATTTCCATATCAGGATTAAGTTCAAAAGGGTGCCATTGAATTTGGTAATCCATACGATCCTGCATTTCTTCAAGCGCAGAAAGCAAACGTTTATAGCCAACAATACACCACGGACAAACCACGTCTGAAATGATATCAATATGAATAAAGGGCTTCATGATTTGTCCTTTTGAATTTTTTGATCAGAATTATGCTGACATTCCCCGTCAGGATGCATTATGTAGGAACTATCTTTTCTTATTAAACCCTATATAGATTAAGAACAAATAAATAGCTTTATGTTAAATATAGGGTGCGGGGTGTGATTATGGCTGTCGGCTTGCAAGTGGATGCAACTACACGTGAAACTAATAATTTGGTAGCAATTGTCTATCTTATGATTGGTATGGCTTTATTAAGTGCTATGGATGCTGTTGCAAAGACAATGGTTGAGGCTCAATACCCTGTTGCGCAAACTTTGGCTGTGAGAAGCTGGATTATTGTGCCTATTTTGTTTTTATGGGCTCTGGGACAGCGCAATAATCTCAAAAATATTAAAACCAAGCGGTGGAAAGTTCATATCTTCCGCGCTGTGATTGGATTTTGTGCACCATTCTTTTTCTTTACGGCTTTAGGTGAAATGCCATTGGCGGATGTCACGGTTCTGTTTTTTGCTTCACCATTTATTATGACAGCTTTATCTGTGCCGTTATTTAAAGAGAAAGTAGGTTTTCAGCGCTGGATATCCATTGTCATAGGTTTTGTTGGTGTGATTATCATTGTGCAGCCTGGCAGTACAACTTTCCAATCTGCCGCGATTTGGGCACTCGTTGGGTGTTTTGCTTATTCTATTATCGGGCTTATGGTCCGTTGGATGAGTGATACGGAATCTTCCTTCTGTATTGTTTTTTATTTCAATTTAGGAATTTTGGTTATTGCTTCTGCCTTTATGCCCTTCCAATGGGTGCCTATTCCGCTGGAAGATTTATGGATGTTTGTCGCGATGGCCCTATTGGCGATGGTCGGGCATATATTTTTAACCAAAGCTTTTGCCATAGGTGAAATGGCAACAGTCACACCATTTGAATATTCGACACTTATTTGGGCGGTTCTTTTTGGTTTTGTTTTCTGGGGAGATTTACCAGAAATGCATGTCTGGTGGGGGGCTGCCATTATTGTTTCTTGTGGCATGTATATTCTGTATCGCGAAAAGAAAAAGGCAAAGACAATTACACCACCTGTGACAGATTTGCCTTAATTTTGTAAAATATGAAAAATCTTTCACTTTAAAGGCTTTTTTACAGCTATTTCTGCTTTCTTGCGCATTGTTTTCCGTGAGGGCTTGGTGTAATAGGAGGGTAGAAAAATATGAAAAAGTCGGAGCAGTATCTTGAGCGAAGATAATCTTACCCACCGGAATAGCTTTTCCTATGACGATTTAATCGATTGTGGTCATGGCAAATTGTTTGGTCCTGGTAACGCATTGTTGCCTTTGCCAAATATGTTGATGATGGACCGTATCACAAGTATCACCAAAGATGGTGGTGAGCATGGAAAAGGCCATATTTTGGCTGAATTGGATATTAAACCTGATCTTTGGTTCTTTGATTGCCATTTCCGTGGCGACCCTGTGATGCCAGGTTGTTTAGGTCTAGATGCAATGTGGCAATTGACAGGCTTCTTCCTCGGTTGGATGGGTGGCAAAGGTAAAGGTCGCGCATTGGGTGTTGGTGAAGTTAAATTGTCCGATATGGTCCTACCTACAGCCAAAAAAGTAACTTATGAAATCACCATGAAGCGCGTGATTATGCGTAAATTAATCATGGGCGTCGCTGATGGCATCATGAAAGTTGATGGTAAAACAGCTTGTGAAGTTACAGATATGAAGGTTGGGCTCTTTATTCCTCAAGAAGCCTAACTATATAAAGATTTATGAAAGCTTGTCTGTTATATTCATGGGCAAGCTTTCACTTTATAATCTGATCGAGAATATTAAATTTTTCTTGATCGTTATGAAATAAAATAAATGTAGCAAATTTCCTCTATATTTCTGAATTCAGTTTGGTACATTTTGTTAAATATACAATTAGCATAGAAAAGGGGTCTCCCCATGCGTCGTGTCGTTGTTACCGGTATCGGTATCGTTTCCAGCATCGGAAATAATCAAGAAGAAGTTCTGGCATCCTTGAAAGAAGGTAAGTCAGGTATTGTTCATTGCGAAGATTATGCAGAGCGTGGTTTCCGTAGTCATGTTCATGGTGCAGTTAATCTTGATCCGACAGAGCATATTGATAAGAAATTGATGCGCTTTATGGGTGACGGTGCGGCTTGGAACTATATTGCCATGGAACAGGCAATCGACGATGCTGGCCTCGAAGAAAATGATGTGTCTAATGAGCGCACTGGTTTGATTATGGGTTCTGGTGGTCCATCTACTAAAAATATGCTTTGGTCATGGGATACAGCGCGTGAGAAATCTGCGAAACGTGTGGGTCCATTCATGGTACCGCGTATTATGTCTTCCACAAACTCTGCGACATTGGCGACCCCGTTCAAGATTAAAGGTGTGAACTACTCTATCAGTTCTGCTTGCTCTACATCTGCACATTGTATCGGCAGCGGTATGGAGCAAATCCAATGGGGTAAACAAGATATTGTCTTTGCTGGCGGTGGCGAAGAATTAGACTGGACATTGACCGTTGTGTTTGATGCGATGGGTGCCCTAAGTTCTAAATATAATGATAATCCATCTAAAGCGTCCCGCGCTTATGATGCGGCACGTGATGGTTTTGTTATCGCCGGTGGCGCAGCGGTTCTGGTTCTTGAAGAATTGGAACATGCGAAAGCACGTGGTGCGAAAATTTACGCTGAATTGGTTGGTTATGGCGCAACATCTGATGGTTACGATATGGTCGCACCATCTGGTGAAGGTGCGGTTCGTTGTATGAACCAAGCACTTTCCACAGTGAATGGCACAGTTTCCTATATCAATGCACATGGTACATCCACACCAGTTGGTGATACCAAAGAATTAGGTGCGGTTCGCGAAGTATTCGGTGGCGCTGAAACAATGCCAGTGATTGGATCTACCAAATCCTTAACAGGCCATTCTTTGGGCGCGACAGGTGCACAAGAAGCAATCTATTCGTTATTGATGATGAAAGAACGCTTCATTGCTGAATCTATTAACATTGAAAATCTTGATCCGGAAGCAGAAGGCATGAACATTGCCACATCCCGTATCGATGATGTTGATATCGACGTTGCTCTTTCCAACAGCTTCGGCTTTGGCGGGACAAATTGCACATTAGCAATGCAACGTTACACAGACTAAGCTTTTAAGGGGAAAAGAATATGTCTGAAAATAAAGGTGTTATGAGCGGTAAACGCGGCGTGATTATGGGGGTGGCGAATGACCATTCCATCGCTTGGGGTATCGCAAAACTTTGTGCTGAACATGGCGCAGAACTGGCATTCACATATCAGGGCGATAGCATGGAAAAACGTGTACGCCCATTGGCAGAATCTGTTGGTTCAGATTTCTGTATTCCATGTGATGTGGAAAATGACGAAGATATTCAGCGTGCTTTCACGTCAATTGGTGAAAAATGGGACAGCATTGACTTCGTTGTTCATGCGATTGCTTATTCTGACAAGAATGAGTTGAAAGGCCGTTATGTGGAAACAACACGTGCCAATTTCGCCCAAACTATGGATATTTCTTGCTACAGCTTCACAGCGGTTGCAGCAGCAGCTGAGCCATTGATGAAAAATGGTGGTAGCTTGGTAACCTTGTCTTACTCCGGTGCGGAACGTGTGATGCCATCTTACAATGTGATGGGTGTGGCGAAAGCAGCGCTTGAAGCATCTGTTCGCTACTTGGCGCAAGATTTAGGTCAGAATGGTATCCGTGTGAATGCGATTTCCGCAGGGCCAATGCGTACCTTGGCTGGCTCAGCAATTTCCGGTGCACGTTTCGTTTATAACTGGCAAGCAGATAACGCGCCAATGCGTCGCAACATCACATTGGAAGATGTTGGTGGTGCTGCCGTTTATCTGATGTCTGATTTAGGGGCGGGTGTCACAGGTGAAGTTCACCATGTTGACAGCGGTTACCACGTAATCGGTATGGCTGTGCCGCAGTAAACCAGTTATCTGTAATGATTAATTAAGCAGCCGTTTATGAATTTGGACGGCTGCTTTTCTATTGTGTCAGAAGATCAATGAGCTTGCGGATGTTTTCCTGTTCCGCCACAGGTTGGGCAATTTCAATAATTAACTGATCCATACATTCAAGCTTGTCATTTAAGGGCGCAATCAAATTATTATTGGCGATGTGATGAGCCAAGAGCGATTGGCGTCCCATTAAGATGCCTGCGCCATGTAGGGTTTCTTCAACAGCCAAGCTATAAAGTGAATAAGACGGACCCGCGATCTTGTTTGATAGGTCCGGTGCAAATCTTAATATCCATTTCTGCCAATCGTCTTGCCAAGCTTGGTCGTGCAGTAAGGGAAATTGAATGAGATCAGCAGGAGCGTTGATTTTTGAAGCAATTTCCTCATTGCAAAGAGGTAAGATAAAATCTTGGCCTAAACTTATTTGATGGGCTTGCGGGATGCCATAGAAGATACTGATATCAAAAGATTCACGTGTTAAATTAGGGGCGGTTTCCAAGGCAGTTACGGATATCTGAATATCCGCCATTTCACGTCGGATTTTAGGCAGACGTGGTGTGAGCCATAATTGTGCAATAGAGGGTAAAGCCGCAATACGGATTTGATCCGGCTTTGCCCATGATTTCAATGAATGAATGGCTTCTCCCAAATGATCAAAAGCCGTGATGAATTTAGGCAAAATATCGTTGCCTAATTCTGTTAATTCTACCCCCTGTGCATGCCGAATGAATAGAGGGGCTGTCGTCCATTCCTCTAATGCCTTAATATGTTGTGCCACTGCACCAGCGGTGACGCAAAGTTCTTCCGCAGCTAGTTTGAAACTGCCAAGGCGTGCAGCTGATTCAAAGGCACGTAAAGCATTCAGGGGCGGCCCTTTGGGGCGTGGTGGTTCTACAGGCATAAAGACATAGTAAATCTACGCCTAGTAAAAAGCAATTCTGATTTGCGCGAAACTGGAAGTTTGAGAGACAATTCACCTAGCAAAGAAATACATACCAAGGTGGAAAAAATGAATTATCAACTTCCTAATAAAGATGTCTTGGCAAAGACCGATCCATTGATTGCAGCTGCTATGACAGCTGAGAAAGATCGTCAACAAAATACGATTGAACTGATTGCTTCTGAAAATATTGTTAGCCCGGCTGTTTTAGAAGCTTTAGGGCATGAAATGACCAATAAAACCCTGGAAGGTTATCCCGGCGCACGTTTTCATGGCGGTGGTGAGAATGTAGATACAGTTGAGCAGGCTGCTATTGATCGCGCAAAAGATTTATTCGGTGCCGCTTACGTAAATGTGCAACCGCATTCTGGAAGTCAGGCCAATCTTGCCATTTTTTATGCTGTGTTAAAACCGGGCGACAAGGTTTTAAGTCTGGATTTAGCTGCTGGTGGACATCTTAGTCATGGCCTTGGCGCTAACTTGTCCGGCCGTTGGTTTGAAGCACATCATTATACAGTTAATCCGGAAACAGCTCTCATCGATTATGATCAAGTGGAAAAGCTGGCAATTGAAATTCGCCCTAAACTATTGATTGCTGGCGGATCTGCTTATCCAAGAGAGATTGATTTTGTGCGCATGTCCGACATTGCGAAAAAGGTAGATGCCCTTTTCCATGTGGATATGGCACATTTCGCCGGATTGGTGGCTGGTGGAGTTCACCCATCTCCATTACCTCACGCGGATTTTGTGACCTGCACCACCACCAAAACCTTACGTGGCCCTCGCGGCGGCTTGATCCTTTGTCGGGATGATAAATGGGCAAAGAAATTACAATCAGCCGTATTCCCCGGTGTTCAAGGCAGCATTCATTCGCAAGTCATCGCAGCAAAAGCAGTTTGTTTAGGAGAAGCCTTACGGGATGATTTTAAAGCATATGCAGCGCAAGTGAAACGCAATGCAGCTTTACTGGCAACGACGCTGAGATGCCGGGATATTGATCTGGTATCCGGTGGGACAGATACGCATATCGTTTTACTTGATTTGAAAAAATATGGTCTTAAGGGGCGTGAAGTTGAAGCGGCCTTGGCAAAGGTGAATATCACCGCTAATAAGAACCCGATTCCATTTGATGTAGCTAATCCACAAGATTGGGTCGGTTTGCGTCTTGGGGTATCCGCAGCAACAACCCGTGGAATTACGGAATATGAGTTTGCCAGCTTAGGTGTTGTTGTGGCTGATATTATTCACGCGCTTGCCAATGATGATTTGGAAAGTGTGTTGGATGCGTCACGAAAGAAAATACAAGAAATTTGTGATGCATTTCCGATCTAGAACAACTGGCTCAGCAGTTGGGGTTTCTCTAGATCAGAGGGAGAGTGGTTTGACCGCTCTCCCTTTTTTAATGGTAAACGTGCATTTATCTGGAAATCTGTCGTTTTCATGCTTGACCAAAAGCCACAGAAACAGGCAAAAGGAAGGCTATTTTAAAGAATAAAAACGCCTTTTGGATAAGGACGGGATCCATGCATCTTTTAGCAGCCACACCTGGTGCCGTAGACGACGGTTCAGAAGCAATCGACCTAGGTCAAACCCCGGGTGATATCGTTATTTTGACCGCCGCTGATACGGAAGTATCCTGCTTTGCCAAAGCACAAGCTATTCGTTTACAAGAAGATGAAAATACACCTTCCGTGCGCGTTGCCAATCTGCTTCATCTTGGACATAACTATTCCGTTGATCTTTATGCTGAAGAAATCATTTCGAATGCGAAATTGGTTGTTGGGCGTTTGCTTGGTGGGCGAGGTTATTGGGAATATGGGGTTGAACAACTCACTGCCATTTGTCGTGCTAAGAATATCCCCCTTGCATGGTTACCAGGGGATGATAATCCCGATGCAGAATTGGCTGGTTTATCGTCCTTAGGCCAAGAAGAAAGCCATCGTCTATGGCAATATTGTGTGCAAGGTGGCGTGGAAAACGCAACCAACTTCTTGCGCTATGCTTCCAGTTTGTTGGGAAATGAAGCTGAATGGATTGAGCCTGCGCCGTTATTACGTGCTGGTATTTACTGGCCCGAATTAACGCAACCAAACATTTCCGATCTCCCATGGAAAGAGGGTCGCCCTGTTGCGGCGATTACTTTCTATCGCGCACTTTATCAGGCGGCTAATACACGTATGTTGGATCAGTTGATTGCGTCTTTGGATGCGGCAGGTGTGAATGCATTACCTCTTTATGCGGCAAGTTTAAAAGATCCAGTATGTGCGGCTTTGCTGACCGAATTAATGGAAGAAGCCAATACCGGTATTGTGCTAAATGCCACTTCTTTTGCACTAAGTTCTCCGGGGGCAGCGCGTACAGCAACACCATTTGATAGTCTGGATTGTCCCGTCTTACAGGTGATTTTCTCTGGCGGGAATGAAGAAATCTGGCGAGAGAATACCAATGGCTTATCAGCGCGTGATATTGCCATGAATGTGGCCTTGCCGGAAGTTGACGGGCGTTTGTTAAGTCGCGCGGTGTCCTTTAAAGGACTTGCGCAACGCGATGAAACTATCCAAGCGGATTTGGTTGAATATCAACCTGTAAAGGATCGTTGCGATTTCGTTGCGAATTTGGCGTCGAATTGGTTATCTCTTCGTCATACAGAGGCAAAAGATAGAAATATTGCTTTGATTTTCGCCAATTATCCAAATCGGGATGGGCGTTTGGGAAATGGTGTTGGTCTGGATACACCAAATGGTGCGATGGAAGTTTTGAAATCTCTGGAAGGCGAAGGTTATGATATATCTGTTCCTTTTGCTGACGGGGATGCGCTTTTAAATCATCTATCCGATGGTCCGACGAATGCAGGTAATGATGGCCGTGAAATTCGCGAGACACTAAGTTTAGAGGCTTATAATCAATTTTTTGATACGTTACCGAAATCAATAAAAGAAACTGTTCTAGAACGCTGGGGCGCGCCGGAAACAGATCCTTTCTATCTGTCTGATGGGGATCATGCAGGTGAATTTGCGCTTTCCATCTTTAAACTTGGTAAAATCGTCGTAGGTCTACAACCTGCCCGTGGCTATAACATCAATCCGGTTGAAACTTATCATAGTCCTGATTTGGTGCCGCCACATGGTTATATTGCCTTTTATGCATGGTTACGTGAAAGCTATAAAGCCCATGCCGTGATCCATATGGGCAAACATGGGAATATGGAATGGTTGCCGGGTAAGTCTGTGGCTTTAAGCGAGGAATGTTACCCTGAAGCTGTTTTTGGTCCATTGCCGCATCTCTATCCTTTTATTGTCAATGACCCGGGCGAAGGTACCCAAGCAAAACGTCGCGCCCAAGCGGTTATCATTGACCATCTGACCCCGCCGCTGACCCGTGCGGAAAGTTATGGTCCATTAAAGGATCTGGAACTGTTGGTGGATGAATATTTTGAGGCTGCAGGTGTTGATCCACGGCGCTTGAAAGTATTGAAACGTGAGATTTTGGAACTGACCCGTGTCACAGGTTTGGATAAAGATGCCGGCATTGAAAAGTCTGATAATGAAGATGATGCTTTGGCCCAATTGGATAACTATTTATGCGAATTGAAAGAAATGCAAATTCGCGATGGTTTACATATCTTTGGTCTGTCACCAACTGGCGATCAATTGACAGATTTATTGGTGGCCTTGGTACGTGTACAGCGAAATCAAGGTGAGGGAGGCGATGCCTCTTTATTACGGGCATTAGCAAAAGATTGGGATTTCCCAATTGAATTTGATGCACTTGATTGTGATATGCGTGCGGATTGGATTGGTCCGAAACCAGATATTCTGACAGATATTGTTGAGGGTAGTTGGCGAAGTAACGGTGATACTATTGAACGGATGGAAGAATTTAGCCGTCAGTTGGTTTTGGGAGAGGTGGAAGCGGCAGGTGCGCATAGTGAAGCTGTGATCGCGGAGATCCGTGACGTGTTACGCCCAATGCTAGAATCTTGCGGCAAGGCTGAGATCCAAGGATTGCTGACTGGTCTTGATGGAAGATTTGTGCAACCAGGTAGCAGTGGAGCGCCAACACGTGGACGTCCTGATGTCTTACCGACTGGTCGTAATTTCTATTCTGTTGATACACGTACAGTTCCAACCCCTGCAGCGTGGACTTTGGGTTGGAAATCCGCACAGATGTTGGTGGAACGTTATGCCCAAGATCACGGATCTTATCCAAAACGATTGGCGTTATCGGCTTGGGGCACATCCAATATGCGTACAGGTGGTGATGATATCGCCCAAGCCTTGGCGTTGATGGGTGTGCGTCCAACATGGGATAGTGCGTCGCGTCGTGTAACTGGTTTTGAAATCATGCCATTGGATTTGTTGGATCGTCCACGTGTGGATGTGACTTTACGAATTTCTGGTTTCTTCCGAGATGCATTCCCGGGATTAATAGATTTGGTGGATAGTGCATCCCGTGCTGTGGCAAAGCTTGATGAATCTGAAATTGATAACCCACTAGCTGCAAATCTAATTCGAGAAAAAGCTGAATTGTCAGCACAGGGTATGGATGAAACTCTTGCTGAGAAACAGGCAGGTGCGCGGGTATTTGGTTCTAAGCCGGGTGCATATGGTGCTGGTCTTCAAGCATTGATTGATGAGAAAGGTTGGGAGAGTGAAGATGATCTGGCCCGCGCCTATGTAGCATGGGGTGGGTATGCTTATGGGGCCGGGGCTGAAGGTCGCGCGGCGCATAACCTGTTTGAACGTCGACTAAGTCAGGTGGAAGCAGTTCTTCATAACCAAGATAACCGTGAACATGATTTGTTGGATTCTGATGATTATTATCAATTTGAAGGCGGGATGACGGCAGCTGTTCGTATGTTATCCGGTGATCAACCAACTGTTTATCATAACGATCATAGTCGTCCAGAAAGTCCGAAAATTCGTACGCTTCAAGACGAAATAGGCCGTGTAGTTCGGGCACGTGTTGTGAACCCGAAATGGATTGAAGGCGTTATGCGTCATGGATATAAGGGTGCCTTTGAAATGGCAGCGACAGTTGACTATATGTTTGCTTTTGCAGCAACGGCCAAATGTGTGGAAAATCACCATTTCGATGCTGTCGTTGACGCTTATTTGAAAGATGAAAAGGTTCTAGATTTCTTAAAAAAACATAATCCACAAGCGCTAAAGGAAATGTTAGAGCGTCTTCAAGAGGCGCTAGATCGAGGTTTATGGCAAACACGTCGTAATGATGTTTTTGGCCTGTTAGAAGAATTAATTGCAAAAGAAACAACCGAAACAACTGTTTCATAAAAAATTACTATCCGGGGTATAGCCGATCCTATAATCTTGTTATAGTATTTCTATGCAGAGAATTTTCTAGGCGTGACGGAGTTGGCGTATGAACAATGTTGTAGTGATGGATGATACAAGTATCATTGCTCGCCTTGTGTCCGAATTCCTAAAAGAAGTAGAAGGTGTTAACCCGATCATCTTCACCAATCCTTTAGAAGGATTGGACTATTGTATTAATGAACCCACTGTCGATTTGGTTTTGGTTGATTATCAAATGCCAGAACTTGATGGTCTTCATGTGATCGAAAAGCTGCGTGAACATAAAACTTCTGATGACTTACCAGTGATCATGGTAACCAGTAGTGAAGAGAAGCATTTCTTGCGCGATGCATTTGAAGTAGGGGCCAATGATTTCTTGCGAAAACCTGTGGATCCTACAGAATTAATGGTGCGGGTTAAAAACCTGCTTGCCATGAAAGAAATGACGGCGAAACTTCATGCGCTTGCCAATACAGATGTATTAACCAATGTGATGACAAGACGTGCTTTTTTAGAGGCGTCTGAAAGTGAAGTGCATCGGTCACAACGTTATGATCATCCTATGTCTGTTATCATGTTAGATGCAGATCATTTTAAAAATGTTAACGATACTTATGGTCATGCGGGTGGTGATGATGTTTTACGTTTTCTATCAGCACAATGTATGGAAATTGTTCGTGATGAAGATCATGTAGGGCGTTTGGGCGGAGAAGAATTTTGTATTGCACTGCCTGAAACCGATTTAGAAGGGGCAGCCCTTGTTGCAGATCGCTTGCGTCAATCAATTGCGGATAGTGACATAAAATTATCAGATGGACAGGTTATAAATGTGACAGTTTCAGTTGGGGTCGCGGCCATACAAGAAAACGAAAACCTTGATGATGTTATGCGGCGCTCTGACGAAGCTTTATACGAAGCCAAAGAAAATGGCCGCAATCAAGTAATGAAAGCGGCCTGATTCCTTATGATTTTTCAATTAATCTGGCATTTAGGAATTTAGAGAATCCAAAGCTTTTTGGAAACGACCAGCATGGTTTTTTTCTGCTTTTGCCAAATTTTCAAAAAGATCGGCAATCTCGTTAAAGCCTTCTTTGCGAGCAGCTTCCGCCATTTTGGGATACATTTCTGTATATTCGTATGTTTCCCCACTGATAGAGGATTTCAAATTTTCCTCAGTTGTGCCAATTGGTTCATTGGTTACAGGGTCGCCATTTTTTTCGAGCGCTTCTAGGATTGTGTGTGCGTGTGCTGTTTCGACTTCAGCAGTAGAGCGAAATACAGCAGCAATGTCATTATAGCCTTCAATATCCGCTTTTTGAGCGAAATATAAATAACGGCGATTTGCCTGTGCCTCGATAGCGAATGACTTAATAAGATTTTCTAGTGTTTTAGAACCTTTAAGCGACATGAATGTCTCCTGATCCTTTAGTAGTAAATAACGCGTGATAAGGTGGATATGATAAATCCGTGGGGGGACTATATCAGTTTAAACCGATAGGGCTAGCCCTGAAATGACAGGAATAGAATTCTTGTCATATATTCGTTCTATGCGATGTATATGTCAGATCAGCAAATAATATTTATTTGGTTTGTTTAGGCGTTTTGATTTACACGGATAACGACATCAACTGATGCAATGGAAAGTTGATCTGGCAAATCCGGAAGTCTACTAACTTCGACTTGATCAACTGGAATGTCTGTAATCTCACCAGTTGCTTCATTATACATGTGATGATGTGGCGTTGGATTTGTGCAGAAATAGGAATGGCTTGATTCCAGAACCACTTCACGTACAAGCCCTGCTTCACTGAACTGATTCAGTGTATTATAGACTGTTGCCAAAGAAATTTTCAGACGTGCGTCATGTGCGTCCTTATGTAACTGTTCTGCAGTCACATGATCGAAAGGACGTTCAAATAAGAGACGTGCTAACCCTAAACGCTGCTTGGTTGGGCGAAGACCCACCGCGTTGAGTTTTTCTAGGCATTTTGAATATGTACGTTGTTTTTGCATGAGCCTTATATAGGGCGAAGTATTCTGCTTGGGAAGCCCTAGATTTGTTGGATTAGCAACTATTGATCTATATCAAGGAAGAACATATAATTTTAGTCAATTTCTAAATCATACCAAGGCTTGGCGACGAGGCCGACTCTGCGTATATCTATGCTATGGTAAATACACGAAATCCTAAAAATAAAAAAGTAAAATCAAAAACAGCAGCTAAGAAAACTGCAGCAAAAAAAGCTGCGAAATCAACAGCTAAAGATAATTCTCGATCTACTGAAATGGGCTCGATTCAAACGAAATCATCGCGTCCTTTGTGGAAATGGTTGAAATGGATTTTAACATTCGGGATTTGGGGTGGTGTAACTTTTGCTGGAGTTTTGCTGTGGTTTGCCTGGGATCTTCCAAATCCAGAAACGGCAACGCAAGCGATCACTCGTAATCCTTCTATGACAGTTTTAGCCGCTGATGGATCGATCTTGACCCGACAAGGTGGAACGCATGGTCGGCCAATTACATTGGATGAATTACCCCCGTCTTTAGTTCAAGCTTTCATTGCCACGGAAGATCGTCGATTTTATGATCATTTTGGTATCGATATATTTGGTTTGGGGCGTGCAATATTTGTGAATTTAACGAGTGGCGGGTATCGTCAAGGTGGGTCAAGTTTGACTCAGCAACTGGCGAAAAACCTGTTTTTAACGCGTGAGAAAACAATCCGGAGAAAAGTGCAAGAATTGCTTCTTGCTTTTTGGTTGGAAAAATCGTTTAGCAAAGATGAGATTTTAACAATTTATTTAAACCGCGTATATCTGGGGTCAGGAGTTTACGGGGTGGACGCAGCTGCGCGTCGATATTTTGGCAAGCCCGCCTCAAATTTATCTCTGTATGAGAGTGCCGTTTTGGCCGGATTACCTAAGGCACCAAGCGCATATAATCCTCGTGCGAATGCAGAAAGGAGTGCCAAACGAGCAAATCTGGTACTTGATCTCATGGTTAATGCTGAATTCTTGCAGCAAGCCACAGCTGATGCGCATAAACGTAAACAAGTTAAAACCGTCGGCGGAAGCGCAGGACAGAATAATCGCTATTTTGCTGACTGGGTGATGGGGCGGGTGTCTCATTTAATCGGTCCAATAGATGATGACTTGATTATTCAGACAACATTTGAACCAAGCCATCAAAGGGCTCTGGAAAGTCAAATTTGGAAAATATTAAATCAAGCAGTTAAAGCAAATGCTGAGCAGATCGCTGCTGTGATCATGCGAGAGGACGGCGCTGTAACAGCGATGTTAGGTGGGAAAAATTGGTCAAAATCACCATTTAACCGTGCGGTTCATGCGAAACGTCAAACTGGTTCTGTCTTTAAACCAATTGCATATCTTGCTGGACTTGAAAACGGTATGCAGCCGGATGACAAGATTGATATATCTAATATTGTGATTGATGGATGGAGTCCAAGAGATCAATCTTTATTGAATGATCCTAATGCAGAAAATAGAGATAAAGTTTCTTTAGAAGAAGGATTACGTCGTTCCTTAAATAAAGCTGCTGTTGCTGTTGCAGAAAAGGCAGGGCGACATGAAGTTATTCAAGTTGCAAGACGTTTGGGCATTACAGCGCCTATGCAAGAACATCCGTCTTTACCATTGGGGGTACAAGAAGTGTCATTATTGGAAATGACAGGTGCTTATGCCGTGATTGCCAATAACGGTATTACGGCAATCCCACATGGAATTAAGGAAATCAAGGCAGGTAATGGTGAAACACTGTTTAAACATTTTGAAGATGATAGTGAGATACTGGATTCTGATGTGGCAGAAGATATGACCGAAATGCTGCATAATGTTGTAACAGATGGTACAGGAAAACGGGCGCAGCTGGAGCAAAGTTATGTTTCCGGTAAGACAGGTACGACACAATTAAACAAAGACGCTTGGTTTATTGGGTTTGCTAAAGACAGTCCGACCGCGGATACAGCATTGGCTATGGGGGTTTGGATCGGAAATGATAAAGCCACCCCGATGGATAATATATCCGGAGGTGGCTATCCTGCCATTTATTGGCAACGTGTAATGTCACGTCTTGAAAGTGAAATCAGTAGATAAAAATTTATTGGACACCTAGATTAATCAATTCACTTTCCATTCGCGTGTTACGGCTGTTTCGGGCGTAATCCAAGACACCTCGACCAGTATAATCTCTAACAGATGGATCTGCACCGTAATCAACTAACATCTGAAATATTTCAATATCCCCGGTACGGGCGGCCCAGAGTAGCGGTGTTTCACCCTGAGCATTACCCATATTTGGATCAGCCTCATTATCTAGTAAAACTTGTACGCTATCATAATCCAAACGATCAACGGCATAGAAAAGGGCAGAATTACCAAGACTGTCTGGATGGTTGGCAAAGGCACCGAATTCGAAAGCCAGTTCAACGATATCTGGATAACCTCTTTGAGCAGCGGCGATGAGTACAGTAATACGGCGTGAGCCTGTCATATTTGCATCGACACCTTTTAGAAGTTGAGAGCGAACCGCCGTATAATCGCCATTTAGAGCACCCTTAATCATCGGGTGATCTACAAATAGCTCGGTTTGTGCCATGCTAATATTTATAAAGCAAAATAGAGCCATAAAGGAAGTCAGAGCGGACTTAACAAGCGATTTAATCATGACGTAATTCTTCTTTCAGCCAATGGATCATTTGGTCTTGGGATGTAATGATTGGCACAGGTTGTGGGGCTGGGCGATTAATCATCAACACTTTTATTCCAAGGTTGCGACAGGCCTCAATTTTCGCTTTGGTAGCCTGTGCACCACTATTCTTTGTGACCAATATGTCTATTTTTAACTCGGAAAACAATGTTTCTTCTTCATTTAAATGAAAAGGTGGTCGTGCATAAATAATCTGGCAATCTTTTGGCAAATTCTCTTTGGCTGCCTTTTCAATCATACGTGCAGTTAGTTTTAACCCAGAGACATCTTTGAATGCTGCCAAATCACGTGATCCCAACGCAAGAAAGGCATGCTTTCCCAATTGAGGAATTAGGGTTGCCGCTTGATCAAGACTATCTGCATATATCCATAGATCATCTGTTTCTTCGAACCATTCTGGGCGCAGATATCGAACAAGTTTACATTGGTTGATCTTTGAGGCCTCATATGCATGTTTGGGCATAGCTTTGGCAAAGGGGTGAGTCGCATCAATAATAGCAGAGACATTATTGGCTGTTATGTAGTTGCTTAACCCTTTAATGCCTCCAAAACCACCAATCCGTATTTGGCCTGTTTCTATTTTAGGTGATTTGGTGATGCCTGAAAAACTTGTTACGATATCGTATTTACTTGTAAGGACGTCAGGTATTTCAGGAGGGAGTAAGCGGGCTTCTGTGGTTCCCCCAAGTATCAAGATTTGCGGCTTCATCCTAAAATACTCGTTTCCGCGCCTTCATGGGCAAGGATTGTTCCAATGCGATCAACCACAACAATGTCAACTTTGGTTTGGCCTGATAAGGTCGCAAGAGCCGTTTCCCGTGCTTGCTTTGCAACGGTTTTTGCAAGCGGTAAGTCAGGACAGGCTTCCAAGACTTGTTTGGCTGTATTAGCAGATTTGGTCAGATTAATTTGAGCATCGCTTCCCCCAAGTTTCAAAACCATATCTGCAAGTTTTTCGAAGTTCACTTGGGATCGGGATGAGTGTAAATCCATATTGCCTTGCGCCAATTTTAACATCTTGGCAAAGCCACCAGAAATGGTGACACGTTCGACAGGATGTCGGCGAATATATTTAAGCATGCCGCCAGCGAAATCCCCCATATCCAAATAGGCTTCATCTGGTAGATCAAAACTTTCACGCAAAGCGTTTTCAGACATATTACCCGTGGTACCTGCCACATGATGAAACCCATTGGCACGGGCAACATCGACGCCTCGATGAATGGAATGTATCCAGGCCGAACATGAAAATGGTGTCACAATGCCTGTTGTTCCTAGAACAGAAAGCCCGCCAACAATACCAAGGCGAGGATTCCATGTTTTTTGCGCAAGTTCTTCGCCATTTTCGATTGATATTGTAACATTCAATCGAAGGACCTCGTCATGTTGGTCTGCGACTTCTTGCAGGTTACTTTCTATAATTTCGCGTGGTTTTGGGTTGATGGCAGGTTCACCGACAGGAAGTGGAAGGCCAGGTAAGGTTACTGTGCCAACGCCTTTTCCAGCATAAAATTTGAGACCATTATCGTCGGCTTTTGTTATCGTGGCGCTAATAATCGCTTCATGCGTAATATCTGGATCGTCTCCTGCATCTTTCTGGATGGCAACTGTAGCAGATTCTTTTGAAATAATTGGGTCGAGAGTTTTAAAACGTGGTAATTCACCACGTGGAAGACGAATTTCAACTTCATCAGGCACTATACCTGTAAGTAACCCAAGATAAGCCGCTTTTGACGCGGCTGCGGCACAGCTACCCGTCGTCCAACCTTTGCGTAAAGGTTGATCAGGTTTTCGGCCTACTTTTGGCTGTTTATTTTTATTCGACTCATTCATGAAGATGCAGTTTAATCTGAACTGTAGAAAACGACCATCGCAAAAGAGGCCAAAATTTCTAATTTTTGCGCAAAGTTGTTAGTTCTAGTCGCTAGGATTTGTTGCAAAACTTTCTGATTTGAGTATGGTGCCCGCCATGAGTTTGACAATGAATATTACCCCGCCAGCTGACCTGCCAGAATTTCTGCCCGGTTGGGTTTGGCTCGTTGGTGCAGGTCCGGGCGATCCGGGGCTGTTGACCCTTCATGGTGTGAATGCGTTGGCCCAAGCAGATGTCATTGTTTATGACGCTTTGGTTGATGAACGTATTCTGTCTATGGCAAAACCAGAAGCAGAACGTATTTATGCGGGGAAACGTGGCGGTAAGCCTAGTCCAAAACAACAAGATATTTCCGATCGTTTGGTTGAACTGGCGAAAGACGGAAAACGTGTATTGCGCCTTAAAGGGGGTGATCCTTTTGTGTTTGGACGTGGTGGTGAAGAGGCATTAACCCTTGTTGATGCGGAAGTTCCATTTCGTATCGTTCCCGGAATAACAGCGGGTATTGGCGGTATGGCTTATGCAGGTATCCCTGCCACGCATCGTGATTGTAATTCTGCTGTGACTTTCGTGACGGGTCATTCCATGACGGGTGAAGTGCCCGACAATATGGATTGGAAAGCATTAGCCAATGGTGCACCCGTGCTGATTTTCTATATGGCGATTAAGCATATCGGACGAATTGTCGATAAATTGATCGAAGCTGGGCGTCCTTCTGATGAACCCGTTGGTTTTATCATGGCAGCGACTACCGAAAATCAAAAGGTCGTTACCTGTACGCTGGAAACGGCTGTCGAAACTGCAGAACAAATTAAACCACCTGCAATTGTTTGTGTGGGTCCTGTTGTGGGTTTACGTGAACAGTTGAACTGGATGAGCAAAGTTGCAGAATTATCTGCTTCAGAAGCTGCGGAATAATGACCGAACTTTCCAACAGTCGTGGATTGATAATTGCGGCCCCTAAATCGGGTAGCGGTAAGACTTTAATTACACTTGCTTTGCTACGTGCGATAAGAAACCGTGATATCAAGGTGGCTTCTGCTAAGATCGGTCCGGATTATATTGATCCTGCTTTTCATCGGGCCGCGAGTGGTCACAATTGTTTGAATATTGACCCTTGGGCGATGCGGCCAGAAACGCGCCGGAATATTCTGGATCAATTAGCTGAAAATAATCCGGAAATCATTATTACCGAAGGGGTGATGGGATTATTCGATGGCGCAAAAGACGGTACCGGTTCAACGGCGGATTTTGCAGCCGAAATTGGCCTGCCTGTTTTACTGGTCGTGGATGTAAAAGGTCAGTCTGCCTCCGCAATTGCCACAATTAAGGGATTTATCGATCTTAGAGATGATGTGCAGATTGGTGGGGTTTTATTCAACAATCTTGGTAGTTTGTCCCATAAAGATTTGATCCAGCAAGCCATGGATAAATATTTACCGGATCTACCGATATTAGGATATCTGCCACGCCATCCGGATTTGGAAATGCCGGAACGTCATTTGGGATTGGTGCAAGCAGGTGAACATTCTGATCTGGAAGGCTTCCTGCAAATTGCAGCTAACTGGATTTCTGAATATTGTGATATCGACAAATTAATATCGATTTCTTCATCATTGCAATATCGTAATGATGAAGGTGTAGCAGATTATATCCCACCCATTGGTAAGCATATTGCGGTTGCGCGTGATCTGGCCTATGCCTTTTGCTATGAGGGTATGTTAACCCACTGGCGTAAAATGGGGGCTGAGATATCGTTCTTTTCACCCTTGTTGGATGAGGTACCAAATGAGGAGGCGGATGCAGTTTATCTACCTGGTGGTTATCCTGAATTGCATGCGGCTAAACTTGCCGCGAATGAAAACTTTTTAAATGGGCTTCGTAAAGCGGCGAAACAAGAAAAATTTATCTTTGGTGAATGCGGTGGTTATATGACACTGGGCCGTCAAATTGTTGATAAAGAAGGTGTTGCCCATGATATGGCAGGGCTGCTTCCAGTGATAACCAACTTCCAGAAACGCAAACTTCATTTGGGGTATCGTAAAGCTGAATTACAGCATGATTGTCCGTTAGGCAAAGCGGGCGATGTATATCTTGCACATGAATTTCACTATGCATCTACCGATGAAATTGATATGAGTGCAGAGACACTTTTCTCAACAAAAGATGCAACCAACACGCCGATGGGCACCGTTGGTTTACGTGTTGGATCTGTGATGGGGTCCTTTATTCACTTGATCGATCGGATGAAACCGTGAGCCAGTCAGAACAACTTCCTTTTTGGGAAACCAAGTCTCTTTATGAGATGACCCAGACAGAATGGGAATCTCTTTGTGATGGCTGTGGTCAATGTTGCCTGCATAAAATGGAAGATATTGATACGGGGGAAATTGCGGTTACCAATGTGGCATGTAAATTACTGGATTTGAATAGTTGCCAATGTAAACATTATCCTAATCGGTTGGATCATGTGCCAGATTGTGTGCAATTGACCCCCAAAGATGCTGAAACATTAACTTGGTTGCCGAAAACTTGTGCTTACAAACTTATTGTGGATGGGGAAGATCTACCAGCTTGGCATCCTTTGATTTCTGGTGATCCAAATACAGTGCATGAAGCAGGCATTTCCGTGCAAGATGAAGTGGTTGGCGAAGAAGAAGTCGAAGATTTGGAAGAGCATGTGATGCATTGGTTGGAGGCAGGTAATATGCCATTTAATTTTCAAGATCGCGATCCGGATTTCGAAGATTAAATCTTATTCTTTCTTTAGCGGCATTTTACTTCGCCAAAAAGAAGACTTCAGAATTTCATCAAAGCAGCCTACACTCCCTCAATGCTTGAATTATTACGCTCTTCATCCAAGAAATCTCTGGAAACAGATCGACTTGCCCTAAAAGATGGGCAAGAAGTGATTATACGTTTCAAGGTAAATGCGCGTGCGAAACGCTTGATCCTGAAATATGACACAGCTGAGCGAGAAGTTGTGGTGACTTTGCCAAAAGGAGTTTCACAACGTCAGGCTTGGCGATTTGTTGATCAGTATCATGAATGGATTGAGACGCAGATTTCTAAACAGGAAGCGCTTATTGAAGTTCATAATGGTGTCTTACTTTATGTTGAAGGGATTGAATATAAGATCACGCATGATCCGGAAGCAGGGCGATCTTGCCGGTTAACCGAAGAAAGTTTGTTGATTGTCGGTGGTCCCGAAGAACATATGCCACGTCGTGTCATGGATTTCCTTAAGAAGAAGGCAAAAGAAAGATTCAAAGAAAGAGTTGATTATTATACAGATCAACTTGGTGTCCAACATCGACGTATTAGTATTCGTGATACGAAAAGCCGTTGGGGAAGTTGTGCGTCAGATGGAAGTTTAAACTTTTCCTGGCGCCTCATTATGGCACCAAGATATGTCTTGGATTATGTGGTCGCACATGAAGTGGCGCATATCCGGGAACATAATCATTCAAGTGCCTTTTGGGCGATTGTCGAAGAATTAGATCCGGAATGGAGAAAGTCCCGGGATTGGCTGCATCAACATGGCGGAAAATTACACGCCGTGACTTTTAATTGAGATAATTATGAATATTTCGAAACAGGATTATATCAAAGCTGATCCCGATCATACGCCATCGGTTTGGTTTAGTATCCTTTTGACTGCCTTAACATCTATGGGTGTTTTGTCGGTGACTTTATATGTGCCTGCTATGCTGGGCATTGCGGATGACTTTCAGGTGGATAAGGTTTCCGTACAGGTTACTTTATCTTTATTCTTGTTTGGCTTCGCCTTTGGTCAGCTTGTTTACGGGCCCTTAAGTGATCAGTTCGGCCGTCGTCCCGTTCTTTTATCCGGTTTGGCTTTTTATGCGGTTTCCAGTTTTATCTGTGCCTTGGCGCAAGATATTGAGGCCCTGCAATTTGCACGTCTTTTTCAAGGGATTGGCGCCTGTTGCGGGGCTGTAATTTCACGTGCTGTCGTTCGGGATTTATATCATCAAGATCAGGCCATCCGGGTTTTTGCTTTTGTGGCGACGGCATTGTCTTTAACCCCTGCAATTGCCCCTATTATTGGCGGGCAGTTAACCGTGTGGTTTAGCTGGCAGGCTTGCTTTTACTTCTTGGCCGTTGTGGGAAGCGTGATGTTTATTTGGTCTTTCTTTCATTTAAAGGAAAGTAATACGGAAAAATTATCAGGTGCGATTAACCCAATTCGTTTGGCTAAAATCTATTGGCAAGTGGTGAGCAATTTAAGATTTGTGGCGTTGGTGATGATCAGTAGTCTGCTATTTGGTGGTTTGATGAGTTACACCACTTTAAGTCCGTTCCTGATGTTGGAAGAATTAAAATTAACGCCGGATCAATATGGATTGCTTATCATGTTTACGGCGGCAGCTTATGGTTTTGGTAGTTATATGTCAGGCCGCATGGTGAAAGTGATTGGGCATCAGGCGATTATGATAGGTGGGCCAATTATATCTATTGGCGGCGCTTTGTTGATGTGGGCCTTAAGTTTTGAACTTTCGATTATCTATCTGGTTTTACCAGCCTCCATCTATCTAATTGGGAATGGATTTGTGGCACCCACCACGATGGCAGCCGCTATGCAACCTTTCCCCAGAATTGCCGGGAGTGCTTCGGCCATGATGGGGGCATTTCAAATGGGCGTCGCTGGGATTGTGAGTGTTCTGGTGAATAAAGTATATGACGCAACGGCCTTGCCTTTGTCTCAAGTTATGCTGGGTTTGGCCTTTGCATCGCTTGCCTGTGCATTTTACGTCATATTTACAGATCGACATATTGCGGCTAAACAGCCTGTCTGATTTTAATTTTTTGGATTTTCGAAATGGCAATTCGCCCTACTCATTTGGCAGTCACTTTTTTGCTGACCATGTTGACAGCTCTTGGTCCCATTAGCACAGACTTATATCTTCCAGCCTTACCGAATATTCAAGATAGCTTTCAGACTGATGTACCAACGGTGCAGTTGACCCTAAGTGTCTATATGGTGGCCTTTGCTATTTGTCAGTTATTTGCAGGCGCCATGAGTGATCAATATGGCCGGCGTAAGATTTTACTGGGCAGTACTTTTATCTATTTCTTGGCATCTATTTTTTGCTATTTTGCAGGCAGCATAGAAGAACTTATTGCGGGTCGCCTTTTGCAAGCAGTTGGTGCCTGTGGGGGGATTGTCATTGCCCGCGCTGTGATCCGCGATGTGTATCAGCCCGTTGATGCTGCAAAGTTAATGTCACATATGGGCACTGTTATGGCGATCGCCCCGGCAGCAGGGCCGATCCTTGGTGGTATCGTGACGGTTTATTTTGGTTGGCAAGGCAACTTTGTGATGCTTTCAGCCTTTGGCGGATTATGCCTATTTGGGATTTATTTCCTGCTTGGGGAAACGAATAAACATATTGATCCCCATGCGATTAAGCCGCGCCGGATGATGAGAAACTTTAAATTCATGCTCTCTCATCGTGCTTTTGTGGGCTTTATGTTGGCCTGCCTTTTCACCTACTCAGGATTATTCGCCTGGATTTCAGGATCCGCATTTGTGTTTATTGAGGTGATTGGTTTAAGTCCGGATCAATATGGATATGTTTTTGCCGGTATGGTCGTGGGGTATATGATCGGTACGCAATTTGGTGGACGTACAGTCAAAAAAATCGGAATGCGGAAATTGATCTTACTTGGTGCCTTATTTGAAATGCTGGGTGGTGGTGTAATGCTGAGCATGGTCCTCATTGAATATGTAACGGTGGCAAGTATCCTAATTCCAATGGTGCTTTATGCAGCTGGTATGGGATTGGTTTTACCCAATTCTGTGGCCTCAGCTGTTGGGCCTTTCCCGAAAATGGCAGGTGCAGCCAGTAGTTTGATGGGTTTCATGCAATATTCAGGTGCCGCATTTGTTGGACTGGCCGTAGGGCATAGTTTCAATCTAACCGCATTCCCTATGGCTTTTGCCATTGCTGTGATGGGGGTGTTAACCATGGTTGTCTATTGGATGGTTATTCGTGGTGCCGAAGATTTAAAAGACGCTGGTACGCCTGATGAACCAGCGGCTAAGATTATTGAGGAAGCCGTTTAAAACACGAGTCAGTGATCACCGTCACAGGACTTGAATTTTGAATCTGTTATCCTATATATCCGTTAAGATAGTTTAGTTTGAATGACTCCCTCCCCTGTTTAACTGTGAAAACTGGCTATTGCATAAGACGTTTATAAGAAAAGGGCCGGAAAATTTTCCAGCCCTTTTTGTATGTCATGCATGAATTTGAAATTTATTACGGTCTCAAAACATGTGTGTGGTCGATATGATAAAGATGGCTATCATCAAAATCTTCATTTTCAAAAACACGTCCCACTAGGATCAAAGCTGTGCGAGTTAGTTTTGCCGCTTTTACTTTCTTGCGAATGTCAGACAAATTACCACGAATAATCGCTTGGTCCGGCCATGTGGCACGATAAACAACAACCACTGGGCAATCTTCGCCATAAAGCGGGGTCAGGTCTTTAACCACATTTGCCAAATTGGTGATGGATAGATGGACTGCCAATGTCGCGCCACTTTTACCCAAAGTTACCAAATCTTCACCTTCAGGCATTTCTGAGGAACGTGTAGATGTTCGTGTCAGAATGATTGTTTGGCTGACACCTGCAAGGGTTAATTCAGATTCAACCAAGGCAGCACTTGCCGCAAAAGCTGGGACGCCCGGGCAGATATCATATGGGATACCTAGTGTCTTTAAACGACGGATTTGCTCACCAATGGCACCATAGATGGATGGATCACCGGAATGAACACGGGCAACATCTTCCCCACGGTCATGGGCTTTTACGATCTCATCAATGATTTGGTCTAGATGCATAGGAGCCGTATCCATGACCAATGCGCCTTCTGGTGCTTCAGATACAATTGCTTCTGGCACCAGTGACCCTGCATACAGGCAAGTTTTACATTTTTGGATAAGTTTCAGGCCGCGAACGGTGATCAGGTCTTCTGCACCCGGTCCGGCACCAATGAAATGTACAGTCATTTGTCTTATCCTTCTTAGTCAGTCATTTTCTTTGCATAGCCGCGCGGCGTATAGACAAATACCTTGCCGCCACGTTCTACGAAACGAGTTTCGGAATTACCGATCATCACCAAAGTCAACATATCTACTTCTTCTGGATTAAACTCCGAAAGTTTAACCACACGTACTGTTTCATCCGGACGACCTAAGTTTCGTGCAATAACCACGGGTGTTGTATCCGGGCGATGCTTTAACAAAATTTCTTTTGCTTCCGGCAGTAATGTACGGCGACGTAGGCTTTGCGGGTTATAGAAAGAAATCACAAAATCGCCTTCACCTGCCGCATTCAAACGTTTTAAGATATGTTCACGTGGTGTCAGAAGATCGGACAAGCTGATGGTGCAGAAATCGTGGTTGATCGGTGCGCCAATGCGTGCAGCCGCTGCTTGGAATGCAGAAATACCCGGTGCCACTGTGACATCAACACCATTCCATGCACGGTCATCTGCGCGATCGATTAATTCAAATACCAAAGTTGCCAAAGCATAGATGCCGGGGTCACCAGAACAAACCAATGCGATTTTTTTACCTTCTGCGGCTAATTCCAATGCACGGCGGGCACGGGCTTCTTCTTCACCCAATTCGGAATTATGAGTTGGTTTGCCCGCGATCAAGTCATCACATAAATCCAGATAAAGCTGGTAACCAACGATTTCTTCTGCATCTTGCAGTAAATGAACGGCTTCAGCCGTACGCCAGTTTTCTGTACCTGGGCCGATGCCGATGACATATAGTTTTCCAGCCTCGCGACCTTTATCCATGAAATTAATTCCTTTGTTATTTCTGGCAATTGCCATTGTATGTTTTGGATCTTTTTGTTTGGGAAGGATCAATTCACCACCATCTCCTGCGAGGGAGAGGGCCGAACCTTCCGCAACGCCATAACATCCTGTTTCTTTGAACACGATTTCAGATGGGTTTTGGAGTTGATCCTTATATTTGTTGAGAGCCGATGCCTCAAAAACGCGAAAAGGGATATCAAGTTCTTTTGCCAAGCCGTTCATGGCTGCTTCATCAACTTTGATATCAATGCTGCCCATGGCAGCAATACTTTGTGCAGACAGATTTGCGTCATCCAGTTGTTTCTTTACATGGGATATTAATCCTGATGCTGGCGCATTTCTCTCACAACCAACACCAAGAGCAAGAACCGGTGGATGAATGACCAAGCTTTTGTCATTTACACGATCGGATTTGTCCGTTACGAAAACGCAATATTCTCCGGATGAGGAAAATACCTCTGAAGGCGGCCAACTTTCATCGCCCGCTTCATGAATCAGTTGAACCTTCTCACCGGCTAACAGGGCCGCGGTGATGGGTTTCATTACTTCAGGATTTTCAAGCTTATATCCAATTGGTGGTTCATCCAAGGAGAAACCTAGTTTTAAATCGCCCGCAGTTGTAACGGCAGCGTGAATGTTAAGATGGCTTGCCAGATCACGCGCCATTTGATTTGCGCCATGATGCCCCCCAAGAAGAGGAATAATAAATTGACCATCTTCAGATAAAGAGAGAAGCGCAGGTTCATCACGCTTATCACCTAAAGTTGGTGCAACGGCACGGATCAAAATCCCGGATGCGCATATCCCGATAATGGAATGGCCCGATTTATATAGCTTTTGAATATGGGAAATGGTTTCTGTGAAATAGGTATCACAACCTTCCTCAATCCTTTTTTTGAAACCATGAATTTCCGCCTGTCCAAGCGCAGATTTCACCTTTGCTGCCAAAGGCAGGGCGCTATCTGTCAGGATAAGGATGGCAGCAGTCGGTTTCAGAGGCATCAGATTATTCCTCTTTCCAGGCTTCGCCGCGTTTATGAATTAAAATCATGGAGAAATATGGGGCTGTTTCCAACTCAACCTCCGCCAATGGCGCGACTATTTGCTTGTCCATTGTCGCATGACTGATATAGCGAGCTTGATCTGTAAGGCCTAATTCTTCAATGACCCGACGGATTTTGGGAAGATGACGCCCAACTTTCATTATGGCTGCCGCTTCTGCACGGTCCAGTCGACGTTTCATTATGTCTTCTTCAACAGGTCCGGGAATGACCGTCATCACATCATTCCGACTTGCTAGTGGCGCGCCAACTGCGGCCGCGGTTGCCATTAATGAGGATACCCCGGGAATGACCTGGATCGGAAATTCGTCCGCCAGGCGACCAAACAAATACATAAAGGAGCCGTAAAAGAAGGGATCACCTTCACACAAAACAGCCACATCTTTGCCCGCATTTAATTGTTCTGCAATTTCGACTGCTGCTTTGTCATAAACATTTTGTGCCGGAAAACGGGCAACTTCCATCGGCATACGAATGGGAATTTCGTGATGATGCCCATCTAGATGTGGTTCAGCAATTGTGCGTGCCAAACTGTCCCCTTCTAAAAGGGCGGGCCAAGCCAAAACATCGACTTCACGGATCACGCGTAGAGCTTTTAGGGTGATAAGTTCAGGATCACCCGGACCAACGCCCACGCCGAAAAGTGTACCCGTATTTTTAATCACTTTTGTCATATTCTTATTCTTCTTACATTAAGACTTGGTTACGGCATATTGCGTAACTTGCATGAAAGGTTTCCAGCCATGATGTGGGCCAACTTTGGTTAAGCGGGACACGGATTGACGCGACATTTCACCGCCCCAGTTTTCCCACATTTCCATAAGTTTTACTTCCCCTTGTAAGGTAACGGCATTGGCAACCAAACGCCCACCTATTGGTAATGTATCCCAACATGCTTCAACCAAACCTTCGGATGTTAATCCGCCACCAATAAAGATTGCATCGGGAGTTAAAAGACCATCAAGGCTTTCTGGGGCACGGCCTTGGATGATTTTCAAGGTTGGTGTTCCAAGGCTAAGAGCGTTATCTGCCATTAATCCAAGACGTTCGTCGTTATCTTCAATGGCAATGGCTTTACCACCTGCACGCATCCATTCAATTGCGATGGACCCGCAACCAGCCCCAACGTCCCAAAGTAACTCACCCGGTTTGGGTGCAAGTAAAGCCAAGGTTGCTGCCCGTACTTCGCGTTTGGTCATTTTGCCATCATGGGAGAAGGCATCGTCAGGTAAGCCTGCGATACGCGATAAAGATGCTGTCTGATCATCAGCTACGCATTCGATGCAAATGACGTTGAGATCAGCTGTTTTTTCATCACCCCACTCTTTTGCAGTATTAGATATACGGCCCTCATCACTTCCACCCATATGGGATAAAACTGTGATCCGGCTTTCCGCAAGTCCTTTGAGGCATAGGAGTTCCGCGACTTGCGCAGGGGTTTCTCCATTTGCGGAAAGTGCGATCAATTTGACACCATTTCGAAGGTGTAATGATAAATTTTCAAGCGGTCTGCCATGTAAGGTTAAGCATTCGGTGAAGGGGTCTGTTAAAGCCCATCCCATTTTCGCGGAAGCAAGCGCAAATGCGCCAACTGTAGGAACAATATCCAGTTGCTCATACCCAAAATGTTTACCTAAAGTCACACCAATCCCATAAGACATCGGATCGCCAGTCGCAAGCACAACTACTTGTTTGCCCTTTAGTTTCTCTATATCAGCTAGAGTATCTTTTAAGGGGGATCGCCACGTCATTTGATTGGCTTTGGTTTCACCTATCATCGCAAGATGGCGGTCACCGCCGATCACCACATCGGCTTGATCAATCAAAATACGACTACTGGCAGAAAGGCCATTCAGCCCATCTTCACCAATGCCAATGACTTTGATCCATCTTTGGCTCATTCTTCATTCTCCGCGCAAAGGGCATTTATGGCTGCTGCGGCCATAGCACTGCCACCTAAGCGACCACGTAAGGTAACAAAAGGAATATCGCCGGCATGGGTAATCAAAGCTTCTTTGGATTCTGCTGCACCGATGAAACCTACAGGGAAGCCTAAAATCGCAGCAGGTTTTGGTCCGCCTGCTGCAATTTTCTCCAAAAGATAGAATAGGGTGGTTGGCGCGTTACCAATGGCAACGACAGCTCCATCCAACCAAGGTTCCCAAAGTTCCACGGCCGCCGCAGATCGTGTATTTCCAATCTGCTTGGCAAGGTTAGGTGTGCTATCCATATTCAATGTACAGATCACATCGTTTTCTGCAGGCAATCGGCGACGGATAATACCATGTGATACCATTTCTGCGTCACACAGAATGGGCGCACCTTGTTTTAAGGCGTCAGCTGCCTTGGTGATATCTCCACCCCATGCGATATTTTCGACAACATCCGGGTTTCCTGCTGCATGGACCACACGTAAGGTGATCGCATGCAAGGATTCCGGGATATTAGTCAGATCAGTTTCTTCGCGGATAGCTTTAAAACTGGCCGCATAAATCGCCATAGGATCACGAATGTAATCAAACATTACTTTAGCCCTTATATCCGGTTTCCAGCGTTTTTGGACCAAGGGGATGGTCGGCTTGTGGATATGGATGATGATGGTGGTCATGGTCACCATGATCATGTGAATGGCCATGTCCATGATGGTGATGCCCGTGATCATGTGAGTGGTCGTGACTATGGTCATGGGAATGATCGTGGCTATGTGCATCGCCAGTACCGATACCTTCCACATGGTGGTGATGACTTTCCTGTGCCATACCTACTTCATCTTCAAAACCTAGAACTTGTGCACGATATTTACACATCTGACAGTTCATGACATTGGTGCCTTCAAGAATTTCCCATACGCGTTCTGCAAAAGTATCCATCACTTTAGGATGATCGTTTAGATATCCGACTTTTACAAATTCCACATCTGGGTGGCGTGCTGCCACTGTGTCGACATTGGCATAAATTCGATCAACTAGAATGCCTGTGAAAAGGAAATATGGGAAAACAAGAATACGTTTGTAACCTAGTTTTACATAATGCTCTAATCCAGCTTCGACCAACGGGAATGTTACGCCAGAGTAACAAGTTTCGGCCCAGCCAAAACCCATACCTTCCCACAACATGCGGGTCACCTTGGTGGCATTGGAATTAGCATCAGGGTCAGACGCGCCGCGACCAACTACAGCCAACAGAGTTTCATGTTTACTTTTGCTATCATCCAATTTGGACCAAGCTTCTTCCACACGATCACCTGCGGCTTGCAACATTTTAAGATCGATGCCTAATTCGCGACCATATTTAATTTCAACACCCTCATTTTGTGCCTGATAGGTGTTTAATACAGATGGGATATCGTTTTTCGCATGACCAGCTGCGAATAGCATGCCCGGGATTGCCAAGATCAACTCACAACCAGCTTCACGTAAGTTATCCAAGCCTGTGCGGATAATTGGGGTCGCAAATTCCAGGAAACCGTAATCAACAGGTAAGTGGCTCCAACGTTCTTTTAGCTGTTCGGACACTTGTTTGAATTGTGTAACTGCGTTCACATCACGGCTGCCATGTCCACATACCATAATGCCGATTTTTCGGCCATCTGCTGCATGTGTTGGGATTTGTAATGATGAAATGTCTACGCTAGAAGAAGCAGCGATCTGATCAGACATATTTGCCCCGTCCTTTCTGGGTTCTCATGGTTATGCTTATATTATGTGGTAGATATATTTGCCCCAATCCACCAAGGGTTCGCATGAATGTGCGCTATAACATGCTCTTTTCTGTTTTGCCAGCGTCAAAGCCGCCATTCCTTGCTCTGTTCGCGACAGAGTTTCTATTTGCGTCTAGAAACTGAATAGTAGTATGATTACTTAAGTTTAGCATTAGATGAGTTAAAGAGATATTGAATTTCAACATAGCGCAAAAATTCGGATTTTTTATGGGGGCCTGTATATTTTTATATATGGGCTTTGTTGTATCTGCTTTGGCAGAAAGTCAGAAAATAAAACTGGCAACCGGGACTGATTATGCACCTTATACAGATCCAGATTTACCCGGTGGGGGTGTCGTGTCTCAGATCGTTAGACGTGTTTTTGAAGAAATGGATTATGAAGTAGAGATTGGCTTTTATCCTTGGAAGCGTACCTATCAACGTACGTTAGAATTGCAAAATGATGCAACCTTTCCCTTTGCAAAAAACGCTGAACGTGAAGCTGACTTTTTATTCTCTCGTCCTATCAACCAAATTAATGTCCGTTTTTATGAATATCGTGAAACAGCGAAAAATATCCAAACGGTTGAAGATATTATCGGGATGACCTATTGCCAGCCATTGGGGTATTTAACGGAACCGGAATTGACGGATTTAATAGCTGCAGGACAATTATCGCGATTTGAAGCCACCGATATGCCTGCCTGTTTTAAGGTATTAGGCTTAGGCCGTGTCAATTTTGTTCTAGCGAATGATTTTGTGGCTTGGGAATCTGCACAGGCAGCGTTTGGAATGGATGGATTTGACCGTATTAAGCCTGCAGAGGAACCTATCCGCCGTGCTTATGAATATTTGATGATTTCCCGTCAACATCCGAAAGGTCGAATGTTAATTGATCAGTTTAACAACGCTTATGGCAGTTTATTAGATAATGGAACTTTACAACAGATCTGGACAGATGCCATTGGCAAGAATGCAAAGCCTGCGTCTTAAAAGCTAATCTGATGCTTTTCTATGCTCCATTTGACGTGTGCTTTCAGTCATAAATTGCATTACCTTTGAATGCGGCATGGCATCTCGGCTATAGTCAAATGTCCCAAAAGTTTTAATTTCCTTTGCGGCATTATAAAGCGCACCCAGAGCAGCGCGGGCAAATGAGCCCCCAACGCTTACTCTTTTGACACCTGCATTTTGTAACTCATCAAGCGTGAAGGTTGGGCCGGAAAGACCCATGACCACATTCACAGGCTTGTTCACAGAATTGCAAACAATACGGATTGCTTCAAGACTTGGTAAGCCGGGGGCAAATAGAACATCAGCACCTGCTTTTTCAAAAGCTTGCAAGCGTCTAATTGTATTGTCCAGATCTGGGCGTCCATTTAGATAATTTTCTGCACGCGCAGTCAGAACAAAGCCACGTTTTTTTGCGATTTCCGCTGCAGCTGCAACACGTTCTACGGCAAGACTAAATTCAAAAATTGGGCGTTCAGGATTACCAGATGCATCCTCAATAGAGCCACCAACCAAGCCAATATCAACAGCGCGCTCAATCGTCAGCGCACAATCTTGTGGGATCGGGCCAAATCCATCTTCCAAATCCGCAGAGACTGGCAGGGAAACGGAATTTACTATCTCAGCAGCATTTTCAAGGACATCTTCGCGCTCTAAACCTGCAATGCCGTCCTGCAAACCTTGTGAGAAAGCATATCCCGCACTTGTTGTGGCAAGAGATTCAAAACCGACAGTTTCCAGGATTTTGGCTGATCCTGCATCCCAAGGGTTTGGCATTACAAATATGCCCGGTTTTTCATGTAAGAAGCGGAAGGTTTCTAATTTTGAGTCACGTGTAGTATTAGCCATTTCTTAATGCCCTTTTCTGTTCCCCGCCAATAAGAGAAACGCATACTAACATAAAATAATATTTTAAATCATCCTGAATCTTTATTATTTTCATATAAGACATATTGCAATTACTCACTTGGTGCGTCTTTTGGTGCATGTTTTGCCAAAATACGTTGTAAACTGCGGCGATGCATTTGTAATCGCCGCGCAGTTTCCGAAACATTGCGGTCGCATTGTTCATAGACACGTTGAATATGCTCCCATCGCGCACGATCTGCTGTCATCGGGTTTTCTGGGGGCGGGGGAAGACTGTTGTCTTCTTCAAGTAGTGCAGCTGTGATCTGGTCTGCATCAGCTGGTTTAGAAAGATAATCAACCGCTCCGGCTTTCACGGCGCTTACAGCGGTGGCTATATTTCCATATCCTGTTAGCATGATGATGCGCGCATCGGGCCGTGCTTCGGATAATGCTTCTACAGCTTCCAAACCGCTGCCGTCATCCAAACGCAAATCCATAACTGCATAGGCAGGAGGATTTTGTTTAATAATAGTGAGGCAATCTGCGATTGAACCAGCGGTTGAAACGTCGAAACCACGTTTTTCCATGGCGCGTGCTAAACGCGTTAACAGGACGGTATCATCATCCATTAACAGTAAACTACGATCGCTAAGAGAGGAGATTTGATTATCCTGTGATTCAGTCATTCGTCATCCCTTTTTCGTTTTTGTTATTGGAGGGAAACAAGATTTCGACGCGTGCGCCATTAGGGGATCGATTTTGCACACGTACATGAGCATGAATACGTTCTAGCAAAGTAATGGCAATAAATAAACCAAGCCCCATATGTCCATCTTCACCTGTTCGAGTGGAAATATAAGGCTGACCGATTTTTTCTCGAACAGTGGCTGGGAAACCAGGGCCATCATCTTCAATGATGAGGCGATAGCCTGTATCATCCCAACTGAAATGGGTTTCTATTATATTTTTCGCGAATTGTCCCGCATTGCTATAAAAATTCCCAAGCCCTTGAAGAAGTTCAGGGGAGGGATAAACGATAGGCTCTGCACCAATAGAATTATCATCAAAGACGAACTTACTTTCAATATGAGGTGGCACATGATCTTGCATGGCGTGTTCAACCATATGTGAAAGGGTGAGTTCTTCAAAATTTTCACCCCCAATATGTTCCGGCTGTACCGATAATTTTGCCAAGATATCCCGACATCTTAGGGACTGGCTAACAAGAAGTTCTACATCCTCAAAATAGGGGCTGTCATCGGGTAAATCATTCATTAATTCCTTGGCAACTAAACTGATGGTAGATAGTGGCGTGCCAAGTTCATGGGCGGCAGAGGCCGCTAAGCCGCCAAGTGCGGACATTTTTTGCTCGCGAGCCAAGGCAGATTCAGTTTGTTGTAAGGCTTCTGATGTTTTGCGCGCTTCTTCCGTAAGTGACCAAAGATAAAGTGCCATTAATATAATTGCTAAAGCTAAAGCAACCCAAAGCCCAACAATGTACAGAACCGAAACCCGCCCGGTATGAATATCTAAGAGACTCCCCTGCCAAGGAAGAGGTTCGTGATAAAAGGCCATAAAGGTTGCACAGAAAAGTGCTATTACCGTCAGCATGACTGTGGCGCCGCGGGAAAGCAAGGTCGCCGCAATTGTAACTGGGACTAAAATAGTGAGCGAGAATGGATTTTCTAAACCGCCCGTATAATAAAATAATGCGGTTAGCTGGATCATATCAAAAGCCAAAAGACGTGCCGTATGGTAGTTTGACATACGATTTGTTTGGCTGGTGGAAATGCCCATCCATAAATTGGATATGGCTAGGATACCTATCAGGATAAGGCATGGATATAGCTTAATTGGAAAATTTAAGCCAAAGGTCACAACACCTATTGCGATAAGCTGTCCAAATACAGCAAACCAGCGAAGCAGGATTAAGCTATGCGTACGGATTTCCCCTTCCCGTCTTAGGGTAGGAGACTCAATATTACTAAACCATTCCAAAGGACTACGCATGTGCTAAATGAGCATTATTACAGCCAATTTGGCAAGTCAAAAGCTTGGCTGATTGTTGGATAAAAGGAACAATTCTCAAAAATTTATAGATAAGGTTGTTTTCGTTAGAATATGCTTTATTAAGAAATATAGATGAAAATATATAAAATGGTTGAACTTGGTTTTGATCTATTTTTATAGACTATTTGAGATTTACAGTGGTTGAGGACTGATAAAATGATGTATTTGGTGGCAATTTTGATTCCGTGGTTGGCCTTGTTCTTAGTGGGCAAGCCTTTTCAGGCGATTTTTAACTTGATCCTATGGTTGTTTTCCGGTGGATCTATCTTGTTCACTTTTGGCGTTGGGTCTTTTGTCGGTGGGCCGATCTGGCTCATTTGTGTGATTCATGCAATTCTTGCTGTGGCAAAATCTAAAAGCGAAGATTAATTTTCGACTATCTTGGATGAAATTAAAAAGGCGATCCAGATCGGATCGCCTTTTTGTTTGATCACGTTGATGTTTTAAGCAGCAAAAATGCCAGCTTTCTTAACGCTTTCATCTACATGTTCTTCAAATTGCTTAAAGTTTTCTTCAAACAGACCACGAAGTTTAGAAGCTGTCGCATCATATGCAGCTTTATCTTCCCAAGTGTTTTTAGGTTGTAAAACTTCATCAGGTACATCTGGGCAAGAAGCAGGAATATGCAGACCAAAGTTTTCATCAGTCAGGCGACCTACATTATCCAATCGACCATCCAGTGCAGCACGCACCATAGCGCGTGTATGATGGATGCTCATCCGCTTACCAGTACCATAAGCACCACCAGACCAACCGGTATTTACGAGCCAGCATTTTGCGCCGGATTTTGCCATGCGTTCGCCTAACAATTTAGCATAAACGCTTGGGTGGCGTGGCATAAATGGTGCGCCAAAACAGGTGGAGAAGGCCGCTGTTGGTTCTGTAACACCACGTTCCGTTCCAGCAACACGGGCTGTGTAACCAGATAGGAAGTGATACATTGCTTGATCTGCTGTCAGTTCAGAGATCGGAGGCAATACACCAAAGGCATCTGCGGTAAGCATAACAATATTTTTCGGCTCACCACCTTGACCATTTTCCTTGATATTTGGAATGAAATCAATTGGGTAAGAGGCACGTGTGTTTTCTGCTAAACTGTTATCGTCAAAATCAACTTCGCGTGTGATAGGATCAAACACTACATTCTCAAGGATCGTGCCCATACGTTCTGTTGTTGCATAGATTTCTGGTTCCATTTCTGGAGACAGATTAATCACTTTTGCGTAACAACCGCCTTCAAAGTTAAACACGCCATTGTCGGACCAGCCATGTTCATCATCACCGATTAAGGTACGAGAACCATCAGCTGAAAGAGTTGTCTTGCCTGTACCGGATAGACCAAAGAAAATTGCCGTATCCCCATCTGGGCCAATATTGGCAGAGCAATGCATCGGCATGACACCCTGTTCAGGCAACAGATAGTTTAAGATAGAGAATATAGATTTTTTGATCTCGCCTGCGTAACGCGTGCCACCGATCAAGATCATTTTCTTTTCAAAATTGACCAGAATAAAGCATTCGGAATTTGTACCATCACGTTCAGGAACAGCATTGATATATGGGGAATGCAAAATTGTGAAATCTGGCGCGAAACCTTCCAGATCATTGCGATCCGGACGGATGAACATATTGCGCGCAAATAAGCTATGCCACGGGCTTTCAGAAATAACACGTACATTTAAACGATAATCTACATCGGCACCTGCATATAAATCCTGAACATAAAGCTCACGATTTTGAAGATATGCGGTCATTTGTTTATGCATGGCATCAAAGACAGCTTCTGTTGTGCCTTTATTTACTTGCCCCCACCAAATGTTATCTTTGGATGATGCTTCTTCAACAATAAACTTATCATTTGGAGAGCGACCGGTAAATTTACCTGTCTCAACGGCTAAAGCGCCGCCTTTGGTCATTACCCCCAAACCTTTGGAAATTGTTTCTTCGTATAATGCCTCTGCGCCAAGGTTCCATTTTACATCGACGCTATTAATAATGCCGGCGCTTTCCAGCCCGGTTGTATTGCCCTGGGTTCCCAAGGGTCCCTCCTAAATTTTTTTCGCCTCACAGAGAATGATCTTCCAAGTCCGTTTCACAGGGAAGTTCAAAGTCTTTGCGCACTATATAGAGGGCAAGCAGGAGAATCGAGTCACGAAATGAGAAAATGTTGCAATATTATGAAATAAATCACTAATCTATGCGAAAATGATTCAAATCAATGGTTAGTTTTTCGAAAAATTAGGCAGACCGTGCTAATTTTGCGGCTGCCACAAATTCTTTTCGGGCATCATCCGCTGTATAGACAAGCGATTCAAAGGGATATCGGATCATCTGCCCTTCAAGTTGCAGATCACACCCATCAGGATCAACACCTGTTATTTGCCACCCCACACCTTTTTGTTTTAGCAGCTTGTTTGCGATAAGGTTAAGGACATCCGCATGATCTTCATTCATATGTGTGACGATATCTGTTTCAGCGAGAGTGAGTTCAGATACATTTTCATTAATCAAGATATCGGCCCAAGTGATCCAGTGAATTTTCCCAAATCCTGCAACTAAATGAGCACGTGTTGGATTAAAACGTACGACATTAAAATCAGGGAAATCTTGATACATTCTCGCAGAATTATGTCGGGAGATATAGCGTGTTTTAGCTTGTTCGGCTTCTATCCCATCTAGGAACTCGATCTCCCCTTGTAAGGTTACACGTGCACCCGTAAGAGGATCACGACGTCCTGTGGTTCCATCTAATAGCAGGGAGCAAACCGGATTTTCTTTAACGGCCTTTGTATGTTCTGCAAGATTGCTGATGAAGAGGATCGGGTGACTTTTCATGTCAAAAGCCACCAATACCAACGCGACATATGCAGATTGGTTTTGGTCCTGATCTTTGTTCAGATTGACTGCCAGACTCGCCCGATCACAACCACGTAATAACAAACGGATATCTTTACCGATATCTTGATCATTCGCCATTTTTATAATCCCGCTTATCTATGCTTTACTATCAGCAAGCGGCTTTTTCGTTATCTTCGCAAAAAGATTTGGAATAGCCCCAAATAGTAAGCTGTACAACACAGGGACAACCCCAAGGGTCAGGATTGTACCAATTGTTAAGCCAAACATAATGACGACCGTCATGGCAAACCATAACTCCCCACCAAATATCATAAGGGGAACAAGTCCAAGAATAGTGGTGAGTGTTGTCATAACAATTGGGCGTAAACGTGATACTGCGGATTCAATGATTGCCTGTTTAAGGTCGGTTCCATTTGCACGTTCCAGATCAATCTTATCAATTAACACAATACCATTATTGATGATAATGCCTGCTAAACTAATCAATCCAAGCATGGCGTTAAAATCCAGATAGGCACCTGTCAGATTTAACCCCAAACTTGCCCCGATAATCAGAAGCGGAATTGTAAAGGCAATGATGAATGGTTTTCTGAAAGAGTTGAACTGCCAAATTAATAGTAGCAGCATCAACCCCATACAATGCGGCATATATTTGAAAAGTGCAGCATTCGCTTCTTCGGATCCTTTTAACTCGCCATCAACTTCGATCTTGTAGTTATAAGGTAAATCCAGTTTCTCAAGGGTGGGCTGCATTGCGGCATAAAGGCCTGCAGCTTCCATATTTGGATTAATAGCGCTGATTGTGATCGCACGTTCCTGATTATATCGGCGGATTTGGGATGGCACTACATCCCCATCAATATCCGCAATCTGGATGAGCGGTACGACATTGCCATTACTGGAAGGTACGGTCACACTTCTGAGGTCATCAAGTGTACTGCGTTTATCTTCTTCTGAACGCAAGATAACGGGTATGACTTTATCGCCTTCACGGTAGGAGGTGACGGTTTCACCATCAAAGTTTGTGGAAAGTGCCTGCGCGATAGAGCGACTATCAGTACCAGCCCGACGGGCGCGTTCTTGGTCAATTGCCACCTTAATACGGATCACCGGATTTTCCCAATCACTGCGAATATCTTGTGTGCCGGGGATCGTACGGAAACCTGCCATTACCTCATTGGCTTTATCCATCAAGGTAGGAATGTCAGGGCCCAAAATACGTAATTCAACAGTTCCAGGTTTGGTGGAGCCTAGGAAAAGCTTTTCAGTAAAGCCTTCTGCTTCCGGCATGTTTTCGATAATAAAGCGATCAACCTTTGCCATAGTCGGATCACGATCTTCTGGATTTGCTACATTGATAATGGCAAAAGCAGTGTTCGGTGCGGGGTCAGGCGGGCTTAAAGCCAAGAAGAAACGTGGGCCACCATTGGCGATGAAAATTGTACTGCTGGTGATTTCCGGATTTAAGGATTTGTTATTCACCCAATCTGAAAAGCGTTTCACGACTGCCTGTGTTTCACGTACATCGACACCTGCTTGTAAACGAATAGGTAAGACAAATTGTGCGCGATCTGATGGGGGTAAAAGACGTTTCGGTACATCTTCCAAGCCTTTGACGGACAAGATTAACAAGGCGAACATAACCACTAGGAATGGGATACGAACGCGTAGCATAAAGTTTAGAAACTTACGGAAGAGATTATAGTAGGTACCCCCGTATAGATCCTTTACCTCAGTCTCATTCTTCTTGGTTTTTGATTTTTTCCGATCCCCAAGGAACCAATAACAAAGGGCTGGTGTCACTGTTATGGCTAATCCCCAAGAAGCCAGCAATGTTGCTGTGACAACTTGACTGAGGGCGGACATAAATTCACCCGTTTCATCATCCGCCAACATCAAAGGCATAAACGCCAAAATTGTCGTGAGTGAAGAGGTTAGAAGAGGAAGGCCTAAGCTACGTGCCGCTTCGATACAGGCATTTAGGCGTTCCATGCCTTGAGATAATCGGGTTTTGATATCTTCGGCAATGACGATACCGTTATCTACGAGCAGGCCAAGCGAGATAATAATCGCTGCAATCGAAATCCGGTGAAGCGGGATCTCAAAAAGACGCATGGCGATGATCGCAGCAAGGATGGTAATTGGGACAACAGAACCGACAATTGTACCGGTACGAAGTCCCAAGAATAACATAACCACCACAAGAACGGTGGCGAGAGTTTGCATAAGATTCGACGTTGCATCTTTGATGCTGGCATCGACAATTGGGGGTTGATATGTGGCATAATCTAAATTCAGGCCGAGGGGGAGTTCCGCGGTTAAAATTGCGATTTCTGCTTCCAATTGAGCTGCAAATTCTTTAATCGCAATATTGGGAACCATGGATATACCAAGGATAACGGCTGGACGCCCATTATATAATGCGGGACGTTCTGGTGGGTCCACATATCCGCGACGCACAGTTAGTAAATCTTTTAGATAAACAACACCTGTATCTTCGCCGGTTTGGATGGCTACATTTTCAATTTCTTTAACGGAATCAAAATTACCAGTTGGATCAATACCGATACTTAAGCCATCCGCGATTAAATTGCCGCCGGGTAAAATAATATTCTGATCTTTCAGGGTGTTCACAACTTGATTGGCAGATAGATCAATCTGGGCCAGTTTGTCTTGATTCATTTCAAGCCAAACACGTTCTTCCTGAATGCCATAGAGATCAACGCGACTTACAAGCTCTAAGGCACCAATGCGATCACGCAGATTTCGGGCAACAGATCGTAAATCTTTATAATCATATTCATCGCCATAAAGCGCCAATGTGGCGACTGAAACCCGACCATAATCATCATTTACAAACGGGCCTTGTGTGCCTTCAGGTAAGTTGGGTTTTAAATCATCCATCTTGTTTCGAATATCTGACCAAATGGGATCTAGATCGAAATAAGACGGATAGATACGCACTGTTACTAGTGCTTGTCCCGTTGTTGCTTGGGATTTGATGAATTTGATTTCCGGAATTTGTTTCAGATTTTCTTCGATAGGACGAATAATGAGCTGTTCAACTTTTTCCGCAGCTAAACCTGGATAACTGGCTGTGATTTGACCAAAACGGATGGTGATTTCAGGGTCTTCCTGACTTGGTTGTGACAAAAAGGATGTAAAGCCAGCTACAATAATAGCCACAATAAAGAAGACAGTCAGACGGGATCGTTCAATACAGAACCGGGTAAGGGCAGCTAACATGATAGAGCCTCCTTATTCCGGTTGCCATAACAAAGCAGACATGCCGTCATGCAGGAACGAAACACCTGCCACAATAATCTTATCGCCGGCATTAAGTCCTGAATAAACCTCTAAACGATTGCCACGGGTTTTACCGATAGTCACAAAAACACGTTTTACGGTTTCGGTAGCTTGATCATAAACGAAAACAGGGGCAAGTGAGCTGCGTTCATTTTGAGCTTCATTTGCCTCGGACAGGCTTTGCAGGGAAATCGCCGAAATCGGGATTGTATAAACGGGGCCAGATGTTTCGCTATCAAGTAAGAAGCTTACTGTCGCGGTCATGCCTGAAAATAATCGACCTTCGCCAGTGGGGGCTTCTTCAGGTTTTTGTAACGATAGCTTAACTAGGAAGGCATTTCCGGATTCTGATTGGCTTGCAATTTCAGAGACAATAGCAGGGATTTCCAAGCCACGGGCTCCTGGGAAACGAACAATTGCGGGATGACCATAATCCAGCTTTTGGATCATGGATTCAGGAACCAAAACCTCAACATTCATAGCGCCTTCTGCTTCCAGCTCATAGATGGATTGTCCAATGCTAACTTCAGTGAAAGTTTCAACAGACTTTACTGAAACTTCACCGGAAAATGGGGCAAGGATTACTGTTTTTTCTAAATCTCGTTCTGCACGTTTTAATTCGCTGATCGCCACATCGACCTCACTAAGAGATGTATCTAATGCGGCTTTTGCTGTGTCTAATGCGGCTTTGGCAACAAGATCTTTTTTATAGAGGGTTTCCTTGCGGACATATTCTTCTTGGGCTTCTACCAATTTGGCTTTTTGGGTGCGAACCTGTGCGGAGGCCTTATCTTTTGCTAACTGATAGTTGGTTGGATCCATCATGGCCATCATTTGGCCGGCTTCTACGCGATCGCCTAGCTCTGCAGCCATTTCAATAACACGACCATTAATTGGGAAGCTTAAAACGCTGGTTTCTGCGGCTTGAACTTGTCCTGATAAGTTGCGGATACGCTGACTGTCATCTGGGAAGACTTCTTCAAATTTCACTCTTGGAGTAACTTCAATTTGCTCTTCAACTTTTTCTTCACAGCCGCTTAAAATAAACGCAGTTGGTAAAAGTAAGGCAAAACCCAAATGTTTAAACGTGATAGAGAAATTTGAAAGACGCATGAAATAATACCCGCATAGAGATTAAATTATCTAGGGCTACTATAAGGCGAAAAAATTACGATCTCAAAGGTTTATTGTCTTTCCAATGAGATTAATTAGTCTTGTCGTCCACCCAGGGTACTGCCGCCACTTCAACGCCTTCTTCGACCAATTCTTTGACTTCATCGGCGCTGGCATTTCCGTAAATACCGCGTTCTTCGGTCTCTCCATAATGGATTTTACGAGCTTCCTCGGCGAATTTGTCACCTACATTTTCGCAATTAGATTCAATATCTTTGCGCATTTTCACCATGGCGTTGCGGGCTTTAGTGAAAAACTCGATTTGTGATTTTTCTTGGGAGCGACTGGTTGAAATATTGGGCGCGCTTAAGGCTTTTTTGACGTTGTTGGATCCACAAACAGAACATTCCAACAAGCCCAGTTCTTGTTGTTTTTCAAAGGAAGCTGAATCTTTAAACCAGCCCTCAAATTCATGTTCGTTTTCACATTTCAAATTAAAAGAAATCATCTTTTAACCCATATCCATCGTCATTTAGAATTTAAAATTCTGGTTTCATCGCTTGAAAAACAAGTTATATTTCCCAACTCAATTCAGAATTTGGCGATTATCTATCGAAATAACAAGGCTTTGTCACGTTTTCTATGCATTTGGATGAAAAAATATGTCTCATGTCTCTATGACGCCACTCCCATTCATTGAAAAATGGTTGGCACCTGATCTTACCGGAAAATTAGTTTTGGATTATGCCTGTGGTGCAGGTCGCCATGGACGTCTTGCACATGAAAAAGGCGCTGCAGTTACTTTTGTTGATATTGATCTATCCAATGTTGAGGACTTGCTATGCAAGGAACAAGTTACCCTTTTACAGGCTGATCTTGAAGAAGAGGACCGATGGCCTTTATCTGAGCGCCAATATGATTTGGTGATTGTGACTAACTATCTTTTTCGTCAACGGCTTGAAGATATCTTTAAGTTGGTCGCGCCTGGCGGGATGATTTTGTATCAAACCTTTGCAAGAAGTCACGAGGTTTTTGGAAAACCATCCAATCCTAATTTTCTATTGAAAGAAGGGGAATTGCGTGAATTTTGTCACGGGTTTGATATCTTGCAATATGAACAGGGAAAAGTAACTATCCCGTCTGAAGCAATAGTCCAACGCCTTGCCGCAAAACGTGTTATTGGTCTGGAAGACTAAAGTCACGTCCATTTTGCAAAGATGGTACCATGGCACGGGCTTTTGTGACGTCTTCTAAATCAAGATCAACGCGAATGACGCCGATTGCCGTATCTGCATCGGCAAGTATATTTCCCCAAGGATCAATAACAAGACTATGACCATAGGTATCACGACCATCATCGTGATGGCCAGTTTGTGCAGCTGCAGCAACAAAGCATGTAGTTTCAATAGCGCGAGCAGCTAGCAATGTATGCCAATGTGCCTCACCGGTTTTCTGAGTGAAAGCAGCCGGGTTTAAAATCACTTTGGCCCCTGCATGGGCAAGGCTTCGATGGAGATGTGGGAAGCGCACATCATAACAAATAGTTAGACCGATAATGCCCCAAGGTGTCTCCACTGTAACGGCTTGCTCACCGGGTTTAAAAGATTTGCTTTCGCGATAACTTTCGCCACCTTCTAAATCCACATCAAACATATGGATTTTGTCATAGCATGCTTTGATTTCACCTTGATTATCAATCATAAATGCCCGATTGGCCATTCGATCATCATCAGGCAATTTTATGACACAGGATCCAATATGAATCCAAATGCCAAGTTCCTTCGCTATAGCTTGGCATCCAGAAAGGAAAGGATCATCTTCTTGAAGACAGGCTTCTTTTGTGGATTGAGATCGTTTCATCTGGACCAGATTGGCGACTTCCGGGAGAGAGATCAATTTTGCACCTTGTTTGGTAGCCTCACGGATAAGAGGCTCCGCTAAAGCTAAATTTTCCTCAATTGATGTGGTTGAGGTCATTTGAACCAAGGCTAAAGGCAAAATCATAGAAATCTCCCGCTGGATATGTAATTTTTAGCCTAAGAGTGGATCAAGCTTGCCAGATTTTTCCATTGCCATCATATCATCACAACCACCAATATGCTGATCGTTGATAAAGATTTGTGGTACGGTACGACCACCGTTGGAGCGTTGGATCATTTCCGCCTGACGACCATCTTCTTCCCAAATGTTGTATTCTGTATAGCTAACACCCTTTCCGTCCAATAGACGTTTTGCAGCGGCACAAAAACCACACATGGGGCGCATATAAATTTCAACTAATGCCATTTTAGATATTCCTAACTTCTTAAATCCGTAAATTTATGCATGTCATACTTGGTGATGATATAGGATGCAATATGTGATCTGTTCCACCTTAATCAACTTTTTGTGGGCGCATAACTCTGGCTACGGTTAATATGTAAACTTCTTTAGCACCATTCTTCCTTAATATCTTGGCTGCTTCTTCTACCGTGCTACCGGTCGTGTAAACGTCGTCAATTACAAGAACAGTTCTATCTTGCAGGCTTTGCTGGAATTTTTTTGAAACACGAAACGCGCCGTGTAAATTTCGACGACGCGCTTTTGGAGTCAGATGGCCTTGAGTTTCAGTCTGTTTGATACGTTGTAACAAGTTAGCTGCGTAGATTAAATCATTCTGTTTAGCAAAAGCTTTCGCTAATAAAGCGGCTTGATTAAAACGTCGTTTGATGAGGCGGCGTGAATGAAGGGGGACAGGAATAACATAGTCGAATTTGATATCATCTGGAAAATGAAGACTGGCCATATTCAACCAACGTGTAAAAAGGGGGGCTATATGTTGTTGATCGCCATGCTTGAATTTCAAAAGTAAATCGCGGCTTAAATCATTATAAGTGACTGCTGCTCTTGCCATATGAAATTTGGGTTTTTGTGCAAGACAAGCCGCGCAGTAGCTATGATTTGAGATGCCAGTTATATTTTCAAAGGGATAGCCACAACAAAAACAGATAGGTTGCGCAATAAAAGAAATTTGGCTCCAGCAATCTGAGCATATTGCCTGTGATTGCGATATTTCTACATGACAATTTAAACAATGAGGCGGCAGAAGGTCATTCAAACCAGCTTCCAATAATCGTATTGTTGTCTTCCTACTGCGCCATAGGAATTTTTGCAGAAAATGCGAAAGTTTCAATTTTGGAAAAGACGTCGGCATTATTCCCATTAACTTGTTTCTTTAACGGATAGCTTTAGTTGTTTTTCAATAAGTTGCATTAACGTTATAACATTGAATGGTTTGGTAAGATAGTCAACGCACCCTGCATTTTTGGCTTCTCGGATAACTTTTGTCGAAGCATCGGCACTTAAGGCAATAATGGGAATATCTTTGGTTGCGTCTGTTGCTTTCAGTATACGTGTTGCTTCAATGCCACTCATTCCCGGAAGATTGATGTCCATTAAAATAATATTTGGGTGACATTGCGTCGCTAATTCAATACCTGCTTCTGCGGTAATGGCCGATTTAATCTTTAAATTTGGTATCTCAACAGCGATGTCTTCCATCAGTTGCAAATTGGTTAAGTTATCTTCGATGTACAATAATATATGATCACCATCAGGTAAGGACATATTTGGTATATGTTCTCTGTCATCTGTATGGATGTTAATGGGATCAGCTATGATGGGAAACTCAACCCAAAAAGTAGAACCTATATGTATCTGGCTTTCAAAACCAATAGATCCATCCATTAATTCAACGATTTTTTTGGTTAAGGCTAAGCCAATACCGGTCCCTTCTATACCGCTCTTATCGATCCCCAAACGGTTGAATGGTTGGAAAAGTTCATTTTGCTTTTCTATAGGTATGCCGCGCCCATTATCTGCGACACTGACGCGGTAATTATATTCTTCGGTGATTTGTCCAGAAATTGTTACCTGACCACCACGATCTGTATATTTTATGGCGTTGGACAGTAAGTTAATCATCGCTTGCTTATAACGAAGCTTGTCTGCTTTTAGAAAAGGCAGTGTTTTAGCGCATAACTTATTGTTGAGATAAATATCTTTTTCTTCTGCATTACGTGTTGCGAACTGAATACATTCTTCAATGGTTTCGTTAAGAGAAATAGGTTCCATAGATATGGAAAGTTGTCCGGCCTCTATTTTAGCTAAGTCCAGTATTTCATCAATAAGTTCCAAGAGATGTGAACCTGCAGAATGGATCTGACTGACTTGTTTTTCCTGTCTCTCATCCAAACTGGATCGGCGACTACTGCCTAGTAATTGAGAGAAACCGATAATGGCGTTTAGCGGGGTGCGCAGTTCATGGCTCATAGATGAAAGAAATTCAGATTTTGCTCGGTTAGCTTTTTCTGCTTCTTCTTTTGCGAGAAGCAAGCGCAGCTCATTTTCGCGTTCTTCGGTTAAGTCTCGTACGATACCTGTATAAATGGTGCCATAAGATGTTTCCACCTCGCTGACAGCCAACTGCATTGGGAATTCTGTGCCATCGCGTTTAAGGCCTGTAACTTCGCGGCCAATACCAACGATTTTTGCCTTCCGGCTTAACCTATATTGGGCCAGATAGGCATCATGATGGCTACGATCTGGTTCGGGCATAAGCATGGAAACATTATTATCGATCAGTTCCTCACCCGTATATTGAAACAGATTAGTTGCGGCTTTATTGACGGATTGAATAATGCCGTGATCATCGATGGTAATAATACTATCGACAGCATTATCAAGAACGGCTCGTAGATTAGCTTCTCGATCCCTGATGGTGTTTTCGGCGATTTTTCGACGTATGGAATGAAAGCGCACGGCTTCTAGAAAATTATTGCCAGCGTCAACGAGGGCACCAATTTCTGTTTCTTCCAGCCGGGTTCGACGTTTGAGGCGTATGTCTTCTGGGTCGTCAGGTCGTGACGTTTGTAAGGTTTGTATAACTTCACGTAAAGGGCGGAAAAGATACCAGTAAATAAAGCTTGTTGTGAAAATAAAGAGAAGAATTAAGATCAGTACAAGCGCAATACCATAGACTTTATTTACAAAAATGGAATCTGCGACTGATTTCGTGATTGAAAGGGTGTTTCGCTTATATAAATTCATCAATTGAGATTCTAGGACCTCAATTGATTTAATAGCTTCTGTGTCATCTATACGCACGATCGCATCAATATACTCGATGGTTTTCTCTTCTTCGATTAACTGTTCTACTAAAGAGATATTGCTATGATATTGATCGATAATTCTTTTGAGATTAGTTAAGGCATGTCGTTCGTCATTACTCAATTTTAATGACTTATAAGTGGTCAGGACCAGATCCAATTGTAATAACTTTTCGTTTGCCGCGACGAGGTAATATCGATCTTTGCGTAAAAGAAAGTTCTTAAAGTGATGGATCATGCCGTTAAAACCCATCAAGCCTCTTAATTGACCCAGCAACAGGGACTTGCGCGCAGCTGTTTCCTCAAATTCCATCCAGATGGCTTGGATGTCATCTGCTTGCTTAACCGAACGTATGGAAATAGTCGCTACAGATATCACGGCAATTAATAATCCAAGGGATAAAAGCCAGCCAAATGTAGTAATACGTATGCTTGGTATCATCTTATTCACCACTCGCCATGCTGAGAGGATTAGATGATACATATTTAAGTTTCGCGGACAGCAGATCCAACTCAGCATAAACATCATCTAATGTTTTGTCTTTGGGAGGTAATTGGTTTTCGAGATAAAAATGCCTTACTGATTTAGTCCCTTTTGTAACTTCCACGTATTTATTCACGATGTTCTGAAGAATGTGGGAAGAAAGAATATAAACATCACTTACAGTTTGTGGCTTTGTATGGGTAGAAGTGTTTTTTTCAAAACTTTTGTATTCTCGCACCCAATAAGGTTCCGGCTGTGTGTGTGTTATCTGAACAATAAGTGCTAAGTCTTTGTGAAGTCTAAGAGCTTTTTCCATCACATCATTGCTGGTTTTTCCCATAAATCGCCTAGGTTTAACAAGAGCTGTCTTACTTAAGGAAACCCCATATGTTTCTTGAAATAGCATTTCTGATGCAAGGCCAATATTCTGCCAAATGTTAAAGACATGGTTTGGAGTTATGCCTAGTTCCGTGGCGAAAGTATTTGATGTCAATAGAATGATGTTTGCAAAACTATAGATAGTAAGAAAAAATGATTTACTTCTTATGGATAATTTTTCAAAAACTAACATTTTAATAAAATCAGGTAATTCTTAATCTTTTCAGAATTATTCTGATCTCCCACCCAGTAAAATATATTTCCATAAGCATATGATAAAAAACAATAATTTTTCTTATATGCGAGGGTACTTAATAATAGAAAAAAGGCTTCGTCAATTTCTTTCTTTATAATTTATTAGGGTTTTTCTTTGTTGTTTTGTAAGTATTTGATTCAGTTTGCCTATTAAAGTGCGTTTCGGTTTTGAAAGAAAAAATAGAAAACTAATCAAGGGTATTCAGGTATTTTGCGTTTATGCTAAACTGATTTTAGATAAATGCGAGATCACTAAATGGGTAACTCTGATTCCAATTCTATATCTAATGAATTATCTGTTGAGCAATATAAACAATTGCTACAATCTTTTTCGTCGACTGTTTCAGGTGTAATTGGACAAGACTATTACAAAGCTGTCGTTAAAATGCTGTCCGAAACACTTGGGGTGGATTACGTGTTCATTGGCGAATATGTCGACGATTTTACGGCTATTGTGACCCGGGCTGGATATGGTAAAGGTCAGTTTCAAGAGAGTATTACCTATAGCCTGGAAGGCACGCCTTGCGATATTGCATTAGGGCAAGGGGTTTGCGTTTATACATCTGGGGTTCAGCAAGCTTTTCCTCAAGATGAATATCTTCAAATCATCGGTGTAGAATCCTATATGGGGGCAACATTATATGACTCAAACGATCGCGGCATGGGAATAATTAATGTCCTTCATAGTGAATCGATCGGAAATAAGAACATAATTTCAGCCTGTTTTGATATTATTGCAGGGCGTACGGCCGCTGAAATGGAGCGTATGAAGAAGGAAATTGAACTTCAGAATGCTTTGATTGTTGCGGAACATGCTAATCAGGCAAAATCAGAATTTCTATCTTCCATGAGTCATGAATTGCGTACGCCCTTAAATGCAATATTGGGTTTCGCGCAGCTTATGAAGGTGAATGAACAAAATCCCCTAAGTCAGGCGCAAAAATCTTATTTAGAAAGTATAGAACAGGGTGGAGAACACCTGCTGGGGCTTGTAAATTCAATTCTTGATTTGATTAATATTAAAGATGGTCAGATTGAATTGGAAATTGAAAGCTTTAACCCATTAGAGGTTGTTGTCGAAACGGTTGGCTCGATCGCAGAGTTAGCAGGGCAACATCAAATTCATGTTAAAAATAATTTAACAGCTGATCAGACCGCCCTGGTTAAAAGTGACAGGGCACGATTTAAACAAATAATCTTGAATGTGTTGATGAATGCCATTCAGTTCAACAAGCCCGAAGGTGAAGTTGAAATTTATGGGGAAGTAACTCGGCAAAATTTCCAACGCATTTATATTCGAGATACGGGTATTGGCATTGAACCTCATCAACAGGAACGTATGTTCGATACATTCCATCATTTTGATTATAAATCAAAAGTGACGAAGAACGGACTTGGGATTAGTTTAGCCGTTTCAAAACTTTTACTTCAAAGTCTTGCGGGATGGATTGATTTTAAAAGTGAGGTCGGTGTTGGAAGCGTTTTTTGGATTGATATTCCTCTGGAAGGCAATGATGAGATTATCATATGGGATAACAATATTCGTGTTGGCGTAGAGGCGATAGATCAAGATCATCAACAAATTATTGCGCTCGTAAACCGTGCCTGGAGGCGTGATGTTTCAGAAGGCGATATGGATGATATTTTGACAGAATTGATTAGCTATACAAAATACCATTTCGCACGCGAAGAAAAGCTAATGGAAATCTGTGGCTATACTGAAATTGCTGAACATAAGAAGATCCATGGGCGCTTGATAGAGCAGCTAAATGAAATGGCGTTGGTATGGCAAGGAAGTCGAAGTGATGAAAGTTTAATGCGTCTTCGTTACTTCTTGCGTGACTGGTGGTTGACGCATATTGGGAAGGTTGATCGTGGGTTGGCAAAATGCGCGAAGGGAAAAGATCAGGAGATAAAGCAGCAACTTGCCCTTATCACTTGAAGTGGTAATGAATTATCTATTGTGATTGTTATAAATAAAGTGCTTTTTGACGCTTATAAAACGGTACATCTATTAAAAGATTGAGACATTTATCCTGTTGAATAGAAATGCAAACTCGCAAGGTAAAGTCGATGATCGTTCGTGATAAGCCAAGTATATGGATGTTGTTTTTTATTACCAAAGGATCTGTGATTACAGATATTTGGGCGAAGATCCTCATTGTGACAGCATTTTCAATTGGAATTTATTTTCTGGATAGTCAGTACGATATCGTACCTCATTTCTCGTTATCTGCGATGGGGGTGTTTGGTATTGCGATGTCATTATTTCTGAGTTTCCGAAATAGTGCAGCATATGATCGTTGGTGGGAAGCACGTAAACTCTGGGGCGCGCTGGTAGGTGATTCAAGAAGTTTTGCGCGTGATACCAGATTGTTTTTGAAGGATAACAAGCATCGTAAGCGTTTATTGTATTTGTTAGCCGCTTTTACTAACGCACATCGAATGAATTTACGCTTTGAAATGCAGAGCGCTGATCTGAAATACTGGTTGCAGAAAGAGGAAGTTGCAGCCGTTAAGTCGTCATCCGCGCCGGCATGTTATGCATTAAACTTATTGGCAGAAGAAATCGCGATTTTGCGAGAAAAAGAAATATTAAGTGAGCTGGGTACACGTGTCTTGTCAGAACGTATGGGCATGATTGCTATGTCTCAGGCAGGGTGTGAGCGTATCGCCAATACGCCTTTGCCATTTGTGTATTCTTTGCTTATTCGCCGTACGGCTTATCTCTATTGTTTTTTAGTGCCATTCGCATTGATTGATGCGGCTGGTTATATGGCCCCCTTATTTTCAGCGATTATTGCTTATGTGTTTTTCGGTCTAGCTGCGGTTACAAATCATTTAGAACATCCATTCTATCGCGGACCAAATGGGTTGCCGTTGGATGCCATGTGCCGGACCATTGAAAACGGGTTGTTATGCAGCTTGGGTAAAAAATTACGTCCAGCCATTAAACCACAAGGGTTTTTATTGGAATAAAAAAGCCGCCAATTGGCGGCTTTCTTTCTTTGCTATTTCTTAAATAAGAAGATTTCTTCATCGCCGGATTTGACTTGTCCAAGTGGGTTCACAGGCGCAAATCCAAGTCCAATGACTTGTCCTTCAACATAAATTTTCTCATCTTTGATGGCGGTAATAAAGTCATCAAGTTTTGTGTTTTTTTCACCTGCGAGCTGTGTCAGATGTGGGTTATACTGCGCAAATACATTTGGTGAGCCATAACGCTCAAATGTTTTAAGTTTTTCAGGATATTTCTTAACCCAATTTGGTACTTGATAATCCAAGTTTCTCATAGGTTCCATAGATAAAACGACTTTATCTGAAAGGCGTTGCAAGTCTTTGCTATAGGTTAGGTCTAAGAAATACCAACGTCCTTTGGTTAAATGCGTACCATCTACAATTAACGGGAATGACTTTTGATTGCGGGCCAAATCCTTAACTTTTGCCTTCACTTCATCAAGGTCGCTTGCTTTAAAAGAAGTAAGATACAGAGTTGCGTGAGGGAGATAACCACGTTGTTCAAAAGTTTCTATATCTGTTTGATCTTTTAACTTTTTACCAAATTCGTTCACATAATTGGAAATCTCAGCACTAGGTACAGCAAAGATATTATATTCCTGCTCAGCTGCGTGACTTGACGTATTTGCAACAAAGGTAAATGCAAGCAGCATAATCCAGAGACGTTTCATTATTAGTAACTCCAAAGAATAAATATTTGATATCATTCTTTGGTAAAAGTTGAATGTTACGTTTCTATGAGAAATTCATGTAAACTTGATGATGAGAAAGGGGGCTATGTTATCTTCTTGAACTTTTTGAAGAGGCGTGTTTCATCAAAAAGATATTCCAGCTCATTCATGCGTTTCTTGGTCTGTGTCCATGTTTTCTTTTGAACGGCTGCGATCAAGGCTTCTAATAAGAAAAGAGTAACCACAGATGAATCCCAAGCAGATGGCACTTCAATACGTAAATTGAAAACATGTTTGGCGTTTTTGGCAGCTGGTGATCCCCATTGATCAGTGAACAAGATTACATCTACGCCACGTTCGGATGCTAAATGTGTAAGATTCAACAAGCTATGTTCATAACGGCGAACATCAAAGCAGACTAATAGGTCCCCTTTTTCCATATTTAAGAGGTAGTGCGGCCATGTATTGGAGTTACTGGCAACACGATGCACATTTTTACGGGCCACTTGCATATGGGTGAAAAAATAATCGGCCAAAGAACGTGTGATCCGTCCACCAACAATATGTAATGCATTCTTCTGAGTGGAAAGCTTGTCGACGATCGCATCAAACTCTTCCGGATCAATCTGCATCAGGGACTGACGCATATTTTCCATCACTGCATCAGTGAACTCATTTAAGATATGTGTATCTGCGGCACTTTCATTCCAGCGGTCAAATTTTGTAATTGGACTTGAAATTTTTTCTTCGAGTTCTGTGTGAACAGCTGACTGAAAATCCGGGAAGCCATCATAGCCAAGTTTTTTTACCGTACGTAGAACGGTTGGGGTGGATACATCCGCTGCCGCTGCAACAGCGGTAATCGATCCCAGACAAGACATTGGATAGTTTTCCAATAGCGTATTGGCAAAAAGACGTTCCGTCCGGGTTAAATCTTCAAAATTATCCCGAATGGATTCTGCTACACTTTTTACCGCTTCGTCTGTCATATAGACCCCCATGAAATCTGCTGGTTTAGTACAGATTTTTTCGCCTGCTGTAAACGTTATGATTTATTTTGTAAAAAATTTAACAGAAAAAGTATTGCCTGAAAATATAGTTTCTGTCATATATTGAAAAATTTTTTACAAGAATAACAAAAAGCGGTGGAGAATGGGGAGCAAAAATTCATATCCATCTCAGATCAATGCGGTCGAGATATTTAACGCGGCAGGTCATAATGCTGCGGTGTTGGTATGTGAGCATGCCAGCAATTATATCCCTGCGGAACTAAATAATCTGGGATTGGAAGAAGATCTTCTTGAAAGTCATATTGCGTGGGATCCTGGTGCCTTGGCTGTGGCACGTTTGTTGGTGGAAGATCTAGAAGCGCCGTTGGTGGCGTCCCGTGTATCACGTCTGGTCTATGATTGTAACCGACCACCAGAAGCGAAAGATGCATCCCCTTCTAAAAGTGAAGTTTTCGACATTCCCGGTAATTGCGATCTGACAGAGGAAGATCGTTCTTGGCGCGAAAAGAATGTTTATAATCCTTTTAAAAACGCTTTATCGCAAGTTATTGAAAATAAAATGACTTCAGGTCAAAAACCTGTAATCTTTACCATTCATTCTTTTACACCTGTTTATAAAGGTAATAAACGGGAAGTAGAGATTGGGATCATTCATGATCGAGATCATAGTGTTGCTGATTTGATTATGGCGGAAGAAAGTGAATTTGTGGTGCGTCGGAATGAGCCCTATGCACCAACAGATGGTGTCGCTCATACCTTGCGTTTGCATGGGGATGAGAATGGATTGGCAAATGTGATGATCGAAATTCGGAATGATCTGATCAAAGATAGCGCAGGTGTGGCGAAAGTGGCGGCATATCTGAGTGATGTGTTCAAAAAAGTCCTAGAAAAGCAAAAAACAGAACAGGGTTTGTAAAAAGCGAAAGTGAAGTCAGTAATGATTTTCATGCATAAATATATAGCATTTATAGATGCAGTAAATTACCGGATAGGACGCTTTGCAATGTATGGCGTCTTTGTATTGGTCGGCATTTTATTATGGTCGTCGATTTCAAAAACATTTTTCCTGCCATCCTTATGGACACTGGAAATGGCCCAGTTTTCCATGGTGGCATATTATATTTTAGGTGGTCCATATTCTATCCAGTTGGGATCGAATGTGCGCATGGACTTGCTTTATGCAAGTTGGAGCCATCGCACCAAAATGTGGGTAGATAGTATCACCATTTTATTCCTGATTTTCTATCTGGGTGTCCTTCTTTATGGCGGTATTGATAGTACCACTTATTCCTTGATGTATGGGGAACGCAGCCCGACAGCATGGCGCCCCTATATTTGGCCAATTAAAGTTATTATGTGTTTCGGTCTGGTCCTGATGATTATGCAATGTATCTCTGAATTGTTTAAAGACATTATCCGTTTGCGCGGCGATAAACTGGATCATGAAGATCCACATGAATCCAGCCTTGGTTGGGAGGAAGCATAATGTCTTATGAGATGATTGCTCTCTTCATGTTCTCATCCATGATGCTGATGTTGTTAACAGGTCAGCGTGTATTTGGGGCTATTGGTTTCGTTGCTTCAATTGCGGCTTTGGCCCTATGGGGAACAGGCGGATCAGATATTCCGTTTTCTGCGGCCATGAAGTTAATGAAATGGTATCCGCTTCTGACACTGCCAATGTTTATTTTCATGGGCTATGTCCTGTCCGAAAGTAAAATTGCGGATGACCTTTATAAGATGTTCCATGTTTGGATGGGGCCAGTCAGTGGCGGCCTTGCTATTGGCACGATCCTTTTGATGGTTCTTATTTCTGCGATGAATGGTTTGTCCGTGGCCGGTATGGCAATTGGTGCAACAATCGCCTTACCGGAACTTTTGCGGCGGGGGTATGACAAGATCATGGTGACGGGGGTCATTCAGGCCGGATCGTCGCTGGGTATTCTGGTGCCGCCATCCGTGGTTTTGGTTCTATATGCGATGATCGCTAGACAGCCTGTGGGCCAACTTTGGTTGGCTGGGATTATCCCGGGTTTGATGATGGCAGCTATGTTCGTGGTTTACATCGTTGTGCGTTGTAAAATGAATCCGAAACTTGGCCCTGTCTTGCCACCTGAAGAACGTAATGTTTCTAAAGCTGAGAAATATCGCCTGTTGCTTGCTGGCTTGTTACCTTTCGGTATTTTCTTTGCCATGATGATCCCATTTGTGAATGGTTGGACATCATTGGTGGAAAGTTCTGCGATTGGTGCAATGACTGCTTTTGTTGCGGCTGTTTTGAAAGGCCGTATGACCAAGCAGGTATTTGAAAATTCTGTAAGAAATACACTTGGCATTTCCTGTATGTTTATGTGGATCATCTTGGCAGCGCTTGGTTTCGGTGCGGTATTTGATGGTCTGGGTGCGGTACGTGCTATTGAAAATCTATTCACGGATCAATTGGGCCTTAGCCCTTGGATGATCCTGATTTTGATGCAGATAAGCTTCATTTTAATGGGGACCTTCCTGGATGATACGGCAATGCTGGTTATCGTGGCCCCATTATATGTGCCATTGGTTGGTGCGCTTGGTTTTGATTTGATCTGGTATGGGGTTCTTTACACCATCACCACGCAGATTGCGTATATGACACCACCATTTGGTTACAACCTGTTCTTAATGCGGGCTATGGCACCGCCTGAGATCGGGTTAACCGATATCTATAGGTCGATCCTTCCATTTGTGTTGGTGATGACAGTGGCTTTGGCCATCGTGATGATCTTCCCGGAAATTGCCCTATGGTTACCTGAATACGTCTATAGCAAATAAGACGATCCCGATGCCAACCCCGTCATCAGAACGGGGACGTATCAAAACACTTAAAGTCGTATGTTGAACAAGGAGTATTATGACATGACAACAAGACGCGAGTTTATGAAAAAAGCAGGTGTAGTAGGTACTGCAGCTGCGGCATCTACATTGGCTGCACCAGCCATCGCAAGCGGCAAAATCAAATGGCGCATGCAAACATATGCAGGTTCTGCATTGGCAGAACATGTAATCAAACCAGCAATCGACAGCTTCAACAAAATTGCTGGCGATGAAATGGAAATCGAATTGTATTACGCTGACCAATTGGTACCAACAGGTGAATTGTTCCGTGCAATGCAAAAAGGAACAATTGATGCGGTTCAGTCTGATGATGATTCCATGGCATCCCCAACTGAAGTAACAGTATTTGGTGGTTACTTCCCATTCGCGTCCCGTTATTCTTTGGACGTGCCAGTATTGTTCAACCAATATGGTTTGAAAGAAATCTGGGAAGAAGAATATGCGAAAGTTGGCGTGAAACATATCTCCGCTGGTGCGTGGGATCCATGTCACTTTGCGACAAAAGATCCAATCTATAGCTTGGAAGACCTTAAAGGTAAGCGAGTATTTACCTTCCCGACAGCAGGTCGTTTCTTGAGCCAGTTCGGTGTTGTTCCTGTAACATTGCCTTGGGAAGATATTGAAACAGCGATGCAGTCCGGTGAGCTTGACGGTATCGCATGGTCCGGTATCACAGAGGATTACACAGTTGGTTGGGCAGATGTGACAAACTACTTCCTGACAAACAACATCTCTGGTGCTTGGGCTGGTTCTTTCTTTGCGAATATGGATCGTTGGAACGAATTGCCAGAACATCTTCGTGAATTGCTAACAGTATGTATGGATCAAAGCCATTATTACCGTCAGTGGTGGTACTGGGGTGGTGAAGCTTCCCTACGTGTGAACGGCACAAAGATGGAATTGACATCTATTCCAGATGGCGAATGGTCCGAAGTTGAAGCAGCGGCTGTTCAATTCTGGGATGAAATCGCAGCTGAATCTGAAACAAAGAAAAAAGTTGTCGATATCATCAAGCAATATAACGCAGACATGCAAGCTGCAGGTCGTCCATATCGTTACGGCTAAGTGCCTGATCGATAATTGAGAACAAACTGACGCGGCGAATTTAGGAAAAGGATAATAATCATGGCTGGTACTCTTACCTTTGATCAGCTGAAGAAACTGGTTGCAGAAGGATCTATTGATACTGTTTTGGCATGCCTTGTAGATATGCAAGGCCGCCTGATGGGTAAGCGTTTTCATGCGCAGAATTTCGTAGATACATCATACGAAGAAACCCATTGCTGCAACTATTTGCTGGCAACGGATTTGGAGATGGCCACACCTGATGGCTATGCTTCAACAAGTTGGAGCCAAGGCTATGGTGATTATGTGATGAAACCTGATCTGGACTCTATTCGTCTAGTACCATGGTTGGAAGGCACCGCAATGGTTCTTTGCGATGTGTTGGATCATCACCATCATGAGCCAATTCCGCATTCGCCGCGTCAGGTTCTTAAAAAACAAGTAGAGAAAATGGAAGCTCTTGGCTATACAGCAATGACCGCGACAGAGCTTGAGTTCTTCTTATTCGAACATAGTTTTGATGAAATTCGCAAAGGTAACTTCCAGGAGCTAGCTCCAATCAGTGGCTATAACGAAGATTACCATATTCTTCAGACCACTAAGGAAGAAGAAGTTTTGCGTCCACTGCGTAACCATTTATTCGCAGCTGGTATTCCAATTGAAAACACAAAAGGTGAAGCTGAAACAGGGCAGGAAGAATTAAATATTCGTTATGCCGAAGCCAATCTTTGTGCTGACTATCATACCATTTCCAAGCATGCGACCAAAGAGATCGCATGGCAGCATGGCCGTGCTGTGACCTTCTTGCCGAAATGGGATCATAACAAAGTCGGTAGTTCATCTCACGTGCATCAATCCCTTTGGAAAGATGGCAAGCCTGCTTTCTTTGATGAAAGTGATAAATTGGGCATGTCTGATTTGATGAAAAACTACATGGCTGGTTTGATCAAATATGCACCTGAATATACTTATTTCTTGGCACCTTATGTAAATAGCTACAAGCGTTTTGCGAAAGGTACTTTTGCGCCAACTAAAACTGTTTGGTCGATTGATAACCGTACTGCAGGTTTCCGTCTTTGTGCGGCAAATACCAAAGGTATCCGTGTTGAATGCCGTATCGGTGGTTCTGATTTGAACCCGTATTTGGCAATTGCGGCGCAATTGGCTGCTGGTATGAAAGGTATCGAAGATAAACTTGAATTACCTGCGCCAACAACAGGTGATGTGTATGAAATCGCAAAAGCGGACGATATTCCGCAAACCTTGCGCGCTTCCACAGAAACCTTGCGTAATTCCGACATGCTGAAAGAGGCTTTGGGCGAAGATGTTGTCGCTCATTACACCCGTGCAGCTGAATGGGAACAAGAAGAATTTGATCGTGTTGTAACTGATTGGGAAATTGCCCGCGGTTTCGAACGCGCTTAAAAACCACTGCCTAAAAATCTTAGGTCAGGATTTAAAAACGATAACAATGAAAGGTCAAAGACATGGCTGGTTCTGGCAATGTTTTGAAATGCATCAGTCCTATTGATGGTTCCGTATATGCGGAACGTGCTGTAGCGTCTCAGGATGAGGCGGTTGCTGTTGCGAAATCTGCACGGGATGCTCAAAAAGCATGGGCAGCACGCCCAATGGCGGAGCGTATCGAATTGGTACGCGCGGGTGTCGCCAAGCTTGGTGAGATGAATGACGAAATCGTACCGGGTATTGCCTATATGATGGGTCGCCCAACCCGTTACGGTGGTGAGTTCGGTGGCGTGAATGAACGTGCAAGCTATATGGCTGATATTGCTGAAGAAGCATTGAAGCCAATCGTGATTGAAGAAAGCGACAATTTTGAACGTCGTATCGAACGCGAAGCTTTGGGTGTTGTGATGGTAATTGCGCCATGGAACTATCCATATATGACGGCGATCAATACTGTTGCGCCTGCTTTGATCGCAGGTAACACGGTTGTGTTAAAGCATTCCACTCAAACCCTTTTGGTGGGTGAGATTATGGTAAAAGCATTTGTCGAAGCAGGCATGCCGGCAGATGTATTCCAAAACGTATTTTTGGACCATGGCACAACTGAGCATTTGATCCAAAATCGTTATTTCAATTTTGTAAATTTCACAGGTTCTGTTGGTGGTGGTCGTGCGATTGAACGTGCTGCGGCGGGTACATTTACAGGCACAGGTCTGGAACTAGGTGGTAAAGATCCGGGTTATGTATGTGAAGATGCAGATCTGGATGCAGCAGTTGATACATTGATTGACGGCGCGATGTTTAACTCTGGCCAATGTTGTTGCGGTATTGAGCGTATCTACGTTCATGAATCTCAATATGATGCTTTTGTTGAAAAAGCAGTGGCGATTGTATCTGGTTACAAATTAGGTAACCCGATGGAGGAAGAAACCACAATCGGTCCAATGGCATCAAAACGTTTTGCTGACGAAGTTCGTGGTCAAATCAAAGAAGCAATTGCAGATGGTGCGAAAGCTTTGATTGATCCTGCTCTTTTCCCGAAAGATACAGGGGAAGATGCATATCTTGCACCACAAATTCTAGTAGATGTAAATCATGACATGCGTGTAATGATCGACGAAAGCTTTGGTCCTGTGGTCGGCATTATGAAAGTTTCTTCTGATGAAGAAGCAATCAAAATGATGAATGATTCAGAATTCGGTCTGACATGCTCTATTTGGACAAAAGATGCAAAACGTGCCGCAAATATTGGCGCACAGATTGAGACAGGTACTGTATTTATGAACCGTGCAGATTATCTTGATCCAGCTCTTTGCTGGACAGGTTGTAAAGACACGGGCCGTGGCGGAGGTCTATCCGTTATCGGTTTCCATAATCTGACACGTGTTAAATCCTATCATTTGAAAAAGGTGCTCTAATGACTTTAACAGCAAACTGGGGCTATCCTACAGCTATTCGTTTTGGTGCTGGTCGTATTCAGGAACTGGCAGCAGCATGTACAGAATTGGGTATGAAGAACCCTCTTTTGGTAACAGATAAAGGCTTGGCGTCTTTACCAATTACAGCTTCTACAATGGATGTATTGAAAAATGCAGGCGTTGAAGCAGGTTTCTTTGGTGATGTGATGCCAAACCCGGATGATGTCACTTTGGAAGCTGGTTTAAAGCTTTACAAAGAAAATGGTCATGATGGCGTGATCTGCTTTGGTGGGGGATCCGCTTTGGATCTTGGCAAGATCATTGCCTTCATGTCCGGTCAAACACGTCCTGTTTGGGATTTCGAAGATATTGGTGACTGGTGGACCCGTGCTGATCCAGATGGCATTGCACCGATCATCGCCGTACCAACAACAGCGGGTACAGGTTCCGAAGTTGGTCGTGCCGGTCTTTTGACTGATACAGTGAACCACATCAAGAAAATCATTTTCCATCCAAAAATGTTACCAGCGATTGTAATCTGTGATCCGGAATTGACCGTTGGTATGCCGCCAGTAATTACAGCGGGCACAGGCTTGGATGCGTTTGTACATAGCTTTGAAGCATATAGTTCACCTGTATATCATCCGATGTCCCAAGGTATCGCGCTTGAAGGTATGCGTCTTGTGAAAGACAACCTGTTGCGTGCCTATAAAGATGGTACAGATATCGAAGCGCGCGCACATATGATGTCCGCGGCAGCAATGGGTGCAACAGCATTCCAAAAAGGTCTGGGTGCGGTTCACGCCTTAGCTCATCCATTGGGGGCGGTTTATAACACACCTCATGGTATGACCAATGCGATTGCCTTGCCAGCTGTGATGCGTTTCAACCGTCCGGCGATTGAAGAGCGTGTGGAACGTCTGGCAGCTTATTTGGATATCAAAGGTGGCTTTGATGGATTCTATGACTGGGTTGTAGAATTTTCCGAAGCTATGGAAGTACCAAAATCCATGAAAGCATTGGGTGTGGATGACAAGCAAATTGATCTTCTTGCGAAGATGGCTGTGGAAGACCCAAGTGCAGGTGGTAACCCGATTGAGCTCACAGTGGAAGCAACCACAAAGCTTTATCAGGAAATTATCATCTAGTTCTTGATAGAAATATCAGACACCGAACTCCCATATCGGTGAAAATGGAATGGCGGCTTGTCTTCAAGTCGCCATTTTTTTTATGTATAGTAAATGAATAAGAAGCTTAATTAAAATATGTTATGGATCGAATGATGTTCAAAAAAGTATGGGATATACCGACGCGCTTGTTTCACTGGCTATTGGTTTTATTAATTGCTGCTGCCTATGTGACAGCAGAATTTGAACTTGGTGATCTGGATATGACCTATCATATGTATGTGGGTTATTCGATCCTGACTTTAGTCATTTATCGTATCTTATGGGGGATATTGGGGAGCAGTAGTGCAAGATTTAGTGATTTTATTAAATCTCCTAAAGCCGTTTTTTCTTACATAAAGTCGATGCATTCATCTCAACCACAAAAATACCTTGGTCATAATCCGGCTGGTGGTTTGATGGTTGTAGCGTTGCTTATTTTAATTTTGATGCAAGCAACATTGGGTTTATTTACCACTGATGATATTTTGGTGGATGGTCCACTTGTGCATTTAGCTTCGTCAAGCTTCGTGAATTTTGCAACAAGTTGGCATCATACTATTTTTGACATCCTATTGATTTTTATAGGTTTACACATTTCTGCCGTTTTCTTTTATCTGTTGATGAAAAAAGAAAATTTAATTCGCCCTATGATAACCGGAAAAAAAGAAAAATCTCATACGCCAGAAGGTAAAGATGTAAGTTTTGTTTCACCTGTTTTTGCCCTGATTTTATTAGCTATTGCGGCTGTGGTTGTTTGGTTTGTGGTAAATCAGTAAGCAAATAAAATGATGTTCTTATTTAGACTTTAGTTAAAATGCTGACAATTAATTGTTGAAATTGTTAAAATATTTTAACATTCTAATGATAAGTTCTTAAATTAATCCGTTTGCTTGCAAGCGGATTTTATTTTCTAGAGGCAAATAATTGGGGCATAAGAACTTCATGAGAATAATATTTATATTCACTTTCTTTTCGATATGTCTGTCGACATTGTCGTATGCAAGTGATTTGAAAATTAGGATTGGTTTCAATTCCAATTCCAGTTTTCCTCATATTCTTGGATCTGGTGATAAGCTTGCATCTCCTCCGGGTGTTTCAGTTGAAATCGTGGATCATGTCATGAAGGAAATTGGATATGATGTTGAATTTATTCGCGTGCCCGGACTACGTGTTTTAAAAATGCTGCAAGAAAATGCACTGGATGCTGCTTTTTTATTTTCTCATTCAAAAGAACGAGAAGAATTCGGTGTCTATCCAGCTGGCATTAAGGATGGAGATTTTGAGGCTAGATTAGCAACGCTTTCCTATTCAATCTTTAAATCTGAAAACTCACCTTTGACATGGGATGGTAAAACTTTTTTTAATCTTGAACGCCCGATCGGTGCAAATACAGGATATTCGGTTGTTAAGATATTACGTTCTGCCGGTATCGAAGTTGAAGAAGCCATGTCAACTCAGCGCAATATCAAGAAATTATTAAATCGCAGGATTGATGGCCTGGCTGACCAAGATGTGGTGGTGGAGGCTCATTTAAAGCAATTGAAAGTATCGGGTATTGTAAAGATGGAACCGCCAATTGTGACAAAGAATTACTATCTTATCTTCAGTCATAAATTTGCCGACGAGCATAAAGATGATGTCGAAGATATTTGGCAGATGATTGGTGAAAATAGAGAGGCAATGACAGAAGAATTATTGCCAAAATATTCTTTGATGTTGAATCAATAAGTTCGCCCGATCAGCTCAAGAAACGAGTTTCATCCGGTCGTAAAGTTAAAATTTCTACCCCGGTTTCTGTAACCGCAACGGTATGTTCGAACTGGGCGGAAAGCTTTTTATCTGCTGTTCGAACTGTCCATCCATCATCTTCCGTAATCACGGTGCGACGCCCTTGGTTGATCATGGGTTCTACAGTAAACACCATACCTTTTTGTAACTTTAATCCTGTGCCGCGATGCCCAAAATTCAGGACATCCGGTTTTTCATGCATCTCACGACCGATGCCATGACCGCAATATTCACGAACAGCTGAATAACCATGCCGTTTTGCATGCCGACTAATTGCAAATCCAATATCCCCAAGATGTGCATTTGGTTTTACTTGTTTGATCCCTTGCCACATGGCTTCTTGAGCGATTTTGACCAACCGCCTCGCCGCTGGTTTTACATCACCGACCATATAAGTTTTGCTGGAATCAGCGATATAGCCATTTTTTTCTAAAGTAATGTCCAGATTGATAATATCGCCATTTTTGATGATTTCTGTCGTACTTGGAATGCCATGGCAAACCACATTATTGATGGAACAATTCAGGACATATTTATATCCATATTGTCCTTTGCTGGCTGGACGTGCATCAAGATTGTCCGTGATAAATCGCTCAACAATATCGTTGATCTCCATAGTTGAGAGGCCTTCCAAAGATAATCCATCTAGCATCTCAAAGACGGATGCCAGTAGTTGCCCGGATATGCGCATTAAGGCGATTTCATCTTCGGTTTTAACCATCTTCAATAACTTTCAAATCAGGTCGATTTTGTTTTGAAGCTTCCAATTCCATCTTAACAATTTCGTTAAACGATAAGGTTGGATTTGTCTCTGCAAGCATACCAATCTTCATCCAGAATTCGGCTTGGGTATTAATAGTCCTGCACATCACACCGCTCACGCGTCTGACTTCTTCATGAAGTTCATCATCAATTTTTACAATGCCCATATCTTATATCCATCTATATATGATTAATATATATACCATATACGTATTGTATGTTTTATTTGTCAAGAGCGTGAAGATATAAGCTGGCTGTATATATTGCTTTTCAATACCAAGAAACGGGTCGTTTGCTTGTAGGGAACATCCTAAAACCAAAAGAACGAATTTGAATTTAGGAGATAAAAAATGAACATTCTTGAAGGAAAAGTGGCCATTATAACTGGTGCCAGTGCGGGGATTGGTGAGGCGACGGCCAGATTGTTCGCATCTGAGGGAGCAAAACTGGTGATTGGTGCAAGGCGTGAGGATAAGCTTAATGCCTTGGCTCGGGAAATTAAGAATGAAGGCGGTTCGGTCACTGTGCTGGCGGGGGATGTCACTTCTGAGGATTACAATAAAAAACTGGTTGAAATCGCCTTTGAGTCCTATGGAAAGTTAGACATCGCTTTTAACAATGCAGGCACATTGGGGCAGCCATCTGCTATTGCAGATCTTAGCATGGAAAATTGGCAAAATATTATTCAAACCAATTTAACCAGCGGATTCCTTGCCGCGAAATATCAAATACCTGCCATGCAGGAAAATGGAGGATCCCTAATATTTACGTCTTCATTTGTGGGGTACACGGCAGGCATCCCTATGCAAAGCGCTTATGGAGCCAGTAAAGCTGGTATGATTGGCATGATGAAATGTCTTGCCGCTGAATATGGCGCACAAGGTATTCGTGTGAATGCATTGTTACCGGGTGGCACTGATACGGATATGGCTAAAGAATTTGGCACTGATCCAGCTGTGCAAGAATTTGTCAGAAACATCCATGCTTTAAAGAGGATCGCACAGCCAGAAGAAATAGCCCAATCGGCATTATATTTAGCTTCGGATGCATCAACATTTGTCACAGGGTCCGCCATGCTTGTGGATGGCGGTGTTTCCATCAATAAGACATAAAATAGATGATGGTTGATATGAAAAATAAGATTTTGTCACTTGATTGGCAGAAAATAGGGCAGAGCTTACATGAAGTAGGCTTTGCTCATCTCCCAGCATTGTTAACTGAAACGCAATGTCAGGAATTACGTGATCAGTTCCACTGTGAGGTTGGTTATCGAAAAACAGTGGAAATGGCACGTTATCGTTTTGGACGAGGATGTTATAAATATTGGGATTATCCTTTGCCCGGTTTGGTGGAAAATTTAAGGAAAGAACTTTATCCTCATCTTGTTCCAGTTGCGAATGACTGGATGGAAAAGCTGGGATTGGAACAAAGATATCCCAATGAACTCTGTGACTTTATAGAAACATGTTATCACGCAGGACAGAACAAGCCGACGCCTCTTATTCTCGAATATGCAAAAGGTGGCTATAATACCTTGCATCAGGATTTATATGGTGAGGTGTATTTTCCGATACAGGTCGCTTGTTTTCTAAGTCAGCCAGAGAGGGATTATTGCGGCGGAGAATTTGTTCTGACAGAACAGATCCCAAGGGCGCAGTCAAAGGTTACTGTTTTAAAACCAAATCTTGGGGATTTGATTATCTTTGCGACAAACTTTAAACCCATGAAAGGGATACGCGGATATTATCAGGCAAAGATGCGACACGGGGTAAGTCAGGTGCATGAGGGGCATCGGTATGCTATGGGCATAATATTTCATGACGCACTTAAATAGAAATAGTTCTTGATAAAGAAATAGAGCAACAATGGATTTATTTGAGCAAATTGAAGGGCAACCACGTAATCTTTTACCACATGATGGTGTGGTGAATTATTACGGGGCAATTATGTCGCCCGGGTTGGCGGATATCTATTATCAAAACCTGTTGAATACTATCGCCTGGAAGCATGACCAGGCGGTGATTTTTGGAAAGACGGTTACCACAAAACGTAAAGTGGCGTGGTATGCGGACCACCCCTATTCTTATACCTACTCAAAAGTAACGAAGCATGCCCTGCCATGGACTGCCGCATTATTAGAATTACGTGAACTCATTCAAGAAAAGAGTGGTGAAGAATATAATTCCTGCCTGTTGAATTTATATCATGATGGCAATGAAGGTATGGCTTGGCATAGTGATGCTGAAAAGGATTTAAAACGTGATGGCGCGATTGCGTCTGTGAGTTTTGGTGCTGAACGAAAATTTTCGTTGAAGCATAAAACCAGTGATGAAAATGTTTCGCAAATTTTACAGCATGGCAGTTTGTTGGTGATGAAGGGAACAACACAAACAAACTGGTTACATTCCATCCCTAAGACGAAAACTGTTTATAGCCCAAGAGTGAATTTAACTTTCCGCTATATCGTGGATCAATAGCTACATTCACATTGATAATTCAAGATTGATTGCCTGATTGATCGCCTTGCCAGTATTGATCGCTTGATAAATAGGACGAGGGGATCTTTCGGTTACATCAATTTCCCGTTTGATCCAGTGATGATCTTCCAGAAGGTATAAGGATTGTGATAAAGCGCGGTCTGTAATCCCCACTAATCCTGTTTTGATTGAAGAAAATCGTTGTGGCGTTTCCGTGACTGCGAGAACGGGAACGGCCCAGCTGCGGCGAATGACATCAAAGGCCTCGTCATTTGGAACTATATCTATAATCCGGTGTGCCATAGAAGCAGCAATTTCACCAGCTAGAGTGAGTTTGAATTCTGGTCGTAAGGGATGCCCATGACCGGGATTACGCTCCAATAAACCTAGTTCCGCAAGATGATTTAAGCTTGCGGTAAAAGAAGATCGACTGGCCCCGCAGGCTGCCAATAAAGGTGCCTGACGCCCAGGAGTGCCTGTATGTAAAAGCGCCAGAATCTTTAACGACCAGGCTTTGGAAGTGATGTTGACAAGAAAAGAAATGTTCATATAGTATATTTACTATATTTTTAGTACATAGGAAAGCATTATGTCAGTAGCACGCTTAAATAATACAATTACTTTGGCTCTTTCAGTTCGTGATCGACATGCAAGTGCAAAGTGGTATGAAGAAAATCTTGGTTTTCAGGTTTTGTATCATATGGATGATGCAGGTTGGAGTGAGATGACAACCAATACAGAAGGTGTGACGCTGGGTTTGGGGGAACAAGCTGAACCTAATCCGGGAAATACCGTACCTGTATTTGGGGTGGACGAAATAGAAGTCGCCCGTAACGCGTTAGAAGGTGTAGGCGTTAAGTTTGATGGTGAAACCATCACCATTGAAGGTATGGTAAGTACCGCCACATTTTATGATCCAGATGGAAACGCATTGATGCTGGCGCAGGATTTGACTGTTTAGGTAAATCTTTTCCGCCATGTAGACGGTGGGCAACCATAAAATCTACGAAAAGCAGCGGAAAATTTGGCCGGGTTCATATATCCAACCGCATTTGCGATGCTCAATATGGTTTGGTCGGTTGTTAGCAATTCCTTGGCATGTTCCATACGTCTATAGGTTAAATATTCGTATGGGGCATATCCTGTTGCATCTTTGAAAGCGCGGGTCAGGCCACGTGTTTCTCGTCCCAAAAGGTCGGCAATTTCGTCAACCCGAAGATCGCTATCCAATCTGCTTTCAATAAGATCAAAAGCTTGCTTTAACTGAGGTGTCGATAAGGGTCGGACGGGCCTTGAATTGACAGATTTTGAATTCAGTGATGTTAGCCGTCGTAAGATGAGATCTAGGCCATGTTCAAAGAACATGGATGAAAGACCATGAACTTGCGCATCGCGCCATAAGGCTGTGAGTACAGAACTGCATAAAGGATCATTATGAAGTTGGGTTATTGCAGGTTGAAGCGCTGCAATGCCACCAAGGTCTGACAATATTGAATTAGCTCTCTCCTGGCTGATGGCAATACCCAACATATGTGCTTTTGGTGTTGAACCTATCGATTGGGAGTTCGGTAGGGCAATTGCTAATGTTCCGGCTTCCATAACGCCTTCGACGCTTCCCCAGCTTCCGCTCTTATATAATTTCCCCGCTTTACGAAGCGCCATTGATAGCATTACGTATGGCGAAGAATTGAACTCGTTTTCTGCGGCATCTAGTTCTGAAACAGCAAGTAAAACTTCGCCGTTTCGATCGGAGAACATTTCGGAGGGTTCCAACTCGCGATCTACAACCCTTTGTTTAAAGCCTTTTTTTTCTTCCACCCAGTCTGTCAAAATTTTTTACCTTAGTGTTTTTTTCGTCGTTTTCGGATTGATTTGTGCTTGCATGGAGTAGACCTCTTAGCGTTATTTTTAGTAGCTCTAGTTGCGAATGATTGTCAACCGCAAATGAAAAATGAGAGTTATCAATGTTAAGAGGCAGACTAAAAGGCACCGCATCAATAGCGTTGTTTTTAATTTCAAGTCACACAGTTGCATTTGGGCAAGACGAAGAGGCCGTTTTATTGGATCCCGTTATCGTGAGCGGAGGATTTATTGAAAAATCGTGGCTTGAATCTGGTGTAAGTGCTGAAGTTATAAGCGAAGAAGATATCGAAAACCGACCTTCTCAAGATACAGTGAAGGATATCTTGAGCTATACAACCAATGTAACCTTGCCTGCAGGAACAGGTAAGAGTGCGACGATACGCGGCATAGATGGAACTGGGCCTGCGGAAAATGCGAATGCATTCTTTGCCGGAAGTCGTTCACGATTAGGATTAAGCATTGATGGGCGTCCTGCAAATTACAATGAGATCGTATTTGGTAACAGTGCTTTATGGGATGTGGAGCGTGTTGAATTACTGCGTGGACCGCAAAGCACAATAACAGGACGTAATGCAATTGCAGGCACAGTGACTGTTAAAACCAATGATCCCGTTTTTGAACAGGAGGCAGCTGCGCAAACCTCTTTTGGAAATTATGACAATAAACAATTGTCGGGCATGGTGAATGACGTATTGGTTGAAGATGTTGTGGCGGGGCGTTTAGCATTTGATATTCGAAGTGGCCGATCATCGGTTAATTATCAATCTTTTGAAGGTGTTGATAATCCTGGTGATATTGAATCCGCAAATGTTAGAGGAAAATTGTTAATTGAAGGCGACAACTCAACAATTCGCTTAACGGCCACGCATAACAGCTATGTCACACCCAATGGGGAAATTATCGTACGTCCTTTTGAACAGCGAAATTCAAATTTCCCTGAACAGCCTGTTCATGAAACATGGACAAATAGCCTGAATACAGAGATTGAGGTTGAGCTATCCGATGAATGGATTGCGGAGTTAGATGCGTCTGCAACCGATTTTTCTTTCAGACGAAAAACTGCGCCGAATGGTTCAAAAGCGGGTATCAACTCGACCGAATTTTCTTTTGATCCGCGACTTCGTTGGTATGGTGACAATGATGTTGAAGCACTTCTAGGCGCGCATATTTATCAATCTCGGCAAAAGGAAACAATCTTCCTTGTTTCTGATTTAGCTTTTAAAGATGACGTAAATACATATGCAGCATATGGCGAAGTTGTTCTACCTGCATATGATAAAGTTAACTTAACGTTAGGTTCCCGATATGAAATAGAAGAGCATCGTCGTACGGGCGGGGATGCTACTGGTGCTGTAGCTTCTATCGACTTGGACCAAAGTTTTAAAACATTTCTGCCGCGGGCTGATTTGAACTGGCAACCAAATGATAAACAAAGTTTGGGGTTCCTGGTGTCCAGAGGATATAACTCAGGTGGCGGTGGAATCTCTTTTGGTTTCCCAAGCCCATTTCCTGTTATCAATTATACTTATGAAAAAGAAACGGCTTGGAATTATGAGCTTTACGGCAGACATAAGTTAATGGATGACAAGTTAAGGCTATCGCATAACCTGTTTTATTCTAATTATAGTGATATGCAGCTTCCATTTGACCTTACCCCCGATAATACAGCGGATGAGTTATTTGTGATCCGCAACGCAGATAAAGTTACCGTATATGGTATTGAATTTGGGGCAAATTATGATGTCAGAGACGATATCGAGTTATTTGGTAATGTAGGGCTTTTGAAGACGGAGGTGACGTCTTATCCGAATTCCGGTGTTGAAGGCAATGAATTATTTAGTGCGCCAAATTTTACGGCGAATGCCGGGGTTAATTGGATGTATGAAGGTATTCTGACCAGCTTCACCACGCGATATACAGATGGGTATTTCTCTGATATTAACAACCGCCCAAGAGGTAAAACAGACGGCTATTTTGTTGCAGATGCCAAAATCAGTTATGATCTTGGAAATTTTAAATTCTTTGGCGAAGTTAATAACATATTCGACACGGATGAAGCTGTTGCGAAATATCCAAATGCGACCTCCTCTGCCAGTGATACTGCGGTGCTAGAACAACCACGAAGCTATAAAGTTGGCTTAAAGGTAGCTTTTTAGGATGAGCAGGATACTTGGCATAGATGAGTTGTGGCCGACTTGTATTGTGATTGTCGAAGGTAAGCAATCTTTGGAGCAACATATCCAAATGATCAAGATATGGGATGATTGGCTAGGAAAGAAGGAAGCTTTTCATATTTTGAGGTATTATCATGATGCACATTCCTTGGAGCAAACACCCGGTGTAGCCAAAGCAACAAAGAGCTGGTTAAGGGCAGGTGCACAAGACAAAATCAAAGAGTATATTTCTTCTATGCAAATTGTTGTGCCATTGGAAAGTTATGACAATGTAAAACAGCTGAGTGTTGAAAGAGTGTTTAGTGTCTCTGGTGGTATTTATGCATCTCTAGATGAGGCAATAAAAATGATATATACCCATGATCCGTCTCCATCGCACTTACCCGAAGATGTTTTGAGCCTTATTGCATCAGAGTTTACTTGAAGCTACCCATAGGATGATTTATCCATTTGCTTCACAGGGCATGTTAATCCATTGGTTAATAAACATGTCCTGAGTTGCTTTTATAAAGCCCTCTTGATCAAGATTCTTCATAATGGCGCGCATTGTTTGAACCAGTTCTGGTGAGGTCTTGTTACTAGCTACGACCCAAAGAGGTTTAGATAGCTCTTTGATAGGGAAATATGGGTCGAGTTGTTCACCATCATATCCGATCGCACAGGCATTTGTTTTGGCCACAAATGAGGTTAGGGGGATAGCATCGAACCTGTTGCCAAATAACATCGGTATTCCGTTGCTATAATGACTGTATTCCACAAAATCTTTCTCTATAACTAACCCTGTTTCCTGATAAAGATCTGTGATGCTACTGCCGATAGGTGCTGATAGCATAATGTTTTTCGATTTCACTTCTTTTAAGCTTGAAATCGCAGGTAAGTGGTTTTCCTTTAATTTATATAAATAAATCTCATATGGTGAAATTTCACTAATCCATTGATATTCCTTTTCCCGACTTTCAGTGCGTGAGATGGAGAAGAAAATAGTATTTTCTTCTAGCGTTGCAGCGCGCATCGCCCGTTTCCATGGAAGAAGATCAATAGAAAACCCCTGAATGATGTTTTTTGTATTCATACGGGTTAGTAATTCACGGATGATTGTGATTGCATATCCGTCTAACTTACCGTCCTTTTCCATCTGTAATGGAGCAAATTTAGCTGAAACTGCATGTATTTCAGCCGCCCCTGCTGATGAGAGAATAGTGGAGTAGGAAAAAAGAAGGGCCAGGGATAATTTACAAAGACACGTTTTAAACGCGCGAAGTCGCAACACTATACATTTCCCCCTATCTTAAATTACATATTATAATTGTAACTTACAAATTTAGAATATTGCTTCGGTATGATGATACTAACACTATCGTCATTTAAAAATCTAATCTTTTCAGAGTTAAAAAGAAAAAAGCCAAGATTCTGGTCTAAGTTTTAATTTTCTAGTTTATGTGGATTTATTCTAAAATTTGCCTGGTGATATTGAAATCATGAGATATGTGTTTGAGGGGGCAAAACTTAGAGAGTTGAACATTAAGGAATGTGCCGATAGGAACATAACCAGTCTACGACTTTCATAGTGATGGAGTCGGGCTCAATACTGCTGTCGTAGGTAGCATAATATCCTTGATTGGAAGTAGCGACCTCCTCCGAAGCACGAATGAGAGAGCCCTGCTGTATAAAGGCGTCTAGTAAGCCTGACCAACATAAGGCAACGCCTTCGCCAGCTACCGCAGCACCGACAAGCATGGAATAGCTATCAAACTCCAACGTCTTCTTTGGACTGATTTGGTTTGCACCAACTTCTGTAAACCAGCGTTTCCAGTCAAACCAGCGTTCCGGCGCATCTGACAATTCCAAAAGCTGCTCTTGTGCAAGATCGGCTAAGGATAAAAACTTATCTCTGTTTTCCAGATATTGCGGGGAGCATACGGCATATACTTCCTCATCCAACATTTTTTTGTATTGAAGGTTATCCCATTCGCCTGCTCCGAAACGGATAGTAATATCGCTTCCTGTCGATCCTTTATCATAATCGCTCGTTATAAGTCTAAGGTTCAAATTTGGAAAATTACGTCGCAATTCTGGTAATTTTGGCATCAGCCAAAATGACAAAAAACCGGAATATGCTGCGATGGTGAACTTACGTTGAGAATGTCTTCCTCGCATATCGGAAACAACTGTTTCTAAACGACTTAGGCCTGATCTTAAAACTTCAAAAAGCTCAGTTCCTTCCTTGGTTAGAGACATGGGCTTAGAAGTTCTTTCAAACAGCTTAAACCCCAAATCTTCTTCAAGTAATGCGATGCGTCGACTGATCGCAGGTTGGGAAACATTTAGCTCTGCGGCGGCACGTGTAAAGGTACCGTGCCGTGCAGCTGCATCGAATGCAAGTAATGTTGTAAAAGGAGGAAGTATTTTTGACATTATAACCTCAGCGTATAGTTATATGACTTTTTTGGGCGTTTACAAAAAAATCATCTGAATGATACCTAAGTCAAGCCAATTATCTGACAGGAGATAGCTTCAGTGTTTGACAATGCCGTTTATACATCAGATGCGTCCTATGAGACTCATTTACTCGATCCGCTTTTGAAGCCCAAATCAGTAGCGTTGATTGGCGCATCGAGACGCCGAAATGCTGTGGGAAATGATATGGTCCGCAACCTAATACCTGCAGGATTTGACGGACGTATCTATCCTGTTAACCCGTCTTATGAGTCGCTTTATGGTTGGACATGTTATCCTGATATTATGTCACTGCCTGAAACGGTAGATTTGGCTATTTTATCTGTCCCGAACCGTGTTTTGGAAGAAGTTGTGGATCAAGCAATTGCTTCTGGTGCACGGGCATTGGTTATCTTTGCAAGCGCCGAATTAGAAGGCGAAGAAGAAAGTGACCGACTACGTGACAGAATTGCCGAGAAAGCACGCAAGGCCGGGATACCTATTTGTGGTGCAAATGGTATGGGCTTTTTCAATCCCATTCATGGGTTTAGGGCATTTTCTGCCTTTCATCCAGACCCGATTGAAATAGGTGGGTTAACCTATATTGCTCAGTCAGGCTCCTTGTTACAGGCTTTACTTTTTAATGATGAACGTCTCAGATTTAATCTTGCCGTTTCTACGGGGCAAGAATTGGTGACCAATGCGGCTGATTATATGGATTATGCCCTTAACCAACCGGAGACGCGCGTTATTGCGATTGCATTGGAAGCTATTCGTGACCCAGATGGTTTTGTGAAAGCTTTGAAGAAAGCTTATGCCCGCAAGATCCCTGTTATTATCTTGAAGCTTGGTAAGTCGGAAGCCGGTGCACGATTTGCGTTGAGCCACACAGGTGCGATCGCAGGCGATGCCAAAGTATATGAAGCGTTGTTTCGTCGTTACGGCGTTATCAGCGTTAATGATCTGGCTGAGATGGCTGCAACTGCGAAACTGATGCTCAATACCAAACTTATTGCTAAAGGTGGGGTGTCAGCCATTTTAGATTCAGGTGGTGAACGTCAGCTGATTGTTGATGTCGCCTCAGAAATGGATGTGCCATTCGCAGATATTTCAGAAAGAACTCAGACGGTATTAAAAGAAAATTTGGATTATGGCTTAACAGCGGAAAATCCTGTGGATGCCTGGGGGACCGGGCGTGATTATGAACAGGTATTTCAAAACTGCCTTACCGCCTTGATGCAAGATGATGATACAGCACTCTGCATTTTTGTGGTCGATTTAGGCGAAGAACTAGATCTTCATGCAGGATATGCACAGGTATGTGAAGCCGTTGCAAGGTCATCTGATAAACCTCTTGTGGTGATGACAAATTATAGTGCCTGGAGTCATCGTAAACATGCCATACGCTTGGCACGTTTAGGTATTTCGGTTCTGGATGGTACTGTCACTTCTTTCCGTGCCATTAAACATGCTTTGGATTATCGTGATTTCCTTGCACAGCGGAAGGTGATTGAGGATCAACATATTGAAAATCCGCGGGCACAGTATTGGCGTGAACTTCTTGCCAATCGTAAATCTCCGTTAACAGAAGATGAAGGTTATGAGCTTCTAGCCGATTATGGGATTCAGACACCTTCCATTGCAATTGTGGAAAGCGAAGCTGAGCTAAAAGAAGCTGTGGATCGAGTTGGTTTGCCATTAGTAGCAAAAACTGCAGAGCCCGGCATTTTGCATAAAAGCGATGTTGGGGGTGTGGTTCTCAATATTGAAACGATTGATCAAGCTAAAAAGGCGTATGAGAAAATCAGCAAACTGGGACCACGTGTTCTTTTCAGCAGCATGCATAAAGGCACGGCGGAAATGGCCTTTGGACTGGTGCAGGATGAACAATTTGGCAGTTTCGTAATGGTTGCCTTCGGTGGTATCTGGATTGAGGTTTTAAAAGATAGCCAATTGGCGATGGTTCCTGTTGATCAGGATGTGGCCTTACGTCGCATCAATGAACTGAAAATTGCCAAGGTTCTGGACGGGGTTCGTGGTGAACCACCTTGTGACAAACAAGCGCTTGTTAATACATACATCAACCTCAGTAACATCGCGCAAGATTTAGGCGATTATATCGCGGAAATGGATATCAATCCTGTGTTGGTAAGCCCGGAGGGCGTGGTTGCGGTTGATAGTTTGATTGTTCCCAAAAATTAAAATTTAACAGGTATGATGCTATGATTAATGATCTTGTAATTTATACAGTAAATGGTCCGATTGGTGAGATTACGCTTAATCGTCCCCATAAATTAAATTCAATGACAGCAGATGTTATCGAGGCCTTGCATATCGCTATGGATAAAGCAGAGGCCGACGACAATGTGCGGGTTATTCTTCTGAAAGGGAATGGTAAATCCTTCTGCGCAGGTTTCGATTTGGGAGAAATGGAAGAAGACCCGGAAAAAGACGTGATGGGTCAGATGTTGAAAGCTGATTTTGACATCATCATGCGTTTTTGGAATTCTCCTAAACCGACAATTTCTGCGGTCCAAGGATATGCATTGGGGGGCGGGTTTGAACTTGCCATGGCATGCGACGTTACAATTGCATCGGATAATGCCGTTTTTGGGGAGCCGGAACCTAAATTTGGATCAGGCATAGTCGCCCTATTGCTGCCATGGTTAACCGGGCCGAAACAAACCAAAGAAATGTTATTATTTGGCAATGATCGTATCGCCGCGAACCGTGCTGTTATGATGGGATTGGTAAATATTACTGTTCCTGCAGATGATTTGGAAAAAGAAGCCCGCGAAATGGCATTGCGCTCTGCAATGTTGGATACTTCGGCGGCACGTATGACAAAGGTTGCAATTAATAAAAGCTACAGCCAGATGGGTATGGAAGATGCGTTGCAACAAGCGTTGGATATTGATGTCGAGATCGAAACGACTGAAACGGATGAATCTCGTGCTTTCAAACAAATTCTGAATACCGAAGGCGTGAAAGCGGCAATTGCATGGCGTGAAGCTCGCTTTGCTGCAGCATAAATCATATAAAAAAAGGGAAGAAGATTATGACTTTTAATGCATTAGTCGTGGATAAAACCGATGACGGTATCACACAGGTAATTGAGACGCATACAGACGCACAATTGCCGGAAGGAAATGTGACCGTAAATGTTGAATATTCAACATTAAACTATAAGGATGGCCTTTGTCTGACGGGTAATGGTGGGCTTGTGCGCACTTATCCGCATGTGCCAGGTATTGATTATGCAGGCACCGTAGAGGCTTCGGATCATGAACGCTATCAACCCGGGGATAAGGTAGTCCTCACCGGATGGCGTGTTGGTGAGACGCGCTGGGGTGGTTATGCCCAAAAAACACGTATTGACGGTGATTTGTTGGTGCCATTGCCAGACGGATTAACAACCCGTGATGCTATGTCCGTCGGTACGGCGGGCATGGCGGCTATGCTGGCGGTCCTAGCATTGGAAGATCATGGAGTGACACCCGATAAAGGTGAGGTTCTAGTCACTGGTGCCTCTGGTGGTGTTGGAAGTATTGCGACGGCAATTTTGTCTAACCTTGGTTATGAAGTTGCGGGTGTACGTGGTCTAGCCGATACGCCAGGATATATTGAATCCATGGGCGCAAGTCGTGTTATTCCGTTGGAAGATTTATCTGAAACAACGAAGCGTCCATTGGAAACTGAGACTTGGGCAGGTTGTGTGGATGCCGTGGGCGGTGACATGTTAGCGCGGGTATTGGGGCAAATGAACTATGGAGCTTCGGTTGCAGCTGTTGGTTTGGCCGGTGGGGCACAACTGCCAGCAACTGTAATCCCATTCCTGCTTCGTGGTGTGAATCTCTTAGGCATTGATAGCGTAATGCAGCCTTTTGAAAATCGCGTGCGTGCCTGGGAACGTATTGCAAAAGATCTACCACTTGAGAAACTAAACAACATGATCCAATGCGCCAATCTGAACGATTTACCGACGCTTGGGAAAGACATTCTAAACGGTCAAGTTAAAGGCCGCATGTTGATTGATGTGAATTCATAAGTTCAGAAATCAGCTTGTTAACCAATTAAAGAAATAAGAATGCCTCAAACTTAAACCCACTCCGTCTTACAGAAGGCAGAGTGGGTTATTTGTTTGGGTTCGTCTGTATAGCCAAATTAATATCTGTTGATGGATCTTTCCCAGTTTTCCAGAAAGATGCGTCTTTTCATTTGGTCCAGAAAAGCAAGTAACCCCACATCCAGTTTGATTGGTAAGATTGAAAATTGACCTAAATACGGCGTTAACCTGCTGACAATACTTGTATTTATTGGGATTAATGCGGTCTCTCTTGCCATAATCGATTGGCCTTCATATGAAAGGATAAATTGAATAAAGGTTTCTGCTAATTCTTTTTGCTTGGATGATTTTGGAATGAAAGCTGAACGAGCCATTGCCAAGGTGTAATCAGACATCAATATCACGCCTAAATCAGGATTAGATTTTGCAAATTGTAGCGCATAGGACCCCAATACATTGTAACCATATACCAACTCTCCCTCTGCCACACGATTGAGTATATCCGACGTACAGCAATAGGTTTGGACATTTGCCCAACCCAAGCTTTCATTCAGCGTAAATATTTGATTACTATGAATACTATCTTGTGTTGCAAACATATATCCAACACCAGATTCTTTAATGTCATATACACCTACGCGGTTCACATAGAAATCAGGATTTTGACGAATAGAAGCAATCAACACTTCCCGGTCCGTAGGAATATCCCTGTCCGAAAATGAAGGCTTATGATAAACGGCAACAACAGGTTCATAGGTAAAACCATATAATTCATTTCGCCATTGCGCCCATTCGGGTAAATTGAAATTAACTGTCGGCGTAAATTGATGAGCAAGCCCTTCATTTACAAGTTTAACCTGTAAATCCATTGAGGAACTGATAACGATATCTGTCTCAAACTCCGGATCATTTGAGTTTTCCAAAATCAGTTCCGCAAGTTCATTTGAATTATGATCATGATAGATAATATCAACATCAGGATATTTTTTCTCAAATCCTGCAAGTAATGCTGAGATCGCAGTTTGATCTGTATTACTGCGAATATAGAGAGAGGTCGCATTTGCCACTGTTGTGAAAAAGAATATAGGTAGCAGGAAAGCAAAGGCTTTAAGATGATTATTCATTTTCGTTCTGCCTTTTAATTGAAATGATAACTCCCAATCCGCCAAGTTTTGAGTTTGTTAACTCTACATCTGCCTGATGTGATTCCATCACCTCCTTCACAATTGCCAAACCCAAGCCGCTATGATTTGGCTTATTGGTAAAGGAAGAAAAACGATTAAACACTTCGTGACGATTTTCTTTCGGGATGCCGGGGCCGGCGTCGTCAATTTTCAATATGATATCAGATTGAGTTTGATGAAGAGATATCACGATTTTGTTTTTAGATGGGCCATGATTGATGGCGTTTTCAATGAGGTTAATCAAAGCTTCACGTAATGAAATTTCATCTCCTAAAATAGAATAATCCGTTTTTCCATGATCTTGGATATCGAGTGAAAATTCAATTTCAGAGGCAACATGGTCCTGCACCATCTTTTTTAGCGTTTTTACGATCAGTTCATCTAGTTTTAATATTTGTGGAGGTTGTTTGTCTGACCGATGAATAACCATGGCGTGAGAGAGTAGTTGATTTGTTAACCGTATTGTCCGACCTGCTAAATTATCTATCTTTTGCAATCTTTCATGTAATTGTTTTGGATCTTCCGCCCCAAGAGAAACTTCCAATTGTGATTTAAGCGCACTTAAAGAAGTACGTGTTTGATGTGCAACATTTGCGATAAAGTTCTGAGTATTATCAAGGCTTTGCTTATGTCGCGAGATAAGGCTGTTAATGGACTTAACCAAACTTTGAACTTCTCGTGGTGGTGAAGAAGGCAAAGGAGAAAAATCCGTTGGTTCACGCATGCGCAACTCTCTTTCGATCCCAATCAATGGATAAAGAGCGCGATTAATACCATACCAGACACATAATAATCCCCCAATTGTGATAACAATAGAAATAGCCAGTCCACTCAGAATGAGTTCCCACATGAGTTGATTTCGCGCAATCGTCGTTTGGCCAATTTGAACCGTAATCCATTGAGAGCGATTATATCCGCTTAAAAAACGTGACTGTAGAATGAAGCGCATGGGTTCATCACTATAATCCGCATTGTAATAGATCGCTTGATTAGAAAATTTCTGATCATCGGGAAGTGGTAATTCATCCCGCCCGGTAAGAGTTTGGCCATCAAATCCGGACACTCGATAAAATACTCTGTCCTCTTTAGCTAGACCAATTAACTGTAATGCAGAATAGGGAATATCTACGGAAGGCCCTTCTGGTGTTAAGGAAATTCTTTCAAGGATGGATAAAGCTGCCCCGGCTAAGAGACGATCATATGCACGGTTTGAGGCATCTTGTGCATAGCGCCATAGACCGATTGAGATGATACATATAATCACGATAAATCCGATTGCCATGCCAACCAGTAATCTCTGGCGTAAGGAGGGTTGAACAGTGTCAGATGTCTTCGTCAACATGTGCAATATATCCTAACCCACGGATTGTTTTAATATGAAATGGTGTTCCCCCTAATTTTTTGCGCAATCGTGTCAAAGATTGTTCTACGGCATTCAGGCTCGGGGCTTCATCAAAAGTATATATATGGTCTGCTAGTTCCTCTTTGGTTAATACCCGATCTAGATTTGATAAAAACAACTCAAAAAGTTGAACTTCTCTATTCCTTAACTCCAAGTCACGGCCCGCTAATGTTGCACGTTTTGAGGCACTGTCATATGCCAATTCGCCAATTCTAAATTCATTTTTTGCATTTCCAGATTTACGGCGCGCAAGAACGCGACAACGGGCTAATAGTTCCCTAAAATCAAATGGTTTTAAAAGATAATCATCCGCACCAGCATCTAGGCCAGTAACACGGTCACTGACTTCGGAACGCGCGGTTAAAAGTAAAACCGGGGTGTCATCATTGCGCGCCCGCAAAGATCGCAACACATCAAATCCGCTCTTGCCGGGCAGGTTCACATCCAGAATAACCAGTTCAAACTGACTAAAACGCAGTAAATCATTGGCGACTTCGCCATTGACTTCATGATCAATGGCATGCCCTTCCGCTTTGAATCTTTCCAGAATGGTTTCCGCAAGATCCTGATTATCTTCGATTAACAAAATTCTCATATCCAGATCATAACGCACATAAAGCCAGAGTTCAGCCAAAAATACGGTATGTCAGTTTCGTGTCAGAAAACCGTCAGGCTAATGTCAGTTTCCTTCGATATAAGGCCATACCTTACATAATAATGATCTAGTTGTGCCTTTGGGAGGTTACTTATGAAATTCTTGAAACTTGCATCTGCTGCAATTTTGGCGACTGTTGTTTCAACAGCATCTTTTGCTGCAGATATTGATAAAATCCATTTCCTTATTCCAGGTGGTGCAGGCGGTGGTTGGGATGGCACTGCGCGTGGCACTGGTGAAGCGTTAACCAAATCAGGTATTGTCAGCTCTGCATCCTATGAAAATATGTCCGGCGGTGGTGGCGGTAAAGCTATCGGATATTTGATTGAAAATGCAGATTCCAACCATGGCACTTTAATGGTGAATTCCACACCGATTGTTATTCGTTCTTTGGTGGGCCGTTTTCCATATAACTTCCGTGATCTAACTTTAGTTGCAGGCACAATCGGTGATTATGCTGCCTTTGTTGTCGCGAAAGATAGCCCTTTGAATAACTTTAATGATCTTGTGGCGGCCTATAAAGAAAATCCGCGTGCGGTTGCTGTTGGTGGTGGCTCTGTGCCGGGGGGTATGGATCACTTGGTTGCTGCTATGGCGATGCAAGCAGCGGGTGAAGACCCAACAAAAGTGAAATACATCCCGTATGATGCAGGTGGTAAAGCAATGGCGGCGCTACTTTCTGGTGAGATCCAAGCATTATCTACAGGATTCTCCGAAGCGGTGGCCTTGGCAAATGCTGGTGAAGTAAAAATCATCGGTATGACAGGGGCAGAGAGAAATAATGCTTATGAAGCTGCACCAACCTTGAAAGAGCAAGGAATCGATGCGGAATTCGTAAACTGGCGCGGCTTTTTTGCAGCTCCGGGATTGCCTGATGCCAAAGCAGATGAATATCGTAATGCGCTGGCGAAAATGTATGATACCGATGCATGGGAAGAAGTACGTGCGCGTAATGGTTGGGTGAATATCCATAATTCCGGTAAAGATTTTGAGCAATTCCTTACCAAGCAAGAAGAAGTTATTAAAGATCTAATGACAAAGCTTGGCTTCTTATAAGATCCAGATAAATCAGGATATTGGGGTTGGTAGTTATCTTCTGCCAACCCTCTTTAAAATCGAGAGGCGAAATCATGACATTAGATAGATGGATCTCTATATTTTTCTTAAGCATTTTCTTGGTATATGGCTATGCGGCTTATGATTACCCGCTACTCCCTTTTGAAAGACATATGGCTTTCTTACCGAATACATTGCCAAAGGCTTTAAGTATTCTTGGGATCGTAATAGCAGGCTTCATTTTAGTTACGTCTAAGGCGAAAAAGATCGATGAAGAAACGGACAGCGAAAATGAAGGCGATATCAATTTAAAACAGCTTCATACCTATAAGATAGGTCAAGCGCTGGCGATTCTTGCCGCTATGGTCATTTATGCGCTTATTCTTAGGCCTGTAGGATTTATTCCTTCCACTATCCTCTTCTTGGTTGGGTGTGGCTGGATTTTGGGGGAGCGTAAACTCCAAGTGATGATCCCGGTTGCTGCTATCGGCGCATTCTTTATTTGGTACTTGGTACAAGAAGTGTTGGGCATCTTCCTTAAGCCATTGCCTTGGTTCATAGGTTAGGAGGGATAGATTATGCTTGAAGGACTACTGATTGGATTAGAAACCGCTTTTTCGTTTCAAAATTTATTACTTGTAATCGCAGGCTGTTTAATCGGCACCTTGATCGGTATGTTGCCGGGTTTGGGGCCAATGTCCATTATCGCGATTATGATCCCTGTGGCGATCTCAATTGGCGATCCGTCGGCCGCGTTAATCTTGCTGGCAGGCGTTTACTATGGGGCCATTTTTGGTGGATCCACCTCGTCAATTCTTATTAATGCGCCGGGGGTGGCGGGAACGGTCGCAACCTCTTTTGATGGCTATCCTATGGCAAGACAGGGCAAAGCCGGAAAAGCGCTTACGATCGCGGCGATTTCTTCCTTTGCAGGTGGGACAATAGGGGCACTTTTACTGATGGGCTTTGCGCCTGCACTCTCTTCGGTAGCCTTGCTTTTCCATTCAGCAGAATATTTTGCTTTGATGGTGGTTGGCCTTTCCGCTATTGCAACATTTGCAGGTAGTGGCAAAGTCGCCAAAGCATTAATGATGACAGTATTAGGTTTGTTGCTTTCTACAGTGGGTGAATCTGCCTTATTTAATGCACCTCGCTTCACAATGGGGCTGCAAGATCTTCAATCCGGTTTTAGTTTTGTGACATTGGCGATGGCGTTATTTGCTTTACCTGAAGCCTTATACCTTGTGCTTGATCCATCACGCGGAAATAACAAAGAAGATGGCGGTGCCATTAAGAACTTGCGGATTACCAAAAGCGAGGCCAAGAAAATGGTGCCAGTCGTTAGTCGACAATCCATTCAAGGATTTCTGATCGGTGTGATGCCGGGCGCAGGTGCTACGATCGCTTCCTTCTTGGGATATGCGGTAGAGCGAAATATCGCAAAAGGCGATGATCAGGCTGAATTTGGTAAAGGGTCTGTGAAAGGTCTGGCGGCACCAGAAACCGCTAATAATGCAGCTTGCACCGGATCGTTTGTGCCTTTGTTAACATTGGGAATTCCCGGGTCCGGAACCACGGCGATTTTATTGGGTGCTCTTATTGCCCTGAATGTGAATCCAGGCCCGCGCTTGATGGTGGATAATCCGTCTATTTTTTGGTCTGTGATTATTTCTATGTATATCGGGAATGTGGTGTTACTGATCTTAAATCTTCCGCTTATTCCATATATCGCGAAGTTATTGACCTTACCAAGAAACTACCTCATCCCGTTCATCCTGTTTTTCACAATGATTGGGGCTTATATCGGGCAGAATAATGCAACAGAGCTTCTTTTATTAATTGGATTAGGTTTGGGGGCGACAGTCTTGCGTTTTGCTGATTTTCCGCTTCCTCCACTTCTGATTGGATTTATATTGGGTGGTATGTTGGAAGACAATTTTGCACGTGCGGTGAATATCTCCGACAGTATGGCCTTTATGTATGAACGGCCAATGACATTGGGATTGCTTGTTATCGGTATTCTTCTGATTGTCATTCCGAGCTTGCGAAGAAGAAAAGCAAAGTAATATGAAAATAATTATCGCCGGAGCCCTTAGGGCTCCGGTTTATTTTGAGTGTGCAAAATGATGGGTATTTTGGATTTTGATAAACAAACAATAGTGAAGCTAATTGTAACCCTGTTCATTGGGGCAATAGGCGGGACAATTGCCCATTATATTCATCTGCCTCTTGCGTGGATGATTGGACCGATGATTGCCAATATTTGTGCGAGTATGGCTGGTATTCAGGTCGGCATCTCCCTTAAGCTTCGCTCATTCACGCTGGTGATATTGGGATGTTTTCTTGGTTCCACCTTTGAACCAGAAATATTAGATAACATCCTTGCATGGCCGTTTAGTCTTTTGTCTGTTTTGGTTTTTGTGGTTGGCGCCACTATTTTATCAGCTCTCTATTATCACAAAGTTGCGAAGTTAGATTTTGTAACATCTCTATTCTCTGCAACGCCCGGTGGACTAACCCCGATGACCATCTTGGGAAGCAGTCTTGGGGGTAAAGAACAGAGTATTTCCTTTTTACAGGGAATCCGTGTTGTCTTTCTTGTATGCATGACACCATTCTTGGTTTTTGAAGTATTGGGATATGATAATTCGGGGATATCTCAACAAGTCATAAAAGAAGAAATCATCTGGTCTGAAGTAGGGATACTACTCACTGCTGCCATTCTAGGTGTCTTATTTGCGATGAAGATGAAGATCCCCGCTGCTCAAATGACAGGGGCGATGTTCGTCAGTGCGGCTCTTTTCTTATCAGGGGAAATCACAACGGACCTCCCTTCCATCATACTTGAAACGACTTTATGGATATTAGGGTCAGCCATTGGTAGTCGGTTCTCTGGGTTTGATCTTAAACTTGTCAAAAGTCATATCGTACAAGGAGGGGTTAATCTTTTTTGTCTGACGGCTGTTACATTGATGATATCTGCAGCCGTCGCCCATTTTTTTGGATTAGAATATGTCGCCGTGCTTCTTGCTTTTGCACCTGGTGGGGTTGCAGAAATGTGCCTTATTGCCTTGGCGTTAAATATCGATCCAGGCTTTGTCGCATTTCATCATCTCACCCGCATTAGTTTGATTTTGCTCATTACACCGATTGTGGCAAAACGAATTCAAAAACAAAAATCTACTTAAATATAGTAAATTTTGCATTGGAATATATGCATGTAATCATAAAAATAAAATATTATGAGTTTGAGTGTTTCTAGGATTTTTTATAAAATAATATAAAGTATACGATAAAAAATAAAATATACTTGTAGCCTTCCTTATAACTACATAAAGTTAGATTAGAAGATTAAAATTCCCGTGTACTAACATGGGCATATAACGTTTAGTTGAAGGCTTATAATGATAAAGAATCTAAGCATTAAATATAAATTCCTACTCTTATTTACAATCATTCTTACCGGCTTTGTGATCATTTCAGTCATCAATGTCATATTGGTACAAGCAGAAATGCTATCTGATCGAAAAGATAAGATTAAATCGGTTGTTGAAACGACAGTTTCTATGGCTGAGGGGTATGCATTAAGTGCAAAATCTGGTGAGTTAACGGAAGTTGAAGCGATTGAACAATTCTATAGTCATGTGACGGATATAAGATTTGATAATGACACAGGATATATGTTTGTATTTGATACCAAAGGTGTCACATTGGCGCATGGGGCTAATCAGAGTTTGGTAGGCAAGAACCTTTCTCAAATACAGGATCAAGATGGCAACTACTTTGTAAGAGATTTGATTGAGTCGGCCTCAGGGGATGGCTTTACAAGCTATGTTTGGCCGAAACCAGGAGAAGATCCTGATAAATTATTTGAGAAGATTTCTTTTGCGCATAAATTACCTTGGGGTGATGTGATTGGCACAGGCATTTATACTGACGATCTGGATGAGGCAGTTTCAGATATCATATTGAAATCTGTTTTGGTTATTGGGTCAGTCTTGCTTGTGACACTTGTTATTGGTGTGATTATTAGTCGTGATCTAACGCAGGTTTTACAAAGAATCTGTAGCTATATGAATGCAATCAGTCAGAAGGATTATATTGCTGGTATTGAAGGTGTCGAACGTAAGGATGAAATTGGTGAAATTTTGCGATCAACCTTAAGTTTTCAAGATCAAGCGAAAGAAAATGATGACTTGAAAAAGCAGCATGAAGAAGCCGAAAAACGAAATCATGAGATGCGGCGCCAAGAAACTATAAACTTGGCGGATAGTTTAGAGAAGAGAATTCAAAGCTCTATTGATAATGTATCTAATGCACTGAAGAAACTGCATCAGACCTCAGATCAAATGACCACAAATGCAGCAAATACGTCTCTGGAGGCTGAAAGAGTTAATCTGGCAACTGACGATGCCAGTAATAATGTAGAGACCGTTTCCGCCGCAAGTACAGAACTTTCTGCCTCCATTCAAGAAATCAACCGACAAGTTTCACAAGTATCGGCTTCGTTAAGTGATGGCGTAGAACAAGTCATGATCGCCAATCGCGAAGTAACGGGCTTATCTGAATCTGCTCAATCGATAGGTGAGGTTATTAACTTAATTCACGATATTGCAGAACAGACCAATTTACTTGCTTTGAATGCAACTATTGAGGCCGCACGTGCAGGGGAAGCAGGGAAAGGCTTTGCTGTCGTCGCGACGGAAGTAAAAAGTCTAGCAAGTCAAACCTCTAAGGCAACAGACAAGATCGAAGGGCAAATTAAATCTATTCAATCTCAAACCGTTGTGAGTGCGGATAATATACAAGCGGTCAATGAGATGATTAAAAAGATTGATCAAATGGCAAGCGAGATTTCTTCAGCAGTAGAACAACAAAATCTGGCGACAGGTGAAATTGCCCATAATGTTGAAAGTGCGGCAAGGGGGACAAAAGATGTTAGTGATAGGATTAAATTGGTTGCAGGCTCGTTAGAAGAAACTAATCAATTCTCCGGACAGATAAATACCGTAACGCGGGAGATTGAAGATGAATTTAAAAATATGATTTCAGAGATGCATGGTTTTCTTGCTGATGTGCGTCAGTAAAGAAAATGGGTCAGCCTAATGTCTATGTCCGAGAATAAAAATATCCTGAGTTTTAAAACTGTAACGGTGCATAAAGCAGGTGCATTACCTGAAACTTCTTCTATTCCAGTAACGTCAACACAGCTTGCAAAACTGTATGGACAATATTTAACAAGCAAGGAAGCAGAACAAGCGCTTGCCCATACGGCATTGTTACAAGGATTTGTTGATTACTTAAAGGTGTATCATTTGCAAGTTCATGAATATCTCAGCGAGAATGGAATTATCGGCCAGTTACTGAAACGCTGACATAAGTTTCCTGCAGCACTAGAGCGAGTAGTCTGTTCTCGTGACAGTCTAGTGTATGTAAACTAAAAGGAGGCCTGTCCAATAGCAGGTCTCCTTCTTTTTTTATTATTCAATGAGGTAAAGAAATTTCTTTGAGGAATGGCTTTGGTGGATCTAGATAAAAACTAAATAATTCTTCTTCAGATATTGGTGGAGAAAACCCAAAGCCCTGAAATGCATCAAAGCCTAAATCTATCAAAGTGTTTAACTGAGCTGAATTTTCAATTCCTTCAACCAAAGTGTTCTTTTTCATAGACTTACATGCATTTAAGATCGATGTTAGCAGCATTCTTTTCTTGTAATCTTTCTCAACATCAATCACGAATTGCCTATCGATTTTGATTTCATCAACACAGAAGTGGACAAGTTTGGACAAGCCGGAATATCCGGCTCCAAAATCATCAAGTGATATTTTAATGCCTGCTTTCGACAGCCTGTTTACATTTAACTGCGCGGATTTCATTTTGCTAAACATCGCCGTTTCTGTCAGTTCCAATATGATGTAGCTAGAAGTGAGGTTGTAAAATGTCATTCTATCGAGAAGGAATTGAACAAAGCTTTCGTTATCAATATCTATTCCAGAAATATTTATTGAAACGGGCAATATATCTTCTGAGGAGTTCAAAGATAAGAAACTCAGTTTAGCGCATACTTGCTCAATTACGTATTCAGTTAAATTGGATATTAATCCGCTTTCTTCTGCGATTGGTATAAAGATTGAAGGTGGAATTGTGCCCAATTCAGGAGAATGCCATCTGATCAAAGCTTCGAAGCCGAAAGGATATCCTGTTGGGTCGACTTTTGGTTGGAAAACCAATTTAAATTCTTTGTTCTCAATAGCTGTGGGAAGATATTGGGATATCTCATGCCTTTCAATGAATTTTTCTTTATCTTCTGCGTTAAAGGGGTTGAGTATATTTGAGCCGTTTTTTGCTGCATAAGATGCATTGGAAACAAGGGAATCAAAGCTAAGTGAGCTATCTTCAGATGAAATATTACCGCATTTGACTTCGATAGGTATATCCATGCCATCATGAGAAAGAGTTTTTGGGATTTTGGGATCAATTACACCTTCAATAAAATCCTTACCAATTGAATATGGGCTAAGCTCGATAAAACCTAAGGTATCATAATCAATAAGAGAAACTGTTGAGGGGACCTTATGTGAAAATAACACATTTTGAATATATTGGCTTAATTGCCGTAAAACGGAAACTCTCGAGGCAACTCCAAATTTTTGCTCTATGAAGTCAATGTTTTTGACCGAAATTGTGAAGATTTCGAGAGGTTCAGGGTATTTTTGCTGGAAGGTTTTTATATTTTTTTTTAGCCAATTTCGATTGGGAAGCTGAGTTAGTGAATCAATATGCTTGGTTTTCAAAATATAGTTTTGGTGTCGTTTGAACAATGACACCAAGGCAGTGTCTGATGTAACATCATTAAATGTTAATAATGCACGGTCTGTGAAAGGGATTTTCAAGAGCTCCACATTATATACCTTTCCCGAGACCTTGATGCTTTTAAGGGGATTAGATGTCTGAATATTTAATTCTTCAGAGTTTATGAGGCTATCTAGCTTCGTGTTTTGAATGTCTTCCTTATCGGAAGAAATAAGCGTCATAAAAGCTCTATTAAAATCAATGATTTCTTTTTCACTATTAATAATTACTTTTGGTAAAGATGCTTGATTAAAAAGGGCTCTATATAATTCTTTTTGTTCTAATAAATTCTCTTCTGATACAGCAGCTTGCTGTAGGGAGTTTTTAGCAATTTTGATCGCTTTAAAAGTGGCAATTGGAATACAGATATTAAAAAGTAAAAAAAGCGTACTATGTACGTAGATATGGGCATTTGGCAGGTTTTCTACATAAGGATTAACGCTGCTTAAATGAAAATTGGAAAGCAGCATTACGAAGGGGATAATATTGATCAAGATGCACGCAACACCAGTGCGTGTGCCGAAAAACATAAATCCAATTATGGGAAGTAAATAGAAAGTCATAAGCCCTGTGGAGGCTAATGATAAATCCGTATGATTTGCGCTGAAAATCAAACCCGCTAATGCGAGTGCTCCCATAAATGTGGCAACACCATATTTATAATTTCTTTTACTCAATTTTACGATCAAAAGAAGGAGGCTGTAGAAGAATGCGATGATGAGCAGCAGATAAATTGATTTATTACCGATAGCTTCATATGCTGATGCAATGAAAATTATGTTTGAAAAAACAAATAGTACTAAGATCACCAGTTTGAGCGTATTGCTCATATGGGAGTCAAAGTCAGATGACTTTTTTTTGGGTTCAAAACCACCAGAATTCATTGAGGTAAAGGTTAAAAACCAATTGATTAACTTAAGCTTTTTTATTGTTATTATATCGTATTTCATTTGAAATTTCTCTGGGTAAATCGCGGTATATAAGTATATTGTAAAATATATTTAGAGTATTAATTGGTTTTGTAAAGAAACTTAAAATAAGAATTAATATTAATTTTATCTATTTGGTTCGTGGTCATAATCTGACTTAGCGATAGTGGGATGGACCTGTGTATCCATTGGTCGTTAAATTAGATTACATTGTCTTTGTTCATGAAACTTGGTAGATGCTTCCATAAGCAAAAATTACGAGGTCAAAGATGACGAGGAAGTCAACAATCGAATGGAACTGCAGTTGGGCTAGAGCCGCGGAAGTATTTGGTGATAAATGGTCTTTGCTGATAATAAAAAATGCCTTTATGGGAGTGCGTTCTTTTTCTGGGTTTGCGGAGAGTTTAGGGATTTCAAGAAACATACTATCTTCACGTCTTGAGCATTTGGTAACCTATGGTGTTCTGGAAAAAACACCGAAAGACTTCATGAGTAAACAAAGTGATTATAAATTGACCGGAAAAGGCGAAGACTTAATCGTTATGATGATTGCCATCGGGCAATGGGGCGATAAGTATCATTTTGATAATCATGAAATACCTATTCAGATACGCGATACCCAATCTGGTGAAGAGGTTTCTATATTAGAAGCAAGTTCCAAAGATGGTCGTGTGTTAAGCGCGACAGATATAACTTTTGAGCCCGGTCCAGGAGCAAATGAAGAAACTAGAGCGCTTTTACATAGCCAGTCACAATTATAAGCTCCTAACTCTCAAATTTGGGTGATAAACCAGCATGTAATAATTTCTGATAGATTTCTGGATATGTTTGATAAATATAATGAAGAAATTCTTTTGAAATATGATCTTTGTTATTTATTTCCAATTGTGTCTGGTGAAGGTTGTCTAGAAATTCGCCATAAATTTTAAGAAGATTATCTTTTGGCAAGCTGTCACTTAAAGCGGCATCGCTTGTAATATATTGTGAATCATTCCTCATTTCTGCCCCTGAATTGATGATTGTTTCGTTTCAAATAACATATTCATTCAGCATTCAAAGAAGTGAAGATCATTTGCCTAGCACAAATATAAGCTGAATTATTACATTATCATATTACCATAAATGATTCTAATAAAGTATTAATAAGTTTTGTAAAGAAACTAATTTCTCTCATCGGTTGAGAGAAGTGATTATTTAACAATAAACTTTCTCGAGAATTCTTACGTTTTTATTCTCTATCCAGTTTTTCACTATTTGATCAAACGATAGAAAATGTTTTGTCTTCAGATGCATATTGAATGCGTCTTCATCTGAATAAAGCTCATATAAGAAAATCTCGGTCATGTCATTCGGGTTGATCGCGATATCAAACTGGTGACAATCTTTTTCTAAACGTAAGGTATTTTCGGCTTGTGCCTTCATTTCTATAATGAATTTATCTATGAATTTAGGTTTAATTTTGAAGTCGACCAGTATCGCGATCATGATTTTGCTTCCTTGCTTGTATTGAAACTTTTTCCAACACCATAGCCTTTGTTGAATTTCGCTAATGCTTCGTCCATTTGTCTGTCACTAAGCAATTTTACGTTATCAACGCAAAGTAATCTGAAATAAACATCACATAATGTTTCCACTTCTAGGGCCATGGACAACGCTTGTTTTAGTGAATTTCCCAATGCAATTTGCCCATGATTTGCGAGTAAGCATGCTTTTCGATCTTTGAGAGCTTCTAAAGCGACATTAGATAATTCTTGAGTGGCAAAAGTTTCATATGGTGCACAACGAATTGAATTTCCGCCCATAAGACCGATCATGTAATGAAATGGCGGGACATCCCGATGCATGCATGCGATGGTCATTACCGCTTGACCATGGGTATGCACAATGGCATTCACTTCAGGGCGAGCTTTGAAAATATCTTCATGAAAGCGCCATTCGCTGGAAGGTTTACGCAAGCCGTTTGGACTTTCGTGATTGCCATCTAATTCTTTATAGACAATATCCTCCGGTTGTATTTCTTCGTAGGCCATGCCGGATGGCGTAATGAGATATCCGTTATCTATTCGGATGGATGCATTGCCTGAAGATCCTTGATTTATGCCAAGTGCGTTCATTTTGAGAACTGTTTCTATCAGCTCATTTCTTAAATCCAGATGTTCCATTTTATCTACCATTCAGGCTGTTGAGTTGTGAGATCGCTTTGGTGAAGAAATCGTCACTGCCAAAATTACCAGATTTCAATGCGAGCGCGATCGAGGAATCGCCGATGCTTTTGGTCCATGGAACACCGGGATCAATCATAGGGCCAATCTCCAAAGTATTCACATTTAATGAATTAATCACCGCACCTGATGTTTCACCTCCGGCAACAACAAAGCGCTTTATATTTTGTGCATGTAATTTTGTGGCCAATGTCGATAAAACAGCTTCCACCTGTTCACCAATCTCCAAAGCATTTCCATGCTTGTGAATATGCTCAAGGTCGTCAGGTGTAGTCGATGAATAGATAAGAACCGCATCATCATCTTGTAATTGATTTTCAGCCCAGCTCAGGGCTTCAGTAACAACATCTTTGCCTGAAAGAATATCAAAAACATTAATCTGGAAACTGTCGATAGTTAGTTTCGCATATGCGATTTGTTTGCGGGTCGCTTCAGAGCAACTACCTGATAATATAACAGTTTTTCCGATTGGCGCGTCGAAACTTTCTTGAGATTTGGAGGAGAGAATGCCTTTTTCAAGATAGTTATCTATGAGCCCTTGCCCGACTGCGGATCCGCCGGTGATAAGCGAAAGGTCTTTGCAGGCTTTCCCAATTTTTAACAGATGTTCATCTGTTAGACTGTCCATAATATATATTTTGGAATTAGGGTTTGATGAGGAAGTGTCACTTAGGGGACGTATTCCATTTTCAATCTCGTTGAAAAAGATATTCTCCACTGTTGCATCACATTGACTTGATAGTACTTGCTTCAAGTTGGAATTGGTCATTGGCGTAAGTGGATGATCTTTCAAGGGTGAGGCTGATAACAAGACATCATTTACAAAAAGATGTCCTTTATAGACTGTCCGACCGTTTTCCGGGAAGGAAGGGCAGGCAATCGTGGTCTTCACGTTAAGCTCTTGCATCAAGGCATCACAGACTGGTCCAATATTTCCCTGTTCCGTTGAGTCAAATGTTGAACAGTATTTGAAAAATATTTGTTGGGCGCCTTGATCTTTTAACCAGCGGCAGGATGTTATTGATTGATCAATGGCATCAGCAGCCGGAATAGTACGTGATTTAAGGGAGATGACGATCGCGTCTGCATCCGGCACAGGTGTTTGATCATATGGGACGCCCACAATCTGCGCGACTTTCAAACCCGATCTTTGAAGGATCATCGCAATATCAGTCGCCCCCGTGAGGTCATCTGCAATACAGCCTAAAATAACTGACATGATTAACCCCGACCGACATTTTGTAATTGATACATGCGCGAAATAATTTCTTCCGTCACAGCTTTAGTACCCATATCTCCGCCAAATTCCATTGGTCGGATGGCGTTGGCGGAAAAGCCGTCATAAATTGTATCCTCAATGAGATTTGCGGCTTCTGTAAGCTTCGGGTTTTGATTCTTATCGGCAATATAGTCCAGCATCAGAGAACCACTTAAGATAGCAGCTAAGGGATTTGCTTTATCCTGTCCCATAATGTCAGGCGCACTGCCATGAGCCGGCTGGAAAAGGCCATGATGATCGCCGATCTCCCCACAGGCAGCCATGCCCATGCCTCCAACAAGGCCTCCCCCTAAATCCGACAAGATGTCGCCAAACATGTTTTCCATAACCATGACGTCAAATTCCCATGGTTTACGGACCAAATCTAACGCCATGGCATCCACATAGTTATAGGAATATTCGATATCACTATGGGATGTTGCGCATTCATTAAAGATTTCGCGAAAGAATGCCTGAGATTTAAAAACATTTGCTTTATCGACGCATGTTACTAAACCGCGTTTCCCTCTATTTTTTCTTTTGCGGGCTAAGGAGAAGGCAAAATTGTGTAACTTCTGTGTCGTGCCACGGGTGATACGCATGATATCTTGAATTTCATCATTATTTTCTACCGGGCATCTGTTATGGACGGCCGCAGAATAAAATAAGCCTTCAGTGGATTCCCGTAAGATAACGACATCCATATCTGCCGCGCGTTTATCTGCAAGCCTTTGCGGTGCATTTGGATAGGCACGAATAGGGCGGATGCCAGCATAAAGTTGATAACGATCTCTCAAACGTAAATGCGGGGAAATTTCGGTCCCATTTTCATACCGGATTGAAGGTAAACCAATAGCGCCTAAGAAAATAGCATCTGCCTTGCCTGCGTCTTCTTCGCCATTTGGCTGAATATCTGTACCCGTTTCCTTGTAATATCCAGCCCCTGCAAGAATATGGTTTTGGGTTAGAGTGAATCCTCCAACAAGTTTTTCTGCCTCTTGTAGGATTGATAATGTTGAATTGGTTACATCAATTCCAATACCATCTCCCTTGATGACTGCAATTTCATACGACGGGTCTTGCATCTGTGACTATCCTTTAACCTAGGCTATTTTTTCTGACCAGCGAACTTTATCCCCCATTCTCTAAAGGGATCGCGATTGCTTTTTGCTTGGTTTTCTGATCATCAGTTTCATTTTCTAATCATTATTAATAAATGAATTAATGTATACGTCAATATATTCATTGACATATAAAATAACAAATATATTGTTTTAGTGAAATCTCAATCTCTAAAGAATTGGGAAAATATGAATAAGAGAAATTCCAAGCCAAGTACCTAGGGAGGTATAAGTGTTATGTTAAAGAGTTTATTGAAGTTAACGATTGGTGCAGCGGCGGCTGTTACCATGTTTGGCGCGAGCGTTAGTCTTTCGCAGGCAGAGACAGTTTTACGGTTCAGCCATACAGATAATCCGGGTGGCTCAAGACAAGCGGCGGCTGAAGTCTTTGCAGAAAAGGTCGCTGAATATACGGAAGGTCGTTATAAAATTCGTATTTATCCAGCCGGCCAATTGGCAAATGATCCAAAAGCCATTGAACAACTTCAATTGGGTGGTGTTGATTTCACGGTTTCTGCGACGGGCAGTTATGCCACTCATTTACCAACGTTAAATTTAACGGCGATGCCGTTTTTAGTGGATAGCTATAAACAAGGTTGGGAATTATATGATAATTCCGATTGGTTGAAGGGCGAATTTGCGAAGCTGCCTGCAAAAGGTTTCCGTGTTCTATCAACTTGGGAGGCTGGTTTTAGAAGTTTTACCACAACCATGCCATTGAATTCACCAAGTGATGCCTCTGGTAAAAAGATGCGTGTTTATCCAAATGATATGATCCGTTGGACAATGGAAGCAATCGGTTTCCAAACCGTGGTTATGCCTATTACAGATGTATATTTGTCCATCCAACAGGGAATTGTGAATGGTCAGGAAAACCCGGTTGATACCATTAATTCTCTCCGTTTTTATGAAGTTGCTAAAAATGTTACTTTAACACGCCATGTATATAGTCCGTTGCCATTAACTGTATCTGAAGCAACATGGCAAAAATTCTCTGACGCTGACAAGAAAGCTGTGATGAAAGCTGCTGCAGATGCATCTGAATTTAGCCGCAACTTGGTACGTGATTCCGTCAACAGCCAGTTAGATGATATGAAATCAGCCGGTGCTACGATCATTAACCCTGAAATTGGTCCGTTCAGAGAGGCCGTGCAATCAGTCTATTCCAAAGCTGAGGGTATCTATGGCGCCGATGTGGCTAAGATCTTGGCAGATGCGAAGAAGATTCGCGAAGCATATCCTGCAAACTAACAAATATTTCCAAGAAATGCACTGCAAGCTATCAAGCTTTGCAGTGCATTAACTTGCTATATATGGAGTGATATCCGATGGATTATAGGGACAGATATCCAACCATACTTAAAATGTTGTCATGGAGTATCGACACTTTTTTGGTAATTGGTGGAACAACAGTTCTCATTCTCATTTTTGCAAATGCAGTGTTAAGAGGAGCCGCAGGTTTCGATCTGGCCTGGTCGCTTGAAGTGACTGCATTTTTATTACTTTGGCTTACTTTTTTAGGTTGTGCAGCTGCGATTGCTAGGGGCGCACATATGCGCGTGACAGAGATCGTAAATTATCTTGTTGCTGAAAAACTGAAATTGCCGTTGGAAGTGGTCATCAACCTTATAATCGCAGCCCTGTTACTTACCATGATCTATCATGGGTATAATATCTCAGCGCATACCTGGGCACAAAAGACCACAGTTCTATATTGGCCAGTTGGCTTTCTTTATGCGTCTCTGCCTGTCGGTATGACGCTAACCCTTATTTTTCATTTTTATAATATTCGGCTTGATTTACGTGATGGCTTACCACGTCCTGAGGTTTCACAGGATGAAGCGCATGATTGGGAGGATTACGAATGATACTTTTAACAATCTGTGCGATATTTTTGTTTAGCATATTTATCGGAATTCCTCTTGTTTGGGCTATTCTAATCACGGCCGTATTGCCGATTTTTATTTTCGACTTGGGCTACCCCTTACAAGCGCTCTATCTTAATTTTATCGGTGGTGTCGAACCTAATCATTTTATTGCTATTCCCTTATTCATCATTGCAGGTGAATTAATGGGGCGTGGTGGCGTCGGTCAGCGGATTATTGATTTCGCCAAAGCTGCTTTTGGATTCTTGCCGGGTGGATTAGGTTTCGTGGTTGTCGGTGCATCCATGCTTTTCGGCGGTATTTCCGGTTCTGCTATCGCAGATTCTGCTGCGATCGGATCAGTGATGATTCCAAATATGGCTAAGCAGGGTTATAAGAAAGCATTCGCTGGCGGTTTGGTCGCGGCCGCAGGAACTATTGGAATTATTATTCCGCCGTCCATCCCGATGTTGATTTATGGGTTTGTAGGTAATGTGTCGGTTGCCGATCTATTTTTGGCCGGCGTTGTACCCGGTTTGATTTTCGGCACCTTCTTTATGGCTGTTTGTTACTATATCGGTAAGAAAACGGGCTGCGATCCGGGTGGACATAAAACATCTGCCAGAGAATTATGGCGCGCTTTTATTGCCTCTGCACCAGCTTTATTTATGCCTGTTTTAATCCTGGGTGGCATTTTTGGCGGTCTGGTAACACCTACCGAAGCTGCCGCTGTGGCCGTTGTATATGGTTTGTTTGTAACAATCTTTATCTATCGTGATTTTAACATCCGCCATATGCCGAAACTGCTCACTGACTCTTTCGTAACAAGTGCCATTGTGATGGTGGTTATCGGTTCTACAAGTGTATTGGGCTGGTTGATTACTTTAGAGCAGTTACCGCAGATATTGGTTGAGTTTGTTCAACGGATTTCTTCTGATCAATTCACCTTCTTGCTTTTGGTTAATATCGTTTTGCTTATCTTGGGGCTTGTTCTGGATCCGGTACCGGCAATTCTTTTAACTGCACCGTTGTTTATTCCAACCGCAATGTCTTTTGGGGTAGATCCAGTTCATTTAGGTGTGATCATGACATGTAATGTGGCTGTTGGCCTCTTTACTCCGCCTGTCGGGGCAACATTATATGTTGCATCACGAATATCTGGTGTCGGGGTGTTATCAATCGCAAGGGCGATGATGCCATTATATTTGGTGGCAATATCAGCTTTGCTATTGGTGACTTATTTCCCGATTGTATCACTTTCCACTGTCTATCTCTTTAGATAGAGCACTATGAAAAAGGGGAAGAATTAAATTCTTCCCCTTCTTTTTTGAATTACAGCTGTGTAAGACCAAGATTTTCTAAAAGCTCAATCATCATCTGGCCGGATTTTTCTCGGTGAATACGGTGTAATCGGCGTGCTTTATCTGCATCCCCGTCTACAATTGCGCTTAAGACTTCTCGATGATCTGCATTAGATTTCACAGGTAAAGGGCGCATCTTTAACGTCAGCATACGAACACGATGTGATTGATCAAAAAATCGATCAACAAGCTCGATGAGGCGTTCATTGCCACTCATATGAACAAGTTGTTTATGAAACGCTTCATCTGCATGGGCCCATGCAACCAGATCTTCTTTTTCAAGTGCTTCATCCATCTGCGTTACGCAGTTACCTAACGTCCGGATTTCCTTTTCCGATTGTTCATTCTGCGCAGCTTGCCAGGCGGCTGTTGATTCCAAACCAATCAACAGCATGTAGATTTCTTTCATGTCCTTGATAGAGACAGGCTTGACCTTCATCCCGTGTCGAGGGCGTACTTCGACTAACCCTTCAGCGTCAAGTCGCATCATTGCTTCTCTGGTAGGTGTTCTACTCATCTTCAGCAATGCGGCTAACTCCGCTTCCAACAATTGATCGCCGGCGGTAATTTTATTATCAAGGATTAACTTTTTTAACTCAGTATATGCTTTATCTGTTAAAGAAGTTTTTGTTTTCTTTTGAGTAACAGCTTTTGACTGCATTTTTATACTCCCCATTTGCTTCTTTCTAGCATCCTTGAGCACGGAATCAAGCTTATGGTTTAAAAAACTACATCAATCTGTCGCTTTTTATCGTTTGATTTATATACTAAATCTGTAATCTGGACGTTTTTTAAATATTCTGTCGCAGTATTTACAATTTCATCCCCATTGATGAGGCAATTGATAATGTGTTTTTGTAAGTTAAAGACGCAGTTGCCGCCAAAATCTGTATTTTCCCATTCATATGGTATTTCTTGGAACAGATTCGAACCTGTTTCACGGATGAATATTTTTCCGTCTCCATTTAGGAAAATGGTTTTATGTTCCGCCTCAATAACCAATTCGCCCATTGTTAAGCGTCGATTTGAAGCGGAATGATCGCTATTGCGATTACCATCAAATATGCCTCTGCTTCCGTTTTCAAATTCAAATAAGACGATCCCTGCATCTTCACCTTTTATGACTGGGTTGACACGACGAAGGTCTGCATAGAGGTTTTTGACTTCCCCTAACAGATATCTAAAGACATCGATCAGATGCACAGCAGTTTCATGAATTAGAAATTTTTCCATCTGTTGGAAATAGGGTTGGCGATCAAGATAGGCGTCCTTTCCCTGTCCATCGCCCGGTCTTAGATTAAATTTAATCTGGTATATTTCACCTAAACTTCCATCGCTTAGAATATCTTTTATTTTTAGATACCATGGTTGAAAACGGAAGTTCTCATGTATAACAACGGTACCATTCTTTTCTTGAATGAAATCGGTCAGATCTTTTGCTTCTTCCAAAGACTGAGTGAAGGGCTTTTGGCATATAACTTTAACCCCTCTTTCAACAGCCGCGCGTACATATGCATCATGCGTATGGGGTGGGGTAATAATATCCACCAAATCGGGTTTTTCCTGATCTAACATCTCTTCAAAGTCTGTATATATTTGAGGGATGCTATACTGATCAGCGATTTCCTTGGCCGCGTCTTTTGTGCGATTACATATGGCAACCAGATCGACTTCAGGGATTTTATGCCAGGCAGAATATTGAAAACGACTAAAGTAACCAGCGCCAACAGTGACGAGGCGTATCTTTGATGTTGTCATTGTGATGCTTCTCGTCTTGGTCCGTTGAAATTCCAGTGTGTTGGCGGATGTCCGCGATATTCTGTTGTTATCTTGTAGATGCAATCATCTAGTAAGCAGCCAAGATATCCAAGATTGAGATCCTCCCCGCCAAAGGCAAAGCTTGAGATGTTTTTTAGTTTCTTCCCAAAGTAGTTATCCAGATGAGGGCGCCCCATCTTTCCTGCCTGAAACGCTTCTTCGACCCATTTAAGTTTATCTAGATCGCTATCTTCGATTATGATTTCTTGATTGCCATGAATATCAATGCGAATGAGGCGATTGCTGACAATAGATGTGATCCAGATGCCGTCCTTTGTGTCGAAAGTTAAGCCATCGGGAAATGTGCCGAGGCCGAATTCAGCAACAAGCGCCTTATTTTCTAAATTACCATTTTCTGTAATATCGTAACTGATCAATCTCTTTGAAAAAGTCTCGTTAACAAAGAGCTTCTTACCATCTGGTGATACAAGGCATTCATTCGTATAACCTAAGTTTTCTGCAACAATTCTGGCAATACCGTTTTCCACTAAGACAATGAAGCCATCGGCAATATTTGGATTATATCCTAGCGCGCGAGGTATTTTACGGGTGCTGATGGTAATCCAAACACGTCCGTTTGAATCTAGATGAACGTAATTTGTAGGCGGAAGAGGGGAGCCTTCAACTTCAACGCAAAAGGGAGTCGTCACGCCATTTTCAGCTATTTGATAAACCCCGCCCTGATCATCCCCTAAATGAGCAGCTAGTATTGAACCATCAGGCATTAGACAGATGCCGTTTGGCTTTAGATCGAAGTCTAACCCTTTTGCTAGAAGTTCCCATTGAAACCCATCTTGTTCAATGATGTTGATGCCGCCGTTAAAACTTGCGGTGTATATTCGCCCATTTGAGGTGGTTAAAACACATTCGGGTCGATTAAGGTTCGATCCCAGTTTTTCAATATCATCTAGAGATAGCATTATTATTCTTTCAAAGAGACACAGATAATCTGATAGTATGATAACATAGTTTTACTTTTAATTGATATTAATGTAGACAAAGTAAAATTACAAAAAGAATTTATTAAAGTATACATTAATTTTACCTGAGGTAACTTTATGCCAGATATTAAGAAAATTGCACTGGTTGCGCATGACGGACGGAAACCGGATATTATCGAATGGTGTAAATCAAATACGGATATACTTGCCAGACACAAGCTTTGGGGAACAGGAACTACAGGAAAGATGATCCATGAGCAAACGGGGTTAGAGATCATTTGTTTGAAAAGTGGGCCGTTGGGTGGTGATCAACAGCTTGGTGCCATGATTGCCGAAGGGGAATTGGATATTCTTATTTTCTTTACGGATCCGCTTTCCTCTCATCCTCATGACGTGGATGTAAAGGCCTTGGTGCGCATTTCTACTTTGTATCAGGTAGCCATGGCATGTAACCGCACCACCGCAAATTATATTATCTCTTCACCGGAGTTATGAGCTTTATTTATAGGGATAGTGTATTCCCAAAGGTGATATCCAAAATTAAGTTTGGCTATGGGTAGGGATGTTTTATTCAGTGAACAGGAACAGATTTGTGGTTTTTATTTTAGACCAATTAACTTTTTAGCCGCGCATTGATCTCCTCGCGATCTATACACCAAATATGCTTAGGCGGCTCGTGGCCAAAAGCTGCTTCATAGCAATCAAAAAGATTGTGAAGCCTTGTGACTTCCTCTTCTTTTCCCATAGAGGCGGGATTGGGACTATGTTGTATATAAAAACCACAAACATGTTCGCAAAAGTCAAAATAAGCGGGTGAGTAAAGCAAGAATGTATGCCAGAATAAATCCACTGGCCCTGACATACCTATCTTGAAAATTCCATTGCGAGCTGGCCCATCAATTGCAGCTCTGACACAGACGAATCTTTTTACCTCTTCCATCTGCAACAGCGCCATTTCGCGGGGTACATTTTCCTGGTTGCAATAGCTATTTATAATTTCTTCAGATATTTGAAATTGTTGGGCACGTTGAAAATAGTTTCTAATAAGTGAACTCACTTTATCATTCACCAGTAAAGGCATGCTGGAATTTGAATTAAGTCCTGATATACAATTGTCAGATATTTCATCTACTACGGTCATATTTAGCTTTCTAAGTCATATGTGCTCAAATTTATGTTCAATGGAATTGCCACGTCTTAATCCGAGAGAGTTTATTCATGTCCTTATCAGAAACTCCCTTAGATATTTCCTAGTGACATATGGAAGAAATGATATTCACTATTTATCAGTCACTTAACACAAAATGTAAAGTGACTGATAACTAAAGCATCTTTACCTAAAACGTCTCTCTGTAAATTAGTCAGAAGTGACATGCTGTAAAATGGGAATGGGTTAACGATTTAGCGCCTGTATTTTTCGCCTATTACACTTAAAAGATAAATTTTGAAATAAATCCAAATCGAAAGTTGTTGATAGCCATTCTTAAGTTAGTTAGATAACTATAAATTTATTGGGTGAATTAACTAATTGGGCTCGCTAATAGAGGGTGATTTATGCATAAATAATTGTGCATGTTTCAAGCATTCTATTTACGAGTGGGGTGTAGAGGGGGCATGAACCAATTTTTAATTGGGACAGGTTTTGTTTTGATTGCGTCAGGCACAGCTTTCGCAAATACGGTAACCACGCCAGAATACCTTCAGCAGCAACAGAATATTATCATACAACAAGAACAACAACGTCAGCATGAAAGAGATTTGCTGAACGATAAGGAACCGCCCAAACGTATATCGCCGGATAAGCCAAACAAGGGGCTAACAGCAGATCCCAATGTTTGTTTTGAATTTCATGAAATCACGTTTCAAGGCTCTGAACATTTTTCTGATGAAGAGTTAAAAATCCTTGTTTCTGGTTATCTTAATGATTGCGTTACTTTAGCAGATTTACAACATCTCCTTAGTGAATTGAATACGTATCTAAGTGACTTGGGATACATAACCACAAGAGCTTATCTACATTCACAAGATTTATCTGATGGAATACTGAGTATTTTCATTCAGGATGGTAACATTGAATCTATCAACCTATTTGAAAATGAAGAACCGCGTATAGAAGGTTTAACCGTTTTTCCGATACAAAATGGGGCTTTGTTGAGTCTGCGTGACCTAGAACAAGGTATCGATCAAATTAATCGTCTTCAATCGTTCGACGCTAAATTGGATTTACAACCAGGTTCTAAAGAAGGTTTGAGTGTTGTTGATGTGAATATGACCAGAACAAAGCCTGTATCATTAACCATATCGACGGATAATAATGGATCAGACTCAACAGGTGTTAGACAATATACCTTTAATGCCGTCGCAGAAGATTTCTTTGGTATTTATGATCAATGGAATTTGAACATCGCTCATGATGGCGAACATAATCAAGATTTGTTAGCCAAAAAAAGCATGAGTTTGAGTTGGTCAATCCCCCTAGGATATTCATCAATTCGAGGGTTCAGCAGTTACTATAAATATCAAACCAGTTTTAGTAGTTCTAATCAGGTGTTTGAATCAAAAGGAAATAGTACCAGTCATAGCTTAGAGCTTGATCACGTAATGATGAGAGATCAAATATCTAAAACGGGCTTTAACATTGGTATCAATTTTCAAAATGATCGAAATTATATCGAAGAAACCTATCTAGAAGAAAGCAGTAGAAAATTATCCTCTTTAGCATTGGAGATATGGGATAGTCGCCGTCTGGGGGATGGCAGTTTGTCTTCCTCATTGGGATTGGAACAAGGATTACGAATTCTTGGGGCTAAGGAGGATAGCGGTCTTTCCCCAAATGATCCTGAGGCTCAATTCCTTAAATGGATAAGTTCTGTTCAATTTTATTATCCTTTTCAACTTGAAACAGAGAATTTGGGAATAAGTAATTCAATTACTTTTCAGTATAGCAAGGACGAATTGTTTGGTTCAGAACAAATTGGCGCTGGTGGTCAATATAGCGTGCGTGGATATCGCAATAACAGCATTTCCGGCGATACAGGTGGATATATCAGAAATGAAATTATCTGGTATCCACAGATAGATCATCAGCTTTTTGATGGAACAAATATAGAGACTTTCGTTGCCTATGATGCTGGATGGATTAGGTCGGATCTGAATGATGCATTTGAAGGGGGGCGTGTTTCCGGTTCAGCTTTGGGAATGCGCGTCAATGGGGAATATTTGATTGCCGAAATCACATATGAAAAACCGCTAACAGGCGCCTTCTCCTTCGATAAGGAAGGCAGTTCAATACGTGCCAGTGTTGGAATGAAGTTGTAATTGATTGAGATGAAGTATGTTGTTCAATACGTATATTAATAATTTCTACTATAAGATTAATTTTATAAATAAAATCAATTTATTAAAGAAAATATTTACTCTTTTTGTCGGGTTTAGTTTTCTCGCACAATCAATTGTACCTTCTTATGCAACCGATATTACCATTGACCCGTCGAGCGGAAATACATTTATCTCATCTTCAATAAACGGAACCCCAGTTCTGAATATTGCAACACCAACAGGAAATGGTGTTTCACATAACAAGTTCAAGAATTTTAACGTGAGTGCTCAAAACCTAGTTGTGAATAACAGTGCTGATGCGGGAATCTCCAAACTTGGAGGAGGTGTTCTAGGTAATATAAATCTGCAAAAAGGTAATGAAGCGCGCTTAATTCTAAACGAAGTCACGGGGGCGACGCGTTCACAGTTAACGGGCGCAATAGAGTTATTTGGCAGTTCAGTGCCGTTGGTTCTTGCCAATCCGAATGGAATTACCTGCAATGGCTGTGGATTTATCAATACACCAAAGGCGTCTCTGATTACAGGAAGTCTTGATCAAAACCGTTTACATTCTATTAATCCGCAATTCGATCTTAGTCAGGAAAGTGTACAAATTGGCCCAGATGGTTTGAACTTTGGTGATGCGACTTCCGGGGAAATTATCTCTAGGCTAGTAGATCTGAACGGGGAAATTCATGGTGGCGCTGTTGATGTCGTGACAGGTTATGGAAAATATGATTTCCAATCCAAGTCATTTGCAGAACAAATAGTTGATGATGCAACAAAGCCAGGTTTTTCAATCGATTCTACGCTGTTGGGCGGCATATATGCAGGGCGTATATCCTTGGTTGCCAATGAAAATGGAGTTGGGGTAAAGGCGCCTGATAATATGTCTGCGTCTTTAGGCGATATGCGCCTTACTGCAGATGGTCAACTTATCGTCAAAAATCTGGACGCCAATGGATCAGTTTATCTAGAAAGTAAGTCTGACAATATTGATCTGCAGGGAACAATTGCAACAAAGAAGAATATTAATGCAACTGCTCAAGATATTACGCTAATCGCTGCAAAAGAAATAGCAGCGAAAGAAAATATAAATATCTCTGCCACTAATCTCTCCATTAATGCGGATTCAAAGGTTGTTGCGAGCGGGTCTATTGAGGTTAACACCGTCAGTCATCTTGAAAATGCAGGCGCGATGTCCGCAGCAGGTCAACTGAATGTCACTAGTCAAGACAGGTTAACAAACTCCGGGGATATGACAGGTGATATAATCGATATTACTGCTGATGGTAATTTTGATCATTCCGGGAATATTGAGGCTTTAAAAACAGCAAAGATCAATGCGACATCTACAATGAATATGTCGGGAAATATTCTTTCTCTACAAGATGTAATTTTGAATAGTCATCAATTGACGATGTCAAATACTGCAAACCTTAAAGCGGATGAGGATATCGAACTTGTTCTTACACAAGATTCAACATTGGATGGAGAAATTGTCGCAGGCCAAAATGTCAAGGTAACCACTCAAAACAATCTAACATCCAATGCCTTATTACAGGCCCCGAATATGGAATTTGCCATCGGGTCAAACTTTACCAGCACAGACAGAATTATCAGTGGCGGTGATCTGACATTTACAAATGCAAGCAGCAGTTTCACCAATGAAGGTGAAGTCGTGCTATCGGGAACTTTATCCCATGAAGGTAAAGTGATTAATGCCGATGGTGGTAAAATTGTTGCCAATGATAATTTAACTATTTCTGTAAATGCCCTTGAGAATGCCGGTGATATTGACGCCAAAGGTTTAACCATTACCAGTACAGATACCATTGAGAATACGGCAACAGGCACAATTGATGCTGGTGATAATGGTTTAACTATTAATGTTGCAAACAATCTGACAAATGCAGGGCAGGTTCAAACTGAAGGTATTTTAAGTGCCACTGCAAGAGGCCTGACCAATAGTAATAATTTATTCGCCGCACGTAGCTTAAACCTCTCTTTGACAGATGCCATCGATAATACAGGCACAATTACGGGGGATGAGAGTTTAACCACTTCTTTTGCTGCGGCGGCTGCAACGCCATTGGTCACAGATGGTCAGTGGATAAGTAGTGGAGATCTTTCGTTAACCGGATTAAGTGACTGGACCAATAGTGGCCTGTTGATGGTGAAAGGCGATTTAATCGTCGAAGCAACAGGGGACGTTGTGAATAGTGCAGGTAGCATTATTGCGTTAAATGACTTGTCCATTACAGGAGAAGCAGGAGGCAGAGCCAATTCCATCACCAATGCCTCAGGTTTAATCCAGAGTGATAATGGGACTGTTACCTTAAAAGCGGATACGATTACCAACACACGTAAGGATTTGATTGTTACAAGTGGGTTGGTTTTCGATCAAACATACTCTGCGCTTCAACCAACTATTAGCACATATACTTATCAAGGATTTTGCGGAAAAGAAGGTGATACACCATGTCAAAAAACAGGTAAACGTTACCACTATTCCAATGGTCAGGTCAGCACAGGCGAACCCAATGATGGTGTGCTGCCTTCCATAAATTCCGTGCCGGGGGCGTCTATTTCCGGCGCGGGTTATGCCTATATGTTAGATGGTAGTACAGTTATCGTTCCCCATCCTGACCGCGGGATGGATTACGCAGCCTATTATGATGAAGGCCCTGTTAGAGTTCAGCAATATAAGACTGAATTGGCAGGCGGCGCCCGCGGTACAATCCAGTCTGGCCAGAATATCGTTATCGACGCCAATACGCTTAACAATAATTACAGTACCATCGCCGCAACCGGCGACATCGATATCTCTGGTGGGGATCTCAATAATTCAGGTCTTGCCTTGACCAGCCAACTCTATTTCTCGGCCTATTATGGGAATTACAATCGTTGTTTTGGTGGCCCGTGTAAATGGTTTGGGAATGGCGGCGGTCGTTTGCTGGTTGAAACCACATCTGCCGGGATTGAAGCTGCGACCATTCAGGCGGGGGGCAACGTTAATTTAAATTTAACAGGTACCGTAACCAACAACAGTGATATTGAATCCGGTATGACTATCCGTCCGGATGCCGCAGTTCTAGTAGATACAATTGATAAAGGTAATCGCGCTGCTCTTGATTATAGTTCCATTGCCCAAGGGGCGTCTTTAGCCGCCTTTAATGGGGTCGAAGGAAACCTTCAGGCCAATCCAAAAGACCCGCTTGCGCGTGTTGAAACAAGCAATTCTGCTTTACATGGTTTCTTAACCAACAATGTATCAGGCTTTGACAGTCTTTTTGCACAAGCCGCACCAAATCAGTCGGTTTTATTTGAAACACGTTTTGCCTATGCGGATTTAGGTCAATTCTATGGCTCTGACTATTTCATTAGCAGCCTCCCTGAATTCACCATTGATGCGGATGTGAAACGTCTGGGGGATTCCTATCTGGATACCCGCTTGATCCACGAACAAATCATGCAGCAAACTGGTAAACGCTGGCTTGATCCATCCATTGCCGATGATAGCGCACAGATGAAAAATCTGCTGGATGCGGGGATTCAATATGCAAAGGATATGAATATCTCGCCTGGTGTTTGGTTAACACAGGAACAGATCAATAATCTGAATCAGGATCTGGTCTGGTATGTGGAGATGGTCGTTGAAGGGCAACGTGTTCTTGTCCCGAAAGTTTATCTCGCAAGCACAACAAATGCGGAGCTGACCGATACGGGTGCCGTTATTGCCGCCGTCGGGGATCTCACCGTGACCGCTTCCGAAGTGATCAATAAAGGTGGGGATATCATCGCCAGAAATGCGCAAATCACCGCCGCAGGAAATATCGTCAATAATTCCGGTCGGATTATCGCTGAAAAAGATGTCACACTGACCACCCTACTTGGTGATGTTATTAACACCACGGATACGATCACCGCGGTGACGAACCTGAATGCGGCTAAATCCATTCTTTATAAAGATGGATCTATTCAGTCGGGTGAAGATTTAACTATAGATGCCGCCAATGATGTTTATATCTCCGGTGCCAATACTGAATCTGGTGAGGATACTACGATCAATGCGCAAAATAACATTGTGGTTGATGGGGTTGGCCTTGTTGAAAAATATGACCAATCTGGCGCAAGCGAAGGGTTCCACGATACTTATACCAAAGATAATCTGATCTGGAAGACCTCCAGCATCAAATCTGGTGGCAATCTAAATGCCACCGCCAATAACGATATTTCCCTCCTTGGGGCCCAGATTGAGGCCGCCAAAGCAGTCAATATTGATGCGGGGAATAACCTGACCGTTGGTACTTTGGTGGATCAGATCAATGTGCATTACGGCGAAGAATCCGACAAGAAAACCCTTAAGTATGATTATCAAGCCCAGTTAAACAAGCTGACCAGCATCAAAGCGGGTGAAGAGATTTCACTCAAAGCACGTAAAGATTTGGAACTGGTTGGGTCCAAACTGGAAGCGGGCGAAGATATCTTCCTTGAAGCGACTGAAGGCGGCATTCGTCTCCTGACGGCGCGCGACAGCACATTTGAATCCCTAGAAAAGAATTATGAAGGCAAAGCTTGGTTCAAGATGCATAGCCAAGGCGAAATTGCCGAAACTGTGTCTATGGTCTTGATGGAAGCCCAAGGCAGTATCAACTTCAAATCTGCCGAAGGGATCACTGTTGAATATCGTGAAAGTGGCAACCTTTTAGAAGATGCAGCTGCTTTATCCAAATTACCGGGCCTTGAATGGATGGAAGAGGCCCTTGAACGCGAAGATATTGACTGGGTTGCGGTTCAGGAACATTACGAAAGCTGGGATGAGAAAAACGAAGGCATGACCGGCGCCGCCATGGCGGTGGTGGCCATTGCCGTGGCAGTGGTAACAGCCGGGGCTGGTGCAGCCATGCTGGCTGCTGCACAGGGGGTGGCGGTAAGCTCATTGGGTACTGTTGCAACAGCTGTTGCAAATGCTGGGTTTACTAGCATGGTTACAACCGCAGCAACCGCCACAATCAATTCTAAAGGTAAACTAGGGGCAGGTATTAAAGCCGTTGTTTCTAAAGAAGGTATGAAATCCCTACTCTCTGCCGTATTGGTCGCCGGAATTACAGCCGGGGTCACCAACACAGCTGGTGCAGCCGCTAATGGGAGTTCTGGTGCAAATAATACCACATTATTTGATATGACTAATTTAGAGTCTTTGCCCACGGTAGCTAAAAATCAACTCATTAATGCTGCAGTTAAAGCAAGTGTAAATAGCGCGATTTATGGCGGTGATTTTGGCGAGAATATGAAAGATGCCTTTGTAACAGCGGCTATCAATGTAGCATCTTCACAAATATATAACATGATTGGTGATTTTGCAGCGGGTAGTCTGAACGAAGATCTTGGTTTAAGCGACGGGTTCAAACTGGAAGATGGATCTGTTGAGAAAATCCTTCTTCATGCCGTGGCTGGATGCGGTATCGGCGAAGCACGAAGTGGTGGTTGTTTTGCTGGGGCGATTGGGGCGGGTCTCCAAGAGGCGTTAGGGGATGGTTATGCATCGGTCTCATCTGATCCCCAAATGCAGGCTCAGTTGGCGGGTTTAGTTGCTGCGGTTGCTGTCGCTCTATCCGGCGGGGATGCAGATGCCGTCAATACGGCTAATGCAACAGCCTATGATGCAAACCTTTACAATCGCCAACTTCATACAAAAGAAATCTTGGCGATTAAGGAAAAGGCAGAGGCTTTAGATGGTGTTGATGGTTTGAGCGCAGCGGAATGGCAACAAATCCTCGGTCAGGAAGCCATGCGTTTGAATGATGAAGATAATAGCGAATTATTTACAGCATTATCTGAACGCACCGATTTGTCTGGTGCTACCATTCAAATAGCACAAACAGCTATTTCGGATATGATTGCTGCAAATGATGCGACCTTTATAAACGAATTGGGACAGCAACTAAGCTTCCTATCTGAAAATGACGGAGGTCGTTATTTCTCTGAAGCAGCGATGTTATCGAAGGAAATTAGTCAAAACGCAGAATTTTATAATGTAATTTTAAAAGATTCTATTCCGCCTCAATATGACCAATTGGGTGAATTAATTTCTCCTTCTTCATTATTCCAAGCAAATATTTTTGCTAATGTAACCGATCACCGGGATTTTATCGGTGGGGATAATTACGATGGGAATAATTTCGTCGAAGCGCTCTTTGGATATGAAGATAACCCTACACCTGAACAAATTGTCGCCCGTCAGCAAGAGATGTTGTCTTATGCAAAAACGGCAAATGAAACTTTCGAAGTTATTAACGCGAGACTTGCCAGTGATGATCTAACACCTATCCAGAGAGAACAATTACTTGAGCTTAAATCTGACACACTTGATGTCGCAGTCACGACTCTAGAAGGAATAAGTTACCTTAGAGAAAAAGGAGCAGGTGAAGGTATAGCTGAATTTCTCTCGTCTTCTGCACAGGCCACGCTTTTACTTGTGGCTGATCAGGTTAATCTAGCACTTGATCTGGTTATACCGGAAGAGGCTTTGGGACTTGATTGGGGGGCAGGTGAACAGGCTATGGCAAACAATCAGGCTTTAACGAAAGCACTTGTTAAGCTTGCCTATGAATTAAAAGATGACCCAGTTGGTTTTTTGAATGACGTTATAGATGGCTATTCCAACAGATTTGCTGAAGCTGATAAATTAGAAGCCGCAGGAGATGTGATCGGCGCAGAAAGATTACGTAATAATGCTGAGGCTGAACTTATATCAACTGTTGCTGGACTTGCGGGTACAGCGAAAGCTGTCATAAAATCGGGTTTAAATAAGTTAGATGTACAAGTTGCTACAAATAGATTGCCGGATTTCCAACATGGTATACCACAAGGCGAATATGATGCTATTAATCCCGGTCCACTTGATGATGGTTTGGCAGGAACTTTTTCTGGTGGAAAGTATACGGAAGTTGTTTTAGATAAAGATGTGATCTTACATCGGGCTGGTACAGAGGATACACCTCTAGGACAATTTTTTACGCAAAATTCTCCGGACGGTGTTCTTAAAACAAGAATTGATAGTGCAGTATTACCTGAATGGCCTGGTGGAGGTGCATCGCCAATAGATTCAGCTTTTGAGGTGAAAATCCCCGCAGGAACAAGAGTATATGTGGGTGAAGTTGGTTCGCAAGGAGGAATATATGTTGGTGGAACGCAACAAATCGTGGTTCCTAAACCGTGGTTAATTGAGGGTGTTCAAGTTATTGGGAGTAAACCTCTTCAATGAGTAAGGTAGATATTGAAAAAGCCGAACTATATTTGTCCGAAATGGGAGAGTTATTAGAGAAAAATAATTGTTCTCCATTTTGGGCAAATAAATTGAAATCTCTCGCGGCAAAAAAAACACTGTGTCCAGATGATTTTAGGGTCCAGATTAAAAGTATGTTTGGTGGAATGGGGTCATTGAATGATCTTGTATTATTAGATGATGATGGGAAGGTTGATCGTGATCTTAATATAATCTTTGATGATTTGAGAAAGAAGTTATTTGATGTAATCTAGAGTATTTCCCTCCTTGGGACCCAGATTGAGGCCGCTAAAGCAGTCAATATTGATGCGGGGAATAACCTGACTGTCGATATTTTGGTTGATCAGATCAATGTGCATTACGGGGAAGAATCCAACAAGAAAACCCTAAAAATGATTATTAGGCTCAGTTAAATAAACTAGTTAGTTTGAATACAGGTGGGGAGTTTTCTTCAAAGCCCAGCATGACTTAAGCCTGATCGACAGATAGACTTGATACGAGAATAATAGGGGGTGTCTCGTGATAAAATTAACGCATATCCTTAACAAGCAAGACCTCGCATTTTTGATACATCTTGACGTATGAATTGTGCGTTCTTGTTAATGGTGCAAATTTAATTGACATGAGAATCGTTCTCATTTAACTATTTTTACAGATATTGGTGCTTCAAATTTTGAGGTGAAAAGGGAAATTGGTGAAAATCCAATACTGCCCCCGCAACTGTAAACGGTTAGCGTCGACTGATAATGCCACTGGTAGAAAATCGTCTATTGGGAAGGTTATGTCGAAAAGCAAAGATCCGTATAGTCAGGAGACCTGCCAGTATTAGCGTTACCCGTCCTTCATACGGGGAGGTTTGAAGGCATGGCAACCCATTGTGGTGACGCAACTTGTGTCGCTATGGTGGGAATTAATCAATATATCTGATCAATTTCCAAATAAATATGTGAGATCCGTTTAACTCAGTTACACAGTTAAATGGATTTATATGTTTTCTATAGCTTAATTTTGTTTTGGCTTTGATAGGAAGGCTCCCTCTCAACCTATCGATGATCAAAAAAAGATGTTGGCAAACGTAACACAAAACAATAAATGTTATGTTATAACATATCAAATATATGGAAAGTTCTATGCTATCTAAATTACACAATTTTTCTGCAGCTGGTCTATTAGCTACCACTTTGATTGCGTCCGCAACATTTACTGCTACAAATTTGTCCACGGCTATGGCCGACGAAAATATTATGACAGTTGCCGTGCCTTTTGGCCCTAAAGGTTCCGTGCCTGATCCACGTGCCCGTCAAAATGGCTGGATCAGTAACCGCGCAGGGGTTTCAGAAACACTAATTGGCCTGACCTATGATATGCAACAAGCCCCAAGGCTCGCGGTTTCTTATGATCAAATATCACCGACAGAATGGAAAATTGGATTACGCAAAGGTGTAAAATTCCATGATGGTAGTGCAATGACCGCCCAAGATGTGAAAGCGTCTTTTGAAAAACTTTCTGAAGAAGGTCATTCGGCTCATAATCCACGGCTTGTGAAATTACTTGGTATCAAAGAAATTAAGATTGTAGATGATCACACTCTTGTTTTTGAAACCAATACACCAAATTCTGCTTTTCTTTGGTCTTTAACTGAGCCTTCGGCTGCTGTCATGAAAGAAGGTACTAAGGAACTTCCTTTAATTGGTACTGGGCCTTTTGTCTTCAAGGAAGCTGAAACGGGAAAATTCTATCGTACCGTTGGATTTGATCAGTATTGGGGAGGAAAACCAAATCTAGACGGTCTTGTTTTAGATACAATTCCTGATCCTTCAGTTGCGGCCTTGGCATTGCGTTCTGGTGACGTTGATGTTGTTACAAACTTCAATGAACAAGAATTTGATAAAGTGAAACAAAGCGGTGACTTTAATACCTATGCAACTGAAACTTTACGTCTGTTCTTTATTCAACCCCAAACAGAAAAAGGCCCGTTGAAACACAAAGTTTTGCGTCAGGCAATTTCATTGGGGCTTGATCGTGATTTGATGGTTCAGGTTGCACTGGCAAATGTGGGTGGTGCCGCGTCAAAATCTATCTTCCCACAACAAATGAAATCTTGGGTGAATAAAGCGGTTGACCTTCCGTTCAACGTAGAAAAAGCCAAAGAAATTTTGGATGCTGCAGGTATCAAAGATTCTGATGGCAATGGTATTCGTGAAGTCGATGGTGCAGACATTGTATTGAAAGTTCGCTCATACGAAGGTCGCCCTGCTTTGAAACCGTCTCTGGAAATTACGCAAGCCTTGTTGCAACAAATTGGTATCGGTGCGGAAGTTTCCATGGGTGAATGGGGTGCGAATAATGCATCTCTGGAAGCGGGTGAAATTGATATGCATCTTCAGGCATGGGGTACTGCCCCTCAAGGTGATCCAGACTATTTCCCATCCACACTTGTACAAACGGGGGCAAAGTATAATGTTTCTGGATACAGCAACTCTCTTGTCGATAAGTTGTTAGAACAGGGACGAAATGAGTTTGATAACGAAAAACGCAAAGTCTTCTATGATGAAGTACAAGAAATCATCAATGAAGAACTGCCTTTGATCCCTCTATTCCATAAAACACAGGTATCTGTGTCGTCTAAGGCCGTGGAAGGATATAAAATCCATCCTGCTGAAACTTACCTCGCAACACCAGAGCTTACTCTTGTTAAAGAGTAAAGAGCTGTTGTTGTCCTGCGCCGGGTTGAGTGTCCATATGGATACTCAGCCCATCTTGCAGGAGATTGACTTGTCTATCTATGCAGGTGAAAAAGTCGCTATCGTAGGCCGTTCTGGTTCTGGGAAATCTACTCTGCTGCGCGGTTTGTTTGGGTTGTATGCACCGATGAAACGAACGAACGGCAGTATTCAATTTCAGGACCAGATGAAATCTTCTGATATTGCCTATGTTCCGCAAAATCCAGATTTCGGATTTGATCCGCTAAAAAGGCTCGTTTGGCAGTGGAAACAATTTTGCAAATGGCATTTGAAAGCAGCTGGCAAAGAAGTTGAAGATTTACAAGAAACGCTTACTGCTTTCGGTTTACCAGCATTAGGTCGGAAATACCCACATCAATGGAGCCGTGGTATGCAACAAAGATTGCTTATTGCGAAAGCTATTGCGACACATCCACGATTGCTTGTTCTTGATGAGCCAACCTCCGCATTAGACCCAATAATTGCATCTGTTGCGTTGGATCATATCTCTGAATATTCAGTTAAAGAAAATATGGCTTTGCTTATGGTTACTCATGACATTGGGCTCGCCACAGAATTTGCTGATCGGATCATCGTTTTGGAAGGTGGGTTATTGGCGGAAAACACGCCGAAAGAACAATTCCTCAAGAAACCAGCTTCCGAAGCAGGAAAGTATCTGTTGAGGTTTAAATCTTGGTCCATAAACCAGAATAAGGCAGCTTAGTGGTTATGCTTCAAGAAAGTTTATTGAAAGTCGAAAGCTTAACTGCCTTCACTGATACAACAAATCTGTTAGAAAATGTAAGTTTTGCTCTTGATTGCGGTGAAACACTTTGCGTCGTTGGAGAAAGCGGCGCAGGAAAGTCGACGTTATTAAAATCGTTGCTAGGAATTCAACCTTCTCACTGGAAACGTTTTCAGCATCACTTAGTGAATGGTGACATTGAAATTATTAACGTTGAAAAACGAACTTTGGGTTTACCTTTTACCCAATGGGTGGCTCAAGATCCACTTGCGGCATTAAACCCGCGATTAAATCTAAATGATCTAATTTCCGAAACACTTTATAAGCAAAATCTTCCAAAAGGGGAAAGAGCCGACAAAGTTATGCATGCTTTGGCGTCGGTGGATTTGCCCACTGATTGGTTACAAAGAAAACCGACGGAGTTATCTATCGGGCAAGCCCAAAGAGTATGTATTGCGCGCGCGATCATCTGTGAACCGAAACTCATTTTATTTGACGAACCATTAAGTGCGCTTGATGCAATTACACAGAAACAGGTTGCCGAGACAATGCACACGATCCACCAGGAAACGCAATATGCACAGATAATAGTGACGCATGACCTCGGTTTTGCGAAGGCTTATGCAGATAAGATACTTGTCTTGAAAAACGGTCAAGTAGACGCTTATGCGAGCGCATCTGATTTTTTCACAACGGACCAAACTGAATATTGCCATAAATTGCTGACGGCAGCCCAAAAGTTAGGGGTACTTTACTAATGATAAGGAACTTCACGCCCTATCTGATGCATCTATTAGGCTTTATTACGGTATTGCTTGGTATCAGCCTTATAACTTTTGCACTTTATTATTTTTCTCCCGGTGACAAAGCAGAAGCTATTGCCCGTGCGACTTATGAAGGTGAGATTGCGTTCTCAAACGAAGTTATACAAGGGATCATTATAAAGCACGGTTTGGATAAACCCTTTTTCGATCAATACTTGGCGTGGTTATTAAAAACGCTTTCTGGTGACTTTGGAAATTCATGGGTTTCAAATGCACCAGCTATAGATATCTTTATGGAAAATGTTGGCGGTACCTTGGAGCTTTCCGCTTATTCATTGATGCTTGGTCTTTTCATTGCTTTCTTACTTAGTATTCTTTGTTACATATATCCTGGTAGCGTTATCGACAAAGCTGCAATTGCTATCTCATCAATTGGCGCAGCAATCCCTAATTTCTGGTTGGCGCTTATATTGATTTTCGTTTTTTCCGTGAGTTTAAACTGGTTGCCAAGCTATGGATCAGATAGTTTTAGTCATCAAATACTCCCTGTCATTACGCTCTCTTTTTGGGTTATCTCTTCACAAACAAGGCTTCTTCGATCCTTCTTCTTAGAAGCAAAGCAAGCCCCTTTTATATCTACATTACGAATGAGAGGCGTATCAGAGGTTGAGATCTTCCTGAAGCATGTCATTCCTCATTCTACCTCATCTGCCCTAACGATGATCGCTCTTGATTTAGCGCATCTGCTGGAAGGGGCAATTATCATTGAGATCATCTTTGTGCGAGGCGGGCTTGGATCTTTGCTGATCTACTCAGTAGGTGCGCGGGACTACCCAATGCTAATCTTGCTTACTTTGTTCTCAGCCATTGTGTATTTGCTCACTAATATCTTTGTGGAACAGGTTCAATCGCTTCTTGATCCGCGAAAACGTGTTGCACTTTTAAAAAATAAGAAAATCAAAGTTAGCTCTTTGATCCCCTCAAAAAATTAGTTCCATAGTCTCTATCATGCCTCTCATAATCATTATTCTTTGTGTTATTATTGCCTTGGTCAGCCCTTATGATCCCGTGCAACCGGATTTCTTAAGCCGATTGGCGTTACCTTCTTTTGTACATCCTTTGGGTACAGATCACTTAGGCAGGGATATGCTTAGCCGTATTGCCCATGGTGCCATTTATTCCCTTGGTCTCGCTTTTTTGATTGTATCGATTGGAGCTATCGTTGGTATAGCGCTTGGTATCGTTGCAGGCTACGCAGGCAAGAAACTTGATTATGTACTTATGCGTTTTACAGACAGTTTCTTTGCTTTCCCTGAAATCATAGCCGCGATTGCAATGGCAAGTATCTTGGGCCCTGGCACGCGTAATATGGTCATCGCATTAGCTCTTGTAAGTTGGATGAAGTTCGCCCGTCTTGCACGGACATTGACCGTAAACGTTTTAAACAAAGATTTTATTCTACAAGCAGAATTAAACGGCTTACCAAAATGGATGATTTTCAAGCGTCATATTTTGCCAAATATCTTTATGAATCTTTTGGTTTTATGGACCAATGCATGGTCGCGTACCATTCTGACAATCTCTGGTTTGAGTTTTATTGGATTAGGCGTGCAGCCGCCAAACGCAGAATGGGGCGCTATGTTATTAGATGGTAAAAGCTATATGTTTACCCATCCATGGATCATGATTTTCCCCGGCATAGCGGTTTTAGTATCGGTATTATCTATCAATATTATGGGAGATCGCCTTCGCGATCGCCTAGATACATTAAGTTATAAATAAGTATTTGAGATTATCATGCAAAACGATTTTTACGGAATTATCTTACGTATCGGTGCTACTTTCTTCTTCACGTTGATGGTGATTTTTATCAAGATTTTAGCTGAAGATTATCCTGTTGGTCAGACCGTATTTTTTAGAAGTGCTTTTGCAATGATCCCATTGGTGATGATGCTTGTTATTATGGGAGATTTTCCATCTGGGCTAAAAACCAAGCGGCCGGGCGGACATATACTAAGGTGTCTTTTAGGATGTGTGGCAATGTTTGCATCATTTGCCAGCTTAAAATACTTACCGCTTTCTCACGCATCTATTCTGGGCTATTTAGCGCCGATTTTAGCTATTCTACTAGCTCGTGCATTGTTAAAAGAAAACGTCACTTTCACTCGTTGGATTGGTGTTCTCACCGGCTTTTCTGGTGTGGTTGTTTTAATTCTTCCAAATATTAATCTTGTGACTATCGATCATCTCTACATGTTGGGCGTAGGACTGGCATTAGCGATGGCTATCTTCACGGCAGGCGCGAAAATTCAGATACGTAGTTTAGCATTATCAGAAAATGCCGGGGCAATTGCTTTTTATTTTGCTTTAACTTGTGCTATCGCAGGCTTGATTACATTACCGTTTGGTTGGGTCATACCAAATTCTGTCGATCTACTTTATTTGATTGGATCTGGCATTGCTGGCGGTATTGCCCATATTATGATGACTTTAGGCTACAAATATTCTGATGTGTCTAAACTGGCAGCGTTTGAATATTTATCCCTTTTCTTTGCAGTGATTGCAGATCTAGTAATCTTTAACATTATTCCGTCTTATGCCTTTTACCCTTCAGCAGCTCTGATCTTAATTGGATCAATAATAGCAGCGTTTAAAGATGATAAGTTTAGATTAATGAGAGTTAAGTTTAGGGCAAACTAACAGATTTAGTTTTGTTTTTAACAGGAAATAGAAGACATTATAATCTATCATAAAAAACGCGAACCCATATTTTAAGGATTCGCGTTTTATGTGTCATTCCATTCTCATTTTATGAGTCACTTCACACAACAATTGTAAAGTGACACATAACTTGCGAACAGGTTTACCAGAAACATTACGTTTTTTACAATTTGTGACACATAAAATGCGAACGTTTTGACTCATATCTTGAGAATTTTTGAAATAAGCCCGTTAAAAATAGGCGAAGCAATTTATTCTAGATTTAGGAATATTTATACTAGGGGATGTGGGCAGCTTTAATAATAAGGTTGTCTAATTTTTTTGATGAGAACTGAGGCTTCAATATTTTCTAATACTACAGATCAGTCTATTGTAAATAAGCTGAATGCTATTTCTATTGAAGATCAAGATTACTGGTCGTTCAAAGGCCGTTCAAAACTTACTCAATGTCATGCTTTGATGCAGTATCCAGCAAGATTTAGAAAGTTAAACTGTCATCGAGAGATGATAACAGTCTAACTCGTTTTTTTATATTTAGGGTAAGGTTATGTTTTAATATCTATCATCAGCGAAATTTTTTGATGAAGTAAAACCTTTTAATTGATTTCAAATCGTCAAACACCATGTATAGGCATGGAACAAGTATCAGGATAATAGCTGTTGAAAACAGCACACCAAAGCCAAGAGAGATGGCCATTGGGATAAGATATTGTGCCTGTAATGATGTTTCTAGCAAGATCGGTGTTAATCCGCCAAATGTGGTTAATGTTGTTAGCACAATGGGACGAAAGCGTCTTAGTCCAGATTGGCTGATGGCTTCATAGGCTGTAATTTCATCTCCCATTTCCGCACGTAAACGGTTAGCATAATCGGTCATGATCAAGGATGCGTTTAAGACTACGCCTGAAAGGGCCACGACACCCATCATGGAAATGATCGAAATATCATAACCCATTATAATATGCCCGATCACAGCACCTATTGCCCCAAAAGGAATAGCACTTAATACGATGAAGGGCTGGGAATAGTTTCTAAATGCAACCGCCAGTAAGGCATAAATGACAATCATAGCCAGTCCAAAATATTTCCATAATGCATTCATGGATTTCTGCATTTCAGCATTTGAGCCTTCAAAGCTCCATGATAATCCCGGATAATCGGCACGTAACTGGGGTAGAATATCGTTATTTAAACTGTTAACAATTTGTGTAATTTCACGCTTTGGTTCGACATCTGTTGATACATTGACAATACGCTTACCATTGCGACGTGTGATCGATGAAAATGCTTCGGTATAGGTCAGCTCTGTTACTTCAAATAGAGGTACTTCTGATCCAAGTGGTGTTTGAATAATGAAATTTTCTAAATAAGATAGATCATTCCGTTCTGACTCAGGTAGTTTTACGCGAATTTCTGTTTCGCTATTACTGCGAAGTTGACGTATGGCAAGCAAGCCAAAGAATGCACCTCTAAGCTGCTGTCCAACATACTCCGGGGTAAGCCCTAATGCACTTCCCTCTGGCAATAAACGGAAATCAATCCGTTTTTTGCCTTTGTCAAAATTGTCGCCAATATCAGAGGTGTTTGAGAACTTTTTCAATTCTTCAACAAGGCGTTGACTGGCTTTTTCTAGGACATTGATATCACTATGGCTGAGATCCACGCTAATATCTGCACGCCAGCCACCCGGGCCGCGCTCAGCCTCAAAATTGATTTGATCAACACCGTGGATATCGCCGATCTCGTCACGCCAAAGTTCGATCACATCTTTTGCGCTCATATCTCGTTCATTGGGGGGGCGCATAACAATTTCAACATCAATTGAATCTTGTCCGCGTACATTTGTTTTTATACCTTCTGCGACCTCATGTAAGTTATGTTCGTCATACATGCGCTTTGTTGCTTCGGTTAATTTTAAAGCCATGCGTCCGGCTTGGGCAGGCGTTGTACCAACAGGCATCGATATACCAGCTTCAATTTCATCTGCGGAAACTTCTGGCATATTGATTATTCCCATATGTGCGCTAGTCGCATAATTACCAATAACAATAAGGAATGCTAAAGCAGCAGTAATTGTGATGTAACGATTACGCAGGAATATCTCTAAAAATTTTTTATAGGGACCATACACAAAACGATCAAAACGGTTGGAGAAATTCATTTGAATTTGTTTGATTGAACGTAAAAGTAAATTTTTGTTTTCACCTTTTTTTACATGGCCTAAATGTGCAGGAAGAATAAAAAGGGCCTCAAATAAAGACAGTGTCAGTACAGTTATGACAACAACAGGTAATGGCCACCAGAATAAACCAGTTTCCCCCGGAATAAACAGCAAGGGTACAAAGGCAATAAGTGTTGTGAGGATAGAAAAGATAACCGGCATTGCCACTTGTTTTGTGCCGATAATCGCAGCTTTCATTGGGTCATTATGTTTTTTGCGTTCTTCAAATACATTTTCCCCAATCACAATAGCATCATCGACCACAAGACCGAGTGCCACTAAAAATCCAAATAATGAAACCATATTAATGGTGACACCCACAGGCGGTAGAAACAACACAGACCCCACATATGAAATTGTCATACCCATCATCACCCAAAAACCTAATTTTGCGGCAAGGAAGAGGGACAAGATAAGCAACACAATCACAATCGAAGATGTACCATTTTCTAAAATTAGATTCAGTCGTTCCCGGAAATCTTGTGCATTATTACTATCAATACGCCATTCCACACCCGGTGGGGATGTTGTTTCAAATTCGGTCATAATGTCCATGACCGCTTGTTCAATATCTAGGGGGGATTCACTGCCAGTTCTGAAAATTGAAAGTTCCACCGATGGCATGCCGTTAAAGCGGGAATGAAAATTACCTTCAATAAAACCGTCTTTGATTGTTGCAAGATCACCTAATTGTATAATGCCACCATCTTGATCAGCGATGATGTAGATGTTTCGTAATTCTTGAGCCCATATTTTACGCTCATTCATACGTAACAATATTTCCCCATCATATGTTCTTACCGCACCAGCTGGAATGTCTTGAGAAGACTGACTAATGACTTGCGATACATCTTGAAGCGTTAATCCATATTGGCGCAATGTATCATTACTGATTTCAACATGCGTAATATATTCTGGCACACGTTGCAGTTCTACTTGTGTAATATTGGGGTCACTTAAAAAACGATCTCGTAAACCTTCTGCAATGTTTCGAAGTGTCCATTCATCAACAGGGCCAAATAGACCAACTTGCATTGCCTCTGTACGTTTTGCTTGTAGTTTTACTTCTGGTTCTTCTGCATCATTTGGGAATGTTTGGATACGTGCAATGGCTTGGTCGATATTTTGAAATGCTTGCATATGGTCAATAGTTGAGACCAGTTCAATTTGAATAGAGCCACTACCTTCTTTGGCTTCTGATGTGATGTCACGAATTCCCTCTAACCCACGTATCGCTTCTTCCACGGGTTGCAAGACACCTGTTTCTACTTCACTTGGTGCTGCACCAGGGTAACCCACATCCACAGTGACAATATCTAGTTGGAATTGAGGGTGAACTTCTTTTTGAATTTGTAAAGCTGTTACAATTCCGCCAATCAGTAAAATTACCATTAAAAGATTGGCTGCAACGGGGTTCTTTGCCATCCATGCAATGGGACCACGGTCATAGTTTTTGTATGATATGTTCATTTCAAATGATCTTTACTATTGTATTTCCGTACGCAAGGCCATGCCTTCAGCAACTGTTGCCAAACTGCTTGTTATCAACAGATCATTATCGTTAATCCCCTTGGATATATAGGCATATTCCTTATCTTTCATCACAACTGTGGCTTGGGAAATGTGCAACTTATTGTCTCTGTTCAACCAGACTGTATTGCCTTCGCGTAAGTAATCACGCTTAATACGAAAAACGTTTTTTAATAGCTTGCCTTCAATTTCAGTTTGCACAATGGAATCAACTAAAATGGGCTGCTTGTTGCGTTTTTGTATGGCAAGAGGGTCTTTGACAGAAACCAGCACTCGTGCAAGTCGTGTTGTTTGATCAAGGGCGCCAATCAAGCGAACAACATTGCCTTCACGCACAGCGTTTTCAGGCCATGCCTTAGGGCTCTTAATAATAACGCGTGCGCCTTGATTGTTGCCTTGCGGGAATGTGAGATGCTGTAGTTGGGAAACAGGTACGGCAACAATCACCCAATATTCATCGATACCAACCAAGCGAGCAATTTGCGTGTTTGTATTGATTTGAGACCCGATATTCACATTACGTGTGATAATTTGCGCAGCAAACGGGGTTTTCACCGATGCACGTTCAAGCTCCATTCGGGCTTGTTCAAAAGAAGCTTTAGCAGAATGAACTGCGGCTTTTGCAGCTTGCATCTGGGGCTCTCGGAGGACTAGAGCCTTATTTTTACCAATGAGTTGCTTATTAATTAATGCATATTCTTTTTTCGCAACTTCATATTTTCCACTTTCAATATCAAGTGCCGCTTTTGCTTGCTGTAATGCACTTTCCATTTGTTGCATGTTGTTTCTGTAATCGGCAGGGTCAATTTGCAACAGAATATCCCCAGATTTTACAATATTTCCTGGAATGAAGCTTTCTGAAATCTTTGTGATTTGTCCACTTACCCGTGGGTTTAAAATAATATCCTGTGCTGCTTGTACATTTCCTAATCCTTGTATCATAGGCGCGAAGTCACCTTTTTTAAGATGCTCGATTTCAATCAGCATGGCCGTTTTTTTAACCGCGTCCTCTTGTTCAACAGAAGGTTCAGTTGAGTTGATCCAAAAAATTAAAACTGTGGAAATCGCCAAAATTCCTAAAATCATGATGAAGGCAAGGATTCTATTTGGTGATTTTTGTATCTGTCCCTGTGACATGATTATTGGTCCTCTTTCATTATATTTTCGCGTGGCGTTTCAAAACCACTGGCTAGAGCGCGACACAGAGAAATGCGAAATTCCATGAGATTACGACGTGCGAGAATTAAGTCACGTTCAAGCGATTGCCACTCTATTTGAGCACTTAGGACTGATAAAAATTCATTCGCACCATTTAAAAACCCAAGCAGCACTTGGTCATAAGATTCTTCTGCAAGGGCTAATCGTTCTTCTAAATTTTGAATGCGTTCTTGTTGTTTTTTCTCTTGAATAAGGGCGTCTTCCACTTCTTGAAAAGCCAGTAAAACTGTTTGTGCATAAGTCGCCACGAGTTCACTGCGTAAAGCTTCTCTATTGGATATTTCGGCACGTCGCTGACCGCCATCAAATAAGGGTGCTGTAATCCCGCTTACAAGCGTAGTGATCCAATTTGAAAAAAGAGCCCCTGCTGTTGCTGCTTCTGAAATATAGGAGGCTGATAAGGTAATCTGGGGGTATTGGTTATGGATGGCAGCAGCTAAATCTTTATCTGCCACTTGAATCTCCAGATAGGCTTGTTCCACATCAGGACGACGTTTTATAAGGGAGGAAGAGATACCAATGCTTTCTATATTCGCAAGTGTTGGTAATACTTCACTAACCGTATAAGCAGCGTTTTGAGGCATTTCCCCACGCAGAACAGCCAATTGATGGTTCAGCGTTTTAATATCGGTCTCAATATTGATTTTTTCTGCAATAACAGCCTTGTTTAAAAGTTCTTGGCGCAAGACATCTTCGCGTCGGTTTTGCCCTGTCTCAAAGCGTGCTGTTAAAATTTCCAGCGTTTTATCATTTGTCTGTATTTGTTTTTCTAGAAGCTTATTTTGATTATGTGCCTCTACAATTTGACTCCACACAGTTGCGATATTGGCAGACAATGACAATGCCGCGGTACGATATGATTTTTCATTTGCCAAGGCACGCAGGTCTTCCGCTGCGGATTCTGCACGGATACGCCCCCAAAGGTCGACTTCATAAGAGGCTGAACCACCGAAGGTAAATTGATTAGTTCTTTGTCCACTATCAATTTTATGGGATGTGCCACCATCAATATTTAAGCTTGGGTATAGGCCGGAAGAAGCTTTGCTAGCTAAAGCTTGTGCAGCATTAAACCGTTCCCATGCAGCGGTTAAAGTGAAGTTCTGATTTAAAGCCGTTTCTATATGCGCATTCAGGTTTTCATCCTGAAAAGCATGCCACCATAAGTCTGGTAATACCTCTATGCCGTTTTGTAGCTCAACTTCACTTATTTCGTTTTCCCACGGTAATTTATAGCCTTTATATGTAGCGCAACCTGATAAAAGCGTGATGATTATAGTATAGGAAAATACGTTTTTTATCATCTTGATATATAGTGATGAGTTATTTTTCACGGCTTTAAGCTCTTGTCTTTATTTAAAAATAAAATGGATATGCGAAACATGTTGTCTTCTGTTGTATCAATATCCATGGACCAATTGAGGCGTTCACAAATACGTTCAACAATTTTTAAACCGATACCAATTTGATCGTTATTCGTCGTCGCTACTGTCTCGTTGGAAATTTCAATCTTATGACTGTCACCAGAGATATAAATTGTGTTTCCGGTCCTATGTTGTAGGGCATTACGGATAAGGTTATGGATCACGACACTCAAATATTCTATTGGCGCGGTGACAGCTGCTTGATCATCAATATTGATCTTGATTGAAACGTTATCGCTAGCTTTCAAGAAGCGATTTTTTTCAAATGCTTCGTGACATATTGGTACTAAGGCACAAGGCTTTTGGTTATCAAAATTACATTCTTCACGACCTAAAAGAAGGAAGGATTCTATGAGCTGAGCCATATCTTTATTTGAGCGTTCAATACGGCCTAATGTTGTTTTTATTTTGGAATAATCTTTTGTCTGCAAGAGTTCTTCAATGACTTCTAATGCGGCCTGACTATTGGCAACCGGGGTGCGTAATTCATGACTGGCATCACGGGTAAAGGCCTTTTCCCGCTCAATAAACTCGTTTATTCTATTAAGGAAGTGATCAATACGATGAGCAAGAAAGCCGACTTCATCTTGATAAAATGTGTTTTTGTTTAAATTACTTTTTTGCCCTGTTGCTTGCAGGTCAACTTCTTTAGTCAATCGCTTTAAGGGCGAAACAACACGCCGTGATAAAAATATACCAGCGACAACGGCACATCCCATTATGAGCAGAATGCTTACGCTAAATAGTGTCAGTGTTTTTTGTACTGAATTCGTTGAGTAACGATTGAAATCAGAGACATCTACAAAGTAATAGAGATGCTCCTTATCTAAGGGTGCTTTTAAAATATGATAGGATTCATTTTCAGATCCAAGTTCATAATTTTCATAACCTTCTTCAGATATAAAAGGGACTGGACCTTCAAGATCAATCTCGTTGAGGGATGCTGCTGCTGCAATTTCTTTTCGAGCAAAAGGTGCGGTCATCTGTGAGGCAAGATGTGCTAATGCTTGCTTCTCAGTTCCAATGAGAAGTTTTTCGTTTGAATTTTTTAAATGACTATCAAAGGCATCTTTATTCTCATGATATAGTGATATCAATTGAGTCATATGTTGATTTAGATGCCAGATGAATAATTCATCATCGTTGATTTTTAAGCTGAATGTTAAAACATACCCAAACAATAAATTGGTTATTAGTGCTAAAACACAGCACATTAAAACAATTCTGAAACGTAAGCTTTGTAGTATATGCATGGGTTAAGACATCCTATATCCACGCCCTTTGATTGTTTGAATGAGTGGCTCTTGATAGGGCTTATCAATTAACTGTCTTAATTTATAAATATGGGTGCGCAAGGAATCGCTATCTGGCAGGTCATCTCCCCAAACGAGATATTCAAGCTTCTGTCGTGAAACAAGTTTTGGAGAACGCTGCATTAACGCTATCAACAGTTGATACATGTTAGATGATAGGATGATTTCATTATTTTGACGATGGACTTCACCCGTTTGTGTATTCACAGTCAGGTCTTTAATTTGTAACAGACGGCTAGTGCAAATAGCCCGTTTATGAATGGCTTCTATCCGTGCATATAATTCGCGCAGCTCGAAGGGTTTTACCATATAATCATCGGCACCAACGGCAAATCCTGCCATTTTATCATCGACAGTATCGCGTGCCGTTAGAAATAAAACAGGGGTTTGTTTCGCGCATTTTTCTCTTAAGTGATGGCATAGTTCTAAACCGTCCATCATAGGCATGGAAACATCGAAAATACAGATATCATATTCACTGTTTGTCGCGAACTCTAATCCTGCTTTGCCATTAAATGCGCAATCACATGTACATCCTTTTAACGTTAAGTAATCATTAATACTCTCCGCTAAATCCATGTTATCTTCGACTAATAAGACCTGCAAATTTAACACTCCAAACCTATAAATATAACTTCGTTGTAAAATATCTAATGTGAACTCAACGTGAAATTTTAGGTGAATATCGGACTCATAGTCTAAATAAAAATCGTTTTATGTTTACGCTTGTTTCTTGAGAAACGTTCTAACTCAATTTGAGCTTGCAATATTAACGCAACAATCATTAAACGCTAAGTTGCACTCCGGCACCGCTGTTTTTCAACCTTGGATACTTTTAAATTAATATCTAGCCGTGTCGCAATTCTCATCACTCAAAACTCATAAAATAAGAATTGTTAAAGAATCCCTTGTCTGAGTTATTCATTCTCTAGACAATAACTTTCGGTTGGTTGATTAGGGTCACAGAGTAAGCCACCCCATTGGAAAGCTTGTTGGTTGGATACTTCAATAAGGAACCAAGGATATCCATTCATCATGTTATTGGTTTTCTCAATAATGACGATGTTTTGTTTGCCAAAGATTGATCCAACTTGTGCGCTATCCATGCTTGGTGCTGCGCGCAATTTACCGCCCCAAGAATATGCCTGAGCATATCCTGTATCTGATCCTAGTCCAACTTGTGTGCTATTTATACTTGGTGCTTCAGGCAATTTACCACCCCAAGAAATTGCTTGGGCGTATCCCGCATTGAAGAGGGATATACGTTGCTTAATTTTCTCTTTGATACAGTCATATCCATATTCACATTCATTTCGCGATGAAAGCCAATTGATTTGATTGGACTTAAGTTTGTCTGGATCCACAAATGGTTTTGATAATTCCACCTGATATAACTTATTCAGTTTTCGGTCTAAGGCAGATAACTCATAACTACCACAAATAACTTTTTCAGCTATCAAATTGGTATTATCACATGTAAAGCTTGGCTCGTTTGATGCATATGAATCTGTTGAGTATAGTAAAACACTCAGTAGCAATATCACTACTTTTTTCATATCTAGCGCTTTCCTTTATTTGGATTTCTCTATGGTCGATTGACACTAAGTGTAACGATATTCCCTACTTTTTATATTAACGGGGTTTCCGCATAGGGAACAGGTGCGTTGATACTTTTAATTCCAAGGTGGCTTTTTAGGGTTATTTATTTGTTTCACAGTCATTTGGATATGGGAAATGGTTTATTTGAGTTTTGATCAAGTTGACCATGATATAGGGGGGGAACATGTCTGATATTGAAGTAATTCTGGCTGCATCTTCACTAATGTTTACTGCCGCAGGTGTAATACTGGCTGCAGTTACCATATTTATTGGTGTTTTAGCGTTCATTAGGTGGAAGCATATGAAAAATGTGGCTGCGGAATCTGCTGTATACAGAATTAACTTTTAGGCTGCCTGAAGTCTGCTAGATGCTCAGGCTTTGATTAAGTTTTAATTGGGGGAAGTTGCATTGCTATTGGGATATCTATATTCATTCTATTCAAGATCGTCGGAGCGATGGAGCATTGGTTGATTATGTTTGAACTTTGTGGAATAGGGTTACGTGCAACGTGATATAGCGGGACATATTGGACAATATCGGCAGTACCGCCATGCGAGCCTTTTTCATCCATCCCATGATCAGCAGTGACAAATATCTCATAGTCTTTCCTTATCCAATTCGGAATATAGGTTGCCAGAAGTTGGTCTGCTTTGGAGGCTTGATGGAAATATTGATCTGATGTGCCTCCGAACACGTGGCCTTTATAGTCACAACCCATAGGGTGAATAAGCATATAGTCTGGATGATGTCGTCTGATCAATAGTTCTGCATCGGCAAAGAGTTCTGAATCCGGATAATCATCTTTCTCATAAAAGCGGCCATGTTGGATATTTAAGCTTTCGTCATCTGTTTCCCGATCTTCAACAGAATCATAGGGAGACTTATTGTAAAGTTCAGATATCCAGCTATACGCGGCTGCAGCTGTGGTTTTTTCATTCGCACGACAAATGGAAAATAAATGGTCGCATGTGCTAAGACGTACAATATCATTGGTTAGCACCCCATGTTCAATAGGTGTCATGCCTGTATGTAGTGTTTCATACAAAGGACGAGAATTGCTTGGTAGGGCCGTTTTTACCTTCCATTTAGACGCTTTACCTACCTGGACCATGCCTTCCATATAGCCCATTTCCTGTGTGGCTGCGTCATAGCCTAGCCCGTCCAGTATCACCAAGATCATTTTTGTATTTGCCATTTTGCTTTCCATTCAACAAAGAGGAATTATTACTCCCTCTCTCTCATACATGTTTTTAGCGTTAAGGAAATTTAAACTTTTGTTACGATATCCACAGTAAATGTGATTTTGTGTTGTTTTAGGAGATTTATTTTTATCTCTGTATATAGCTATATGCATTGGGATATATTGCGTGTTTGTAGAAATACTAATCAGTTAAATTGTGTGGTTTTAAATTTTTATGACCGATTTTGTGGGGTAAAAAACTGAATTTGTAAGAAAAAAGTAACATTAACCCTGTACCCATTTAGGTCATATTCGTAATTTCTTAATGGACAGGAACCATGTTTCTAAAACGTACTCTACTTTCTGCCGCAGCTTTGGTGGCACTTTCTTCATCCGCATATGCGGCATGTCCGACCCCAACCGTGTCTGACATGAAGGGTTTGCAATCTGTATATCCTCAACAATTTGAATTAGCTGAGTTTGAAAAGGCAGTAAGCTGTGATCTGGCAATTTCCGAAAATCCGGCGATTAACGATTTAAACGCACGTATCACAGGCAATGGTAAGCTTGCTGTTGTTGCAGACCGTATCCCTGCCGAAGCATTGGTTGTTGCCCCATATGACCAAATTGGGTCTTACGGTGGTACATTAACTGGCCTGTCCAAAGGTACAGAATCTGGTACGTCCGATTTACTTTCTGTTCGTCACGTAAATTTTGTGCGTTACGCAGATGATTTACAAACCGTTGTTCCAAATATTGCCCAAGCTTGGGAATGGAATGAAGATTACACTGTTTTGACATTTGATCTTCGTAAGGGGCACAAATGGTCCGATGGTGAAGCTTTCACATCTGAAGACGTTGCTTTCTGGATGAATGATATAATTTTGAATCCAGATGTTTATGAAAAGACACCTGATCGTTGGTTATTTGCTGGCAAGCCTGTAAAAGTTGAAGCCGTAACACCTGAAATCGTGAAATTCACATTCCCTGTGCCAACACCAGGTATCTTGAATCGTTTCGCAGTTGATTTCGGCCAACCGTTCCAGCCAAAGCATTTCCTTGGCCAATTCATGCCAAAATATAACAAAGATGCTGATAAACTTGCACAAAGCTATGGTTTTAAAAATGGAGCCGAAGCTGTTGATTTCTATTATGGCGGTTCTGACTGGAAAGACGTTCCATCCCCATTGTTGAAAGATGCAGATAAAGCAGCAAAAATCGGTCGTGCAGTAGTTCCAACTTTGGAAAGCTTCATCGTTGTTGAAGAAAATGCAGAAGGTCGTAAACTTGTTGCCAACCCGTATTTCCACATGGTCGATACAAAAGGTCAGCAACTTCCATATCTCAACGAAATTGTTGAGACATATGTTTCTGATAAAGAAGTTCAAAACCTTAAAATCATGAATGGTGAAGTTGTGTGGAAGCAGCAAGCTGTATTCTTAGAAGACTTCCCATTATTGAAAGAAAACGAAGGTAAAGGCGGCTATAACATCCAGTTCGCCCCAACATTCGGCGAAAATGTTTTCTATTCCTTTAACCGTACACACCAAGATCCAGTTCTTCGTGAAATCTTTAACGACATTCGTTTTAACCGCGCTATGTCTGTTGCCATCAATCGTGATGAAATCAACGAAATTGTATATTTGGGTCAAGGTAAACCAATGCAAGGTGTGCCAGCGGAAGTGAAAACAGTTTCTTTCGTAACAGATGATCACTTGAACAAAGATATCCAGTTCGATCCGGCAATGGCGAAAAAGCTTCTTGCTGAGATGGGGCTGAAAGACAGCGATGGTGATGGCACATTAGAACGCCCAGACGGCAAGCCATTGGTGGTTCGTTTGGTTTATTCCTCTCAAGGTTCCCCTGTTAAAATGCAAGAATTGGTTCGTGATTACTGGACGGCCGTTGGTGTTCGCATCGATCTGAAAGAAGTAACATCTGACGAATATCGTGCATCTGGTAACAATAACGATCTTGATCTGACAGTATGGAAATATGACGGTAATGCCGGTCCAACAATTTCCCAAGATACAACAGTCTTCGTCCCTCCATTCGGTGATTTCTTTAACCCAGGTACAGGTTTCGCTTGGGCAGCATGGAAGAAAAGCGACGGCGCAGAAGGTATCGAACCACCTGCAGATATCAAGAAACTTTGGGATTTATCCGAAAAGTTCATCCAAGTTGAATTCGGCACAGATGCTTCTAACAAATTGGGGCAAGAAATCACAGATATCCACGTAGACAATATGTTGAAGATCGGCACTGTTGGCGACATTGTGGCACCTTTCTTATACCGCAACGATTTGCAGAATGTGAAGCCTATTAAAGCGAAGACATATGATTTCTATTGGACATATCCATACCGTCCACAACAATGGTTCTTGTCTCAATAAACTTGCGCAGACAGATGACCAAGGAAACCCGGAGCGCGCAAAGATGCGCTCCGGGTTTCCATTTAAAAAATAATTGAATGATCCGCATCAAGCGCGGGCAAATAATGATCTAGGTTCATCAGGGGTTTAAAGCATGATACGCTTCACCTTAAAACGATTGGTGGGTATGGTTGTGACCATGGCACTGGTCTCTGTGATGGTATTCATCATCATGGAAATTCCACCGGGCGACTATGCCGACCGTTATGCTTTTCGTAAATATTCAGGCACGGGTGTGAATGTCACCGAAGCTGATATTCAAGCCATTCGTGTCGATCTTGGCCTCGATAAACCAATGATCTTACGTTACTTTGACTGGATTGGCGGTATTGTCTTATATGGTGACTTCGGGCAGGCCTTTGCCTTTGAAACATCCGTGACCAAAGTGATTGGTGATAAAGTCTGGTTAACTTTAGGTATTTTATTTTCTACCCTTTTCTTAACCTATGCCATTTCCATTCCAGTGGGGATTTATGCAGCTGTGCGTCGTGCTTCTATGGCGGATTATACGCTGACCATCTTCTCCTATCTTGGTCTCGCCTTACCAAATTTCTTACTAGCTCTGATCTTACTTTATTTTGCCAATAAGTTTTTTGGCGCTGATATCGGCGGCCTTTTCTCCGCTGAATATACAGATGCGCCTTGGTCCTTTGGCAAATTCTGGGACTTGTTAAAACATTTTTGGCTACCTGCCTTTGTTTTAGCTTGGTCTGCCGTTGCCTATCAAATTCAGACCGTGCGTGCGACCATGTCAGATGAATTAAACAAGCTTTCCGTGACTGCTGCCCGCGCACGTGGTGTGCCGGAAACCAAACTGTTGATCAAATATCCAGCCCGCCTCGCCATCAATCCGATCGTTTCTACCATCGGCTTTGACGTGAATCGTATTTTTTCTGAATTGCCGATTGTGGCCATTGTACTGGGCCTGACTGAATTAGGTGAGTTGTTGTTAAAAGCTTATTTGGATCTGGATATGTATGTGGCAGGGGCCATTCTGTTACTTTTAACCTTTATGATCGTATTTATGAATTTCGTGTCAGATCTGTTGCTCGCGGTACTCGATCCGCGCATTAAGTTGGAGTCCTAGTCATGGAAGAAATCAAAGGCTCTTTGGAAGACGGCTTTCCAACCCGCGAAGAATTAAAAGAGCAGGCCCGTCTGCAAAAATATTATTCTGCCTCTCAATGGACATTAATCTGGTGGCGATTCCGTCGTCATAAGGCTGCGATGGTGGCTGGTGTGATCCTGATTATTATGTTTGTCGCAGGCATGTTTGCAGAATTCGTAGCCCCTTATTCCCCTGTTACCCGCGATACGGCCTATATTGACGGTGCCCCGCAAATACCATCTTTCTGCGATCATAATGGATGTAGCCTAACCCCGTTCATTCATGGAGTTACCACCAAACGTAACCCAATTACCTTGCGTGCGGAACCTGTACCTGATCCAGAAAAGCGTATTTATCTATCCCTTTTTAAACGTGGCGAAGAAATCACCATTCTTGGCCTGTTCAAAACAGATGTGCATCTGGTGGCCTTAGATGATCCAGAAGCAAAGATCCATTTCTGGGGTACAGATGATTTAGGACGAGATGTGTTTTCCCGAACTATCTATGCCACACGCACTTCCCTTTCCATTGGTGTATTGGGGGTAATGATTTCCTTCGTACTTGCCCTGGTGATTGGTGGTATTGCTGGTTATGCAGGCGGACGTACAGATGATGTGATCCAACGTGTCACAGAAGTCATTCGTGTTGTGCCGATCATCCCGCTTTATATGGGCTTGGCAGCGGCCATGCCGAAAGAATGGTCCACGACAGAAGTCTATTTTGCCATGACCTTGATTCTAGGCTTATTCGGATGGCCGACCTTAGCAAGGCGTATCCGCTCCCAATTACTATCCATCCGAAATGAGGATTATGTAGTTGCTGCCCGTTTGGCTGGTGCACGTCCGGGGCGCATTATTGCCCAACATATGTTGCCAAGTTTCAGCAGCTTTATCATCGTGGATCTGGTGATCAGTTTCCCATATATGATCTTGTCTGAAACCGCGCTTTCCTTCGTTGGTTTAGGGCTTCGTCCACCAACCGTCAGCTGGGGGGTGCTACTGCAACAAGCTCAATCGGTTCGCGTTATTGAACAAACCCCTTGGTTATTCATTCCGGCCCTGTTTGTGATCGTTGCCGTGCTTGCCTTTACCGTGATTGGGGATGGTTTACGTGACGCAGCTGATCCATATTCAGATGCGAAATAAGAAGGGATGAGATTATGACAATGTTAGATGTGAAAAATCTGTCCATTTCCTTCAAGACAGATGAGGGCGAAATCACACCAGTCCAAGGCGTAAGCTTTAGTGTGGAAGCTGGCAAGACATTAGGCCTTGTTGGTGAATCCGGTTCGGGGAAATCCGTTTCAACCAAAGCCTTAATGCGTTTATTACCGGGTAATTCAGACCTTTCACCGGAAACCAGCATTAAATATAAAAACAAAAATGGTGATGTGATTGATGTCGAAAAGCTTTCCTATAAAGCGAAAACCTTACGTCAGCTACGTGGTGGTGAGATCGGGATGATCTTCCAAGAACCAATGGCAAGTTTCTCCCCAGTTTACACTATTGGTAATCAAATGATCGAAGCCATTCGTCTTCATAAGAAGATGAGTAAAAGAGAAGCTCGCCAATATGCCATTGAGATGCTGGCAAAGGTTGGTATTTCAAGCCCAGAATCCCGTATCGATCAATATCCACATGAAATTTCCGGCGGCATGCGTCAACGGTGCATGATTGCCTTAACTCTGTCTGCAGGGCCTGCCTTGTTAATCGCGGATGAACCGACAACTGCTCTTGATGTAACCATTCAAGCGCAAGTGTTGGAATTGATGCGAGATTTACAAAAAGACCTTGGTATGGGTATGATTTTTATCACTCATGATCTTGGCGTAATTTCTCATATCGCGGATGAAGTGGCAGTGATGTATTTGGGCACAATTGTGGAACGTGGCCCAACGTCGGATATCATCCATGATCCGAAACATCCATATACCCGAGGTTTGATTGAGGCGATCCCAAGCCTTGATACTTTGCATCATCGTCTATCCCCTGTACCGGGAGATATTCCAAGTCCGAATGAACGCCCGAAAGGTTGCCCATTCCACACAAGATGCACACAAAAGATTGAGGGCAAATGTGATGTAGATGCCCCGCTTGAAGCCCGTGTTAGTCCTGAACGGCTGGTGCGTTGCTGGTTGCATGAGGAAGGATAAAAAGATGAAAAAAGATAATGTTCTTATCGAAGTGAAAAATCTTGATGTCCGTTTCCCCATCAAGAAAAAGAAAAACTTCTTTCAAAACGAAATTTTAGAACTTCGTGCCGTTGATGATGTCAGCTTTAACATTAATCGTGGAGAAACTGTTGGCCTTGTTGGTGAATCCGGTTCCGGAAAAACCACAGTAGGCCGCGCCATTTTACGCGCCATTGATCCAACTAGTGGCGATGTAATCTTCCATGCCAAGAAACGTAATGTGGATGTGGCTGAATTGGAAGGGGAAGACCTACGAAAATTCCGAAAGAAAATGGGTATGGTCTTTGCTGAAAGTTCAAACAATATCGCCACAATGGGTCTCAATACATTACGTACCTATCGCCCAAGGATGAGCCTTGTTTTCCAAGACCCTTATTCCTCGCTTAACCCACGGATGACCGTGCGGGACATCATTGCTGAACCTTTGGTGGCTTCTGGTATGATGAATGATCGCGAAAAGATTGATAAACGTGTTAGAAAGGTTGCCAAACAATGTAAGTTAAACTTGGAACATTTACGCCGTTTTCCCCATGCTTTTTCTGGTGGTCAACGTCAACGTATTTGTATTGCCCGTGCGCTTGTGACTAAGCCGGATTTTGTGGTTTGTGATGAAAGTGTTTCCGCCTTGGATGTTTCTATTCAGGCAGAAATTGTGAACTTACTGAAAGATATTCAGGACGAGATGGGCGTGGCATTCCTATTCATCGCCCATGACCTGTCAGTAGTTGCGCAGATGAGCCACCGTGTCGCCGTGATGTATGTGGGGAAATTTGTGGAATATGCAAAGACGGAATCCCTTTTCTTTAAACCACGTCATCCATATACCCATGCCTTGTTAACAGCGATTCCACAAATCGATCCGGATAAGGCTTTTGATCCAATCAAGCTGGAAGGGGAAATTCCAAATCCGCTGTCCGCCCCATCCGGTTGCCGTTTCCATACGCGTTGTCCCTATGCTGTTGAGTTATGCCGTCAAAAAGAACCTGAATGGCAAGAAGTAGATAAGGATCATTTCGTCGCTTGCCATCGAACGAATGAGTTTGATTTTCAAAGGTAAAGTATAGATTGGCTCTATTGATTTTTAATTGACGCTATTTATTCTCTAAACAATAGCTTGCGGCTGGTTGATTAGGATCACAGAGTAAGCCACCCCATTGGAAGGCTTGTTGGTTGGATGCTTCAATAAAGAACCAAGGATATCCATTCATCACGTGGTTGGTTTTCTCAATAATGACAATGTTTTGTTTCCCAAAGATTGATCCAACTTGTATGCTATCCATGCTTGGTGCAGCGCGTAGTTTACCACCCCAGGAATATGCTTGAACGTGCTTCGTATCCAATATGGATATCCGCTGTTTAATTTTTCCTCTGATACAATCATATCCATACTCACATTTATTTCTCAATGAAAGCCAATCGATCTGATCCGATTGGAGTTTGTTCTGGTCCACATATGGCTTTGATAACTCTGCTTGATATAACTCATTTAGTTTTCGATCTAAGGCAGATAATTCACGACTACCACAGATAACTTTTTCTGTTACCAAATCAGCAGTATCACAAGCAAAGCTAGGTTCATTCGATGCATATGAATTGGTTGTGTATAACAAAAAGCTCAGAAACAACATCGCTGTTTTTTTCATATGTGGCGCTTTCCTTTATTTGGACTTCTCTATGGTCGATTGACACTAAGTGTAACGATATTCCCTACTTTTTATATTAAAGGGGTTTCTGCATAGGGAACAGATGCGCTGATACTTTTAATTCCAAGGTAGTTTTTGGTGAATGAATCATAAAGCGCGAATTCCTATTTTAAGGATTCGCGTTTTATGTGTCATTCCATTCTCATTTTATGAGTCACAGATTTTCGCATTTTATGTGTCGCAATTCTCATTTTATGAGTCACTTCACAAAAAATAAAAAACTAGATATCCAAGTTGGATACTTTCAAAGCGTTGTCTTGAATAAACTCACGACGTGGTTCAACGACATCGCCCATAAGGGTAGAGAAGATATCTTCGGCACTCTCCATCTGATCCACTTTTACCTGTAACAATGTACGTGCATCTGGGTCCAATGTTGTTTCCCAAAGTTGATCTGGGTTCATCTCGCCAAGACCCTTATAACGTTGTACGGCAAGGCCCTTACGGCCTTGTTCCATGACCACATCAACCAAAGCGATTGGGCCTGAAATCTCAAACTCTTTTTCACCTATGGAAAGTATTCCGGCTTTACTGCCATAATTGGATTTTAGATTTTCAGCGATTTCATTCAACTTGATGGCTTCCGCAGAACGCATCATCGCCCCGTCAATTTCACAACGCTGTGTTACACCACGAAGGGTACGTTCAAATGCAAGGCCACCATCATCCATAACCTCACCGCGCCAGCCTTTTTCAAGTTGATCTGCCATTGCATCGAGACGGCTGGCAACTTCGTCCGCTAAAGCTTGCGCTGCGGCAGGGTCATCTTGAAGTGTGGTTTTAAGCGCGCCTGCAATTGCTGCTTGTTCTACTGCATCCAAGGAGCCCGCTTTACGTCCTAATGGATGGATCAAATTCCGTGCTTTCATCGCCTGATGAATCATCTCTTTAAGATCCTGGCCGGAATGCTGGGTGTCATTGCCACTATTTAGAATAGCTTGGGCAACAATATTATTTACCAAGAATTCTTCCATTGCCTCATCATCTTTAAGGTAAGTGATTTCTTTACCACGTTTTGCCTGATACAGAGGCGGTTGCGCAATATATAGATACCCATTTGCAATGATTTCCGGCATTTGACGGAAAAAGAAGGTCAAAAGAAGTGTACGAATGTGACTACCATCCACATCGGCGTCAGTCATAATAACGATTTTGTGGTAGCGAAGCTTTTCTAAATTGAAATCATCACGTCCGATACCTGTGCCCAAGGCAGTAATCATGGTACCGATTTCTTGGGAGGATAACATCTTATCAAATCGCGCACGTTCTACGTTCAAGATTTTACCTTTTAAAGGTAAGATCGCTTGATTTTGACGGTTACGGCCAGATTTCGCAGATCCACCCGCGGAATCACCCTCCACCAGGAAGATTTCGGCTTTAGACGCATCGCGTTCCTGACAGTCAGCCAATTTACCGGGGAGAGAGGAAATATCCAACGCGCCTTTACGGCGGGTCAATTCACGCGCTTTACGAGCCGCTTCACGCGCCGCTGCAGCTTCTACTACTTTTTGAACTACTTTACGTGCGTCTTGTGGATGTTCCTCAAACCATTCTGCCAGTTTTTCGTTCACAATATTTTCGACAACGGGACGCACTTCGGAAGAAACCAGTTTATCCTTGGTCTGAGAAGAGAATTTTGGATCAGGTACTTTCACTGAAAGCACACAAGTCATCCCTTCACGGGCGTCATCACCAGAAAGGTTCACTTTCTCTTTTTTCGCCAAACCAGAAGAAGCCGCATAAGCATTAATCTGACGTGTCAAAGCTGCACGGAAACCAGCTAAATGGGTACCACCATCACGCTGTGGAATGTTGTTGGTGAAGCATAATGTGTTTTCATGATAGCTATCATTCCATTCCATGGAAACTTCAACGGTGATCCCGTCTTTTTCACCCATCATAGAGATAGGTTCATCCTGCATGGATTGTTTGGACTTATCTAGATATTGTACGAAAGCTTGAATGCCACCCTCATATTGCAAATCCGTAACGACTGGTTCCGCATGGCGGGCATCTGTCAGACGGATATGTACACCACTATTCAAGAATGCCAATTCACGTAGACGATGCTCAAGAGTAGAGAAATTGAACTCGGTCATGGTGAATGTCTCAGGAGACGGTAAGAAGGTTACTTCGGTGCCTGTTTCATCCCCACATTCGCCCGTAACTGTCAGGGGACCTTGTGCCTCACCATGGCTGAAATCCATTTCATGGACTTGACCATTACGCTTGATTTTCAATTTTAAAAGAACAGAAAGAGCGTTTACAACAGAAACACCCACACCATGAAGACCACCGGAAACTTTATAGCTGTTTTGGTCAAATTTACCACCTGCATGAAGCTGAGTCATAATCACTTCGGCCGCTGATACACCTTCTTCTGGGTGAATATCGGTTGGAATACCACGTCCGTTATCGGTTACGGTAACAGAGCCGTCGCCATTCAAGGTAACTGTTGCGATATCGCAATGACCTGCCAATGCTTCGTCGATCGCATTATCCACGACCTCATACACCATATGGTGCAGACCTGTGCCATCATCAGTGTCACCGATATACATGCCAGGGCGTTTACGAACGGCTTCTAGGCCTTTTAAGACCTTAATGGAATCTGCGCCATATTCCGCCCCACCGTCGGCGGCTGTATTTTCCATTGTTTCTTCCATATCGCTCATCTTTTATCTCGCTTCCAACTTATATCGGTTTTCTTATTCTATATCGATTTCGTAATTAATTTCAAATAGTCAATTAGCTATGCAGCCTGCTTTTCAACTTTGCCATTCTCTACATGAAAGAATTGGGCTTTTCCTTTTAATTCATCAAATACATTTGGCTCTGTGCCAGTAAGCCATGTCTGGCTTCCTAAACTTTCAATTGTTTCAAAAAGGGCAGAACGTTTCTTCTGATCCAAATGGGCGGCAACCTCATCTAATAATAACAAAGGAGGTACGCCACGCTCGGCCGCCTGTAACTTGGCATGTGCCAGAACAATTGCGATGAGGAGAGCTTTTTGCTCACCCGTTGAACATAAATGGGCGGGCATATTTTTTTCCAAATGCATCACATCTAGATCGGAACGATGCGGGCCATGTCCGGCACCTCCATTTTCTGCATCTTGTTGACGTCCGGTACGTAAGGCCTCAGCAAATTTATCTTCAACCTCAACTGCGGGGAGACGCGCCAAGTCATCTTCGACGGATCCACTAACGGCCACCTTTGCGCCAGGGAAAGGTCCATCAGAGCGTGCGCAAGCAATATCCAATCTTTCTGCCATATCCCGACGGGCTGCTGCGACGGCAATACCGCGTTCCACCATTTGGGATTCAAGCGCTTTCAACCAAATGTCATCTTTGACACCTTGTTTTAATAATTTGGCCCGTTCCCGCATTGCTTTTTCATAGGCAGATAAACGTCCGGCATGGGCAGCATCAAAGCCATATATAAGCCGATCTAAGAACCTACGACGTGCACCGCTACTATCCAGAAATAATCTATCCATCTGAGGTGTTAGCCAAACGGCACTGATATATTCGCTTAAGGCACCTTGGCCTTTTGCTGTCGCCCCATTGATACGTACGATGCGACGTTCCCCTTGCGGGTCTCGACCAGTTCCAAGCTCTACGGGGCCGTATTCGGAATCCAGACTGCAAGAAACTGCCCAAGGGCCATATGCATTGACTTGGTCCAAGTCACGTGTTTTGCAGCTTCTCAATCCACGTCCGGGTGTAAGCATAGAAATTGCCTCTAAAATATTAGTCTTTCCGGCGCCGTTATGACCAGTAATAACAACAATATTGCTACCTTGTTTCAAGCCTTCGGCTTCCATGCGTAAATGGGTGTAGTTGCGATAACTAGATAGTGAAAGTTTACGTATAGCTAATCCGGTCATGTCAGAAGGATCAGAAGAAGCCTTTAACTCTTCTCCCTGATTTGCTGGCATGTCTTGGTCGACCATTCTAGCTATGAGTTCCATTAAATGTCCTGTAGTTGAGCTCTTATTCACCTAACATGTGTAAAAGAGCTCAACCTCAAATCTGCGCTGATTATACACGCATCGGCATCAAAACGTACAAAGCTGACTTATCTTCAGCATCTTGAACGATGGTTGGGGAAGATGGGTCAGCCATGATAAATTGTGCACTTCCACTTTCAATTTGCTGAGCGATATCCAGCAAGTAACGAGAGTTAAATCCGATCTCGATACGGTCATTTGCATAATCTACGGAAATTTCTTCTACCGCTGTGCCACTGTCTTGACTAGATGCGGAAAGTGTCACAACGCCACTATCCATTGCCATTTTTACAGCGCGCATTTTTTCTGTCGCAATGGTGGACACACGATCTACAGCTTCTGCAAAGCTACGTGTATCAAGGCTCATGACTTTATCATTACCTTGAGGAATAACACGTTCGTAATCAGGGAAAGTTCCATCAATCAACTTGGATGTAAGTACAGTCGCACCTGCTTCGAACTTGATTTTTGTGTCAGACAAGTTGACCGCAATGTCACCATCTGTTTCGTCAATTAATTTGCGAAGCTCTTGTACAGCTTTACGCGGGATAATCACACCAGGCATGCCTGCGGCACCATCCGGTGCAGGAAACTCAACACGTGCCAAACGATGGCCATCTGTAGCTACGGCGCGTAAAGTATCGCTGCCTTCAGCTACATGCATGTAAATACCGTTGAGGTAGTAGCGTGTTTCTTCGGTTGAGATGGCAAAACGGGTTTTATCAATTAACAACTTCGCTTCAGAGGATGTTAATGCAAAACCAGTAGGCATATCGCCGCCTGTCATTACCGGGAAGTCATCTTGTGGAAGGGTTTGCAATGTAAATTGGGAACGTCCCGCAACCAATTCCAATTGATCCCCATTTGTCGACAGGTTTACTTGAGCTCCATCAGGAAGCTTTTTCACAATGTCATATAAAGTATGCGCAGGTGCTGTGGTGGAACCTGCTTCATTTACGGTTGCTTCTACTTTATCGACGATTGCGATATCCATGTCTGTCGCGGTTAGGCTTAGGCCGCCGTCTTGGGCTTGCATCAAAACGTTGGACAAAATCGGAATAGTATTACGGCGCTCTACCACGCTTTGTACATGGTTTAATGCTTTCAGAAGTGCTGCGCGTTCGATGGTAATTTTCATGCTACTTTAGCCCTGTTCAAACCTAATATAAAATCTCTCTTTTCCCTACGCCCCAAAGCTTGCAATGGCGCCCAGAAAGAGTCTCCAAATACCTAAAAATGTTTCGAAAAATTATGCAAACAATACCCCCTCGAAACAGGCGTGGAGTATACCATGCCTCATCCCTAAAAGAAGCCTTTTTTAAGCAATTTTCCACGTTCAAATAACAATTTTTTGAAACGAGAAGAGGATGTGTGTTAAGTTATTGTAAAAAAACAATAATATGTTTTAGCTTGTAAAAGTGATGCTGCTCTGAGATTTCGATTTAAGACGGCTTCAACGGACAAATATAAAGTATTTATCCGTTGAAAATTCAAAAATTCAAAATTGGTGATTCGTAGAGCCATATGATGGCGAAGATGTGATTAACCTTCCAGCATACGGCGAAGGAGATCTACATCTTCGGAGAAGCTGCTATCAGATTGGCGTAATTCATCAATCTTACGTACGGCATGCATAACTGTTGTATGATCACGTCCGCCAAATTTACGGCCAATCTCAGGCAAAGAGCGAGAGGTGAGCTGTTTTGCCAAATACATAGCTACCTGACGCGGGCGTGCGATAGCGCGACTACGGCGTGCGGAATGCATTTCAGAAAGTTTGATGGAATAATGCTCTGCCACACGTTTTTGAATTTCTTCAATAGTGATACGGCGGTCATTGGCACGTAAAAGGTCGTGTAGAACTTCTTGCGCAGTTTCCAGGCTTACATCGCGTCCAACGAGGCTGGAATAAGCGACAAGGCGATTTAAAGCACCTTCAAGCTCACGAATGTTAGAGGTGATCTTATGCGCCAAAAATTCCAAAACTTTAGCAGGAATATGAATGCTTAATTGTTCCGCCTTAGACTGCAAAATGCCAAGACGTAATTCGTAGGTTGTTGAGTGAATCTCCGCAACCAAACCCCAGCCAAGACGAGATTTCATGCGTTCTTCAATGCCGTCTAATTCAGCAGGACTTTTATCAGCAGAAATAATAACCTGACGATTTTGATCTACAAGTGCATTGAATGTATGGAAAAATTCTTCCTGTGTGCTTTCTTTACCAGCAATAAATTGAACATCATCAATCATCAAAACATCAACGGATCGGAACTGTTCTTTAAATGCCATTGTATCCTTGTAGCGCAAAGCGCGAATAAACTGATACATGAATTTTTCAGCACTTAGATAAAGAACTTTTTTCTCTGGGCTAGTTTGACGGATATTCCAAGCAATGGAATGCATCAAATGTGTCTTACCAAGGCCTACACCGCCAAATAAGAAAAGCGGGTTAAATGGGACAGACTCGCCTTCGCCGATACGACGGGCAGCTGCAAAAGCCAGCTCGTTTGGTTTTCCGACAACAAAGCGATCGAAAGTGAAACGATCATCTAATGGCGCAGATAGCTCCATCGCAGATGGTGTGCGTTCTTCATCAATTTTATCGGAAAGAATAGAGGGTTCGACGACAACAGTCTTTTTAGCCTGACGGGAACCAGAGTGGGAAATAGAGATATCTGTGACCTGTGCGTTTTCATTCGACCAGAGAGCCAATAGGCGATCTTTGTACTGTGTCTCAATCCAGTTTTTCATGAAACGGGTTGGTACGGTCATCTGGGCAGTATTGCCGCTAAGAGATTCTAGAGTCAGTGGCTTTAGCCAGCTGCGATAAGCGGTCTCACCAAATTCAGCGCGAAGGCGTGCACGAACGCGTGCCCATTGTGCGGTTGTCTTTTGGTCCATGGATTGGGAGTCAGAGCCTGTGGAAGATGTGGCAGCCATTACTCTGTCTGGTTCCATGTTGTGTTGCATTGTTTACTCTCTTAATTCCGAATTTATTGTTGGACAAATCAAAAGATATCCCTTGATCTGTCAGGTCCCCAAAAACATAGATCGGCCACACCTTGTAGGAAGGTATCTCCAATCCATCTGAGTTCAACAGAAATTCCCCTTTCTCTTAAACTCAATTTTATAACTTCAAACACCAGCCCTGCCCCCAAAGCCGACGGATGAAGTTTCGTCTTGCCACTTGAATATCAGATCGATCGAAGTAGATCGAAAATAAGTCAAAAGACCACCCGCCAATACCGAAGTATTGTTTGAGAGCTATTCAAATATTTTAGACTATATGAGTAAGTAAAAGATGCCATCGATGCGGCTTTTTACTTAAGCTTTACTTTACCCAAACAAGAGGTTCAAAGATGACTGTGATTCAAATGACGTGAATACTTCAGTGACAACCCTTAAATCTTCCCTGCGAGAAAGACATTACATGGGAGAGCTTCGAGTCGCAAGAAAACAAATTGCCGATTCATACATAAAAAATCATTGACAAGGCATTTGAAAAACTGAGTCGCGCAGAAAACCTAGCGACTCCAAAAATGAGAAAAAATGAAATTTTTTTTGACCTTTAATTCATGTTCTCAAATGTTCTTGTCTTCGGCGGAAAAGCTATCTATTTCCCCTACCATAAGTATGTAATTATATTATAAAAAATCGCAATTTTAATACATTTCATTGAAATTATATTATCGATATTTTGATGTGGATTGCTGTAAAAAGCGAAAAGGCCACGAAAGAAACTTTCGTAGCCTGAAACACTTTTTCCATTCATCTGACGAAAAGTCAGAATTAAGGAATTAAAGAGCCTTTACGCGTGCTGTCAAACGGCTGATCTTGCGAGCAGCTGTATTCTTGTGCAATACGCCTTTTGTTACACCACGGTGCAATTCAGGCATTGCCGCACGAACAGCAGATTCAGCAGCGGATTTGTCGCCGGAAGCAATTGCTTCTTCTGCGTTGCGTACGAATGTACGAATACGGCTTACACGATCGCGATTGCGTTCTGTGCGAACCTTAATTTGACGAATGCGTTTTTTGGCAGATTTTACGTTAGCCATAATAATTATTCCGTTTTTAGCGTTAAGCTGAAGCAGGCGGGCTTATACGGCCCTTAGTGCCTTACGTCAAGTCCTGTGACCTCATTTAGCATAAAAAAACTATAATATGAGGTGTTTTTTGTATTTTTATCCCGTTTTTCAGAGTTAGATTTCTTAAAAAAGAAAGAATCCAAAAAAGGGCATGTTTGGTTATTTATTTTTAAATTGTGGTTGTCGTTTTGCGGCAAATGCTTCCATGCCTTCTTTACGATCTTCTAGTGCAAATGTTGCGTGGAATGTGCGGCGTTCGAACAAAATGCCTTCTTTTAGTGTCGTTTCAAAGGCACGGTTCACGGCTTCTTTAGCAGCCATTGCAACTGGTCTGGACATGTTGGCTATCTTTTGTGCGGTCGTTACTGCTTCTTCAATCAAGTCGTCAGCCGGAATGATGCGACTAACAAGACCAGATCGTTCTGCTTCATCTGCATCCATAATACGACCAGTTAAGTTCATTTCCATGGCTTTGGATTTACCAACATAGCGAGGTAATCGTTGTGTTCCACCTGCGCCGGCAATGGTCCCAATGGTAATTTCGGGTTGACCAAATTTAGCAGTATCAGCAGCTAAAATAAAATCACACATCATTGCCATTTCACATCCACCACCCAAAGCATAACCAGCCACGGCTGCGATGACAGGCTTACGACATGTTGTTACATGTTCCCAGCCTTTTGTGATGAAGTTTTCCATATATACATCGATATATTCTTTATCTTTCATCTCTTTAATATCGGCGCCAGCAGCGAAGGCTTTTTCTGAACCGGTTAGAACAATTGCACCAATTTCGTCATTTGCTTCCATTTCGTCTAACGCATTACCAAGGTCTTCGATTAAACCTGCACATAATGCATTTAAAGCTTTTGGACGGTTTAAGGTGATCAGACCCACATTACCGCGGGTCTCAACCAGAATATGTTCGTAGGCCATTTCGGGCTCCTTTAATCTCGAAAGATAGTTCGTATTCTATGTTTGTTTCATTTAAATTAATTGCACGGATTTAAGCCGAGCTTGCAATTTGATGCAAGTATGGAATTAAAAATTATGTCATAAAATTCCATTTAACTGGTTTTTACGTAGTGCTTCTTAATTGTTATTTGCATTCATTGGTGCAAGCTCAAAATGCACTAATGTCTCACCGTTTTCTGTGTTTAGAGTTAGGCTTAGCTTTTCATTTTCTCTTGTGAATTCCGTTGCAGACTGTGCTGTCCAGCCAAGTTGCGGCATGGTTACTTTATAGAAACTTAAGATGCTTTCTTTATCTTTCATTCCACGCGCAGCGACCTGCACGATGCGTCCAGTCGGCGCGTCAAAGCTAACTTCACTTTCGGCAATCTCTGAAATTTTTTCAGGCAATGGTACTTCAGGAAGTATAGATAAGAAACCATCGGCATAAGAGGCAAAGTTCAGAAACACGAAAAATATGCCTGCTAATAGGAAGGCGTATGATCGTCGTAAATTATGTATCATGCAAAGCCCCGTATGTGGTGAGTATTCTCTGTAGTTTTTCTTGCAAAATATCTTGCCCTATTTTTGGTGCTTTGGGCAATAGAAAGTGGAACGACCAGATTGAGTGAAACGTTGAATTATACCGTCACACCCTTCCTTTCCGCATTCCTCGCCTTCTTTTCCATAGGCATCCCATTGATGCTGAAAATATCCAAGTTCTCCATCAGCTTTGCGATAATCCTTTAGGGAGGAGCCGCCCGCCGCTATTGCGTCACTTAGGACTTCTTTTACCACGTCTACCAAAAGAGATAATCGTTTGGTGCTGATCTTGTTAGCAGGGGTCTTTGGATTGATGTTACTGCGCCATAAAGCTTCACATATATAAATGTTACCAAGGCCAGCTACTACAGCTTGATCCAGCATCACAGATTTAATGGCAGATTTTTTCTTTTGAATGGCATTGGCAAGTTGCTTTGTATTGAACTTGTCAGATAAGGGTTCGGGTCCGATATTGGCAAGAGATGGATGGTCTAATTCATTTGCTGTCGCAAATAAATCCATATATCCAAAACGGCGTACATCGTTATAAACGACGCGCCCGCCATCGTCTAAGGTGATTATAACATGATCATGTGGTTCTGCCAGTGGCCAGCTGTTATGTCCTGCTTGTCCGGAACTGGCTTTTACATCACCTGCTGCATTTATGGTAAAACGCCCGGTCATGCCCAAATGGATCATCCAGCTTTCACCTGAATCAAGTTGGACTAGAATATATTTTGCCCGTCTTGAAAGCGAAATAATTTCTGCACCCATTAAGCGCGTAGGAAAGTTTTCCGGAAAAGGAAAGCGTAAATCGGCACGACGTTGTTCCACATGATTGATTTTTCGGCCAATCATATGGGGTTCCAGACCGCGCATAACGGTTTCCACTTCAGGTAATTCAGGCATGCTTTTAATTTTCCATTATGTTTTGTGATGAATGACTTATTATAGATATGGACTTCAGTAGGATTGGCAATAGAAAACAGCTTCACCTTATGGAAGTTATATATTAGAAGTGGTGGGGAGAATTGGATTTTTCTTTGGCAGGAATTTAATGCAAAGACGCAGATTTATTCAAGGGGTAGCGGCGAGTTCCATAGTGGGATCTGTTGTTGGTATGCCTGTATTGGCCAACGCAGAGAGTAAGTCGGATACATTAATTATTAATTACTATAATAATTGGCAGCCTATAAGTTACGCAAGCGAGTCCAGCGTGGCTTCAGGGATGCTTATTGATATCTTAGATGCTGTTTTGAAGGATCGCATGGGATTAAAAATACGTCACCGTGGTTTGCCATGGGAACGTGCGCAACGTGAAGTGCAGCAAGGTAAGGCGGATGCGTTATGTGTGGTGCGAAATGAGGCGCGAGACGCCTATCTAAAATTTGCTTCCATACCAAGTTTTGAGCTTAAAGTTGTGTTTTTCTTTAATGAGCGGGTTGATAAGGCAACACTTCAAGCTGCAACCTCTATGCATGATTTGCATGCTTTTTCCTTCGGTGAGCTTGTTGGGAATAGATGGGGGCAAGATAAGCTTAAGGATCATCCGAAAGTCGCCTGGGTTGCTGATCAACAAAGTTTATTTGAAATGTTGTCACGCGGACGCATTGATATCGCGATGGTACCAAATGTTATAGGGCGATATTATCAATCCCGCTTAAGTATCAAAGATAGTATTGATTATTGTTCGGTTCCGTTCGTACAGCGTGAAACGCGTATGCAACTTGGTATTAATCGGAATTTTCCATATGTTGATGAGATTCTCAAGGAATTCGACGAAGAAATGGCGAAGCTGATTGCTTCAGGTGAATATGATAAGATTGTGCAACGTTATTATACGTAAGTTATTCTTTATTTTGGCTGGAAAAAATAGGCTGAATGTCTTATGGTCCCGCCCATCTTATATATAGGTGAGAAAAGCCATGGCGACTGAGACTCATAATCCGCATTACGATTCAACAAGTGATACTGCTTCTTTCGGTTTTACAGATGTAACCGCTGATGAGAAGCCTGAGCTGGTACAAGGCGTTTTTGAATCCGTCGCCAAGAATTATGACATTATGAATGATTTGATGTCTGCGGGCGTGCATCGTCTTTGGAAAAATACCTTGATGGATATGATCAAACCTCGGGCCGATCAGCATTTGTTGGATGTTGCGGGGGGGACAGGTGATATCGCATTTCGCTTCATGCAAAATGGTGGCGGTCATGTGACTGTTTGTGATTTGACTGAAGGAATGGTTCGTGTTGGCAGAGACCGTGCGATTGATCAAGCGATCTTGGATGGTATCGACTGGACTGTTGGAAATGCAGAAGAATTACCAATGCCTTCCTCTTCAGTCGATGTTTATACGATTGCATTTGGCCTTAGAAACGTTCCGCGCACTTTGCAAGCGTTGAAGGAAGCCTACCGGGTTTTGAAGCCGGGCGGGCGGTTTTTCTGTTTGGAATTTTCTAAAGTTGTCATACCAGGTTTTGATAAAATGTATGATGAATATTCGTTTAAACTTTTGCCAAAAATTGGTGAGGTTGTGGCGAAAGATCGTGAGTCATATGTCTATCTTGTTGAATCAATTCGTCGTTTTCCTGATCAAGAAACTCTGAAAGAATTGATGCGTGAAGCAGGTTTTGATCAAGTGAAGCATCGAAATTTATCTGGTGGTATAGCCGCTATTCACAGTGGTTGGAAATTGTAAAATTACGGCTTCAGGTAATTTACGTAAGAAATCATAATGTGGTGATAGCTGCCATCACGTTTCATGATACTGATACTATCGTTAAATTGACGTATAAGTTTTGCACCATTCTTATTATTTTTATGAATAGTTAAATAAAAAGGATATAGGGCAACTTCTTCTGCTTTTATTTCAGGCAGTGAATCGCCGATCTCTAGGCGTTGGTATACCCATTCAGTGGGAAGGGTGTATGCAAGAAAAGCATCTATCCGTCCGCCCATCAGAAGTTTTAGGCCAAATTCTTCAGACCTGACCGTAGCATGAGATATGCGAAGTTGTGTGAGTATTTGTTCTAAAGGTGATCCAAGAGTCGTTGCAATTCTTACCCGGCGGCCATCTTCCATATCAAATAGAGTGGGGCCATTGTAATTCTTTAAGGTGAAATACGACACGCTCAAATTGTTAAAAGGACGGCTGTAAAAGAATTGCTCTTTATCTTCTTTAGGCTTGGTGGATTGAAAGCTACCAGTTACCACCCCGGAACGTGCAAGACGTTGAGCGCGTTCTGTCGGAAGAAATTGGAATCTTACATTATAGCCATGCCTTAAAAAGGCTTCGTGAACTATTTCAATAATGAAGCCCGCATTTTTACGTGTTAAGTCATTATGGATTGAGAAGGGCGCAAAGTTGGTTGTGGCAAAAGTTAAGGTTTCAGCAAGAGCATGATTAGCGGGTTTTGAGACTAAGAAAATAGTCAAAATGACGAGGACGATCGAAATATGGATATGTTTGGTCACTTGCATCATGAAACATGTGCTTCTTTTTTTAATCATTCTAAAGAAGATAACATAAAACCATATAATAGTAAGGGGTATATTCGAATAATTCTGTAAGCAAATTATTTTAAGTGATTTTTTGGTGATGACCTGCTACACGGGCATCAGTTGGAAAAGAGAGATGAAAATCAGATGCTAACTGGACTAAAGAATTCTGCGCGCGCAATTGGGCTTGTGAAGGCACTGGCAAGATATGATGCCTTATGGCCTCTGGAGATGGTAGGGGTGCCAAAACCTGCCTTATGGACTGCAAAATTACTTTGGGGTAAAAAGCATTCTGGTCGTCCGGGGGAGCGTCTTGCAGATGCGCTGACTGCAATGGGACCGACCTATATCAAACTTGGTCAGGCATTATCTGTCCGCGCTGATCTAGTTGGGGAAGAGGTCGCCAAAGATCTTTCGCGTCTTCAAGATAAATTACCACCTTTTGGTTTTGAAAAAGTCCGTGAGACTATTGAAGCGGAACTAGAAGGTAAGCTGGAAGTATTATTTCCTGTATTTGATAAACAATCGGTTGCAGCTGCCTCAATTGCACAAGTACATTTTGCCGAGACACCTGATGGCGATCTGGTTGCTGTTAAGGTCTTGCGTCCCGATGTGGAAGAACATTTTAATAAGGATGTGGCTTTATTCTTCTGGATGGCAGCAGTTATGGAAAACTGGTTCCCAGCGTTACGGCGTTTACGTCTTGTCGATGTCGTTGTGACTTTTAAGGATTGGGTGCAAGTTGAAATGGATTTGCGCCTAGAAGCGTCAGCCGCGTCTGAACTGGCCGAAAATTGTCGGAATGATTCAGGTTTTCGTGTGCCCAAAGTATATTGGCAATATGTGGCGAAATCCGTCTTGGTGACAGAACGTATTCAAGGTATGCGCCTTGATGATCTGCCTGCCATGCGAGACGCAGGGCTTGATCCTGATAAAGTACTTGAACACGCATCTTCCATTTTCTTTTTACAAGTCTTTAGGGACGGCTTCTTTCATGCGGATATGCATCCTGGGAATGTGTTTGTGGATGATGCAGGTACAATCATCCCCGTTGATTTTGGGATTATGGGGCGTGTGGATTATCCGACCCGTATTTTTCTAGCCGATATGTTAATCGGTTTCTTACAACGTGATTATCGTAAAGTAGCAGATGCCCATTTTGATATGGGGGTGGTGCCTCCTTATAAATCACGCGATGCCTTTACGCAGGCGTTACGCGCAATTGGTGAGCCTCTTTTAGATCGTCCCTTAAATGAAATATCTGTGGCGCGTTTGCTAGCGCATTTGTTTCAAACCACAGATGATTTTGATATGGAGACGCAGCCTGATCTTCTATTGCTACAAAAAACCATGCTGGTGGCAGAAGGCGTGGGTCGTAAGTTGAACCCATCCGTAAATATGTGGATTTTGGCACAGCCATTGATCGAAGAGTGGATGTATGCGAACCGTGGGCCAGAAGCGCGTGTGAAGCAGGCGGCAATGGCTTTATATTCCCGCTTGGAAAAGTTACCAGCAATGATGGACCGTTTGGAGTTATTGTTGGATGAGCAACTAGAGCAGGCTGGACAGCGTACAGGTCGTACTTCTGGTCGAACAGCTTCGGGTACATTCAAAGGAAGCCGTTTGAATGATCTCTCTATGGATGGACAAACGCGTAAGGGGATACGAAAACGCTGGGCAATTGTTGGGGTTTTGGTAGGGGCCTTAGCAACCGCCCTGACAATGACGGTGTTGAACCACTAAAGTATTCATAAAACGGTTTTAGTTTGTTGTCGCTGCAAAGGTTTATAATCTTTGCAGCGATTTCTTGTGCCCCAGAATGATCTAGGATCTTTTTCATTGTGGAGAAAAAATAGTCTTTGGGCGCAACTATTTGACCTTGCTATCAGATTCTCATGAGGTGCCGATTAAGAATATATAACTACAAATGTAGTTATATATTCTTATGGATTTGATGATATTCAACCAAAAACTTCATATGTAGTTTTTGGTTTGTTAATTTGATCCGCTTTGGAACTAAATTTTTGAAAAGAAAAAAATATTGGCATCGCCCCTTGAACTTTTCGACAAATAGGATAAATCTACATTTATAAAATGTATTACAATATATTTCCCAATTCGGTGTGAAATGAATAAAGCAAGAAAAATACTCTTAATTGTCTCTGGTGGTATTGCCGCCTATAAGACATTACCACTAATTCGCCTTTTGCGGGAAAATGAATTTCAAGTGCGAGTCGTGATGACCAAGGCGGCAGAGCAATTTGTCACCCCATTATCACTTGCCTCACTGTCTGAGGATAAGGTCTATACAGATCTCTTCTCATTAACCGATGAAGCTGAGATGGGACATATCCAATTGTCACGTGATGCGGATTTGTTGTTGGTTGTACCAGCCTCTGCTGATCTGATGTCAAAAATGGCTAATGGTATGTGTAACGACTTAGCATCGACTGTTTTGTTGGCAACAGATAAACCTGTGATGATCGCGCCTGCCATGAATGTTCGTATGTGGCATCATCCGGCTACTCAAGATAATTTCGCCAAGTTAAAATCCCGTGATGTGAAGGTCATCGGACCTGTTGAAGGGGCGATGGCATGCGGTGAATATGGTCTTGGTCGAATGGTGGAGCCTGAAGATATTTTAAAGGCTGTAAAAACCCATTTCAAAGAAGTTTCGAATTCAAAACAATCCCCATTATCTGGTAGGAAGATGCTGGTCACATCTGGACCAACTCATGAGCCCATTGATCCGGTCAGATATATCGCAAATCGCTCCTCCGGACGTCAGGGACATGCCATTGCAACGGCATTGCAGCAGGCAGGGGCAGAGGTAACACTAGTGTCTGGTCCGACACGGTTGGCAGATCCAGTTGGTGTGAACGTTATTCATGTTGAATCGGCTTGTGCAATGCTTGATGCGTGCCAAAATAATGGACGATTTGATGGTGCGGTTTTTGCTGCGGCAGTTGCGGATTGGCGTGTGAAAAATGCAGGTGCCCAAAAAACGAAGAAGGAAAATGGTAAGCTTCCTGTTTTCGAATTTGCAGAAAATCCTGATATCCTAAAGACAGTTTCCAATGCAGGAAATGATCGTCCGGAACTGGTGATTGGTTTCGCAGCCGAAACGGAAAATGTGGTGGAATATGCTTCTGCGAAACGTATCCGTAAAAGTTGTGATTGGATTTTGGCGAATGATGTTTCTCCAGAGACGGGTACCTTTGGTGGTGAGAAAAACAGCATACATTTTATACATTCTGCTGGTGTGGAATCTTGGGAGGAAATGTCAAAACAAGCGGTGGCGGAACGATTGGTCGAAAAGGTAGTTACCTATTTTAAGGGATGATGTTCGATTTAAAGAACTTTTGGGATTTGGTCGAATGTACGAGTATCAAAGAGATAATTTGCTGGAATCTATGACTTTTATAAAACTGCGTTTGTAGATTTTGTTTGTATATAGAAACGATAACTCCGTATGAAGTTAAAAAATTAGATATAGAGGATTTATAGGGTATGAGTGAAAAAATTACAGTGAATGTAACTATTACCCCCCATGGGGAAGGGTTGGCTTTGCCATCTTATGGAACAGCAGATAGTGCGGGTGCAGATTTATTAGCTGCAATTACGGACACACATGTCATTCATCCAGGTAAGCGCGCGCTTATTCCGACAGGTATTAAAATCGCATTACCATCAGGGTACGAAGCGCAAATTCGTCCCCGTTCGGGATTGGCGTTAAAGCACGGTATAACCGCATTAAATAGTCCAGGCACTATCGATGCGGACTATCGTGGAGAGGTTGGGGTAATCTTGATTAATCATGGCGAAGAAGATTTCGTAATTGAACGCGGTATGCGTATTGCGCAAATGGTGATTGCCCCTGTTCAACAATTGGAATGGAATGTTGTCCATGATCTGGATGAAACGGATCGTGGTGAGGGTGGCTTTGGATCCACTGGTACAGAAGGGTAAGGTGATCGAATGCGCTTAACCAAGAAACTTATGTTTGCCATTGAAGCTGTATTAGATATTGCCTATCACGCAGCAGATATGCCGGTACAAAGTAAAGATATTGCGGAACGCCAAGGTATTCCACGTCGTTATCTTGAACAGGTATTGCAGCATCTTGTACGCGCGGATGTATTGCGTGGAGTACGTGGTCCACGTGGTGGATATCGTCTGGCAAGAGAACGTCGTAATATTACTGTGGCGGATATAGTAAAAGTTGTTCAAGGCATGGATGGGGGAATGGATCCATTGATGGATCCGGCTGGTTCTGAATTAGGACATGCTGTATTGCGCCCTGTCTGGCAAGAAATTGAAGATGAGGCGATGTTGCGTCTCGCAAAAACAAGTGTGGAAGATTTGTGTAAGCGCGCTGAAGAAGCCGGTATTGAATCCGCGCATCGTGAAAACTTCGACTTTATGATTTAACAAATAAGAACTTATTGGAATAGGACTAAGAAAATGGCGAATACAGAATTCCGCGGGAAAATTTATAACAATCTAACTGAAACAATTGGGGCGACACCTTTGGTGCGCTTAAATCGTTTTGCAGAAGAAAATGGCGTCGAAGCTGAAATTCTAGGAAAGCTGGAATTTTTCAACCCATTGGCAAGTGTAAAAGATCGTATTGGTCAGGGCATGATCGAAGCGATGGAAGCAGAAGGTGTGATTACCCCGGGTAAGTCGACATTGGTTGAACCAACATCCGGTAATACTGGTATTGCTCTGGCATTTGTTGCTGCATCTAAAGGGTATCGTTTGATTTTGACTATGCCGGAAAGCATGTCGGTTGAACGCCGTAAAATGTTGAAGCTTCTTGGTGCTGAGCTGGAATTGACACCAGCGGCTAAAGGCATGAAAGGCGCGATTGAACGTGCCGAAGAATTGTTGAATGAAATTGAAAATTCCGCAATGCCTCAACAGTTCCACAACAAAGCTAATCCTGCAGCCCATCGTGAAAGCACAGCTTTGGAGATCTGGAATGACACAGATGGGAATGTAGACATCCTCGTCGCGGGTGTGGGGACTGGCGGTACTGTAACTGGTGTTGGCGAAGTTCTGAAAGAAAAGAATCCTGACTTTAAGGTAGTTGCTGTTGAGCCGGAAGACAGTCCAGTTTTATCGGGTGGTAAACCTGGTCCACATAAAATTCAAGGTATTGGCGCTGGTTTCGTACCACCGGTTCTTGAAACTGATGTGATTGATGAAGTTGTTCGTATTGCCAATGAAACTGCATTTGCAACTGCACGTAATGCAGCGGCAACAGAAGGTTTGCCTATTGGTATTTCGTCCGGTGCGGCCTTGGCAGCAGCGATCGAAATTGGTAAGCGTCCTGAAAATAAAGGCAAGCGTATTGTTGTTGTTTTGGCAAGTTTTGCTGAACGTTACTTGTCTACAGGTCTGTTTGAAGGTCTATAAGATATAGGCTTTAACAAAAGGATATCTTGATGTCTGAGATAGAGCTCACTGATGAGCAATTGGAACGCTATGCCCGCCATGTCATCCTTAATGAAGTGGATGAAGAAGGTCAGTTAAAGCTTCTAAATGCAAAAGTGTTGATGATTGGTGCAGGCGGGCTTGGCTCGCCAGCACTGCTCTATCTTGCAGCAGCAGGAATTGGTACAATTGGTATTGTGGATCACGATGTGGTTGATGTTAGCAATCTTCAACGTCAGGTGATCCATTCTACCGATGAATTGGGGCAGTCGAAAGTTTCCAGTGCTGCTGAACGCATGGAAGCGATTAATCCAGAGATCACTATTCATGAGTATCGCGATCGTATCGGGCCTAATAATGCGATAGATTTAATCAGCCAATATGATTTGGTTATTGATGGGTCTGATAATTTTGCCTCGCGTTATGTGGTGAATGATGCCTGTTATTTATTGAAGAAACCATTGATGAGTGCAGCCCTAGTAAGGTTTGAAGGACAAGCAAGTTTATTCAAGGCTTATGACGGTGCGGAGCAACCTTGCTATCGATGCATTTTCCCGGAAAGTCCGGACCCAGATTTGGTGCCACGTTGTGATACGGTTGGTATCCTAGGGCCAGTTGCAGGTGTGATGGGATGTATTCAAGCGACTGAAGTTTTGAAAGAGATTTTAGGGCTTGGAACGAATTTAGCTGGTCGATTGATGCTTTTTGATGCTATGGATATGGAGATGCGTAGCATCAAGACGAAGAAAGACCGCAATTGTGCACTTTGTGGCGATCATCCGACGATTACCGAAGAAAGCATCGGTAAGGTTTGATTTCCTAAAAGTTAGGCACATAAACTTCTAAAATCCGGCGGGTGTTCAAAATATGATTGAATACCAGATAAAAAGGAGAGAAGTTTGAAAATCTGGCTAAAGACCCCCCTTTCAATTTTGGCTGAAAATGCCGAAAACGGTCTTGTTATTCAAGACAACAAGATTATAGAACTTGTTCCCTTGGGCGCAGAACCTATTAATCAAATTGATAAGATTTTTGATGCGTCACAGCATGTGATTGTCCCAGGGTTGATCAATACGCATCATCATTTTTATCAAACGCTTACACGTGCCTGCCCATCGGCGATTAACAAAGAGCTGTTTCCTTGGTTGAAAGCCCTGTATCCAATTTGGGCTGGTCTAAATCCAGAGAATTTTCGTCTGGCTGTGCGTGTCGCGCTGGCTGAATTGCTTTTATCCGGTTGTACGACGGCGGCGGATCATCATTATGTCTATCCGAAAGAATTAACTGATGGTTTGGATATTCAGGTGGACGAAGCTAGAAAGCTTGGAATCCGTATGCATCTGACACGTGGGTCTATGAACTTATCTGAGAAAGATGGTGGGTTGCCCCCTGAATCTGTGGTGCAAGATAAGGATACTATCTTAGCTGATAGTGAAGCAGTTGTTGGGAAGTTCCATCAACATGGGGAAGGGGCTATGACCCAAGTGGCTTTGGCACCTTGTTCCCCATTTTCTGTGACCACAGATATTATGGAAGAAACGGCGGTTCTAGCTGAAAAATTAAATGTGCGCCTTCATACCCATCTGGCAGAAACAGAAGATGAGAATAATTTCTGTCTTTCATTATATAATTGTCGTCCAGTTGATTATCTGGAAAATGTGGGATGGATGAGCAATCGGACATGGTTAGCACATGGTATCCATTTTAATGAAGATGAAATTTTGCGCCTTGGGAAGGCAGGCGTTGGTATTGCCCATTGTCCAAGTTCGAACCATCTTCTTGCAAGTGGACATTGTTTGGTGCCGGAATTGGAAAAAGCGGGAGCACCTGTTGGCTTGGCAGTTGATGGATCAGCATCGCAAGATTGTTCTAATTTAATGCAGGAAATTCGTCAGGCGTTTTTCTTGCAGCGTATTAATTATGGTGCAGCAAATATTACCCATTTCGATGCGTTTCGTTGGGCAACAGAAGGATCAGCGGCCTGCCTTGGTCGAGACGATATTGGGAAAATCGCTGTTGGGAAACAGGCAGATATAGCGATGTTTAAATTGGATGAACTTCGTTTTTCCGGTGCAGGCGATCCATTAGCGGCTCTTGTTCTTTGTGGTGCACATAAAGCTGATCGCGTAATGATCGCAGGGAAATGGGTTGTTGAAGACGGGCAAGTACCGGGTTTAGATATTCCTTCATTGATCTCAAAACACCATGGAGAAGCCTTAAAGCTTCAAGGCTTGATATAGATTTATGAAAAGCGGCTTTACTTAAGCCGCTTTTTTATGCTGCCCTTCACGCCACGCAAGAATAACTGCGCCAGAGATTATTAATCCTGCCCCAACTATACTAACCCATTCTGGTATGACATTAAAAATAATAAAATCATAGATCGCCGCAAATACAAGCGTACCGTAAAAGAAAGGCATGATAAAGCTGGCTTCTGATCTCTTCATAGCTTGGATAAAAAAGAACTGGGCTGTCACCATAAGGCAGCCTAACGCCCCCATCATAATGAGCTGTGTTTCATTCGGCATGACAAAAACGCTGCTTGCTACACTGCAGGCGATTGTGGCGCCAATGAAGTTATTGATAAGCAAGATCTGTATTGGGGAATCGTTACCAGTAAGTTTTTTGATGAAAATCACTTCAATGCCCATAAAGAGAGCCCCAGTTAAAGCGATAAGGGCGGCAAATTGAAAAGCATCCGTTCCGGGTTGGATCAAGATAAGGGCGCCGCTTAAAGAAATTGCCGCTGCAATCCATCTCCATGGGCCCACCTTTTCACCAAGAAACGGGATAGCAAGTACCATAGCGACCATCGGATTCAAAAAGCTAATCGCAGTTGCTTCGGCGACAGGCATTAATGCTGCCGCTGCAAATAGACAACTGACACCTGCCCATCCACTTAAAGATCGGCCAATATGGATTTTCCACGCAATATTTCTGAACTTTGGTTTTAAGATTGCAGCAAAGGGTAAGAGAGCCAGAAATGCGAAGAAGAAACGTCCGGCGCTGACCTGAAAAGGATGAAAAGCTTCACCTGAGGAACCGTTACCAAGAGCTTTGGCAAGTAGGGTTGTTGATGCCACGAAAGCACAAGCGGTTAATATACAAGCTATGGCAATAGTCGTGGATTTTTGCGTTGGTTGATTATTAGTCATGGGCGTGTAAAAGCTTATCCCCTTGCTTATGGATATAGAGAACACGCCCTAGAAAACAAAGGAGCGCAAAGAAACTTCCTAAGGAAATTGAATAAAAAAGACCCGCGACATCATAATGTATAATTTGTGTCATGATATAACCGGCGGGTACCATGATGATGAAAAAGGCGACAAAGGAGATCGCTGTTGGAACCCATTTATCCTCGCATGCACGTAATGTTGATTGGATGACAACTTGTCCACCATCGCCAATATTTAGAAATGCAACAACTGCTAAAATTGGGATGGCAATACCAATCAGTTCAGGGTCCGTTAAGTAGAACGAAAGAACTGTTTCGGGTAGATAAAGCATTACTAGGGCAACAGGGACTAATAGGATCAGTAAAACTGAAAAACCAAGCCAACTTGCCAATTTCCGATCAGGCCAGTCTTTGCGCCCATGGGCAACACCGACACGAACGCCTGTTGCAGTTGCTACACCGACAGCCAGCATAAAACAAAGCGCTAAGATATTCATACAGACACCATAGATTGCAACCGCATCTTCGCCGAGCCACCCTGCATATAAACTCATAACGCCGAAGGCAGATGTTTCGAAGCCAAGGGCCATTCCCGCGGCATAGCCATGACGTCTCTGGACTTTACCGCCACGCCACCAACCATCATTTGCACGTTTCCGAATAGAGAAAGTCGCATGATCTTTCAGGAACCAAACATAGGCGGTTAATCCAATACCTAGAAAGGTACGGGAAAGAGTTGTTATCCAGGCAACACCTTCTGCGCCGTAATCATCTACAACCCATTCATTGCCAAAAGCGTTTAAGATATTGGCTATTATAATGAAAACCGTTACCGCTTTTGGGCGTTTAATTGCTTCAAGGAAATATGTGCTGGTAAGGAACAGGGTGGTTGGGATTAAGCTTAAGCCAAGCACCGCTGTGACTGTTGCGCTGCCTTGAATAAGATTGCTCGGTTGATCCACAACTGTAAAAAACGCTTCGCCCCACAAACATATAAAGGCTGATACACACCCAACTATTAATCCATAAGGTAGGCTTCGTCGCCAAACAGCCCCTGTTTCTTCTAGTAAATTTTCACCATAGGCATGGGAGGTTGAGATTAAGGTTCCCAACATGAGCCCAATACCAATAACCAACAGAACAATGAACGGACTTTGCCCTAAAGTGAAATAAGCAAGTTCTGTTGAAGAGGTGCGGCCCAAAATTGCGAAATCTGCAACGGCTAAAGCAAGAACCCCGGTTCTGTTAAAGATCACAGGAATGCCAAGTTTACCAATTTCAGTTAAATGTCGTCGTACGCGATTTGGATCGCGCTGGTCGAGCGGATATTCTTCCTGAATTTCAGCGAGTTCGATTTTATCTGTCATTGGGGGCCACCTTCCCCTAAAGAGTTTTGCTCTCTAGAACATCGTTTCGATAACGCGGTCTGGTGGATTGTGACCGTCAATAAATGTACGAATGTTGATAATAACTTTTTCCCCCATGGCAACGCGACCTTCAATGGTTGCGGAACCCAAATGCGGTAACAAAACAGCATTTTCAAGTTTCAACAATTTAGGGTTAATCTTTGGTTCGTTTTCAAATACGTCCAAACCCGCACCTGCAATATCTTTGTTCGCTAAAGCTTTCACAAGCGCTTGTTCATCAACCACTTCTCCCCGGCTTGTGTTTACCACATAGGCATGGTTTTTCATCAAGGAAAGGCGGCGTGAGTTTAATAAGTGATAGGTCGCAGGTGTATGGGGACAGTTGATAGAAACAATATCCATATGAGCGATCATTTGATCAAGGCTGGACCAATAGGTTGCTTCTAATTCTTTCTCTGTTTCTTCTGCTACTCGATTACGATTATGGTAATGGATAGATAGACCAAAACCTTTAGCACGTCGCGCAACGGCGGTACCAATACGACCCATACCAATAATACCAAGGCGTTTCCCCCAAATACGATGACCTAACATCCCTGTCGGGGACCAGCCTTGCCACTCACCTGTGCGGACCAAACGTTCACCTTCAGCCAAACGGCGTGGAACAGATAAGATCAAGGCCATGGTCATATCAGCTGTATCTTCGGTGAGGACATCTGGTGTATTGGATACCATAATGCCTTTTTTACGAGCAGCATGAAAATCAATATGGTCGACACCTGTGCCGAAAGATGCAATGAATTTTAAATTTTCACCAGCTGCATCGATGATTTCTTTATCAATTTTATCAGTTACGGTTGGGACAAGGACGTCGCAAGTTTGAACTGCTTCGATCAGTTCCTCACGAGACATAGCCTTATCATCCAAGTTCAGTTTACAGTTAAACAATTCCATCATGCGGGTTTCCACAATATCAGGCAGTTTTCGTGTAACAGTAACGTTTGGTTTTTTATTGTAACTCATAATATATCTACTCTATCGCTCATATGCTTGGCGCCTCATTGCCAAGCTATACTCTGTTCTGAAAATTTTCCAGTCCTTCTGGAACAGTTCACATAAATTTCTCAAAATTCTGATGTGTAATAGAGAACAAAATCTTTTGTATCTTGAGGAACCTGCCGAATCAAAGCAGGTTTAATCTTCATTTTCGCATTCAGGCTGGATAGATGCTGATATCTTTAAAGAAATTTTCTGTTTTTGGATTATTTGTGGCAATCCTTTCATTTTTGCCACTCATGGCACAGGCACAACAACAACTACCTTTACCACGTATGGTTTCCTTGCGGGCAGAGGAGGTGAACGTGCGAACGGGCCCCGGTGTTCAATATCCTGTAAAATGGATTTTTAAAGCGAAAGCGATGCCTGTGGAAATCATCGCCGAATATGACACATGGCGTAAAATTCGTGATTCTGAAGGTGAAGAGGGCTGGATACATCGGGCGATGCTGACGGGTAAACGTGCTTTGGTAATCATCGATGCAGAAACCAAGATGATGGAAGATCCTATTGAAAATTCAGCAATTGTTGCGCGTTTGGCGATGGGAATTGTCGCTGAAATTGATGAATGTAATAGCAGTTGGTGTCATGTAAACACTCGGGGATATGATGGCTGGGTTGCGCGTACGGCGGTTTGGGGTGTTTATCCGCACGAGGTCATTCAATAGGGTGGATTTAAGAAATTTGATCTGGAAAGTGATCTAGGTCTTTATTTTTCCACGCTTTTGCCTTATTCCTGCCTTGCATTTCCATCACAAATCACATTATGAATGATTTGAAGTGATTCGCATTATGCGAGTCCTTGGAATATGACGTTGATTCCATTTGAAATTACGGATTAAAAAATGTTGAAAACCGTTGCAACTACATTTGCATTACTTGTCGCAGTTTTTGCGACCGTGGCTCTAGCTACCAATGGGGCACCTTTTTCTTCGCCAACACAAGAAACGCCTGTAGCTTTAGCTGATTAATCTTTTTACGCGTGAATTTTTCTTATTTTAAGAAAAAAGCGCAGAAATCTGCGTATATGCGTGAAAAAGAGCTTGAACTCTCCTCTCTCTTTACCCACATTATATCTAATTCGATCGCCGCATCTGTGCCTAATGAGGGCAGAATTGGGATCGGTTGTGACAGCATCTCGCTCAGATAGCATTCTCGCATTTGGCGTTTAATAGAGGAGACAGCTGGGGTATGACAAGAATGACCCTATTTGATAGCCCATTATTTTTGGGCTTTGACCAGTTGGAACGCACTTTGGATCGTGTGGCCAAGACTTCCAATGAAGGTTACCCACCCTATAATATTGAACAATTAAGTGAAGATCGCTTGCGTATTTCGCTGGCTGTGGCTGGCTTTGCCGAAGAAGATCTCAGTATTCACCGTGAAGGCAATCAGCTGGTTGTAACCAGTCGGAAGTCCGAAAAAGAAGATGATCGCATTTTTCTACATCGTGGTATTGCTTCACGCCAGTTTAAAAAAAGCTTTTTGCTGGCTGAAGGTATAGATGTGATTGGCGCCCATATGGATAGCGGTTTATTGCATATTGATCTGCGCCAACCGTTACCGGAAGCGAATATTCAAAAAATTGAAATTTCCAAACCACAGAAGACTGTCACTCAAAAAACAGTTGCGATGGATTTGGATAGCGAAGAATAAGAAAAGATAGCGCCTGTATTTTAATTGAAGGGCTATCGGAGAAAAAGAATGACTTTTGAAGATTTAAAGGAAATCAGCTTGTTGGAATTTGCTGAATTGGGCAAAGAAGAAATTGGCTATATCAAACCGACTGAAACAGACGAAGATGGTGTTCAAAAATTCCAGATTGTAGGTGCGGATGGTCGTGCAATGGCAGAAGTTGATGATATCGAAACTGCCTGGGCTGCAATGGAACATTTTGAACTGGAAACAGCGACGTTACATTGATCTAATTTAGAATGATAAAAAAAGCGATAGAGTTTCTATCGCTTTTTCGCTACTTACTTACATAATAAATTTCTTGATTTTGCCTCATTAACTGCAGCGGCAAAGTCAAAATTCCATTCTTTCGAATTTTGATCACACGCATATTTCAAAACTTCTGGATCTGTCCAGTTAGATACAGCATGTACTTTTTGTGTGCTTGTATCATTTTTCAATCTAGAAATGTAGGCTTCAATTTGTTGATTAAGTTCTGATTCATTTGTGTATTTTGTTTCTGTGTTTCCCAAGTAGGCAACACGGCATGTACCTGCGTAAGATATCCATTTGGTCTTGCGAGTTTTACATTCCTCGAGTGCTTCAGGTATGGCTGTTGAAAGATCTGTAACTCGTGATTTGTAAAAGGAAGAATATCCACCTCTTAGGCCATTTGCGATTACGAAAAACTTATAGTTATACTCGTGTTCTTTTATAGGGAAGTATTCGGATTCCAAATAATATAAAACTCGACCAGGTATTTTAGTTCCTCCGGTACAGCCAACAATTAAAGCACCTAACATTAAGAATAAAAGAATTCTCATAACTTCCCCCTTATAAATTTATTTCATAGAGAAAGTTGCCTGATTTGAATGTTTTAGCAATAAAAAAAGGAAGCTAATAAGCTTCCTTTATGAAATTTTTTAATTTCTTAAGCTGCGTTTGAGGCAGGTTCCCCGGTTAATAGAGCAAATAATGCATCTGCATCTTCGCAGCCTCTTAGGCGTTCACATAGGCCTTGATTACGCAGCATACGGGAAATTTGTGCCAATGCCTTTAGATGTTCTGCGCCCGCATTGCTTGGTGCAAGCAGTAAGAACACCATATCAACGGGTTGGTCGTCGATGGAGTCAAACTCAACCGGTTTTTCGAGCAAGGCAAAAATACCATGGATGCTTTTTAAGCTATCTAAACGACCATGTGGAATCGCAATGCCATGGCCTACGCCTGTACTGCCAAGGCGCTCGCGTTCAAGCAGAACTTCAAATAGTTCACGCTCACAAGAATCCTGATCTTGAGTGAATTCTTCCGCATTGCATTCGCGCAAATGTTTTGCGCCATGGCGTGCCAATTCTTGCAGAAGCTGTTTCTTGGATGACACATTCACTTTGGCCAGAACGCATTCTGGCGTAACAAGTTCATGTAATTCCATAACCCACCTAAGGTCTATGCACCTTCAGGCCCGAACACGATTCCTTGTAGATGAAATCGTGCCTGACCTGTCGATGTCTTGGCTCTATCACATGCTAACCCCCGCCAGCGATTAGTGATTATGCCATTTTGTTAAATTTGCAGCTGGAAACTATCAGCTATTTTGCTGAGGGTCCACCCAACTTATGTTTCCATCTGCTCTTTTATAGACCACGTTGATACCACCGTGTTTGGCGCTTCTAAACAACTGAATTGGTTGATTAGAAAGGTCCATCCGCATCACTGCTTCACCTACAGACATAGTTTCCACCTCTGCTGGCATTTCAGCGATGATAATTGGATCATCGTGTTCCGGTTCCTCATCTTTTGTTTCTGGCTGCAATACATATTGTTGTACAGCCATAATTTCATTTTCACTACGCCCTTTATGGTCCCGCAATCTGCGCTTATAACGACGCAAACGTTTGGTCACATGTTCATGTGCCTCGTCATAGGCCCCATAAGGGTCGGTGCTATGACCTTGGCCATGTACGACAATTCGTTTGGATACGTGAACATGTATATCCACAACGAATTCATGCGCCTCTTTGGTGATCGTTACGGTGCTATCAACTGTATTGTCGAAATACTTTTCGATAGCGTCTGGTAGACGATCTTCGATATGAGTACGCAAAGCGTCCCCAACATCCATTTGCTTGCCGTTGACTTGAAGCTGCATATCAGTGCTCACTTTTCTTGTTATTGATTCGACAAGATCAATGCCGTCTTTCCTATAACTCAGGTGTGCACTTGGCTTTCGGTTTTGCCAGCCCAACCTTTGCTGCCAGTAAGAATTACCAGCTCGATGCAAGTAGCGTCAGGCGATTTGCGGTCTCAATTTCATAAACACCGTCAATTCTTTCGTCGGTGCGCTATTGGCCATGATGAAATCGAGGCCGGAACCTACAGACGCTACGGTTATAAGTCAAGCATCGTCTGCAAATATAGTTTCGCAAGAAATAACCCGTTCTGTAAACATAAATCGGGGTTATTTTATTGCTTTTTTATGCGCCAATTTTGAAAGCTAATGATTCTGGATGTTTATCGTATAATAGGGAATGTAGCGGTACTTCAAATCACCGCATCCATGATTGTCATCATATCATTTTGGAGTAAATAGCTTAAAGTTTCTTCTTTTTTTGGCGGCGACGTTGGACGGAAGATGGGATATTCATTGCCTCACGATACTTAGCGACGGTGCGTCGGGCGATATCCATGCCTTCGTCTTTCAGAATAGCTACAATTTTATCATCAGAAAGAATTTTCTTTGGATCTTCAGCATCAATTAGTTTTTTGATGCTATGTTTTACTGATTCTGCAGAATGAGCTTCCCCAAAACTGTTCGTACTTGAAATCGCAGAGGTGAAGAAATACTTCAATTCGAAAATACCGCGCGGCGTAGCTATATATTTATTGGATGTAACCCGGCTCACGGTCGATTCATGCATTTCAATTGCTTCTGCGATATCGCGTAGAACCAGTGGTTTAAGATGTGAAACACCATAGCGGAAAAAGCCATCTTGCTGGCGGACAAGTTCAGTGGAGACTTTCATGATTGTTTGAGCGCGCTGATGCAGGCTTTTTACAAGCCAGTTGGCAGTCTGGAACCGCTCGTTTAAATAATCTTTATCATCTTTGCTTCTGGCAACGGCACTAATGGTACCATAATAGCTTTCATTAACTAGCACGCGGGGTAAGGTCTCGGAATTGAGATCAATCCTCCATCCACCTTCAGGTGTGGGACGCATTAATACATCTGGTACGACAGGCTCGACAACAACGGTGTCGAATGCGACGGCCGGTTTTGGATTTAAGGCCCGAATTTCCGCCACCATTTCCATTAAATCTTCATCATCCACACCGCAGAGGCGCTTTAGGGCACGTGCATCTTGATTGGCCAATAAATGAAGGTTGTTCAGCAACCTCTCCATCGCCGGGTCATATCTATTTAGATCTTTTAATTGCAGCGCCAAACATTCTTTAAGGTCACGCGCGAAAACGCCAGGTGGATCGAATTGTTGGAGTGTCTCCAGAACAGTTTCTACTAACTCAACTTCACAGCCTAGATTGTCTGCAGCATCCTTCAAATCACCTGTTAACCAACCGCTGTCATCTAAGTAATCGATGAGATATAAGGCAACCATCTTTTCTGCATTGCCTAAATTACTCATCTGCATCTGTTCTATTAGATGATCCCCCAGGGATTTGTTCTCACTTAGAGTAGCCTCCAGCCCACTGATATCATCACTAAAATCAGATCGTCCGCCACTGCCTGTTCCATTATATAGAAGGGAGGATTCATAGGTGCCACCTTCAGTGGCACCTGCACCAGCATAGTCACCATCATAGGTATTGCCATAATCGGCATCTAAGGGAGAATCTTGCCCATCGCCAGATATATTTCCGCTACCTAGAAGATCTGAACTGTCAAAATCTTGTGCATTTTCAGAAGGGGCAGCATCTTGTATTTCAGTAGCCGGTTGCTCAGTGGCATTGCGAAGAGGGTCTGCTTGACCTTCATCACGTTCAAGCATGGGATTTTGTTCAAGTTCTGATTCAACAAATCCTGCCAACTCAGTATGCGACATTTGCAACAACTTAATTGCTTGTTGCAATTGTGGTGTCATAACCAGTGACTGTGATTGTCGTATGTCCAGTCTTGGACCTAAGTCAGCCATTGTTACCCCTTAGTTAGCGTCTTTAAATCTTAGCGATCAAATTCGTCGCCAAGATAAACTCTTTTTACTTCTTCATTGTGAATGATTTCATTAGGTGTTCCTTCCATCAACACCTTGCCACCATGAAGAATATAAGCACGATCAACGATACCCAATGTTTCTCGTACGTTATGGTCAGTGATTAATACTCCTAATCCGCGGTCTTTCAAATGACTCACCAATTCGCGGATGTCTCTTACCGCAATTGGGTCAATACCTGCCAGCGGTTCATCAAGCAAAATGAAATGCGGTTGAGTTGCCAGGGCGCGCGCAATTTCAAGGCGTCGACGTTCACCGCCAGAAAGGGCTACAGAAGGACTTCGGCGCAGATGAGAAATTGAAAACTCGTCCATTAAGGATTCAAGCATATTCTCTCTTTCGTCCCGGCTGCCGCCAACAGCTTCAAGGACTGCACGAATATTTTGTTCAACAGTCAAGCCACGAAAGATCGATGCTTCCTGAGGAAGGTACCCGATACCCATACGTGCGCGACGATACATCGGCAAATCGGTAATTTCCTGCCCATCAAGAGAGATCACACCTGCATCAGCGGGAATGAGCCCGCAAACCATATAGAAGCATGTTGTTTTACCGGCACCATTTGGACCAAGCAGGCCAACCGCTTCGCCACGTCTCACATTTAGAGAAACATCTCTTAAGACAGGGCGTTTTTTATATGTTTTACCTAGGTTGCGAATTTCGAGACCTGCTGCACCCGGCATTTCTATAGAATTACTTGAGTTTGACGTCTTCGATGTAGTGACTTTTTCCTGAAATGAAGTCGTCATGATTTCTTGTTCGAGAGAACTGGCTTCGGCTTTAATGTCGGTTGTTGTATCCACGATAGGGGGCACTTCTTCTGTAGGACTTACAGTATCAAGAGATGGGGAAGCTTTCTGGGATTGCAAGGTGGCTGGGATATTGATTTCCAGCGTATCTTGTTCCTTATCTTCTTCTTCCAGAATATCAATCTCAGTTTCTTCGATTGTAGGTAATTTTGCTTCATCCAGTTTAATGAGATTCTTTGATAGCTTAGCTTCCGCAATTTCTGATTTACTTAACAATGGGTCGCTCAGTTTCCCAGAAACAGGTGGTGGCAGTGTGTCATCGGATGAATGAGCTTCTGTTTCTTTTATCTCATTTGTATTGTCAATTTTAAAAGCAGGTGGAGGTGGTTGTGCAACTGACAAATCGTGAGATTTCTCTAGGTTGTCTTTTAAAATTTTGCCCGGGTTATTTACGATGGTTCCTGATGGATGCTCTTCACGAGCAACATCAATTCTGCTCAGAATATTCTGAATATCCTGACTTAAATCTTTGTCCAGTAGGGGGGGCGTATCTGTATTTGGGTTGTCTTGTTCTACAGATAGGGGTGAAGCATTTCTTTTTGTTTCTAATGCCTTTGTGTTGCTAGGTGCTTGTTCTTCAATAGTTTTTTTAACAACTTCTTTTTCTTGGGTGGAGGGTGCTTCCAGTTCCAAATCCAAAGATGCTCGTAACGCACGACGTGCTTCTGCAAAAGAGTTTGCGCCACGATCTATATCAGAATCGCGATCTTTCAAACTCTGTTTTGCATCGGACCCGTCGGGGGTCTTGTTATCATTTTGGCTTTTGAACCAGCTCATTATTCTGTATCAATCCGAGTTAGAAGGCGAAAGTAGAACCTTTAAGATAGCACTTTCCGAATAGTATATAGCTGCTTCGTGTAAAACGACAATGTGTAATAAGCAAAAACTATACCGAATTAGACATTTTTTGGATGAATGAAATTGATGGAGAGAATTAAAAACCTAGTTGTTATTTAGGATCAATCCTTTAACGCGACTATCTCCGCCAAGCAATTTGCTACGTCCAGTTTTCATATTCACTTCAGCACATTCGCCGTTTAATTGATTTTCTCCTCTGGAAATTTTAACATTTCCACACAGGGTCGCGATTTCTTTTTGGAGGTCATATACACCTTCCTGACCGGTCACGATTTCTGTTGGCGTAGAAATATGTACACCGCTTGTCGCATCAATGCGTGTTACTTCATTCTTTCCAGTGGTTATATTTTCTCCAATGAAGGCTGTCATGACACCTGCTTGCATGCGTTTGTCTTCAGTTATCAATAAGGCGTCGCCGCGGGCAACTGCGATATTCTTTTCTGACCAGAACTCTAGCGCATCGCGTGCTGTAATTGTGGCACGTGGATCGATAAGGCGTAAGTTTTGTCCAACAAGCACAGCGACCTGTTGTTGCATATGAAATGCACCTCTGTCCCCATAGGCGTTCGTTTCTTGTTGATTTACAACAACAGAACCTTCGGCATCGATGCGGTGAACGTCTTGTTTGTCATTGGCATTCGTTCGATAATGGGCGATGAGTTCATCCGATGTAATGTTGAGGTCACCTTGTTTTGCAATGGCATTGCCAATGGCCTTATAATAACCTTCTTGCTTACCGGGTTCTTGTATCCACTCTATTCCATTATCAGCTTCGATCTCCACGGGTTTATTGGATTGATCTTGCTGTACAGTCGCTGTTTGTGCGGAAGCTGAAGTATGAATGCTTGCGAAAGATATACTCAAGGCAAGGACAAAACTGCTCCAAATGTTACGCTTTACTATGTTTAACATAAAATCAATCTCTTGCTTTAAGTTACTTGTTTACGGTGAACAGGGTTAATTTTTTTCATTGGGGGTGTTTTTGCCAGCACCAGTGAAGATGATTTTAGATTTGCCAATTAAATCTATTCTCTCGCCACCATTGTGAATATGCAGGCCTTCCGCCTCTATGTAAATATCTTGGCCAACGCCTTCTACAGGAGCATCGGTAAAACCGCTACGATTTCTGAGATCGACACTCATTCTTTCTGACCTGAATTCTAGGCCCTGATCCTGAAAAGCGTTTACGCCTCCCCATAATTCCAGCATATTCGTGTCTTGATGCATGCGCCCTTTTGGTGCTGTGACAGCATACCAGGCATCATCTGACCAAAGAATATCGCCTTTCGGTTCTTCCAAATCTATGATCGGCTTATCAGGGTCGTTTTGTATCGCCCGATCCGCAGTGATTGTGTAAGGAGATCCTTCGTCGCCATAGCCACCGTAACTTGCGTCAAAAACCTGCAACTTTGTACTATCAATATCGGGATCGTCATTGAAGACATTAAAGTCTTCGGTTTGTTGTAACAAGGGCCAAAGAATTATGCCTGCAACCATTGCAAGCGCAATGGTTGGCAATATCACCTTCATAAAGGAAACAAAGTGACCATAATAAGGGTTAAGGCGGGTGGATTTTTGACTTAATCGAATAGAGGCTCCGCGTTTCAAATTAGGACTGTAAGATGGCGGGGGCGTATTATCCCTCTGTCTCTTATCCATGTTTGAAATATCGCTCATTCAGGTGCCCGCAAGATAAATCTGATTAATATAAACTCTTGCCTTGATATAGACCTAGAGGCTTTATGGTTGCAAGCTTAAAGCCGCATAAAATATGGAAACTTTAAAATAATGCCAAGTTATATGCAGCTTGTGGAGATCAATACGGGAGCGTTTTTTTATTTGAGTTTAAACAACGCCGGCCCGAAGGAAATCATGTACATGGGCAATGCCCACAGGTTTTTTGCCATCTGTTACGAAGACGGCTGTAATTTTTGACTCATTCATTAGCGTCAAAGCTTCGGCTGCCAAGCTACTAGGTGTTATGGTAATTGGGTTTGGCGTCATGATTGAATCAGCAGATTGATCCAATAGATTTGGTGCCATATGGCGACGTAAATCACCATCCGTTACGATCCCGGAAAGATTTCCCTGGTTGTCAGTGATGCCAACGCATCCAAATCTTTTTTCAGCCATGATAACAATGGCGTCGCGCATCTTGGTTCCTGAGCTACATAAGGGTAGCTCATTGCTATCATGCATTAAATCTTCTACACGAAGGAGTTGTTGGCCAAGTTTTCCACCTGGGTGGAAAGTGTGGAAATCCTGTGCGGTGAAGCCTTTTCGTTCCATTAGAGCAACGGATAAAGCATCTCCCAAGGCCAAAGTCATCGTGGTGGATGTGGTCGGCGCTAACCCCATGGTTGCAGCTTCTGGCATGGCGGGGAGGATGATAGGAATATCCGAGTTTTTGGCCAATGTGCTTCCGGCTTTGGACGTAATACCAATCATTGGAATGGAAAAGCGTTTCGCGAAATAAATTAAATCGCTTAGTTCTTTTGTTTCGCCTGAATTAGAAATCGCAATTACTGCATCTTCATTGGTGATCATGCCTAAATCGCCATGACTAGCTTCACCCGGATGTACAAATTGTGCGGGTGTACCGGTTGATGCCATGGTTGCAGCAATTTTACGTCCAATATGTCCGCTTTTTCCCATGCCTGAAATAATAACGCGGCCCTTTACGTTGAAAAGTAAGGTGACGGCATCACTGAAATCTCCGTTAAGGCTATCGGATAGGGATTGGAGTGCTTCGCTTTCAAGAGTTAGAACGCGGCGACCTGCATTTACGTCTGTTTCTTTTTGATCGGACATAGTTGTATTTCTTGTAAAAGTTATGGGAGATCCGAATTTATGCGGTAAGGCCAGTTTACTTTAATGGGAGAAAATATCCATTTCTTCCCAGCCACCAATATCAAGTGCCGCACGCTCTGGTAAAAACTTGAAGCAAGATTGTGCCAATTCCATACGATTTTCACGTTCAAGCATCATGTCTAATTTCGCTTTCAAGGCATGAAGATGAAGAACATCGCTGGCGGCATATTCTTTTTGAGCATCCGTTAATTCAGCTGCAGCCCAATCAGATGATTGTTGTTGTTTGGAGATTTCAACGCCTAACATTTCACGACAAAGAACCGCTAAACCATGGCGATCTGTGTAAGTACGTACCAGTTTTGCTGCTATCTTTGTGCAGTAAACCGGATTGGAACGAATACCCAAATGTTTTTCTAACATGGCAATATCAAATCGCCCAAAATGAAAAAGTTTCGTAACGGTTTCATCTGCCAATAGCTTTTTCATATTGGGCGCATCATATTCGCCTGCTTTGAATTGCACTAAATGGCAATCCCCATCACCAGCTGAAAGTTGGGCAAGACAGAGGCGGTCGCGTACCAAGCTTAAACCCTGTGTTTCTGTATCGATAGCTACGATCTTTCCTAAATCCAAACCGTCAGGTAAATCACCTTGATGCAGATAAATAGTCACGCGATAATCCTTTAAGAAGTGCTGAGTTTGATGGAAAACCAAGAATATACCAGTTTTTCCAAAGAAACCAGCCCCTGCAATTCAAAGAATGTGCAGGAATTAATGTTGTTTGTTAGTTACTTGCGATGCCAACTTCTAAATCTTCAAACCAATCAAGGAAACGTTTCACATCATCTCCTCTAAAGATACCGCCATGTTGAGGTGCCATCATGTCGATTTCAAGCTTGCGAACACGTTCAATCCATTGGTTTTTAGCCGTATTTGAGGGCATCCAACGTTGGTGGAATAACTTCATTTTGGCTTTATGGGCTTCGAAATCTTCAACAAACATTGGCGCTTCACTTTCAAGTAAGGCCGCACCTATATCGCCACTCATCAAGATTTTTGCTTCTGGATCATATACACTGAAATTACCTGAGGAATGCAAATAATGTGCAGGAATGAATTGAAGTTCCAGCCCTTCCAAATGAATGCTTTTACCTTGATCAGGTAAGGGGTCATAAATAATTGATTCGCATCCGAAATGTTTTATGAAACCTTCCCATAACCATGGCGCATGCAAAGTTGCGCCAGGCAACGCTTTATCCCAAAGCCCCAGAGAGGAAATAATATCTGGATCCTGATGGGAGGCGAAAAGATGCGTAATATCTTCGATTGGTACATGGTCGGATACCGCTACCAACATAGGGGCAAAAAGCTCAATCCCACCCGGATCTAATAAGATAGCTTTTCCATGACTTTTTACCATATATTGGTTTGTATCAATGATGGAGTCAGATTTTTGCGGGTCCCGACCAAAGGAAATCCATTGATGGAACTTGCCGGCATAAATTTCAGTGGCTTTCATCATTTGAAATATTTCCTTGCGCTTTCGTTGAGTGCTTTTTTGCTTTCCGCGATTGTGCTGCGGATTTTATGGGCTGCGATTTCGAAATTCTCCAAAAGAGCCAAAAAATGTTCCGAATAACCCGTGTCATTGATACCGACTTCCAGTCGAAATTTGGAAGTTGCTACATTCGTTGCAACCAGATTGTTATCGATCTCATCCAACGTCATTTGTAATTCTTTGATATGATGGCGGATGGTTTGATGAATATCTTTAACCTGATTTTTACTATCTGTCGCGAAGGGCTGGATATGGGAGATATAGGTCATCTCCTGGCCGTTTTGAATGGCCCAATCAAATTGATTGCGGGCGCGCTCTTCGGCAAAGCCTGCTAGTGAAATCTGGGTGACGCCTAAAGATTGCTGGCTAACCTCATTCACTTGGGAAATGATTTTGCTTGCCAGCATTTCCATATAATCGGTGATAGGTTGTATCGCGCGCGCATTATTGCCGGATCGGGCGACGATGGATTTCGCATTCATGGAGCCTAGCGAAATATTCTTTGCTTCGCGAATGATAAGTTTTAAATTTGCAGCTACGGTTACAGCAGTCACAAAGAACTGATCTGATTTATTGCTTTTGGACACAAGCCACCTGATCTGTTGTTTATTTAAGGATGCAATCTTCTACTAACGAAATCAATTGCTTCCCATGATTTGTATCAAATCTAGCCATATTTAGAATAAATTAAAAGTGCAATAAACAATCTGTTAGCAGAATGCGTAATCGAATTTTTCTTGACTCAATCTATATATCGAGATATTGCGATATATAGATTGTTCATCAGGAGTGAAATTTATGGATATGGAAAAAGCTGTGTCGGCATTGAATAATCCTATTCGTCGACAGATTTTACATTGGCTGAAAGACCGATCCAATTTCCCGCCGGCCTTGCCGGAGCATAAAGACGCAGAAGGTGTTTGCGTGGGATATATTCAGGAAAAGGCAGGCTTATCCCAATCTACGATTTCGGCTTATATGAATGCCTTGAAGCAGGTGGGGTTTGTTGAAGCCGAACGTCATGGGCAATGGACATTCTATTATCGGAACGAAGAAAAAATTCAGGAATTCCTGAATGCTATGAGCGACGAATTATCGATATCTTGACGCCTCAATAGTCGTCTAAAAATCAAGGAGTTGAGTTATGATTGAGCAACCATTGAAGTTGCCAAACGGCACCCTATTGAGAAATCGCATTGTAAAATCTGCCATGTCTGAAGCTTTGGCAGATGCGCATAACAATACGACCGATGGGCATATCAATTTATTTGAAAGATGGGGTAAAGGTGGGGCTGCGCTTCTGATTACGGGCAATACGCCCGTGGATCGCTGGCATTTGGAGCATGCAGGTAATTTCGTGTTGGATGAAAAGACGGATGCTGAACAGACAAGACGCCTGACAACGGCGGCGAAAAAACATGGGGCAAAGATATTGGCGCAATTGGCCCATGCGGGCCGCCAAGTGCCAGAAGCGATTAACCCAACGCCCTTATCTGTTTCGGAACTAAAACTGGATTTAGCGGGATATGGGCAACCAAAATCTGCAACTGAAGAAGAATTACAAGCCACAATAGAGAAATTTGTAACCTCTGCTGGATTAGCGAAAGATTATGGATTTGATGGGGTGCAAATTCATGCAGCCCATGGCTATTTATTAAGTTCTTCCCTCTCCCCACGAATAAATATGCGTGATGACGAATGGGGTGGCTCACTGGGAAAGCGTGCGCGTCTGGTTCTTTCCGTTGTGCGGGCGGTACGTGAAAAAGTTGGTAAAGATTTTATCGTCGCAGTGAAGCTGAATTCATCTGATTTCCAAAAGGGTGGCTTTAGTCACGAAGATAGTATTGAAACGGCAAAGATGCTTGAAAGAGAAGGGGTGGATTTCATTGAAATTTCCGGGGGGAATTTTGAAACACCTGTGGCTTATGCTCATAAATCCAAGCAGGAAAGCACAAAAATCCGCGAGGCCTATTTCCTTGAATATGCTAAAGACATCAAGGCAGCGCTGGATATTCCGGTGATGGTGACTGGTGGGTTTAGGTCACGTGAAGTGATGGAAAATGCATTAACAAATGGGGATGCGGATTTAATCGGTATCGGACGCCCCTTTATCATCGATCCTGAATTTCCGAGCAAATTATTCGCGGGCGACATGGATGTGATCTCGGCGGTAGAGCGGGATTTCCCACCTGCACAGGATTTACCAAAAGGCGCAGTTTTAAACTGGTTCTGTCATCAACTTGCCTTGCATGGCACCACCGGGGATTCAGATTTATCCGTGCCTGTGGTGGAAGGGCATGAGAAATATTTGGACTATATTGAAACCTCAACCAAGAGATTGCTGGAAGCCAGAGGGTGATAAGCGCATTAGCGGCGTTTGAAAAGCCGCCGCAGATTCCAAAAACGCCGCCGAAAGACTGCTTTTTTTGGTTGGGAAAGAATCAGTACGCAACAACACGCGCCTTGATCCACATTACAAATCAGGTAAGGTGCATTTGTTATTTAAATTCAATCGACGGGGGAAGGGTGAATGCGATTGTTTAAAATGGTCTTTGGCTGGCTGCTTTGCATGATCCTTGGCTATCTAGCTGTAACATTTCTAACAGAACAAGAAGCTATTGCAGGGATATTGATGGCGCTTGCAGCCTTCAGTGTGAATCCCTATGTGCATGACAAGATGGTGTTGAAGCAACAAGAGGACGGCAAAAAACCAATGCACTATATGCTGAACCTGTTCAGTGCCGCTGTTATCGCAGCTATATCTATCGTTTTGGTGGCAAGCTAAATATATTGGGGTGTATTATGGGAATGGTCGAAGCCGATATCGAAAAGCTGATGGAAACTAAATGGGGGCGTACTTATGCAAATTTTACTTGCCCAGTTTGTAACCAATTAAGTGAGGAGTTGGTAAAGGTTTTTATGCCTACTCGTTATGAAACACCTTCAAAACCTCAAGAAATTGCATTGAGTTGTTCTGAATGTGGTAAAGAATTTAATGGGCAGCTGACCGTTATTGAGGGGCATCCAAAAATGAAACTGGCTGATCATCCAAGTGTCGACCTAAGTTTTACGCCCTTAGTTTTGGATGATTATTACTCAGAAGAATATGAGATGTTTTTAAGGAACTTCGATTGGAGAAGTAGCACCTTAGCTTCTTTTATTGGGGCAACTGGCGAATTAAAAGATTTGTTGAGAGATAATCCTGAAAATGGTGGTGCGAGTATCTTCAACAAAATGATATTTTCGCAAATGTTCAGTGTTTTCGAGGCATTTTTAGCAGATACCTTAGTGCATTTAATTTTTGACAGGCAGAAAAATATCGAGGTTTTCCTTAATAAACATGATAAATTGCAGAAGCAAAAGGTAAGCTTATGTGACTTGCTTGAAAATCAGTCGCAGCCCGTTCTCGATTATATCAAATCCCATATCTTCAAAGAAATTAGAGAAGAAACGCTTTTCCATAACCTTCCAAAAGTAGAAAGGTTATACGCCATATTAGGTTATAAAGTCTTCAATGATGATAGACTTAAGGATAGCTTGATGAAGGCCAGTGACTTGCGTCATCATTGTGTGCATAGAAATGGCCATGATATGCATGGTAATGTGGTAGATGCTTATACATACGAATATTTGATGACGACAATAGAAGCCATGCGAGTTGTAGCCCTATTCATTGAGCATGAGATACTGAGAGCAAAGAGGGAAAACTAGAGTTTAAGACATCGGCAAATAGTAAAGCTGCGACAGAAAGAAAAATAGCCAGCTGCATTTCTACAGCTGGCTAGGTGCCTCATAGGGAGGTGGGAGGTATTATTGGCTTGCGTTGATTTCGTATTTCTTGAACTTCACCACCTTCGCGCCGACGGCATCGTTGATTTCTTCAAAGACAGATTGCATGGGTTATGATTGTCGCCCGACATATTTCTTTTATGTTATGTGTGTTCTGGGATTCAAGTTATATGCGAGAGAAACACTGAATTAGTGATATCAAGTTTGATTAGATATCGATCAAAATAATAAGCTAAATACTGGTGCCCTGGAGAAGACTCGAACTTCCACGACCATACGGTCACTAGCACCTGAAGCTAGCGCGTCTACCAATTCCGCCACCAGGGCAGCACCATTTTGTTGGGAGCGCATATGTGCTGATTTTGACGGTATTTGTCAACATGGGAAATTTGCTCATTTATAAAAAATTTCCTTTATGAAAAGGCTGTTAAGGTTGGCGAATTCATCTTTTCCAAGTATAACCTCGTATAACTAATTATATTGTGATCAGATCAGAGCATTCTGGGGAGTGAAACATGGCTTTTAACGGCAAGATGATCGTTGTTTTTGGTGGGTCCGGTTTTGTGGGCCGCTATGTGGTTCGTAAACTGGCCGCGCAAGGCTGGCGTGTGCGTGTGGCAAGCCGTGATCCGGAAGCGGGCCTTTATCTGAAAACCACGGGGGATGTGGGCCAAGTCACACCTGTGCAAGCCAACATCCGTAACGAGGCTTCTGTCCGTGCGGCGATTGAAGGTTGCGATGCGGTGATCAATCTGGTGGGGATTCTATATGAATCCGGCAAACAGAAATTTGACGAAGTGCAAGGGAATGCGTCTGCCCCTATCGCAAAGATCGCCAAAGAATGCGGCGTAGAAAACTATGTTCATATGTCTGCTCTTGGTGCCGATGCCAATAGCAAATCCAAATATGCAAAATCCAAAGCTGCCGGCGAAGATGCAGTACGTGCTGTTTACCAAGATGCCGTGATTGTGCGTCCAAGCGTTATTTTTGGGCCTCAAGATGGGTTCTTTAACCGTTTTGCTTCTATGGCGGCAACAAGTCCGGCTCTACCTTTGATCGGCGGCGGTAAAACTAAATTCCAACCTGTCTATGTGGGGGATGTTGCCGAAGTGATCGTACGTGGTCTGGAGGATAAATCCATGGCGGGCAAAACTTATGAACTTGGCGGTCTGGATGTATTGTCTTTGGAAGAAGTTTATCAGGTCTTGTTGAAACAAATGGGCAAACATCGCGGTTTGGTGCCGATGCCACTGTTCCTTGCAAAGATTTTGGGTTCTGTATTGAGCTTCCTGCCTGTACCGCCAATGACCCGTGATCAAATGATCCTGTTGGAACGTGATAATGTGGTATCTGGTGATCTGCCAGGCTTGGCTGACCTTGGGATTGAGCCAACAACCATCGCATCTGAATTGCCACATTACATGAATAGATATCGTAATGGTGGTCAATATAATCCGATCACACCATCCTAAGGATATAAAGATGCCTCATTTTCGTATTGAATATTCCCGTGATGTGGAAGCGCGTCACGATATCGGCGAAGCTGTCAAAAATGCGTTTGCCGCAGGTGTGAAAACAGGTGAAATGACCGCAGATGCCTTAAAGGTGCGTGCGACCCCTTATGATCATCATATGATGAATGTGGATGGCGGCAGTTTTGTGCATATGACAGTTTATCTTCTGGAAGGCCGCACAGTGGAGCAGAAAGATAAGATTGGTAATATCTTATTGGAATCTCTAACTGAGTCATTTTCAACCGTGACATCGGTCAGTATTGATTTTCGCGATATGGAAGCGGCTGCTTATAAGAAACGCGTTCTTTAAGATCCTACTGAATTGATAAAAATAAAAAAGCCGCTGGGAAATTTCAGCGGCTTTTTTGTGTTTAATAATAGATGTAATACAATAGGTATCCACCAAGGGCGATACGATATAAGACAAAAGGTGTGTAGCTTGCCCGGCGTAACCATGCCATTAAAACAATGATGGTTAGCCATGCGGCGAAGAATGAAATAACCGCCGCCAGAATTGCATCATAAGTCAGGGCCATATTGCCGCTTTGCCATAATTTATAGGCGCCCAAGCTGCCTGCGGCCAAAATGGTCGGGATCGATAGAAGCATGGAAAAACGTGCGGATTCTGCGCGTTCCATCCCCATAAAGCGTGCCGCGGTCATGGTGATGCCGGATCGGCTAGTGCCCGGGATCAGGGCTAGAACTTGTGCCAAACCAATCACTAATGCGGATGGAATGCCTAAATGTTCGGTGCGGCGAATGGTCATGCCGACTTTATCCGCAATCCAAAGCAGGATGCCAAAGCCAAGAGTAGTCCAAGCCACAACTTTAATATCGCGCAGATATCCTTCCACATAGTCATAAAGGAAGAAGCCTGCCAAAACGACAGGGATGGTGCCAATGACAATATTAACAACCAGTTTGCTGTCTTTGTTGGGGCGGAAGGTAGCGAGGCGGCCTGTTCCCTTGATCATGGTCCAGACATCGCGCCAGAAATACATCATTACGGCAAAGAGGGTGCCGAAATGAACGGCAATGTCCATGGTCAGACCTTGATCTTCGGTGCCGATAAATTCACCGGTTAAATATAAATGGCCGGAGGAACTGATTGGCAGGAACTCCGTGATTCCCTGAACCAATGCTAAAACCAGAATATAATGAAGTGCCACGCGTAACTTACCCCAAATCGCTTCTGCGTAAAGAATGAATTGATTCTATATAACATGTTCGTTTGAGCTTGCATCCAGAATGTTGGAAATATTTAGTTCCGAAATGGTACTAAAATGTGATCCCAAATTTGTGATCATTTTAATGTGAGCGTCATTTTTTTGAAAATTTAAATATTTTAGTCAACAAAGTTGACCTATTTTGCATTTTTTACTGGATTTATGCGAATGATCGCGATATGACGGGGGCATCCAAAGAGAAATTGAGGGTAATAATACTTCAAACTCTATTGGGTGCTTGAGGGAAAATTCCTCAAAAATCACTTCTCTGATTAGAAAATTCAATGGGTAGTCTTCAGGGGAGTCGGGGTTAAGAAAGATAAAAACAACCACGGTCAGGAGCACTGAAATGAGCAAAACTATGCTGAAATTTGTGGATCGCGCACGTCAAATGCCGACAAAGCGTTCTGCAGAAGATCGTTCAAAGGATTTTGGCGAAATCTATGAAGGTTTCGAAGATCAAGAAGCAAAAGATCAATCTTCGCGTTGCTCGCAATGTGGTGTGCCTTTCTGTTCTGTGAATTGCCCGTTACATAATAATATTCCTGATTGGTTGATGATGACCGCCGAAGGGCGTCTGGAAGAGGCATATGAATTATCCTCCGCAACCAATACAATGCCGGAAATCTGTGGCCGCATTTGCCCACAAGATCGTCTTTGCGAAGGCAGCTGTGTGATTGAACAATCCGGCCATGAAACAGTGACTATTGGGTCTGTTGAAAAATATATTACGGACACCGCTTTCGAAAATGGTTGGGTTGAGCCGATCAAACCAATGATCGAACGTGATCAGTCTGTAGGCATTATCGGCGCTGGCCCGGGTGGTTTTGCAGCTGCGGCGCGTTTACGTGGCATGGGCTATCAAGTTCATATCTATGACCGCTATGACCGTGAAGGCGGCTTGCTTGTTTATGGGATTCCAAATTTCAAATTGGATAAATCCGTTGTGGCCCGTCGTGCGGATTGGTTGAAAGATAGCGGCGTGACATTCCATATGGGCGTTAATGTCGGCGTTGATATGTCTTTTGAAGATATCAAATCAAAACATGATGCGGTTGTGATTGCGACAGGTGTATATAAAGCACGCAACATTAAAGCACCGGGCGTTGGTTTGAAAAATGTATTGCCTGCTTTGACCTATTTGACAGCATCTAACAAAAAAGGTTTGGGTGATTCGGTTGAAGAATATGACAATGGCGCATTAAATGCCGAAGGCAAAAACGTTGTCGTTGTGGGCGGTGGTGATACCGCAATGGATTGTGTGCGTACTGCCATTCGTCAAGGCGCAAAATCTGTTAAATGTCTCTATCGTCGTGACGAAGCAAATATGCCTGGTTCCGAACGTGAAACTGCCAATGCCAAAGAAGAAGGCGTTGAATTTGTTTGGTTATCTAATCCGGAAGCCTTTGTTGGTAACGACAAGGATGAAGTCACAGGTGTACGTGCGATTTCCATGCGTTTGGGGCCGCCAGATGCAACCGGTCGTCGTCAACCACGTCCGATCGAAGGGTCTTCCACTATTCATGATGCGGACTTGGCGATTTTGGCGCTAGGGTTTGAACCAGAAGAATTACCAACTTTATGGAACCAGCCGGAATTGCCTGTAACCAATTGGGGCACAGTCAAGGTTAATCACCGCACATCCATGACAGATATGGATGGGGTATTTGCCATTGGTGATATCGTTCGCGGGGCAAGCCTTGTGGTTTGGGCTGTGAAAGACGGTCATGACGCTGCGGATAATATCCATAAATATATGCAAGAAAAAACAGCAGCTGCAGCTGCGGAATAAGTCGGGAAGAGTAGAGGAAAACATGATGAATAAAATCAACAAAGACCTGAATGTCGTTGAAAAACATGCTCTTCAAGCGAAATATCTGGCTGAAGAAGGCATGTATCTGCCAAATATGGAAACTGCCAATTGTGGTGTTGGTATGGTTGCGGCCCTTGATGGGGAAGCACGTCGTGATGTTGTGGAAGCTGGTATTGAAGCTTTGCAACAGCTTTGGCATCGTGGCGCGGTTGATGCCGATGGTAAAACAGGGGATGGTTGCGGTATCCATCTGCAAATCCCACAAGAATTCTTTAAGGATCATATCCGTCGTATGGGGCAACAACCAGGCACAGGTGCCTTGGCGGTTGGTCAGGTTTTCTTGCCACGCACAGACCTTGGGAAACAGGAACGTGTACGTGAAATCGTAGAAAGCGAAATTATCGGCATGGGTCACCGTATTTACGGATGGCGTCAGGTGCCAGTGAATATTGGCGTGATTGGGACCAAAGCAAATGCAACCCGTCCAGAAATTGAGCAAATCCTTGTTGAAAATGCGCTGGATGTGGATGACGCACAGTTTGAAGTTGATCTTTATGTGATCCGTCGCCGCATTGAAAAAGCTGTTTTGGCAGAAAACTTAACAGAAGCATATATCTGTTCTCTGTCTTGTCGTTCTGTGATTTATAAAGGTTTGTTCTTGGCTGAAGAATTAACCGCTTTCTATCCGGATTTGTTGGATGAGCGTTTCGTATCCAACTTTGTAATTTATCATCAACGTTATTCTACAAACACTTTCCCAAGCTGGCCTTTGGCACAGCCATTCCGTGTCTTGGCACATAATGGTGAGATTAATACCCTACTTGGTAACGTGAACTGGATGAAATCCCATGAAACACGCATGGATGATCCTGTTTTCGGGGAACATGTAGAAGACATCAAACCAATTATCCAACCAGATAGTTCTGATAGTTCCGCATTAGATGCCGTATTTGAAGTCTTGGTACGTACCAAACGTCAATTGCCAGAGGTGAAATCCTTGTTGATGCCGGAAGCTTGGGAAAATTCCAAAGCTGTGCCGCAAAACCATAAAGATTTCTATGCGTATGCAAATAGTGTGATGGAACCATGGGATGGTCCGGCGGCGGTTTGTGCTTATTCTGGTCGGTGGTTATTGGCAGGCCTTGATCGTAACGGTCTACGTCCGTTGCGTTATGTGGTGACAGGCGATGGTCTTTTGATCGTTGGGTCTGAAGCGGGCATGGTAAAAGCGGATGAGAAAACCGTTGTCGAAAAAGGTCGCGTAGGTCCAGGTGACATGCTGGCGGTGAACCTTGAAGAAGGTAAGCTATATAACGACCGTGAATTGAAAGACATGGTTGCTGGCCTTGCCCCATTTGGGGATTGGGTGAAAAACATCACTACTCTGGAACAGCTAGGTTCTGAACCTGTTGGTACCATCGGCGGTCTGGATAAGGCGGAATTACGTCGTCGTCAGGTGATTGCTGGTTGGACGATGGAAGAGCTTGAGTTGATCTTACAACCGATGTTGGAAGACGGCAAAGAAGCCACTGGATCAATGGGGGATGATACACCTGTTGCGGTTTTAAGTGAAAAATATCGTGGTCTTCATAACTATTTCCGTCAAAACTTCTCACAGGTAACAAACCCGCCAATCGATAGTTTGCGTGAACGTCCGGTGATGAGTTTGTCCACACGTTTGGGTAACTTGGGTAACATTCTTGAAGAAGATGCCAACCAAGTGAAAATCCTTCAACTGGATAGCCCGGTTCTGTTAAATGGCGAATATGAAGCCATGCGCAAAAACCTTGGTGATACCGTTGCTGATCTGGATTGTGTGTTCGATCCAAAGGCAGGGTCTTCTGCGTTACGTGATGCGGTTTATGCATTACAACAACAAGCGGAAGATGCTGTACGTCGCGGGGCCGCACAACTTGTGTTGACCGATGAAAAAGTGGGGCCTGACGCAGCCCCAATTCCAATGATCTTGGCTGTCGCGGCCGTTCATACCCATTTGGTGAAATCTCAATTGCGTACATTTGTAAGCTTGAACGTACGCTCTGGTGAGGCATTGGATGTACATTTCTATGCCGTATTGGTTGGTGTGGGCGCAACATCCATCAACGCCTACATGACTATGGAAGTAATCGCAGATCGTCACGCCAAAGGGTTGTTAGGTGATATCAGCCTTGAAAAGGCGATGTTGAATTACAAGAAATCCATCGGTGATGGTTTATTAAAAATCATGGCGAAGATGGGTATTTCTATTATCTCATCTTATCGTGGTGGATATAACTTTGAAGCTGTCGGTCTATCCCGTAGCTTGGTTGCGGAATTTTTCCCGGGTCTTCCAAGCCGTATTTCCGGTATTGGTCTATCTGGTTTGCAAAGCCAAGTGATTGCACAGCATGAAAAAGCTTATCTTGCTGCGGCAGCAACATTGCCGGTTGGTGGTTTCTATCGCTATCGTAATGGCGGGGAAAAACATGCTTGGGAAGCTGGTTTGATTCATACATTGCAAACGGCTGTTTCCACAGATTCTTATGCAACTTACCTGAAATATTCCAAAGGCTGCCATAGCGGTGCGCCAGTGAATTTACGTGATTTATTGGATTTCGAAAAAGTTCAGGCACCGATTTCTGTTGATGATGTGGAATCTATCACTGAAATTCGTAAGCGTTTAGTGGCACCGGGTATTTCCCTTGGTGCGTTGAGCCCGGAGGCCCATGAAACAATTGCGATTGCCATGAACCGTATCGGTGCGAAATCTGACTCTGGTGAGGGGGGTGAAGATGCAAAACGTTATAAGCCATATAAAAATGGTGATAACGCCTCTTCTGCAATCAAGCAGGTTGCCTCTGGTCGTTTCGGTGTGACAGCTGAATATCTGAACAATTGTAAAGAGATTGAGATTAAAGTTGCCCAAGGTGCAAAACCGGGTGAAGGCGGTCAGTTACCTGGCTTTAAGGTTTCCGGTGTCATTGCAAAATTGCGTCATGCGACAGAAGGCGTGACATTGATCAGCCCGCCACCACATCACGATATTTATTCTATCGAGGATTTGGCGCAGTTGATTTATGACCTAAAACAAATCAACCCGGATGCATCCGTTTGTGTGAAATTGGTGGCCCGTGCGGGCATTGGTACTATTGCCGCAGGTGTTGCAAAAGCCCATGCGGATAGCATTATGATTTCTGGTCATTCTGGTGGTACAGGGGCTAGTCCACAAACATCCATCAAATATGCAGGCCTTCCATGGGAGATGGGCTTGGCAGAGGCGCATCAGGTATTGAGCCTTAATGGTCTTCGTCACAAAGTACGTCTTCGTACAGATGGTGGTTTGAAAACAGGTCGTGATGTTGTAATCGCTGCGATTTTGGGTGCGGAAGAATTCGGTCTTGGAACAGCAACATTGGTGGCGATGGGATGTATTATGGTGCGTCAATGTCATTCCAACACATGTCCGGTCGGCGTATGTACCCAAGACCCTAAGATGATCGATAAGTTTGTTGGTACACCTGAAAAAGTTGTGAACTTGTTTAGTTTTGTTGCGGAAGAAGTTCGTGAGATTTTAGCAGAACTTGGCGTGTCTTCTCTAAACGAAGTGATTGGTCGTACAGACTTGCTTCGTCAGGTAAGCCGTGGTGCGGCTCACTTGGATGACCTCGATTTGAACCCGTTACTTGCACGTGCAGATGCAGGTCCTGAAGGCATGATCTGTACATTAGATGGTCGTAATGATGTGCCTGAAACATTGGATGCACAAATGATCGAAGATGCGGAAAATCTCTTTGATCGTGGTGAGAAGATGCAACTTCAATATAACATCCGTAATACGTATCGTGCGATTGGTACCAAGATCAGTTCCAAAATCACTCGTCAATTTGGTATGGCGAAATTGAACCCGGGTCATTTGACTGTACGTATGCGTGGGTCTGCTGGTCAATCTTTAGGCGCCTTCGCGGTACAAGGGTTGAAACTGGAAGTGATCGGGGATTCAAACGATTATGTAGGTAAAGGTCTATCAGGTGGCAGCATCGTGGTACGTCCAATCGCAACAAGTCCGTTAGAAAGCCATAAAAACACCATCATTGGTAACACATGTATGTATGGTGCGACGGCAGGTACGCTTTATGCGGCGGGTCAAGCGGGTGAACGTTTTGCGGTACGTAATTCTGGTGCGACAGCGGTGATTGAAGGCTGTGGGTCCAATGGTTGTGAATATATGACAGGTGGTCGTGTGATGATCCTTGGCAATGTTGGTGACAACTTTGGTGCAGGCATGACAGGCGGTATGGCGTTTGTGTTGGATCGTGATGGCAGCTTTGAAGAGCGTATCAATCCTGAAACTATCGGCCTTTATAGCCTAGAGAATGACTATTGGGCGGATCAATGTAAATCCATGCTTGAAGATCATTATCGTGAAACGCATTCCAAATGGGCGGATACATTACTGTCTGAATGGGATCGTGTACGTGGCATGTTCCGTCATGTGGTGCCACATGAAATTCTAGACAAGCTGGAACAGCCTGTTGAAACAGTTACCCCAACTGTAGGAGCAGCTGAGTAAGAAGACCCCTTTTTACTCGATTAAAGTTGTTCTCTCAGAACATACTGGCCCTGTCTCTTCGGAACAGGGCCGTTTTTTCTTTTAAGATGAGATAAAGATAGATGCGTTATTCGCCACTTCTATTATGAAAATCGTCAAGCGCGTCTTGAAGGATTTTGGCGACCTGTGGCTTAGACCTTGGAACAGCAAGATAACGCTGCACATATTCAAGTGGTGGGGATACCTCCTCAAACATGTTTTCTACATTTTGTTGTTTTGTGGCTTCCTTGAGGACATTTCTATCGCCAATGATTAAATCGACTCTTTTGTTGAGTAGCTTTTGTAGTAACATTTCATTGGTGATCGTTGAATATTGCATATTTTCAATGCATTTTGCGTCCTCAATAATTGCGGGGTAGCGATAACCTGAAATAGCCCCAATTTTATATGGTGATAGATCACATATGGACTTCCATGATTTGATCTTAGTATCATTTTTTCGGCCCCAAATGACCGTAGGGCTACCTTTGGGGGTAATAGGGCCAACCAAAATATATTTTTTTGCACGTTCTTCCGCATAACGCCATGGGAGAGAGGCATCCACCATTGCTTTATCCGTTAAGGCGACTGTTCGTTTCCACGGATGGGCCGTTAGATTGAATTTGATTTCTTTGTTTTCTAGAGCTTTTTTTAATGTATGGATTAGAATACCGGAAGCTATGCCATCACGATTTTGATAGGTGAATGGAGAAAACTCACCATCGTAGCTGATCTCTAAAACTAATGAATTCGTATCTGATGCTGCACTAATATTGGTTTGGAATATAGCAAACGTTACGAATAGTATTTTTAGAAGCCAGAACTTATAAATCGTTACATATTTCATTGGTTTATCAATGTTATCTATCTGTTTTTTAAGACTACAATAAGTTTCAATTGATATCTAGATAGATAAATCTTGCAAATTTGCAGATAAGCTTTAAGATCTATCAGTTTTCAAAGCTATTTTTTGTCTTTTTCCTCTTGGATTTTGGCAAGCGTAGCCTCAAGACGGTCCAAAATGGCAGCTTCTTCTGCGGTTTCCTCCGCGGATTTATCTTCATAAGGAAAGTCGGTTTCGGAATAGAAAGGCCAGCGGAAAGCATAGGTTTCTGGTTCATCTATTTCTAACGTGCCCATGGCATATTGTTGCAACATATCTTCAGCGATAATAGCAATAAAACCAGCGGCGATTTCTTGACCTACGCCCGTTGGATTAACCAGAAACTGGCTTGAATGCATCAAGCGGGCATGATGATCTTCATGTTCGTGAAGATAACGTGCTAGATGTGTGGTATAGGCCTGTTCCGGCACCGTCTTGGTTAATTCCTTTGGGGCCGCATCGATGGCTTGTGACAGGATAATATAGGCAAGGTTCTCGCGATGTTGAAACGCTTTCAAGGTTTCCACATTATTGATCACCCGGTCGAAATAGAGGCGCATATCATCACTAAGCGCGCCAAGTTTTTTCGTAACAATTGTCAAATATGGTGAAGACAAATCTAAAACCTTTGTGAGTTATCCTTATGACAAAGCAGGATAATCACGCTTTGGCGAGTTTTCCAGATAAAAACAGGAGGTAAATGAAAATTTACCTCCTGTTTTTGATTTCAACTGTAAGCTTGGTCTTAAACTTTGCTATCATCCAAAGAATAACCTGCAGAACGTACCGTGCGGATCAGGTCCGGCAACCCACCGTCATTCAGGTTTTTACGAAGACGACGGATATGAACATCAACTGTACGTGTTTCCACATAGACATCACGCCCCCAAACCATATCCAGTAACTGTTCACGGGAATAAACACGACCTGGATTTTCCATGAAGTGACGCAGCAATTTAAATTCGGTTGGGCCTAATTTGATTTCGGTATCATCGCGATAAACACGTAAGGAAACCAAATCCATCAATAAGCCACCTACGCTTAAGTTATCTGCGGCAAGAGATGGGCGCGCCCGACGAAGGACAGCTTGAATACGTGCTTGTAATTCACTTGGGGAGAAGGGCTTTACCATATAGTCATCTGCACCGGACTCAAGGCCCCGTACAGTGTCTGATTCTTCGCCACGCGCCGTTAACATGATGATCGGTAAATTCTTATGGTCCGGATTACGACGCAAGCGGCGGCAAATTTCCACCCCTGATACATGTGGAAGCATCCAGTCAACCAATAGCAGGTCCGGCTGTTCTTCTTCCACCATAATGAGGCCTTCCTCACCATCCATCGCAGCTGTTACTTCATAACCGGATTTTTCCAAATTATATTTTAACAAAGTTACCACTGCGGCTTCGTCTTCGATGATTAGAATTTTGCCTTGGCTCATAGTCTTTATCCGTCTTTAGTCTAAGTCGTCTTAAATGAAAAAGAGATATCTCTTTTAATCTAGTGATTCATATTTAGAAGCATCCGCTTTAGGGCGATCTGCCAATGATTCACCTGTTTTTGTGAAGTAAATTGATTCTGCAATATTCGTTGCCAAATCACCAACACGCTCGATGTTTTTAGCTACAAACATCAGATGAGAGGCAGCCGTAATATTACGTGGATCTTCCATCATATAGGTTAAGATTTCACGGAACAGGCTTGTGTAATGGGCATCGATATCTTCATCTTTTTCCCATACTTGCACCGCTTTTTCTTCATCCCCGGCAAGGAAAGCATCGAAAATATCGCGAAGCTGTGTTTGCACAGATTGCCCCATACGTACGACACTTTTCATCACTGGCATAGCAGGGAACTGGCTCATTACTAGGGTGCGTTTACCAATGTTTTTTGCATAATCACCGATGCGTTCGATATCAGAAGCTGCTTTCATAGCAGAAATAATGAAACGCAAATCATCTGCCATTGGTTGGCGAAGGGCAATCAATCGGATTGCGGCTGCATCAACATCTGCTTCCAGTTGATCAATCTCTTTGTCGCGTTGTTTTACTTTTAAGGCCAATTCCTCATCACGGGCATCTACCGCTTTTAAGGAATTTGCAAATTGAGTTTCCACCAAACCAGACATCTGGCTTACGAGGCGATACAACTCATCCAAATCCTGGTCATAAGCTGTAACGATATGGTCTGAACCGACTGTCGTATTCATTTACTTTAATCCTATGTTAAAATGCAGCTTAACCAAAGCGGCCTGTAATATACCCTTGGGTACGTTCGTCTTCAGGGTTGGTAAAGATTTGATCTGTTTCACCCATCTCAACCAGATGACCCAAATGGAAGAAGGCTGTACGCTGTGAAACACGTGCGGCTTGTTGCATAGAGTGGGTTACGATGGCGATGGTGAAGTTTTCACGCAATTCATGAATAAGTTCTTCTATCTTGGCGGTTGCAATCGGATCAAGCGCGGAACATGGCTCATCCATCAAGATTACTTCCGGGCGAACGGCAATGGCACGTGCAATACATAGACGTTGTTGCTGACCACCGGAAAGGCCAGTTCCCGGAGCATCAAGGCGATCTTTTACTTCATCCCAGATGGATGCTTTACGCAAAGATGTTTCAACAATTTCTTCAAGATCGGTTTTATTGTCCACTAAACCATGGATTTTTGGACCGTACGCGACATTGTCGAAAATGGATTTCGGGAATGGATTTGGCTTTTGGAACACCATACCAACGCGGGCACGAAGATGAACCGGGTCGACTGACTTTTCATAGATATCTTCGCCATCCACAGTGATTTTACCTTCGATGCGACAGATGTCGACCGTATCATTCATACGGTTTAAGCAGCGCAAGAAGGTGGATTTACCACAACCGGATGGTCCGATCAGTGCGGTCACTTCACGGTCATAGATGTCGATATTTACGTCAAATAACGCTTGTTTCTCGCCATAGAATACCTTCACGTCTTTCCCCTGCATTTTGATCGCACGATCAGCTGGGTAATTAACTACTTCGGATTGCTCTAGATTTTTCATATTAATTCCTGACATTTTCGATGTCACTTTCTAAAAAACTGGCTCAATTATACACTGGTTTTGAATTACCAGCGACGTTCAAATTTCTTGCGAAGTAAAACGGCTGCAAGGTTCATAAAAATTAAGAAACCAAGCAACACCATGATCGCGGCACTTGTGCGTTCTACAAAGGCACGTTCGGGACTATCTGCCCAAAGATAAATCTGTACTGGTAACGCGGTTGCAGGATCGGTTGGGCCGCCTGGAATATCTGCGATAAAGGCCACCATCCCGATCATCAATAACGGGGCTGTTTCACCTAAGGCTTGGGCCATACCAATGATGGTACCTGTTAGCATACCTGGCATTGCCAGCGGTAATACATGATGAGTCACCACTTGCAGGCGGCTCGCCCCCATACCTAGGGCAGCTTCACGAATAGATGGTGGAACTGCCTTTAATGCAGCACGGGAGGCAATGATAATGGTTGGCAAAGTCATAAGAGTTAGAACCATGCCACCAACGATTGGCGCAGAGCGTGGTAAATTGAACCAGTTCAAAAAGAGGGCAAGGCCTAACAAACCAAAGACGATGGATGGTACCGCAGCAAGGTTGTTAATGTTGACCTCAATCAGATCAGTCCATTTATTCTTTGGTGCGAATTCTTCCAGATAGATGGCCGCGGCGACACCGATTGGGAAGGAAAGAAGCAAGGTAACCATCAAGGTCCAGAAAGATCCGATTGCAGCACCCCAGATACCAGCTTGTTCAGGTTCGCGGCTATCTGCGTTACTGAAGAAACGTGTATTGAATGCCGATTTCAAATCGCCTTTTTCAATTAATGTATCTACCAATCCGATGCTGAAGTCAGATAGACGACGATCAGATTCTGGCAAATTGCGATCAATGTAGCCTTTATTGAGCATGTCGACATCATCGGATGCGGCCATCCAAAATGATACGGTGGTCCCAATCAAATCTGGATTTTCAACGACCATGCTTTGCAATTCGTATTTAGCGCCAGAAGAGATGACTTTATAAAGCTCTTTTTTATCTTTGCGGCTTTTCACATCTGGGAAAACTTCACGCAAAGAATTGCGAAGCATCTTATTAAAGCTTGCTTTACGGATGTCTGCATATTCACGAGAGGCAAATTCACCTTCGTCAATATGAACATCCAAACGGATTTCTGTTTGCCAAAAGGCGGAATACCCCTGTGTGATGATGCTACCAAATAAGATCACCAAAAAGGTTAAGGCTAAACCAATGGCACCAATGCCATACATGCGAAATCGTTTTTCGGCTGCATGACGTTTTGCCAAAGTTGCTGCGACACGTTCGGAACTTGCCGTGGTCACAGACTTGGGAGGAACAGCATTTGGTGTTGTATCAGTCATATTGCTCACGATATTTGCGTACGACGCGCAGCGCCACGATGTTTAAAAGAAGGGTGATAAAGAACAGCATCAAACCAAGCGCAAAAGCGGCTAGGGTTTTAGGGCTGTCGAATTCTTGGTCACCAACCAACAAGGTCACAATTTGTACGGTTACTGTTGTCACAGCTGCAAATGGGTTAGCCGTTAGATTTGCAGCAAGGCCTGCGGCCATAACCACGATCATGGTTTCACCAATAGCGCGACTGGCAGCTAACAGAAGTGAGCCCACAATACCCGGTAATGCAGCAGGAAGGATTACACTTTTAATCGTTTCAGAACGTGTAGCCCCTAATCCATATGAGCCTTCACGCAATGAATTTGGAACCGCAGAAATCACATCATCGGAAAGGGAGGATACGAAAGGAATAATCATAATTCCCATCACCAAACCCGCTGCCAATGCACTTTCACTTGAAATACCGATGCCTAGATTTGCACCTGTATCTCGTAAGAATGGCGCAACAGTCAAGGCGGCGAAGAAGCCATAAACAACCGTTGGGATACCTGCGAGGATTTCCAAAAGTGGTTTTACTACGGCGCGCACTTTGGAAGAGGCATATTCGGACATATAAATTGCTGAAAACAACCCAATCGGGGCGGCAACAACCATAGCAATGAAACTGATGAGCAATGTGCCGGCAAATACGGGAATTGCACCAAAGCTACCGCTGGATCCTACTTGATCGGCGCGTAAAGCTGTTTGCGGACTCCATTCCAGACCAAAGAGGAATTCATAAAATGGTACTTTTGCGAAGAAGCGGCTTGCTTCAACAATCAAAGATAAAACAATGCCGACGGTGGTTAAGATCGCAATGCAGGAACTTGTGATTAACAAGACCATCACAATACGTTCAACGGCTTGACGTGCACGGAAATCGGGATTGATTTTGCCATGGGCAACTTTCAAGGCGATAACCGCCATAGCAAGAACAAGAACAAGTGCTGCAAGCTGACTGTTACCTTTGAGGCTTCTATAAGCATCAACGGCTGTTACGATTTCAGGCGCTGCTTTGGTGATATCACCACGACCAGCAACCAAGTTTTGAATGTCGTTATAAATAAGACCAATTTGATTAGCTTCTAAATTAGGAGAAGCTGTAATGATTGGATCCAAGACAATGTTTTTGATGATAGTAGGTTCAAAAAGTGTCCAGCCAGCCCATAAAAGAAAAGCAGGGATTGCTGCATACATTACGGCATATACACCATAATAACCTGGCAAAGAATGAATTTTAGTCTCACCTGCCAGTTTTCTGACACGTTTTTTGCCGCTGCTGAAGGCGAAAATAAAGATCACCACCAACAAAACTGCTAAAATTGTACTTGTCATTTAAAACCGCCGAAATATCAAAAATGATAAAATAATAAATTGGTGGGAAAGAAAGGGCGGGCTCTACAGTATCTGTAGGGCCCGCCAACAATTCTCAACCAATCATGTAACTGATTACATGGATAAGTTTGTTAGGCCCATTGCTGCCGCTTTGTAAGCTTCGCGCTCTTCAGTTGGCATTGGGATCAAACCGCGGTCTGTTAGGTAACCTTCATCACCCCAAGCATCGTCAGATGTGAATTCTGTCAAATATTCTTGAACACCTGGGATCACGCCTACATGTGCTTTTTTCACATAGAAGTATAGGGAACGGGATACACCGTATTTACCATCTGCGATATTCTCAAATGTTGGCTCGTTACCACCAACTTTAGAACCTTGGATTTTGTCAGAGTTTTGATCCAAGAAGGAGAAGCCGAAGATACCGAATGCATTCGGGTTAGCTTCTAGTTTTTGAACGATCAAGTTGTCGTTTTCACCTGCTTCTACAAATGCACCATCTTCACGGATTGCATGTGCAACTGCTTTGAATGCTTTTTTGTCGGACTTACGAAGAGCTTTAAGAACGTCAATTTTCTTCGCGCCACCTTCCATTGCTAGCTCAACGAATGCATCACGTGTACCGGAGGTTGGAGGAGGACCCAATACTTCGATTTTTGTGTTTGGCAAAGACGCATCAATGTCAGACCATTTCATGTAAGGGTTAGCAATGTAACCGCCATTACCATCTGGAATTTCTTTCGCCAAAGCCAAGAAAATTTGTTTCTTTGTCAAAGATAATTGTGGTGCAGACTTTGCGTTACCGATAACGATACCATCGTAACCAACTTTAACTTCTACGATGTCTGTAATGCCGTTTTCTGCGCATTTTTTAACTTCGGAAGATTTAATACGACGAGAAGCGTTTGTGATGTCTGGATGTTGAACACCGATACCAGAGCAGAACAATTTCAAACCACCGCCGGAACCTGTGGATTCAACAACTGGTGTTTTGAAGTCTGTAGATTTACCGAAGTTCTCTGCAACTGCTGTTGCAAATGGGAATACTGTAGAAGAACCAACAATGTGGATTTGGTCGCGTGCTTCAGCAACGCCAGATACAGCAACAAAGCCAAGAGCAGCAGCTGCAACAGATTTCATCAAAGATTTCATAATCATTATCCTGAATTTTGGAGTGGCTCGCCGCGTTAAAATTGTAGGATGCATTGAACCGGTTTCAAACTTGCACATGAGTTCCGAAAATCCCCTTTCGAAGATCATGTGCAGGAAGATTTATCGTTTATCTGCGACTCTTTTATTGAATAAATGTTACAGTTTCGTGAAACACCGTCATAAAAGTGAAAAAAATCCTTAATATGAAACCAGGGATAAGGATTCGTCTTATTCTCGCCATAATATATTGTATAAAAGTAACCCGATTTTCCTGATGAAAATGAGGGATGGACGCCCCTTGCGAGCCAGTCTATAACCTGATTAATCTATATTGTTGTCATATTTCTGGCATTTGAACTTCTAGATAAAGAATAAAAGATAATGAAAAGTAAGATTGTTAATTTTTGGAAAAAACGTCTTGGGCAAGGCGGTAGCTCCATCCAGTTGAATGATCCTTTTCAAGATCTTGACGAAGAAATGCAGGAGAGCTTCCCTGAGTTGGGTGAAGCGACGCATGTTCATGAAAAGCAGAAGGGGGTAAAGGGAATCAAGCGTTTTAAACCCTTTGCTGGAAAATCTCATAAAAACCCGCTTGCCACAGCGAATGTAAATAAAGCACGCCTAATTGGGGCTGCTGCATTAGGAAGCGCTTTTGGTATGTTTATTCTGGCAGGGCTTGGTGTCTGGACGGATATCTGGGAAGAGAAAGTTGAAGAAGTCGCAATTCCAGAAGTTGAGATTGTGCAACCTGCTCCAGTGGTGGAAGTGATTGAGGAGGGCCCACTTGAAGCCGTGGATACGGTTATTCTTGGTGAAATAAAATCAGGTGATACCTTGGCAAATATTATGGTTGCAGCGGGCGCCAGCCAGCGAGATACGCATCTTGCGACAAGAAGTTTTAACAAGGTCTTTTCTGTTCGGAAATTACGCCCAGGTCAAAAAACATCGATTCGTTTGATTGAGGGAGACGAAGGGCCGATCCTTGAAGAATTTACATTAGAGCCAGATCAAAAACGCAAAGTTATTTCCACAAGACAAGCAGATGGTAGCTTTGAAACCATTGTGGAAGAAGTACCATTGAGCACGAATTTGAAAGTCACCAATGGTGTTATCGAAAGCAGTTTATATGTTGCTGCAACGGAAGCAGGCATCCCTTCGCGTGTTTTGGCTGACTTGATTAATATCTTTAGCTTTGATGTGGATTTTCAACGTGAAATTCAAAAAGGCGATAGTTTTGCTTTGATGTATGAATCGTTACAAGACGAAGCTGGTCGTGAAATCGAAACAGGTAAAATTCTTGTGGCTGAGATGACGTTAAGCGGGGATCACCATAAGTATTATCGTTTCAAGCCAAAAGATGAGTTTGCCGATTATTATACGTCAAAAGGGCAATCCGTTCGTAAGGCATTGTTAAGAACACCGATAGATGGCGCACGGATTTCGTCTGGTTTTGGCAATCGGAAGCATCCTGTTTTAGGATATACGAAATTACATAAGGGGACCGACTTTGCGGCACCTCGTGGAACACCAATTTATGCGGCAGGTGACGGTGTGATAGAAGTCGCCGGCTGGAACGGCAGTTTCGGTAAATATGTACGTATTCGACATAATGGAACTTATAAGACGGCTTATGCGCATATGCATAATATTGCTAAAGGTATCAGTAACGGTAAGCGTGTGCGACAACGTCAAGTAATTGGCTATGTTGGTACAACAGGTCGATCAACTGGTAACCATCTGCATTTTGAAGTGCATAAAAACGGGCGTGCGGTAAACCCTCTTTCTGTTAAGTTACCGACTGGTAAAAAGTTGAACAAAAAACAGCTTAAATCGTTTAACATTGCAAAGGCTGAATTGGACAAGTTGTATGATGCTGAAAAAGCAACACAACTTACCCCACTTCAGTCCGCGGAAACGATACAAGAAGCTTCGGTGGCGCAGTAACTTATTAAGCAGCTGATTTTGGTTGTGGAATATAGTCTTCCGGCATTTTATCATCAAACATAGTGTAGTGAAGGCTTTTTGCGATCATTTCAGCCTTCTTCTTAAACTTATCAGCTTCATCCGGAACAAAGGTTTCATCGCAGCTTTCAAACCATAAGTTTAACCAGCGTTGGAAGAATTCTGTTTCTGCTTCATGCGCGAAACGGCTGTGAACCATATGTGGACTACCTTTATATTGTCCGGTGCCATTCATTACAGATGCCCAAAAACGATACATGGTCAATAAGTGATCGCCCCATTGGTCCAGCGTGTCACCTATATGGCGTTTGAAAAGAGGCCCAACTAACTCATCCTCTAAAATTTTGCTATAGAAATGATCTACTAGAATCTTAATGGTTTGGTCGTTGATTTCTGTGTGGTTCATTTTTGTTGTCGTCATTCTTATTTCCTTAAGCCACATCACTAAATAACAGGCGGCCGAGTTCGCCTTTACGTTTGGTAATATCTTCTAAGTTATATTCATCTAGAATGGCGAAAAAGGCATTTGCTGCACGGGTCAAGGCTGATTTCAAGATGCAGCCGCTTTCAATTTTACAGGCCGAATTTTTTCCCATGCATTCAACAACACATAATGGGCCTTCCATAGCACGGGCGACCGAACCAATATTAATTTCGGATGCAGGGCGTGCCAGACGTAATCCACCACCTTTACCTCTAATAGTCTCAACAAAGCCTGTTTGACCAAGTTTTTGAATAACTTTCATTAAATGGTTTTTGGACAAGTTATAACAATCCGCAATTTCTTGGACTGTACATAATTCATCTGGTCGCATCGCCAGATAGATTAGGGAGCGATAGGCATAGTCTGTAAATTGAGTTAGGCGCATCAATTCTCTTCATTATTCTGCTGCTACCCAGGCTTTGGCGTGTGGGTGTTGCGCATTCATGTTTACTTGTTCCTGCATTAACTTACGGTAATGCTTCCTATAACTGGTTATGCCTACAACAGCCATTGTTATTGGCACTGTTAAAGCCATGACAGCAAAAATCACGCCTTCAGTCATATTTCCCGTTAACCATGTCGGTTGATAGAAACCTCCATAGGAAAATGCTAAAATCACATGAAAGATAGATGCCATCCATCCATTACGTATGGCGCGCTGACCAGCTTGATTAGCAGGACTGCCAATTTCAGTGCTTGTGAATATAGACATTTTTCAACTCCATAACAAGTATTTTATATGCATCTTATTTAGCGCAAATAAGCATTTATAACAAGTATTTTATATGCATGTATAATTTTGTTTTTAATATCAGATTCTTAAATGTCTAAGGAGGAACTGATTATGAGTTGCTTGACGCGAATATTTTACAGGCTTTGTATTTGCGAGCAGTATGTTCTTTTCGATCTTTTATCGTCTGATAGACGCCATGTCCTGTAACTTTATAACATGTCCAATAGCCTGGACTGGTAAGTTCAAGACTTATTTCCCGCAAGGCTGGATTATGTGCATCCAATGGATATCCTGATTTTTCTTGCCAGAAATCCACGATGCTTGATATAGGCGTTTTGAATAAAGCTGGCAGGTTGTTGTTACATGTAAGGAAACTTATGTCATCATCATCGGGATAGTAAAAGGGATAATAGACTGGATGTATATTCCAGAATCCCGCTTGATCTTGAAGGGCAAGTTTGAATTTTTTGCCAGCTTTAATTGCTTCGATTATGTGGGAATAGCCATTTGTATTTCCATATTCCCACACAAGTTCATAGTCGTTATGACAAATCCATTCCAATTCCTGGTAACGGCCTGTCGTCATTAATAAAATACGTTGTTGTGCATCCTGTTGACTTAACAAGTCTTGGTCGGTTGCGCGAAAATTTACAAACATATCCAGTGCATTACTGTAAGCATAGCCGCTTGTATATGTAATAGTTTCATCTACAAATTGGGAAACGTTTCTATCTTGGCATGCCCATACATCATTATCTTTGATGATCAGATGCCTTAGATCTAAAGATTCAATATAGCTGCTTGTGCCGTCGCGATCCTTGACATCGGCATCAGGCTTTAAGTAGATATGGACAGAGTTCCCTTCCAAAGCAAGTTTAGCTAAATCATCAAACTTATTCTTTTGCGCATTAGATTGCATATGAATTTTACTCTTGTTACATGGCCTTGGATGCGAAAATTTTCATACGTTTATAAGGGCGTCTACGACCATTTTTTTGATCTTCGATGGTTTGATAATACCCGTTATCACGCACTTTGTACTTAATCCAGAAGCCAGAATTGCTTGCTGCAACTTTCTGATGCACAGACGCAGGGCTGGTGCTGTCCAGATTTACGCCATTGGCTTGTTTCCAAATGGTGTCCAAATGCGCGGGAGATTCTTTGACCAGATTTGGCAGACATCCTAAATGGGTATGGAATTCCAATATGTCTTTGTCTGGGTAGTAAAATGGGTAATAAACCGGATGAATATTCCAAAACTCTTTCTCATCTAGGAAGGCAATTTTGAATTTTGCACCACGATGAATTGCTTCGACAATTTTTGATTTATCTTGTTTCGGTTTATCTTCCCAAACTAATTCATAATCGTCATGGCAATGCCAACGTAACTCGGAATAATGACTGCTGGAGAGCATTAAGATAGAAAGGTTAGGCGATTTTTCGTTTAATTGTTCATCGCTCATCCGATAATTCATAAACATGTCGATTGCATTGCAATAGAGGTAACCCGCTGTATGGGATAGAGAGGCGCCAGCAACTCCTGCTACATTTCGATCTTGTCCTGCCCAGACCATTTTATCTCTAACGATTAAATGTGGCAGATAAACCGACTCAATATAGGGGCCTAGGCCCAGTTCGTCTTCACGCGTGTCATTAGGGCGCAAATAGATAGAGACCGATTGTCCTTCCATAACTTTATCTGCCAAATCGTCAGATCTATTACGGATGGCTTTACTGGTATCAAACATATTCACCCCCTAAACACATCAATTGAAACTCCTAATAGCACTCAGCTTATTTTCTTAGGTCCCCATGAACCGCCCAAAGTGCGTCTAGGCATGCTTGACCTAGTTTACGAGATCGTTCCGGGGACCAACCCATAAACTCATCTGGCATATCATCATTATCCTTAAACGGCATTTCCAATGTCATAGTTAGGGCTTGATGAGTATTTTGAATATGTGCGCTGGCAATTGTCAAATTCGCTTCGCCCGGCTTAGTTTCCGGATAGCCATGCTCTGTTTGGAAGTCAGGGCTGATAGCTGCCAAATTTGCCTCATATGACTTCCTGAGATTAATCAGTCGTGGATCACAGTTCGGAATAGCATCCGCATTTGCAATAAAGCAATAAGGGATTGATTCATCGCCATGTACATCCAGACAGAAATCAAGGCCGATTTCTCTCATTTCCTGATCAACGAGGAAAACTTCTGGGCTTGTCTCCATGGAGGGTGTTGCCCATTCGCGATTTAAGTTAGCGCCCGCTGCATTTGTGCGAAGATAGCCGCGTTTGCTACCATCAGGATTCATATTTGGTACGACATAGAAAACGCATTTTTGAAGAAGGCTGCGGCTCACAGGGTCGCTGTCATCCAATAGACGACGTAACATGCCTTCCATCCACCAGCTTGCTTGGGTTTCGCCTGGATGTTGACGGGCAATAAACCAGATTTTCAGTTTTTCATGATCCCAATCATCGCCAATGATCAACATATCCAAATCTTGACCATCTAGGGTTTCACCTAGAACTTCTACGTTACAGGCAGGATGCAGGCCAACTTCTGCAATAAGATCCAATTGACGTTCGCGGCAATAAGGCGCGAAATACGCAAAATAGATTGTATCTGCTTGGCCCATATGGCGGACAGTCATGGTTTTTCCATCAAACTCAGTATCTACTTGGAACCAAGTTTCACGATCATAAGATGCACGGCATTTGTAATTTTCCCAACCTGGTGGGTAAGCCGTTGTATCCATATCTTCAAATTTCAGAACCATCTGCTCTCCTTTGATGCCACTTACACGAAAGTGGAACCATTGACGGAACTCTCCACCTGCATCGGCAGCGATGCGAAGGCGGATATTGTCTGCGTCTTCGGCTGATAAAACATCGATTGCACCTGAATCGAAATTCGAATTAATACGGATACTCATTTTTGATCCCTTTTGTCCGGTAAATTAGTTTTTTTAGTTGAATTTGACGCAACGATACCAGTGGTTTGCATGACTGCCAAGGGGTGAGAATTGTTTTAACTTGCTTTGGCCAAATCCAAACTCATGAAGGTACTGTTTGGATCATATATATATTCACCAAATGGCGGGCATTCGATAAATCCGAAGCCTGAATATAAATCACGAGCGGGCTTAAATTCCGGCTGTGCCCCCGTTTCCAGACTGATTTTTGTCAAACGTCTGGATTTTGCTGTCTCAATAATATGGCTGACAAGTTTCGCGGCGATGCCTTTGCCGCGATGTTTGGCTGGCGTATGCATGGATTTTAGCTCGCTTTCTTGGTTGCCAAGTTCTTTTAGGGCGCCACACCCAACAAGCTCATTTTCTTCCCAAACAGTCCAAAAGGTTACGCTATCGTGTCTTAATCCATCTAAATCGAGCGCATGACAACTTTCAGGTGGCGAGATAGAGGCCATTGTATCCAGATGAACTTGCAGCAGATTTTTAATCTCATCACCACTTAAATCATCAATTTTTATTTCCATGAATTTCATCCTGTTAAAGTCGTTGAAATGTATTTTACGGCCTCTATTTCAATTTTCCATCGAAATCAGTTTAACCAGGCGAACATACACCTTTTCTTATTGGTCAAAATCTAGTATCTGACTGACAGTTTCAAAGCGGAAAATGCATGAAAATAGCTGGGCGAGCGATATGGAGAACGCAATGTTTAAAACCCTTGATGATGTGAATGTAAATGGCAAAACAGTTTTGGTGCGTGGTGACTTAAATGTACCAATGAAAGATGGCGTGGTAACTGATAATACCCGTATTGTTCGTCTATTACCTACCATCCGTGATTTACAAGCTGCGGGGGCACGTGTTGTTTTGTTGAGCCATTTTGGTCGCCCGAAAGGTCAACCCGTTCCGGAAATGTCTTTAGGTCATATTCAAGATGCTGTGGCAGAGGCTCTGGGATGCGAAGTTGCCTTTGTTGATGATTGCATTGGGGCGAAAGCAGAAAGCGCTGTGGCTGCTATGAAAGACGGTGATGTCTTGATGCTGGAAAATTTGCGTTATTATGCTGAAGAAGAGAAGAATGACAATGCTTTCGCCGATAGTTTAGCAAAACTTGGCGATATTTATGTGAATGATGCCTTTTCTGCTGCGCATCGTGCCCATGCGTCGACCGAAGCAATTGCAAAACGCTTACCAGCCGTTGCAGGTCGCAATATGGAAGCAGAATTGAAAGCATTAGATGCTGCTTTGGGAAATCCAAATCATCCGGTCATGGCAATTGTAGGGGGGGCGAAGGTATCCACAAAACTGGCTGTTTTAGGGCATTTGGTGGATAAGGTGGATATGCTGGTAATTGGTGGGGGCATGGCTAATACATTCCTTTACGCAATGGGTACCGATATCGGTGCAAGTCTTTGTGAAAAAGATTTAAAAGACACAGCCTTGGAAATTCTTGGTAAGGCTAATGAAGCCAATTGTGAAATCTTGTTACCTGTTGATGGTGCCGTTGCGGAAGAGTTCAAAGCAGGTGCAGATATGGAGATCCGCCCTGTAACAGCAGTTCAGGAGAAAGGTATGATCCTTGATCTAGGTCCAGATAGTATTGCTGCGCTTAATGCAAAGTTGGATGGTTGTAAAACACTGTTGTGGAATGGTCCACTTGGGGCGTTTGAAATTGAACCTTTCGACAAGGGAACCGTTTCAGTTGCTCAAAAAGCAGCAGAACTGACCAAAGCTGGTAAGCTTGTTTCTATCGCAGGCGGTGGTGATACAGTTGCTGCGATGGCACATGCGGGCGCAAGTGAGGATTTGACTTATATTTCAACAGCAGGCGGCGCTTTCCTTGAATGGATGGAAGGTAAAGAACTACCCGGTGTTGCTGCATTAGTGAATGCATAAATCATTCGTGATTTGAGTTCAGAAAATTCTGAGTTAAGCTAGAGGCATGAAAAAAATCATGCCTCTTCTTTTTTATCTTGGTGGGATAGTAATTTCTACAAGCACGCTGGCTGAGCAACCGGGTGAAGTTTTTTATGTGGATCCTGATAAGCTGGCAAAGCCATATGCAACTGAATCGACAAGTCGCTCGTCAAGACTTGTGACGCGCAACGAAGATATGAAGCCGATTGCGCCGGAAGGCTTTGATGTTCAATTGCTGTTTGAGGATATCGCACATCCAAGAAATATGGTAACGGCCGAAAATGGAGACATCTTTCTCGCACAATCTTCGCATGATCAACTCTCACGACTATATGATAGTGATGGGGATCAGGTGGTTGATGATGTTGAGGTTTTACCACAAAATTTCGATACGCCACATGGCTTAGCTATTTATGACAAAAATCTTTATGTCGCTGACCTAGACTATATCAGGCGTTTGGATTTGGAAGATCTTCGTGCCGATGCTGAAATTCTCACCCAGCCAAACGAATTAGGGCCATCCGGCGGGCATTGGACCAGAAATCTGGCGATTTCAAAAGATGGACAACAAGTGATTGCGGCTATTGGAAGTCGCTCCAATATTTCCGAAGAAGACTTACCCCGTGCCGCTTTGAAAGAATTTACCTTTACCTCACAAGGGAAATTGGAAAGTCGCGGTATATATGGGTTTGGCCTTCGTAATCCAGTTGGCACCGCATTCCACCCTGTTACAGATGAAGTGTATACGGTGGTGAATGAGCGTGATGGCATGGGGGATGGTTTAGTACCTGATTACTTTACCAAAGTGGAAAAAGGAGATTTCTTTGGCTGGCCTTATGCGTATATCGGTCAAAATCCACAACCACGTATGGCGCATCTTCGGCCTGATCTTGTGCAAAAATCTATAGTGCCAGACGTTTTATTCGTCTCACATTCTGCCCCTCTAGGACTTGTATTTCTCCATGATGCAAATGTGCCAGAAAAATGGAAGGATGACGCGCTGGTTGCCTTACATGGATCTTGGAATGCGGCTAATCCAACAGGCTATAAAGTTGTTCGTGTGGAATTTGAAGATTTGAAACCAACAGGGCGGTATATCAATTTCCTCACAGGGTTTCGACTAAATCCTGATGAGCAATATACGACGGCTAAAGTTTGGGGGCGTCCAGCTGGTCTTACGATAGATGAAACAGGCGCTGTTATCGTTAGTGACGCACGAGGCGGCACTATTTGGCGCGTATCATATTTAAATTAAGCCTTTTGGGCGAGCACTATGATGCCGTTAACTTCGCTGCCATATTCCCAGCGAAGAACGGCTTGTTCTTTTCTAATCAAATTAAAGCCGGTTTTGCGCAGGCAGTTTAAAACATAGTCTTCTGAATGACTGTAACGACCACTGGCATGTAATTCGTAATTGATGACTTTTTTGCATTCTAATGAGAAAGCAAGATGACCATTGCCTTTCAAGCATTCGCGGCTGGCGGCAAAGATTTCTTCCAGATCACCGAAATAACAAAAAACATCTGCTGCAACGACAAGATCATATTGCATACGATGCTCATTCATAAACCCAGTGAGTTCAGCTTCATCAAGAGCGTCATAATCGCCTTTGTCAGAGGCTTTTTCCAGCATGCCCGGACTTAGATCGACGCCATGTAGTTTGCTTGCCCAAGGGCGTAAAAGCGGGCCGCAAAGTCCAGTGCCACATCCAGCATCAAGAATAGAAAGTTTTTCACCTTGGGGGGCGAGTTGATCTTGAAGAAGTTGATGTAAGAGCTTTGGGGCTTGATAACCGAGTTCCTCTAACTTGTCTTCAAAATCCGGCGCAAAATCATTAAACACGTCAGCCACATAAGCATCATTAGCGCGTTCTGGCGCAGGTAATCCTGCGACAGCAGCGCCCATATGCGCAGCATCAGGTTGTTCTGGAAACTTTGTCACCCAATCAAGGGCAATGCGTTGCGCTTTTTCTTTCAAATGGGGTGTCGTCAATCCGGCATTATATAAATCGTAGAGGGACTTACCCAGATTTGAATGGGAAACCAGATCGTCTGCGTCTAGATCAATTGCCTCTTTTAAAGTATCAACAGCTAATTCAGCTTCACTTAACTCATAATAGGCCAGACCAAGTTTGCAGTTTTCATCGAAATCGTGCGGATAGAGCTCTTTACTGCGACCAAGGCATTTAGATGCTATTTCATATTCATCTTGTTGGATGGCAATTTCGCCACGCCAATCTAAAGCTTCCTGATTATCTGGGTGGCTTTTCAGGATTTCATCATAAACGGCTTTCGCTGCATCCAGTTCCCCCTCGCGGTAATGATCCATCGCAGTTTCCAAATCTAATTCAATGCTAGCCATTTATTCATTTTCCTGTTGCTGTTCAGCCAATCATGGCGCAATCTGCATCCATGTCTAGTCCAAATGATCACATTTCAGGCGGCCCACGTATTCGGCAAATCCCCGAAGGCGATACGGTAGAACGTCTTGTATGCCCTGAATGCAACTTTATCAACTATGAAAACCCGTTGATGGTTGCGGGGGCTGTTGTCACTTATGGTGAAAAAATATTGTTATGTCGCCGCGCAATCGAACCAAGGCATGGATATTGGACTATTCCAGCGGGCTATATGGAATTAAATGAAACGCCCGCTGAGGGGGCTGCCCGCGAAGCTTGGGAAGAAGCTTGCGCCAAGATTGATATCAATGCGCTGCTTGCGATTTATACTATTCCACGTATTTCACAGGTTCAGATGATCTATCGTGCCACAATTGCAGAGCCTGTCTTTGACGCAGGCGAAGAAAGTTTGGAAGTCGCACTTTTTGACTGGGCCGATATTCCATGGAATGAACTGGCATTCCCAACCGTTCATTGGGCATTAAAGCAATATCAGGAAAGTAAAGAGCGCAAAGATTTTGCACCCTTTGGAAATATGGGGGAGACGCTTAAGCTTTAAGCGTCATTTTTATCTTCGTCGTCAATCATATGTTTGGACATGAAAGGCATCTGGGTTGCGATAAAGCCAAATGTTAAAATCAATAAGCCGAAAACTTTGAAATTTACCCAAAGATCTGTGCTTTGAGTGCGCCAGACAATTTCATTTAAAGCCGCACTGAATAAGAAGAAACCGATAAAACGTATGGTGAGTGTACGCCATGCCGCATCCGGCATTTTCATTGCGCCCCCAAAAAGATGTTTTAGCCAAACTTTTTTCAAAAGCACTCCAACTCCCAGAATGAGGGCAAAGGCCGCTTGAATAATCGTTGGTTTCATTTTGATGAAAGTTTCATCATTTAGATAAATTGTAAGACCGCCAAAAATTCCGATAACAGCAGCAGTCACTAACGGCATGATAGGGAGTTTGCGGGTAATGATGAGGGAAATCAAAATAGCGGCTGCGGTTGTTGCCATAATGACTTTGGTCGCATCGATCAGATCATCTGTCTTCCAATAAGTGATAAAGAATGCCACAAGCGGACCGTAATCCACCAATGTCTTTACCCATTTGGGTTCTTTGTTTTCGGTAGTGACGTTTTGATGATCTGACATGGTTATCCTCTTTTTCTATAGAGGATTTAGTCTTTAACGATTAACTTTCAACTCCGCAAGGATAGCTTTGTCATTTTAGCCGAAGAAATTTAGAAAAATCACACCGCTTCCAACCATACCTGCAGCTGCGATACGCCATTTACCAAATGCTTCTTTCAAAAGAACTGTGCCAATAATTGCGGCGATAATGACAGAGGTTTCCCGAAGTGCGGAGACGGACGCCATGCCACCAACAGCAAGTGCAGCCATAACAAGGCCATATGCTGTGTGGGAGGCAAAGGCACCGCCTACGGCATATTTCCAGTTACTTTGAAGGAAAGGTAGATATGCTTTCCAGCGATAGGCAATCCAAATCAAGAAAGGAATGCCTTCTAATGTGAAAAGCCAGAAGATATAGGTGAGTTTGTTTTCCGTGCTGCGGACACCTAATCCATCCGTAATTGTATAAGCCCCAATCATCATACCTGTTAGTATGGCCAAGACGATAGGTTTGCGGTCTCCTTTTTGGGGCATACCCTTTTCAAAGGCTAAAGCCATAATGCCAAGGCTGGAAAGGATGATTGCAATGTAAGCGGGGGTGGATAGAATTTCTCCGGCAAAAAGAAAACTACCTAATGCGACAAGGATGGGCGCTGAGCCGCGCGCAATTGGATATACCTTACTCAAATCCCCGACTTTATAAGACATGAGCAATAATGCATAGTATGTGAAATGGATTATGGTTGATAATACAAGCCATAGCCAGGTTTCTCCATCTGGCATTGGAAGAAAAGGTAAGGCAAAAAGACATACAATGGCGCCGAGTAAAGTCATGGATCCAAACAACATCCATTTATCGGCTGCTGATTTTACTAAGGCATTCCAACTGGCATGTAAAACTGCGGCACTTAAAACCATAGTTATCGCAATGATGTCTAAACTCATTTCTTTCTCCGACTTAACGCCTGTTTGATTAGCAGTCAGAACAGGAAATACCAATCTCGAATTCTTCACTTATGCATGAGTAATTATTCATGCTTATGAGTTCTATATGTGACGATTATGGTTAGAAAATGCCGATAAAGTGGTTATTGGCTAGACCGTTATGGAAGTTTCAGGTATCGTGAGGTCATGAGTGAAAGAAATTCTTCTATTGGCCAATCAGGTGGCGGTTTAATTCAAGCGCCTGTCAGTCGTCCGCGTGGATCAAACGTTGGGGATGCATCTACGCGTCTACCCGAAGCGCAACCACGTAAGTCTGCACCAAAGCGCGATCCTTATAATTTACGCGCTGCATTTGATCGTTTGGCAAAGCTCTTAACCCGTGATACAGAGGGAAAGCCACGTGCTGATATCCCGCAGCGTGGTTACTATCTAAATATCCTCGTTTAAACTTTCATCAAGAAATCTGCATTTTAAACATCTATTTGCTTTTCAATAGGTTTATTTCGTTGTTAAATTGGCGAAATTGGGTCTGGGCTAAATAGAAAAGAAAAAAGAGTTTCAAATTAATGGCACGTTACGATTTCAGTCGCTTATCTGTTCTTGTAGTAGAAGATAGTTTATTTATGCGTTCCCTGATTGTTGGGGTTCTGCGTGCATTGGGTATTGAGCGCATTTCTACTGCGGAAAATGGTGAAGAAGCTATCGCCATCATGTCACCTGCGGGTAAGAAAACAAAATCCATGGTTGGAATGTCCGGTATTGATTTGATCATTTGTGATCAGTTTATGCCACTGGTGGATGGCACTATGTTCTTACATTGGGTGCGTCGTCATGATCGGTCGCCTGACCGCTTTATTCCGTTTATCATGGTGTCTGCCGCTGCAGACCGTGAAGTCATTGAAAAAGCGCGTGATGCGGGTATTGATGAGTTTCTTGCAAAACCGTTCTCTGCGACCATGTTGGCATCCCGATTAACAGCATGTGTGGAACGTCCTCGTCCTTATATTTATTGTCCTACATTCTTTGGCCCCGATCGCCGTCGTCGCCAACGTCCTGTGGCGGAAGACCGTCGTGTGTCGACAAAAGAAGATAAAGAAATCGTTCATTCCGGTAAGGACTTATCCTCTTTACGTAAAAGTAAGAAACGTATCTGGGAAATTCGTAAGCCACGGAATCTAAAACAGAAACTTGCGACTGGCTTTGGCGGTGCGGGTAGCGACGAAGAACCAGCATTTGATATGGCTTTGTTGGATGCAGCTGAAAATAAAGTGAAGGATATGGAGTCTGATTATGCAGATTGGGTGCAAGATTCCATCGAAAAACTTACACAAGCACATCACCGTGCCATTGAATTTATGGATGATCCTGCTGAACAAGCAGAACATTTAAATACAATTCATACCATTGCGTTGGAACTACGTGGTCAAGGTGGGATCTTTGGCTATCCGTTAATGACGCAGTTTGGTAAGTCTCTATATGAATGCACCGAAGAAGGTACACGTATTACCGGGCCTTTATTGGATTTGATTTCTGCGCATATTGATCTCATTCGTGTGGTCATGGGGCAGAAAATTAAAGGCGATGGTGGTCGTACAGGTCAAGAATTGTTGAATAGTTTGCGCGAAGCCCAAGATAAACATCAGCAGATGGAAGAAGGCGGCTAGTTCGTCTAGTCGTTTTCAGTTTCCAATTTTTTACTGAAACGATTTCTGAATTCTTTTGGGGTCAGGCCTGTGATTTTAATGAAGGTCTTACGAAAAGCATTTACATCTTCATAGCCTACTTTATGTGCTATGGTTTCAACCGTTGTCGGACTGGATTCTAAGCTGTCACATGCTTTTTGAATGCGTAGGCGTTGTAGATATTCATTCGGCTTCAAACCTGTGGCTTTTGTAAAGCGTCTCAGGAATGTACGTGAACCAATTGCATATTGATCGTAGAGTTGATTGATTTGAATGGCTTTATGGTATTCTTGCTGTAAATAATCTTGGACAGCCAAGATGACCTCATCTCCATGATTTCGTTGTGGGCGAAAACTATCGTAATATCTTTGTTCTCTCTGCCCTGTATCTATCAGTAACCATTTTCCCAGAACCCGCATCACTTGTGGGCTTGTGAGTTGACTGACAAGTTCCAACCCTAAATCTTGCCAGGACATTAACCCGCCTGCTGTCAGAATATCTCCATCGTTAATCAGAATCTTATCGATATCCAGATTAGTATCCGGGAAAGTTTCGGTGAATTTCTCAGCTAAAGCCCAGTGAGTGGTGGCTGGGCGATGCCTTAAGACGCCAGCGTGCCCTAGCAAAAAGCTCCCCGCGCAGGCAGAACTGAGTAGTGCTCCTTGCTGTTTGCAATTTTGCAACCATGCAGTAACAGCCTTATCTTCGTGGCTATGATAGGTATCTCCCAAACTCGGTGGGACGATCACTGCGGTATGTCTATCTGCTGATTTGGGCAGGTTGTCGTGAGCGAAGGTTTCCGTGCTGATATGCACTTGAACATCAAGATTTTTTGCAATTTCATTGGTCAGGAGAAACATTTCCTGTAACCCGAAAACGGCTGACTTTAAAACGGAGGGGTATTTCAGAATTGCAATATTATATGATTTCATGATTGTCACTTTTAACATTTAATATGTCATTAATGACACTAACAAATTTACGATGGATGAGCAATATTCTCTTCAACAGAAACGATTATCTAAAATATGGAGAGAAAAAAATGTCCGAAACAGCCTTACTCATTATTGATTGGCAAAACGATTACTTCCCAAGCTTCGAAGGGGCTAAATGTGCCTTGCCAAACGCGGAAAATGCAATTTTGAAAGCGGGAGAATTGTTATCTGCTTTTCGTGAAAAGGGATTATCCGTTGTGCATGTACAACATATTTTCCCAACAGAAGAGTCTTCTTTCTTTGTGCCAGGAACTGATGGCACGCATATTCATGAAACTGTTACACCGAAAGAGGGGGAACCCTTAATCGTGAAGCAATTTGCTAATAGTTTCAGAGACACTAATCTGAAAGAAGTTCTAGATGAAATTGGTGTCAAAAATCTGGTGATTGCAGGTGCTATGAGCAATATGTGTATTGATGCAGGCACACGTGCTGCGGCTGATTTAGGGTATAGTGTTTCTGTAGCCGAAGATGCCTGTGCGGCATTACCGACAGAATTCAATGGTGTTGAGGTCCCCGCAGATCAAGTGCATGCAGCCTATATGGCCAATTTGGGGATGGGCTATGCAGAAATCAAATCAACGGATGTTATTGTCAGTAGCCTGTAATATTAAAGAAAGCCATGAAGTGTATACTTCATGGCTTTCTTTTTATTCTGGAAAAACAGGACGTAGAAATTCGCGATCAAAACGATGAAAACATCTTGTTTTATCAGCGTAATCCAAGGCTGCTTTTGCCTCTTCATCTTCGGCTGCTTTGATCCGGTATTCCTCATAAGCGGCGAGGCTTGGGAAGGAGAATAAAGTAACGGCCAGATCACCTGCACTTTCATGCGGTAGGAAATAGCCATGATGGGTGCCGCCTAAACGTTCAACAATTGGCATCCACATTTTGGCATATGTTTCAAACTCATCTACTTTATAGATATCGACTTCGTATTTCACATAACAAGTGATCATTTAATCCAATCCCATTAAACTGCGAGCATAAGCATTTGCCTCAAACGGGCGCATGTCATCGGCTTGCTCGCCAACCCCGATCACATGAACAGGTAATGCGAATTTTTCAGCTAAAGCTACAAGTACACCACCTTTGGCGGTGCCATCCAATTTGGTTAGGGCAAGACCGGTAACCCCAACGGTGTCTCGGAAAATTTCAACTTGGGAATGGGCATTTTGCCCAACTGTCGCATCTAGAACCATCAGAACGTCATGTGGTGCGTCTGGCGCCAGTTTCTTAATGACACGGATAACTTTTTCAAGTTCAGCCATTAAATCTTTTTTGTTTTGAAGTCGACCAGCAGTGTCAATCAGTAACACATCTGCATTTTCATTACGCGCTTGTTCTATAGCATCAAAAGCAAGGCCCGCGGCATCAGCGCCTGTATCACGTGCAACAACGGAACAGCCTGTACGATCACCCCAGATTTTCAATTGTTCAACCGCTGCTGCACGGAAGGTGTCACCCGCCGCCATCATCACCTTTAAACCGCTTTCGCTATAATGCTTTGCAAGTTTGCCGATGGTTGTGGTTTTGCCAGATCCGTTGACACCCACAACAAGTACGATATGCGGGTTATGGGATTTGTTAATCTCAAGCGGCTTGGCAACTGGTTCCAGAATTTTGGTGATTTCTTCTGATAGAACTGTACGCACTTCCTCATCGCTGATTTCTTTATCATAACGATTTTTTGCCAATGCTTCGGTCAGTTTCATTGCTGTTTGAGGGCCAAGATCACCTGCAATTAAGATATCTTCCAACTCTTCTAATGCGTCATCGTCCAGTTTTCGTTTGGTGAAAACATCTGTGATACCGCCAACCAATTTATTGGAAGATTTAGAAAGACCAGCTTTTAATTTGGAAAACCAACCGCCACTCATAAGACCTCTCACTTAATCCTGATTTAGGATTCTATCGGTTCACCGATGAGGGTTATGCCGTCCCGCCCGGTGATTTTGACATTTAATAACGTGCCATCGGGTACATCAATCGACAGCTTTACACAAGCAAACTGTTCATTTCGACCAAGACCGTTACGTTCAAACAGGACTTGGGCTTCTGTCCCGATGCAACTTTCCAGATATTTTGCCTCCTGAAGTTTGCCTGCTTCACGGATTTTCTGGGCGCGTTCTTTACGAATATTCTTTGGCACTTGATTTGGAATACGCGCAGCTGGTGTGCCCGGACGTTCAGAATACGGAAAGACATGTAGGTAAAGCAAACCACATTCTTCTACAGTCTTCAGGGTGTTTTCGAACATTTCATCTGTTTCGGTCGGGAAGCCCGCGATTAGGTCGGCCCCAAAAACGATATCCGGACGTATGTTGCGCAAGCGTTTGCAAAGATCAATTGCGTCTTGTCGTCCGTGACGACGCTTCATCCGCTTTAAGATCATATCATCGCCCGCCTGCAGAGATAAATGCAGATGCGGCATAAGGCGCGGCTCATTTGCAATCACATCAAACAGATCTTCATCCATTTCGATGCAGTCGATGGAAGATATACGAAGGCGTGGTAATTCCGGCACGGCTTGTAAAAGGCGTCTGACCATTTGTCCTAGAGACGGCGTGCCCGGTAAATCAGCACCATATGACGTGATATCCACTCCGGTGAGGACGATTTCTTTATAACCATTTTCAACAAGGGATTTTACCTGTTGTGTAATTTCGCCCATCGGTACAGAACGACTATTGCCACGGCCATAAGGAATAATGCAGAAGGTGCAACGGTGATCGCAGCCATTTTGAACTTGTACAAAAGCACGTGCACGTCCTTCGAAACCAGCAACCAAATGGTTCGCAGTTTCTTTTACCGACATGATGTCGTTAACTTGTACTTTTTCGGAAGCTTCGATGCCGAAAGAGGCTGGATTAAAACTTTCTTGTTCAAGCTTTTCCATATTGCCGATGACTTTACTGACTTCCGGCATTTCAGCGAATTGATTACTATTCACTTGTGCTGCACAGCCTGTCACAATAATTTTTGCATTGGGATTGTTCCGTGCTGCACGGCGGATCGCTTGGCGTGCTTGGCGTTCTGCTTCTGACGTTACGGCGCAGGTGTTAAAAATGATCGCATCTTCAAGACCAGCTTTTCGGGCATTATCCCGCATCACTTCGGATTCATACGAATTCAGGCGGCAGCCAAAAGTCACGATGTCCAGATTATTATCTACATGTTCTTCGACGGGGCGTGGCTGGATTGGATCGTCAGTGCCATTTTCGGCCTCTGGCGGATTGGTATTTATGTCACTCACCATGATCAAGCGGCCTCATCCAGATCAAAATCACTGATAAAGGATGTGGCAACTGGGCCTGTCATAATAACATCCCCATTTTCCAGATATTCAATTGTAAGGACACCGCCATCCAATTCAATGTCCATTTTACGATTATCGGTAAAGCCGCTTTCAAAGGCAGCGACACCTACCGCGCAGGCGCCGGAACCACAAGCCATAGTAATGCCGGCACTACGTTCCCATACTCGCATGCGCAAACTGCCATCAGATTTTTTACTGACAAATTCGACATTGGTGCGTTCTGGGAATAGTGGATGATGTTCTGCTTCGGGGCCCACTTTTTCAAGATTGATTTTATCTGCGTCATCTACAAAGAAGACACAATGAGGATTACCCATGCCAACGGCAAATGGGGTGGCTGCGCCATCTACTTCGATTGGAAGTTTTGTTGTGTCTATATCTCTGGACAGTGGAATATTTTGCCAATCAAGCAAGGCGCCACCCATATTTACAGAATAAAGGCCGTCACCGACTTCCTTGCTTGGCAGTAGCCCGCGCAAAGTTTCAATGATGATTTCACTTTGTCCTGTTTCGGCAATAATCAAGGACGCGACACATCGTGTCGCATTGCCACAAGCGCCGGATTCGCTAGCGTCCGGGTTGTGAATGCGCATGAAAACGTCAGCATCTGAATTTTGTGCTGGCTCCAGAATAATAAACTGGTCGCAGCCAATGCCAAGGCGGCGATGGGACATCAGTTTGATTTGCTCATCAGATAGCTTGAGTTTACCATCGCGATTATCAACCACGATGAAATCATTCCCCAAACCATGCATTTTGCGAAAAGCAACCATAACTCTATGTCCGTAAATAATATGGCAAGTGTCGACTATCGACTCTGTCCAAGTTTTCCTTAATATAGGTGATGAAATTGAAAAGTCGAATGATAATGAAATCTGTTCCAATTCGTCTTTCAAACCGCGCGGTTATAGCTTTTATTGTGGAAAAGTCCAACGGGAATCGAAAAAGAGTCGGAAAACCGCGAAAAACCGTGACTTACACTTGACAGGTAAAGCATTAATACGTATAAGCCGTGCAACAAATCAGCCACAACCTAGGTAATCCTAAGTCCTGTGGGGCAACGTCAGTCTGCGAGGGTTCGCACACTGGCGCGTTTTGCTTTGGGCCTTTTTTACAGGTTTTGTTGTTGATTTTGAACTGGTTTTTCAATCACTGAAAAGCATATCAACAAGGTTTGAGAGCACAATGTTTGATACATTAAGTAACCGTCTTGGTTCTGTATTTGATGGCTTGAAGCGTCGCGGCGCCTTGAAAGAGGCTGACGTATCTGAAGCAATGCGCGAAATTCGCTTGGCGTTGCTGGATGCTGATGTTGCTCTCCCTGTTGTGAAAAGCTTTATCAAGGAAGTGAAAGAAAAAGCGGTTGGTGAAGCTGTTTTAAAATCTGTGACTCCGGGTCAACAGGTTGTTAAAATTGTTCATGATGCCTTGGTGGATATGTTGGGTGCAGAAAGCCAAGGGCTTAATCTGCTAGGTGAGCCACCTGTTGCGATTATGATGGTGGGTCTACAAGGTTCTGGTAAAACAACCTCCACAGCAAAAATTGCAAAACGCCTGCAAGAGAAAGAACGTAAGAAAGTTCTTATGGCTTCTCTTGATGTGGCGCGTCCTGCGGCGCAAGAACAATTGGCTGTATTGGGTGAGCAGGTAGACGTTAAAACCTTGCCAATCGTTGCGGGTCAACAACCTGTTGATATCGCAAAGCGTGCGATGCAGGCCGGTAAGCTTGGTGGTTACGATATCGTGATGCTTGATACGGCAGGTCGTTTACATATCGACGAAGGCTTGATGGATGAAGTTGCTGCTGTAAAAGCGGTGACAAACCCACAAGAAATTTTGTTGGTTGCCGATTCTATGACAGGTCAGGATGCGGTGACTGTCGCGGATAGCTTTAATCAAAAGATGTCCCTGACAGGTATTGTTCTGACCCGTATTGATGGTGATGCACGCGGTGGTGCGGCGTTGTCCATGCGTAAAGTTGCCAATTGCCCGATTAAATTCCTTGGTACTGGCGAGAAGATGGATGAAATTGAAGAATTTCATGCCGATCGTCTTGCTAATCGTATTTTGGGCATGGGCGATGTTGTTTCCTTGGTTGAAAAAGCACAGGAAACAATTGACGAAGAAGAAGCTGAAGAGCTGGCCAAGAAGATGCAGAAAGGTCAGTTCGACCTTGATGATATGGCCAAGCAATTAAAGCAAATGCGCAAGATGGGCGGCATGGAAGGCCTGATGGGCATGTTGCCAGGTGTTGGCAAGATGAAAAAGCAGATGGCTGGTGCCGGCATCGATGACAAAATGATTGTCCGTCAGGAAGCTATTATTTCTTCCATGACAAAGGCGGAACGTAAGAACCCGAAACTCATCCATGCGAAACGTAAGCAACGTATCGCGGCGGGTTCTGGCACATCTGTGCAGGAAGTTAATAAAATCCTGAAACAACATCAGATGATGTCCAAGATGATGAAAAAAGTTTCAAAGTTGGGAGAAAAGGGGTTGATGCGTTCGCTCGGCGGTATGATCCCTCCCAATATGATGCCACCGGGTGGCGGTTTTAGACGTTAAAATGATCTAAACCCCAACTTGGTGACAATGCCGAGCTTAATTGAAGCGGGGAATGCGAAAGCAGACCTCAAATAACCGCAAGGTTTAAACTAAATAGAAAGTAGAGACCCATGAGCTTGAAAATTCGTCTTGCACGTGGTGGTGCGAAGAAGCGCCCTTACTACCGTATCGTAGTTGCTGATTCCCGTATGCCTCGTGATGGTCGTTACATCGAAAAGATTGGTTCCTTCAATCCGATGTTACCAAAAGATCACGCTGATCGCGTATTGTTCGACGCTGAGCGTGTAAAACACTGGATGTCTGTTGGCGCGAAACCTACAGACCGTGTTGCACGTTTCTTGGCTGCTGCTGATATGGGCGAGCGTTTGATCCCTCGTCAAACAAAGAAAGCAGAACAAAGCGAACGCACAAAAGAGCGTATTCGTGAGAAAGAAGAGAAATTGGCGGCAGCTGCTGAAGCTGCGGCTGCTGCAACAGAAGAAGCTGCTGCTGAATAAGCAGTTTTCTTTCGTAAAACTTTCAAGTTCAGTAATTGATTTTGCATGAATTTGACTAATTGATTGAGACGGACGCGCATTATTATGGCGAATGAAGTTGAAAAACTCTGTTTAGGTGTCATCACAGGCGCCCATGGAATCCGCGGAGCGGTTAAGGTGAAAAGTTTCACCGAAGACCCGGCTCAGCTGACTTCCTATGGGGCGTTATCTGATGAAGCTGGCAAAGAGACTTTCAACCTTTCCATCATCGGTCAGGCAAAAGGTCAATTGATTGCGAAAATTGCTGAAGTAAAAGACCGGAATAAAGCAGAAACCTTGAAAGGGACTGAGTTATTCATCGCCCGGGACAAATTACCAGAAGCGGATGAGGATGAATTCTATCATGCGGATTTGGTTGGCCTGAAAGCCTTGGAAGAGGATGGCGAAGAATATGGTGTCGTAAAGGCTTTGTTTAATTTCGGCGCTGGCGATATTTTGGAAGTCCACCGTTATGACGGAAAGTCAGTTATGCTGCCTTTCTCCATGGAAGTGGTTCCAACCATTGATATTGATGCTGGTCATCTGATTGTGATCCCACCTGTTGAGGTGAGTGAACGTGATGCTGATGTAGCAGATATGGAAGATGGCTCGTCAGACGGTGAAGAGGTCAGGAATGGCTGATTCGTCTTCCCAGAAATGGCAGGCGACTGTGTTAACCCTTTTTCCGGAAATGTTTTCCGGAGCTTTGGAATACTCCATACCGGGGCGGGCACGAGAAGCTAACATTTGGGAGTTAGAGACGGTTCAGATCAGAGACTTTGCAACCGACAAGCATCGCACAGTGGATGATACACCATTTGGTGGTGGTCCGGGCATGGTGATGCGCCCCGATGTGATTGATGCAGCCATTGAGGCTGTATCTGACAAACCGGGTCCTTTGATTTATATGAGCCCGCGTGGTGAACGCTTTGATCAGCGTATTGCGCAGGAACTGGCAGAGGAAGACGGCGTTAAAATCCTATGTGGGCGTTATGAAGGCATTGACCAGCGGGTGTTGGATAAACACCAGATACGCGAAGTCAGTCTTGGTGATTTCGTCCTGTCGGGCGGAGAACCAGCCGCCATCGCGATGTTAGACAGTATGGTGCGTCTATTGCCGGGGGCTCTTGGCGCAGATGCATCGCTGGATGAAGAAAGTTTTACAAGCGGATTACTTGAATATCCGCAATATACCCGCCCCAGTGACTGGGAGGGTCGAAAAACACCGGAAGTTCTTTTAAGTGGGAACCATGGCAAAATTCGGGACTGGCGTCTGGATCAAGCCAAAGAGATCACAAAGGAACGTAGACCGGATCTTTTTTCGACATATGTGGGTGATGCGGAATAGAAAATTTTAGATGGAGTATGTTTCGGGTAGAGGCCCCAAACCACTGCACATCGAGTATTAAACTCAGAAAGGACTCGACCAATGAATATTATCGAGCAATTGGAAAAGGAACAGTTGGACGCGCGTACACCTGAAGGTGGCATCCCTGAATTCCAAGCTGGTGACACAGTTCGCGTTAACGTGAAAGTTGTCGAAGGCACCCGTGAACGTGTACAGGCTTTCGAAGGCGTGTGTATCGGTCGTAAAAACGCTGGCTTAAACTCTAATTTCACAGTTCGTAAGATTTCTTACGGTGAAGGTGTGGAACGTGTATTCCCGCTTTACAGCCCACGTTTGGACAGCATCGAAGTAGTACGTTACGGTAAAGTTCGCCGTGCGAAATTATACTACTTGCGTGGCCGTACAGGTAAGGCAGCTCGTATCGTTGAGCGCCGCGTTACCAAGAAAGCTGACTAATTTTAATTAGTTAGGCTTCTTATGGGTCTTTTGGTGATAGCGGCGGCACCTGATCAGGTGCGCCGCTAATGCCATATGTGCCTTCTGCTTATAAAAAGCTGAAATAATATTTCTTTATGCAATCATAGGGAATGTTGAGTGTCAGGAACAACTGTTCCAACTCTCAAAAGCTGGCTTTTTCTGAGGATTTGAGGCATTTTGCAGCCCATACAAAATACAGATCGTGATATAATGCGGTCTGATCAGGATTAAAATATTTTTCGATATGTGATCACCCAAATATGATTTGGGTAACATAATGGGAGAGGAACCATGGGTAATCCCCGTACGCTCTTTGATAAAATCTGGGACAGCCATGTAGTGGCAACACAAGAAGACGGAACAAACCTTCTATATATTGACCGTCACATGGTACACGAAGTAACCAGCCCACAGGCATTTGAAGGGCTTCGTAATTCCGGCCGTAAAGTGCGTGCACCTGGGCAAACCTTGGCTGTTGCGGATCATAACGTGCCGACAACGGATCGTTCCAAAGGTATTGAAAACGAAGAAAGCCGTATTCAAGTGGAAACACTTGTTCAAAACACTGCTGACTTTGGTGTTCCATACTTCCCAGTAGAAGACGTTCGTCAGGGCGTTGTACATATCGTTGGTCCGGAACAAGGCTTTACCTTGCCGGGTATGACCATTGTGTGTGGTGATAGTCACACAGCGACACATGGTGCATTTGGTTCCCTGGCGTTTGGTATTGGTACGTCAGAAGTTGAGCATGTTTTAGCGACACAAACATTGTTGCAAAAACCTGCGAAAAACATGTTGATCACTGTTGAAGGTGAATTGGCACCGGGTGTAACAGCAAAAGACATCACTATGGAAATTATCGGCCGTATTGGTACGGCAGGTGGTACAGGTTATGTGATTGAATATGCGGGTAGCGCAATTCGTGATCTTTCCATGGAAGGTCGCATGACCATCTGTAATATGGCAATTGAAGGCGGTGCCCGTGCGGGTATTATTGCGCCAGACGAAAAGACATTTGCTTATGTTAAAGGCCGCCCAATGGCGCCAAAAGGCGATGCTTGGGAAAAAGCCGTTGCTTACTGGTCCGCATTGCCATCTGATGAAGGCGCGACATATGACCATGAAATTCACATCAAAGCAGAAGATATTGCACCGGTTGTGACTTGGGGGACTAGCCCTGAAGACGTGGTGGCAATTACAGATACGGTACCAAATCCAAAAGATTCTGCTGATCCAAATAAAGCAGCTGCTATGGAACGTGCACTTGCTTATATGGGCCTAACAGCTGGTACACCAATGACCGACGTTGAAATTGATAAAGTCTTCATCGGTTCTTGCACAAATGGTCGTATCGAAGATTTACGTGCGGCTGCAAAAATCGCAGAAGGTCAGCAAGTTGCGGATGGTGTTCATGCCATGGTAGTGCCGGGTTCTGGTCTAGTGAAGATGCAAGCCGAAGAAGAAGGTTTGGATAAGGTCTTTAAGGCGGCTGGTTTTGATTGGCGCGAGCCGGGTTGTTCCATGTGTTTGGCAATGAATGATGACAAATTGAAGCCGGGTGAGCGTTGCGCGTCCACATCCAACCGTAACTTTGAAGGCCGTCAAGGCCGCGACAGCCGCACCCATTTGGTGAGCCCTGCAATGGCGGCGGCGTCTGCCATCAAAGGTAAGTTGGCTGACGTGCGGGAGTTCATTTAATGTTGAATGCGGCCTTACAGCAAGAAGATTGGGTGAGCTATATGCTTGGCCACGATCTTGAGACCAATAGCTTTGTGGTTGATATCCCTGAATATCAAGCTGCAAATGATGATTATGTGGTAAGTGACGTAGAAGCAGAATTTGAAGATTTTCTGTCTTTTATCGTTGATTTCCAATCCAAGAAAAAAGCTTAAGGGAGGAATTTCCTGATGGATAAATTTACAACATTGACAGGGATTGCGGCTCCTCTTGATCTTATCAACATTGATACAGATATGATCATTCCAAAGCAATTCTTGAAGACAATTCACCGTACAGGTTTGGGTAAGAACCTGTTCGATGAGATGCGTTATGAATCTGATGGTTCTCCAAAAGCAGATTTCGTATTGAATAAAGAGCCTTATACAGGCGCGCAAATCTTGGTGGCTGGTGATAACTTTGGTTGTGGATCTTCCCGTGAACATGCGCCATGGGCTTTGTTGGATTTTGGTATCCGCTGTGTGATCGCGCCAAGCTTCGCAGATATCTTTTATAACAACTGCTTTAAAAACGGTATTTTGCCGATCAAGTTACCACGTGAAGTAATTGATAGCTTAATGGAAAAAGCAGATCGTGGTGGCAATGCGACTTTCACAATTGATCTTGAAAACCAAAAAGTTGTTGATCCTGATGGTACAGAATACGCATTTGACGTGGATGAATTCCGCCGTCATTGCCTCTTGAACGGTCTTGATGATATCGGCCTGACTTTGCAAAAATCAGATAAGATTGAAAGTTATGAAGAGACACGTAAAGAGCAAGCACCATGGGTGTTTGGTGCATCTGCATAATGTAAGATAATCTTTATCTAGCTTTACAAGAAAAGCGTAGCTTATATGGCTGCGCTTTTTTTATTTAGATGGTTTTAAAATTGATTTGAACTTCTAGTGCATTCTCGATGGTTTTTGTCAGCACAGAATGTACTGTAAAACTATCTGTATTCCATGCACGTTCAACATAGCACATATCATCAAGCAAGCTTTCAACACGATCGATTAGCGCTTCTTTTAGTGCAGAGATATGTGTGCTTGCTTTCACCCATGCACGTGTATCTTCAATTGAAAGATTGGTTTTATAACCAGAATTGCTTAAATGCTGATGTAGCAATATGGTGCTACTGGCAATTGAAAGCTCTTCTTCTTCCCGATTAAAGATTTCGTAAAATTCTCGAACAGATTTCTGGATCAACTCTGGATCATATTCTTCAACTGTTTCCGAATCTACAGTTACAATATCGTCCTCTAAATTGAATAGATCAATTTCTTCAAATAGGTCGATACTCTCATCCGTATCATCAAATAAAACAATATCGTTCATTCACATATCCTGAGTCTTTAGAACTTTTAAAAGAAGCGGATATATAGTGATACAGCCTTTTTAGGTCAATATCTCTATTGACCTTTTCGTTAGGGATTTAGTTAAAATACAAGCTGTTAAGGTTTTGTTAAATAGTATGAAATTGGATTGTAACACTCATTTGATCTTTCAATGTATTCGTCGAAATTGAATGCACATTAAAATTGTCTGTTTTCCAATTATGTTCAACGACAACCATCTCATCCAATAGATCTTCTACGCGGTCAATGAGCGCCATTTTCAATTCTTGATTCTCACTACTTGCGGATACAATTGCTTTTTGATCCTCAATAGAGATATCAGTTTGATATCCCGCTGCCTGAAGATGCTGATACATCAACATGGCACCGCTGGCGACGCTAAGGTCCCCTTCTTGTTGGGTGAAAATTTTATGGAACTCTTCCACAGATCGCCTGATCGCTTCCGGGTCCACATTAAACTCTTCTCCAAGATTTTCCCCATCCTCTTGAAAAGAGCAATCCAGATCAAAATCATCGAATAAATCAATGTCTTCATCTGCCTTTTGAGCTGTTTGGTTTTGCATATATACCTCTTATTCACACTTGCCCCTGTAAGCCAATCCACTGCACGCAGGAATATGAGTAGATTTAATTACACGCGATAAAGGCGAGTTAGGTCAAGTTTATTTTTGAATTTTTCTAAAATTTTATCTATTGAGGCCTTGAAAAAGATCATAAAGCATTTGTTTTCAATATGATATTTGTATTCTTGAATGGCTTGATGGCCTTATTTTGTTTTGGAAAATATGGAAAGGTTATTTTGAAGCCTTTTTGCTGGTCAAAAGGGGGATGAAGCTATAAGAAAAGGGCAATATTTTAGCAGGAAAAGATGACTTTTTGATATTTTCTGTCAGGAAAGTTGTTTTTTCGATAATGGGGTTTCCCGAAACCAAAAAAGAAAAGCGGAGTGTCTTTAAGATGGCGTCCAATAAAACAATTTTGATGTTGCCTGGCGATGGCATTGGTCCTGAAGCGTGTAATCAAGTTCGTCGTATTATCGATTGGATGGCTAAGCGCCGTAGCGTTTCCTTTGATGTTAAAGAAGGATTGGTTGGTGGTGCATGTTATGATGTGCACAAAGAAGCGATCACAGACGAAACTATGGCTGATGCAATGTCCGCGGATGCAGTGTTGTTTGGGGCTGTAGGTGGCCCGCAATATGATAACGTTGAGCGTCACGCCCGCCCAGAAGCTGGTTTGCTTCGTCTTCGCAAAGATATGGACCTGTTTGCAAACTTGCGTCCGGCGGTGACATTTGATGCGCTTTTAGATGCGTCTACTTTGAAGCCAGAAGTGATCTCTGGTTTGGATATCATGATTGTTCGTGAATTGACTTCAGGGGTATATTTCGGTGAGCCGCGTGGTATGCAAACCTATGAAGGTGTCGAACGTTGTGTTGATACGCAAGCATATACACGAGCGGAAATTGAACGTGTTACAGCTGTTGCCTTTGATCTCGCCCGTAAACGCGGCAAAAAAGTTCATTCTTCAGAAAAGTCCAACGTTATGGAAACAGGATTATTCTGGAAAAATATCGTAACCGAAATGCATCAAAGTGGTGAATATGATGATATCGAATTACATCATATTTTAGCGGACAATTGTGCAATGCAATTGGTAAAAAATCCTAAGCAGTTTGATGTGATTGTAACAGATAATCTTTTCGGTGATTTGTTGAGTGATGCGGCTGCGATGGCAACCGGTTCTTTGGGGATGCTTCCAAGCGCGAGCTTGGGTGGTGTTGACGAAAACGGAAACCGTAAGGCGTTGTACGAGCCTGTGCATGGCTCTGCACCTGATATTGCGGGTAAGGATTTAGCCAACCCAAGTGCAACTATGTTGAGTTTCGCAATGTTACTTCGCTATTCTTTCGATTTGCAAGAAGATGCGAATATGATTGAGCAAGCAATTCAAAACGCAATGACATCCGGTAAGCGCACAGGTGACATCATGGCTGATGGATGTGAGCAGGTTGGCTGTTCTGGTTTCGGTGATGCAGTATTGGCAGAATTGGATAAATTGTCTGCCTAACACGCGATTGTAAGTTATTACATTTGAAGCCCCTCAGAAATATCTGTGGGGCTTTTAAATGCATCTATGCACTATTTTTTTCCTGTGCACGCTTTAATCAAGTTTAAGATTTGATTGCGAATATTTTCATCTTTAATCGCATCAATTTTTCCTGCGAGTTCAATCGTTCTACGCGGGATATTTCCTGAAGCTTGTGCGCCCTCGGCGTTAATCCCATCAAAGAAATATGTGATAGGTGAATCAAGGGCCCGGGAAATTTCCCATAATCGGCTAGATCCTATCCGGTTGGTTCCTTTTTCATATTTTTGAACTTGTTGGAAGCTAATGCCAAGTTTTTTACCAAGATCTTCTTGGCTATAACCTTTGGTAACGCGTGCTTCGCGAACTTTTTGTCCGACATGTACATCTGTTGGATGGGGCATGTGACAAGTCTCCCTTTTGAGTTTCTTTCCTTATTCATTATAAGGGCCATAGGGTTGAAGGCAGGCAGCCTCTGTCACTTCACTCCTCTCTAATATAGTGGAATTGTATAAAATTGCAACAGCAATATTTATCTATGGTTGCATGCTCTTATTGTGAGAATCTTATGCGAGTATTGTCTTGAGAGAGATTATTCAGGTGAGAGAGTGAAGGGCGAATCGATTTTTATGTCTTGAAAAAATATGAGAATCAGCCATCATATGAGACTTATCTACAAAAGTAGTAGGTGGGTTAAGCCTTTGGTTTTGCCTTTGGTTTTGTAAGGGAATATGCATCATGGAAGCGGGCGCTGCGCTGAACGACAAGGGTGCCGATATTGTGGCTGATGATAAATCGCAAGATGATAGCTTAGTGGAAGCTATTCGTGCGGTTGCTAAAGTGCCGTCGCAAAGGAAAGTTTCTTATGCGATCCCATGTGCTTCTGAATTTCGTGATAGAGTAAGCGAATTAGCTGAACGTCGAAATGTTAACGTTGGTGATATTGCGCGTTCTGTTATGTTGACCTTACCTGAAGAGGTCATAGATTCTGTCTCGGATCCTGGAGAGCCTGACCTGGAAGATCGAGAAACAATTATATTAAAATCCGGTCCTAGTGCGGGTAAGCCTTGGCGTCGTAAGCCTCGTTTGCAAGTGCGTATGCCTGCTGGTTACGATATGGTGACTATTCGTAAGGCTCTTGCCTTGGCGCTCAAGCTAGATGATGGAACTTTGACTATTAATCTTGACGATCCGTCGCTTCCGAAAAAATCGGAGCAAGCAGAGATGGATCGGGAGCAGATTATTCGCCTGCACACAATTATTACAGCAATGTCGTTTGATCTGTTAAAGGGCGGAGTGCAAACCCATGAGGAGGCCTTGTATGTGCTTGGTTTTCCGCCAACTGCACGCCCAACAATGGATGAGGTTAAGCAACGTTTCCGTTTGATGGCGACTATCCACCATCCTGATAGTGAATTGGGTGGGCATGAGCGTATGGCTCAATTAAATGACGCGATTTCATTGTTGCGTCGTACCATTCTTTAATCCTGTCTTTTTTTGTATAAATTTCTTCAGTCAGCGAGGAAAATTGCTTATATGGCAAAAAACTTGTTGCATCAAAATTATTTTGTGCATAATTTGCACAATTATATATTTAGTTGCACAAAAATGACCTATGAAGCAAAGAATAAAGCAATCTCGTAAAAAACGCCGGTTAAGTCAACATGATTTAGCTGAAAAGATTGGTGTATCTCATTCTACATTGAATAGATGGGAGGCAGGACATCGTGAACCAAAGCGAGATCATCTTGAAGCCTTGGCAAGGGAATTAGATATCTCGGTAGAATGGCTTATGTTTGGTGACGTTCCAAAGCCGCAAACTGAAGCTGCCGCTGCCTCATCTGTTTCAACGCAATATTATCAGCCAGAAGCTGAAAACTTTTATCGTGCATCCTTTCAAAAATTGGAGACAACAATGTTCAAGCATCCATCAGAAGAAAATCCCGTCATCGCCTATCAGGGCGTGCCTGGCGCTTATTCTCATTTGGCGTGTCGTGAAGCCTTTCCAGATATGGAGCCAATGTCTTGTCCAAGTTTTGAAGATGCTTTTGAAGCTGTAGAAACTGGTAAAGCTGGCCTGGCCATGATTCCGATTGAAAATTCGCTAGGTGGTCGGGTTGCAGATATTCATCATCTGCTACCAGAATCTAGTCTTTATATAATTGGAGAGCATTTTCAGCCGGTCCACCACAATATTTTGGCGCCAAAAGGCGCTGACTTGCAGTCTCTAAAAGAAGTGCGCAGTCATACGCAAGCTTTGGCGCAATGTCGGAACACCTTACGAGAGTTGAAAATTGATCCGGTTAAGCATGCGGATACAGCTGGGGCGGCCAGGGAAATTGCGGAATTGAATGATCCAACAATTGGTGCGGTAGCAAGCAGTCTTGCTGCAGAAACATATGATTTGGAAGTATTACGTAATCGCGTAGAGGATAAAATTGGGAATGTAACCCGATTTATCGTGATGTCACGGACAAGGATTGAGCCTGATCCGCGTTCCGGCCCTTGTTTAACAAGCTTTGTCTTTCAAGTACGCAGTATTCCAGCAGCTCTATATAAATCGATGGGTGGTTTTGCAACCAATGGCGTGAACTTTATTAAGCTTGAAAGTTATATTTCAATTGCTGATACGGGGACAGCACGTTTCTATGCCGAGATTGAAGGCCATCCTGCTGATAAGGCTGTGGATAGAGCGTTTGAAGAGCTACAGTTCTTTACCAGCAAAGTTAAGATACTAGGTACCTTTCAAAAACGTAGCTTGGAGAAGTAAGTATAGATATCAAAGGCGGTTATAGAATAGCCGCTCTTTTTTCTTTTGATTTAAGGATGCTGGCATATCCAACTAGATAAATCGTCGCTGTTGCAAAAGACAGTAAGGTGCCAATAGCAACGCCAAGCGTTTGATAGCACAAATAAACTGTAAGTGTGTAAATAACTAAGGCGCCCAATCCGGCGGGATAGTTCTTGATAATTGTTAAAGCCTGATTTTCTCCGTAAGTGAGATGCATCATTATTAGGAATGGAACCATACTGACGGGGAATGCGGCTAATAAACCTGACCAGACAGGTCCAATAGCTGAGGCGACACCAGTGATGATCAGGACCATCGCAGCGGCCACTGTGGCGCGAATTAGCAGAATTGTTGGGGTTGTTTTGACTGGCCTTCCAACTTTCGTATTTTCAATTTGACGAAATGCATAGGTAAAAACTGGTATGGCAATAACTGGAATCAATACCGCCATATAAATATTATAACTTGGCAACTTTAATAGAAAAGATGTTATGCCAAAGGCACCGAAAGCAAAGATGGTTGAAATCAAAACTCTAGGTCTAAGGGCGGTTCTTAAGCCGATAAAATATCCTGCGGCTAACATCATTGCGGCAACAAAGCCTGGCAGGGTGTAAAGGGCGGCGTCGGTCGCGAATTCTAACCCGTTCTCTAAGCCAATAAAAAATAGGGCAATAGCGGTTCCAAGCGGGTAGCCCGCCATGATGCCACCCGCACGTGGGCTTACGCGCTCTGCTATAAAAGATAGAACTAAAACGGCCAATATTGATGACGCGATCTTTGCGATGAAAAGTTCCATAATATTTGCTGCTATTATTTATTACTTAACCAGTCGGAGATAAGAATCCAGGAAATGGAATCTTTGCGCGGTGTGCGATATTTTCCTATCGCTTCCCCTTCAATTAATTCTTCTCTGGTAAACCAGCGTGCATCTTCAATTTCGACAGGGTCAATGTTAATCTCATGGCTTGTTGCAACTGCGTTGAAGCCAAGCATCAAAGAGGAGGGGAAAGGCCAGGGTTGTGAGGAATGGTATGTAACATCCTTGGTATAAACCCCGGTTTCTTCATAAACCTCACGGGAAACGGCCTGTTCTAGAGTTTCTCCCGGTTCCACAAAACCTGCCAGAGTTGAATACATACCTTCGAAAAAGTGTGGGCTACGCCCCAATAATGCGCGGCCTTGTTCATCTTGGACAAGCATGATCACAGCAGGATCGGTTCTTGGGAAATGATCTTTTTCACATTCCGGGTTAACACATTTACGACGATGTCCTGCATCCATATTGGTGGTTGGGTGGCCACATTTACCGCAAAACTGATGATGAGCGTGCCAATGGGTTATGCCCCTGGCAAACGCAGCCAGCGCCCCTTGTTCAGCAGACATGGTAGGGCCGACTTCCCGTAAGTCATAAAATTCACCATGTTCCTGTAAGGGAGGTTCATCATGATGTGATAAATCAATAGCAAAATGAGGTTTTTCATTCATGATTCCAAGAAATGAAATGCCTTTACCGTCTTCTAGAACAGTTGTCATTATATCAAGGGGGATATTGGCAAGTTCTGGTACGTCGTTAGCATTTTGAATCAAGCTTTTTGCACGCCAAACAGGTAGAAGTGTTGCCTCGCTTGTGCGGAGCATTCTTGTGATTTCATCCTGATTTGCACGTAAATGTCCTGATCTGTCTAGATTAGGATGCACATAGTAATTTTTGCGCATTTGCCTTCCCGCTTCATTCTTGTTCGCTAATTAATTTAATGGAAATGTGCTGTAAAAAAACACTTTATGCAAGGTTAAGCCATTGGAATAAGTTCCTTGACTGTATGGAAGTAAGGAAAAGCAGCTGATGATACAAAAAAAGCTTGCGCAAAAGCTTCGGATTCGTCATAAGACGCGCGGAAGGTCGGTGCGGACGGATTTCTCCGCCAACCCGGTCAGGTCCGGAAGGAAGCAGCCGTAACGGAATTTTATTCGGGTCGTTTCCGGCCTTCCACTTAAAAAAACGCTGGCAATTGCCGGCTTTTTTTATTTCTAAATTACTTGATATAAGTTAATTCTATGCCACTTTATTTGACAGAGGTTGCAACTGTCGATAAAGCTTTCAAATCTTCAGAAGTTAAATCACTGGAAACAGAATCATGATCGAAAATCCTTCAATTGTTGTTATTGGTTTAGGCTATGTTGGGCTACCTCTGGCCGCGGCTTTGTCTCGCCAATTTGAAACCATTGGCATTGACATAAACAAGTCACGTGTGGCTGAGTTAAAAGAAGGATTTGATCGCACCGGAGAGCTAACCGCAGGGGCTCTAAAAGATGCGCCGTTGGTTATTTCGGACGACTTGGCTGACGGAGAAAACAAGAATATTTATATTGTAACTGTTCCAACGCCAGTGGATGAGACGAATACACCTGATTTAACAGCAGTGCGAAAAGCGTCGGAAAGTGTTGGTAAGATTATTTCTAAGGGATCTATTGTTGTCTATGAAAGTACAGTTTATCCTGGCGTAACAGAGAAAATTTGTGGGCCGATATTGGAAGAGATGTCAGGTTTAAAGGCAGGTGAAGATTTCTTTCTTGGCTATTCACCAGAACGTATTAATCCGGGTGATAAAGTTCACACCGTTGATAAAATTACAAAAGTAGTCGCAGGCCAAACTACCGAAGTAGCCGATTTATTAGCGCATGTTTATGGCTCCATGAATGGTGGGAACATATACTTGGCAAAGGATATTCCTACCGCTGAAGCTTCAAAGGTAATTGAGAATGCACAGCGTGATATCAATATTGCATTTGTGAATGAAATTGCATTGATTTTTGAAAAAATGGGTTTGTCCGTATATGACGTATTGGATGCGGCAAATACTAAATGGAACTTCCTACCGTTCCAGCCGGGATTGGTAGGCGGACATTGTATTGGTGTTGACCCTTATTATTTATCATTTGCCGCACAGGAATTTGGTCTTGATCCAAAAGTCATTTTGTCCGGCCGATCCATTAATGATGGTATGGCAGATAGTATGGCTGAACGTATTGATAATTTATTATCTGGCAAATCCAAGCTGTTGATGCTTGGCGTAACCTTTAAAGAGAATGTACCGGATATTAGAAATTCCAAAGTTGTTGATTTGATTGCAGCTTTAAAAGATCGTGGGCATCAGGTCGATATTTTTGATCCTGTTGCCGATGAAGAAGAAACCAAGGATGAATATGGGTTGGAATTGCTCACAAAACCGGAAGCTGGTAGTTATGATGCGGTAGTTGGGGCTGTGCCACACGAAGAATTTGAAGAGCTATCGCTGGCAGATTTGTTGAAAGAGGGTGGTTTGGTCGCTGATATCAAAGGTATGTGGCGTAATCGTCCGCTGCCAGACACAATCCGTCGTTGGAGCTTATAATTCTTTACAAGAATTTAAGTAAATTAAAGGGCTTCTTTTGAGGCCCTTTTTTATTTATAAAATTTTTTCGAAAAACTGTAGAATTTACGGGACAAGTCAGGGGGGGCTGTTTATGATATTCACCATGACTGAACAGGATTCCAATACACAAGAATATCGGGTGCTCGCCCGTAAATACCGCCCAGCCAATTTCGAAGATATGATTGGTCAGGAAGCGTTGGTGCGTACATTAACCAATGCAATTCAATCTGGACGTATTGCACAAGCCTTTGTGCTGACAGGGGTGCGTGGGGTTGGTAAAACGACAACAGCCCGTATTATTGCAAAAGCCTTGAATTGTCTTGGGCCGGATGGAACAGGAAATCCGACAGCATCTCCTTGTGGGGTATGTGATAATTGTGTAGCGATTTCCGAAGATCGTCATGTGGATGTTCAGGAAATGGATGCGGCCTCTCGCACGGGTGTAGATGATATTCGTGAATTGATTGAAGGTGTGCGTTATAAACCTGTCGCAGCGCGTTATAAGATCTACATCCTCGATGAGGTTCATATGCTTTCAAAAAACGCCTTTAACGCGTTGTTGAAAACGTTGGAAGAACCGCCAGAGCATGTGAAATTTATTTTTGCGACAACAGAAATTCGTAAAGTGCCGATTACGGTGCTTAGTCGTTGCCAACGTTTTGATCTGCGTCGTATTCCTGTGGAAAAATTAGCAGGCCATTTTAAAAATATCTCAACAGCTGAAGGTATTGAGATAGAAGATGATGCCGTCGCTATGGTTGCGCGTGCCGCGGATGGTTCTGCGCGCGATGGATTATCTATCTTGGATCAGGCGATTGCTTTATCTTCGGGTACGGTTACTGCGCAACAATTAAGAGATATGTTGGGTTTGGCAGATCGTGCGCGCATCTTTGATTTATTTGAGGCAATTATGCAGGGTAAAGCTGCCGATGCCTTAGATGCTTTACGTAACATGTATGATGAAGGCGCTGATCCGGTTGTGATCATGCAGGATATGTTGGATGTCTGCTATTGGCTTACACGATTGAAATTGACGCCTGCATTGGCAGAGGAGCCTTCAACACCAGATATTGAACGCAGTAAAGGGATGGAAATGGCTGGTCAGTTAAGCCAACCTATCCTTAGCCGTGCGTGGCAAATGTTGCTCAAAGGTTTGCAAGAAGTCATGGGGGCGCCAAATGCTATTCAGGCAGCTGAAATGGTTGTTGTGCGTTTAATTCATGTGGCCGATATGCCGACCCCGGGTGATCTCGTAAAAAAACTTACTGAAGGTGGATTACCTGCAGGTCAACCAAATGGCGCCACAGTTGCAGGCGCTGGGAATGGTGGTGTACATGCACAAGGTCAGGTGATGCAGGGATCACCAAATGGAGGTGGTCAACCAACCGCACGTTTGGCTGCTGTAGGGGGTCAAGCTGTCAATATGCAGGTTGGTCATGCAGAGGCGATTGCACCGGTCCCTCAACAAGTTGCGAAAGCAGCGCCAAAGATGACGGGGCCAAAAGATTTCAATGAAGCAATTCAGCTTTTCCGTGATCGTCGTGAAGGTATGATGGTGATGCATCTGGAAAATAATGTGCATCTGGTGAAATTTCAACAAGGCCATATTGAAATGCGTCTTGTGGGAAATGTGCCGAAAGACATTCATGGTAAAGTAGGCCAAATGTTAAGCACCTGGACAGGTGAGCGCTGGTTGGTAACGTTGAGTAATGATGCGGGTGCGCCAACAGTTGCAAGTCAGAAAAAACAAGCTCAACAGGCTTTGCAAGATGAAGCAGAACTTGATCCTCTTGTGCGGGCGGTGAAGAAACATTTCCCGGAAGCGCGTATTAAAAAAGTGATTGAAGCACCCAAAATAGCGGCTCCGACGTTGAGTGTTGTTGAAAGTGGCGATGATACGACTGGTATTGACGAATAAGATCGCTTGATTTTGTCGAATTACCGCCCATATTGGCATCAGAATTTATCTATTAAACATTTATTGATTAGGATGGAACGATCATGTTGAAACTTGGTCAGATGATGAAGCAAGCCCAGGAAATGCAGGGCAAAATGCAAGAAATGCAAGAGAAACTTATGTCTCATGAAGTTGAGGGACAATCTGGTGCGGGTCTTGTGAAAGTATCCATGAATGGTAAAGGTGATCTTAAATCTTTAAATATTGATCCTAGTCTTTTGAAAGAAGATGAAGGTGAAATTCTACAGGATTTAATCTTGGCAGCCCATGCAGATGCTAAAGTGAAGGTAGAAGCCTATATTCAGGAAAAGACTCAGGAAGCCATGGGGGGATTAAATCTTCCTGAAGGCTTCAAGATGCCATTTTAAGGTGGTATTTGTTTCCTTTATTAAAGGCTGTTTCCTATGAACGAAATTGATCAAGTGGTCCAGTTGTTATCACGTTTGCCAGGTTTAGGACCGCGTTCGGCAAAACGTGCGACACTGCATTTGCTTCAAAAGCGTGAAGGTTTGATGCGACCACTTGCAGATGCTTTAGAGCGTGCCGCAGATGGCATTCTGGAATGCAATATTTGCGGTAATCTAGATAGTATCAACCCTTGTCATATCTGTTCAGACGGGCGTCGTGACAGCACAACGATCTGTGTGGTTGAACAAGTTGCGGATTTATGGGCGCTGGAGCGTACTGGTGCTTTTAAGGGCCATTATCATGTATTAGGTGGTGTTTTGTCTGCTTTGGACGGCATCGGCCCAGAAGATTTGAATATGGCTGGGTTGATCAACCGCTGTTCCGAAGAAGGGACAGAAGTAAAAGAAATTATTCTTGCTACAAATCTGACTGTGGATGGACAAACAACCGCACATTATATTACAGAGAGACTATCTGAGTTTCCGGTTGATGTAACCCGTTTGGCACATGGCGTACCTGTTGGGGGCGAACTGGACTATCTGGATGATGGTACATTAAGCGCAGCTTTAAAGGCGCGTAATGATTTGAAACGTAGTTAAATTGATAAGTGAGGGCGTAATTTATGTCTAAGCGTATTTGGTATATTTCTCAGCTCGCAGACCCTGAACATTATGATATGAGTATCTTTGACGAATGTCCGGGCGGGGATAACGAAATTGAATGGATCAAAATACAACTACGTCAATTGAATCTACTTGATGAGATTGATTTCAAAGGTGTGCAAATTGAACGCGGAGATAACCTGCCAGAGATTGAAGATGTGGATGCTGCTTTCCTTGGTGGTAGTTTTCATTCTGTACATGATAAGTTTGATTGGCAACATGATTTGCAAAGTTGGCTTGGTCGTTACCGTGAGGCGGGTAAACCTTTGTTCGGGATATGCGGTGGGCATCAACAAATGTCTACTTTTCTAGGGGCAACTGTTGGTAGTATTGAAAATGGCCCGATGGCGTCCAGCTTGAAAATTAATCTGACTGACACAGGTCAGGATCACTTTCTTTTTGATGACATTCCTGCGGATGAATTGAAGTTTCATTTCGGTAATTATGAACATGTGGAAGCAGTACCTGAAGGGGCAACTGTTTTGGCAACACGCCCAGAAATGCCTGCGATGGCCATTGATTATGGTAATCATTGGTATTCAACTCAGTTCCATCCAGAAGCTTTAAAAGATTTATTTGCACGTAGCTGGGCGGGAACGCACCCGGAATATTGCAGCAATTATATTGAACTGCCTCATGCACCAAAAATGTTAAAGAATTTTATCGACCGTTACACAGGATAACCTTCTTTCCCGCATAATTTGGTCACAATTCTAAACTATCTCTGTATTCTGAAAAGATATTATAAGGAATTGAAATATGCGATCCTCCAAGATCAAGTTTACCTCACTTTTGATGGCAACATCCTTATTTGTTGCAGCTGGTAGTGTTGTGGCAAAGGCTGAAGATTATAAACAAGAAAGCCTATCCTTAACCATATATCAGGATAATTTTGCGCAAGTTAACTCAAGTCGCAGCTTTAATATCAATTCGGAAACTGAAACAATACGTTGGGAAAAGCTTCCGACAACGATCCAGCATGATAGCTTTGTTCTGTCTTCTGATAATCAAACTATTGCGGATATAAGACGTCCTCTTATGGTGCGCGGCCCTGGTTCGATTATGGAGCAATTTATTGGCCAAACATTGGTTTGGTATGATGATACAGCCGTCAATCCAGAATTAACGGAACGTGAGGGCAAGTTGCTTGCTGTTACGGGTGAAGGTGTAGTTGTTGAGTTTGAAGAAGGGATTGAAGTTGATCCTTATGGGAAAGCTCGATTGCCTTATGCGCCTACGACAGTCCTACCCTATCCGCATGTGGATGTTACGCTTGCAAATCCTCAAGCGGGGAAAAGTAATTTTAAAGCGAGTTATCTGACTGAAGATCTATATTGGATTGCCCAGTATAAGGCTGTTATAGATCAGAATATGAAAAATTTGACCTTAAACAGCATGATACAAGTGGGGAATTTAACGGAACGCGACTTTACCATTGATAAGCTATCTCTTGTTGCTGGTGATACCAAGATTGAAAACAATCAACGGCCTATGATGCAAAAAGCGGGACGTGCTGAAATGGCAATGATGTCAGCAGCGCCATCTGCTGATATGGTGCCAATTGTTCAACCTTCTATAAGTCTGTCAGATCGTTATGTTTTTCCAGTTGAAGGAACTAAGGAATTACCGGCGGAAACAGAGATCAAGTTCAATTTCTTTGAACCTGTTACATTTCCTGTAAAGACCAGTTATGAGTTGGATTGGCGTATGCCTTGGGGTGTTGTCAGCCGTCAAAATGCACCTGTAATGCGACCAAATACGGTTGTGGAATTTGAAAATAGCGACGAAAACGGTTTGGGGATGGCGTTGCCGGAAGGCAATATCCGGTTCGTTGCGGATGGCGGTGATACGAATTTAGGTGAACTATTTGTCTCAGAAGAATATATGCAAAATACGGCTAAGGGACAGGACTTAAAATTCCATCTTGGTCAGGCGTTTGATATTACCGCAAAACATATTCAAACTGATTTTAGAAATCTAACAGATGATCATCGTCGATTTGAAACAAGTTACGATGTGAAACTGACAAATGCCAAAGATGAGGCTGTGACGGTTATCTTGCGTGATTTTATGCCTTCAACAGTTGAAGTACTCGATGCAAATGCAGAATATGAAAAAACATCTGCACAATCTGTGGCTTGGACAGTTGAAATCCCGGCAAATGGTGAGTTTACTCTTTCGTACCGAGTTCAAGTAGGTAAGTAATCAAATTTTAAGGAAAGCAGGTGGCTAAAGAAGCTGATCCTGCTTTTCTTCGATTTGAGGAAGCTCTTCTTCATTTTCAGCTGAAAATGCCAGAGGTTTCTTCACTTTAACGCCTAGGTCACGCAATTTCTCCGCCTGAGAAACGAGATTGCCTCGTCCTGTACTTAGTTTATTAAAACCTTTTTCAACGGAATCCTGCGCTTTTCCCAATTGCGCGCGGATATCAGATAGATCTTCGGTAAAGCCGCGGAACTTATCGTAAAGAGCGGCACCACGTTTTGAAATCTCTTCGGCATTTTCAATCTGACGTTCAGTGCGCCATAGATGTTCAATGGTACGTAATACCATCATGATGGTGGAGGGGCTCGCAATGCCGATATTTTGTTGCAAGGCGTTTTCTGCCATTTGTGGTTCCTGCTCCAAAGCAAGCATCAAAGCGGATTCAAGCGGTACAAACATCACAACAAAATCGGGTGACTGAAGCCCTTCAATTTCTTGATAAGATTTACTGGATAATTGCTTAATATGAGTTTTTACAGCAGTAACATGGGCCGCAAGATGGTTTTGTTTTTCTGTTTCATCTTCAGCATTGATATAGGCATTATAATCAATCAGAGAGAGTTTTGAATCAATAATGATGCAACGATTACCAGGAAGTTTTACAATGGCATCTGGACGTAATCGTTGCCCATCCTCACCTGTGAAGCTGTCTTGGGTTGTATATTCATATCCTTTTCGAAGGCCCGAAGATTCCAAACTATGTTCCAGAACCATTTCCCCCCATGCCCCACGGACTTGAGATTGTCCTTTTAAGGAATTGGTGAGGTCACTCGCTTCTTTCGACATACGAAGAGCAGTATCGTTGATGGTTTTAAGTTCATTTTTTAGATCTTGATTTCGAACTGCGGCTTCTTTGTTAGTTTCATTAACCAGTTTGTTAAAACTTCCAAGTTGATCCTTTAACGGATTTAGAACCTGTTCTAAATCTTTAGTGCTGCGTTTTTGCAAGTCAGAGCTATTTTTTTCTAAAATTTCCTGCGCCATGTTTTTAAACTGGCTATTCATTGCTTCTTGAAGTTTTACTTGGTCGTCTTTTTGCTTTTGTTGCAATTCTTCCAGATGGCGCTGGCGTTCACTATTTAGATTTCGTTCTTCTCTTAGTGATGATTGTAGACGCACAATCTCTTCACTTAGGCCTTGGGATTCCTGCACCAATTGTTCTTTTTCTTTTTGAAGGCTTTCTGCAATGCCTCTGCGTTCTTCTAATTGGGCGTCTAAAAATTCTACTTGTTTTTCAAGAGCTACATTTTCCAAGCGTATATTTTCCAGTCGGATTGAGGCCTCTTTAAGTTGTGCTTGAATATCTATAAGCACAGCATCAGCTTTATCGTCTGATTGTTTCGGACGAAGGAAAATTAGTAAAGCCGCGATCAAGATAAATCCTGTGACGACTGCACCTAGAAGTAGCATCATGTTATCCATGCTCTTAAAAACTCATGATTCGGGGTGTGGGGCAAAGATTTTCCCTGTTCAAGTTCGATAAAGCTTGGCTTTGTCTCACTTAGAGTGTATCGGTTCGTCATCTTGACGAGAGGCAGGTTTATACCTACCTATATGGTACAAATTTTTAGAATTAAGGCTAAGAAAATGGCAATTTTGGACATCCTTGTTGCGCCACACCCTGTATTGAAGAAAGTGGCAGCACCGATTGACGAAGTGAATGATGAAATTCGTCAATTGATGGATGATATGATGGAAACCATGTATGACGCACCAGGAATTGGGCTTGCTGCACCGCAAGTTGGTGTATCTAAGCGTGTTTTGGTGATGGATATTGGTGACGAAGAAACGGGTCCACAGCCAATGAAAATGGCGAACCCTGAGATTGTTTGGGCATCCGATGATATCAGCTCCTACAATGAAGGTTGCTTAAGTTTGCCTGAACAATATGCCAATGTTGATCGTCCATCTCAGGTAAAAATTAAATATTTGGATGAAAGTAATGTCGCGCAGGAATTGGATGCTGATGGGTTGTTAGCCACATGCGTACAACATGAAATCGATCATTTAGACGGCGTTGTTTTTGTAGATCATCTTTCTTCTTTGAAACGCAATATGATCCTGCGTAAATTGAAGAAATGGGTTAAATCCAACGCGGCATAAAATGCTTAGAAAATAAGGACGTTTGTGATGGAAAAGTTAAGACTTGCATTTATGGGCACACCGGATTTCGCTGTGGAAACTCTGAATGCACTTCTTGAATCCAATCATGACGTTGTATGTGTTTATACCCAGCCGCCGCGTCCTGCAGGTCGTGGACAAAAAGAACGCAAATCACCTGTTCAGGTGCGGGCTGAAGAGATGGGAATTGAAGTTCGCTATCCTGTTTCTCTCAAAACTGAAGACGCACAACAAGATTTTTCTTCTTTGAATTTGGACGCAGCTGTCGTAGTTGCTTATGGATTGATTCTGCCCAAAACTGTTTTGGATGCACCTAAATTTGGGTGTATTAATGTTCATGCTTCCTTACTGCCTCGCTGGCGTGGCGCTGCACCGATCCAGCGTGCGATTTTAGCAGGTGATGATGAGACTGGTGTTACAATCATGCAGATGGATGAAGGGTTGGATACAGGTGATATGTTGTCTGTTGAAAAATTGCCAATCACTTCCACCACCTTCGCACAGACCTTACATGATGATTTAGCGGCGTTGGGCGGTAAGATGATTGTACCTGCATTAGAAGCCTTAGCGAATAACACTGCAAATCCAATTGCCCAACCTGAGGAAGGTGTGACTTATGCAGAAAAATTGCAGAAATCCGAAGGTCGATTGGATTGGAACTTACCTGCCACAGAACTTGTGCGTAAAGTTCATGCGTTGACACCATGGCCTGGATGCTTCTTTGAATGCGATGGGGATCGCGTTAAAGTTCTCGATGCTGAGGTAGTTGAAATGGTCAATACACCGGGATTTGTATGCTGTGAAAGTTTAGTCGTAGGTTGTGGCCGCGATGGTCTTCGCATCACTAAGTTGCAGAAGCCTGGTAAGAAACCTGTTACATCTGAAGAATTTCAACGTGGAAACCGCATTGATTGTGGTAAGCATCTACCATATTAGAGATATCTTTAGTAGCTGGATTTTTAAGGGGCTTTAAACTCACTTCGCCTGTATAATCTTAATATTATTAATGCTTTATATTAGTTTATTAAGAATGCCTTAACTTTTTTCCTTTACAGTTTTTGATACATTTTCCACAATCATGTAAGATTGATTGGTTCAATGGATCGAACATATATGACTTATACAAATCCAGAATTTGGTATAGAATATATTTGAGGGGTAGTTAGAGGCTTTTATAAAGTCTCCGAGTGGGTGTGAGTATGGTACCGAAAATTCTCATCGTAGATGATGTACCGGCAAATTTAGTGGCTTTGAAAGCTCTGTTACGCGGATTAGATAAAGAGGTTGAAATTATCTCTGCTAATTCTGGTAGTGAGGCGCTTGAAAAAGTGTTGGAACATGAGTTTGCATTGATCCTAACCGATGTTCAAATGCCTGAAATGGATGGCTTTGAAATGGCTGCTATTTTGCAAGAACATGATGAGTGGAACCAAATCCCGGTTATTTTTATTACCGCAGCATATAAAGATGAACAGAATCGTGACCGCGGTTATTCCGCTGGGGCTGTTGATTACATACAAAAACCGATTGAAGAGCATATTTTACTCTCCAAAACGGCAATTTTTCTGAAACTTTATGAGCAACGCCAAATCATTAAGAATATCAACGTTGATTTAGAAAAACGGGTTGAGGAACGTACAGCCGAGCTTGTGCAAACGCAGGCTATGGCAAAGATTGGTGGATGGCGTATCAATCCAGAAACTTGGGAAGAAAAATTATCTGAACAAGCCTGTGCAATAATTTGTGGGGTGCAAATTGGTGACCCGGATTGTAACTGCAATAGTTCGTTATCTGAAATGTTATCTGATGAAGATCGCGAGTATCATTTTGGTCGTATTCGGGAGCTTGCAGATACTGCAGATGGACAATATGAATTTTTAGCAGAGTTTACGACAAAGAATGATCAATTATGCCATGTGTTTTGTAATGTGGAATGCATGTATGAAAATGGTAAGCTTGTTGATATTCGCGGTATTATTCAAGATATTACGGAAAGACAACGTGCTGAAGAGATTATCCAATATCTTGAAATGCATGACGCGCTTACAACTTTGCCCAATCGAAACTCTTTCCATGAACAAGCATTGAGTTATTTGGCTGACACACGTGCAATGGGTGAACAATTGGCCGTAATGCTGATTGATTTGGATCGATTCAAAGACGTTAATGACGTGCATGGCCAGGCCGTTGCAGATTTAATGCTGGCTGAAATTGCACGACGCCTTAATGAAAAGATGACCCAATATGAAAAATTGTTCCGGGTTGGCGGAGATGAATTTGCGGTTGTCTTACGTGGGATTGAAAACGCGGTTGAAGTAGCACAGCATGCGGAAACTTATCTTCAGGCGATTGCCGAAGAATTTGTGTATTTTGGTGATACGATTTCTGTGTCGGCCAGTATGGGGATTTCCTTGTTCCCGCAAGATGCGGATGATGTTGATAGTCTGATGAAGTCTGCAGATTTAGCAATGAGTCGATCAAAGGAAGACCCGGGTATTGCCTATAATTTCTATGACAAAGAAATGTCACAGACGTTTCAACGTCGAAAAGAACAAGAAATTCGTTTGCATCATGCAATCGAACGAAATTTCTTTGAACTTTATTATCAGCCAAAAATAAATTTAAAAACAAATGAAATCCAAGGTGTGGAAGCACTTATTCGTTGGAATGACCCTGAACTTGGTTTTGTAGGGCCAGATGAATTTATTCCGCTTGCAGAGGAAACAGGTCAAATTCGTGATTTAGGTCGTTGGATCATTCGTGAAGCTTGTGAAGCTGCGGCACGCTGGAAAAAAGAGTTAGGCCGTACCGTGCCTGTTGCGATTAATGTATCTGTTGAACAGATCAAATGTCCAAAGCTGCCGAACTATATTCAGGAAGTTATGAATGAAGTAGGCATCACACCGGATATGATCGAAGTAGAAATTACAGAAACAGCCTTATTGGATGATCGTGGAGAAAGTCGCGAGACTTTACAGCGTTTAAAAGAGATGAATCTAGGTATTGCTCTTGACGATTTTGGCACAGGATATTCATCACTGACACATCTGAAATCCTTATTGCCAAGTTCTATTAAAATTGATCGTTCCTTTATTCAAAACATTATGACAGACCCATCTGATGCACATATTGCTGATATGATTATTTGTGTAGCACATAATTTAAAAATGACAGTCATAGCCGAAGGTGTCGAAGAAATAGAGCAATGCGATCGATTGAATGAATTGAATTGTGACATTGGACAAGGATATTTCTATAGCAAACCTCTACCTGAAGCCGATTTTTTGAGTTGGTATCATGATTATGCGAAGGCATCGTGATCTTCTTTGATATGGAGAAGCCTTAAGAAGAATGATTGAAAAGTTTAATTGATTTTCAGTACGAAAATTGAACCGGGAAGAAAGATAATAAGATGACCTTATTACGAAGTTTCGCCATCATGGCGGCTATTAATATCGCAGCGGTCCTTGCCTTGTTTTCTTCTTTCTGGATGCTTGAAAGATATGAACGCGATATCAATAGAGCGCATGAAATGCGTTATGCTGCGGAACAGTTAGCAACTTCGTTACGCCAAGATTCCAATATGTTGACTCAATTGGCACGTATCTATGCGAGCACAGGGAATGAAGATTATGTAACGCAATATAACAACCTCATGGATATACATATGGGGCTGTTGGAACGTCCTTTGAATTCTCATCGTATCCAATGGGATTTGTTGCCATATATGCAAGAAACCTTTCTTCGGGGAAAACAACTGACCCCGCTTCATGAGCTTATCGAAGATAAGGGTTTTAGCGAAGAAGAACGTGCTGTTTTTATTCGTGCGTCACAGTTAATGGCGGAGCGCACAAAAATCGATATGTCTGTCTTTCGGGATTTACGTCTTTTAAAATTGGAGAATGGCCTAAATGATTTTTCTGACGTTGATTGGTCCATTAGTGGGCGCGCGACCAGATATCAGTCAATTGTCTCGAATTTATATGATGATAGATATAACAGCTTGTCAGTAAAAGTTATTGAACCGATTGATGCTTTCCAGATGGCTGTCGAAGAACGTACTCTCAATATCGTTAATGAACTTTATGAAAAAACAGCTTCACAAAGATTGTTAACATATCTGATTGTCGGGGTTTTATTGTTAACCTTTGTGGGAAGTTTTCTATTTATTTATCGCCGTATTATCCAATCTGCACGCCGTCTCAGAAAAACTTTTTCCAGACTCGCACGTGGAAATACTGAAATTGAGATCCCAGATGTTGATAGAACGGATGAGTTTGGGGATATGGCGCGCGCATCGGAGAAATTTAAAACAGCTTTAAAAGATTCAATCGATCAAAACTGGATAAAATCTCATGCGCAGGAAATTTCTAATGATTTGCAAGCAGCTGTCGCGATGGGAGAGGCAACGGAGAGTTTTCTTGAAAGATTGATGCCTGCATTAAATAGTCCGGTTGGTGCCTTCTTTTACTTCAATACCGATTATGATCTTTTACAAATTATGGCTTCTTATGGCTATACCAAGCGCAAAGGACAAAAGAACACTTTTGAACTTGGAGATGGTTTAATTGGCCAAGTGGCTCAAAATAAGAAACCAATGGTCATTGATGCGCTACCGGACGAATATCGCCATGACGTTGCTACCGGTGTTGGCGGACATCCCGTTAAAGTTCTCTACCTCTATCCCTTGGTTCATAACAATACATTATACGGCGTTTTGGAATTTGGTAGTTTTACAAAATTCTCGCAATTACAACTCGCTTTATTAGATACAGTATTACCTGTCGTAGCTGTTTATCTGGAGAATTTAGCACGTGCTTCCAAGACGGAAAGCTTGTTAGTGCGTAGTCAAAATCAAGCAGAAGAGTTACGTGCGTCTGAAGAAGAATTACGTGCACAAAGTGAGGAAATTCGTGTTAGTAATGAGCAACTTCGTGCACGGACAGAACAACTAGCACAAAAAACAACGGAGCTTCAAACTTCAGAAGAAGAGCTTCGGGTTGGTAATGAAGAATTATCCGAAAAAACACGTATTCTTGAAGTACGACAAAAAGAATTAAGTGCCGCGAAGAAAGATGCAGAAATTTTTGCTGAAGAGATGAGGCGTGCCAATCAGTATAAATCGCAATTCTTGGCGAATATGTCTCATGAATTAAGAACGCCTTTAAATAGTTTATTGATTTTAGCGCGTATTTTAGCGGACAATAAAAAAGGTAATCTAAATGACGATGATGTTGAGGCGGCGAGTATTATTCATGATAGCGGACAACATTTATTAAATCTAATCAATGATATTCTTGATCTGTCTAAAACGGAAGCAGGCAAAACGGAGCTTCTGCCAGAACATGTTCGTATAGAACAAATTGTTAACCAGGTTCGTAATAATTTTGAACATGTAGCAAAAGAGAAGCTTGTTGAATTTAATCTGAATATTGAACAAGGTGTTTCGGAGGTCATCTATATTGACCCAACAAAATTAACCCAGATTCTCAACAATTTATTATCTAATGCTTTCAAGTTCACTGAAGAAGGTTCTGTATCTTTTGCTGTAAAACGAGTTTATAGAAAAGATCTGGAGAGAGCAGAACTTGATATTCAAGGGAATTATATAAAGTTTGAGGTTTCTGATACCGGAATTGGTATGACACCGGAACAGTTAAACAGTGTTTTTGATGCTTTTCGTCAGGCGGATGGAAGCACCAGCCGTAAATATGGTGGTACGGGTCTTGGATTAACTATTACACGTTCATTATGTGAACTTATGGGCGGACAAGTTCTCGTTTCTAGTAAATCGCACCAGGGATCTGTTTTCAGTATCCTTGTCCCGGTTAATTGTTCTGATGAACATAGTCAGGATAATCTTAAGCAATCTGATGCGGCAAATGATGATGTTGAAAAGATGCCGATGATAGATAATCTTCATCAGTCGAAGGAACAGAATATCGATGGGCTTGATATGTTGCCTGAGGCGGAAGAGCTTGGCTTTGAAGTCGTCTATTTGACAGATGATCAAAAGCCGTCAGAAGTTGTTGGTTATGATATCGATGATGACCGGGATATTGTCGCAGCGGACCGTGAAGTGGTTCTGATAATCGAAGATGACGTAACCTTTGCGGAATTACTTTTAAAACAAGTACGTAATCGTGGGTTCCTCGGTGTGGTCGCAACGCATCCAGATAAAGGCCTAACACTTGCACAATTAATTAATCCAGCTGGCATTGTGTTGGACATCAATTTACCAGATATGGATGGTTGGGAAGTCTTGGAGAAACTGAAATCTGCCTCTCATCTCAGGCATATTCCTGTCCATATTTTATCAGCATTGGAAGACCCTGGAGATTCACTAGAAAAAGGCGCCATCGGGTATAGTTCCAAACCCGTAAGTCCTGAAGCATTAAATGAGGTGATAACAAAGTTTGTGGATATAGAGCCCGCTAGTCGAAAGCGAATTTTGTTAATTGAAGATGATTATGCCTCACAAATCGCCGTGGGAAGAGTCATGGAAAGCGGTGACATTACGACTATAGCTGCTGGAAGTAGTGAAGAAGGCATTGAAATTCTGGAAAATGAACATATCGACTGTATCATTCTGGATCTAGGATTGCCGGGGGCAAACGGATTTGAATTTTTACGGCAGGCAAAGGCCGTTCATAAAGATAAGTTGCCCCCAGTTGTTATATATTCTGGACGAGAATTGGAGCAGGATGAATTAAACCTATTACATGAATATACTGATAGTGTGGTGATTAAAGGGGCAAGATCTGCAGAACGCTTGTTGAGCGAGGTAACGTTGTTCTTGCATAGTGTGGAAGCCAAATTACCTGAGCCTCAACAACAAAGTATTGCAAAAGCAAAAGCGGTTTCAAAAAAACAAGTGGTAGAAAGCTCTGGATTTGGTGGAACGCACGTTTTGCTAGCTGATGATGATATGCGCAATGTGTTCGCTTTGTCGAAAGTGTTAAAAGATTATGGGTGCATAGTTACGATTGCCAAAAACGGTAAGGTTTCTTTAGAGAAGTTAGAAGAGCATGCAGATGATGTTTCTATTATCCTCATGGATATGATGATGCCAGAAATGGATGGTTTGGAAGCGATCGGTCATATCCGTAAAAACTCTGATTATGATCATATACCTATTATTGCGGTAACTGCGAAAGCTATGGCTGGCGAACGGGAGAAATGCCTGAATGCAGGTGCAGATGAATATCTCACGAAACCTGTAGATATAAATAAACTCTCAGATTTAATGACATCATTGTTGCGGGAGTAGGATGATGATGCGGAATGAAATATATAACGCTGAACTTGATATATTTCTGGAAGCATTAAAGTGCCGTTATGGTTATGATTTTACAGAATATGCACGGGGATCGTTAAAACGACGTGTGCAGGATTTACAAGTCGCATTGGGCGTAGAGACCATTGCAGATATGGTTCCTTACGTTTTTCATAATGAAGAATTTCTCCCTCTCATGCTGGAACATTTATCGGTTCAGTTTTCTGAAATGTTTCGTGACCCACATTTTTATGTGGCTTTGCGTCAAGAAGTGATCCCAATTTTGAAAACATATCCGCAGATAAATATTTGGATTGCTGGTTGTGCGAATGGGGAAGAAGCTTATTCGCTGGCCATATTGTTAAGGGAAGAAGGTCTGTTAGAGCGTGCAAATATTTATGCAACAGATATTTCTGTGAATGCGTTAGATAAAGCCAAAGAGGGAGTATACCCTATTGAGGCAATCGATATTTACGAAGCGAATTATATAAAAGCAGGCGGCCAGGCCAAATTGTCAGATTACTATGTGAGTCGATATGAATTTATGGCAATGGACTCATCCTTGAAGGAGAGCATTTTTTTCTCTGAACATAATTTAGCGGTGGATGGTGTGTTTTGTGAGATGCATTTGGTTCTTTGCCGAAATGTGTTGATTTACTTTAATCGAAGATTACAGAATAGATGTCTGGACTTATTTGATAATGCGCTCATACGTGAGGGTTTCTTGGGGCTTGGAGAAAAAGAAAGTATTGATCTATCAAGGCAAAAGAAAAACTATTGTCGTTTATCCTGTGAAACACCTGTTTTTCGCAAAAAGGCTGTATAAGGAATTTTAATGAAATATGGGGCAGTAGTCATAGGATGTTCTATGGGAGGCTTAAAGGTTTTAAGCCAGATCATAAAAGACTTGCCACATGACTTTAATTTACCACTTGTTATTCTTTGTCACATGGATAGTGACTCGCCAAGCCTGTTGCCAGAGATATTAGCGCGTGAAACGACTCTTCCAGTCCACCAATGCCATTGGGACATGACGTTGGAGGCCGGTCATATTTACATCGCGCCACCAGCCTATCATATGTATGTAGAACCAGATTACAGTTTCTCATTTTCACAAGATCCAAAGGTGAGTTTTTCACGCCCCTCAATAGATGTTTTATTTGAATCGATGGGAGATGTGTTTGGGCCGAGATTAATTGCGGTGCTTTTAACAGGGGCAAATGCAGATGGTGCCTTGGGTTTAAAGCATGTCCGTGATTTAGGAGGTATCGCCATTATTCAAGACCCTGAAGTTGCGGAGGTACGAACGATGCCTGACGCGGGATTGGAAATTGCGGGTTCAGATTATGTTTTGGAAGATGACGAAATTGTTGAAGCAATAGAAATGCTTGCTAAAAAACATATTCGTGTGGTCGAATATTAATTCTATTTTTTCTCAAATTGGACAGGTAAATTATGGGACCTCTTGCAGGAATTAAAATTGTGGAAATGGCTGGTGTTGGGCCTGGTCCGTTTTGTGCAATGTTATTGGCGGATATGGGGGCAGATGTTATTCGCCTTGAGAGACCCGGAGGAAGTAATTTATTAGGGTTAAAATATGATATCTTAAACCGAGGGCGTCGCTCTGTGGAAGTGGATCTTAAAACATCTGAAGGTGTGAAACATGTCCTTAAACTCATTGAAAAAGCTGATGGGTTAATTGAAGGGTTTCGTCCGGGAGTGATGGAGCGTTTAGGTCTGGGGCCAGATGTCTGTTTAGAACGTAATGCGAAGCTTATTTATGGTCGAATGACTGGCTGGGGGCAGGATGGCCCTTTGGCAAATGCAGCTGGTCACGATATAAATTATGCCGCCTTAACAGGTGCTTTACATGCAATTGGAACAAAAGATAGTGGCCCTATTCCTCCTATGAATTTAGTAGCCGATTTTGGAGGTGGGGCTATGTATCTCGCCTTTGGTATGGTCTGTGGATTACTTGAAACAAAAACTTCAGGTAAGGGGCAGGTTATTGATGCTGCTATGGTTGATGGTGCTTCCCATATGATGGCTATGACCTATGCCATGTTTGGGGAAGGTAAATGGATGGATCATCGTGAAAGTAATATGTTGGATGGGGCGGCTCATTTTTATGGATGTTATGAATGTGCAGATGGAAAATGGATATCTATTGGTTCGATTGAACCACAATTCTATGCTTTGCTTCTTGAAAAGGCTGAAATCAATGATCCTGCATTTGAAAATCAGATGGATGTGAAGGAATGGCCTCATTTAAAAGCCAAGCTTTCTGTTATATTTAAATCGAAGTCTCGGCAGGATTGGTGTGAGGTCATGGAAGGAACCGATATCTGTTTTGCCCCTGTATCAAACTTATCTGAGGCACCACAACATCCACATTTGAAAGCGCGGGGTACATTTGTGAATAATGACGGTGTCACCCAACCTGCACCGGCACCACGTTTTAGTCGTACAAAAGCAAAGATCCAATCTTCGCCTCCTTATCCAGGGCAGCATACCGAAGAAGTTTTGAAAGATTGGGGTATTGATAGTTAGTCAGAGTTAAAACTTTACCTTTACGTAAAGGTAAGTCATAATTTTCCAAAATATTCTAAGAAGGGGCTAAGCCATGCGAATGGAAGAAGCGCAAAATATTTTGGGGAAAGGCTTTCAGGAGACCATTGGGTACAAAGTGGTTCAAGATGATGAAGGTCGTTGGGTTGTTATACTGGACGTGAATGATCGTCATTTAAACCAATATGGTGTGGCTCACGGTGGTGTGGCGCTAAGTTTGATGGATGCAGCAGGCGGTATGGCAATCTACGCGGTGAGAGATGATATTCAACGTATGGCAACTATCTCTATGTCGCAAAACTTCTTATCATCCGCTAAGCCCGGTACCATTATAGGTGTAGGCGAGGTAGAGCGTATGGGCAAGGCTGTTGGATATTCATCCATGCGCCTCTATCAAGATAAAATTGGTGGCGAATTGATCGCCACCGCCCAAGGAGCTTATCGATTATTTATTCATGAGTAGTCTGGTTAGTCCGATTTTGTTAGTTCTTTCATAAATGCTTTTGCAGATTTGTCTAAGTTACCTGCTGCATCACTAAGATTACGAGCGCGTCCATAGAGTTGATCTGATGTTTCCTGTGTTTTAGAAGCTACATTCTGCATTGCCGTAATGTCATTCATAACTGAATCCGCATGACTTACAGCCGTATTGATTGTTTGCATAATTGTGTCTGTCGCCATTGTTTGTTCTTCTACAGCTACTGCAATAGCAGCTGACTGATCATTTATTTCCTCAACGGTTTGGCTGATCTCAGTAATAGCATTTACCGACTTTTCTGCAGCCGTGCGAATTGCATTCACTTGATCTGAAATATCTTGTGTTGCCTTGGCTGTTTGACCAGCGAGATTTTTTACTTCACCAGCCACAACAGCAAATCCTTTACCCGCTTCACCAGCTCTGGCGGATTCAATTGTTGCGTTCAGTGCTAACAAATTGGTTTGATCGGCAATTTCAGTGATTAACTTTACAATCTCTCCAATCTTGACGGTTGCTTCATGTAATTCAGCGACATCACTGTCAGTTTGTTGGGCTGTCTCAACAGCATTTCGTGCGATAGAGGCAGATTGATGGACTGCATTTCCAATCTCGCCAATGGAGCTTGCAAGTTCGTTAATTGATGTTGAAACCTGAGAAATATTATTTGATATTTCGTGAGTTGCGCTGGCTGCATGATCGCTTTGTGAAGAAACCTGATCAGCAATACTGGCCATCGCCTTGGCTTCTGGATTAATCGCAGCGGCTTCATTTGTGATGATTTCTACTTGCCCCTGCACAGAAGCTTCAAAAACTTGCTCTAATTCAAGAACTGCTTCGTTACGTTTTTCAACAGCAGCTTCTTCTGCCAAAGAAAAATAAACAGCCAAGCGAATATTAAGATCCAGATAGATCAGGCTATTGATGGCGTTCAGGGCTTCGGTTAATGCTTTTTTTCGAAGACCATAAACTTTTACTGCAACTGCACAAATATCGCTGGCGAGATAAGAGTAATTCCCCATTAACCAGCGCGGGCGAAATCCTTGCTTCGATTGGTTGCGACCAACACTAACCGCATTGTTATAGTAATCTTCATCAATTTTTCCGGAAAACAAAGATAACCAATGAGCGGAGATAGTTTTCTGGAAGTCGCCGTTTTTGACAGGCGTTGCCATGACATCTTTCAACCCGTCTACAGTCATCATATGTTTGGCTAATCGATCTACGATTTCTGGCATATGTTTCTTTAGATGTGGATGAAATTTCTTCGCTGCCTCAATTGTTTGAGGTGTAATTCCTTGTGCTTGCATACGACTGTGCAAGTCTGTTTTTGCGTCAATTCCCATGTGAATGGCACTACCTGTTTATAGATTTGATTTTTCTTATAAGCGGAGTGTAGTTAGGGAAAAAAGGCCTGACAACCAGAAAAGAAACGGCGGGAAAATTATCCCGCCGTCTCGAAAATATTCAATTACTTTGAGTAGTAATTAATCTGCGATAATTCTGTTAAAGGCACATGTAATTGCCTTTAAGGAAGCTGACACGATATTTGGGTCACGGCCTACGCCATGCAATGTTTTCCCATCAGGTGTACGCATTTCAATATAGGCAACAGCTGTAGCATCGGCACCGCTGCCTGTAGCATGTTCTGAGTAATCTAACAATTTAGCCTCAATGCCAGTTTCTGCTTTCATCACATTCATGTAAGCATCAACAGGGCCGTTACCTTTACCTAACAGTTCGACTTCTTCGCCATTCTTGGTGACCGTCGCAGTAATTTCACGAACTTCACTTGCATGTGTATCAGGCACTGTACGATGACTAACAAAACCATAAGGTGTCGTATTATTTAGATATTCAGAATTGAAGGTGTCAAAAATATCTTGGGAAGTAACTTCTTTACCGGAAGAATCCGTAACTTTTTGTACAACACCAGAAAATTCGATCTGTAATTTGCGTGGCATTCGGATCCCATGATCGGTCTCCATAATGTAAGCCACGCCGCCTTTACCAGATTGAGAATTAACACGGATAACAGCTTCGTAACTTGCCCCGACATCTTCAGGATCGATGGGCAAATAAGGAACATCCCACATATCGCTATTTGCTTGTTCGATAGCATGTAAACCTTTTTTGATGGCATCCTGATGACTGCCGGAAAAGGCTGTAAAGACTAAGTCACCCGCATATGGATGACGTGGATGAACGGGTAATTGATTGCAATATTCCACGGCTTTTACGATTTCCGGCAAATTATGGAAATCAATACCTGCATCCACACCTTGTGATACCAAATTCATACCTAACGTGATTAAGTCCACATTGCCTGTGCGTTCACCATTGCCAAATAAGGTGCCTTCAATGCGATCTCCACCAGCTAATAAAGCAAATTCAGCTGCAGCGACACCTGTACCACGATCATTATGTGGATGAATGGACAAGATTACAGCTTCACGGTTTTTGATGGTCCGGTGGAAGAATTCGATTTGATCCGCATAAACATTTGGCGTGGAAACCTCGACTGTTGCAGGCAAGTTTAGGATGATTGGATCTTCCGCGGTTGGTTCCATAACTTCCATGACGGCTTCACAAATTTCTACAGAATAATCTAATTCCGTTTGCGTGAAGCTTTCAGGCGAATATTCATAACGAACATTCATGCCCTTAGCACGGGCTTCGTCGCCCAAAGTCTTAACCAGTTTGGCGCCTTCGACAGCAATATTTTTAATACCATCGCGATCTTGTTTGAAAACTACATTCCGTTGGATAGTAGAGGTAGAATTGTAAAAATGAACAATAACATTTTTGGCACCTTCCAAAGCTTCAAAAGTGCGACGGATCAAATGTTCACGACATTGAACCAAAACTTGTACAGTAACATCGTCAGGAATTTTTCCTTGATCTATCAATTCACGACAGAAATCAAAATCTGTTTGGGATGCAGATGGAAAGCCGATTTCAATTTCCTTATATCCCATCTTGATCAATAAATCATACATACGATGTTTGCGATCAGACCCCATTGGTTCAATCAGGGCCTGGTTGCCATCGCGTAAATCCACACTGCACCATGTTGGGGTTTTGTCTAAAGTTTTACCTGGCCATGTGCGATCGTCCAATTTTACGGGTTCAAATGGTTTATATTTATGAACCGGCATTATTGATTTAGACGCTTGTGTCATTTTGCAATCTCCTGCGGGGTTGGTACTTACTGAACCCCTTACTGTGTGGCTTGGCTACGATTGTAACGCGCCTGCCAATAAATTTGAATTTTGTTTACATGATCTCACAGCAGAAATACAGCCATCGGATGCTGTTTTTTTGATTTTTCCGATGGCCGCATCATAGTCGCAGCGCACGCCATCCGCGTGCATGAGCTTCAGGCATATGAATTGTGCCTGCAAAAGGAGAAGAGATTGTATAAATTTGAATTGAAATTTTCATTTTGGGCCGATTAAGAAAACTGGTATTAGGGAAAAGGATAGTAAGCTCAGAACAATTATGCGCTGAGTAGAAGGAGCCCTAGTAGCAGTTTATGTATCATAGTCTTAATCATGGGTTAAACGCTATGGTCAATTTAAGGGCGGGTCAAGCAGTTATTTTCCATATGGTGAAAATTTGGTAAATTTTATTTGTTTTTGTAGGCAATTAAAATTAGAACCAAAGTTATAAGGAAACGCAGAAGCTAATACCTGAAGCTATTCTTAGTACAAGAATAGTGAGAGAAAGATCGGGAAGATATGGGGAAACCTTCAATATTCTATGTGATCACCAGCCTTAATCGAGGCGGGGCGGAAACGCATTTGTGGCGTGTGCTGCCAGATCTAAAGGATAAAGGTTATGATATCTCTATTATTACCATCCGTGAAAAAGGTGAGTTAGCAGAGAAATTTGAAGGCAAGGGTATCCGCGTATTTGGGCCTTTGTTGAAATATCCAAAACCGAATGTTGGTGATCATATTTGGGGCCCAAGCATTAAGTTGCCGATTATGTCTCGCTTTGGCAGTCGGTTATGGTACCTAGTTCGAATGCTGCAACTATGCCTTTGCTTAATGATAAGGCGTCCAGATGTAATTCATTTCTTTCTGCCTGAGGGATATTTAATTGGCGGGATTGCATCTATTTTCGCCATGTTGCCAAATAGAGTTATGAGTCGTCGAAGTCTGAACGTCTATCAAAGCAAGTATCCCGCAGTTGTCCGTAAATTAGAACTTATCTTGCATAAGAAGATGAAGTTGATCCTTGGGAACTCTCAAGAAGTGGTAAGTCAGCTGATTTCTGACGAAGGTTGTGATCCGACCAAAGTCAGATTGATTTATAATGGTATGAGAAAACCAAAGTTACGCGGTGATAATATACGTGCTCAATTTAATATTGATTTAGATGATGTTGTGTTTACGCAAGTTGCAAATTTAATTCCTTATAAAGGCTATGAAGATTTGATACGCGCTTGTGCGACATTGCCAAAAGATAAGAAATGGAAGCTTTTGATTGTAGGTGCGGATAGAGATTGGTATCGCGAAGTTCTAGAAACGCTTGTTTTGGATATGGATATTAACGATCGTGTGATTTTCACGGGGCCTAGTGAGGCGGTCGCAGATATTTATGCTGCCTCTGATGTAGGTGTATTAGCCTCTCATGAAGAAGGATTTTCAAATGCTATCTTGGAAGGTATGGCTGCAAAATTACCAATGGTCGTGACGAATGTTGGTGGTAATGCGGAAGCCGTTTTAGATAAACAGACTGGGTTGGTTGTGCCGCCGCATGCACCAAAGGAATTAGGGCAAGCTTTAACAGCGATGTTAGAGAAAACAGACCTGCGTGAAAGATATGGAAGCGCAGGGTTGACGCGTCTAGAAGAAAAATTCTCTCATCAGGTATGTGTGGATACATATGATCGATTATATCAAGAATTGATTAAGAGTTAAGCTTGCAAATTGCCTATAGAAGGCGCATCTATATCTTTATAAATACAACCTCCTATTTATCAGACTTAATCCCATAGAGAGGGACAATGTCTATTCTTGATTCATCACGAAGTCGTATACGCGCTATATTGGGGCCTACAAATACTGGTAAGACCCATTTGGCTATGGAACGAATGCAGGCCTATGAAAGTGGTATGATTGGATTTCCGCTTCGTCTTCTTGCTCGTGAGAATTATGATCGCCTTGTTGCTGCGAAAGGGGCGTCATCGGTTGCTTTGATTACTGGGGAAGAGAAGATCATTCCTCATCGGCCTAAGTGGTTTATATGCACTGTTGAATCTATGCCTGTGTCTGAACCAGTTGATTTTGTGGCCATTGATGAAATTCAACTTTGTGAGGATAGAGATCGAGGTCATATATTTACGGATCGTCTTCTGCATGCGCGCGGTCGCTATGAAACCATGTTCCTTGGGTCAGACAGTATGGCTGACCTCATCAAACAGTTAGTCGAGGATGTGGAGATTGAAGGCCGTCCCAGATTATCGACCTTATCTTATGCAGGGAGACAGAAACTAACACGCTTGCCCAGAAGAACGGCAATTGTCGCATTTTCCGTGAATGAAGTATATGCGATTGCTGAAACGATCAGGCAGCATCGGGGAGGGACGGCTGTTGTACTTGGTGCGTTAAGTCCACGCACGCGTAACGCACAAGTGGCAATGTATCAAGCTGGTGAAGTGGATTACCTAGTGGCGACCGATGCTATAGGTATGGGCTTAAATATGGACGTGGATCATGTGGCATTTGCATCTATGCGGAAATATGATGGTCATAAGTTACGCCCATTGCGCCCATGGGAAATAGGACAGATTGCTGGCCGTGCAGGGCGTCATATGAATGATGGTACCTTTGGGGTGACAAATAACCTGCCAGAGATTGACGATGATGTCGTGGAGTTGGTTGAGGGACATGAATTTACCCCCATAACGCATATTCAGTGGCGAAATCGTAATCTTGATTTTAGAAATACTCAAAACCTATTACGCAGTTTACAAAAAAATCCAAATTCTTCTGAACTTCTTCGAACGCGTGATGCAACTGATCATGTGGCTTTGCAAATGATGATGAAAGATGACGAAGTAATGTTACGTGCGACAACACCGGATCGAGTTCAGCTTCTTTGGGATGTTTGTCAGGTGCCGGACTTTCGAAAGATTACGCCAGATCATCATACGGAATTTTTAACCCGTTTATATCTAAATCTAGTGGATCATGGTGCGGTTCCTGAAGACTTGATGGAAGAGCGTTTGAGCAGATTAGATAATACCCAAGGAGATATTGATCAGCTTACTCAACGCTTGGCTCATATTCGTAGTTGGGCCTATGTGACGCATCGTTCAAGCTGGTTAAAGCATAGTTATGAATGGCAGGAACGCGCACGATCCATTGAGGATAAAATATCTGACGCATTGCACCAATCTTTGATGTTGCGATTTGTAGATAAGCGTGCAGCGTTGATCGGCAAGAAAGACAAAGGAGAGGGACGTAAGCACTTTTCCGCTGTTGATAAAGCTGGTGTGATATCAATCGAGGGGCATATTGTTGGGCGTATGGTTGGCTTTCATTTTCAGGCTGACCGTGCAAAAGACCGCCGAGAAGCAAAACAATTGGCTGCTGCTGCTTCGAACAGTATTGGAAAATATGTTCAGGAAAAATCTGATTGTTTGATTAATTCAGCAGATACGGCTTTTCGTTTGACGCCATTCGGTCATATAGCTTGGTCTGACCCCAATGAAGAAGGTGGGGAGTTTAATGACATAGCAAGATTGATCAAAGGTGAGAATATCCTGTCTCCCAAACTCCTGTTGCTCAGTAATGATATCACAGATAATGGTATACAGCGTGCGATTTTGTCGCGGATGGAAGAATGGCTAAAAGCTTATCTTTCAAAAAAGTTGATTACTTTGGAGGGGCCCAAATTATCTGACGGTGATGCTAAGTTATCTGCATATGCGCGCGGGCTAGTTTTCCAGCTCAAAGAGGGGTTGGGAAGTGTAAATGTGAAAGCGGCAAAGGAACAATTAGAAGGTTTAACGGAAAGCGAACGTAAAATATTCGGGAAAAGCCAGTTACGTTTTGGAGTATACTGGGTGTTTTGGAAGCGATTATTAAATGGGGATATGTTGCGTCTTCGTGCATTATTATATGCCGTTTATCATAAGATAACTATACCCACTTTACCTCGAAAAGCACAGATATGTCTGCCATATGATTATCTTTCACAACAGGCGTGGTCGTTTATAGGATATATACCTGCAGGGCCGGTGGTATTACGTCTGGATCATTATGAAGCTGTGATGGCGCATATAAGACGTGAAAGTAAAAATGGTGTTCTTGAAAAAAATGAGAGACTTGCTGATAGAATCAGCTGTACACTTCAAGAGTTGCCAATGGTTTTACGCGCTTTAGGTTGTAAAGAGGTTGAAGCCGAAGATGGTAAAGCATTCCGCTTAATTGCAAATAATGTGAAAGCATCTAAGGATAAAAAGCCGAAACAACCAAATAAATCGAAAAAACCGAACCGCAAAAAACAAAATGTCCAACAGGCTTTAAGCCAACAGAAAAAAGGTCAGAAACCTTATTCTGATAAGAAAATGGGTCGTGATATGGTCGCTTCGCAACAAGTGACAGATTTGGCAAAAGATATAGATATTCCACCATCAACAAAGATGGTTTCGGAAGATACAAAATCTACTCCAAAATTTAAGAAACATGGATCAAATCATTCGCAGACCCAAAATGCGACAATGAGAGGGAGTACTCCTAAAGGGCGACGACAATCAGCACAAAAATCCAAGTCGAAAGTAAATCCTAATTCTCCGTTTGCGGGGTTGAAAGATTTATTGGAGGCGAAAGGAAAATGATTGGAGATGCACCAGAAAAACTACGTGTGGATAAATGGTTGTGGTATGCGCGTTTTTTTAAAACGCGTACTTTGGCGGCACAACAGGTAACGTCAGGCCATTTGCGTGTAAATAGCCAACCAGTCCGCAAAGCGGGCTATCAGGTCAAGGTTGGCGATATTTTAACTTTTCCCAAAGAGCAAGACATTCGGGTTATCGAAATTTTGGCTTTGGGTGACAAAAGACGAGGTGCTCCTGAAGCAGCTCTTCTATACAATGACCTGGATCCACCAGTGAAAAGAAAGAAATCAGAACAGGCAACAGTAGACGGATTGCGAGAACAAGGTGCAGGGCGTCCTACTAAAAAGGAACGGCGAGAGACCGACCGTTTGAAAAGTGTGTTCTGAGGACCATCGACGAAAGGAAAAAGTCCCATGTGGGCAAATGTGAAAAAATTTATCTTTGAATCTTTTGGTGAGACCAAAGAGAAAGCACATACTGAACGCGAATTGCAGATCGCAGCTGCGGCTTTACTTGTGGAAGCCGCTTTATTGGATGGCGAATTTGATGATGACGAACGTGCGATTATTGTATCGGACTGTATGAAGTCATTTGATATGGATGCAGAAACGGCCCATTCACTTTTAGATGAAGCAGTCGCCTTACAAAAAGATGCGGTCGACATTCATAGTTTTATTAGCAAGTTTGCACCGAATTTTGATTATCAAGAACGTTTACAACTATTGGAAATGCTTTGGGGTGTTGTTTATGCGGACGGTGTTCTTCATGATTATGAAGCAAATTTAATGCGCCGGGTATGCGGATTGTTGGGTGTTAAAGATAAAGATAGTGGTGATCTTCGTAAGCAAGTGCTTGCGCGTATGGATATCGCTGCAGCGTAACTAAAGATGTCTCAATTTATTTCGTCGATTAGCTTGATTGTACCAGATTATGATCAAGCCAAAGAGTTTTATGTCAATATTCTGGGGTTTGAAGTCGTTCAAGATGTTGAATTAGCGCCCGATAAACGCTGGATTGCTGTTCGACCAAAAGGGGCTATTGAAACCTGCCTTGTATTTAAGAAGGCAGAAAAAGCTGAAGAATTAAATGCCATTGGTAATCAAGCAGCAGGTGGTGTTTTACTTATCCTTCGAACCAATCAGTTCGAAGCCGATTATTTGCAAATGAAGAATGCTGGGGTCGTATTTATGGAGGCGCCGCGTAACGAACCTTATGGAAAGGTTGTTATTTTTTCGGATCCTTTTGGACATAAATGGGATTTAATTCAGCCAGCATAAGCTGGCTGTTTCCTGTGAAGGAGATTATTTGAGATTATTTACTGCGACGCTCTTCGCCTGTAAATTCCTCTGCATCTGGAACGCGACGACGATCAGGTCCGTAATAACCTTTTGCGGAAATATAATTTTGTGGGCTTGCCATTAGGCTTTTGATTTTTTTGTGAAGACTATCGGGTGCTAAAGGTTTGACGATAACCGTATCAACCCCTCCTTTGATAGCTTCAATTAAAGCTTCACGTGTACCACCTGCAAGGAGACCAAGAACACGAGGTGGGTTATCGTCTTTTTTACTGCGTGCCGCAGCGATTAACATTAATCCGTCTTCTTTGGTATCTGGGGCTAGATCTACAACTAAAAGTTCAGGCGTATGCATGGAGAGATAACTCATTGCCATGTCTATATCTAAATGAAACTGGGTATTGGTTAGGCCTGCGCTTTGAAGGGCTGCGCGACCAATAGGGCCTGAATCACGGTTAGGGTCAAAAAACATCGAGGTTGCTTTGATAATCTTTTGATTTGGAACCGCCATTTGAACCATTGATAAAATCCCCAGAAAAATAATCTTAAATTGCCAATAAATTAGAATTATGCTCATTTTCTTTAGAAATCAAGCATAATTCAGGAAGATTTATTCAAGATGGGTTGAATTAATTCTTCTTAAGTATAATAGCATAAATTGATTTTTTTGTCTTAAATTTCAAAGAGCAGAAAAATCTCCGCGACTACTTTGACGCCAAGCTTCAAGGAATTCTTTGTAAGCAACGTTATTATCAGATCTTTCTTCTAATTCGCTTTGTAAAAGGATACGCGCATGATTGTATCCATCTATATCTGTGATCCCAGTGTGTAATGCATATCTTAGGTAGACAAGAAAGGTATTAATCACATCGGTTTCACAATAATCTCTAATTTCTTGAATCTTTCCTTGATCATACATTTCCATCACATCACCACCATCTACACCGGTTTTACCGGGTAGATTAAATGCCGCGCAAACTTCATTTAATCTTAAGCGTGCAGATGCACCATAATCAGAAAGCTGTTCAAGTAAATCACAATGCCATGCTTTTGAGTAACGTTGATTGTAGTTATTCCATTTATCCCCAGCTTTGTGTAGCCATTCAGCAGAAATGCCGTATTTCATTGCCCTATATTTCAACACAGGAAGATCAAATCCACGCCCGTTGAAGCTAACAAGTCGTGGTACATGTTTGCCACAATACTGAAAGAACCCTTTTATAAGTTCTTCCTCGTCAGAGTGTTCGTTCCCCCCTGAGCGAATTTCTTCAATTTGATATGTTTCGTAATCTCCATCGCGCAAGATGCGAGCACGCAGAAAACTGATCGCAACGACTTTATGGAAGCACTGTCTAGGGAAAGCGTTTCGACCGTCGGTAACGTTTAAATGATATTCTTCCAGCGACTTTCGACGTTCGTCGATGTTATCATTGTCTAATCCTGTTAGGTTGGGAACGGCATCCGTATCCGGAATAGTCTCAATATCGAAGACAAAGATTTGATCTAGCATGGGAAAACTCAAAATTTTGGGAAGTATATTTTTATAAAACATAAGATAGAAGTTAAAGAATATACGTGCAATGAAAGAATGAGTCAGATATTCTTCGTTATAGAAGAATCTAACTAACTAAGGAGTGGGTTTGTGTTTGCTTCCCGTTTTATGAAATCTGCATGTTTTGCACTTGGGCTTTCTCTCTCAGCAGGTGCAGCATCTGCACTGGATCCTGAAAACACAATTTATCTTGAATTAAAAGATGGTCGTGTAGTTATTGAGTTACGACCCGATTTGGCACCAAATCATGTGGCACGTATTAAAGAATTAACACGTGAGAAATTTTATGATGGTATTGTTTTTCATCGTGTGATTGAAGGGTTTATGGCGCAAACTGGTGATCCCGATGGTAATGGAACGGGTGGGTCCGGTCAGAATCTCGACGGTGAATTTTCTGCCGAAAAACATGTGCGTGGTACATTATCTATGGCGCGTGCACAGGATCCAAATAGCGCCGATAGCCAGTTCTTTATTGTTTTCCAAGATGCACCTTGGCTGGACCAGCAATATACTGTTTGGGGAAAAGTGGTTGAAGGCATGGAATTTGTTGACAACATTAAAATGGGTGAGGGCCCTAACGGGGCCGTACTTGGTGAACGCGATAAGATCGTTACTATGCGTGTTGCCGCGGATGTAGAGTAATCCTGATTAACCATAGGTAACGCTATAATATAAAAGCTCGGTTTTTTAACCGAGCTTTTTTAGTTTTTGGTTTTAGCAATGGCTGCTGACATTGCCTTCTTTCCTTCTGGAATCAAATCCTTTGACCAAAAGAAAGCGCCGATCATACTGACAATAATGCCCGCAAAACCGACTTGAACTGACGCAAGAAGAGCCACTTCACCAGGAATATCAATAAGAGCAAAGAATAGGATGCCGCTACCTTCGCGAAGGCCCCAGCCACCGATAGATAAAGGCAGAGATGAAATAAAGATAACAGCAGGTGTCACTAGGAAAAGATCTGCAAGACTGGCTTTAAATTCAAACAAGGTCCAATACTGAAGGACGCCCATACAAACAACGACTATACCCCATAGAAAAATGGCTGCTATTTTACCTTTATGAAGATGAAATAAATCCTTGAGCATCATTGAATCATTATCTACGAAGCGTGGAATTAATAAAGCGCCTGCGATAACAGATATAAAGACTAAGAAAACAGCAGCTACCACTTTAGGGAAATTATCAAGCTCTTCTTGAAATACATGTGTATCGGCAATAAAGGGGACACTAATTGCTATACATGTGACCAGTGGTAAAACAATCGCAATTTTATCGAACAATATGCTCAATAAAGTATATTTACTTCTAATGCCGATCTGGCGCATCAATACAAGTTTTACGGCCGTGCCTGAGATAAGGCCTGGGAAAAATAATCCCGCATACATTGCAATTAGCTGAGCTCTTATGCATTGAACAAAAGTGGGTAGTGGCGTCAGTAAGCGAAGAATAAGTTGCCATCGCTTAGTCACTATTGGGATTAATAACAAATTGATGATGATCGCAAAAAGGAAGAACTCCAATTTGATATTCTTCGCTTGGTCTATTATTCGATCAATGCCGAAATAATAAACAGCAAGAAATAGTAGCCCTATGCTAATCAAGATATTGAAGATTTTGCGCATAATCTTTATTACTGTGAAAACTAATTCCTTGATATATGGCATATCCTTTTATTTTCAACAAGCATTGTAAAAAAAACATTTATGAAATTACAAAATATTCTTAGCAATAAAGCATTATGTATATTCTTAGTTCTGTTTCTACTGGGTGCACAGCTATCGATTGAGTTCATCTTTCTAGAGAATACTTTGCGACTTTCTGTTGCGGATTTTTTGTTAGTGATCCTATGTATTCCAGTGATTTTTACGCTAGAGAAGAGAGATTTTTTCGAGTTACGTCTCATGATCGGTATACTATCGATTTTGTTTACGTTTTTTGCACTTAATTTCATGTTTCTCAAAGGGGAATCGTATTCATGGGCATTGGTAAAGGTGGTCGGTATATTGATTCTTTCAGGGATGTTTTTTGTTACATATTTGGCGGGAAAAAGTTTAACTGGAATTGAGTCGGAAAAATCTCAATATACTTTGTTAAGAACGATACTTATTATTTCAGTTTTGGTTGCCGTTATTGGTCTTGTTTTTCATTTGTATCATCGGCTTAACGCCTCACAAAACAATTTATTGAATATTGCATATCCTCAGAGGCTTTCGGGTCTACTGAGAAATCCAAATGCATATGGTTTCTTTCTGACATGTATGATAATTTTTGGGTTAGCAGCTCTATGTAAATTTCAAGCTGCATCGAAAAGATTGATCTGGTTGAGTATGTTTGTCTTACTGACATGCTTATTTCTTACCGGCTCAAGGGGGGCAATGATTGCTTATGCATTTGTGGCTATTGTTACGCTAGTTTGTCATCCTAAACTCATCAGCAAGTTAGTATTCGTGACATTTATGGCTGTTTTAGTACCGGTTGTAATTGGAAACGGGTTTATTTGGCTTACTGAAATTATGAATTCCCTAGGAGTATTTGGCGGGGGAAACACGGGAGCAAATATAGGTAGGGCTGCTCATAATTTAAACCCAACATATCTTTCCCAAGAAGTTCTAATACAAGGTGCTGATGTAGGTACGATTGAAAGGTTGAAATCGTATAAAGTCGCATTGCAGGTGTGGTTAGAGCATCCTATATTTGGCGCTGGTTTAGGGTATTATAAAAATCATTCATTAGAATATGCGGTGCGTGAAGGAAGTTTATTGCACAATACAGGGTTATGGTTGCTTGCAGAAACCGGGATCGTTGGATTTGGGCTTGTTTTATTACTTCTTGTCTATCTTTTCCGGATATTCTGGATCAATCGAGATAATTGGATATGCTTTTCTATGGGCTTAATTTTAATTGCAGCCGTTGTGATGAGCCAAACATCTGAAATCATGTATCAACGTCATCTATGGATTTTCCTCGGGTTCGGATTTGCCGTTGCCGTATATCATCAGAAACATAAAAAAGCCGAACTGATATAACAGCTCGGCTTTCATTAAAAGCTTCGTCTTCTTAAGAGAATTATTGACGAATACCTTCTACGCCTAGTTCTAAGAAGACTTGCATATCAGCTGGTAAGTAAGGTTGTGTGATGCCGAAATCTGCGATTGTCAAAGCTGTTTCGCCCAAAAAACCGGAACGGTAGTTACCCCATGGGTCATCACCTTGGCCAATATGGCTTACTTCGATTTCGATGGATTTTGTAACGCCCTTAAGTGTTAAATCACCTGTTAACACGCCTTTACCATCACCTGTATAGTTAAAGCCTGTGCTTGTGAAAGAAGCAGAAGGGAATTTGTCTGTTTCAAGGAAATCAGCGGAACGGATATGTTTGTCACGCTCAGCATGATTGGAATCGATACTGGTTGCGTCGATTGTTACAGAAACTTGCGCGTCAGATGGATTGTCTTGGGAAAAGCTGAAATCACCTTCAAATGTATTAAAGCGACCAGAAATCCAGCTGTAGCCTAAATGAGAAATTTTGAAATCGATATAGGCATGGGCACCATCTGTGTCGATTTTGAAGCTGTCAGCTGCAAATGCGGAAACAGAAGTAAACATTGCCGCTGCGATGATGGCGGATTTTGTAAAGAGTTTTTTCATGAACGTGGTCCTTCGTTGATAAGATGTTAAATAGTTAAAGTTGGAGTTTTCTTAGCGTTTCTTTTTACCTAGCATGCGAATTAGTGTCGTATCCTTATCAATCACATGATGTTTAATTGCGCCCATAATATGTAATGCCGCTAAACCTATAAGAACGCATGCTGCATACCAGTGAATAACACCTGCAATATCTTCTTGCTTTTCAATGGAGGTGATTAATGCAGGTACTTCAAACCAGTCGAATACCTTTATGGGGCGTCCGTCAGCTGTAGAAATAAGATAACCACTCATGATGATGCCAAAAATCAGTGCATAAAGTAAAATATGTGTAATCTTTGCAGATATTTGCTCCCATCTCGCATGGGTCTCAAGATGTTTAGGTGGCTTATCAAAAATTCGCCACGCCAAACGTGCAATCATGGTGATGAAGAGAAGGATACCGATACTCTTGTGGATATGTGGTGCGGGTTTATACCAGGAATCGTAATATGTGAGGTCGACCATCCACCAGCCTAGGGCAAATAAACCAAAGACAGTAAATGCAACGCCAAAATGCATTAGAATAGCTACCATCCCCCAATGGGTGTGTTGATTGCGCCAATGCATGGGCCTCTCCTAAGAATGATTATTATTCACTTTAATCTTTCAGGACTATGTAAGAAGTTTACTCGAAAATTTAAATAGGTTCAAAATAAACTTATTGTTTCCAAAATCGACATAAAAAAGAAGCCCGTGATTTTTCACGGGCCTTGAACAATTGTTTAAACAATAAGAAAAGCGTCTGGTTATTTGCTAACCAGTTCCATAATCTCCGCTGCGGCGGCAGGAATATTTGTACCAGGACCATAGATTGCGGCTACGCCGGCTTTTTTCAGGAAGTCATAATCCTGTGCGGGAATAACACCGCCACAGACCACGATAATATCCTCTGCACCTTCTGATTTCAGAGCGTCAATCATAGCAGGTACAAGTGTTTTATGACCTGCGGCTTGTGAGGAAACCCCGATAACATGCACGTCAGCTTCGATTGCTTGTTGGGCTGCTTCTTCTGGTGTTTGGAAGAGTGGGCCCATATCCACATCAAAACCAATATCTGCAAAAGCAGTTGCGATAACTTTAGCACCGCGATCATGGCCATCTTGTCCCATTTTCACAACCAGCATACGAGGGCGGCGACCATTGGTCTCAGCAAAACTTTCCACATCATTACGGATTTTTTGGAAACCTTCATCCCCTTCATAAGCAGAGCCATAGACACCTGAGATGGAGCGAATTTCTGCCTTATGGCGTGTGAAAACTTTTTCCATAGCTGATGTAATCTCCCCAACAGAAGCGCGTGCACGCGCAGCGTCGACAGATAATGCAAGTAAATTGCCGCTGTTTTCCTGTGCTGCCTGTGTGAGTGCATCAAGTGCGGCATGGCAAGCGGTTTCATCGCGATTCGCCTTTGTGCGTTCTAGACGCGCAATTTGCTGTTCGCGAACAGCAGTATTATCAATATCAAGAATATCCATTTCGTCTTCTTGAGCCAATTGATATTTATTCACACCAACAATCACTTCTTCTTTACGGTCGATACGTGCTTGTTTCAAGGCGGCTGCTTCTTCGATCTTTAGTTTTGGCATACCAGCTTCAACAGCTTTTGTCATACCACCAAGCTCTTCAACTTCATCGATCAATTTGCCAGCTTCTTTAATCAAGCTCGCAGTTAAGCTTTCCACATAATATGAGCCTGCCAATGGATCGACAGTTTTAGTAATGCCTGCTTCTTCTTGAAGAACCAATTGGGTGTTGCGGGCAATTCGGGCAGAGAAATCTGTTGGCAAGGCGACAGCTTCATCCAACGCGTTCGTATGCAAGGACTGAGTGCCACCCAAAGCCGCTGCCATTGCTTCGACAGTTGTGCGGATCACGTTGTTATAAGGATCTTGTTCTGTCAAAGAAACACCAGATGTTTGGCAATGTGTGCGTAACATCAGGCTACGTGGGTCTTTTGGCTTGAAATGCTTTTGCATCAAGCTTGACCATAAGAAACGTGCTGCACGCAACTTTGCAACTTCCATAAAGAAATTCATGCCAATACAGAAAAAGAAACTTAAACGCGGTGCAAATGCATCTACATCCTGCCCTTTGGAAAGGGCCGCGCGAACATATTCAAGGCCATCGGCAATTGTAAAAGCGAGTTCCTGCACACATGTGGAACCTGCTTCTTGCATATGATAGCCAGAAATAGAAATACTATTAAAACGCGGCATAAAGTCGGATGTATAGCCGATAATATCTGCAATTGCGCGCATGGATGGTTCTGGCGGATAAATATAAGTATTTCGTACCATGAATTCTTTTAAGATGTCATTTTGGATTGTCCCTGAAAGTTGGTCTGGTGAAACACCTTGTTCTTCCGCGGCGACAATATAGTTCGCCATAATCGGAAGAACAGCGCCATTCATAGTCATCGAAACGGACATCTTGTCTAAGGGAATTTGATCAAACAGGATTTTCATATCTTCAACGGAATCAATGGCAACGCCGGCTTTACCTACGTCCCCCATAACGCGCGGATGGTCACTGTCATAACCACGATGGGTTGCCAGATCAAAAGCCACAGAAAGGCCCATTTGGCCTGCAGCTAGATTGCGGCGATAAAAGGCGTTGGATTCTTCTGCCGTTGAAAATCCGGCATATTGGCGGACCGTCCATGGGCGTCCTGTATACATTGTTGCACGAGGGCCACGGACAAAAGGAGCGGAACCAGGCATCATACCGCCATCAGCCATATGCTCTAAACCTTCAAGATCAGCAGCAGTATAGAGAGGTTTGACAGGAATACCTTCAGGGGTTGTCCAGATGAGCTCTTCCGCTTTACGGCCTTTGAGCTCTTTCTCAGCCATTGCATTCCAGTCATCCACTGTTTTCTTGTCAAATACGCTCATATTATGACCCTTTTCTTCATCCCGGTATTCTTTGTTCTAAATGTTACGATCCATCCAGAATTTGTATTTTTCTTTTTCAGATTTACCTCAGAATATACTGAAAATTTTCCGGAGTATATGCGGCAATGCAACATATGTCCATACGGTTGCGTATGGTAAGTATGTTTTTTATAGATAATAATACGATATTAATATATTAAGTTATTGAGAAGAAATAGCTAAATTATTTTGGTGTTCGGATTTAAAGAGTGGCGAAATGACCTCAGAAATTCTTTTTTATATATTTATTGGGTTGATTGTTCTTGTTGGGTTTTTCCGTTTGCTACGCGGTGGGAATTACGTCGATGAGCATCTAAGACTAGTCAAAAAGGGAAAGATATTTTCGCAACCTTTGATGAATAAGTCCGAAATGCGTTTGTATAAAGAACTGAGAAACTGGCAACGGGTTTCAGGGAAAACCAATCTGAATTTATTCTCACAAGTTTCCATGGGGGAAATTCTTTCAACTGACAAAGAAGAAACAAGGCGCAGTTTCAATGCGAAACGTCTGGATTTTCTTTTTGTGGATCAGGATGCAATGCCTTGTGTTGCAATTGAATATCAAGGACAGGGGCATTTTGGAGAGGATGATATCCAAAAGAAACAAGTTAAAAAGAGAGATAAGGTCAAACGCCTAGCATTAGAAAAAGCAGGTATTATCTTGATCGAAATATTCCCCGAAGATCGTCAGAAGGAAATACAGGCCAAGTTAAATCTAGCCTTGGATAAATTATAAATACCTAAACCGTTGCGCTTTGGATGTTTTGAATACGATCGGATAGTTTCTGACGATATGCCCATTGTGCAGGGTCATTTGATTTTGTGGCCGGCATATCGATTGGGAAATGGTTGTAATGATCTTCGCCACGAACAAGGATCGCACCATCATCTGGGTTTTTGAGTTGGCGTACATGTGGCGCAAGATATTGGATGTTGAGCCCAATACGACGATCAGGGCTTGTATTCGGCATGGATGCATGCAAGGTCCATCCATGGTGTAAGGAGGCTTCGCCGGGGTTTAAGGGGCAATAAACGGCTGCTTCTTCATCGACACCAACCACATTTTGGCCGTTTAGAAGTACATTATTTTCATCTTCAATGAGCTGATGTTCTATTTTGCCGCCAAGGTGGCTTTTAGGGATCATGCGCATGCAACCACTCTCCATTGTTGCGGGGGAGAGGGCAAGCCAAGCACTCACCTGATCATCGGAACTTAGTCCCCAATAGGTCAGGTCTTGATGCCAACTGACATGTGAAGCGGAATGAGGCTCTTTGATAATATAAGAGACACTGTATAGCAGGATGTTAGGACCTAATATCGCTTCAATTGCATCTAGTAGTTTAGGATGTGTTGCAACTTCAAAGGCCGAGGGCATAGCTGTATGGATTTTGAATTTGTAATGTAGATTACCGATATCTGTTTCTGTTCTTTCCAAGATATCTCGTTGTTTTTGCGCTTCTTGTTCATCCAGAATTGAAATCGGTGATACAAAGCCATCCTGATCATAACGTCTTTTGATTTCAGATAAGTCCATTTTCCACATGCTCCCCAGATATAAGATCATTATCTCTTAAGAGAAACTGTGGCATGGAAATCCAAATCTACATAATGTTATTTCTGTCGCGTCTGCGACGACCTGTAGTTAAATTTCTATATGGTCATAAGGCGCTGTTTTCTAATATATATTTAGCGATATCCGTGCTAACTTTATCACCATTTAAATCTCGGGTCAGCATATGATATCCGTCTTTATATCGTTTTAGCGACCAGCTCTTGTCGCTATTTTGTGGAAGTTGTTTTAGGAAACGTTCTACTGCATATGGAGGAACAATTTCTTCTTTGTCGCCATATAAGATCAAAGTTCTCTTATCCAGTGTTTTTGCCTTATCACCGGCAGCCATCATAAGTTCGAACAAAAAGTATCCCGTATCCACGCGACTTCTTTTGATAAAGAGCGGATCTTCAAACATTTTGATTAACATTTCCCGATTGTCACTGGCGATCTTGTCTGTGTGGATGGTGGGTGTCCATCCTGGCGCAATTGCAAGTGTCGCTTCGACAATAACACGTTGAATCCACGGGACATCCTCACGATATAAAACAGCAGGTGCTACTAAGACATAGCCATCCACTTCTGGGGGGTGTTCTGAGGTTGCTGTCAATAAGGTGATGGCGCCACCCATACTATGCCCTGCTAGATAGATTGGTGTTTCTGGGTGTTTTTCTTTTAATAGAGTGATGGCGGTTTTTACATCATCAATATATGTTTCTTCACCTGCCCAAAGGCCACGTTGTTCCGTTGCACCAAAACCGCGTTGATCATAGGCGTAAGTCCATAAGCCATTTTCTGCCCAGATCGTGGCTGCTTGATCCCAACCATTTGCGTGATCGTTAAATCCGTGTAGAGCTAGGATAACAGCTTTGGGTGTTAAGTCGTCAGTTTTCCATACTTTCAATGGCAACTCAAAACCATCTTTGGTTATGATTTTATCGTCATGCAATTCGGGTTTTTGATTGATTTCACTGATGGTCTGCAATGTAGGGCTACATGCTGAAATCACTTTCAAAGCAAATATGAATAAAAAAACCTTGTGAATTCTAGCCCACATGGCATAAACCTTCCCGAATTGTCCGCTGGCAAATCATTTATCGTATGATATATAAGGTCAAGTTTTGCTGCATTGCAATACAATGAAGGGCGAAAAAGTGCCTCATTGGATGTAAGCTGATAAATTCGCAGGATCAAATTTAAACTAAGGTGGAACCCCTTATGACCCAAATTACGCAGTTATATAGCGCGGAAGAAATTGCAACACGTATTGATGAAATGGCAAAATTGATGGCTTTGGAAGTGCCAGAAGACATCATGGTTGTAGGCCTGTTAAAGGGAGCATTTACTTTCACGGCTGACTTGGTACGCGCTATGGATAAGTGGGGGTTGAAGCCACAAGTCGAATTTATGCGTTTAAGTTCTTATGGAAATTCAAAAGAAAGCAGTGGCGAAGTACTCATGTCTGGCGGTGTGCCTGCTGATATTCACGGTAAACATGTTTTAGTCGTTGATGATATTTTGGATTCTGGCCGTACATTGGCTTTTACCAAACGTGTCTTCCGTGAACATGGGGCAAAATCTGTTAAGTCATGTATTTTGCTGGATAAACCATCCCGTCGCGAAGTTGATGTGAAAGCGACGTATACAGGCTTTGAAGTAGAAGACTTATTTGTTGTTGGCTATGGTATCGACTATGCGGAGAAATACCGTCATCTTCCATATATCGGCACGGTTGACTAATTTCATTGTTAGATGATTTGTGATTTATGAGAGAGGTGCTTTAAGCACCTCTTTTGTTTTGGAAGTAAATACTTAGTAGAAATCGTCTCTTTCTACATTTTTAAAATTGGATCCAATTTGACATATAGTAATATTATATGTAAGTCATAAGGTATATTGAACTGGGTTAACTTGGATTTATACGATGACTATGAAAAGGCCGGGCAAGCAAACAGCAGTATTGATTGAGAAGTTACGAGAAGAAATTATTGCTGGTGCACGTTTGCCAAATACACCATTGCGTCAGGATAAGTTGGCTGAAGAATATCAAGTTAGTCGCATGCCAATCCGGGAAGCTTTGCGAGTGCTGGCCGCAGAAGGTTTAGTTGAAATTATTCCCAATAGAGGCGCGCGCGTTGCACCTATTCAAGTTGCTGAAATAAAAGAAATATATGAAATGCGTATCGCGGCAGAAACATTGGCGATGCGATTTGCTATGCCGGAATTGAACAATCGCCAAATTGAAATGGCAAAAGAAATTAACGATGAAATTGGGCGCGCCAACCCACAAGAATATGGACGATTAAACAAGAAATTCCATGAGGCTTTATATACGCCTTGTCATATGCCACGCCTTTTAACGCATATTTCTGAATTAGCAGATGTTTCTGATCGTTATCTGAGATTGACGGTACGTGAGCTGGATTATGCAGCACATTCCAATAGTGAACATGATCAATTGATAGATGCATGTTTTAAGCGTGATGCAGATCGGGCCCTTAAAATATTAACCAAGCATATTAAAGATGCAGGACAAGCATTAGAGGTGCATTTAAATAAAGACATGGGGAATAATGATGCTTAAAGATTTTTCGTTTCAAGCCTCCTTTATGGGATTGCTTGCCGCATTTGTAGGTTTCACCAGTTCTTTTGCAATTGTACTTCAAGGTTTAACGGCCGTTGGCGCAACGGAGCTTCAGGCGGCTTCTGGATTATTCGCCTTGTCTATGGCGATGGGTATTGCAGGTATTTTGTTAAGCGTTATTTATCGCATGCCAATAAGTGCTGCATGGTCTACCCCGGGAGCTGCGCTTCTTGCTACATCAGGTGTCGTTGAAGGTGGATTTGCGGGAGCAGTCGGGGCTTTTCTAATTTGTAACATAATGATTGTAATTGCCGGATTATGGAAACCTCTAGGCATGGCAGTTAGTAAAATTCCGTCATCAATTGCGAATGCCATGTTGGCGGGGGTATTGGTAAGCCTCTGTTTAGCGCCAGTGAAGGCCGTCGCTTTTGATCCAGCGCTTGGCTTACCTATTCTCATTGCTTGGATTGTGGTTGGGCGATTCAATAAATTATTTGCAGTGCCTGCTGCGTTTCTTGCTTTCATTCTTGTATTGATTTTTGGCGTGGATATCCCTGCGGATGCCACGAGCCAGCTTGCTGCATCGAGTGCAATTCCAACGGAATTTGTTTGGCCAGAATTTAGTGTCTCTGCATTTATAGGCATTGCGTTACCATTATTTCTTGTGACAATGGCATCACAGAATATTCCCGGCGTGGCGGTATTAAAAGTGAATGGATTTGAACCTAAACCAGGGCCTTTATTCGCATGGACGGGCGGGCTTTCATTACTTTCGGCTCCTTTTGGTGGGCATGGAATTAATTTGGCTGCTATTACGGCTGCGCTCTGTGCGGGACAGGATGCTAATAAAGATCCGACTAAACGTTATTGGGCAGCCATAATGTCTGGGATTGGTTATGTGGTTTTCGGTTTGTTGGCGGGCGTTGTTACGACTTTGGTGGGGCTTGCCCCCTCAATTTTAATCCATGCCGTAGCAGGTTTGGCTTTAATTGGTGCGTTCTCTGCGTCGGCAATGGCAGCGTTTAAAGAGTCAGAGGATCGCGAAGCAGCAGCTGTTACTTTCTTGTTCACTGCTTCGGGAATCTCTTTCTGGGGGATTTCAGGCGCCTTTTGGGGCTTACTAGCTGGCGGATTGGTGTATCTTTTCACTCGTAGAGAGAAGAAAGAGGTTTAATCTTCGTAGTAACTGCCATCTTTATGTTTGAAGCGAGCAAGTTTCCCTTCATATCTGGGCTCATCTATCAACAAGTCTATATCTGGGTAATGCCCTTCATCCGCTTGAGATCGTCCACCAATTTCCAAAACGATCACGTTGTCATCTGACTTGTTGATGAGCTGATGTCCATCCGGATTACCTGCTTTAAAACCTGCGTAATCACCCGCCGTAAGTGTTGTTTCTCCGTGATCCGTAATCAAGGTCGCTGTTCCGGCAATTATATAAATCAGCTCATCTTCATCTGTATGCCAGTGTCGTTGAGAGGAGGCTTGCCCCGGTGGCAAGATTGTTTGATTCACGCCGAATTGGTTTAAGCCAAAAATGTCTCCAATTTTGGCTTTTTGTCGATCTCTACAGATTTCATCATAGGGCGCTGGATAGCCACTGCCTTGATGATAATTCAAGTCATCCTGTGAAAGTTTAAGGGGAGGTGAATTTTCCTCTGACATAATAAATTCCTGATCTTTAATGATTTTTTAATGAAATGTTAATTGCTAATATGATATAGTAACTTTTATGCATGGATCAATAGAACTCACTGGACTTGCCCTTGTTGCCGTTGCAGCCACATTTTGTGGAATGGCGATGGTACGTATCAAACAACCTGCCATAATTGGATATATTTTCGCTGGCGTCATTCTTGGACCAAGTGGCCTTGGTTTTGTCACTGGGCGTGAGAATATTGCGCTGATGGCGGAGCTTGGTGTGATCTTGCTTCTATTCTTTATTGGCATGGAATTATCCGTTCAAAGTTTCAAAAGTGTCTGGAAAGTTGCCGTGACAGCAACCCTTGCGCAGATTGGTGCAAGTCTATTGGCTGTCTGGGGTTTAACCAGCTTGTTTGACTGGCCAACAGAATGGGCTGTTTTATTCGGTTTCTGCCTGGCGTTGAGCAGTACGGCGGTGGCTGTGAAGGTATTGCAGTCGATTGGCGAAGCCCGAACACGCGTGGGGCGTATCACTGTGGCCGTGCTTATCGCACAGGATTTGGCGGTTGCCCCGATGTTGGTTATCGTTGGTAATCTAACTGGTGGATCACTTAACTGGTTTGTCTTGATAGAAGTGGCTTTGTCTGTCGGAATATTGATTGCGATCATTATCTATTTAACCCGTGTTCGTCGTATATCTTTGCCTTTTCATAAATTGCTGGAAGGGAAAGATGATCTTGCACCTTTAGCTTCAATTGCATGGTGTTTCCTGATCGCTGCGGTGGCTGGATTGTTTGGGCTATCTCCGGCATTTGGGGCGTTTTTAGCAGGATTAATTGCAGGCAACAGTCAACAACGTGAATTGGTACACCATAATGCAGGCCCTATTCAGGCGATCTTGTTGATGGCCTTTTTCCTTTCGATTGGCTTACTGATTGATTTGGGCTTCCTATGGGATAATTTGGGACTTGTTTTTGCCTTATGGCTCTTTGTCACAGTGTTTAAGACAGCCATGAATGTCGGAGTATTAAGGTTGTTAGGCGAAGAATGGCAACGGGCTTTTATGGTGTCTTTGGTATTAGGGCAACTAGGGGAATTTGCTTTTGTGTTAGGTGCGGCGGCAAAAGATTCAAATCTAATTGCTTCTGATATTCATCGTTTGATTGTCGCAGTGACTGTCCTTTCCTTGATAAGCAGCCCTATTTATATTGACGCGGCAAGGCGTTTGCATGAAAAATCAAAAGATGACGCAGGTTTCAGGGCGACAGTTAGACTTATTTATATGAATGAATGGAATTTCCTACGCCGCTTTCTGGAAGCTTTAATACATGTCTTAAAAAATTCTGTATCCTTTGCGAAAAACTACAAAGCAGCTTATCAGGGACGTAACGCCAAACGATTTACAAATGGCGGACAGTCTCAACCTGATACGGATACAAAGGATACTTAATCATGCCAGACTTTTCGCTTGAACAAGCTTTCCAAAAGGAGGGCTATCAGTTAGTGGCTGGCGTGGATGAAGTGGGGCGCGGTCCTTGGGCTGGGCCTGTCGTTACCTGTGCGGTGATCATTGATCAGAAGACATTTCCAAAAGAATTATTTGACCAATTAGATGATTCCAAGAAGTTAAGTGAGAAAAAGCGCGAGGCCCTTTATACGCAAATTCAGGAGCACGTCATTTATGCTTATGGTGAAGCTTCTGTTGAAGAAATTGATGAGTTGAACATCCTTCAAGCGACATTTCTTGCGATGCGCCGTGCTGTTCAGAGCCTTTCACAAAAGCCAGATGCAGTTTTAGTCGATGGTAATAAAGATCCTGATTTAGGGCTTCCGACGCAAACGGTCGTGAAGGGGGACGGCAAAAGCCTGTCTATATCTGCTGCCTCTATCTTGGCTAAGGTTAAACGTGATCATCTGATGAAATCACTGGCAGAAGATTATCCCCATTATGCGTGGGAGAAAAATGCAGGTTACGGTACTAAAGCTCATCAGAATGGTTTGGCAGAAAAAGGTGTGACCCCTCATCACCGCAAAAGTTTTAAACCAATTGCGGCTTTGCTCGAAACCTAAATCAAGAAGTTATTCATATGGATTGGGGCGTGGGTCAGATCCAAGAATGGCATAGGTGACATGATCTTGCCATTGCCCGTTGATACATAAATATTTACGTGCCAGGCCTTCTTCGGAAAAGCCAATTTTTTCTAGTAAACGGCGGCTTGCTGTATTTTCTGTCAGGCAAGCAGCTTCGATGCGATGTAAATTTTGTACGTTGAACGCATAATTCAGGCAAAGCCCAAGTGCCTCAAACATAAAGCCTTGTTGGGTAAATTCTTCACCTAGCCAATAGCCCACATTGGCACTTTGAACGACACCACGGCGAATATTGTTCATATTAACGCCACCCATTAGGGCGTCAGTTTCGTTATCAATGATGAAAAAAGATGCGCCACGGCCTGCTTCCCAATTTGCATGTAGGCTTGCAATATAGTTGATATAACCGCGTTTGGTTAGAAAACTCGCTGGTCGTTGCGGCTCCCAGGGGCGCAGGAAATCAAGATTTCTTACCCGGATATCGATCCAGTCATCCATGTCAGATTTGACCGGGGGCCTAATATGTATTCTAGGTCCCGCTAATCTGATATTTGGTACACGCTTTAGCCAAAGCTTTGACATGAATTACAATCTACCCCGGATCTGATCATAAGATTCAAGATTTGAAAGTGGTCCAATAGCTGCCAATGTTGGTGTTGTTGAGAATATCTTCTCCGCAACTTGTTGAACTTCTTTAATACTCACGGCTTCTATCTTGCGCGATAATTCTTCCATCGTCCAGAAACGATTATACGTTAACAGTTGCGTACCTAATTGGTTGGCACGTGCATCACAAGATTCCATACCCATCAAGATAGTTGCTTTAAGCTGTGTTTTTGCGCGTTCTAACTCATCGGTGTTAATGTTATGACGACAATCATTCAAACTATCACAAAGGACAGGAATCAGTTCTGAAATTTCTTGTTCGCCTGTACCCGCGTAAATTCCGAATAAGCCGCCATCTATAAAGGATTCCGAATAACTATAAACGGAATAGACGAGCCCGCGTTTTTCGCGAATCTCTTCAAATAAGCGAGATGAGGAACCGCCCCCTAATAAGGTGGACAGAATTGTTGCTGGGAATTGGTCATCACTACCATAGGCAACACCGTCGAACCCTAGTTTAAAATGAACTTGCTCGCTCTCTTTATCATCACGAAAGTCACCGCCTTGATAGTTTATATTCTCAATTGTGGGAGTTGCTGCATCGTTTTGATTGCCAAAATGATCTTCTGCAAGTTTCAATAACTCTGCGTGAGAGACTGCCCCCGCCGCAACTAAAACCATATTTCTTGGTCGATAACGCGCGTCCATAAAATTGATTAGATTTTCCCGACTCATCTGTTGAACCGTGTCAGAAGTACCTAGAATTGGTCGACCCATAGCTTGGTCCGGATAGGCAGTTTCCTGAAAATAGTCATAAATAATGTCATCAGGTGTATCGAGAGATTGTCCAATCTCTTGCTGGATTACTCCGCGTTCACGTTCAAGTTCTTCAGGATCAAAAATCGGATTTTGAAGAATGTCGGAGAGAATATCCACTGCCAGAGGTAGATTGTCTTTAAGTACTTTTAAGAAGTAAGCTGTGTTTTCACGTGCAGTATATGCATTGAAATAACCACCAACATTTTCCACTTCTAACGCAATATCACGCGCCGTACGGCTTGTGGTGCCTTTAAACGCCATATGTTCAAGATAATGAGCGGCGCCGTTGATTGCTGCTTCTTCGGCGCGTGCGCCTGTGCCTACCCAAACCCCAACACTCACTGATGCAAAGAATGGCATTTCTGCGGTGACGACGCGAAGGCCATTAGAAAGTGTTGAAGTTTGAACGTTGCTCATCTTATCTCTTTAATCTTCACCAAGTAACGGAATTAGTTTTGGGTACCTGCACGGTTATGCTTTTTAATTTCTGCCTGAATTGCAGAAACAGTATTATCCAGCACAATATATTTTTCCTCACGTTCAAACAGGTCTGCTAGACGTGACGGTAGAGGTGGGCGGATATTCGTAGCTTGTTCCACAGCATCAGGGAATTTTGCAGGATGCGCGGTCGCCATACAAACAAGCGGTGAGGCAGGTTCAAGGCGTTGTGTCCAGCCTGCGATGATACCAACAGCCGTATGCGGATCAACTAGTTCACCTGTGGATTGATGAATCGCGCCAATAGCCCCTAATGTTTCTTCATCAGACAAACGATGTCCTGTAAACAGACGAGTTGCCAATTCCCATTTTGAGGTGTCTAACGGCATTTTTCCTGTACTGCGGAAGGTGTTCATCACTTCTTCCACTTTTTCACCATCACGATCCAATAAATCAAATAGAAGACGTTCAAAGTTACTGGAAACCTGAATATCCATGGAGGGAGATAAGCTAGGTTCAACTTCCAACATAGACATATCATTGTCTTGTAAGAAGCGCGTTAAGATATCGTTGCTGTTTGAGCCAACGATTAACTGATCAACAGGCAAGCCCATTTTATGGGCAGCATAGGCCGCAAAGATATTACCAAAGTTACCTGTCGGGACAGAGAAGGTAACAGCGCGATCTGGCGCACCTACCAAAATACCCGCATAGAAATAATATACGATCTGAGCCATAATACGCGCCCAGTTGATAGAATTTACCGCAGATAGATTATATTGATCACGGAAATTCATGTCATTAAACAGGGCTTTTACAATATCCTGACAATCGTCAAAACTACCACGTAAAGCAATGTTAGATACATTACTGGATAACACAGTTGTCATTTGACGACGTTGGACGTCAGAGGTGCGTTCATGCGGGTGTAAAATGAAAATATCAATACAATCCCGATCACGACATGCTTCAATCGCAGCGGAACCGGTATCGCCAGATGTCGCGCCGACAATGAGCACTCGTTCATTACGTTTCTTTAAAACATAATCGAAAAGGCGGCCGAGAAGCTGTAATGCGACATCTTTGAAAGCTAAAGTCGGACCATGGAAAAGCTCCATCATCCAGCTGTTAGAATCCAATTGTTTCATTGGCAATACAGCATCATGCTCAAAACCTGCATAGGCGTCAGCTACCAAGTTGGCAAAATCATCTTTCGGGATGCTGCCTTCTACGAACGGATACATGATTTTTGTCGCAAGCTCATCATATGGTAAGCCGCGCATTTCACGAATGTCATCAGCAGTAAATTGAGGCCAAGTTTCTGGTACATAAAGGCCACCATCGCGCGCCAAGCCAGAAAGTAGAACTTCATCAAAGTTAAGAGCCGGAGCTTGTCCGCGGGTAGAGATATATTGCATGAGATATCGCCAGATAGATGAAAATTAATGTTAGATGTTCTTTTAAGCGCAGATAACGGCTATCGCAAGCTTCGCTTACGAAAAATTACCCTAAATAGCGCGTTGTTAGATGATTTTTGAAAGCAGTTGGGTCTAATACACGTCCAGTTGCCTGTTTCATTAGCTCTTGGGAGCTATATCTAGATGCTTTTTGGTGAATGTTTTCGCCAAGCCAAGACATTAATGGTTCGAAGTTTCCTTTACCAATTTCAGTTTTGATTTCCGGTCTGGCTTCATTTGCGGCCTGGAAAAGTTGCGCTGCGGACATTGCACCTAAGGTATAGGTCGGAAAATATCCCCAAGCGCCATCGAACCAATGAATATCCTGCATACATCCTAGCGCATGATTAGGTGGGGTGATCCCAAGCAGTTTTTCCATGCCTTCATTCCATGCAGCAGGTAGATCTGTAAGTTTCATATCGCCATTTAAAAGTGCTTGTTCCAATTGGAAGCGTAAAATGACATGAGCAGGATAGGTAACTTCGTCTGCATCCACACGAATAAAGCCGGGTTCCACCCAAATAGCATCGCGATGAAGTTCATCAATTCCAAATCCCTCTACTTGCCCAAAAGCTGCTTGCAAAACAGGTGCTGCCCATTGATAGAATTCACGGGAACGACAAGCTTGCATTTCCACAATTAAGGATTGGCTTTCATGGATTGCCATGCCACGAGATTCACCGACTGGCTGTAGCGCCCATTCTTTTGGAAGACCTTTTTCATACATGGCGTGACCACATTCATGTAAAACAGCCATTAGGCCGGGGCCAAATGTATCTTCTTCGTAACGAACGGTAATACGTTGATCGCCACGATGGCCTGTTGAAAATGGATGTGCACTTTCATCTAATCGGCCAGCTTCGAAATCAAAGCCAACTGTTTCGGCGAATTTTTTGGTGATTTGGCGTTGGATATCGACGGAAAACGGGCCTCTTGTGACGGGTTTGGGGCCTAGTTGAGATTGCTTGTCTATAACCTCAGTCAGAAATTCAGGTAGAAAAGCTGCATAATCTTCAAAAATTGGCGCAATTTCTTCGGCACGCCCATCTGGTTCATATTGATCGAGTAATGCGTTATATAAGCTTAAACCAAGTTTATCAGCTTTAGCTTCTCCAACTTGAATACTTAAGTCTAAAACTTCCTGCAAGGCAGGTAACACTGCGTTGAAATCAGACTCTTTCTTTGCTTCTCTCCAAATAGACTCACAATTTGAACAGGCAATGGAATGTGCTTCTACGAGATCGGCTTTTAATGCTGTTGCATGAACATATCCTCGGCGCATTTCTTTAAGATTAGCTTGTTGCCATTCATTTAATTCCGACGCGGCTGTTTCTTCAGCTTGGTTTAAAAGATCACCAATTTTTGGATCAACAGCTTTGGTATGTTCAATCACTTTTAGGGCTGCTAATTGTTCACCGCGGGCTTCAAAGCCACCGCGTGGCATCATAACTGCCATATCCCAATGCAGGACAGACATAGCTTCGCCTATTAAGGCTGTTTCACGGAAAAGATTTTCTAAAGTCTGATATGGGGAAGAAATGTTCATAAGATAATGCCTGAAAATGTTCTATTTTATAAATGGACTAATAAGTGGGGATTGTTATAGTGCTGCGAATTTTTAATGATTTCATATTCACAGTAAAGCAGAATTCTATGGCAAATTTCACAGGACAGCCTAATCAGTTGGATGCAGACCGTTTAGACTATTGGATGGCAGGGTTGTTTGGTGTAGGTGTTGCCTTGTCGCCAATTAGCCGTGTTGGGGTGGCAATTATGCTTGTTCCTGCGGTTGTTTTACTGGTTTTCAGATTTTTAAAAACAGAAAATTTTCGAAAGATATGGACATATCGCAATACAGCTATCGGACTTGGGATTATCGCTATTTTTAGCTGGTTTTCGATTACGTCGATGTTTTCTATTGATCCCGCCAAGTCAATACAAGTGACAATACGAACTTTGATGATGATTGTTATCGCCGTGATGTTTTATCATTATGCGAGATCAAGAAAAGGACTTGCCCAACACGGTATGAAAATTGGGCTAGCCGTATTTGTTATCTGGTGTCTAACTGGCGTTTATTTTATTTACTTTAATATTCCGCTTTTCCAGACAGTTTTTTATGATTGGTTAGGTATTACTAATCGTTTGATTTTCTACAAAAATGATAGTGCTTTAGCCTTTGTTTTTTTGGCTGTCGCATTATATTTTTTATTACATTCTCAAACACCAAATCGCTGGCTATACGCTGCTTCTATAGTGGTTTTGATTCTGTTTATCTATGCAGATAATTACTCTCCGTTGAGAAATCGCTCGGCTATGGCTGGGAATGTATTGGGGCTGATCGGGGCCGCATTTTTTATGATGCTTACGGTTTTGCCGATGATATGGCGAAAAATTGTTGTTACGTTATTATTTGTAGTGGCATTAATCGGCATGGCTTCAATTATGGAACGTTTGGCACCGATTGAGAAAATAGGGGATGTTCCTGCACCTGCATTGTCATATCCCGATCATCATAGGCAGGTGATATGGTCTTTCGTTTATGAAAAATTACAGGCTAATCCCGTATTTGGGGTTGGTATTGATGGTATCGCTAAAACAGAGCATGCAAATACGAAGTTAGTCTTCTTTAAAGGGCAAGAGTATGTTCCATCACATCCACATAACTGGGTTTTAGAGGTAGCTGTTGAAACAGGCATTATCGGGGTCATTTTAGTTTTATCGGTGATTGCGATGTTTATATTGGATTTACAAAATTTGCTTCGCCAAAAGAATGTGGATAGAAAGATGATCTTTGTGATCCTTTATTTCTTTTGCAGTTTCTGGATAACTTCCATGGCGGCATTTTCTATCTGGTCAGCATGGTGGCTTATCAGTTTCTTTATGATTTTGGCGATGATGATGACCGTGGTAAAAGAAAAAGCGTCAGAATAATCTGACGCTTTGAAAGCTCTAAGGCCATTTGGCTTCGGGGGGTAAGGACATTAATACGGCTTCTGGATTGCCACCTGTCATCAGTCCAAAACGTGTACCGCGGTCATAGACCAAATTAAATTCAGCATATCGACCACGTTTTACCAACTGCCATTCACGTTGTTCTTCGGTCCAGCTGTTGTTGAAATGGCGGCGGACTAGCTTTGGATATATGTCGAGAAAGGTTTTGCCCACATCTTGGGTAAAGCTGAAATCTTCTGACCAATCACCTGTATTCAAACTGTCATAGAAGATACCGCCAACACCGCGTGGCTCATCCCAATGTTTGATCATGAAATATTCGTCGCACCATTTTTTGAATTTTGGATAATATTCTTCGTTATATTTATCACATGTTGTTTTGAAGGCTTGATGAAAGTCTTGCGTATCTTCATCAACTTCATACATCGGGTTTAGGTCGGCACCCCCACCAAACCAGCTTTGTGAGGTACAAATAAAACGGGTATTCATATGAACAGCAGGTACAAGGGGGGAGTGATGGTGTGCGACCAGCGAAATACCAGACGCCCAGAACTGACCATCCGATTCTTCCGCGCCATTGATTTCTTTTCTGAATTGTTCGGAAAAAACACCATGAACTTTAGAGATATTAACCCCGACTTTTTCGAAGACACGGCCGCGCATGATAGACATTTCACCGCCACCGCCATGACTGGCTTCGGAATCGGGGCGCTCCCAGGTTTTACGTTCAAAACGACCAACCTCTTTATCAGCGTTTGTCCCAATTAAGTCATCTTCGATAGCTTCAAAAGCAGCACAAATTTGATCTCGCAAACTTTTAAACCATTGGGATGCTTGGTCTTGTTTTTCTTGAAGTTCTTGTGGAAAGGCTGCGTCAGTCATGAAGGTGTCCTGAATATTTAGAGTGAAGGTGCACTAACTAAAATCATTCTAAGAAAAGTGCAATGTCTTTGGCAATGGCAGATAAGCTTCTATATCTGCGGAAATGTTTGAGTTTGGCGCAAAGCCTCACCACATACCATTGCTGCAGATAAGGCAACATTAATGGATCGCATACCTTCTTGCATAGGGATGAGTAGCCGTCCGTCAGCTCGTTGGTGGACTTCTTCCGGTACACCTGATGACGCACGTCCAACAAGTAGGGTATCATTTTCTTGATACTGAAAGTCTGTATACCCTACAGCTCCTTTGGTGGTGAGAAGCAGCAAACGTCCAGGTAATTGGTCAACAAAGTAATCCCAGTTACGATGTTTAGTGAAATCCACATCATCTAAATAGTCCATGCCAGCACGACGCATCTTTTTTTCCGCCCAAACAAAACCGCATGGCTCAATAATATCGATCCCCATCCCCATGCAGGCGGCAAAGCGCATCATTGTGCCAACATTTTGTGGAATGTCAGGTTGATACATAGCGAGGCGTAATTTTGTGTTGGACAAGGTTTAAATCCTTACAGCTAATTTTGTTTTTATAGTGGGTCTAATGTAAAGCCCTCTGATAGTCGTTGCTTTTAGCCTCTTTCAAAGATTTTTAAAAGAAAATCAAAGATTATTATCACATTTTCGCGATCTTTTCCTTTCCAATAAGGGGCTAATCTTGTATAGGAAAACCGATAGATTCATGCCTTCCTTAAACCGGAAGGGTTGAGGAAAACGCTTGAAGCCAGCTTTTCTGCTGGTTTGTGGCGTTTTTGGCATGAGGTAGTTTATCCAGTTGTTTTGGGGAAATTTCGTGTTCGAAATTCAAAACCGGATAAATGACGGAACCGGTTCTCATATATGAGAGCTATGAAGCGGATCTGGAAACAGATCTAAACCGGCCTGGTAACAGGCCAAATTGTGATCGGAATGAGGGGACGAAAATGGCGGATACAAGCCAGAACGCGGCTCAACCGGAGGATACCTCCCGTCGCGACTTCCTGAATATCGCTGCTACAGCTACAACAGCTGTGGGTGGCGCATGCTTTGCGTGGCCGTTGATCGATTCTATGAACCCGTCTGCGGACGTGTTGGCGTTGGCTTCTACGGAAGTAAACATTGATGGAATCGAAGAAGGTCAGGCTATTACATTGAAATGGCGTGGTAAGCCGGTGTTTATTAGACATCGCACAGCGGCTGAAATCGAAGAAGCAGAAGCAGTTGATGTTGCTACTTTGATTGATCCACAAACCGACGCTGAACGTGTTCAGAAGCCTAAATGGCTTGTGATGATTGGCGTATGTACCCATTTGGGTTGTGTGCCATTGGGCCAAAAAGACGGCGAACCAAAAGGTGATTTTGGTGGCTGGTTCTGCCCATGTCATGGTTCTCACTACGATACATCTGGTCGTATTCGTAAAGGTCCTGCACCGATTAACTTGGTGGTTCCTGAATACTCTTTCACCAGTGATTCTGTTATTAAAGTCGGCTAAGGAGGGTTTTAAAGATGAGTGGCGCACCTGCACCAGAATTCAAAAACCCAGTTGTACGTTGGGTTGACGTACGCCTGCCGGTTTTTACATATTTACATAATGAATATACAGGCTTTCCTGTACCAAAGAACCTGAACTATTTCTGGTCTTTCGGTGGGATGGCTATGATTGCCCTGATCGGAATGATTGTTTCCGGTATTATCTTGGCAATGCAATATACACCACATGTTGATTACGCGTTTGAATCTGTTGAACGTATCATGCGCGATGTGAATTATGGCTGGTTGATCCGCTATATTCACATGAATGGCGCATCCATGTTCTTCATCGTGGTCTACATTCATATTTTCCGTGGTATTTATTACGGATCATACAAACAACCTCGTGAGATCATCTGGATCCTTGGTGTTATCATCTTCTTGTTGATGATGGGTACAGCCTTTATGGGTTACGTACTGCCTTGGGGTCAAATGTCTTTCTGGGGTGCGACAGTAATTACCAACTTGTTCTCTGCGATCCCTGTTGTCGGTGATTTCGTTGTAACATTGCTTTGGGGTGGTTTCTCCGTTGATAACCCGACATTGAACCGTTTCTTTGCACTACATTACTTGTTGCCATTCGTTATTCTTGGTCTTGTTATCTTGCACATCATTGCGATGCATATTGCAGGCTCTAACAACCCGGATGGTATCGATCCAAAAGGTCCACAAGATACAGTTATGTTCCACCCATATATGACAGCGAAAGATTTAACAGCGATCGTTGTATTTGTATTAGCATGGGCATTCTTCGTATTCTATGCGCCAAACTATATGGGTCATCCGGATAACTATATCCCGGCAAATCCATTATCTACACCAGCGCATATCGTGCCTGAATGGTATTTCCTACCTTTCTATGCAATTTTGCGTGCTTTCACCGAAGACAGCTTCTTGTATATCCCAATCTCTTGGTTGATGGATGCGAAGTTGGCAGGTGTATTGGCAATGTTTGCGTCTATCGCATTGTTGGCAGTATTACCTTGGTTGGATACATCCAAAGTTCGTTCTTGTCGTTACCGTCCCGTTTATAAATGGTTGGTAATTGTGTTCACAATCGACGTTTTATTCTTGGGTTACCTTGGTGGTAAACCAGCTGAAGGTTGGTATGTGACAGCATCTTACTGGGCGACCTTCTGGTATTTCCTACATCTGTTGGTTCTAACACCAGTTGTTGGTTGGTTTGAGCGTCCGAAGCCATTGCCGGCTTCTATCTCTAAACCTGTCCTCGACGCAGCTGAATAAGGGAGCGAATATTATGCGTAAATTTATTGTTTCGCTCGCAGCAGTAGCCGCTATGGCGTTTGGTGCTGCTTCTTCCGCAAATGCTGCGGGTGGTGTTCACGCACCGCAAGAAAAATGGTCTTGGACCGGTTTCTTTGGTTCTTTCGATAAGGCCTCTGCACAACGTGGTTTCCAAGTGTATCAAGAAGTTTGTTCTGCTTGTCACGGCTTGGACTTGGTTGCATATCGTAACCTTGATGCGTTGGGTTATAACGAAGCTGAAATCAAAGCAATTGCTGCTGAAGCAACTATGATCGCGGGCCCAAATGACGAAGGTGAAATGTTTGAACGCCCTGGTGTTCCTGCAGATCGTTTCGCAAACCCGTTTGAGAATGAAAACGCAGCACGTGCTGCAAATGATGGTGCATATCCACCTGACTTCTCATTGCTCGTAAAAGCGCGTGCAACAGGTCATGGCAATATTCCATATAACTTCACACAATGGATGGCTGGTCGTGGTACCGCGTCTGGTGCGGATTATGTATATGCCTTGTTGACAGGTTATGATGATACACAAGCAGTTGCAGAAGGTAAGTATTGGAATGCATACTTCCCTGGTCATGCAATTTCTATGGCACCTCCACTTTCTGAAGATGCAGTAGAATATGCAGATGGCACACCTGCGACCGTAGAACAAATGTCTCGTGACATTTCCACATTCCTTGCTTGGGCGTCTGAACCTGAATTGGAACAGCGCAAAAGCATGGGCTTGATGGTTATCTTGTTCTTGGTTGTATTGCTTGGCTTGTCGATCGCTGCGAAGCGTCGTCGCTGGGCAAACGTTAAGAAGTAATCCTTCTTTACGTAACCGAATTCCGATTAAAGCGGCCTCTCAGAAATGAGAGGCCGTTTTTTTATCTTTTATCTAAATCATCGCCAGATGTGATGATTTTGTAAGGATAGGCAAAGGCGGTTTCATCTTGGCTGATCCGTGCTGTTATCCCACGGCGATATTCCACATCTGAAATTAATCGAAGGATAAAATCTTCTTCGCTTTCTTTGATTTTCAATTGCTGATGTAATCGGCTTAATAAAGAGGCGGTTGTTTCCTTGTCCCATCTCCTGTTTTCGGCATGGATATCAGAAATGGAAATTGCATCCGATTGATTTCCTGAAGGACAATAATGTCCGCGTTCGCCGATATAAGCATAGATTTGATTGAGCGAGGATTGATCTGCACGATCAATGCGCATGTTATTTAATTCTGCAAAACTATAATTCGCCGCATAAAGCTCGCTTTTATGCATAATGTCGAGCTGTGTTTCATCCAGCCATGTAATGGCAACGGAGACAATTACATCCGGACAATGTTGCAACATCGCCGGAATAGCTCCGTATGATGTAATATGGGCCGCAAAGACCACATCAAAATCATGTAGCTTCACCTGTTCGACAGGTATCAACTGATCAGTTAGATGACCAAATTTTCGCTTAAGTTGGGAGGGCGCCTTATTAGACCCGAACGCGAGGACAGGTGTTCGATCTTGGACCAAGGATAGATTAAAATCTTTAATATCCCCATCATGATACAGATATGAAAAGCGCGGGCTATCATATGGATAGGCCCGCGCACGATGTAATTTATCTTCGATGCTCATAAGAAGCGTGAAAAAGAAAGCTTACATTTTTTCGATGCGATAACGCACGTAGCAGTTATCAATATCTGCCATGGAAAGGGCTTTCCATTTGTTACGTGCTTCATCACGAGACGCATAAGGGCCGAATTTGTTTTCCGCACCATCTTTGATGGTTTTGAAATCTGTATCGGTATATTCCCCGCCAATTACGAAATATTCACTATGAGATGCTTTTTCGATGTTGAATTTTGCATAAGCTTCATCAATGGTTTCCATTGCTTTTGCACGCCAAACCGCAACGGCCTCATCATAATTGTCGAATGGTCCAAGACGGGCCAATTTATGCCCCTCTGCCATATCGGTGAATGTTGTGTCTTTATATAGCCCGCCGACCACAAAATATTGTTCAGACATGTACTCTCTTCCTAAAGCTTGAAAGCCTAGAGTTAGTATACTTGTTGAGTATTCTAGTTACTTTTCATTTATTATTTTCCTGTCTTAGCGCATCTAGGTGAAAAAGTAAATTCGCCCTAAGGCTGAAAAAAGTGCAGTTGCCGCGAAATCTATACTGTTGTGATATATTAAGCCTTTTCCAAATTCGGCGTTTCCTCTAGAAACAATCAAATTGAAAATTCACAGGTGCGGAGTAAGCGGTCATGACAAGATGGCAAGCGAATTTATGTTTGCTGTTAGCAGCAGCAATTTGGGGATCAACCTTTGCTGTTCAACATGTGGCAATGGATAGTATTGGCCCAATGGCCTTTACGGCAATCCGTTTCTATCTGGGGGCTGTGGTTGTGGCACCCTTTGCCTGGCGTGAATGGAATTCGATCAAAAATGAAGCCGCACGTGGGGAACGTGAACTGCTTTCCGGAAAAGACTGGTTCGGCTTTTCCCTGACAGGGGCTTGTCTATTTGCCGGGGCTTATATCCAACAATATGGCATCATCTATACCACCGTGACCAATGCGGGTTTCCTGACTGCCTTTTATGTGTTGCTGGTACCAGTTTTAGGTGTGTTGTTATTTCGTCGTAAAGTGCATTGGTCCGTATGGCCTGCGGGTTTTGCCTGCATCGGGGGCACCGCGATTTTAAGTGGCGCCTATGGGGCTTATATATCGGGTACTGCGTTTGAGTTGAATATCGGTGATTTCTGGGTCTTGGTGTCGGCCTTTTTCTGGGCCATGCATGTATTATTGGTTGGGGTTTATGGGCAACGTGTCGGCAAACCGGCTCTCTTTGCCTTTGTCCAATTCCTGACTGTTGGTTTCATTGGTTTGATCTTCACCGTAGCCACCGAAGAAGTCACCATGGCGCAACTAACAGATTCCGCATGGATGTTGGCCTATGCCGGATTTATTTCTGTGGGCATTGGTTTTACCTGTCAGGTCTTGGGACAAAAATATACAGGGCCTGCGGATGCGGCGATCATCATTTCCATGGAAACCGTCTTTGCCGCGATGACAGGTATGGCCTTCTTGGGTGAACGTCTTTCCCCGATCGATTTTGTCGGTTGTGCGTTGATCTTATCAGCTGTCTTCCTCGTAGAATTAACACCAATGCTAACACGCGGTTGGCGTAAGCGTTGGATGAAACCTGTCGATTAATCCCGTCGATGATTATTGTAGGCGCAGGTATCCGTTGCAGATACTTGCACCTACGCATTTTCCATGTCATAGCTTCCTGACATATTTCATAAGAGTTAAAGAAGATCATGCCGTATAAAAGCCTTCGTGATTTCATGGATAAACTGGAAGAAACAGGCCGTTTGGTCCGTGTATCCGAACCTGTTTCTACCCATTTGGAAATGACCGAAATTCAAACCCGTCTCTTGGCGGAAGAAGGACCAGCCGTCCTGTTTGAAAATCCGGTGAATGAAAAAGGCGAAAAGGCGGAAATACCCGTTCTGGTAAACCTGTTTGGCACCGTGGAACGTGTGGCATGGGGCATGGATCGTGAGCCGGACCAATTGCGCGAAGTGGGCGAAACTTTGGCCTTCTTCCGCCAGCCGGAACCACCTGCCAATATTAAAGAAGCAATTGAGATGTTTCCGATGATCAAATCCGTTTTGGCGATGAAGCCAAAAACGGTGAAATCAGCGCCTTGTCAGGAAGTGGTTCTGACAGGGGATGATATTGATCTGGACCGTATTCCGATCCAAGGCTGCTGGCCGGATGAGCCTGCACCCTTGATCACTTGGCCGTTGGTGGTGACACAGGGACCAAATCCGAAAAGTGATAAGACAGATGTGTTTAATCTGGGTATCTATCGGATGCAGAAATTATCCAAAAATAAAACCATCATGCGGTGGTTAAAACATCGTGGTGGGGCACAACATCATCAACGTTGGAAGAATGAGAAATCCGAACCCTTGCCTGTAGCGGTGGTTCTAGGCGCAGATCCGGGCACGATTTTAGCCGCGGTGACACCTGTGCCGGATACTTTATCCGAATATCAATTTGCAGGCCTTCTACGGGGTAAGAAGGTAGAGCTGGTTGATTGTAAAACCGTGCCATTAAAGGTGCCTGCGGAAGCAGAGATCATCCTTGAAGGGCATGTGTCTTTGGATGATTATGAAGATGAAGGGCCATACGGCGATCACACAGGCTATTATAACTCTGTGGAGAAATTTCCGACCTTCACCATTACTGCGATCACCATGCGCAAAAAGCCGATTTACCTTTCCACCTTCACAGGCCGTCCACCGGATGAGCCATCTGTGTTGGGCGAAGCATTAAACGAAGTCTTCATCCCGCTTCTGCAACAACAATTCCCTGAAATTACTGATTTCTGGCTACCGCCGGAAGGTTGTAGCTATCGTATCGCCGTGATTTCCATGAAGAAAGCCTATCCGGGCCATGCCAAACGGGTGATGTTGGGCGCATGGAGCTATCTACGCCAGTTTATGTATACCAAATGGATCATTGTGGTGGATGACGATATCAACGCACGGGATTGGAAAGATGTGATGTGGGCGGTCTCGACCAAGATGGACCCGGCACGCGACATCACCGTGATTGAAAATACCCCGATCGACTATCTTGATTTCGCAAGTCCTGAACCATCCCTTGGTTCCAAAATCGGTCTGGATGCCACGGATAAACAATATCCGGAAACCAAACGCGAATGGGGCGAAGAAATCTATATGGAAAAAGAGGTCATCGACAAAATCGATAACCTCTGGGAAAAACTCAACCTACCGGGTAGTGGTCAAAAGATTTGGAAGAAGTGATCTCACATCTCCTCAGTATTTTCTAGCATTTGGTGGAGGATTTTATTGAGGGTTTTGATGTCGAGATAACTGGCGCCAGCAAGCAAGGCGTCTTGCATTTCTAGGGCCGTGTCGAGCATATCGGCATGGAGGTCTTTGCCCTTTTTGGTCAGGGTCCATGTTTTGCGGCGCGGGTCGTTTTTCGGGGCTTTGAAATCTACTAGGCCATCTTTATGCATACGGGTGAGGGCGCGACTAACAGCGGCCTTGTCGATGCCTAACATTTCGGTCGCGCGAGCCACGGGGATATCCGGTTCTTGGGTCAACATCACCAACATGCGCCAATCCATGGCACCGATGCCGAAATCCTTTTGAAGGCGTTGGGAAACCTTGCGGGTATATTTGGTGGCTGCCATCACCATGAGGGAGGCAGGCGATTTGGCAAAATCCATGGTTGGATCGCCAGAACCATCATTGATATAAAAGGAACTATCCATCTTTCTACCCCTTTAACACCGCCTTGAAGTTCAGGGAAAATAAGGTTTCTTTAAAGATGAAAACATGGATTTTATTCCAAGACAACAATTAATGTTGCGTTGCAGCATTTTTATAAAATTGTTGCGAGGTCAACAAGTGGGACGGCTTATTCCGCGGCATGTTTTTCAACAGGTGGGAAAGTTGGCTCAAAGGCGCCAAGGCGTTTTGCTTCATCCATGATGGCCTGTAAATCCTGATCCAACACGGCAAGCAGTTGGTTAAAATCTTCGATGCAATAATAGATAGGTTGAAAGATATCAATCCGGTAGGGGGTGCGGAAAATGGATAATAGATCAAAGTCCCGTCTTTCCGGTTCCCGGCTTTCCACCGCATATACAGTTTCACCGGGGGAAGAAGCGATACCTGCCCCATAGACACGGGGACCTTCATGTGTCTTGATCAGGCCAAATTCTACGGTGAACCAGAAAAGCTTCTGCATCCGCCAAACATAGCTTTTGTCAAAAGACAGCGCGGTCTTGCCGAATTTCTCCAAGAAATCCGCATAAACCGGATGGGTTAGAAGTGGGCAATGCCCGAAAATCTCATGAAAGATGTCCGGCTCTTCCAGATAATCGAAATCTTCGCGACGACGGATAAAGGTGGCGATGGGGAATTTCCGATTGGCAAGAAGCGTGAAAAAAGTTGTCGGGGTGATCAGGGCTGGTACAGCCTCAACCCCAAACCCACTGCATTCTGCCAAACGGGCATTCACATCACGTAATTGGGGTACTTTATCCTGTGTCAGGCCAAGCTTGTCCAACCCGTCGAGAAATTCATGAGAAACGCGGTTTGGCAATAAATCCACCTGACGTTTATATAAATCATGCCAGACGGCATCTTCTTCTGCGCTATAAGCGATCAGGCCGGATGCATCCGTTTGTTTTGATTCATATGTGCCATTTGATTTTGCCATCTCTGCCTATCCGTTTCTTAGTTTTAACTGCTGATCAGATCCATATATTTTGCAAGCTTTTGATCCAGTTCGCTCAAGCCGCCCGTATCATGGGTTGTTAGGCGCACTTCCACCCGGTTATAGACATTGAACCATTCTGGATGGTGATTGATTTTTTCCGCGCGGATCGCCACGCGGGTCATAAAACCAAACGCTTCGCTAAAATTCTTAAATTTGAAAGTCTTGTTGATGGCATTGCCATCGTCTTCCAAAATCCATCCGCTCTCTTTGAGGGCGTCATTATAGATATCTGACATTTTTTATTCCTTTTGTTAGGCTTCATTATACGCCTGTTTGACGAAAATATTTCCCTAATTTTCTGGATAGGCAGGGATATATGAATTATTATAGTCACAAATATTCATATTATGGGAAATTATTTCGTTATGGATGATGCAAAACTTTTGCGGGAAATACAGCGGGATGCGGATATCTCGTTACAGGATTTGGCAGATCGCGTGGGCATGTCCCAATCCACGGTCTGGCGCAAGATGCAGGATTATGAGAAATCAGGCTTGATCAAAGGTAAGGTGGCCTTGCTGGATGCGGATCAACTGGGGTTGAAAATCTGCGTGGTGGCGAATGTATCATTGACCAGTCATAGCGAAGAGGCAGTGGATGCCTTTACCAACCTTGTCAAAGACCATCCGGAAATTGTCGAATGTTATTCCTTATCCGGCGCCTATGACTATATGGTCAAAGTCTATGTGGAAGACATCGCCACCTATGAAAGCTTTATGAGCCGTTATCTTTTACGCAATGAATATATCGCCTCTGTCACATCCGGCTTTGTACTGAAAGAATTAAAAAACACCACCGAATTACCGATCAGAGAATAAAGAAATAGGCCGCCCAATCATAAATTAGCTTGAACCCTGTCAGGCAAAGGAAGCTATAACAAAGCAGATAAAATAGATCGTCTGATACTTTGTGATGTAGCTTGATGCCTAAATACATACCCAATGGGGCTAGAGGTAGAAGGACGAGGCTGGTGGTTAAGACGCTGCCATCAAATTGTCCGATCATGCCATAAGGGATCAGTTTCACCAGATTGATCGCGGTAAAGAAGAATACCGTCGTAGCTTGATAGAGGGTCTTATCCAGTTTTTGTGGTAACATATAGGCATTCACAGGCGGACCACCTGCATGGGCCACGAAACTTGTGAAACCTGCCACGCCACCCCAGAAATAGCCGTAAAGCCGCCCGGGGATTTTTTGGTCTTTCTCTTGATGCTTTGGGAGTAGATGCCCAAACCGTTTCTTGAAGAATTTGAGAGAGAATATCACAGCTATCAGGCCGATGATTAATCTGATCCAGGCTTCATGAAAATATTCAAAAGTAAAGGTGCCGATTGTGATACCAATAATGGCCGCCGGCACGGTAATGGCCAGATGTTTCCAGCTCCATTTACGCCAAAAGGCATAGAGCCCCACCACATCCATACAACATAGGATCGGCAGCATCAGGGCAGCCGCCACATTAATTGGTACAGCGAAAGCAATAATGGGGACGGCGACAACCCCAAGGCCGCCACCAAAGCCGCCCTTACTAATACCAGCTATAAAGATTGCTGGAATGGCGCAGAGATAGAAAAACAGATCGGTTGGTATTTGGTCCATCTAACGCTGCGCCTTTTGGTTCCTAAAGCGCGTTTGTTCCCCACACGCCGTCGATTAATCTTTGAATGCCAAGCGGATTTGTATTTTTCAAGGCTTCCGGTAACAAATCATCCGGCATGTTCTGATAACATACAGGACGCACAAAACGCTCAATGGCTTTAGAACCAACGGAAGTTGAACGGGAATCCGTGCTGGCAGGATAAGGGCCACCATGAACCATCGCATGGCAAACTTCAACACCTGTCGGGAAACCGTTTACTAAAACGCGACCAGAATTACGTTCCAGATGTGGTATCAGATTACGGGCAGCTTGCGTATCATCCTCATTCATCTGGATGGTCGTGGTAAGTTGTCCGATCAGATTGGCAGAGAGTTCTTCCATCTGCTCCAGATTATCACATTCGACGATAAATGCGGCTGGGCCGAAGATTTCTTCGGAAAGGTCTGGATTTGCTTTCCAACCTGCATAATCAATTTCAAAAATCGCAGGGGTGGCGCAGAAAGGATTATCTGTATCTTGTGTTGGTAATAGGCAAGTAAGACGACTATCTCCGGCTAATGCTTTGGTGGTGTTTGCATAAGCAGCTGCAATGCGATCCGTAAGCATGGCTTGTGGGGTAATTTCTTTTAGGATCGAAAGTGCTTTGGTCTTGAAGCTGTCTAACTCTGCCCCTTTCAAGCCGATAATGATACCGGGGTTGGTGCAGAATTGCCCAACACCCATGGTAAGGGAACCAGCCCAGCCTTCGGCAATGGCGTCTGCTTTTTCAGACATGATGGATGGCATCAAGAAGACAGGATTGTTGCTGCCTAATTCACCATAAAACGGAATTGGATCAGGTCGGGAAACCGCGATATCAAACAAAGCACGTCCCCCGGCTAAAGACCCTGTAAAACCAACAGCCTTAATCGCCGGATGTTTCACAATGGCTTGACCAACCGATTGATCACCCCCTTGGATCATACTGAAAACCCCTGCAGGTAAGTCGCATTTTTTGATGGCTGCATCAATGGCTTGGGCAACTAATTCTGTCGTGCCGGGATGGGCCGGATGGGCCTTTACTATAACCGGGCAACCCGCAGCAAGAGCAGAGGCTGTATCACCGCCTGCTGTGGAAAAAGCGAGTGGGAAATTACTTGCTCCGAAAACAGCTACAGGGCCCAGGGCTTTATTTGAAACCCGAATATCTGGACGCGGTAGAGGTGCACGATCAGGCAAAGCAGTATCAATGCGGGCACCAAGCCAGCTGCCTTCTTCTATCCAGTCGGCAAAGAAACGTAATTGGCCCACGGTCCGGCCGCGTTCACCTTCAAGACGGGCAGCAGGTAAAGCGGTTTCTGCTTGTCCAATTTCTGTGATGGCATCCCCACGCGCATCGATTTCTTCGGCAATCGTCCGGATAAAATCTGCACGTGCTTTGATAGGTAAGGTTGCGAAAGCTTCTGCGCAATCGGCTGCGGCTTTTGCTGCTTGGTCAACTAGATCCACATTTCCGTGAAAGAAGGATGTTTCGTTTTTTGTGTTTGTTGCAGGGTTGTGAGATGTAAACCCATTTTCAGTTGCGATCCATGCCCCGTTAACTAAATGTTTGCCCGTTAAAGTGTTCATAACGAAACGTCCTTTTGTGATATTATTGTGATATATTTAAGATATATCAGATGAATTGGAGTTTGACTATAGGTAACTGAACATGAGGGTGTTTTTGCTGAAGTCACAAAAATGCCTCCTTTTCATTCCATATCTAAAAATAGAAAAGAAGATTGAGATATAAGAATTTCGGTCGTAAAGTTTCTTAAAGTAAAATTAGATAGGCAAGATTATGAAAAAGCATCTTTCTTTTATTTCGGCTGTAACTTTGGCTTTGGGTATTTCAGCTAGTGGTATATCGGCTGCACAAGATGGTAGTATCTCTATCACAGGGGATGTCACTCAAGACGTGACCACAATGCAGACAGAAGATGGGTCTAAAAGTGCTGCATCCATTACAGGTGATGCCAATCTGATCGGTTTCTATTTTACACAAAAGAACTCAAATATGCGTAGTGGCCCGGGCACATCGCACGCTGTTATGACGACTGTTCCAAAAGGTCAGGAAATTTATGTGGATGGCCTTGAAGGGGAATGGTATCGCGTAAACTTCACCGAAGGCCAAATCGGATATATTTTCTCTACCTTGCTAGATAAAAATCCACCGAAATAAGGTTCGGATTAATAGGTTTGATCTGATGTGGTATCGACTTCTCAGTGTGAGTTTCTTTATAACACTGATCGCTTGTACACGCAGTGAAACCATTTCCTTATCACATGATGAAACTGTGGAAGTTAACTGTCTGCCAATTTATGGAAATTGGTGTGGCGAAGGATATCCCGCCTATCTTGATACCGGGTTTCACCCTGAACCAGTTGATGTGTGGGATCAAGCCTGCATGTCCCATGATATCTGTTATGATCAGACGAATGAAGATGGGCGTGCAGAATGCGATCTGGCTTTTACAAACGAAATCGATCGACTTTATCAGGATGGATATCCGGTCCCTGCGGCTATGAACGCAGCCTACATGTTATTCAATAAAGATTTAGTTTATCGCCAAATCTGGATCAGCCTACGCGATGTGGAAAAGACGTATAAATATTCCTGCCGTGGTGGAGATGGGCAGCCCGCGCTCTTCTGTGATGTGGGTATGGGACGAGATAATTGTGAGGTTGATCTGGACGCTTATGTTGAGACAGGTAAGTGTTCATGTGATTATGCCCCTACGATCTGGGATGACACAGTCAGAAAGTGGGGCACACGTATTTATTCAGCTATAGAATGACTAAGCTTCCAGACCAAAGGGATCGGTTATACTATGGGAGGGGTCAGTAAACCATTTTGGCCCCTCATCGGTCATATAAAAATGATCTTCCAGTCGTACACCAAATTCCCCGTAGATGCAGATCATAGGCTCGTTTGAAAAGCACATGCCACTGGCTAATGGTGTCTTATTCCCACGAACTAAATATGTATCTTCATGGACATCCATTCCAATTCCGTGGCCAGTACGATGGGGAAGTCCTGGTACTTGGTAATCAGGGCCCAACCCTGCTGCAGTAATAACATCGCGCGCGGCTTTATCTACATCCCCGCAAGCTGTGCCAATTTGTGCTGCATCAAAAGCGGCTTTCTGCGCTTTCTTTTCCAGATTCCAGATTTCTATTTGCTTTTCGGTTGGGTTGCCGAAGCAATAGGTGCGGGTTATATCCGATTGATATCCATGGATGCTGCAGCCAGTATCAATCAATACCATATCACCTTCTTTCAAGTTTTGTGGATAGCTTACCCCATGTGGATAGGCGGTGGGTTCCCCAAATAAAACAATGCAGAAGGTGGATCCATTATCTGCACCCATTGCCCGATGCATATCATCGATAAATTTTTTCACTTCTGTGGTGGTGATGCCTTTATGTAGGATTCGCGCAGCTGCTTTATGGACTTCCAGCGTTAAGTTTTTAGCTTGCTGTAGAAGGGTGATTTCCGATTTAGATTTAATGACACGGCAAGCGGATGTTACGACATTTCCGTTAATGAAAGAGAAGTCGCTCGCGACCTTTTGCAGACCGTCGACCACAAAGAATTGAGCCTTTTCATCAATTGCGACTGTTCCTGACTTAATATTTCGATCTCTAAGGGATTGTATCAGGATTTCATAAGGGCTTTCATGTTCTTCCCATCCGACTAAATCACCTATGAGTTTCATCTTTTCTTTGACGGTTTCAGCTTCAAACTGAGGGCAGATATAATATAGATCACCATTAGCTGGGATGATCGCACCTAATAGACGTTCGCTTTGATGAGATTTGATACCTGTGAAATAAGTAAGACTTGTAGTTGAGTCTAGATAAAGCGCATCAATGTTTTGTGTGCGCATGATGTCTTTTGCCTTTTTTATGCGGGCTTTATATTCATCTAAACTAATCGCTAATGCATCCTCACGCATGTTTTGCGCAGATGCCAATTCGGCTTCAATTGTTGATCCGCCTATACCAATCCCACTCATCTTTTGATCCCTAATCTGATATATCAATGATGATGACAAATATATCAGCTATAGGGCCAAGTCAATTTTGGGAGCAGTAGCAATAGGAATAATTGATTTATAAATTTTTAAATACTGTATCGAAGTCACGGAATGTATATTCAGACCGTGTTGCACGACGGTTTGGCCATTTTGGGGCAGATTTAAAAGATTTATTCTTCAAAATATGCTTCTTTAATAACCTATTGGCAGCACTTAAATTATCTTCACGGATAAAGTTAAGAATAACAGGATGGTCTGCTAATGTTTTGTTTTTACGGGTTTGTGTCAGCATAAAACGTGTCATCATTGCATTCATGATTGGAATGATATTGTCATAGCTGTCTAGTAAATATTGATTGCCGGCTGCCTGAACAATGGATCTATGGAAACGCGTATCATTCGTCTGACAGACTTCCCAATCCTCTAACTCAAATCCTTTTTGTAACTGCGTCCAGCAATCATCCAGTTCCTCTATCAACTTTGTTGAATCGCCACGCATGGCAATTTTGAGGGCATTTGTTTCGAGGATAACGCGAGTTTCCAATAATTGGCGTATTTGTTCTTTGTCGGGGACAGTTACGTAACAACCAGATTGAGGAACAATATCAACCAGACCTTTTCTTTGTAATTCTAGTAAAGCAGTCCGAACTGGTGCCTTACTGATATTTAGGGCCGTTGCAAGTGCATTTTCGGAAAGAGGTTCTCCGAAATCCAGCTTGGCCGAAATAATTGCATGTTCAATTTTTTCGTAAGCAAACTGAGATAAATTTGCAGGACGATCATTGTTATTTAGGGTCATGATTTTATTGTTTCATACTGGTACCAAATTCATTCGTTATCTTATGGAATGATTTCGAATTCTTCAAATAAAAACTGGAAATACTTAAATTACCACACTGTTTTTGTGGTAATTTAAAATATCTTATATGTTATTACAGGTATGAACTAGAAAATTGGTTCTAGTTTTATTGTCTATATGAAAATAAAATCTCTTACTTGGTAAGTTGGTGTGGTTTATTTAAAGCCTCTAATTCAAGTAATAGAGAAGAATGATCCAAGGTTTCATGCCCCTTACGAATCAATTTTTCATAGAGACATTTAGTGGTTTGAGTAACTGGAAGATTAATACCATCAATCGCCTCTAATGCGGTGCGTAAATCTTTTAGTTGTGTTTTACACATAGCACCTGGTTCAAAATTGCGCTCCAACATACGCATGCCATGTTCCTGCAAGATACGACTATCTGCAAAACCTCCAGATAATGCTTCTCGGACTGCCGCGGGATTTGCGCCACCAGCAGCAGCAAGAAGCAGGCCTTCTGATATCGCGGCAATGGTATTGCCAACAATCACTTGATTTGCGCATTTAGATAACTGGCCAGTCCCGCTTGGGCCGATATAGGTTGCTCGTCCCATGGCTTTGAAAATAGGTAAGGCTCTTTGGAAAATAGCTTCTTCACCACCGCACATAATTGTGAGGGTCGCTTCTGTGGCGCCTTTCGTGCCTCCAGACACAGGGGCATCCAGATGGTGAATGTTTTTCTCTGCAAGACGCTTTGAGTGATCTTGTGCCATGGCTGGTGGAATAGATCCCATATCAATGATAATTGCATTGTTTTGGATTGCATTAACATTGCCTTGTGTGAATAAAATATCTTCAACCACAGGCCCATTTTCTAGCATGGTGATGATCATATCAGCATTTTTGACGGCATCTGACACGGTTTCACAGACCGTTGCGCCATCTTGCTGTAATGGGGTTGCTTTTGTTTTTGTTCGATTCCAGACAGAAAGATTGAAGCCTGCTTTAAGCAAATTCTGAGACATGGGAAATCCCATAAGACCTGTGCCAAGTAATGCGATTTTTAATGACATAAAACCCTCCAAAATTTTTCATAGGGTAGTCAGCAATATCTTTGGTGCAAGTGGAAACTTGCCTAATGAGTATCAGGCTTTGAAGGGTGATATCTTGAAAAGTAACATGCCAGCCATCATTGAACTTACAAAGATTAAAATACTGACATTTCCTGTTCCTAGTGATGTAAGGGCAGGGCCAGGGCAAATACCTATGGTTCCCCATCCAACGCCAAACAAAGCGGAACCCAAAATTAATTTCATATCGATGTGTTGTTTTGACGGTATTTTAAAATCAGTTTCAAATAACGGATGTTTCAGCTTTTTTACAAAGAACCAAGATATAGACATGGGTAGCATCGCACCGCCCATCACGAACAAAAGGGTTGGATCCCATTCTCCGGCGATATCTAAAAAACCTAGAACCCTTTTTGGATTTACCATATCGGAAATTGTTAATCCGATACCGAATAGGCTGCCTGCAATCAGTCCTGTGATAAGCTGCATCATAATCCTCCTATATGATGTTGGGTGATATAGACAGTCAGTATAGCGAAAAACATGAAAGTACATGTCGCTATGATTGATCGAATAGATAAGCGAGATATCCCACAAACGCCGTGACCACTAGTGCAGCCGCTGCCAAGGCGCGTGCCAAAGCCGACCAATAAACCTCCAAAGAGAAGTGCGATCCAGTTATCTGATACGGTGATCGCAGGTTCCCAGAAAAATCTCATAAAGAGAGCTGGGACAAATATTAGGCTAATGAGAAATGAAACGGAGGACAGGTTTTTAGAATTCGATAATAGGTTGCCGAGTATCCCACTGATGCCCGCAATGCGACCATTGAAGAAAAGATAAAAAGCGCTCGCACAACCAATGAGGAGACCACCGATTAGTCCGTGTAACCATTCAGTTGGGAAATTATCCATAATGTTTCCTGACAATTAGTGTTTAGAAGGTCTTAAAGTAAATCCACGGGGATTTTAATGTAACTATGGCCATTTTGTTCTGGGGGTGGCATATGGCCTGCCCGCATATTGATTTGAACCGAAGGAATGATCAGTTTTGGCAGATCTATTTGTGCGTCACGAGAATCTCGTATTTGTTGGAATTCTGCTGCGGTTTTGGTGGCAATATGAATGTTAGTCTCTCGCTGTTCTTTTACTGAACTTTCCCAGCGATATTCATCTCGTTCAGCTGTTTTATAATCATGCCCTGTGAAAATACGTATATGATCGGGAAGAGATAGAATTTTATGAATGGACTTAAATAAGGTTGTGGCGCATCCTCCGGGAAAATCACAACGGGCTGTCCCAAAATCGGGCATGAAAATTGTGTCCCCTACGAAGGCGCAATTACCAAATACAATTGTGATGCAAGCTGGTGTGTGACCAGGCGTATGAAGAATTTTTCCGGGAATTGAACCTAAAGATAACACACTTTCTTCGTCTAGAAGGCGATCAAATTGACGCCCGTCTTTAGGGAATTCTTCTTCAACACAAAATATATCTGAAAACGCATTCTGGATGACGGATATTTCTTTGCCGATAGTCGTTATTCCACCAAGTTGCTCTTTCAGATATGGGGCTGCTGAAATATGATCCGCATGGATATGTGTTTCCATAATCCATTCAGTTTTTAAATCGTTTTCTTTGATATAATTTATGATTAAATCAGCAGGCGATTTGTCAGTGTGACCAGAAATAGGGTCAAATCCAAGAACAGAATCTATAATCGCGCATTCTTTTGTATCTGGGTTGTGGGCAATATAGGTAATCGTGAATGTAGGCTCGTCAAAAAATGCCTTCACAATTGGGTTGGGGGTCATTTACTTCATTCCTAGTGGTTTTGATTATGTCTAAACCTATAGAGGATGAAGTAAAAATATGTGACTAAGTCACTTTAATTATGTTGAGATTGTTTTGTTAAGCTTGAAATATCAAGAATATCAATAGCGCCACGGGCTAGTTTGATCCAGCCTCTACGTTGGAATTCTTGCAATTGGCGACTGATAACTTCACGTACACTACCTAATTCGACAGCCAAATCCTGGTGCGTGATATTTCGGATCTTATTATCTTTGGCGAGTTCTAATAACTTTTGAGCAAGCCTGATATCGATCTTGGTAAAAGTTACTTCTTGAATGAGATGAAATAGCTCAGTTATACGCCGTGAATAGGCTGTAAAAACGAAGTGTCGAAAATCTTTGGAATGCGATAGAAGGTCTTCAAAAACAGCACGTGGTAGGGCGGCAACTTTAATATCAGTTTCTGCAAAACCTTCTGCCAAATAATCTTCATATGCGAGCAGGCAGGCTGTTGTCAAAACACAGCTCTCGCCCGCATTTACACGATATAAAACTATTTCACGTCCACTGGGGGAAACTTGTTGGACACGAATTGTACCATCGATCAGAAACAATAGTTGATCTGGTGGTGTGCCTGGGCCGAATATTATCTGGCCTTGATGAATTGTTTTGATGATCGCTTCTTTCTCTAGGCGATCTTTGAGATCCGAATTCAAGCGAGACAGGCCATAAAATTTATCAACCCACATTTCAGTGTGTCTTTCTGCAATTTATCAAGTTTATATGTGTTTGATGCGGTTAAGTTTAACATCTAAATTTTGTTTAATATATTGACAGTTCCGTAACCTGTCATTAGCCATTTTAGAAGGAACTTGAATTAGAAAAGTTAGGGGGTTGCGATGCCATCGGCGAAAGAAATTAAGATTTATGCGAAAGAAAATAATCTTTCTAATGCAGAGGCTCGTAAAATTCTATTGTCGGAAGAAGCAAGTGTCATAGCCAAACCGGTTATTGAGGAAAAGGCTGAAGTAACAGAACAGCAATTACGTGAACTCGCACGCAGAGAGGGCACGATTGGGCTGGGGCTTGTTGTTGAAAAACGCGGTAGCGGTAAGCCCTCTAAGGGATTGCCAAAACTTAATAAGAAATCTCCAATTTTCCGAGTTGATGTTACCTTGGCAGAAATAGAGCAACTTGCGCAAGCTGCTCAAATGGCAATGCCGGGCGTGATGGTGGATGATTTCGCCTATATTTTAGGTGATGGATTAAAAGAAGGCGCACATCTTGAAAATGGAGAGCAATTTGCAGCCGCACTTTGTGGATATTTTGTGCATACAGAGGGATACCATCTAATCAAGGAAAATAGCGGAAATCCGGATTTTCAAGGGGCTATTATTCGCGTGATTTCTTACAAGGATGGTTATGTTATTCGGCCTGCTGATTATATTCGCAGCTATGAGCAAGTTGATAAAAGTTTTACTGAGATGAAAATTCAATAAGCATAATTTACTTTGCTTTTAGACTTGTCGGAATTTCTTGAAAGTTTGGTAAATGTTTTTCAAACCATATCTTTAACGGCTCCATCAATGGATTTTCCAGATGCTTGGCAAGTAATGCGCATACGCGTGGAAGATGTTGGAGGTAAACACCTTTCCCATCACGTTTATACAAGCGACTAAAGATACCGATAACTTTAGCATGACGTTGTGCTGCTAGGAAATTATACCAGTTCATAAATTGATCACGATTACTGCCAAAGGCTTTTTCAAAATACATATCAAGCATCTGGTTTTGTAGCTCTATAGGGATATCACGACGTGCATCCTCTAAGAGAGACATTAAATCATAAGCTGGATGTCCTAAGAGTGCATCTTGAAAGTCAAGTAAGCCGACCTGTGCATATGTGCTTCGGTCTCCAAGCAGCATTAGATTATCTACATGGAAGTCCCGCAAAACAATTGTGTTTTTTGCAGGTGGTAAATTGTTATACATCTCTGCCCATGCATCATGATATGTATCAATCTCGTTTTCTAGGGCCTTATGACCACGATGTTCGGGTAAATACCAATCTATAAGCAGGTCAGCTTCTTGTTGTAAAACGTCTTGAGAATAAGAGGGTATGGAGAGGAAACCGGCTTCAGGGGAATTGTGGAGAGCAACAAGTAAGTTTGTCGCAGCACGATACAGTTTTGTCTCGCTTGTTCCGTTATTTAATAGATTTGTGAAAGTGCCATCTCCGAAATCTTCCAGTAAAAGAAAGCCATCATCTTCATCCTGCTCAAGAACTTTGGGTGCTGAAAAACCTAAATTATTTAAATGATCGGAGATCGTAATGAATGGAACTGTGTCTTCATGTTCCGGTGGCGCATCCATTAGCATCACAGAGTGATTATCTTGTTCTAACCGAATATAACGCCGGAAGGATGCATCTGCTGCTAGCGGAACACGTTTGGCATTTCCCCATCCTGTGCGGGCGATAAAAACATCCATTGCTTTCTGGCGAATGGTAGGATCAAGAATGTCAGTCATTTGTTGATAGGCCTGTTAGAAAGGTCTGTGAAGACTTGTGAAAGAGAGACGAATATATTTATAGTCTGATTCTATACTCGGTGGGAAGGTGTATCCCCGTATCCAAAGGAAACTTTACTTGTTCTTCTATTTGTCCAAGATCTTTTATTTTCTATTAAATCCTATCAATGTATTTTTGATATTGATGCTGATTTCTGTGATTTTTTTATGGATGAATTGGTTAAAGCCTGCACGCTGGCTTATGACGGTAACAGTGACTATAGCCTTAGTTATTACTGTGTTCCCGCTTGGGACTTGGGGGCGAATTCATTTAGAGCAACGATTCCCGCCTCCGGCTATCTTACCTGCTGATGTGGATGGTATTCTTGTTTTGGGCGGTGCAGTGAACCCGGCATTAAGTGCGGAATACCAACAACTTATTTTGCAAAGCAATGTCGAACGACTCTTTGCTTTTGCCGAGTTGATGGAGCATTATCCCCAAGCAAAGGCTGTTTATAGCGGTGGTTCCGGAAGTTTGTTTGCGCAGGAGTATAAGGAGGCTGCTTTAGCTCAAGAGGTTTTGGAAAAGTTAAATATTCCTATGGGCAGAGTTTTAATAGAAGACCAATCAAGAAATACATTTGAAAATATCAAATTATCGAAGGAAATAGTCAAACCTGAACCTGATGAAACATGGATACTGGTAACATCCGCAGCTCATATGCCGCGAGCAGTCGGAATTGCAAGGCATTTGGATTGGAAGTTTATTCCTTTTCCAGTTGATTATAATTTCGGTAAGGAAATGGCGATTTCTCTGCAATTTCAATTTCATCAAGGGGCTGCAGATTTATACTCGGCTCTCTATGAGTTTGTAGGATTGCTTATGTATAAACTCACAGATAAGACAGGTGAGTTTTATCCAGCACCCGTAAAAGAAAATGACGATAAAGGAACAGGTTCATGACAATTGCTTTACTGACATCAAATGAAGACCCTGAAGAGTGGAAGCTGGAAGTTGAGAAGCAATTAGGCGCGGAGATACAGGTTTGGCCTGAAATAGAAAATCCCGAAACTATTGAATATGTTCTTGCTTCTGCCCCACCTAAGGGAGCAATCGCCAGCTTGCCAAATGTCAAAGCTGTGCAATCATTATGGGCAGGTATTGAGCATATTACATCTGATCCGGATTTCCCTAAACATCTGCCGATTATTCGTATGGTGGATATTGGTTTGACGGAAGGAATGCAAGATTACGTCTTAGGACATGTAATGCTGCATCACTTAAACACAACGAGATATATTAAGGCGCAGAGAAAGAAGAATTGGGATCCAATTGATCCGCCACTTGCACGTCAGCGTAAAGTTGCCATGCTTGGCCTCGGGAAATTGGGAGAAGCTTGCGCGCAGACGCTTCGTCAGGCAGGTTTTCAGATCTTGGGATGGAGTCGCAGTCAAAAAGAAATTGACGGTATTCAATGTTATTCCGGAGATACAGGCCTAAAAACGGTGCTTTCTGAAGCGAGTATTCTAGTTAATTTATTACCAAATACATCTGCGACAATTAAGCTTTTAGATGCTGAGAAATTATCCTGGATGCCAAAAGGGGCCTCGATAGTGAATCCGGGTCGTGGTACAATATTTGATGATGATGCCTTGGTAAATGCCCTTAAGTCAGATGCTTTATCCGCTGTTACGTTGGATGTGTTTTGGGAAGAGCCTCTTCCAAAGGATCATCCATTTTGGGAGATGGATAATGTGTTGATTACACCCCATATCGCTAGCGTGACACGTGTTGATACCGGGGCTGAAACTGCAATTGCCAATCTTAAGCATTTACAAGCAGGAAAAGATCTTGGCCAATTAGATGGCGTTGTTAACCCGGAGTTGGGCTACTAAATCATGCAAAGAAGATAAAGGATAGTTTAAGGCTATCCTTTTTGGTTTAGATCTCATATCCCAGACACACCAGAAGGCTCGCAGAATATATCTGCAAGCTCCGTAAATTAAATCGAAGCGAATTTCTAAGCGTATGTATCTACAACACGACCACGACCGCCTGTTGCGGCAGGGCTAGGTGTGTTGGTTACATCTGCAATCATTTCTACGATTTGTTCTTCTGCTTCTACTGCTTTCTTGATCGCAGAGATTGAGGTCGCATGCCCCATTGAAGCTTTGGTCGCCTGGACCGCGGTGGATATTTCCATATCAATTTCGACCTTTCTAGTCGCCTTTCCTAGTTAATGATACAGGCTGTTTCTGCCTATAATTTAAGGTCAGCTTTCTGCTGATAGAAATAACTATAGCATAAAAACAAAGAAAGTGAAGCGAGAAATATTATTTCATTCAACGTATGCGCCATTCCGCGATACGCTCCACAATTGCAGCATATAGTTTTTGAACGCCAGGGCTTGTTTGATAGGCACGTAACGATCCATGTAATAAACCCGTCCCGATATAAAGATGAGATTCAACACCAGCATCCTTCAACATCTCATGGTAAAGAACAGCATCATCCCGCAAGGGGTCATGTTCAACTGGCAAAAGCATTGTAGGAGGGAGGTTTGTTTTGTTTTCTGCATAAGCTGGGCGTGCAGACGATGGTGCGTTATTACGGCCACCATATACAATTTCACTATATTGTTCGATATCTGATTTTGTTAAGAGGGGAGCCTCAGCTTCGGTTTTGTATGAGTCGGTGGTCATATCGAACCCCAGACTGGGATAGATCAGAATTTGACCAGAAGGCATAATTTCACTGTTTTGATCGGCTAAATATTGTGACAGGCAAGCGGACATATGGCCGCCAGCGCTATCACCACATAAAATTATTTTATTAGTTTTAAAGCCATAAGTGTTTGCGTTCTCTAAACACCATTTCCATGCAAGACGTGCCGCTTCTTCGATTTCCTCATAGCTAGCGGCAGGTGCCAGCGGATAATCCACCGAGAGCAACTGTATTTGCGTTTCATTACATAGCCATGCAGTAAAACCGTCATGGCTATCAGGGTTGCCTACAACATATCCACCGCCATGGAAAAACAGAATCAAATGCTCAGAAATGCTACCTTCTTTTGTGTAAAGACGCGCAGGTATCGATTGCTCATCAACGACTAGATCAAAATCTTTAGCTAATACACCATTGGGACGAGGAGGCGTGAAAGCTTTGACATAATTTTCATAAATTGATTTTTGTTCTTCTGGGCCACGTAAAGCTGTATCTTCTGGGTAAAGGCGATTTGTTTCTTCCACGAAATCCAGCATTTCTTTTTCAATTGTCATGAAGATTTTTCCTGTTCATCTAATCAATTAAAGATTGATAGGTAAGTGCACGTAATTCTTTGCGTAATGGATAATGGCTGCTTGGTAAGAGTTGGGTCAAAAACATGACGATCATATCTTCTTTGGGGTCAACCCAGAATACCGTGGATGCTGCACCGCCCCAGCCATAATCACCGATATTGCCACTCAGTCCTGCTAGGTTGGGATTTAACATGGACCAAACACCTAGACCAAAGCCCACCCCTTTAAAGGACACCTCGCTAAAGACAGGTTGACCCATTGAGGCAAGGTCGCCAGGTAAGTGGTTAGCAGTTATTTGATCAACTGTTCTAGGACCAAGAATTCGTTCATTTTTGAATTGGCCTTTTTGACGCATCATATCTGCAAATTTTAAATAATCTGATGCTGTGGAGAGTAAACCGCCGCCGCCTGACAGGCATTTTACATTTCCTTCTAGATATTCAGTGTTTATCGCATTCTCATATAATTGCAGGCCATTTTCGGAGGTCGGAACATATAGAGAAGCAAGCCGATCTTGTTTTGAGGGCGAAATATCAAAGGCTGTATCTGTCATTCCGAGAGGCTGAAATATATTTTCTTCGAAATATCTATCCAATGTTTTACCCGATATCACTTCCACCAATATTCCTAGAATATCTGTATTAATACCATAATTCCATTTTGTGCCGGGTTCGAATTGCAAGGGGAGGTTAGCTACACGTTTTAGGACTTCTCGGTTGGTTCCATGAGTTGGGTCGAAATCTGTTTTTCTCTCAATATAAGCGTCAGAGAGTAAGTCGTTGTTAAATCCATATGTGAAGCCAGCTGTATGTAAGAAAAGGTCGTGGATCGTAACTTTATTTTTTGCCGGTACGCAATCATTCAAAGATATTGCATCTGGAAGCAGAACATTCATGTTTTTGAGTTCCGGTAAATACTCTTCAACCGGATCATCTAAATGAAACAACCCTTGTTCATACAACTGCATCATTGCAACAGATGTGATTGGTTTGGTCATGGAATAGAAGCGCAGTATGGTTTCAAAATCCCAATCCTGATTAGTATCAATATCTTTTTTGCCTATTGAATTTGTATAAGCAAGCTGTCCTTTTCGGGCGATAACGGTGGTTGCACCTGCCAATTTACCTGAATCAATATAGCGATGCATCCAATCAGTGATTCTCTGAAGACGCTTTGGACAAAAACCTAACTTTTGAGGGTCGTTAACTACTTGCATTGAATTACTCTTTACTTCCAATCGCTTTGATATCCAAATTATTATTCAATTTGTAAATTTTGCAAATGAAGAAAAGAAGGGGGGTGCATAAAAAAAGAGAGCTGCCCGAAATAGACAGCTCAGTTGAACAGGGGTTTAAAGGTACTACCCAACACTTGGGGAAAGGCTCTAGGGTTTAGGGGGAAGTCGAGCCTGTCGGGTAGTATGTTTTCTATATGGTTAGTATACGACAGATTTACACCCTTAGATGACTAAAAAAGATGTTTTTTTTAATCACAGATTTGTGAGCATGTTCTAAGCCCGTATTAATATTGAAAAATAAGATCAAAAAAATAGAGCCGCCAGCATATGCGGGCAGCTCAGTTGAACAGGGGTCTAAGAGTGTCACCTGATCCAATGAAGAAGGGTAGGGTTTGGATCTTGGGGTAGACATATACTTTATATATTCGAAACAGTTAATGTAGGGTTAACAAAATCAAAAAAAGTAGAAATTTTCAAAAAAACTTTCATTAACCCCTCAATTTTATGGTTATTGAGCCGTCCAGCCACCGTCTACTGGCAGTTCGGCTCCTGTCATCTGATTTGCGGCAGGACTACACAAGAAAAGAACCAGGTTGGCTAAATCTTCAGTTTTAACAAAATTCATGGATGGTTGTTTCTCACGCAGAATATCTTTTTCTGCTTCATCTTTTGAAACATCAAGTTTATCAGCGCGAATTTTAATTTGTTCATCGATTAATTCCGTATGGACCCAGCCCGGACAGATCGCATTGCATGTGATATTATCTTCCGCAGTTTCCAGTGCCACAACTTTGGTCATACCCACAACACCATGTTTCGCAGCAACATATGCTGCTTTATGAACGCTCCCTACTAAACCATGGACAGAAGCGGTATTAATGATGCGTCCCCAATCAGCTTGGCGCATATGCGGAACAGCTGCTTTCATTGTGTGAAAGACGGACGAAAGGTTAATTGCAATAATATCATCCCAATCTTGTTCCGGAAAATCTTCAATTGGGTGTACACGTTGAATACCAGCATTATTGATCAGGATATTCAAGCTGCCAAATGTATCTACAGTCTCTTGAATAAGAGTACGGATTTCATCTGGTTTAGCCATATTCGCAGAGCTGTAAGAAACCTTAACATTATGATCTTTTTCCATAGAAGCACGTATCTGTTCTATTTTATCTTCATCGCCAAAGCCATTTAGCATAACATTACAGCCTTGAGCTGCTAAACCTTGTGCCATGGCGAGCCCAATACCACTTGTTGAACCAGTCACAACTGCAACTTTATCTCTTAAATCAATCATGAATTTCCCCTAATGACCTTCTAGTCGAATTATTTTTAAGTTGGCTGCATTTTAAGATGCGTTTTTGCAGATGGCTACAGGCATTTTCATTTATCAATGTGCAAAATTGAACAGCAAAGTAACATGGTTAATTCTGGCGTATATGCATATATCTTGCTCAACTTTCTAAGACAGGATAAGACAGAAAAAACAAATCTAACAGGAGCAAAAAATGCCAAGAAAAACTGAAGTTATTCCTCTGCTTTCACCAAGTCCAGGTAGCCAACGTGAGTTGATTATTCATCGTTATGGTGAAAAGGGCAAAGGCAAGAAGGTTTATATTCAGGCAGCGCTCCATGCAGATGAATGGCCAGGTTTAATGGCTGCCCATCATCTTATTCCTTTGCTGGATGAAGCTGAGGCTGCGGGTGACATTCAAGGTGAAATTATTGTTGTGCCTTATGCAAACCCGATTGGAATGGCACAGCGCATCAATGGTAAAGTCGCAGGGCGATATTCTTTTGATGGCAGCGGAAATTTTAACCGTAATTGGGCTGATCTTGTTTCTGGTGCAGCCCCCTTGTTAAAAGGCAATTTGACAGGGAATGTAGAAGAAGATGTCGAAAAGGTACGCGCGGCATTCCGTGAAGTTGTCTCCCATCAATCTTGCCGGACAGAAGTTGATGAATTGCGTATGATACTCATGAGCCTGTCTTGCGATGCGGATTTTGTTTTAGACCTCCATTGTGATGGTGAAGCAGAATTGCATGTCTATGCAAATCAACAACATGAAGATGAGGCTTATGCTTTGTGTCAGGATTTGGATTCTCCCGTTTTATTGATTGAAACCGAAGCCGGCGGTGGTCCGTTTGATGAAGCTAATTCCTCTCCTTGGTGGCGCCTAAAGGACGTATTACCAGAAGCATCTCATCTACCACCTGCATGCTGTGCGGTAACTGTTGAGTTTCGTGGATTAAACGATATCTCCGATGAACTTGGTCGCAAAGATGCGCAGGGTTTAATGAGTTTCCTGAGAAGAATGGATATCATTGCAGGTAAGCTAACACCTCAAAGAAATGAAGTACAAGCTTCTTTCCTGCATGCAACTGATGTTCTACATGCCCCAATTGGTGGTTTGGTGAGTTATCAGGTTGAGCTTGGTAAGCAGGTCAAGAAGGGAGACTTGATAGCTGTGGTGATTGATATTGCTGCTGAGAATCCAACGGAAGGGCGTCATGAAGTGCATAGTCGTGCCAATGGTCGTTATTTTGCCCAGATGTCAGAACGACTCGTACGTCCGGGTGAGAGTATCGCAAAAGTCGCAGGCCAAGAAATCTTGGCGCATCGTGCCGAAGGCAACCTATTAGAGGCCTGATTTTGTAAATAAAATCAGAATAATATAATTTTGTTTGAAAGCGAGGCATCCAATGTCTCGCTTTTTTCGTACAATCCTTAAGAAAAATATTACTTTGCAATATTACTATTGATTTAATTAGTAATATTTAATTAAGATAAGAGAAAGCTATGGGGGTTTAGGCTAGCTTTTTCCGGGGGCTCGAAACTTAACATGTGGAGATAATTCCACAAAAAGGGGAAAGCATGTCTATTCAGAATAAACTTCTCGTCTCTATTCTATTATTGGGCGGTTTGTTATTTGCGCTGGCGGTAACGGACACCATTAAAGTTTCCCAATCATATATTGAGGATTTGGATGCTTTACATATCAACGAAGCATCCAACCAATTACTGGTAAGCGCTGGATCTTGGGCCGTGGAACGCGGCACATCCGCGGGAACATTGGGGAACCCGTCAAAAGCTTCTAGCGAGCAGCTTGCAACTATTAAAGAACGTCGAGAGATTGCAGACGCTGCTTTCCTAAAGGCAGTTGAAGAGATTGAAGAGCTGGAAAATGAACTGGTTCACAATGATATCATTAAAGTGAAGAAGCAGCTGAAGGTTGTACAGTCCTTACGTGGGGAAGTTGATAAAGCGTTAGCGTCTAAATCTGATCAGGATCAGAAAGATTTAAGAACAAAGTTCTTTAAAGAGATTACTGATCTGATCGTAATTTCCCAAAAGCTTCGATTGCATGGGGAATCCCTACTTGGCGAAAACGTGCCTTCCCATGTGGCGATTGCCTTTTCTATTCGCCATAATTTATGGATTGCCAGTGAGTTTTCTGGCCGTGAACGTGGTTTGGTAGCTGGAATTATTGGCGCCAATGTAAAGTTTACGCCAGAGCAAACCTCTCTGCTAGGACGAATGCGTGGTGAAGTGGAAGCTGGATGGTCTGTTGTTAAAGATTTGGAAAATGAATTAAGCCCGGAATTTAGAAAACAGGTTAAATTAGTTGAGAGCGTATATTTTGGCACCTTCACCTCCTTGCGGGATAAAGTAATCAAAGCCGGTCAATATGGTGAGCCTTACCCGGTTGAATCTGCAGCATGGTTTGCTTCTGCGACGGAAGGCATTAAGTCTCTTTTGGAAGCACAAGCTGTTGCAAAAGTCGATATTATCAACAAGATCGAAAAAGGACTTCAAGGGGCGCTCATCTGGTTAATTATTGATGTTGCTGTGGCAGTCATCTCTTTGATGGGGATGTGCTTTGTTGCCTATGTGATTTTATTCCAGGTTGTGAAGCCGCTTTATAAGATCAGAGATGCGCTCATCAAACTTGCGGATGGTGATTTTGATACCTTTGTTCCAAATATCGAAGGCAAAGGTGAAATGGCGGAAATGGCACGGGCGACCTATAAATTTAAACAGGAAAGCCGCGCGGCAGAAGCCTATCGTAAAGAACAACAGGAATTCCGTATCAAAACCCGTGAAGATCAACGTAAACAGATTATGAGTTTAGCGGATCAATTTGAAGAAACTGTGGGTGGCGTTATTGCTGCATTAACCGCTTCATCAACACAACTTTCATCAACCGCAAAAGAAGTCAGCGAGGTTGCTAATCGTACAGCAACGAAATCAAGCGGTGTACGTGATGCAGCCCATAGTGCAGGCAATGATATGAGTACGGTTTCGGACTCGGTTGAGGAAGTGAACCGTTCTGTGAATGATATTTCGACAACGGTTGCCGAAGCAAGCCAATTGACCACGCAGGCTTCTGAACATGCAGCCGAAGCTTCTGAGAAAGTGGCAGCGCTGAATGCATCAAGTGCCAAGATTAATGATATCGTGTCATTGATCGCAGATATTGCGGACCAGACAAATCTATTGGCCTTAAACGCAACGATTGAGGCGGCACGTGCAGGTGATGCGGGTAAAGGATTTGCCGTTGTTGCGAATGAAGTGAAGTCTTTGGCGTCACAAACACAGAATGCGACAGAGGAAATTTCGTCTCAAGTTGGTCAGATGTTATCTGAAATTAGCAGTTCAACATCAGCTGTGGATCAAATCACGGGTGCAGTTGAGCAAGTTAACGCAACCATGGGGCAGATTGCCTCTACAGTTGAACATCAAGCAGGTGATACACAGACCGTTGCATCTTCTGCAAAAGCGGCGATGTCATTGGTGCAATCGGTTGTAACAGATATTGATGCCGTGTCAGCAGATGCCGCAGGTACTGGTTCTGCGACAGAAGAACTACAGGCATCTGCCCATGAATTGTCACGTAACAGTGAAATTTTAGCTGCAGAAACGGCCAAATTTATCGCTCATATCAGAGAAGATAAAACAGAAAATGACCAGCCATCAGGTTAGTGTTGATCTATGTGACGAAACGAAAAGGCAGGAAGAATTTCCTGCCTTTTGCTTTTACAGCTCTTATAAAGCTTGAAAGGCTTCTAAAACTGACTGTTTCATAGGGGTCGTATCACGACCAATTAGTTTTGAAAGAGTTTTACTTTCATCAACTAGCCAACCATTTGAAATTCCTGTGCCTGCATCTGCCAAAGCGCCTGCAAAACCTTCAGGTAAGCCAGCTTCGATAAGTGCTGATTTAAAGTCATCTTCTTTAAGATTCACATAGGATATGTCTGTTCCGGCTGATTTACCAATTTCACTGGCAAAATCGCTTAAATCATAAGATGAATCCCCACCTAATTCATATGTTTGATTTAGATGTTGATCTGTTTCATCTGTTAACACGACAGCTGCAGCTTCCGCATATTCTGCGCGTGGTGCTGTCGTTAGGCGACCCTGACCAGCACAGTTATAAACAGCTTTCCCTTCTAAGGCCTGAGCAATTCCCATAGTATAATTTTCCGTATACCAACCATTTCGTAAAAACGTATAGTTCAAGCCCGACTCTTTAATTAAAGCTTCCGTTTCTTTATGTTCCTGTGCCAAAAAAATCGGCGATGTATCTGCTTTGAGTAAACTGGTATAGGCCAACAGATGTACGCCTGTTTCAGCAGCAGCATCAATGACAGCTTTATGTTGCGGCGTACGTTGTCCCACAGCGTTGGATGAAATAAGTAATAGCTTGTCGATCCCTTTTAAGGCTTTCACCAATGATGCAGGATCATTGTAATCCGCATGACGAATCTCAACACCTTTTGCGACAAATTCTGGGACGGAATTCGGATCTCGCACCACAGCTACAATATTCTCACTACTTGTTTTCGAAAGTAAGGATTCGATAACCAATCGACCTAGTTGGCCGGAAGCACCTGTAACAGCAATCATTCTTTTGTTTCCTTTGAATTATATGTTGGAATTATCAAAGGGAATATGGGTGATTGATTTTGTTATCGGTAGTGGATAATTTCGTAAATTATAGTTCGGGTTTTGAGTACAATGAATTTAAATCGTCTAAAGCTACTGGCAATATTTGCAATTGTTGTGGAACAAGGAAGTTTCGCGGGAGCCGCGCGACAATTACATTCCAGCCGTTCCCGAATTAGTGAACAGATTACCCAACTGGAAGAAATGTTAGGTATTAGGTTGCTCCATCGATCGACCCGTCAATTGTCTGTTACTGAGGATGGTAAGGTCATCTATGAAAGAGCGCGTGATTTACAAGATATCCTGGTCGATACGGATTCCCTGGCAGACCAATCTGTTCCCAAGGGGCGCGTTTCTATTACAACAACGAATGATGTTGGGATTAATAAACTATTACCATGTTTGAAAAGCTTTCAAACCCAGTATCCAGAAGTTTTTGTGGATGTCAGATTGGAAGATGAAAGAACCGATTTGATTGCAGAAGGTATAGACTTGGCGATCCGTGTGGGGGTGCCAAAGGATGATCGTCTTATTGCGCGTGTTTTGTATCGAGATCATTTCCAAATTGTTGCGTCTCCAGATTATCTTGAAAAAAATGGAACTCCTAAAAGCATAGAGGAGTTGGAACAACATAACTGGATATCTTTGGATATTTCTTCATCAGATGGCGTTCAACGGTTTTATAAAGATGGGAAACAAGTGCAGGTAAAACCGAGATCATATTACAGCTGTAATTCGCCATTGATGATGCAACAGATGGTTTTGGAAGGGATAGGTATAACGGCTGTTCTACCTTCGACAATGCAAGCTGCACTTACCAGCAGGCAATTAATCCCACTTTTTCCGGAGCTACAAGGCGCCCCAATAGAGTTTTATATTGTTTACCCTTCAAGACGACAATTGCCATCACGAACCAGATGTTTAATTGACCATCTGGTCCAGTCTAAGGAATTTCAAAAATAAGGCTTGTGAAATTTTAAGCTTCACGTGGTTTTAAATGCGCATGCCAATGGCCTTCGACCCATTTCAAGAATTTGGCAATAAAGAAAACCAAAATCATGTAGAGGATTGCAGCAGATATAAAACCTTCATAGGCCACATAATATTGCCCATTAATAATGCGTCCTGCTTTTAGGATATCTACGATCGTAATTGTGCTGGCAATTACACTGCCGTGAAGCATAAAGATGATTTCATTGGAATACATCGGTAAAGCGCGGCGCAAACTACTTGGCAAGATAATACGACGTAGACGCATTAATGGGGACATACCTGATGCGATCGCAGCTTCTACCTCACCAAATGGTGTGGCTTCAATAGACCCGCGAAGGATTTCAGTTTGATATGCACAGCTATTCAAAGAGAAAGCGATTAAAGCACACCACCAAGGTTCTCGTAGAATAGGCCACATAAAACTTTCACGTACAAATTCGAATTGCCCTAAGCCGTAATAAATCAGGAATACCTGAATAAGTAACGGAGTGCCTCTAAATAAGTAGGTGAAAGCCCAAATAGGCACATTAAAGATCGGGTGGCGATTGGCACGTGCAAAAGCAAATGGTACAGAGAAAATCCAACCAATGGCAATAGATAAAGCTGTTAATGCTAATGTATTACCGACACCTTGGATGAATAAATCATAGTGTTTGATTGGTAGGTTCCAATCAATAAAACCCCAGTTTAGCCAAGATAATTCTTCCATGATTAAGCCCTCCGTACACCGACATTGTATTTCTTATCCAGACGACGGAGGCCGAACTCGGAAATTGCGGTTAAAACCAAATAAATAAACAATGCGAAAAGCAAGAATGTGAATGGCTCGCGATATTTTAAACCGACAGCTTTTGCAATATATGTCAGCTCTTGTAAGCCAAGAACAGATACCAAAGCGGTTGTCTTCATAAGAACAAGCCAATTATTTGTGAAGCTTGGCAATGCATAGCGCACCATTTGTGGCCAAATTATGCGGCGGAAGATCATACCCTTGGACATACCGCAAGCAACGCCTGCCTCTATTTGTCCTCGTGGGATTGCCAAAATAGCCCCACGGAAAGTTTCGGTCATATAGGCGCCGAAAATAAATCCAATCGTTACTACACCAGCTGCAAAATGATTGATTTCGACATATTTCCAGAGGCCAGTTTGTTTACCAATATCGTTTAGAAGTTGTTGCCCGCCATAAAAGAGCAGCAACATCAAAACGAGATCAGGGATGCCACGTACGATTGTTGTGTAAGCATTCGTAACTTTATTTGCGATCCGGCTTTTACCGAGTTTACCCCAAGCACCTAATAAGCCAAAAAATACGGAAATAATTAAGGAACAGACAGAAACCAGAATGGTCCAGCCAATGCCTTGTAATAGTAGAACACGAAATTCCCAAATTTGTTCCATAGAAAAGCCTGATCAAGTGATAGTTAAGGATAGAGAGAGAAAGAAACGGGGCGAAATATTTAATATTCCGCCCCTGATATCTTACTTACGAATTAGCCACCGTAGATGTCAAAGTCGAAGTATTTATCGTTGATTTCTTTGTATTTGCCGTTTGCACGGATTGCTTTAATTGCTTTAGAGAAAGCATCACGCAATTCTGTGTCTTCTTGACGTACACCAACACCAGCACCTTCACCGAAATATTGTACGTCTGTGTGATCTTGGCCGAAGAATGCATAGCCTTGGCCAGCATCTGTTTTCAAGAAGCCGTCGTCGATCGCAATAGAGTCAGCCATGATTGCATCCAAACGACCTGCTGTCAGATCTAGGTAAACTTCTTCTTGTGTACCATATTCACGGATTTCGGAATCCTTGAATGTTGCTTTTGCATAATCAGCGTGGATTGTTGCAGATTGAACACCGATTACTTTGCCTGCCAATGTTGCTGGCTTATCGTCAGCAAACATACCAGCTTTTGAAGCTAGTTTCGCAGGTGTGTTGTAATATTTTTCAGAGAAGTCAATTTTCTTTTTGCGCTCTGGTGTGATGGACATAGAAGCAATGATGCCATCATATTTGGAAGCCAAAAGACCTGGGATCATGCCGTCCCAATCTTGTTCAACCAACTCACATTCAACTTTCATTTCCGCGCAAAGTGCGTTTGCAATATCAATATCGAAACCAATGAGTTCACCAGAAGGTGTTTTTTCAGAGAATGGAGGGTAAGCGCCTTCCACACCAATACGTACTTTGTCTGCTGCGTTTGCCATGCCAGCTGTCAACGCGATTGCCGCTGCAGCAACTGTCAATGAAACTTTTTTAAACATGGTTATCTCCCTTAGTAGTTATATTAAGTATCAACCGTTAATTTATTCTATCGGCCACCCTGTCCGATAGAGTTTTAAATTAAATGGGTGGGTCAGTCTCTTGTTTTCGCGAGGAACTGACGGAAACGTTCTGATTGAGGGTTCGTGAAGATTTCTTCTGGTTTACCTTCTTCCTCGATGCGGCCTTCATGCAGGAATATCACATCAGAGCTGACATCTTTGGCAAAGCCCATTTCATGAGTGACAACAATCATTGTACGGCCTTCGTCGGCCAGATCACGCATAACTTTTAAAACCTCGCCCACTAATTCCGGATCGAGGGCAGAGGTCGGTTCATCAAACAGCATCACTTCCGGATCCATTGCCAAGGCACGGGCAATAGCTGCGCGTTGTTGTTGGCCTCCGGACATGTGGGATGGATAATAATCAGCGCGTTCGTGGATGCCCACTTTATCCAATAAAGCTTTCGCTTGTTCTGTCGCTTCTGCTTTACTTTTTCCTAATACGTGAACCGGGGCTTCGATGATGTTTTCCAGCACCGTCATATGCGACCATAAATTGAAACTTTGAAATACCATCGCAAGTCGTGAACGAATACGTTCCACTTGTTTCATGTCTGCGGGAACTGGACTACCAGTGCGATCTGCGGACATGCCGATGGTTTCGCCATGTACTGTCACTTTACCAGAGTTGGGGATTTCCAACATATTCAGACAGCGCAAAAATGTACTTTTCCCGGATCCAGAAGATCCAAGCATGGAAATTACGTCACCTTGTCGTGCAGTCAGCGAAACGCCTTTTAATACTTCGACATTGCCAAAGCTCTTATGCAAGTCATCTACTTGCAAAACAACAGACTTATCCGTCACTACGGTACCCCTTGACCCTAAACTCTACAAAAAGCAGAGAATATAGTATTTTTATTTATTCTATATATTTATATAAGTAGGGTATTTTTTCGACCCATTCTTTATATCATTTTGTTAAGGTCAACATAGAATATAGGCAGGCGTCAAGACTTTTGGTGGTAAAATCCTGCCATTCTTGGTGAAGTTAAGTCATTCTTGCCTGATCTAAATTGGTTTTGATAATATTATTTCGTCACGTTTTCGTGTGTTTCGAATTTTACAAGATTAATTGCTTGTATTTTTATTATTTTGCATTTAGATAAAAATTTATCTATTTCATCTTGAAGTTGGTGATTAATTGAGTAGTCATTGATAATTATCATCTATATAGTATGGAAGAGATGGATGGGGGGACTCTTGTCTTGTGGCAGAGATGGGAGTGGAATTGATTAATAATAAGATAAAGACGGTTGGGTCTGACATAATGAAGCGATTTCTTGGGTTTTCACTCGCATCAGTATTAATGAGTAGTACTGCATTAGCTGTGCCTTTAGAGGAGGCCGTGCGTACGGCTTTGCAAACGAATCCGGATATTGGGATCGTAATCGAGGATCGTCGGGCAACGGAATATGAATTGAAGCAATCCGAAGCTGCTTATAAGCCAGATGTAGATCTTAATGCAGGTTTCGGTCATGAATATAATGACGATCCTGGTGCTAGAAACTCCGGTGATAGTTATAATTCAATGAACCGCTATGAAAGCGGATTAAGTGTCACTCAGATGCTTTTTGACGGTTATGCAACAGATTCAGAAGTCGCGCGTCAGGAAAGCCGCGTTATTTCTGCAACGCGTCGTGTGCGCCAAACATCAGAACAAATTGGTTTGGATGCCATTCAAGCATATCTTGAAGCACGCCGTCAGCGTGAACTTACCGAACTTAGTGAAGATAATGTGCTTATGCACGAAGAGACACTGGATTTAGTGACGCGTAAAGTTGAAGGTGGCGCGGCAACAATTGCTGATCAGCAACAAGCCGCATCTCGCTTGGCGTCTGCGCAAGCGTCCTTGGAGGATGCCCGTGTCCGTTTACGTGATGCCGATGCGACCTATGTGAGAATTATTGGTGAAAGCCCCGTGTCGTTGGAGCGTCCCGTTGCACCATTTTGGGCGATGCCTTCGAGTTTAGATGAAGCAATTGATTGGGCGATCGGTAATAATCCGACGGTAAATGTTTCAAAGGCTGATTTGGAAACAGCAATACGTGAATTTGATTCTGCGAAATCAGGTTTCTTTCCTACGGTGAATCTAGAGTTAGGAGCCGATGCTAATCGTAACGTAGATGGGACGCGTGGTGCTGAATATTCAGCAGAAGCAATGGTACGTATGACCTATAACCTCTATAATGGTGGCGAAGATACTTATCGACGACAAGAAGCATTGGCGCGTATCGCGCAGTCTCGGCAAGAATATAATCGGGCGGTTCGTTTAACTGAAGAAGATATGCGTCTTGCATGGAATGCGCGAGACGGTTCGGTAAGTCGTGTAAGAGCCCAGCGCCGTGAGGTCGAGGCTAATGACGTGGTGCGTACCACGTATCGTCAGCAATTTGATTTAGGTGGTCGAAGTCTATTGGAATTACTTGATGCGGAAAATGAGTATTTTTTCGCTCGTACGAATATGATTTCTACAGAGTTTCAGGCGATATTCGGCGTTTATCGTGTGTTGGCAACAGGTGGGGTGCTGCTGGCTTCCTTGGAAGTGCCTAAGCCGATCGAAGCGAGTAGTGAATTGGATCCTGTGCCTCATCAAAAGGTGGATTTGGCTGCAAAAGATGCTCAAAGCATTAATATTGATCCGGTGTTGGGCGAGGAAATGGAAGTATTGGATGCGCCAATTCTGGACCCGGCAGAGTTAGAAGAGATCGAGGGGGAAACGCTTGATCCAAATTCACTGGAACTTGATTCTGATGTTTTTGAATTAGAGGAACCGCTAACCTTAGATCCTGTTTCCGGCATTTCGGAACAAGTGACGCCCGTGTCAGAGCGGATTGTTGTGGATGTGGTTGATGTAAACACTTCGGAGAATGCTCAAAAAGAGAAGGTGTCTTCAGTGGTGCTCACATCGCTAGGGGGGGAGGTTCCTGAATATGCTGGATTGGGGCAAGATATCCCTGTGGTTGACTATGCGGCATTTGATGATCCTGATGAAAGCCCTGAGCAGGATTTAGAGATGGTGAGTAATAGTATTTCTGAGCTATATGGGGAAGAAGAGAGCGCTTTTTAGGCGATTTCTTTTAGGGTTCTGAAAAGATTTTCAGTCATAACTTGATATGTAATTACGTGTATTTTGGTTGGTTCTATATATCCTTATCTTTATAAAGATGTATTTAAGTATCTGATATTTATTATATTTTAAAATAGATAAAATTTTAAATATATTTTAATAATTTTTTGTTGAAATATATGGCTTATCCTATATCTTATAACTGAATTCTAATGTGGGGTGATCTGTTTTAGGTCGCCTTTATGTCGTGAGATATGGTGGGTGGGCTGCTAAAGCGACATTATCAAAAGAGGTAAAAGAGAATGTCTGATATTACAGGTAATGACGGTTCTGTTTTTAATGTAACTGCTGAAACGGCTGAATTGGCGGAGCGCGCAATCGTTCTTGAGCAGCCAGCTGGTGGGGAAATCGCGGAATATCAAATCGAACCTGGTCAGCCCTTGCGTTTGACTTTTTCTCTTGATGATGTGGATGTTGAGCAGACCGAAAATGATATTATCATTTCTTTTGCTGATGGTTCCCAGATTATCTTAAACTCCTTGGTTGATGCTGCTTTCTCGGAAGAACCTCCGATTTTGTTGCTTGCAGATGGTGGTACAATGTCTGCAGAGGAATTGATTGAGGCGACAGCTGACTTGGATGCCTTGGCTGATGCGTTGCAAGGTGTTGATACGGCCTCTGGCGAATCTGCGGGCTCGCCTGTGACAAGTTATGGTTCCCGTTTTTCAGATGCAATCGAAGCTCTTGATGGGTTTGATCGTCCAGATGATATTTTTGGTGGTTCTGAGCCTGATCCTATCCCTGGTCCTGTTCCTAATCCCACTCCTGATCCTGATCCTGAGCCTACTCCTGATCCTGAGCCGAACGACCCATTCGTGGAAGTAACGCCACCGCCATTGGTTGCTTATGATTTGGATCTTGATCTCGGGGCGCCGCCAGCATTTGATGCAAAATTCGCAGGTGATGATTTCCTTGATGCTGCTGATTTTGATGCTGCTGTATTTGGCGGCGGCGGTGATGACGTTATTGAAGGTACGACGCAGGATGATGTGTTGTATGGCGATGGTCAATCCGTTGGTGAGTTTACACTTGATATTGAGACGACTTACACAGAAACCACAGATGGTGTTGTTACTGATGTTGATTTGAATTCACCCGACGTGACTATTGTTGTGACGGTTCCTGAAGGGGTTACTGTTGCTGCGCCTGCAATTTCATTGGGTGATAATCAGTGGCAAGTGGCAGGCAATCAAATTAATGATGTGGTGTTTACTTCTGATGCTGATGTCGATGAAATTGACATTAGCTTCTCTGCAACTGCGCCATTCGTTGCAGGCGCGGTTGAGGATAGTTTTACAGTTACTATCAATGAAGAAACTGCAGGTGATGATACTATTGATGGCGGTTCTGGCGATGATGAAATCTATGGTCAGGAAGGCGACGACACGCTTGAAGGCGGGTCTGGTGAAGATGTAATTCGTGGCGGCATTGGAAATGATAACATCGATGGTGGTTCTGGCGCGGATAAAATTTACGGCGAAGACGGCGATGATGTGCTGGATGGCGGATCTGGTGATGATAGTATCAGCGGTGGTATTGGTGATGATACTATTGATGGTGGTTCCGGCGATGATTTGATTGATGGTGGGGCTGGTGATGATTTTATCGAAGCTGGCTCTAGTGATGATACTGTTGGTGGCGGTATAGGTTCAGATGAGATCTATGGCGAATCCGGTGATGACACCTTGCTTGGTGAGGCTGGTGATGATGAGCTATATGGCGGTAAAGGTAGTGATGCGCTTGATGGCGGTACGGGTATCGATACCGTCGATGCTGGCGAAGATGATGATGTTGGTAAATTCACCGTTGGTGAAGGTGGTGTTGGTGAAACCTATGCAGGTGGTGAGGGTACAGATACCTTACTTGTAAGTTACTCTGCGGATGATCTTTCTGATCCAGCAATTGTTGCCGATCTTGTTGCTTTGAAGCAATTTATTGCTGACAATAGTGATGCGTCTAGCTCTGATGGTCCATCTGAAACATTTGATGCTATTGGTTTGACCGTTAAAGATTGGGAAGATATCGAATTTGATGGCCCTGCTGTTGATGTAAGTGCAACAGTGAATGTTGGCCTGATGCAAGGTGATGAAGATACAGCCATTGCAATTGATGTCTCTGCTACATTAACCACAGATAATGGTGCGGCTGAGGTTACATCTTATACCTTCTCTGGTGCGGGTGATGCGCAGCTTTCTGCAGGCACATATGATGCGGATACAGGCACATGGACAGTTGATGCAGATGACATTGCAGGTCTGACTATCACACCGGTTGCTGATAGTGATGCAAATATCAACCTCTCTGTTGTTGCCAATGTGACTAACTTATTCACCGATGAAGTGACATCCACAAGCTCTGAGGCCGCAACTGTTATTGTTGAGGCGGTTGCGGATCAACCGAACCTAAGTGTGAATGATGCGTCTGGTAATGAAGATACAGCGATTGATCTGGACTTCTCTGCAGTTGTTACAGATACAGATGGGTCTGAAGCAATTACGTCTTACAGCATTACAGGTGTACCATCCGGTGCGACTTTATCTGCAGGCACTTATGATGCGGATACAGATAGCTGGACATTGACCCCGGCAGAAGTGGCTGCAGGTGTGTCTGTCACCCCGGCTGCTGATAGTGCGGCTGACTTCACCTTGAATGTGACAGCAACCACCACGGATAAAGATACAGAAACAGGTGAGACTTCTACAGCAACTTCTTCCGGTCAGATCAAAGTGACTGTTGATGCGGTTGCGGAAGCGGCTGATCTTGATGTTGAGAATGTGTCTGGCAATGAAGATACAGCCATTGCCTTGGATATTGCTGCTACTACAGATGATGGTTCCGTGATCACCACTTACACCATTACAGGTGCAGGTGATGCCCAGCTTTCTGCAGGCACATATGATGCAGATACAGGCACATGGACAGTTGATGCGGCTGATATTGCAGATCTGAAAATCACACCGGTTGCTGATAGTGATGCAAATATCAACCTCTCTGTTGTTGTGAATACAAAGAAGACTGATCCTGAAACAGGTGAAGTGTCTACAGCCTCTTCTGAAGCAGAGACAGTGACTGTTGCCGTGAATGCGGTTGCGGATAAACCGAACCTAAGTGTGAATGATGCGTCTGGTAATGAAGATACAGCGATTGATCTGGACTTCTCTGCAGTTGTTACCGACACAGATGGTTCTGAAGCAATTACATCTTACAGCATTACAGGTGTGCCATCCGGTGCGACTTTATCTGCAGGCACTTATGATGCGGATACAGATACCTGGACATTAACCCCGGCAGAAGTAGCTGCAGGTGTGTCTGTCACCCCGGCTGCTGACAGTGCGGCTGACTTCACCTTGAATGTGACAGCAACCACCACGGATAAAGATACAGAAACAGGTGAGACTTCTACAGCAACTTCTTCCGGTCAGATCAAAGTGACTGTTGATGCAGTTGCGGAAGCGGCTGATCTTGATGTTGAGAATGTGTCTGGCAATGAAGATACAGCCATTGCGTTGGATATTGGTGCGACTACAGATGATGGTTCCGTGATCACTACTTACACCATTACAGGTGCGGGTGATGCGCAACTTTCTGCAGGCACATATGATGCAGATACAGGCACATGGACAGTTGATGCGGCTGACATTGCGGATCTGACCATCACCCCAGTTGCTGATAGTGATGCAAATATCAACCTCTCTGTTGTTGTGAATACAGAGAAGACTGATCCTGAAACAGGTGAAGTGTCTACAGCCTCTTCTGAAGCAGAGACAGTGACTGTCACAGTGAATGCAGTTGCCGACAAACCGAACCTAAGTGTGAATGATGCGTCTGGCGATGAAGATACAGCGATTGATCTGGACTTCTCTGCAGTTGTCACAGATACAGATGGGTCTGAAGCAATTACATCTTACAGCATTACAGGTGTGCCATCCGGTGCGACTTTATCTGCAGGCACTTATGATGCGGATACAGATACCTGGACATTGACCCCGGCAGAAGTAGCTGCAGGTGTGTCTGTCACCCCGGCTGCTGACAGTGCGGCTGACTTCACCTTGAATGTGACAGCAACCACCACGGATAAAGATACAGAAACAGGTGAGACTTCTACAGCAACTTCTTCCGGTCAGATCAAAGTGACTGTTGATGCAGTTGCGGAAGCGGCTGATCTTGATGTTGAGAATGTGTCTGGCAATGAAGATACAGCCATTGCCTTGGATATTGCTGCTACTACAGATGATGGTTCCGTGATCACCACTTACACCATTACAGGTGCGGGTGATGCGCAGCTTTCTGCAGGCACATATGATGCAGATACAGGCACATGGACAGTTGATGCGGCTGATATTGCAGATCTGACCATCACCCCAGTTGCTGATAGTGATGCAAATATCAACCTCTCTGTTGTTGTGAATACAGAGAAGACTGATCCTGAAACAGGTGAAGTGTCTACAGCCTCTTCTGAAGCAGAGACAGTGACTGTCACAGTGAATGCAGTTGCCGACAAACCGAACCTAAGTGTGAATGATGCGTCTGGCGATGAAGATACAGCGATTGATCTGGACTTCTCTGCAGTTGTCACAGATACAGATGGGTCTGAAGCAATTACATCTTACAGCATTACAGGTGTGCCATCCGGTGCGACTTTATCTGCAGGCACTTATGATGCGGATACAGATACCTGGACATTGACCCCGGCAGAAGTAGCTGCAGGTGTGTCTGTAACGCCGGCTGCTGACAGTGCGGCTGACTTCACCTTGAATGTGACAGCAACCACCACGGATAAAGATACAGAAACAGGTGAGACTTCTACAGCAACTTCTTCCGGTCAGATCAAAGTGACTGTTGATGCGGTTGCAGAAGCGGCTGATCTTGATGTTGAGAATGTGTCTGGCAATGAAGATACAGCCATTGCCTTGGATATTGCTGCTACTACAGATGATGGTTCCGTGATCACCACTTACACCATTACAGGTGCAGGTGATGCCCAGCTTTCTGCAGGCACATATGATGCAGATACAGGCACATGGACAGTTGATGCGGCTGATATTGCAGATCTGAAAATCACACCGGTTGCTGATAGTGATGCAAATATCAACCTCTCTGTTGTTGTGAATACAAAGAAGACTGATCCTGAAACAGGTGAAGTGTCTACAGCCTCTTCTGAAGCAGAGACAGTGACTGTCACAGTGAATGCAGTTGCCGACAAACCGAACCTAAGTGTGAATGATGCGTCTGGCGATGAAGATACAGCGATTGATCTGGACTTCTCTGCAGTTGTCACAGATACAGATGGATCTGAAGCAATTACATCTTACAGCATTACAGGTGTGCCATCCGGTGCGACTTTATCTGCAGGCACTTATGATGCAGATACAGATACCTGGACATTGACCCCGGCAGAAGTAGCTGCAGGTGTGTCTGTCACCCCGGCTGCTGACAGTGCGGCTGACTTCACCTTGAATGTGACAGCAACCACCACGGATAAAGATACAGAAACAGGTGAGACCTCTACCGCAACCTCTTCCGGTCAGATCAAAGTGACTGTTGATGCGGTTGCAGAAGCGGCTGATCTAGATGTTGAGAATGTGTCTGGCAATGAAGATACAGCCATTGCCTTGGATATTGCTGCTACTACAGATGATGGTTCCGTGATCACCACTTACACCATTACAGGTGCAGGTGATGCCCAGCTTTCTGCAGGCACATATGATGCAGATACAGGCACATGGACAGTTGATGCGGCTGATATTGCAGATCTGAAAATCACACCGGTTGCTGATAGTGATGCAAATATCAACCTCTCTGTTGTTGTGAATACAAAGAAGACTGATCCTGAAACAGGTGAAGTGTCTACAGCCTCTTCTGAAGCAGAGACAGTGACTGTTGCCGTGAATGCGGTTGCGGATAAACCGAACCTAAGTGTGAATGATGCGTCTGGTAATGAAGATACAGCGATTGATCTGGACTTCTCTGCAGTTGTTACCGACACAGATGGTTCTGAAGCAATTACATCTTACAGCATTACAGGTGTGCCATCCGGTGCGACTTTATCTGCAGGCACTTATGATGCGGATACAGATACCTGGACATTAACCCCGGCAGAAGTAGCTGCAGGTGTGTCTGTCACCCCGGCTGCTGACAGTGCGGCTGACTTCACCTTGAATGTGACAGCAACCACCACGGATAAAGATACAGAAACAGGTGAGACTTCTACAGCAACTTCTTCCGGTCAGATCAAAGTGACTGTTGATGCAGTTGCGGAAGCGGCTGATCTTGATGTTGAGAATGTGTCTGGCAATGAAGATACAGCCATTGCGTTGGATATTGGTGCGACTACAGATGATGGTTCCGTGATCACTACTTACACCATTACAGGTGCGGGTGATGCGCAACTTTCTGCAGGCACATATGATGCAGATACAGGCACATGGACAGTTGATGCGGCTGACATTGCGGATCTGAAAATTACCCCAGTTGCTGATAGTGATGCAAATATCAACCTCTCTGTTGTTGTGAATACAGAGAAGACTGATCCAGAGACCAAAGAAGTGTCTACAGCCTCTTCTGAAGCAGAGACAGTGACTGTCACAGTGAATGCAGTTGCCGACAAACCGAACCTAAGTGTGAATGATGCGTCTGGCGATGAAGATACAGCGATTGATCTGGACTTCTCTGCAGTTGTCACAGATACAGATGGGTCTGAAGCAATTACATCTTACAGCATTACAGGTGTGCCATCCGGTGCGACTTTATCTGCAGGCACTTATGATGCGGATACAGATACCTGGACATTGACCCCGGCAGAAGTAGCTGCAGGTGTGTCTGTAACGCCGGCTGCTGACAGTGCGGCTGACTTCACCTTGAATGTGACAGCAACCACCACGGATAAAGATACAGAAACAGGTGAGACTTCTACAGCAACTTCTTCCGGTCAGATCAAAGTGACTGTTGATGCGGTTGCAGAAGCGGCTGATCTTGATGTTGAGAATGTGTCTGGCAATGAAGATACAGCCATTGCCTTGGATATTGCTGCTACTACAGATGATGGTTCCGTGATCACCACTTACACCATTACAGGTGCAGGTGATGCCCAGCTTTCTGCAGGCACATATGATGCAGATACAGGCACATGGACAGTTGATGCGGCTGATATTGCAGATCTGAAAATCACACCGGTTGCTGATAGTGATGCAAATATCAACCTCTCTGTTGTTGTGAATACAAAGAAGACTGATCCTGAAACAGGTGAAGTGTCTACAGCCTCTTCTGAAGCAGAGACAGTGACTGTTGCCGTGAATGCAGTTGCCGACAAACCGAACCTAAGTGTGAATGATGCGTCTGGTAATGAAGATACAGCGATTGATCTGGACTTCTCTGCAGTTGTCACAGATACAGATGGGTCTGAAGCAATTACATCTTACAGCATTACAGGTGTGCCATCCGGTGCGACTTTATCTGCAGGCACTTATGATGCGGATACAGATACCTGGACATTAACCCCGGCAGAAGTAGCTGCAGGTGTGTCTGTCACCCCGGCTGCTGATAGTGCGGCTGACTTCACCTTGAATGTGACAGCAACCACCACGGATAAAGATACAGAAACAGGTGAGACTTCTACAGCAACTTCTTCCGGTCAGATCAAAGTGACTGTTGATGCAGTTGCGGAAGCGGCTGATCTTGATGTTGAGAATGTGTCTGGCAATGAAGATACAGCCATTGCGTTGGATATTGGTGCGACTACAGATGATGGTTCCGTGATCACTACTTACACCATTACAGGTGCGGGTGATGCGCAGCTTTCTGCAGGCACATATGATGCAGATACAGGCACATGGACAGTTGATGCGGCTGATATTGCAGATCTGACCATCACCCCAGTTGCTGATAGTGATGCAAATATCAACCTCTCTGTTGTTGTGAATACAGAGAAGACTGATCCTGAAACAGGTGAAGTGTCTACAGCCTCTTCTGAAGCAGAGACAGTGACTGTCACAGTGAATGCAGTTGCCGACAAACCGAACCTAAGTGTGAATGATGCGTCTGGCGATGAAGATACAGCGATTGATCTGGACTTCTCTGCAGTTGTCACAGATACAGATGGGTCTGAAGCAATTACATCTTACAGCATTACAGGTGTGCCATCCGGTGCGACTTTATCTGCAGGCACTTATGATGCGGATACAGATACCTGGACATTGACCCCGGCAGAAGTAGCTGCAGGTGTGTCTGTCACCCCGGCTGCTGACAGTGCGGCTGACTTCACCTTGAATGTGACAGCAACCACCACGGATAAAGATACAGAAACAGGTGAGACTTCTACAGCAACTTCTTCCGGTCAGATCAAAGTGACTGTTGATGCAGTTGCGGAAGCGGCTGATCTTGATGTTGAGAATGTGTCTGGCAATGAAGATACAGCCATTGCGTTGGATATTGGTGCGACTACAGATGATGGTTCCGTGATCACCACTTACACCATTACAGGTGCGGGTGATGCGCAACTTTCTGCAGGCACATATGATGCAGATACAGGCACATGGACAGTTGATGCGGCTGATATTGCAGATCTGAAAATCACACCTGCGGCACATGATGCTGACGATTTCGAACTTTCTGTTGTTGTGAATACAGAGAAGACCGATCCAGATACCAATGAAGTGTCTACAGCCTCTTCTGAAGCTCAAACAGTTAAAGTAGTTGTAAATGCAGTTGCGGATGCGCCAAACTTGACTGTCGACGAAGATGTGACAGCGGTTGGGGATTCTGGCGAAGACTTGGTATTGGACGGCACAAGCGGCGATGATCGTATCACTGGTGGTTCTGGTAATGACGAAATTGACGGTGGTGCGGGTAATGACACCTTAATTGGCGACAGTTTCGAAGGTATGGCAACAACAAGCTTGGATATTGCGGCTTCGTTGAAGGATACTGATCTGTCAGAAACCTTGTCTATTACTCTTTCTGGGTTCGGTATTGATACAGTTTTGACAAATGCGGCTGGTGAAACATTCACAGGTGCAACAGAATATGATTTAACAGCAGATCAACTTGAAGGCCTAGAGTTGAGCGTTCCGATTGATACCGCTAACTTTGATATTACAGTTACAGCGACTGCAACAGATAGTGAAGCTGCAGGTGAAGTCGTAGATGCATCTGATGATGTGGCAGAAGAAGTTGCAACCATCAGTGTCGATGTATCTCATATGACAGGATATGGTGATGACATCATTACAGGCGGTGCCGGTGATGATTATATCGAAGGTAACGACGGTGATGACGTTCTAATTGGTGATGGCGAGCTTAGCCTTGGCGAAAATCTCATTGTGAATGGTGAGTTTGAGGCAGATACACCAGGTAGCTGGAGTACTTTCCAGAATATTGAAGGTTGGACAGCGACCGAAGGTCATATTGAAATTCAGGATCATGGCCATGGTGGCACACCTGTTTCTGATGACAGTTTCCTTGAGTTGGATGCCCATTATAACTCTACTGTTCAACAGGCAGTGGCCTTAACAGCTGGTAGCTTTGTTTTGGCATTCCAATATTCTGGTCGTGATAAAGGTGCTTTGGATGCGGAGGAAACAAGTGATTTCTCTGTATCTCTAGTGAACTCAAACGGTGAAGTCGTCTGGTCTGAATCTTTTGAAGATGTTGAGAAAGGTTGGCAGGATGCTTCCTTCGATATCGAAGGTATAGAAGCTGGCGATTACAATCTTGTCTTCTCTGGTGCGGGCTTAAGCGATAGCTATGGTGCTCTGATTGATAGCGTATCTTTGCGTGGTTACGAAGTAGCCGGAGATGATACTCTTGTTGGCGGTGCCGGGGATGATGATATTTCCGGTAATGCAGGTGAAGATATTCTTGATGGCGGTATCGGCGACGATACACTTGATGGCGGTGCAGGTATTGATACTGTCGAAGCTGGTAGTGGTGACGATACGGGTCATTTCACTGTTGGTGAAGGTGGTGCCGGTGAAATTTACGCCGGTGGTGAAGATGAAGATACCTTGGTCGTGTCTTACTCCGCTGATGATCTTTCTGATCCGGCGATTGTTGCTGACCTTGTTGCCTTGAAACAATTCATTGCTGACAATAGTGATGCGTCTAGCTCTGATGGTCCATCTGAAACATTTGATGCCATTGGTTTGACTGTTAAGGATTGGGAAGATATCGAATTTGATGGCCCTGCTGTTGATGTAAGCGCGACAGTGAATGTTGGCTTGATGCAAGGTGATGAAGATGAAGCTATTGCAATTGATGTCTCCGCCACATTAACCACAGATAATGGTGCGGCTGAAGTTACATCTTATACCTTCTCTAATATCCCGGATGGAGCTCTGTTTAATAAAACGGGTGAAGTGAATGCAGATGGTTCTGTGACATTCACTGCGGATCAAATGGATGGTTTGACCATTACACCGCCATCCAATGATGACAGTGTTATGGAGCTGGATGTTGTTGCGAATGTAACGAACTTATTAACTGATGAGGTTACATCCACGGATGCAGTTGATGCGAATGTAAATGTTGACGCAGTTGGGGATACACCGAACTTAAGCGTGAATGATGCGTCAGGTGATGAAGATACAGCGATTGATCTGGACTTCTCTGCAGTTGTTACCGACACAGATGGCTCTGAAGAGATTACATCTTATACCATTACAGATGTGCCATCCGGTGCGACTTTATCTGCAGGCACTTATGATGCGGATACAGATACCTGGACATTGACCCCGGCAGAAGTGGCTGCAGGTGTGTCTGTCACGCCTGCTGCTGATAGTGCGGCGGACTTCACCTTGAATGTGACAGCGACCACAACGGATACAGATACAGAGACAGGTGAGACCTCTACAGCAACTTCTTCCGGTCAGATCAATGTGACTGTTGATGCAGTTGCAGAAGCGGCTGATCTTGATGTTGAGAATGTGTCTGGCAATGAAGATACAGCCATTGCGTTGGATATCAGTGCCGAAGCCGCTGATGGCGGTGAGATGACAGGTATCACAATCACAGGCGTGCCATCTGGTGCGACTTTATCTGCTGGTACTTATGATGCAGTATCCGATAGTTGGTCTGTGGACGCGGATGACATTGATGGTCTAAGCATCACACCACCTGCGGATAGTGGCGCAGATATGACCTTGTCTGTTGTTGCGCATAGTGAGAAAACTGATCCTGAAACAGGTGATGTCACAACAGCATCTACTGATGCTGAAACGATGACTGTCGAAGTTCATGCGGTAGCCGATAAACCAACCTTGTCTGTGGAAGCCCCAGCGGTTGAGACTGTTACAATTGATATCAGCAATGTGAAAGATACAGATGCGGATCAAGGCTTTACAGTATCTGCGAAGAATATCGATGGATCTGATGGTGAAATCAGTATTAATACGCATCCATCACATACCGGTTTCGGTGTGGTTGGTCATGCGTCTGGGCATGGATCGGAACTTGGAAGTAATGAAAGTGGCTCTGAAAGTATCTCTGTAGAGTTTGATCAGGATGTATCTTCTGTCGATGTGTCCATGGCGTGGCAAAATCGTACAGAAGATGCGACTGTAGAATTCTATAAAGATGGTGTGAAAGTTGGTGAAGTTACCTTCCGTGGTGTGACAGATCGTATCGACGAGGCTGTGACATTAGCACCAACCAATGGCTCCGATTTTGATGAAATCGTCTTCCATGCAGGTACGGATCGAAATGATGACTATTTGATCAACTCTATTAGCTTCGAGCGTAGTGTTGAGCCAGATAACATTATTAATACAGATGAAGACACACCAATTGAGTTGGATATCTCTGCAGGTGTAACCGATACAGATGGTTCTGAAAGTATTGTGAATTATCAGATTTCAGGTCTACCTGAGGGCGCTGAACTATCTGCGGGTGACTATGATGAAGATACAGGTATCTGGACAGTGTCACCTGATGACATTGACGGTATTACACTGACATCTGCAGAACATAGTGCCGAAGATATGACATTAACCGTCACAGTTAACAGCCAGGATGTTGATCCAGAAACCGGGGCTATTGAGACAAATAGCACAACGGCACAGCTTCAAGTGAATGTGAATGCAGTTGCTGATCAACCAACCGTATCTGTTGATGAAAATGTAACAGCAACAGGTGATGCGGGCACGGATGATGTTCTTGTTGGAACGGATGGTGATGATCGTATCTTTGGTGGTGCTGGCGATGATACGATCGATGGCGGCGCGGGTAATGATGCAATTTATGGTGACGTATATGAAGGTATGGCGACTACAAGCTTGAATGTAGAGGCATATTTGAAAGATACGGATACGTCTGAGACATTGTCCATTAACCTATCCGGTTTCAGTACAGATGCAGTCTTAATCAATGCGGATGGTGAGGAATTCACAGGTGCTACAGAATATGATCTGACACCAGATCAACTGGATGGTCTTGAATTAAGCGTTCCAACGGGCACCGCAAACTTTGATATCACTGTTACAGCGACAGCGACAGATAGCGAGGCTGATGGCGAAGTTGCCGGTGCAACAGATGATGATGTTGCAGAGACAGTTGCGACAATTCATGTAGATGTTGCTAACGAAGTTGGTGCTGGTGATGATGTCCTAACTGGTGGTTCTGGTGATGATTATATTGCTGGTAACGCAGGTGATGACACAATCATTGGTGACGGTGGTACATATGTCGAAGGTGATGGTGGTTCCATTACTTGGGAAAATGTACGTGATACTGATATGGGCTTCACTGTAACGGCGAAAACATCCGATGGTGAAGGTGGCCTGCAAGATGCCCAAATCTCCACAGGTAATTCCCGTGCTGGTAAAGCCTTTGCCGTCATTGGAACACCAAGTGCCGGCGTGAATGGTCAGTTAGGATATGACAAAGAGAACGAAGTTTCTGAAGAATTATCCGTAGCTTTTGATCAAGATGTGAGTTCTGCTACTGTTGGAATCTCCAACCTTTATAGAAATGAAGGTAATCGTCATGAAGGTCGCAGCGAAGCCCATGAACAAGGTAAATGGGTTGCGATGAAAGATGGCGAAGTTGTAGGTGAAGGTACCTTTACTGCGACACAAGGTAGTAACCAGACTGAACTTAACATCAATATTCCGGACGGATTTGATCAATTAGTATTCACTGCAACAGAATATTCTGGCGGTCAGGAAACCACGAGAGATAGTTCTGATTATTGGATCACAAACATTGACTTCGATTGGAAAGATCCGGCAAGCTTTGATGATAGTCTGCATGGCGGTGCTGGCGAAGATCATATTTCTGGTAACCTAGGTGATGATATTATCACTGGTGGTGCGAATGATGATACGATCGTTGGCGGTGCTGGATCTGATTTCATTGTTGGTGGTACAGATGATGGTGAGGCTGAGATTGGCCAAGGAACTACAACCGAAATGCAATGGTTGAATGGTGATGGTACACAAGCTGATCTGATTTATGTAACAACCACAGAAACAACTTATACAGAGTTTGAATATGATGGTGGTGGTCGTAATGCCAATAACGTGAATGCAAATAATTATGCAGAAGCGTCTGAGGCGGCGAATGGCAGAAATCACGAGAATGGTGATTTGGTATTTAACAACATCAATAATTCAAGCTTCAATGTTGGCGGTGGTGATGATCTCTTCGTTGTGAAGGGGAATTCAAATAATGCGAACATTAATCTGGAAGGTGGAGATAACGTTGTTATTTTTGAAACCAATCCGGGCCAGAATGTAAATGTAAATGTTACAAATGGTGATGATGTTCTTGTATTGCCGGGCGATCAATCTGATTACAACCTAGGTGCATTGCATAACAATAATGGTGTTTACAGTGGCCAAATTACTGGTCCGAATAACATGAATTTGACGATCAACAATTTTGAGACAATCAAATTTGCTGATAGCGTTATTGGTGATGCAAGCTTGGTGGAAACCACAACAACGGTTACAACTGAAGAGATTGATGTGGTTGCTATGGAAGCATCTGGTGCAACATTAACCGCTGTTGAAGTTGAGGTGCCTGGTACAGTTACGGTGACATTTGAAAGCTCTCGTGCTGGTTATCATAATAGCTTTGGCTACTATGTGAAGGATGAGAATGGCGAACCTACTGAAGGCGTGTTGATCTGGAAAGATCTAAGAAACGAAACCGCACAAGGCGAAGAATACGAAATTGAAATCCCTGCTGGTAAGACAGCTGATGATATCGGTTTCTTCCTGATCCCGGATGGTGATCGTCGCAACAGTGATCTTGAGGATGGAATGGACGTTACCTTCCAGAAAAATGCTCAAGATGAATGGGTTGTTGTTGATCCAGATGGTGATGTCTTGAAAGGACGTAGTGAGCCTGCTTACTTCGATGGTCCTGCTGAGATGAACCCGGATGGTATTGTCCATGTTCAAATTGATGAAGATGGCGAACTTGGCTTCGAAGATCTGAAGGGCGGTGGCGATAGAGACTATGATGACGCTGTTGTGACTGTTGAGGTTGATGAAAATCTAGAATTTGATTTCGAAGGTGGTGATCAGCTTTGGGGCGGTGAAGAAGGTGGTGATGGCGATGGTCAACAAGATTTATTCTTCTTTGCAGAAGGTGATGGTGTTGACACTATTCACGACTTTGAAGCAGGTACAGATCAATTAATCATTAGTGGTTATGATCGTGATGATATGGATATCTTTGCGGACGGTAATGATACAATCATTAAACTTGGCGATAATGGTGACGCATTGAAACTGGTTGATGTAGACGCCTCAATCTTCGGTGAGGATAATATTTCTGAATATGATGCTGATACTGATGATAGTGGTGCGTTAAGCGCTGAAGAGTTAATGGACATGAAAGATGACCTGTTCAAAGGTGAGGGCGAGGAAGAGCGCGGTGGTAATGATGCCGATATCGTTCTTGTTGAAGGCCTTGATACAGCAGTTAATATCGAAAGTTCCGAGGAACCACCTACCTCTTAATAGCCCCTCAGGTAGAATGGATCGGAATGAATGGCACCTCTCTTATTTGAGAGGTGCCATTTTTCTTGAAGTGAAATGTGAATTTTAAGTAAAATTTGATGGATTTTCGGATGTGATACTCTTCTAATGTTGCCTTCGGCAGCGAATAAGTAGAAACTGAAACCGATTCGGTATAGTTTTATCCTTGAAAACCAATACCTATCTAACAATTTCTAATGTGATAGATAAGATGACGGATAAAGAGAAAATAGTAGATCAAGAAACAGGTAAAGACACTGCCCAAGCGTCTGAAGAACCTGTGACCACTGAGGCCGAGAGCCAAGCGGAAAGTGGGGAAGAAGTTTTACTTAAAATTCGTCAAGCCATAATGGACTCGAAAGCTGTACAAGAGGAAACGCCTGCTCTTTTAGATGCAGATAAGCCATTGGAAGGAAGCGCGGAAATACCTGCCAAACCTTCTGACGCAAATGGCGAAGATGAGGAGATAGATTTTACCGCAGCAAAGGTGGTGTCGACAACCGATGCAGTAAAAATTGCTGGTAAGGAAGAGGAGGAAGAAGAGATCGATTTTAGCGCTGCTAAAAAGATGAGTGAACATTCTTCCGATGAAACAAAATCAGATGCCTCAGAGGAAAAACTTTCGAAGCTTGATAAAACGAATATATCTCAAGAGGATGCTCAGCCACGTGTTATGAAAAAGGCTCGTAAAGCAGCTTTTGCACGTAAAAAAGATGAAAAAGAAGCTGTATCGGAAAAAGAAAAGGCAAATGAGTTTTCTGCGATTGGGGCACAAACATCTGCACAACAAAAGCCTGATGAAGAACGAAGAAGTGGTGAGCGTCGGGCAAGTGCACGCTGGCATATTAAACCCAATACAGGGCAAAATGATGATCCTTTACTGGGATGTTTGACTATCCTCTGTACCCTTCAAGATCGGCCTATTTCTGCAAATGCATTAACAGCTGGCCTTCCTCTTGAAGATGAAGGTCATATGACGCCAGATTTGTTTATTCGTGCTGCAGAGCGTGCGGGTATTACAGCAAGGCTTCAAAAACAAAATTTGGATGCAATTAGCCGCTTGGCGTTACCATGTGTTTTATTATTAAAAGAACAGCGAGCTGCGGTTTTAACTGAGATATCGTCCGGTGGTAAGGCAACCATTTTGTTACCAGAAATGGGCGCAGGAACTAAAGTTGTTAGTTTTGAGGAACTAAAAGAAAATTATATTGGTTACACCCTTTTTGCGCGACCAGAATTTCAATTTGATGCGCGTGCCAAAGAAGAAAAGGTAGAGAATCCGAAAGATTGGTTCTGGGGAAATATCATGTCTTCCTGGCGCCTTTATTTGGAAGTGATGATGGCTGCTTTGCTGATTAATTGCTTCGCGATTGCCAGTCCACTTTTTGTGATGAATGTGTATGATCGGGTCGTACCTAACTTTGCGGAAGAAACTTTGTGGGTTTTGGCGATCGGCGTTACGATGGTCTTTGGTTTTGATTTTATTCTAAAGCTTCTCAGGGGATACCTAGTCGATGTTGCGGGAAAGACTGCGGATACGCGGATTGCCGCACGTTTATTCCAGCAAATGTTAGGTATGAAAATGGCGGACCGGCCTCAATCAGCAGGTGCGCTTGCCAATTCCATGCGGGAGTTTGAATCTCTTCGAGAGTTCTTTACCTCTAGTACTTTGGTAACGCTGATTGATTTACCATTTATATTACTTTTCCTGACGATCATTTATGTGATTGGTGGTGGCTTTATTGTGATGGTACCAGCGTCGATCGTACTCATCGTTGCCTTGGTTGGTTTGCTGATGCAAATGCCAATGAAAAAGGTGATGAAAGATACACATCAAGAAGCTCAACAAAAACATGCAATTTTGGTGGAAGCGATTACAGGAATCGAGACGATCAAGTTGGCTGCTGCAGAAAGCCGTATGCAACGTGCATGGGAAGTTTTCACCAGTCGTACAGCCCGCTCTTCCATGTTAACGACTCGATGGGCACAATTGGCGATGAACTTTTCCGGCATGTCCATGCAGATGGTGACTGTGGGAGTTGTCGTCGTTGGTGTATATCTTATTCAAAACGGTGACTTAACAGTTGGTGCCTTGGTTGCTTGTACTATTTTATCAGGCCGTGCTTTAGCACCTCTTGGGCAAATCGCAGGTATTGCTACGCGTTTCCATCAGGCAAAACAAGCATTGTCAGCCCTTGATGATATGATGCAAACACCTGTTGAACGCCCACAAGGTCGTACATTTGTACATCGTCCAACATTCACAGGACATATTGAATATAAGAATGTAGGATTTACTTATCCCGAAGCACAGACTGAAGCTTTACGCAATGTTAGCTTTGATATTCAAGCCGGTGAGAAAGTTGGTATTATTGGTCGTATTGGATCAGGCAAAAGTACTGTAGAGCGCCTTATGCTCGGCTTGCATGATCCGACCGCAGGTTCTGTGATGATTGATGGCACAGATACTCGGCAGGTTGATCCGGCAGATCTACGCCGTAATATCGGTGTGGTGCCACAAGATGTTTATTTATTTTTTGGGTCTGTAAAAGAGAATATTGCCCTTGGTGCGCCTTATGTAGATGATGCCGCTATTATCCGTGCAGCTCGTATCGCGGGGGTTGAGGAATTTGCGTCCAAACATCCGATGGGATTGGATATGCCTGTTGGGGAGAGGGGCGCGAATTTATCTGGTGGTCAACGTCAAGCTGTAGCTGTAGCACGTGCTTTGTTACTTGACCCACCTATCCTAGTTATGGATGAACCGACCAGTTCCATGGATAATACTTCTGAAAGCCGATTTAAGTCACGTCTTGGAACGGTAATTGGGAATAAAACCCTGGTTTTGGTAACACATCGTGGATCATTAATGACATTGGTTGATCGATTGATTGTGATGGATGGTGGTATTGTTGTTGCAGACGGGCCAAAAGAAGCTGTGATGGAAGCTTTGGCCAGTGGTCGCATTCAAACAGCTAAAGATTAAGAGGGCGTATAGTTATGTCTATCAGAAGAAGCTGGGAAAGAGATATTGCCGATAGCGAGATGGGGCCTATGGCCAATCGCGGTGCCAGTCGTGTTGCCCATGTTATGTTGTTTTCAATTTTTACCTTTTTTGTTTGCTTTATTATTTGGGCGTATAATGCAGAACTTGATGAAGTAACCCGTGGTGAAGGGAAAATTATCCCATCTGGCCAAACCAAGATCGTTCAGCATTTAGAAGGCGGTATTATTTCAAACATTCTTGTCAACGAAGGTATGGTTGTTGAGCAAGGCCAAGTTTTATTACGGATTGAAAATAAAGTGGCGGAAGCTGCACTTGGCGAAAAGAGAAAGCAATATTTGAACCTAACAGCACAAGCTGCGCGTCTTGTGGCGGAAATCGATGGAAATAACAATATCCAATTTCCAGAAGAAGTGCGGATAAATGCACCAGAGATTGCACGACAGGAAGAATTGCTTTTTCAGGCACGTCGTAGTCAGCAAGAAAATCAATTAAGCTTATTACGCAATCAAGTCGAGCAAAAAGATCAAGAATTAAAAGAGATCGACAATAAATTTACTCAATTACAAAAAACACGAAAGGTGACACAAGAAGAATATGATCTTGTGAAGCCGTTGGTGGATGTGGGAGCTTCTCCGCGTCTTGATTTGTTACGTGTGCAGCAGAAACTTGCAGAAATCGATCAGGAAATAGACGCTAACCGTGGGGCTATTCCGCGTATTCAAACCCAAAAACGTGAAGCAGAAGAGCGTATCGGTGAGAAAAATTTAACTTTTCAGACCGAAGCTCAGGAACAGTTGAACCTTGTGCAGGTGGATGCAGCACGTTTGTTGGAAGATATTTCTGCTGGTGTGGATCGTGCGGTCCGCACAGATGTGCGTTCTCCAGTGCATGGGGTCGTAAAGCAAGTGCTGAAAAATACCATCGGTGGCGTAGTAGGGCCCGGAGATGACTTAGTTGAAATCGTTCCTTTGGAAGATACTTTATTGGTTGAGGCACGTATCCAGCCATCAGATCGCGCTCAACTATGGCCAGGATTACCAGCTGTGGTAAAAGTCTCTGCTTATGATTTTTCTATTCATGGCGGCTTGGATGCAACTTTGACGGATATTAGTCCGGATACGATCACAGATGAGCAAGGTGAAACATACTATCGAATCCGTTTGCGGACAGAACAAAATAATCTTGGCGAGGATAAGCCGATTAGAACGGGTATGACAGCGACAGTGGATATTTTGACAGGTCGCAAGACTGTTTTGGATTATCTATTAAAGCCTATTCTTAAGGCTAAAGAAAACGCATTACGAGAACGTTAATTTACAATTAATTATAGAACAGAGAGATATTAAGATCATGAATGATCCATTTAATGCATTTATTCGTGAAGAATGGCAGGCAGATGCAACAGGCGAGGGAAAGCTTAATAGGATGACATTTGCCGTGAAAGATATCTTTCATATGGCAGGTCATAAAAATTCATTTGGTAATCCAGATTGGTTACGCACCCATGACGCGGCAACGCAGAATGCGCCAGTTATTGAAAAACTACTGGCTGCCGGTGCGACAGGCCGGGGGGCAACCCATACAGTTGAGATGGCATTTTCCTTAATAGGCCATAATTCACATTATGGAACACCGATTAACCCTAATGCACTGGATTGTGACCCGGGAGGGTCTAGTAGTGGCTCCGCTTCTGCAGTTGCAGGTGGTTTGGTTGATTTTGCGCTTGGTTCAGATACTAGTGGCAGTGTACGCATTCCATCCAGTCATTGTGGTCTATATGGATTAAGACCGACACATAACCGTATCCCGTTGGAAGGTATCCTTCCTTTAGCGCCGGGGTTTGATACAATTGGTTGGTTTGCTCGTGATCCACAATTGTTGCGTCGCGTTGGTCAGGTGTTGTTTGATGATTGGGAAACGCCTTCCAAAGATCTTAAGTTTCTTGCGCCTAAAGAGATATGGGATCAAGCATCCCCTGCAGTGGTTAAAGAGTTACTTCCTAAATTGGAAGTTATTGCTGAAATCTTCGGGGATATAAAGGAAGTCGAACTTACTAGTCCGAATGAAACTATAGAAGATTGGTTTAATTCCAACCGACATGTTCAAGGTTGGGAAATATGGCAAACGCATAAAGATTGGGTTGAAAAAGAAAAACCAACCTTTAGTGATGGCGTGGCTGGTCGTATGGAGTGGGCACAGACAGTAACTGAGGCTGAATGGAAAGCAGGTGAAGAGGTACGTGCCGAAGTTGCCAATAATCTAAAAAAGATTATTGGAGACGGAACCATTTTGGTTTTTCCATCCTCACATGAGCCAGCGCCATTAAGGGATTTACCTGTTGAAGAGATGGAAGCATACAGATTTGCTTCTTTGCGCATGACATGTCTATCTGGAATCACAGGGACACCACAGATCACAATGCCATTGGGGCGTGTGAACCGTCGTCCGGTTGGTTTGTCATTCCTTGCATGGCGAGGAAATGATGAGAAATTGTTAGCTTTAGCAGAGGCTCTTGGGGGCGAAGCGAAAAATGGCCTCGCCCAATTTTCACTTTAAAATCTAGACCTCGTATTGAACAAGACTATGGCATGGGGCGTTCATTTCGTCCCGTCCACCTAAGCCTTCCAATTCAATAATGCATGCGCATGCCGCAACATCCGCACCTACTTTTGTTGCTAGATCAATCGCAGCACGCATTGTACCGCCTGTTGCAAGTAAATCATCGAGGATCACAACACGTTGACCTTTCTCGATCGCGTCTGCTTGAATTTCAACGGTATCGGTACCATATTCCAGTTCGTATTCGTGACCAATGGTTTGACCAGGTAATTTACCTTTCTTTCGTACCATCGTGAAGCCGATACCAAGTTCTAGTGCTAGAGGTGCAGCTGGTAAGAAACCACGAGATTCGATACCAATTAATAAATCTGGTTTGATTGGCTCTATAATTTCTTTCAATTGTGCTACGCATGCTTTCCAGGCATCTGCACTCGCTAGAATAGTTGAGATATCATAGAAAAGAATTCCTGGTTTAGGAAAATCAGGTACGGTACGAATATGATCGCGTAAGTCCATTACAGATACTTTCTTAGGAATGTTTAAGGTTGCCTTAAGCTAAACATTTTAAGATATATTGGCAATATACTGAACGCGAACCAGTGCTATAGAAAATTAAGGAATTAGAGATTTGTTCAATCCTCTTCGAACAAAGACGCAAAGAAAATTAAAGCTACAGATGTTTATCTTACTTCTGTTAGCCAATTTGTTCCCTTTAAAAGTTTACTCTCAAGAAAATTCCACAGCCAATAATTCTGCTTATCTCATAGGAACAGGTGACTATAATAGAACCAGTTATGCTATTGGTGGCGCAATATGTTACTTGTTCAAGAATATTCCAGAGGTGAGGAAAAGAGGATGTAAAGCGTTATCCGGGACATCTGTGCAGAATATTTATGATTTGGATGAAGCAGGAGTGAATTTCGCAATTCTTGAAGCCGATTGGCAGGAACAAGGATATACAGGTAGCTCTAAAGAGGATTTTCCTGACGGGCCAAGAGAAGAATTACGTCGCGTTTTCGGATTGCATGAAGAAGTTGTCATGGTTCTTGTAAAGGACGATAGCCCTTTTCAAGTTTTTGAAGATCTGAAGACTAAAAAATTACAGCTTGGACCAAATGGTACTGCCGCACGTGAAACATTTGAGTTGTTGCTTAAACAGAAAAATTGGTCGATGAATGATTTTACCATAACGACCGAACAAAATATCTTGAAACAAATTAAGGCACTTTGTGCCGGTGACGTAGATGCGATCCCGTTTGTGACTTCTTTTGCGAATGCATCTATTGTAAATGCATTAAATGAATGCAGTCTTCGATCAATCCCTTTCAGCAAAGAGTTGATTGGCGATCTGGTGGGGCAATATGGCTTCTATTCCTATACGATATTAGCGTCTGAAATGGATAAAGTGTTAAAAGGACATACGGGTGTTCTAACGGTTGGCTCTGGGTTGATTACATATGCAAATATGGATGAGGAAATCGTCTATAAGCTCGTTAAGACGGTTTTTGAAGACCTGGAACAGTTAAAGAAAATGCATCCTGCATTGGCAGGGTTAGGTCGCCAATTTATGTTACGTGAAGATGTGTCGTTACCCTTTCATCCTGGTGCATTACGTTACTACAAAGAACAGGGATGGAAATAAATCTGGTCAAAAGTGATTGAAATCATGTAGTTTCAACACATCATTATTTATATGCAGGAAAGCAAAATGGAAGTCACAGGGCAGGATATTTCCCAATATTTGGAACGCCTAAAATCTGCGCGTGTTTTATGTGTTGGCGATGTAATGTTAGATCGTTTTTGCGAAGGTGCTGTTGCACGCGTATCTCCAGAAGCGCCTATTCCTGTCTTACATGTTTCCCGGGAAGAGGCCCATCTTGGCGGCGCTGGTAATGTCGCGCGGAATTTGTCCGCCTTGTCGGTCTCAACAAATTTGGTATCTGTTTGTGGTGATGATGCACCTGCACGCGAGTTAGAGCATTTGCTAGAAAGTCATGATGGTGTGAGCGCCAACCTGATAAAGCTAGAAGATCGTCCTACGATTATTAAAACTCGCTTTGTTGCGGGAGGACAACAGTTACTGCGTGCCGATTGGGAAAAAATTGCATCTATTTCAAGTGAGATTGAAAAGAATATTTTGACACAAGTTGAGCAGCAAATATCTGAAGTTGGTGCTTTAATCCTTTCTGACTATGGAAAAGGTGTGCTTGGAGAAGATCTTATTCAAGCAATTATTAAAAAAGCCAATGAGGCGAATGTTCCAGTTATCGTAGATCCAAAAGGGGATGATTTTAGCTGTTATGCAGGTGCTTCCGTTTTGACACCTAATCGACAGGAATTGGCGCAAGCTTCAAAAATGCCGGTTGGCAGTGATGAAGAAGTAATCAATGCTTGTGAATACTTGATGGAAAACTGCACTATTTCTGGTGTGTTGGCAACGCGCTCAGAACAAGGAATGAGTTTAATCTATAAAGATCGCAAACCTCATCATTTAAGCGCACGTGCAATGGAAGTCTTCGATGTTGCTGGTGCAGGAGATACTGTTATAGCTACCTTTGCTGCAGGAATTGCTGCTGGGATGACAATGGAAGAAGCCGCGTGGCTCTCCAATGTCGCAGCGGGTATCGTTGTTGCGAAAGTTGGCACTGCTGTGGCTTATCCGGATGAAATTTTATCTTCTGCGCATAGTGGTTTCTGGCAGGAAGGAGAAGATAAAGTTATCTCATTGGATACTGCTGTTAATCGGGCACAACGTTGGCGTCAAAAAGGGTTGAAGGTTGGTTTTACGAATGGCTGTTTCGATCTATTGCATCCAGGCCATATATCGTTAATTGAACAAGCCGCAGCGAATTGCGACCGTTTGATACTTGGATTGAACAGTGACAGTTCGGTTAAACGGTTAAAAGGTGAAACCCGCCCGATACAAAATGAAGTAAGCCGTGCAACGGTTCTAGCCTCCTTGGCAAAAGTTGCCATGGTTGTCATCTTTAGTGAAGAGACGCCGATCGAACTTATTCGTGCGATCAAACCAGATGTCTTAGTCAAAGGCGCGGATTATACCGTGGAAACTGTTGTTGGCGCCACGGATGTTCAAAGTTGGGGTGGTGAAGTTGTCTTGGCAAACCTGGTTGAGGGACAATCAACGACAAGTACAATTGCTAAAATGAATAATTAATCAGGTAATTGAAAATCCGGATCTTCTATATAGGTAACTTTTTTCGCTGCCATACGTGCAAATCTGATAGTTAGTGCTTTGCGTCTTGCCGGGTTCAAGTCACCAATTGTTGCTGCCCTTATCACTTCTGCGCCATAGGCATCAGCGATAATAAATCCTATATCTGGTGGCAGTAATTCTGTGGGGAATTCTGAACTGACAGCAAAATAAAATTGGTCGCAAAATGGAAGATATTCTTCCCATTTCTCATCGACTTGAAAATCTTCTCTGGAAGATTTTACTTCCACGATGATGATTTTTCCTTTGTCGTTAAGACCAATCAAGTCAACACGTCTACCATTTTTGAGAGATAGCTCGGTTATCGTATGAAATCCAAGCTGCGCAAGTAAGCGTCTTGTACCGCGTGTTACGCTTAATGTGGTGTCCGGTCTTGAGGAGAGGTTTTGAATATCGGTCATTCAGAAATGATAAGCAGCCCATCATGTGATGACAAGAAGCTTAGACGTGATTGTTTTCCAATAACCAGTTTCCAATCTGTTCCGCAGGAAGAGGTTTAGCAACAAGATACCCTTGCACGAAATGACATCCTAACTCTTTAAGCAGGTCGTGTTGGTCATGTTCTTCGACGCCTTCAACGACAATATTCATACCAACATTCTGTCCCATTTGTACAATTGAGCGTACGAGTTCTGCATCTCTTGGTTCACGGGTGACATGTTCAATGAAGGATCTATCGATTTTTAAGGTGTCGAAGCTGTAGTTGCGGATATAAGATAACGATGAATAACCTGTTCCGAAATCATCGATACATATTTGAATGCCCATTTCCTTAATAGCATCAAGGATTTTCACGGTCTCTGTCATGCTTTTAATCAGCAGACTTTCAGTGATTTCGATCTTGATATCATTTCCCATTAACCCGGTTTCGTGCAAACCAAGTTTTAAATCATTGATAATTTCATCATCTTCAAACTGTACAGGTGATAAATTAATAGCCATTGTCATGTGGCGCATGTTAGGCACTGTTTCGCGCCAAGTAGCTAACTGTTTTAAAGACTTTGAGATTACCGTACGCGTTAATTCTCTTATAAGACCAGTTTCTTCCGCAACAGGAATAAATACATTTGGTGGCATTAAACCTTCATCAGGGTGATTGATGCGTACTAAAGCTTCAAAGCCAGTTGGTTTTCCTGATACAGATTCAATAACTGGCTGGTAATGAACTTCAATCCAATCTTCTGCAAGCGCATTTCTAATAATCTTCTCAAACCGTACTGAAGACAGAAGCTTTTCATGGAGTTCGCTATGGAATTCTGCGAAATTTGCCGCATTGCTTGATTTTGCTTCACGTAAAGCAAGGGAAGCATCACGTAGTAAATTCTCAGCACTTATATCTTCTGATGTCGTGCTACGTCGTAAGCCTATGTTTATTTCCAACGTAATAGGATCTTGGTTAGCGACTTCTCCTGACAAATTAATCGGGTCTGAAATGACTTGTCGAATTTTTTCAAGCCTAGAACTGATTTTAATATCATCCGTTTGTAAGGAAGATAAAATAGCAAAAGCAAATTGATCACCGCCTAGGCGCGCTAAAAAATCATCTCGGCGAAGTTGACGGCGTAATCGTTCGCCAACGATACGAATAACTTCATCCCCTGCAGCTTCTCCAAGGCTTTCGTTTATAAGACGAAAACGGTCGATATCTAAAACAGCCACATCCATCTTCTTTGAAAATTCCTGATTTCCATTTTGTTGTTGGCTTTGTTCGATTTGGGATAAGATTTGTTGACGGTTTGGTAAGCCAGTCATCATATCTTGATGGATCATCTCTGCAGCTTGCTGTTCTGTGGTTTTATAGCTTGTAATATCAAGAATAGCACCATGAATCTCAATAGGGTCACCATGTTCGTTTCGAATGGATTCAGCGCGAATGAGGACCCATTTATCGACACCATGATCCGTGATATCTAATCTGGCTTCGCGTTCTAGTTTATGAACACGTCCATGGGTTAAATCTGAAAAAGCAAGATAAATAACGCCATAATCTTCCGGATGGACAAGGTCGAGTAATGATCTGATATCATTTCCATTTAGCTGTTGACCTTGCAACAAGTCTTCCCAGCAACCATCAAACTGAGCTTCGTTTGTTTTAGTATTCCAAGAAAAGATTGATAGGCCAAAAGCTGCGCTCGCTTTTGTTACATGATCTGATGATGAGTCATCGCCACGCAGAGTTTCATCTTTGCGTAGTGATTTATCACTATCTAGTTCATCCTGCGCAGTTAATCTACCAACCGCGTCCTTATCAAATACTTTCATTTAACTTTATTCAGCACAGGTCCGTTCCCCAACGGTTCCCTGATGTGAAGAATATTGAGGAGCCCCTTTTTCTCCACAATCCTGATATATCTAACTTAGAATTTCTAAGTTATATGTCAAGGGAATGTAAGACTAATATTGATAAACCATAAGTAGTTTGAAGATAGAATAGATAGAGTTCTATTGATTAAGTTGCTGGAAATAAACTGATCTATCGAATATGCAAATTGAAATGGCGCTTTTAAAAAACTTTGCGTATGATAAAACCAAAGTTAGTGATTTGTAAGTCAGCTTCCCTTTTCAGGAGAAAAAACGTGCGTATTATATTATTCGTTGTACTTTTTGTCGTTGCCGCGTTTATCGGTGGCATTGCATTTATTTTATTTAATTTGGATGCTTTTGTTAAAGAAGCTGTAGAAACGGTGGGAACGGAGCTTACTCAAACCTCCGTAACTTTGAATGAGACCAATATTGATCCCGCAAATGGAAAGGCAAGTTTGTCTGGTTTAAATATTGCTAATCCCGAGGGTTTTGAAACTGATCATGCACTTGCCTTAGGATTAGTTTCCTTAAAAATGGACCCAACAACCGTGACTGGCGATGTAATTGTTATTAACGAGATTGTTGTTGATACACCATCAGTGATCTATGAGCTTGGTGAGAATGGCAGCAACATTGATGCTATCCATGAAAATGTGATGTCCTTTGCCAATAAATTACAGTCTCAAACATCAGACTCTTCTGGCGGAGAAACGACATCTTCCTCGACGGAAACTGCACCTTCTCAGGAAGCTTCTGAAGGTCCGAAATTTATTATTGAAAATGTTTATATTCGTAATGTTTCAACTGCAGTAAGCCTAAGTGTTCTTGGTGGTAAAAAACTGGAAGCACCTTCAGTGGATGTTCATTTGACAGATATAGGTAAGAAAGAAGGTGGTGTTTTGGCTGCAGAAGCTGCCATCTATATTATGGATAATTTATTCAAAGATGTGGCTGCCAGTGTAACAAATTCCGGTGCAGGAAAATTGATAGAAGAGGCTTTGGGCGGTGTTAATCTAGATAATGTTGAACAACAACTTCAAGAAAAAGCCGGTGAAGTTTTGGGTGATGATGCTATTAAAGATATCACCAAAGACGCTGAAGGAGCGCTTAAGAACTTGTTTGGAACAGGAAACTAATGCATATCTTTTGTTGATATGAGAAGAGCCCTGCAGAAATGCAGGGCTTTTTATTTTGCTAGGATGGCGTCCTTGAGAATTAGGACCGCTTTTTCCATATCTTTCTCTTTCACGGCTGCATATCCTAATAATAAACCGTGATAATGATCATTTATATCTTCTAGATAATGAAAAGCTGATAAAGGTGTAACAGAAATCCCTTTTTCCTGAGCACGGTCGGTTGCATCCATATCGCTTGTCATTTTTATGAGCTTTTCATTAAATCGAATAAGTAGATGCATCCCTGCTTCTGCCGATTCAATCGTTACATATTCCCCTAAATGTTTCTCAAGTAATTCTGACAAAGTGCATCGACGACTATCATATAGCTTTCTCATACGACGTAGATGTGCGGTAAAATAACCGTCCTCTATGAATTTCGCCAAGGCAGGTTGCGCAATTGTGCTGGGGTGATCATCTAGCGCGGCACGTGCCATGCGAAATGAATCTGTTAAATCTTCGGGAACCACAATGTAACCTAGCCGTAAACTGGGAAACATTACCTTGGAAAAGCTGCCAATATAAACGACGCGATTGTCACGGTCCAAGCCTTGTAAAGCGGCAAGTGGACGACCACTATAGCGAAACTCACTATCATAGTCGTCTTCAATTACCCAACCATCTTTCTGTGAGGCCCATTCAAGTAAGCGTAAGCGACGCGCTAATGACATAGTCACACCAAGTGGGTATTGGTGTGATGGTGCCACGCAGACCAGTTTTGCATCTGGTGCTAAGTCTTCAGCTTTGTCGATTTCTAATCCTTCCTCATCGACAGGTACAGGTATCAGTTGCGCACCTGCGGCGAGCAAGGCACCGCGAATGCCGGGGTAACCAGGTTCTTCTATGAGGGCTGAATCTCCATCATCAAGTAAGACATTTGCTGCAAGTCCAATACCTTGCTGAGCGCCAGATACAATGATTACTTGATCTGCTTCACATCTGACCGCGCGCGCTGTGCGAAGATAGTTGGCAATTGCTTCGCGTAAGGGGCGATAGCCGGCAGGTTCTGCATGGGCTAACAATTCGATAGGTGGGTTGCGCCAGGCACGTGCCATAAGGCGTGACCAAACATCAAACGGAAATTCATCAATGGCGGGCAGACCTGGCGCAAAGGCTGGTGTCCGTTTGCTACGACCTCGCCAGAGAGCTGCTAGTCTTTCACCGCGATTGGATAAGCCTCTTCTAGATGTGCCAGTTTCTTCACTTTGGTGTTCCGTGGAAGATGGGCGAATTTCATCGGGCAATAAATCTGATACAAATGACCCCGCGCCTACACGTCCTTCAAGATAGCCTTCGGCCAGTAATTGATCAAAAGCCGTCGCAACAGTATTACGAGATAACGCCATATCTTTGGCAAGACTTCGCGTAGATGGTAAGCGCTCTCCCGCGCTTAATCTATGTGTTAAGATTAACTCACGGATTTGGTCATATAGTTGACGATGCATCGGTTCTGATGATTTTTTATCGACTGCTATCGGAAGAAGGGCTGCTTTATCTGTTCTGCGCATATTGGCACCGTTGAAAATTCATTTATTTAAATTATTGAAAGCCAATTCTAGTGATAAATTAGAATTTGTCACTTTATTTTAATTGCAAACAAGCGTAATCAGAATAGAGGTAGGTTTAAGGAGATTATTATGAAAACTGATGGCATGACAGAAGAGCAGATTAATCAACGTCACGCAGAAAAAATGGCTAAGAAAAAAGCCGCACGTGACAAGATGATTGCAACAAAAACATCTACAGGTGGCTTGTTGATGGTCCATACCGGTAAAGGTAAAGGCAAAACTACCGCTGCGATGGGGCTTGCAACCCGTGCAATTGGTAATGATATGAAAATCTGTATTGTGCAGTTTGTAAAAGGTGCTTGGTCTACAGGTGAAAAGAAGATTCTGGATCAATTTCCTGATCAATGCGTGATGAAAGCCATGGGAGAAGGTTTTACTTGGGATACGCAAGATAGAGAACGTGATGTTGCTGCCGCGCGTGCTGCGTGGGATTATGCTAAGGATGCAATCGCAAATCCTGAATATGATATGGTGATTTTAGACGAACTTAATATCGTTATGCGCTATGATTACCTGCCTTTGGAAGAAATTATTGGCACCTTGGAAAATAAACCAGAAGATTTACATGTTGTGGTAACCGGTCGTAACGCAAAAGATGAATTAATTGAAATTGCCGATATGGTCACAGAAATGACACAAATAAAACATCATTTCCGTGATGGTTATAAGGCTCAAGTAGGCATTGAATTCTAGTCAGAATCAAGGAATTCTTATGCCTTAGGAATTATCGCAAGCTTCGGCTGCAAATGTAGTGATAAAGGTATTATCCATGAAGATGTATTTTTCTAAACTAGTCCAACTGTCTTTCTTGGCTGTGATGGCAATGTCTTTATTTTCTTTTTCTGCCCGTGCAGCTGAATTGGATGATGCGCATGAATTAGTTGATGAGGCTTATTATTCCATAAAAAAAATCCTTGAAAACGAACGCCAAGGTGATCGTGCGATGGGATATATTAAAACAGCGAAGGCAATCTTTATTTCACCCCAAATTTTAAAAGGCGCTTTTATCATTGGTGCTGAAGGTGGCAGTGGGATTATTATGGCACGCGCCTCAAATGGTGAATGGAGTTATCCGGGTTTCTTTAAAATGGGCGCTGCAAGTGTAGGGCTTCAATTAGGTGCACAGAATATGGAACTGCTTCTCACCATTCAAACAGGTAATGGATTGCGCGCTATTTTGGATGATAAGGTCACTTTGGGTGGCGATCTTAGTGCAGCAGTTGGATCAAAAGGAGAAGGCGTTTCAGGTACAACAACGACTAATATCGGTGCTGATGTCTATTCTTTTTCACGCAATCAAGGTGGCTTTGTTGGCGCATCAGTAGAAGGTGCTGCAATTTGGGAAGATAAAGCACGCAATGCTGCGTTTTATGGAGAAGGTGCAACCTCCGAAGATATCATTTTAAATGGAAAGTTTGCCAATGAAAAAGCGGATAAACTTCGTGATTATCTCTCCTCCTTGCCAATGAATTAAGCTGTCTATATAGGATTTTCATAACTAAAATTAGTATGAAAAATCTTAGGTAAACCTGTCTATGTCTGATCAAATTAAACTAGATCAAATGATCCCGTCTCTCATGTTTCAAGGGACGGGATCGGATGTTGGTAAGTCATTACTTGTGGCTGGGATATGTCGCGCGATGACTAGACGTGGGATCGTGGTCAGGCCCTTTAAACCTCAAAACATGTCAAACAATGCTGCGGTCACATCAGATGGTGGTGAGATTGGTCGGGCACAAGCATTACAAGCGCGTGCATGTGGCGTGAAGCCATCGGTGCATATGAATCCTGTCCTATTAAAACCGCAATCGGATATGGGATCGCAGGTAGTCGTGCAAGGCCAAGTCATGACGACAGCTAAAGCACGTGATTATTATACTTTAAAGTCACAACTTTTACCTAAGGTTCTAGAGAGCTTCGTAAAGCTTTCTAAGGAAGCCGATATTGTGTTGGTGGAAGGGGCCGGTAGTCCGGCGGAAGTTAATCTTCGTGCCGCCGACATTGCCAATATGGGATTTGCAGAAGCCGCAAATGTACCTGTAATTTTAGTGTCCGATATCGACCGTGGTGGGGTCATTGCAAGTATTGTAGGGACCTATAATCTTTTAAGTGATCATGAAAAGCATTTGTTAAAAGGGTATATTATTAACAAATTTCGTGGTGATGTAACTTTGTTTGAAACAGGACACGATATCATTCGTGATCACACAAATCTGCCTACATTTGGTACGCTTACCTGGTTTGATGAAGCACGTAAATTGCCAGCAGAAGATGCTGTTGCGTTGGAGAAAGCAGGGACTGGTAAGGCTGAAGCGAAAGATAAGTTAATTAAAATTGCGGTGCCGCGTTTAGGACGTATTGCTAATTTTGATGATCTAGATCCATTGCAAGCGGAACCTGATGTTCAGGTTGTTTTAGTGCAAGCTGGTGAACCAATTCCGGGTGATGTGGATCTGATAATATTACCGGGATCAAAAACCACGATGCCTGATTTGAAAGCTTTACGAGAACAAGGTTGGGATATTGATATTCAAGCTCATCTCCGTCGTGGTGGGCATGTTCTTGGAATTTGTGCTGGGTTTCAAATGTTAGGAACGAAGCTAGCTGATCCGCAGGGGATAGAAGGTCCTGCAGGTGAGGTCGACGGTCTTGGTTTAATTGATATGTCAACGACGATGTCAGGTGATAAACGTCTTGTTGAGATATCTGGTGTTGAGAGTTCAACAGGTAAAACTGTTTATGGCTATGAAATGCATATGGGAAGAAGTGAAGGAAAAGGTTTGGCCAGCCCAATGCTGACCCTTGAAGGTCATCCTGATGGTGCCGTCTCGCAAGATGGGCGGATTATGGGATGCTACCTTCACGGCTTATTCGCTTCAGACAGCTTTCGAAATGAATACTTAAGACGTTTTCGAGCAGGTCGTGAGGCTTCCATTGATTATGAACAGATGGTAGACGCGGTTTTGGATCGTTTTGCAGATCACTGTGAAGCGCAGATGGATATTTCTGCCATGATAGAAATGGCCAAGTCAGGTGTATGAACCTATATACTGCTGCCAACTAATACCATTAGAACGAAAACGGCCTGAACCACATTTGTGATTGCATAAAGGTCAAGCGCATACCCAATATGATTGGGTTCAAGGCGAGCTTTACCTTGCCCAATCCATGCAGCTTCGGATACACCGCCCGGATATTGACGAGGCCCACCTAATGCCCAGTTGAAAGCACCTGCCATTGCGCCTTCCGGCCAACCTGCATTTGGGGATGCATGTTTAGATGAATCGATCCACATAATTTTCATAGCCCGAAATGGATTGCTGTTGGGGTGAAGAAAGGCAGCGATCACAATCATGCAGCCACTAATTCGCGCTGGAAGCCAGTTAACGAGATCATCCAGTCGGGCGGCAAACATACCAAAATCTTTATGACGTTTTGTGCGATATCCAATCATGGAATCTAAGGTGTTTACAGCCTTGTATCCCAAAATGCCGGGTAAACCAAAAAGCAAATACCAAAAAGCAGGTGCGACCACCCCATCGGCAAAATTTTCAGCAAGGGATTCTATCGCTGCACGTATAACACCATGTTTATCCAGTGTTTTGGGATCTCGTCCTACAATATGGCCAACAGCTTCACGACCGCCGTCAAGGCCAGATTTGGCAAAGCCAGTAGCAACAGCACGAACATGCGTATAGAGACTGCGTCCGGCTAACATGACGGCTGTTAACCAAATATTTAAGATCCAGAACCAAGGTAGAATTTCAGCAATTTTTTCTAGAAGTAATCCTATGCAAACACCAATAGAAATAACAAAAAGACTGACCAACATGCCCCTGACCATTTTGTTATTAGCAGAGCGGTCTTCGCGATTTAGTTTTTTATCTAGAAAGGCAATAATTTTGCCATAAAAAACAACAGGGTGAGGAATTATGCGAAACAACCATTTCAAATCACCCTGAACCCAGTCCAGAATAAGGGCAAGAACCAATGTCGCAGATGTGGGCAGAATTAAGAATGCCCATTTAGACTCTACGCTAAAAATATCAGAAACAAATATGGTCAGGTTGTTGATTATATCTTCCATAGCGCAAGGAGGTATCCTGCCTTTTGCATTGGGTCAATATGAATTCGAATTAGAAGCGGAATTAGATGAATTTTTGTTGCTTGCGAATATGCGGTGGTGGCGGAGAATTCTCACGATTTCGCTGTGTTAAAATACCATCTAAATAATGTCCTTGAAACATTGTAATGCCCATTTTCTGACCATTTTCTATCATCAATTTATTATCACAACGAGATAATATGATGCGCCCTTGGCCAGCTTCTTCTACATATTGGGCAACTTCGTCAAATTTATCCTGTGCACTTTCCCCGTTAAATATGCCATTTGCAGTTAGTTTAATCAGGTCTACACCCATTTTTTTACGATCGATAAAACTCAATAAATCTGGTGTAATTCCGTCAAGACAAATGCGATATCCCTTTTCTTTGACAAAGTCGCGTGCGAATAGAAAGGCTGAGAAATCAGCCATAATATCTACAATTTGCATTTCCACGACTAGTGTTCCACGAGACCCTGTATGCAAATTCGCATCAAATTGAAGGAATTCAGGGGATAGCAACGTATTTACGTTCAAGTTGATAGAAAATGAGTCAAAGATGGTTCGATCATCTGCTTTGGATAGCATATGTAAAACGCGTCTATCTAATGTCTCTGTCAAATGTTGGAATAACCATCTATTGGCAGCTAAATTTACTTCGGGGAGCACCATTCGTGCTAATTCCATGATCGAGATATACAATTCATTGAAAACTGGTGTCGGATCAGAATTACCCGAGACCGCACAGATGGTCTGACGTTTAAATACGTTTGATAGATCTGTTCGCTTAAGAACTTCTTCCAACCGACCCAATTGGTCCGGTGAAAGTGGGGTTAGTATCTCTCCACGATCTTCTTCCGTCTGAGAGGCCATTGCGCTGAGGCGTTTTTCTCTTTGTTGAGCTGCCTCAGTGAGTTCACGGCTAAGTTCAAGGAATTTATCATATTGCCGATCAAGGCTGTACAGAGTTGCAAAGCGACCATGTCCTTCCATCGTAGAATTGATGGATGCAACTGGATCTTCACTAAACAAGGTGCGTAATCGCATGACAATATCGTCTAACTGCATCAGGTCCGCATCTTTTACAACGAAAAGCATGTCGGTATTACCAAGACGAAAGAGCTGGCCTTCAAAAGCAAATATGAAATCTTCTATGGTATTGGCGGCAATGCGTAAATGATGAGGACGGCGATGTTGCGGGCGCAAGCGCGATAAATGAATATGCACTGCGCGACGACCTTCTCTATATCGCTTTAAACGTTCTGCGTAATCAAGCAGAAGGTTTTCCTGACTATGTCGCCCAAAGGGTTGACCTTGAACCATATTTATTCCCGCCATATTCATCCTAAAACGCCCCCCGGATCTATAGCCTTGTTTAGGAATTCAAGTCTTGCCTAAACAATTGGTGAGTAAGGATGATACACGCAGAAATGATTTTTTCAAAGCATTTGAGATAAATTCTTTATAGCATGATTGTGAAGAAGGCTTATTTAACCGCGATGTAGCCACCAAGCGTCTTCATTGATTGAAAAGATGGGTTTGTAATGTTTAATGCGATCTGCATTGACAACTTTGGAAATCTGATTGTCTAAAATAAGAGCTTGTCCATCCACGTATACGACCAAGACAGCGTGCGGAACTTTTAGATTCAAATCTTGTAAAACCACAATACGCATCTGATCCTTTTCAAAACCCAAATGCGCCAGTGAAGCAAATTTTGCGATCGCATAATCTTCACAATCCCCATTGCGGTTTAGAAATTGTTTCGGGGTCGCCCAATAATCCTTGCGTTGGTAATTGACTGGATCAATCACATATAGCCATTTATTCATATATTGATTGACGAGTTCCATTTGTTCGCGTGGGGGCTTATCAGCAATCTTCTTCAGGAAGATACGCCATTTGGTAACAAGGCATTTATTACTTGCCGTTAAAGTACATTTATTGAGTTCGCTTTGCACTTCTGTTGCGTAACGATCAAGAACGGAAGTCCATTTTTTAAATTTGCTCAGCTTTTTGGATTGAATTTCGCCTGTTCCAAATAAGCGAGGCGACTTTTGCGCCAAAGCAGTATTTGGTGACATAAAAAGCATGCTAACAAAGGCCAATATGCAGGTGAAGCTAAGAAGTTTCACCATTACTTTCGTCAGCTTATAATCGCCCATCCTATTCATTCGGATTCTTCCTTGAGAGGATTTTCTGGATACTATGTGAATATTCGCAAGTATCTGGTTGATTTATACTGTTAATTTTCTCCAATATAAGGCATCATATCTGCAAATATCCAGTGAAACTTGTTCGCATTTTAGGTAAATCATTTTTATTAAAAAAAATGAAACTGCCCAGAACAGGGTGTGGAAGAAATTCGGAGAGGCTTGATGAGTAGTGATGAGGCAGTGGCCAAGGTCGTTGGTAAAGGAAAAACGACTGTTATTGGACGTATGGGATTAACAGTCGCCGGATTGTTAATCGGTGCGGTTATCGCCTTTTATTTAGTCTTTCAGTTTGGTGAAAATGAACGTCAGCGAGAATTGCAGGCGTGGCAAGTACGTATGGGTATTGTGACGGAAAGCCGATATGCGGATGTATCAGATTGGTTGAAGATGCAAAAAGCCGATCTACGCGCTTTGGCTGATAATGCTTCCTTGCAACTCTATATGACTATTTTACATGGCATTGATGATGATGAAGGGGCGAGTGCGGAATTAGAATATCTTGGTAATTTGTTAACAGTCACTGCCGAACGTGCTGGCTTTACTGCTGCCAATTCAGGGGCGTCGCAAGTCAATGCCAATGTGGCGCGCCAAGGAGTAGCTGGTATCGCATTATTGGATGCGAAAAACGAATTGGTGGTTTCAAGTCATGGTTTCCCTGCATTGGTGGGAAAGCTTCAGGCTTTCCTTGCAGAATTAAAACCGGGAGAGGCCGGTATCAGTCCAGTATTTCTAAACGCTGAAGGGCAACCGACAATGGCATTCGCGGAACCTGCTTTTGTGTTGCAAGGGGATGAAACAGCAGATTCTCATATCGGTGTTGTTGTTGGTGTTAAGCAAGTTACAGAAGAACTACCGCCGTTATTGATACAACCCGGTGCCGTTGAAAAATCAGCCGAAGCTGTTTTGTTGCGCCAAGAAGGCTTAAATGTTGAATATATCTCGCCATTGCAAGATGGAACTTCGGCTCTTAAGAAAAAGTTAAATATGGATACACCTGATCTCGCGGCTGCATTTGTGATGCGTGATGCAAGTGGCTTTGGGGTGATGAAAGACTATAAAGGCGATGAGGTTCTTGTTCTTGGTCGTGCATTCGAGGAAGTGCCTTGGGTGTTAATGTATAAGATCGACCGACAAGAAGCCTTGGCGGATTCAGAGGCACGTGTGAATATGCTGGTCATTGTTCTTGGCATGGTCATTGTAGTCGTGCTGATCGGTATGCTTGCATTATGGTATTTCGGAACATCAAAACGTGCTAAAGAAGCTGCGGATAAGTTTGAGAAACTGGCGGATCGATTTGCTGGTCAAAGAAACTTTATGCATTTGGTAACGGATAGTCAGCCAAACACCATTGCCATTTTTGACGCGGATGGAAATTATCGATGGTTTAACCAACGGGTAATTGAACAATCAGGTTTGGAACGCGCAGATCTGTTTGATAAAAATGTGTCAGCCGTTCTTGGACCGATTGAAGGTAAGAAAATGATCGGCTGGGTGCATGAATGTTTGGACAATGAGGCTCCGCATACCAAAACGCACAAAATGAACTTGGATGGTAAAACGGAACGTGTCTATAAATCTGACTTCATTATGATCCCATCCAATGAACAATATGCCGCGGCTGTTTTAGTTGTTTCTCAAGATATTACCGATTCTGTACGGGAACGTGAAAAACGTGAAACAGTTATGCGTCAGTTAGTCTCTACATTAGTGTCGTTGGTAGACCGTCGTGACCCGTTTTCTTCTGATCATTCGCAACGTGTGGCAGATGTGTCACGTGCTATCGCGTATGAGATGGAACTTGATAGTCTTGAGGCGGATACGGCCGCTATTGCTGGTAGTTTGATGAATCTTGGTAAGATTGCGGTGCCCGCTGAAATTCTTACCAAGCAAGGCGCCCTTACGGACGAAGAACGTAAGATCGTTCAAGATTCGGTTCTGTCATCGGCAGATCTGGTGGCGAATATCGACTTTGATGGCCCAGTACGTGATACCATGCGTCAAATGCTTGAAAATGTGGATGGAACAGGTATTCCAAATGGTCTGCTGGCAGAAGATATATTAATGCCTGCACGGGTCGCATCTGTGGCAAATGCATTCGTTGGGATGGTGTCTGCGCGTGCATGGCGTCAAGGAATGGATTTTGATAAAGCCGCGGGCATTTTATATTCTGAAACAGGTTCCAAATATGATCGTGCCGCAGTTGCAGCCTTAATCAATATTCTCAATAACCGTGGTGGTCGCGATACATGGAAAAGCTATGGTATTGCACCTGAAGAAGACGTTAAGCATGTAGATTAGAGGGTTGGTTAAGCGTTGTTCAGGACTCTTTTTCAGGTTTCTGATAGAAAAATGCTGAAACCCCCTTGCAAAACAATAGATAGAAAGTTATAAACCGCGCCTCTGCGACCCAAATTCGTTTGGGGCGTGGTTATTGGTGCGCTGGGCGAACCGATCTTAATCTGAAGGTCAATGGTTCAGGGTATGCCTTGCCACTATTTTGATGAAACCACTTTTTACAAGGGAAGATAAAATGCCCAAGTTGAAAACAAATAGCTCCGCTAAGAAGCGGTTCAAATTGACAGCAAAAGGTAAAGTACGTTTTTACTCTGCTTGCCTTCGTCATGGTACATCCAAACGTCCACAACAAATGAAGCGCCAAAACCGTGGTAGCCAAATTATGTGTGATGCGGATGCGCGTATCATCAAACGTAACTTCTTGCGCGGCTAACGCAACAGAAACGAACTGTTATAGTAGGAGCATAGTAAAATGGCACGTGTAAAACGGGGTGTAACATCCCACGCTCGTCACAAAAAAGTTCTTAGCGAAGCTAAAGGTTATAGCGGCCGTCGTAAAAATACGATCCGCGTAGCTAAGCAAGCTGTTGAGAAAGCTGGTCAATACGCATACCGCGACCGTAAAGCGAAGAAACGCGCTTTCCGTGGTCTTTGGATTCAACGTATCAACGCTGCATCCCGCGAATGCGGTTTGACATATTCTGTATTCATGAACGGCTTGAAAAAAGCTGGTATCGAATTGGACCGTAAGGTTTTGGCTGATATCGCAGTTCATGAACCAGCTACCTTTAAATCCCTTGCAGAACAAGCGCAGGCCGCGCTGGCTTAAAGCCATCTTCAAGGATTTATTGGACACTGTAGAGATACAGATCCAAAATCAGGTTTTGGGCGAAAGCGGGGCCAGCAATGGTTCCGCTTTCGTGCGTTTTTAACGCGTTTTCCGAAATCAAAATTTCACAAAAACCCGCTATATCTGATTTCTTAACCGGAAATTTGAACAAGCAATAAAAGGACTCGAAGTAGGGTATGAGCGATAGTCTTGAGACATTACGCGCTGAACTTCTGGCAGAAGTTGATCAGATCTCAGATCTGAAAGCTTTGGAAGATCTTCGTGTATCGGCCCTTGGTAAAAAGGGACGCATTACCGCTGAAATGAAAACATTGGGTGGACTTTCCCCGGAAGAGCGCAAAGAGAAGGGCCAAGCCCTGAATCAAGTGAAAGCATCTGTTGCAGAAGCTTTGAACGCGCGTAAGGAAAGCCTTGAAGCAGATGCCTTGAATGCACAGTTAGAAGCTGAACGTGTTGACGTTTCTTTACCTGTGCGTCCAGAAGAAATGGGTCGCTTGCATCCGATTAGTCAGACATGGGATGAGATTGTTGCGATCTTTGGTGAGATGGGCTTTACCGTTATGGATGGCCCGGATATCGAAGATGATTTCCATAACTTTACTGCGCTGAATATTCCGCCAGAACATCCTGCACGTCAGATGCATGATACATTTTATCTATGTGGTGAAGATGGCGAAGTAGATATGGAATCTGTGCTGCGTACCCATACAAGTCCCGTACAAATTCGTACGATGGAAAATCAAGAGCCACCTATCCGCATTATTGCGCCGGGTCGCACATATCGTTCCGACAGTGACATGACCCATACGCCAATGTTCTCTCAGGTGGAAGGCTTGGTTATCGACAAGAAAGCCAATTTCGGTCATTTGAAAGGTTGCTTGCAGGAATTCGTAAACGCCTATTTCGAAGTTGATGATATTCCATTGCAATTCCGTCCATCCTTCTTCCCGTTTACTGAACCATCTGCGGAAGTTGATATTGGCTGTTCCCGTAAAGGCGGTGAATTGAAGATCGGGGCTGGTGAAGACTGGTTGGAAATTCTTGGCTGCGGCATGGTGCATCCAAATGTATTGCGAGCATCCGGTATTGATCCGGAAGAATATCAAGGATTTGCCTTTGGGATGGGTATTGAACGTATCGCCATGTTGAAATATGGCATTCCTGATTTACGTACCTTCTTTGATGCGGACCTACGTTGGTTGCGCCATTATGGTTTCTTGCCGATTGAAGCGGCATCTATGACACGAGGTTTGACACCATGAAGTTCACATTGAGCTGGCTGAAAGATCATCTTGAAACAGATGCAAGCCTCGAAGAAATTACAAATAAATTAACAGCCATCGGTTTAGAACTTGAAGGCGTTGAAGATCCCAAAGAAGCCTTGAAACCTTTCACTATCTGTTATGTGGAAGATGCTTGGAAACACCCAAATGCAGATAAATTAAACATCTGTATGGTGAATAACGGAACGGAAACTGTACAGGTAGTTTGTGGTGCGCCTAACGCACGTAAAGGCATGAAAGGCGTATTCGCCCCATCTGGTTCATTTATTCCGGGATCTGATATGACCTTGAAGCCAGGTGTGATCCGCGGGGAAGAATCCAACGGCATGTTATGTTCTGAACGAGAATTGATGATCTCTGATGAACATGATGGGATCATTGATTTACCAGAAGATGCACCATTGGGCATGTCTTTTGCGGAATATGCAGGGAAAGATGATCCGATCATTGAAATTGCGATTACACCTAACCGTGGTGATTGCCTAGGTGTCTATGGTGTGGCTCGTGACTTGGCAGCTGCAGGCCTTGGCACATTAAAGGCACCAAACCTTGATCCTGTTGAAGGCAAATTTGATAGCCCGATTAACTGGAACCGTGTTGACGGTCTAGGGGATGATGCACCACGTGCGGTTGGTTGTTTGATCAAAAACGTGAAAAATGGTCCAAGCCCAAAATGGATGCAAGATCGTTTGAAAGCTATTGGCCTGCGCCCAATTTCTGCTTTGGTGGATATCACAAACTATGTGACTTTCGACCTTGGTCGTCCCTTGCACGTATTTGATGCAGACAAGGTTAAGGGAGATTTGACCATTGGATATGCCAAAGGTGGTGAAACACTTCTTGGATTAGATGGGAATGAACATACTTTCGAAGAAGGTATGATCGTTATTTCTGATGAGAATGGTCCCGAATCCATCGGTGGTATCATGGGCGGCGAAGTTTCCGGCTGTACCGAAGAAACAGTGAACGTATTCTTGGAATCTGCTTTATGGCATCCAATCCGTATTGCGGAGACAGGTCGTAAACTTGGCGTTGATACAGATGCGCGTTATCGTTTTGAACGTGGTGTTGATCCGTTGTCTTCTGATTGGGGTGTGAATGTGGGAACACGTTTGATCCTTGATCTTTGTGGTGGTGAGCCATCTAATGTGACTGCAGCTGGTGATATGCCTGCATGGGAACGTCAAACAAGCTTGCGTGTGTCTCGTCTAAAGACACATGGTGGCGCGGATGTATCCGTTGCTGAAGCAGAAGAAATCTTGAAACGTTTAGGTTTCGGTAGTTCTGTTGATGGTGATGTGATCACAGTGGATATTCCAAGCTGGCGTCCTGATATTGAAGGCGAACATTGCTTGGTTGAAGAAGTACTTCGTATCTATGGATTTGATAAAATCCCTGCTGTTGCTTTGGACCGTGAAACTGTTCTGCCTGAACTGGCGATTTCCTTGAAACAACGCCGTGTGGCATTTGCCAAAAAAATCTTGGCAGGCCGTGGCATGATGGAAGCCATCACATGGTCCTTCATGTCTGACAAAGATGCGGAATTATTTGGTGGTGTGCCTCAAAACTTGATGGTGGCAAACCCGATTTCCAGCGATTTGAATGCGATGCGTCCAAGTATCTTGGGTAACTTGATTTCTGCGGCCGCTCGTAACACAGACCGTGGTTTCAGCGATGTTGCACTATTTGAAGTTGGTCCGGCTTTCCGTGACCCGACACCAAAAGGTCAAGACATGGTTGCAGCAGGTGTACGTGCGGGTAAAACTGGTCCGCGTCATTGGGAGACATCCCCACGTGCCGTTGATCTGTTTGATGTGAAAGCAGATGCGTTGGCAGCTCTTGAACATTGTGGTGCGCCTGTGAAAAGCTTGCAGGTGACGACAGATGCGCCGGCTTGGTATCACCCTGGTCGTTCCGGTGCATTGCGCATGGGTAAGCAGGCTTTGGCTTACTTTGGTGAAATTCATCCAACCGTGTCGCGCAAGCTTGGCTTGAAAGGCCGCGTGGTTGCTTTTGAAATCTTCATGGATAATATTCCGGAACCGAAGAAAAAAGGTGGTAAGACACGTAGTTTACTGAACGCATCTAGTTTCCAGTCTGTTAACCGGGACTTTGCGTTTACAGTGAAAGATGATGTGACTGCTGAGAAAATTTTACGTGCTGCACAAGGTGCGGATAAGAAACTTATCTCTGCTGTAAATATCTTTGATGTATATAAAGGCGAAGATATGGGGGATGAGAAATCAGTGGCTATTTCGGTGACGCTTCAGCCGACAGATAAGACATTAACCGATGATGATATCGAAGCTGTATCTCAAAAGGTTATTGCTATGGTTGCGAAAGCCACAGGCGGCAGCTTACGTGGTTAACTAAGCTTCTGTTTTAATCGATTAAAAAGAGGTATCTTCCAGATACCTCTTTTTTTGTGACTTATTGCGATACATTGGATGAAGAGTTTTGAGTATATGCTCTACCAAGATATTTACTCGTAATCTCTTTTAAAGCACCATCCTTAATTGCTTGTTTCATAGCTTTACGCCAGACAGTGATTTCCTCGTCAGAAACTGCGGGAGAGGCTGCCATAAATAGTTCGCCTAATTCATCTGTATAGCCAGCTTGAAGTTGCGCACCACTATCAAATTCTTGAACTGTACGATGCGCAATAACATCCCATACCAGCCATGCATCAATACGCTTTCTAATTAGCATTTCTAATATAGCGCTTTGTTGTGAAACGACATCCACCATATGGGTGGGAAGTTGATGTTTCTTCGATGCATAAACGGCAGCACTTCCGCCTTTAATTGCGACTTTTAAACTTCTTGCTTGGTCTAAGTTTTCTACAACGGGTTGATCTAAGGTTGTCATATAGGTGATGCGCATTGGGAAGAGCGGACCAATCCATTTAAATTTACTTTCACGTTTGCCCGTCCGTGTAAGAGGGCCTATCGTGGCATCTGAAACTTCTTGGGCGATTTTCTGAGCACGTTTCCAAGGAAGATGAGATACACTAACTTCTCGCCCTGCATTCTTTGCAACGATTTGAAAGAAGTCTACAAACAGCCCCTCTGAACTGCCATCGGGTAGCTGCTTGCTAAGTAGAGGTTCATTTGATGAAAGTATTTGTTTGATTTCTGAAGCGACACTAATTTGGGTCGAAAAAATAAACATTAAAATAGATGTTATAAAAAGACGCATAATGACGCTCACTTTGTTGTTATTATTTCTAATCATTATACATGAAATGGTTCACTAGATTAAGGGAAATCTGGTGTGCTTGTTGTTTGGTTGAGTAATAATATTACAATATAAAAGCGAAACCTGATAAAAAATGAAAAAAGTTTAAAAACGCGCTTGATTCATTCTGTCTCGCGCCCTATGTAATTGGGCAAGATGTTTTGGCCAGTCGGGCCGAAAGTAACTGGGTCATCATTTGGTGACCTGCATATCAAATAGGGAACGAAAATATGTTTGCTCCGGCAGTTTTGATTGCAGTGATTGAAAAAGCTAAAGAGATGGTATGGACAGCTATGGCTGCGCCGACACTTTCCCCAGTTCGCGTAAAAGCTATTAAGACAACCAAAACAACTAAGACCCGGCATTAACCGGAACTCTTGTGTTGCATAAAGCAGGTCAACCGGGGTTCCAGAAACTCCGGTTTTTTTGTATGTGCAGCATGCTTTATTAAAATGTAACAAGTTTAAACGAAAGAAAGACAGACCAATGGGTTATAAAGTTGCAGTAGTAGGCGCCACCGGTAACGTAGGACGCGAAGTTCTTCAAACCATGGCAGAGCGTAACTTCCCCGCCGACGACGTGGTAGCATTGGCTTCCTCACGTTCTGTTGGAACAGAAGTGGCATATGGCGATGAAAAGAATATCAAGGTTCAGGACCTAGCAACATTTGACTTCACTGGTACAGATATTGTTTTGTCTTCTCCAGGTGCAAAAATTTCTGAGCAGTTTTCTCCAAAGGCAGCAGCAGCAGGTGCCGTTGTGATTGATAATACATCTTTCTGGCGTATGGACCCGGACGTGCCATTAGTTGTTCCAGAAGTAAACCCAGAAGCTTTGGACGATTGGAAGAAAAAAGGTATCGTCGCAAACCCGAATTGTTCAACCATTCAAATGGTTGTTGCGCTGAAACCTTTGCATGAAGCAGGAAAGATCAAACGTGTTGTTGTTTCTACCTATCAGTCCGTATCTGGTGGTGGTAAAGAAGCAATGGATGAGCTGTTTACTCAAACACGCGGTATTTTTGTGAATGATCCGATCACAAAAGAAAAATTCACAAAGCAGATCGCATTTAATGTGATCCCGCATATTGATGTATTCATGGATGATGGTTCGACTAAAGAAGAATGGAAAATGGTTGTTGAGACCAAGAAAATTCTGGATCCTTCCATTAAAGTATCTGCAACAGCAGTTCGTGCGCCAGTCTTTGTTGGTCATGCGGAATCTGTAAACATCGAATTTGAAAACGATATGGATCATGTAAAAGCGCGTGAAGTATTGGAATCTGCTGAAGGTGTCGTTGTCGTAGATTATCGTCAAGACGAAGGTTATGTGACACCTGTTGAATGTGCAGGTGAAGATGCAGTTTATGTAAGCCGTATTCGTGATGATATCACAGTTGAAAACGGTGTGAATATGTGGGTTGTTGCTGATAACTTACGTAAAGGTGCTGCGTTAAACGCGGTACAGATTGCAGAAAAAATGATTGAGCGTGGTTTGATTTAATCAGAAGTTTCATTTCTGTTAAAACTTTATGAAAATAGGCTATTTATCAAGTATTTCGTTGATTTATAGCCTATTTTCGACTCGACCCGGCGCCCCTCTGTAGTTTACACTTCTTCTATGAATAGTAAGGAAGATATAATTGTGAACTCTCCAGAGGGGCGTTCTGCGTTAGAAAAACATATTTTCGGCATTACCGATGATATGGAAATCGAACGTAAAAGCTCTGAAGGAGGGTTATTACCTGATAAGTTGGGTGATGAAGATCTATCCTTTGAAGATGTGCCTCCACCGCCCAGTAAAATGAAGACGACATCGGATTTATTCCGTATGGCGATAGAAGCCCATGAGGCTGGTAATTATGCTGATGCGGAACTTCTATATCGTAAATTGCTGAGCGAGCGTCCAAACGTACCTTCGGCATGGGGAAATCTAGGCGTTTTATTGCGTCGGCGAAAGATGACTGAGGCTGCTGTGATTTGTTTACGACGCGGTTTAGCATTGCGTCCAGATGATGGGACCAGCTGGTCAAACCTTGGTAATGCGTTACGTGATTTATGCCGCTATGATGAAGCCGTTAAAGCGCATAGACACGCTATCGATCTTGATCCGGGCGCACCTCAAATTCATTATAATTTAGGCTTGGTTCATCGAGACCTTGGGCATTTAAAAGAAGCAGAAGGCTGTTTTCGACGCGCTGAACTTCTGGGTTATGACAGTGCTGAGCTGCGCTGGGATCATGCATTATTGGATTTATTGAAGGGAGATTTGGAACAGGGGTTTGAAGGGTTGGAAGCGCGATGGCAATTACATGATTGTCATCCACATTTCCCAGAAATTCCAATTTGGAAAGGCGCCCCATTAGAAGGGCAAACATTGATGGTATATGCAGAAAATGGAATTGGAGATAGTCTTCAGTTTTGTCGGTATTTGCCATTAGTTCAAAGTAAAGCTGGGGCAATTGTTTTTTATTGTGACCCCTCGATTAAGCGCCTTATTCAATCTAGCCCAGAATTTGAAGGGGTAGAAGTTTATGGGTTCGACGATGCGCTTCCGGAAGATATCGATGCGGTTATTCCATTGATGAGTTTACCGCGGATGGTTGGTGCAAAGTCTGAAGATATTCCTAATCGTATTCCGTATTTGAAAGCGCCTGATACAGATGTTCCTATATTGAATAAGGGGCTTATTCCGCAAATCCGCGTAGGGCTGGTATGGGCGGGAGATATCCATCATAAGAACGATCATAATCGTTCCATAGCGCTAGAGCAGTTTGCACAATTACTTGATTTGCCGGGGATACAATTTTACAGCTTTCAAATCGGTGGGGCAGAAAGTCAGATTAAAGACCATTGTTTTGATCCTATGATTAGAGATCTTTCGGCTCATATTCGGGATTTTGCAGATACGGCGAGTTTATTAAATCAGTTTGATTTGGTTATTTCAGTTGATACGGCGGTGGCACATCTTGCAGGCGCATTGGATATACCTGTTTGGGTTTTAATTCCTTTTGCACCTGACTGGCGTTGGCAAATGTTACGAGGGGATAGCCCTTGGTATCGATCTATGTCATTATTACGTCAAACCAGTCCGGGAGATTGGCAAGAAGTTATGCATCGGGTTCGGGATCGTCTGATACATAAGTTGCACGAAATTACAGATATTGGGGAAGACTAACACAGCTGGGCAGGCTGTTTACGGGGATGGGAAATGGCTCAAAGAGAATCTAAGCGAACGAATTTTTTAATTCTGTCGCTTGTAGGCGCATTATGCCTAAGTATACCAATTTTTTATGTGTTCTTCGATCAAGCATCACCAGATCCAAGGGAAGATGCTGAGATTCTGGATTCAAGTGGCAAGATACGTGCGGACTATGATCCCGGGGTAGCCTGGCTGCAAAGTAAGCCAATTATGATACCCAATGGACATGGTAGTTATTATAACTTACGTGCCACTTTACGCATGAAGGATCGGGAATCTGCCGATACGATTTGTATGCGCCATCCACATCTGGCGGATATCATTTTAACTATTCTTACAGCGAATAAAGAATTGCTTGAAGATGCGCTCGCCGGGAAAAGTATGGCGCGTAAGGAAATTCATATGGCGATCGAAGGGCGTTTGGGTGGCGATATGTTTACTGAAACGATTATCAGCGATGAAAACCTTGATTTGATGAAGGCTTCAGATAAAGTGCGATACGAATGTGGTGGTAAAGGTCTTCGTTTTGTATTTAGAGATCCACCTGAGGGGCTAAAACAGGATTAATTTAGTATTTTAATCTTGTCTCGGGTAAAGAAAAGGCCAGATCAGCTGATCTGGCCTTTTTGTTCATTTGAATTTCTTTCGTTTAGTCTTCCTGTAAAGCTGCAATATTTACATAAAGATCTAATGCTTCTGGATTGGCTAAAGATTCTTTGTTTTTTACAGATCGTCCATGAACAACATCGCGTACGGCTAATTCTGTAATTTTTCCAGATTTAGTACGTGGAATATCAGTTACAGCAATGATTTTCGCAGGCACATGACGTGGGGTGCATTGTTGTCGAATATGACTGCGGATCGCTTGTTGAAGATCTTCTGTTAATTCGGCTTCTTCTGCTAAAGTGATGAAAAGGACAACGCGTACATCACTGTTCCAATCCTGACCGATTACCAAGGCTTCTTTAACTTGGGCAAAACTTTCCACCTGACGATAAATCTCAGCAGTACCAATGCGCACACCACCTGGGTTTAGTGTTGCATCTGAACGGCCATAGACGACAATACCACCTGTTTCTGTGACTTCAATAAAGTCACCATGATGCCAAATATTATCATATTCTGCATAATAGGCGTTGTGATAACGACTGCCATCTTCATCTTTCCAGAAACCAAGAGGCATAGACGGAAAAGGTTTAGTGCAAACCAACTCGCCTTTTTCCTGCTCAACGGAACTGCCATTCTCATCATAGACATGAACGTCCATAGCCAACATTTTACCTTGGATCTCGCCGCGATATACAGGCTTGGTGGGAATGCCGCCAATGAAACAGCCTAATAAATCTGTCCCGCCAGATAAGGATGAAAGCTGTACATCTTTCTTAATATTTTCATATACATAGTCGAAGCTTTCAGCGACTAAAGGAGAGCCCGTAGAGCCAATTACTTTAACGCTTTCTAGGCTATGAGTATTAATGGGTTTTACTTCTGCTTTGTTTAATGCATCGATATATTTCGCACTCGTACCAAAGAAATTTACGCCTTCAGCATCTGCAAGATCAAATAGAATATTGGCATCTGGTGCGAACGGGGACCCGTCATAAAGGACCAAAGTAGATTGACAAGATAAAGCGGCGACCAGCCAGTTCCACATCATCCAGCCGCATGTGGTGAAATAGAACACGCGACTGCCCAAACCATTATTACAATGGAGCATATGCTCCTTCTTTTGAGTTAGTAAAACGCCACCTGCTGAATGCACAATGCATTTTGGCACTCCAGTCGTGCCCGATGAATACATGATATAAGCTGGATGATTGAAATCCGTATATTCATATTCAATTTCTTTTGCATCGTAATCGGCAATGAAATGATCTAATGAGATAGAATTAATAATTTCTGCTTCGATTGGGTCATCGCTAAGAAGCGGTAAGATTACCACTTTTTCAACGGTAGGAAGGCCTGCTACGATTTCGCGGACACGACCTAAGCTGTCATGGCTTTTTCCATTGTAGTAATACCCGTCGGCGGTAAAGAGCACTTTTGGTTCCGTTTGTCCAAAACGATCCAAAACACCATTAATACCAAAATCAGGAGAACAGGAAGTCCACACAGCACCAACGGCAGTGGCTGCTAGCATGGCCATAACAGTTTCGGGCATGTTGGGTACAAAGCCTGCAACGCGATCGCCGGGTTTAACCCCCATGTCACGTAACGCCTGAGAAAGACGAGATACGCCATCATATAACTCTTTCCAAGTCATCCGACGCTTCACTTTATCTTCTGCCCAAAATACAATAGCATTTGAACCATCACGTTTTTGAAGCATGTTTTCTGCAAAATTAAACTTTGCATCTGGGAAGAATTTAGCGCCTGGCATTTTATCAGCATCTGCAATTACACGTTCGCCTTTAGTTTGAGCAACGATTTTGCCAAACTTCCAAAACGAATCCCAAAATTTCTCCAGTTCATTGACAGAGAAATCATGTAATGCATCATAATTGGATAATGTCACCCCGTGATCCGCTTCTAACATATTCATAAAAGCAGACATATTTGATTTGGCTACGCGCGCCGAATTCGGCGTCCACAATGGGTTTGTCATTCTATAGTCACCATTCAGAAAGATGTTTTACCAACAAATTGGCCTTAATCCGCACAGTTTTTTTAATTATTATTAATTCAATACAACGGCTTGAAAGGGGGGACAAGCCTTGGTCGTGCTTATTAAGTCTCATAACAGTGCAAAAATACTCAACAGTTGCTTTTTCCTGTGTTCTTTTTAATAACTAAGGAAAGGTAATATTATTATCCAAGTTTTGGGAGCGTAAACGTTATGGATGTAAATGGATTAGTTGCTGTTGTAACAGGTGGGGCGAGTGGTTTAGGAGAAGGTACAGCGCGTGCCTTGGCAGCCGCAGGTGCAAAGGTGGCAGTATTGGATATGGGGTTGGAGAAAGCTCAAGCCGTTGCAGATGAAATCGGAGGACTTGCTGTTGCTTGTGATGTATCCGATGCAATAAGTGCCGAAAAGGCAATGAACGAGGTACAGGAAAAGCTAGGGGCATGTGCCATTGCAGTTAATTGCGCGGGAATTGCACCTGCAATGAAAATTGTAGGACGAGAAGGACCATGTGACTTAGCGGCATTTTCAAAAGTGATTCAGGTGAATTTGATTGGTAGTTTTAACATTATGCGTTTAGCTGCTGCACAAATGCAAACACGTGAAGCAAATGAAGATGGTGAGCGTGGTTTAATTGTAAACACGGCATCTGTTGCGGCTTTCGAAGGTCAGATTGGCCAAGCTGCATATTCAGCTTCTAAAGGGGGGGTAGTCGGTATGACGCTGCCAGCTGCACGTGAATTTGCAAAAACTGGTATTCGTGTAAATGCGATTGCACCAGGTCTCTTTGGTACGCCCATGCTTTTAGGGATGCCACAAGAAGTTCAGGATAGTCTTACATCAACTCTGCCCTTCCCGTCGCGATTCGGGCGCCCAGATGAATATGCAAAGCTGGTGTTACATATGGTTGATAACGCAATTATGAATGGCGAAGTGGTACGTTTAGATAGTGCATTGAGAATGCAGCCAAGATAATGTAAATACTATTTCTCAATAAATACTCGCTTTTTGCGAGTATTTATTGGTTTAATTTACATAAATATATTGGGCAATATAGCTTTTCCCAAAAGTAACATATCGAAAATATCTTTTGATAACAAATGGTTAAAAATACTATTTTTTTGTGTTTAAAATATATAAAACATAAAAAGCTTGTTTTTATCTATTAATAACACCATTATCTTATCAATTGATTAAGCATGAAATAGATGCACTATGATTAGGAAAGATAATTGTTATGTCGGCTCTGCAACAAAAACAGATAGAAGAAGCTGAATTTTCAAATTATGAAGCATTGGTAGGGCATATGGATGATCCTGAGCAAGACCATGTGAAAACAGCTATTTCCTTTCTACAAGCTGCCAATGATGAATTAGGACAAGATGGACTGGCATCGGTTTCTTCTTTTGGTGCTGAGTCCGCTGTGTTGTTACATTTAATCAGCCGAGTGGATAAAAATTTCCCAATTTTCTTTTTGGACACAGGTAAGCATTTCAAAGAAACAATTGATTATGTTGATATGCTTTCTAAGCGTTTGCGCCTTACCAATGTGCAATTTGTTTCCCCCAATGTGAAGGAAGTCGCGGAATTGGATCCTGACGGTTCTTTGTGGGAAAGTGATCCTGATCAATGTTGTGCGATACGTAAAGTAAACCCGCTTTCGGATACATTGAATGGGTATAAAGGATGGATTACGGGACGTAAGAAATTTCACGGCGGCGGGCGTAAGGAGTTACCTCGTGTAGAGTGGGAAGAAGGTAAGATTAAGCTTAACCCAATTGTTGATTGGACTGCTGATCAAATTCAAGATCACTTCACTAATTTTGGTCTTCCACAACATAGCTTGGTTGATCAAGGTTATAAATCTATCGGATGTGAGGTTTGTACTGTAAAGGTCGCTGACGGCGAAGATGTACGTGCAGGCCGTTGGAAAGGGAAATCCAAGTTTGAATGTGGTATTCATCGTGCAGAGGCGATGAAATATGCGGAAAATATTTAATACATAGATCTATTAATATAGTAAAAGCCCGATATTAATATCGGGCTTTATTTTTATTCATTGCATTAAATTGTCTTGAGAAGTTCGCAGAATATCATTTTGTTCTGTAAAAAGTATTGCATTCTGATAAATCGAACTGATATATAGAGATATCTTTATATTAATAACAATAATGCACAGATCGAAAGTAACGTATTATGCCAATCAAGATCCCTGATAGTTTGCCTGCCCGCCAATATTTGGAAGGCGAGGGTCTTGTTGTCATGCGTGAAAGTGAAGCGTCACGTCAGGACATTCGCCCGTTAAGAATTGCGCTTTTGAATTTGATGCCTTTAAAGGAAAAAACTGAACTTCACTTTTCTCGTTTGATCGGTGCAACACCTTTGCAGGTGGAGTTAACTTTACTAACGACAGGTAGTTACACACCTACAAATGTTAGTAAGGAGCATATGCTTGCTTTTTACCAATCTTGGGAAGAAGTAAAAGATCAGAAATACGATGGGCTTATAATTACAGGCGCACCAGTAGAAACACTTGATTTTAAAGATGTAATTTATTGGTCAGAAATGGAATCCATTTTGGAATGGACGCAGACGAATGTGTTTAATACTTTAAACATTTGCTGGGGCGCGCAAGCAGCGCTTTATCATTTCCATGATGTACCAAAACATGAGTTAACTGAGAAGCGGTTTGGTATATACCCTCATAAAGTTGTGAAGAAACATTCAGTATTACTACGAGGTTTCGATGATGAGTTTATGGTGCCTGTATCGCGCCATACAGAAAATCGGGCAGCTGATTTGCCAGCTGAAGCGAACCTTGAGGTTCTAGCAGAATCTGAGGATGCGGGACTTTGTGTGTTGCGTGATCATGACAAGCGTCAAGTATACATGTTTAATCATCTGGAATATGATTCCACCACATTAAAAGATGAATATGATCGTGACGCGCGTCAGGGATTGGATATTACAGTTCCACTTAATTATTATCCGGATGATGATCCAACCAAGATGCCGCCGAACTTATGGCGTAGTCATGCGCATTTGTTTATTTCCAACTGGATTAATGATGTTTATCAACGCACACCATTTGATCTAAATGATATTGGTAAATAACTGAGATAGATTTTCAAATAGTGGTCTTGTCACGATAGTCAAAGCTGTTTTATTGTGTCGGCGATTTAACAATTGAGACTGCATTATTTATTCATGAAACGTCATTCACAACTTTGGTCATATGCGATCGGGCTGGCATTTTTTGCCTTTAGCCTTGGCATCTTTATGCCATTGTCGGTGAGTTTGGCCGGGGGGAATAGTAATACAAGTCCGGGCTTGATGCAGATATGTGGTATTGGTGGTGTGCAATTTGTGGCACCTGCCACCACGGAAGACGCAAACCAGACCCGTGTGACACAAGGGCATGAATATTGTGTCTATAGTGGTTTGGGTGATACGCCGTTTCTTGCTGTAAAACTGGATGGTAACCTGAAACGTGCAGAGAATGAATTGTCCCAGCAATTCTGCTCAGATGATCTTCATTTATCTGGTATCAAGTATTTAATAGGCCCAATTCGTGCACCACCCATAGCTGTTTAACATTCATTTATAAAAAATTGTTAAACTAACTTAAGTTATAGGTATCTCCTTATGAAAAACAAAATCTTGGGCGCAGTTGTAGCGCTATTTTCTGTCTTTGCTATTTCTACTTTCGCATCTGCTGATGAAATCAAGCATGGCGATATTATGATCAAGGACCCATGGGCACGCGCTGCTGCTAATCAAAAAGTTGGCGCGGGTTTCTTGAAATTGCATAATATGGGTGAAGCTGATGTGCTGCTGGCTGCAAAATCAGATATCGCTAAAAAAGTTGAAATTCATGAAAGTAGCATGTCTGCAGAAGGCATTATGCGTATGGTAAAGCAAGATAGCCTTCCAATTCCTGCCGGTGGTATGGTGGAACTAAAACCGGGTAGCTTCCATATTATGTTCATGAAGTTAAATGAAAAGATGACTGAAGGTGAAAAAGTCACTGTTGAGTTGATCTTTGAAAAGGCAGGACCTATTACTTTGGAGCTTCCTGTTCATAAAGCTGGGGCCATGAAACATGGCCATGAACATTCTCATAATTAAATGCAGCTGAAAGAAAGGCCTTTTATGAAACGTTGGAAAATCACAATCGAATATGATGGTGGCCCATATGTGGGCTGGCAACGTCAAAATAATGGCCCTTCTATTCAGCAATCTCTTGAAGAAGCAATCAATGCTTTCAGTCAGGAAGAGATTTATGTGCAAGGTGCTGGCAGAACTGATGCTGGCGTCCATGCCACCGGGCAAGTTGCGCATTTCGATATGATCAAAGAGATGACTGATCTGAAAATACGCGAGGCCATAAATGCACAATTGCGTAACAATTCAATCTCCGTTCTTGAAGTAGAAGAAGTAGATATGGAATGGCACGCGCGTTTTAGTGCTGTTGGGCGTGCTTACCTTTATCGCATACTTGATCGTCGTGCCCGTCCGGCATTGGATAAGGGGCGCGTGTGGCATTGCCGAACCCGTCTAGATCATGAAGCCATGCATGGTGCGGCGCAACGTTTGATCGGACAACATGATTTTTCTAGTTTTCGCGCGAGTGAATGCCAAGCAGAATCCCCGATAAAAACATTGGATAAGCTTGATGTCAGCCGTCACGGTGATGAAATTCATATCATTGTAGAGGCCAAGTCTTTCTTACATCATCAAGTGCGCAATTTTGCAGGTACATTGCAATTAGTTGGATCAGGCCGATGGACTGCAGATGATATTACAAAGGCGCTTGAGGCAAAAGACAGACAAGCAGGCGGACCAACAGCCCCATCTGATGGTTTATACCTCACCACTGTTATTTATCCCGATTAGAAAACTTATTGGGGGAAGTTATGGTTATCTCTAAGCATAGTGAGCACTCATCTTATAGAGAGAAATTGATTGAGCATCTCTTTATAGGGGAGTTGCTGAAATTTTCATGGCAGCAATGTGATTGCGAAATTGAGATTTCAAAACCGGAAGTGGATAATGCCGGATATGATTTGATTGTCGAAGCGGAGAAGGTTGTTCGTCATGTTCAACTAAAGGCTTCCTTTAGTACTTCCACAACGAGCCAATGGAAGGTTCATCGGAAATTGTTTGATAAACCCTCCGGTTGTGTGATCTCAGTGGTATTTGATGAGCAGACTTTAGAACTAGGACCTTTTTTGTTTTTTGGAAGTGAACCTAATGAACCTCTTAAAGGTATTGAAGACCTAAAAGTAGCACGTCATACCAAGGGCAATAAGGACGGCGATAAGGCAGAGCGGCCAAATATCCGAGTAGTGAATAAAGGTCGGTTTGAAAAAGTTGATACTATAGAACAACTTGTCACTAAACTAATTGGCTAGAGACTAATTCTAATCAAAGTAATTCTTCATAATATGTGCGTAAATATCGCGTAGTTTGACGATATCATCAACGGCGACACATTCATCAACCTGATGCATTGTTTGACCAACTAAACCAAAATCCAAAACAGGACAATAATCCTTAATAAATCGGGAATCGCTGGTGCCGCCTGTTGTGCTCAATTCGGGACGAATACCAAGCACTTCTTGGCAGGCGTCAGACACAAGGTCGGAAAGTTGTCCTGGTGGTGTTAAGAAGGATTCGCCAGAAACCTTGCATTCCAGCTCATAATTCACATCTTCTCCGCCGAATTCTTTAATCATTTCATGCATTTTTGCGATCAAAGTTTCACTAGTGTGAAGATCGTTGAAGCGAATGTTGTATGTGGCTTCTGCAATGCCTGGAATAATATTGGTGGTCGGGTTGCCGATATCAATGGTGGAGACAGCTAATGTGGACGGTTGGAAGTGATCTGACCCTTGATCGATCTCCCAATCCGTCAAGCCCTTTAGGATTGATACCAATCTGTGGGCAGCATTGTCTGCAAGATGAGGGTAACCTACATGACCTTGGACACCGTGTATTGTTAAATAGCTATTCACACTACCACGTCGGCCGATTTTAATCATTTCACCCAAAACTTTTGGGTTGGTTGGCTCACCCGTGATACATGCGTCAAGCTTCTCCCCCATAGCAGCCAAAGCAGGCAACATTTTGACAGTACCATTGACGGAAGGGCCTTCCTCATCACCAGTAATCAATAAGCTGATTGAGCCATTTGGTGTGCCCATTTCCTCTAGCACAGAAGAAATAGCCGCAACCCAGCTGGCAATTGCGCCTTTCATGTCAGAGGCACCACGACCATATAGCATGCCTTCGTGGATTTCTGCATGGAACGGATGGGAAGACCATAGATCTTCCTGCCCGACAGGTACAACATCAGTATGTCCTGCAAAACATAAATTCGGTTCTGCAGTACCTAATCGGGCATAAAGATTATCTACATCATCTTCTCCTTCTTCGGAAAAAGGCAGACGTGTGCATTTGAAACCCATTTCTTCCAATGTAGATTGGAGGAGATCAAGCGCGCCACCTTCAATAGGAGTAACGCTTGGGCAGCGGATCAAATCCTGTGCCAGAATAACGGGGTCAAGTGCCATGATATCGTTTGCCTTTTTCTTTAAAAGTCGGAGATTTAGTCGCGAAGAAGATCGTTGATGGATGTTTTAGAACGTGTTTTCTCATCAACACGTTTTACGATCACGGCACAATATAGACTTGGGCCGGGTGTGCCATCAGGTAGTGGTTTGCCTGGTAAACTGCCGGATACAACCACAGAATATGCAGGAACGCGACCCATAAAGATTTCGCCCGTTTCACGATCAACGATCTTAGTGGAGGCACCAATGAATACGCCCATGGAAATCACAGACCCTTCTTCAACAACGACACCTTCTACTACCTCGGAGCGTGCGCCAATAAAGCAATTGTCTTCAATGATTACTGGGCCAGCTTGCAATGGTTCAAGTACACCACCGATTCCAACACCACCGGAAAGGTGAACGTTTTTACCGATTTGCGCGCATGAACCAACTGTAACCCATGTATCAACCATAGTGCCAGTATCAACATAGGCGCCAAGGTTTACAAAGGATGGCATTAACACCGCACTCGGTGCAATATAAGCAGATTTACGAACCACGCAGTTTGGTACTGCACGGAAACCACTTGCTTTAAATTCTTCTGCGCCCCAACCTTCAAATTTGCTAGGCACTTTGTCCCACCAAGAAGACTGGCTACCTGGACCGCCAGGGATGAGTTCCATATCATTCAGACGGAAAGAAAGCAGAACTGCTTTTTTTAGCCATTGATTAACCTGCCAGCCCTCGGCTGTTTTTTCTGCAACACGTGCTTTACCAGAATCCATTAAGTTCAACGCATCATTAACTGCGTCGCGGATTTCACCAGTTGTGGAAAGATTTACATTGTCACGGTCATCAAATGCTTTTTCAATGACAGCTTGCAGATCAGAATAACTCATAATGCCTGTTCCTGATTAATAATCAAAGGGGGAAGCCTTTGGGGTTATAGAAAAGAGTTTCAAAAAAGTCGCTAAATCCCAGTATCTCGAACCTTTTGGTTTTCGACCATTAAGTTACCAGCTTTTTTGAAACTGTTTTGACTGTTTTAAAGCGGGAACAAAATTACCTAGATGTAGATTTAGGTCAAGCAAGGAAAGCGTCATTTTTTATTTATTTTTCCCCACCGGACCCGCGGAATCCCTTACATTCGTGTAAGTTGAAATAATTAATGTTCTATTTATAGGAATAAATACAAAAATATATATTGACTTTTGTTTTTTGTTCTATATATTGAGTTGTGTTGAAGGATTGGAACACTCTCATATCAAGATAATATAAACTTTTTGGGTAATTTTGATCTTATTCATTATTCAGTCGGGTAGCCGACTATTTTTTGAATTAAAATGTTCTTGTTTTATTCTTTAGGGTGGTGCTGGCGACATGTTGATTTGTATTGGCTATGGCGCTGCTCTGAGGCGGGGAAGTGTTGTCTAGTTTTGTTCTTTTCTAGAAGGCTTCCTCGCCGGTAATAATCAAATGAATGAGAATATTATATTCATTTTGTAATTTTATGCAGGATAACCTGTCTTGAAAATTTTGATGCGGAATTGACATGCGAAATCGAAAATTCCCATGTTTGGTTTTGAAGTTTTAGGCCCTGATAAATCTTAGAGGTGACAATGTGGCCCTTGCGCGATGCAGATAACTATATATCTGCTGTCTCTGGTCTCGCTGCATGTGATAACCACATTTTCATCTTCTCCTGAAAATATGAACTTTTGACCTCTAATATTTTGGAGTTGACGATTTATGTCTACGTCTATTGCGAATAGTTTTACAAAGCACTTCCAGGCTGAAGTGCACGAATCCTATCAACGTATGGGTTCGAAGTTGCGCAACACTGTGCGCAGCAAAAACAATGTGAAAGGTTCCAGTACAACCTTCCAGAAAGTTGGCAAAGGTACTGCAAGTACAAAAGCACGTCACGGTAAGGTTCCGGTGATGAATGTAGATCACGAACCAATCGAAATTACTTTGCAGGATTATTATGCCGGTGATTGGGTTGATTCTTTGGATGAGCTGAAAACAAATATTGATGAACGTATGGTTACAGCGAATGCAGGTGCATATGCACTTGGTCGCAAAACTGACGAGTTGATTATTGAAAAGTTGAATGATCTCGATGCGTCACGCGAGGCAAAGGGAACAGGGGCTCAACTGGATGATACATCTGGTTTGACAAAGGAAAAGATTCTTATGGCTTTCGAAATGCTTGGCGAGTCTGACGTCCCTGACGATGGTCAACGCTTCGCAATCATTGGCTGGCGCCAATGGGGTGAATTATTGGCGATCGAAGAATTTTCCAATGCTGATTATGTTGGTGACGATACTTTGCCTTGGAAAGGTACACAGGCAAAGCGTTGGTTAGGTACTTTGTGGATGCCGCATTCCGGGCTTTTAAAAGATGGCTCTGATTTACGACATTGTTACTGGTACCATAAAACTGCAATTGGTCATGCATCCGGTCAGGATGTGAAATCTGATGTTACGTATCACGGTGATCGTGCTTCCTATTTTGTGAATAATATGATGTCTCAAGGTGCTGGCCTTGTAGATCATTCTGGTATTGTTCGTATGCGTTGTAAGGAGGTTTAATCATGGCTTATCAATCAAAAAACCTCTCGGTAATTGCGTATGCAAATGGCTTCACTTTTTGGCATTATGCCACGGAAGATACGGCTGTATCTGTGGCAACCGACGGCTATTTTAATGATGCTGCCGATATGTTGCGTGTGGGGGATGTGATTTTGGCAAATGTTGAGACCGCAGCGTCACCATCTACGGGTTTCTTTTCTGTCGCCAATAATACTTCGGGTGCGGTGGATGTTAACGATATGACAGGTATCGGAACATCAAACAGTAACTAAAAGTCAAAATTTTTGAGTTAGTTAAGTTTTACAAGCTAAGGGGTTATTTACAGCCCGTGAATAACCCCTTTTGTCTTTCATTCTGAGAAAGGAACATTCTATGGCTTTAAGTGCTGTGGCTTTGTGCAGTCGTGCCTTGTTGAAGCTTGGTGCTGACCCCATTTCAAGTTTTGAAGATGGTACTGCTGAGAGTATGGCTGCGAGCTTGCTTTATGGTTCAACACGTGATGCTGTCCTATCTGCATATCCTTGGACTTTCGCGACGGCCCAAAAAGGATTGGCGCGTCTTGGAAGTAAGCCGGTTGCCGATTTTCAATATGCATATCAGTTGCCACCAGATTTCCTCCGTATTCTATCAGCGGGCGAAGGCGGACGTAGTCGTGGAATTGATTATCAAATCATAGAAAATCGATTGCATACAAATGCATCTGCTGTAACGGCTACCTATATTTTTAGACCCTATGAGTCCATGTTTCCTGCCTATTTCGACCAGCTAATGATCTTGCGATTAGCTGCAGAATTATGCTTACCGTTGACCGAAAGTACGTCTCGCGCTGAAAGTATGTTGAATTTGGCAGAAAAGGAATTTCGTAAAACTAAATCTATTGATGCACAGCAAGATACGCCTCAATCCATCGAAGGTTTCAATTTAATCGAGGAACGCTACTGATGCCTCGGATTACTCTTGTTAAAACAAATTTCACGCAGGGAGAAGTTTCTGAAAAACTTCTCGGGCGAAGTGATTTGCAAGCCTTTGCAAATGGGGCACGTAAAATGTCTAATGTTCACGTGTTTCCAACCGGTGGAACAACGCGTCGGGCCGGCTTGCGTTATGTTGATGATTTATCGATTTTAAATGATGATGACACCCGTCAATCATTTGATTACGGACGCGTAGTTTCTTTCGAGTTTAATACCGTAAAAACATATATTCTTGTTTTTGTGGATATGAAGCTTCTCATCTACAGACCTCTTGAAGCTTACCAAGATGATGATTTGTCCCAAAATATCGAACCAGAAGTGTTAGATGCATTCTGGACGAAGGATCAATTAAAGCAAATTACATGGACGCAAAGTGCGGATGAGTTGTTGATTTGCCATCCTGATGTCGCGCCGAAAAGATTGATACGACATAGCGATACAAATTTTTCGTTGAATGATTGGGCGTTTTATTCTTCTGGAGGAAAGGTTTTCGCCCCATATCATAAGTATGAAGCTGATGAGATTGCGCTAGAACCACTTAAGTCTTCTGGAAATAATGTGCAAGTTAACGCAACGGGAGCCGATGGAAACCCTGCTTTAATTTTCAATGGTGGACACATCGGATCTCGTATCCGGATGCATAATGGTGAAGCGATAATTAAGTCTGTACCTGATGCTTCGTACGTTTATGTGGATATCAAATCTAATTTTAGTTCGGATGCAAAAACTACGGATTGGGAAGAGATCGCATTCTCTGAATATCGCGGTTGGCCTAAATCTGTGTGCTTCCATCAAGACCGTTTGGTCATTGGTGGGTCAAAAGGATTACCAAATCGACTCTGGATGTCTAAGTCGTCAGACTTATATAACTTCGATCTCGGAGAGGGCTTGGATGATGAAGCAATTGAGTTTGCGATCTTATCTGACCAAGTGAATGCTATCCAAGGGGTGTTCTCGGGGCGACATTTACAAGTGTTTACGTCTGGTGCCGAATGGATGGTGACTGGTGATCCTTTAACGCCTGAAAACATTCAGTTGAACCGACAAACACGTATTGGATCTATTACCAGTCATTCAGTTCCTCCGCGTGACGTAGATGGTGCGACTTTATTTGCGTCACGAAATGGTATGGAGTTACGAGAGTTTCTTTTTGCCGATGTTGAGCAAGCATATCAGTCTAATGATTTGGCGACGCTGTCACGCCATTTAATGAAGTTTCCAGTGGATCAAGATTTTGAGAAATCGAAACGACTTATGCATATTGTTATGGCAGATGGAACAATGTCCGTTGTTACACTTTATCGACAAGAAAAAGTAACTGCCTGGACATCATTTGAAACAGATGGAGATTTTATATCAGTTGCTGTTGTTGGTACTGAAATCTATTGCATTATCGATAGAGAAAGTCATGTAACTTTGGAAAAGTTTGATGCTGATCATTATACTGATAGTGGTCGTATTTATCATGAAACATCGGCTCAAGAGGCGTATTTAGCTGATGGTTTAGAACATCTAAATAATGCGGCAGTGCAGATTATTGTTAACGGAATTTATCAAGGATTAAAGACGGTTCAAGAAGGACATGTATTGGTCGGAAACATTCCATCTAACTCTATAATTGAGGTCGGCTTACCTTTTACACATGAAGTGATTCCATTACCAATTTATCAGCAGGGTGGAAATAGCGCAGGATTTGGTAAGCCAATACGACTGGTGCGTGCAACATTCCGACTACATGAATCAAAAGCGTTACAGGTAGATACGGGGCAGGGGCCTAAGATTCAGTCTTTTAGACGATTAGGATCTACAGAGGTTTTGGACAAAGAAACCGAAGTCTTCACAGGTGATAAAACGGTCCGTTCTTTGGGTTGGATAAGAGGGGATGCAAGGCCGCTATGGCATGTGCATCAGGATGACCCAATGCCCTGTACTATTCTGTCTGTTGCGACGGAAGTTTCCGTTATGGGGCAATGAAGGAAGGAGAAATAAATGGGATGGCTTCAAATCGTAATGATGGTTGCTGCAATGGTACTTTCAGAGAAGCAAGCTAGCCAACAACGTAAGCATCAAAAGAAGCAATTAGCGGCACAAGAAGCACGCTCGGAAGAGCAGAAGAAACTTCAAATTAAGCAGGAGAAGAAAGCTCTTGAAAGGCGGCAAGCTCAACTTCGTGCGAAGATGGGAGCTTCAGGAACAGGTTACGGCGGCGGATCTTCGGATGCGATTTTAGATGGAATGCGTAAACAGTCGCGGGAAAATTTACTTACAATTTCTACAGAGCATCAAATGAATAAAGAAATTGGACGTTTGAACGCTACGGATGGCGTGAATGAAGGTTTGAAAAAAGCCCAGAGATATTTGGGGTATGCGGAACAACTTAGTAATTCTCAGATAGGAAATTAAATGACAGACATACCAAGAGAAAGGTTAATGGCGACTGAAGACATAAAAAACAATTTTGTCAGCAGTTTTAAAACGCTTTCTAAAGATCATGTAAATATTGAGTTTCTTGGAGGCATTGAAAGGTTTCCGACAGTCACTTTAACTGCGGATGGGCGTGCCTTAGTAAAGTTTGAAACTGATTTAGTGCCAGGAGATGAATTTATTCTTTATCGGGAAACGGAAATTGATTCTTCTGATATTTATGTTGAGGGGCAGCCATTAAGATCTGCAAGCTTAAACGCTGAACATAATCGTACTTCTATGTTGCTTGAAGAAATGAAGATGCGGGTAATGGATACTATTCATAAGCCGGAGCATGGGGATGACAGTGTTTTAACTTTACCCAAAATTGAGGAGAGAAAGAATAAATTTCTATATTTTGATGAGGATGGGAATGTAAAAACATCTGCATCAGGTAGCGAATGGGTTGCAGGTTTAGAGCAGCTGCAGAATGAAATTGAAGATGCAATTCAAGCTTCCAAAGACCATGTTGCCGCTTTGGAGCTTCCGTTAACCGGGGATAAAATTGCTAGTCAGTCAATTACTCAAGACAAAATTGATCCAAGTGTGAGGTTGGGAGGGCTTTCCGTTGGTGAAGATTCTCTTATTCGCCTCAATGCGAATGTGATTGAAGAAGATGTCATTATTGAAGAATATCATAATGGTATGTCGGCTGGCCCAATTACTATTAAGTCGAAAAATGACTTACTTAAGTCAGAGGATTTAACTGATAATACAGTCTGGAGTTTAACCGAAGCATCTGTGTCTATTGAAGATATACCAAAACCTATCCAGCTGAGTGTTGTTAATAAACTAAAATCTTCATCTTCAATTATGACCCGTCATTATATTGATCAAGTTTACTCACGATCAACGTCGCTGGGAAATGTATATGTGCTATCTATTTTTGCTAAACAAGCTGAACTAGATTCATTGCGTTTAGCTTTGAGAACAAATGATGTCCATTCAGTAAGTGAGAGTGAGTATTTATCATATGCAGATTTTGATTTATCGGATCGCGTTATTAAGGAAGAAGTACAGGTTATGAGCTCAGGTCTACAGGATCTGGGGGATGGTTGGTATCGATGTTGGTTTATTAGTAACCCTCAATCTGTAGTGGAAAATTTAAAAATAACCGTTTATCTCTTGGACAAAGATGGAAATGCAAACTTTACCGATATTGATAGTGGCGGGTTATATGTATCCGGTGTACAGCTTTTAGAGGATGCTCAGTTGAAACCTTATATTAGAAGCAATGAAGAGTTCCCTGGATATACAGTTACTGTAAACGGAGCCTGGAGTATTGTGTAATGACTGGTTCATTGAGAGTTGATAATGTATCAGCAAGGAATGGAAAGCCAACAAATCTTGTTGGTCAATCTGCAGCAAAAGTAGTCCTCTCGTTACAAGATTATGACACTATTTTGTATAGTTTAAATGTCTCTGGTACGACTGACAATGGTATAGGCCGGTATGGTGTCTCCTTTTTAATCCCATTGTCAGGTGAATGGGCAAGCGCAACTTCAGATAGAAGTGCGCCTAGAAATGGATGTGTTGTTAGTCGTACCGTATATGATTGTGAGATTAGAACATATAATTCTTCTGCAGATTGGGCACATGGAGCGCCGGATTTGATAATTTTTGGAGATTTGGCATGAGCGAAATTAAAGTGGACAAAGTTTCGAAATGCGATGGTTCTCAAGGGGTTCTGATGGATTATTTGATCCATGGTACGAATAAAGCATGGTCAAACATTGACGCCGGCTCGGGTATTACCGTGAGAGATAGCTTCAACACTTCCGGTGTCATAGAGCATGGGGATGGACAATATAGTTATAATTTTACACATGTGTTTAGATCATCCGATTATGTTCTCGCAGGTATGCCAAGCCTTGAAGTTACAAATGGTGCTACAACTTCTATTCACTATGGAGCTACTCCTCCAACCGCAGCAAGTGTACGCCTAATAAATACCAACACTAATAACGGTTTAACTGATCATCGATATGCAACAATGAGTGTTATGGGGGAGTTGGTATGAGTAATTTGATTGTTCAAAAGATTAATGGAAGTGAATATGTCTTACCTTTAGGAGTGGGGCAGTCATGGTATGATATGACTGCGGAACGTAACGCTGGAGTAACGTATACAAACACAACAGGACGTACTCTTGTCGTAGCATTGACTTTTAGTATTGGATCGCATGGCAAAGCCTATGCATATGTTGATGATCTCTTAGTGGCAAGTTCGCGAATTTATGATGGTGTTGCTGGGGCTCATCAATTTGCATGCTCTTTCTTAGTGCCCAATGGTTCCACTTATAGAACTACAAATTTTGCAGTTTTTTGGTCGGAGTTAAGATAATGAGATATTTTAAAGATGCTAAAGGTAATGTATTTGCGTATGAAAGTGACGGTTCGCAAGATAAGTTGATCCAAGCTGATATGTTAGAAATTTCTTTTGAGGAGATGAAGGATCTTCAGCGAACAAAGATGGAATCAGAAATAGAAATGCTATCCTATTCTGACAAGCGTCGTAGAGAGTATCCTGAAATCACCTCTTATTTAGATGCTATAGTTAAGAATGATCAAGCTCAAATGGATGCATATGTGAAAGCATGTAGAGCCGTAAAACAGAAATACCCAAAACCATGATGAATCTTTTTGAGCGCCTGTTATGGGCTAAAGAGAACCTATCCCCTTATCACTCACAATATACTATAGTGTATGAAGATGATTTAAATGATGCATGTGCAATTATGTATCCTGACCCAAACTGGATGGCATCTGCATTATATGGAGGCATTCTGCCACCAGTTGAAGCCTACCAAAAATTGGAGAGTATTGATGGAAAAATCACGAATGGCCATATTCTGCATGATCATGTAATCCCTGCTATGAGTGAAGAAGAGGCTATCGAGTATCTTATTCAAAAAGATATTCCGCCTCGAATATGGAGAGGGGATTTAAGGAATCGTCAAAAGTTCAAAATTTGTAAACGGGATCAGATCCCCTTAAATCGAAATTATAGAAATGCTTGGAGTCTTATTGCATGACAAAATCTTACATTCAAATCAAAGCCGATATAGTTGAAAATGCCTTGGTCGATAAACCGGATAGTCGAATTTTTCGAGAAGCATGGCAACTAGAAGGAGATGTGATTTCTGTAGATATGATTAAAGCTAGAGAGATTCAACGAAACAGATTAAGAAAAGCGCGTGTATCGGCTTTAGAAATTTTAGATGCTGAATTTATGAAAGCTTTAGAAAAAGGTGAGGCAACTTCTTCGATTGCAGCTAAGAAGCAGAAGCTTCGTGATATGCCCTCGGACAAACGTTTAATGGATGCTGAAACGCCTGAAGAATTGGAATTATTAACTCTGGATTATCTGATGAATAATTAACGGAACAAAAAGTGAATATTTATAATGAGAGAAATGTTAAACGATGCAGAAAAATCTCTGCTGAGAGAAGCGAGACGTGTGGACCAGCTAACAAAGCAGATTCAAGAAGAAGCGAAATGTAGAATCTTGGAAAAGGTTCCTGAGTATAAACAGCGAAATCTGCTAATGACTGCTTTTCAGCTTTTGATACATCTCAAACAGGCTGGGCAACTCACTAATTTAGAAAAGAAACTCTGGTTAGAAGTACAAAATGAGTGGCAACAGATAGATGCGATTCGACAAATATCGAATGAGCTAGAACGTAGAGCTGAGGAGGGGAAGTTACCGCGTAACTGGCGAGACGACATCTGCTGGGGATAGTTTTAATGCAGGATTGAAGGAGATTTTAGTGCCTAAAGAGGAAACTGGAAAATCGTCAATGGAGGCTATTAATACAGGCTTACATTGCACAAATGAACTAAAATTACGTCTGGCAGATCGCTTGCCTGAAATGTTGTCCTTGGCTTTGGAAGCTTATGATTTGATCACTAGTCAACCGATACCTGAAGATCCAAGAGTTTTTACCGCACAACAAGGAGGTGCAAAAGCCGCGCTAACTCATATGGAAGTACTGTTGAAATTGGCACAATCAACAATGATCCAGTCGGATGTGGAGGGTAAAAAAAGAGAAAGTGACAATGAGTTATCGTCTCTATTGAAACGCGCAAAGAAAGCTGTTCGTGAAACTCAGGACATTTCCGAAGAAGGAGATGAGATTGGAGGAGAGGTTTCATGAGGCTCTCCTCTAATTCACAAAAGCGAATTACTATTACATTTACGGAATTCGTTTGGATTTGGAATGAGATACAGGGGCAAGGAACTCCCGATATTCATTGCCGTATGGCACATTGGTTAAATGTAAGATGGAGACAAAAAGACCAACGCCTATTATTAATGGCTTTCCGTGCGGCAGGTAAGTCCACAATTATTGGATTGTTTTGTGCTTGGATTTTATATCTCAATCCTAATTTAAGGATAATGATCTTAGCTGCCGAGCAGTCTTTAGCGATAAAAATGGTACGTAATGTGAAGCGTATTATTGAACGTCATCCCTTAACTCAAGAGCTTAAACCATCTCGCCCTGATCAATGGGCTTCAGATAGATTTACATTAAAGCGATCAATAGAATTACGTGATCCGTCAATGATGGCTAAGGGTATTCAAGCAAATATGACAGGGAGCCGGGCGGATATCGTTATTTGCGACGATGTCGAAGTGCCAAATACATGTGATACGGTACCAAAACGCGAAGATCTACGTCAACGATTATCAGAAATTGATTATATTCTTACACCAGATGGAACACAACTTTATGTTGGAACACCTCATAGTTATTTCACCATTTATGCAGATGTTGCACGTAAAGAAGCCGGAGAGGATTTTCCATTTCTCAACGGATTTAAACGATTAAAAATCCCAATCTATAACGTCAAGGGAGAAGCGAGCTGGCCTGAAAGATTTGGGTTGTCTGAAATAGCAAATTTGAAGCGTAGACAAGGTCCGAACAAGTTTAAGAGCCAAATGATGTTAGACCCCGTTAGTATTAATGGAGGGCGTTTAGATTTGGATAAACTAGGCAGCTATGCTGATGAATTGAACTACGAAGAACGTAATGGCCAAGATATTCTGTTACTTAAACAGCGGAGGATGATTTCAGCGAGTTGCTGGTGGGATCCAGCTTATGGGACCCCAGTGAGAGGAGATCATTCAGTAATTGCATGTGTATTTACGGATGAAGAAGGTAGGTATTGGCTTCATCGATTGAAATATCTTCGAACAGATACAAACGCTGAGCTGGATGAGGCGCGTCAGCAATGTAATCAAGTTTTACATTTCGTACGTGAATTGCATTTGCCAAGTGTGACAATTGAAACGAATGGAATAGGTAAGTTTTTACCTGGGTTACTGCGAGCTGTTTTCAGAGAAAATGGATGTAGAACAGCTGTCTTGGAGCATCATTCAACAGTGAATAAAGACAAACGCTTAATGGAAGCATTTGATTCTGTGCTAGCTGCAGGTCAGTTAAAAGCACATAAATCAGTCTGGAAAACGTCTTTTATAACAGAGATGCGTGAGTGGAAACCAGGGCAGAATAGAACTGGCGTGGATGATGGATTGGACGCAGTAGCAGGATGCTTGTTGAGCGAACCAGTACGTTTAAATCGTTATATGTTTGAAGCAGACAGTAAGTTGCAAAAGCATAAGCAACCGCGATGGCAAGGCGGCGGGCAGCAACATCAGGCACATACACAATTTGAAATTTAGGAAGGTTAGAATATGGAGGAAACCTCTATGGGAATAGATATTATTTGGTGGATTACCGCTGTGGAATTGCCAGCACTGGCGGCATTATTCTGGATGAATTGGAGAAGTCGAGAAGAGTTAGATAATCGCATGGATGAATTGGATCAACGTGTTTCAATATCAATCGCGCAAGCGAGGGAAAGTTTAGCCGCCTATAAATTAGAGGTCGCCAAAAGTTATGTAACAATTTCTTATCTAAAAGATGTCGAACGTCGATTAACTGGGCATTTGTTGCGAATTGAATCCAAGCTTACTCATCATCCAGCTGAGGGTAAGTAAAATGTTGTGTAAATCTGTGAAATCTAAGCCTTTAAAAATTTTAAATAATGAAGAGGTCGATGTTTTAGCCCGAACGATTTGGGGCGAAGCGCGTGGGGAGCAACTTTCAGGAATGGAGGCTGTCGCATCATGTGTCATGAACCGAGTTGCAAAATCTCAAGCGCGTGGCGGGCATTGGTGGGGGAACAATGTTGTGGATGTCTGTAAGAAACCTTATCAGTTTTCATGTTGGAACAAAGATGACCCTAATCTAACGAAGATGTTGGAGGTCAACGAAGAAGATAAAGTTTTTGCATCTGCTAAACGCATCGCCAAGCGTGCTTTACGAGGTTCTTTAGCCGATAGTACGAATGGAGCTACCCACTATCATGCCGCTCAAATATTACCTTGGTGGGCCAAGGGACGTACTCCAATTGCAGGAATTGGCCGTCATAAATTTTATAAAAATATCGGATAGGAGATAGCATCATGATCCCTTTACTATCGGCACTAACACCTTTGATAGGAAATGTTTTGGATCGGGTGTTACCTGATCAAGTTGAAAGAGATAAAGTAAAGGTAGAATTAGAAACAGCACTTCTGTCCCATGCGGCAGATATTGAAAGAGCAGCAGCTTCAGTTGTTATTGCAGAGGCAAAAGGAGAAAGTTGGTTACAACGAAACTGGCGTCCTATGTTGATGGTGTTGTTTGGATATATCGTGGCTCATAACTATGTAATCGCCCCGGTTTTTAGTGTGGCTTCTGTGGTGATGCCAGACCATTTATGGGAACTTCTAAAGATAGGTGTTGGTGGATATATTGTGAGCCGAGGTGCTGAAAAGGGAATAAGTCTTTGGAAAGAGAAATAAGAAGTTTCTCATGACATATAGATGTGACCTGCCATAATAAAGTTTCTAGATACTGAGAGAGTTCACGATATGTCATTTTATAAAAGTTTAGGCCTTTCATATCCTTTGATTCAAGCTCCTATGTTAGGAATACAAGGAAGTGCGATGGCAATTGCTTGCAGTGAAGCGGGAGCTTTGGGGTCGCTTCCTTGTGCGATGTTAAATGCTGAAAAACTGGAAGAAGAATTAGTAACTATCAAGGGGGCAACTTCTAAACCAGTTAATGTGAATTTTTTTGTTCATGAAGACCCTGCTCCTAATGCTAGTCGTGACGTTAAATGGCGGGAAACGCTTGCGCCATATTTCAATGAAGTTGGTCTAAATTCAGCGGAAGTTAAAGCAGGGCCTGGCCGTGCTCCATTTAGTAGCGACATGGCTGATGTCTTGGAAAAATTTAAACCGGAAGTGGTTAGTTTTCATTTCGGCTTGCCATCATCTGAATTATTGCAAAGGGTTCGATCTTGGGGCGCGCGAATTCTATCTTCTGCCACGACGGTTGAAGAAGCTGTTTTTTTGGCGGATCAGAGTGTAGATGCGGTTATTGCCCAGGGACTTGAAGCCGGTGGTCATCGTGGGCATTTTTTATCTGATGACATAACTAAACAGCTGGGTGTTTTTTCTTTGCTCCCTCAAATTAAGCAAGCAATAGACCTACCCGTTATTGCCGCAGGGGGGATTGCATCGCCTAAAGAGGTGAAGGCAATGTTGGAACTTGGTGCGGATATGGTACAAGTGGGGACAAGTTATATGCTTTGCGATGAAGCAAACACGATTTCCTTACATAGGGAGGCACTTAAATCTAGCGATGCTCAACATACAGCACTTACAAATTTATTTTCGGGGAGACCTGCCCGAGGTATTGTAAATAGACTGATGCGTGAACTTGGCCCGATGAGTGAATTACCACCTGAATTCCCGCTTGCGGGAGGGCTTATTGGTCCGTTAAAAGCAGCTGCTGAGAAGCAAGGTATCCATGACTTTTCCTCTCTTTGGGCAGGCCAAAATACAACTGGTTGTAAAGAGGTTTCAGCAGTAGATATGACAAAGTGGTTGGTTTCAGAAATATAGATTCCCTTTGCTTGTTAATGTTGGACAAGCTATGTATAGCGCCAATAGATACTATCAATTTATGGGAAACTAAATCATGGCGACGATCTATCATCTGGCAGATAAAACTTGCTGGATAAAACAAGCTGAAGAAGGTGTTTATACCGGTCGTGAAGAAGATTTAGGAGATGGTTTCCTCCACTTTTCAAATAAAGAGCAAATTATAAAATCTGCTGCGGTGCATAAAGCGGGTAATCCTGATTTAGTCCTACTGGCGGTGGATGAAAGCATGTTGGGTGATGAACTGAAATGGGAAGAATCTCGTGGCGGTGCATTATTTCCTCATCTATATGGTGAATTACAGCTAGAAGCGGTGGTTTGGGCAACGCCTCTTGCGCTTGATGATCAAGGTCTTCATATTTTCCCCGAAATGGATGATTAATAATCTAAACGAGATGAATGGATAGACCATGTCTGTATTAGCTGATTTTGCATTACCGTTTTTACGCTGTCTTGATCCCGAAAAGGCACATAATATGACATTGGCGGCTTTAAAAATGGGATTAGGGCCAAAGGCATTTGCAGATGAAGATGGACGCTTAGTGACTAAGGTCTGGGATATGTATTTCCCAAACCCTATCGGATTATCGGCCGGGTTTGATAAAAATGCAGAAGTTGCTGATGCTATGTTGGAAACGGGGCTTGGTTTTGTTGAAGTGGGTTCTATCACTCCGAAGGCACAAGATGGAAATCCAAAGCCACGTATTTTCCGTTTGCCGAAGGATGGCGGCGTTATTAACCGCCTCGGTTTTAATAACAAAGGGATGCAAGTCGCGGCCAAAAATTTAGCGCATCGCCATGGGAACGGTATTGTTGGCGTTAATCTTGGTAAAAATAAAACGACGGAAGATGCTGCGTCGGATTATGCAATTGGTGCAGAAAAACTTTCCCCATTCGCGGATTATTTGGTGATTAATGTTTCTTCACCAAATACGCCGGGCTTGCGCGCATTACAGGATAAAACGGAGCTGGCCAATTTGGTTGCAGCGACTCTAGAAGCACGTGATAAAGCGATGGGGGAAAAACGAAAGCCGCCATTGTTGGTGAAAATTGCGCCGGATTTGAATGATGATGATTTGAGCGATATTGCAAGCCTTGCGCTCGAGATGAATATCGATGGATTGATTATTTCCAACACAACCATTTCGCGTCCAGACACTTTAAAAGATAAGAAAACCGCAGAAGAGACAGGTGGTTTAAGTGGTAAGCCATTAATGGAACTATCTACCGAAGTTCTAGCGGATGTTTATAAACGTACAGATGGTAAGATTCCGTTGATTGGCGTTGGCGGGGTCGCATCAGGTCAAGATGCATATTTAAAAATTAGAGCGGGAGCCTCTCTAGTTCAGTTATACTCAGCACTTGTTTATCATGGGCCAAGTTTGATACCGCGTATCAAGCGTGAGTTATCTGAATGTTTGGCTAGGGACGGGTTTGAAAATGTTGGCCAAGCTGTGGGTGCAGACCATAGATAGGTATTATGCCTCTAGTCAAATTGGGGCGACTCAGGCTAAACCCTTTTTAGTGAAGTATTTAACTTGTTTCACAATTGGGGTTTTTATCTGGCAGGTGGATCGATGCAGCAGATCTTTATTATTATAGGGTATTTGTTACTTTCCCTGACCTTAGGCATTGCCTTGCCAACTTTTATGGCAACAGTGTCATTGGGTGAAGGTATTACAGTTGGCATTTTAGTTGCCGCTGTATCCGGTCTGGTCCATGAAAATATCCATCGCCGCCAAATTGAAGCAACACAAGCACGCCACTTACTTCTTCTTAAAAAAGCGTATGATAAAACCAAGTTGGAATTGCTTGATATCCGCAATGACATGTTGGTTTTTGATCAAGAAGAGAAAGTTGATCCTATATCTGAAGAGGTTGCAGCACTTCCAAAAAGCAAACCTGCAATTAAACGTGCTAGACCTGCTGCGGCCATCTCAAATACACAAGAACCAGCCGTATCGGAAAATGTTGAGGTGCCGTCTTTCCTAGCTGGAAATCATGAAACTCCTGAAGAGGAGAGCTATGAGGAAAAATATTACGAAGAAGATGGCATAGAAGAAGGCGAAGAAGAGCCTCATTGGTTAGATGCCTTAGAGGCCGGAGAAGATTCTGACTTTGAGGATGAAGGCTACGAAGAAGAATATGACGAGGAAGATGAACTTCCCCAAGAAACCGAAGATGAACGCCGTCAAGCCATGGCGAAGGAAGTTGAAGTTCTCCAAGGTCTTGTAGACAAACTATATTCTGAAGGGTTACCTCCACAAGTTAAAGATCGTGCTGTCGAAGAAGATAGTGGTGATGATATTTATGAGGATGGTACGCCGCGTATCAAACCGCATGTGGAACTTGATGAATCCTTACTTCCAATCGTTCGTGAGGCGCTAGAAGCTAAACGTCTGGACGCGCATCTACAGCCTATCCATACATTGCCGCAACGCAAGCGCCGCTTCTTTGAAGCTTTTGGTCGATTGCGTTCTAAGGATGGCGAGTTACTAGTACCAGAACGCATCCAGATGTTGATGGATGAAGATGGGCTTAACCCGACTGCTGATACATTGCTGCTCTATCGTTGCGCACAAATTTTGAAGCAGAATGGCGGGCTTGAATTTGATCGTGCGATTTTCTGTAACGTATCGCCGGCAACCTTGTCTGATGTTTCTTTCTTGCGTGATTTTTCTGAATATATGGAAAAACGACGTACGTTGGCACGCAGTTTGGTTCTGGAACTTGATCATGAAACCATCGATCCATTATTGGATGACTTACGTGAACCTATGGGACGTTTAGCTGGTATTGGATTACGTTTCGCGCTGGACAATGTACGTGACTTCAATCTGGATGCAATGGCTATGGGGCGATCCCATATTAGTTATGTAAAACTGGATAGCCCGACTGTCTTGGCACTCATTAAACGCATCGGTGATGCACGTTTCCAGCATATGAAAGCTAATCTTGAGAAAGAGAATATTGAGCTGATTGGTAATCATATCGCATCGGAACGTATGTTGATGGATGTAATGGATTTGGGCATTGAATATGGGCAGGGCATCTTGTTTGGAGAGGCTAAACCCGTTAAAGACCCTTCTAGCGGCTTACGAATTGCCTAAGCCTTTTCTGTTTCTTTGAGTTTTGAAAGTAGAAATGTGATGCCTGCACATGTAACCAGTAAGATGATTTCTGGTTTATCAGAAATTGTTGATGAATTTGATTTGTTCCTCATTGATCAATGGGGGGTCTTGCATAATGGTGAGACTGCACATGAAGGTGCTGTTGAAGCCATGGAAGAATTACGTAAGGTTGATGGTAAAACAATAGTCATTCTTTCAAACTCTGGTAAGCGCGTAGATGATTCTTATGACCGTATGGAAGGCATGGGTATCCATAAAGGTCTGTATGATCATGTGGTGACATCGGGCGAACTTTGCCATCGTAATTTTATGGCTAAATCCGATCCTATATTTGCTTCGTTAGGTGCGAAAACGCTACCTTTCACTTGGAATGATGACAATCTTGCCATTCTTGATGGAACAGGCAAGGAGGTTGTTAAAACAGCAGAAGAAGCAGATTTTATTCTATGCACAGGCACAAATGAAGGCGATCTAGATTATTATCGTCCCTATTTACGGGTCGCGCTGGAAAAGAAGTTGCCATTGATATGCGTGAACCCGGATTTAGTAAGTGTTGCGCCGGATGGCACCTTAAACATGTGTCCGGGGCAGGTAGCGTTGGAATATGAAAATATGGGCGGCACAGTACGTTGGCATGGTAAGCCTCAAGAGGAGACTTATGAATATTGTAAGTCCCTTGCACCGAATGCAAAACGTATTGTGGGGATTGGTGATTCATTAGCCCATGACATCGAAGGCGCGCATATTGCAGGTGGTGAAGGCTTGTTCATTTGTGGCGGCATTCATGGTGATGAATTAGGTCATCCACCGCAACAAGTTAAAATCGATGCGCTGACAGCTAAGCGTGGTATCGTACCTAAATATTCAAGTTATAGATTTGTTTGGTAATATGTGCATGACAAGGCGTAGATAGTTTCTACGCCTTTTGTTCAAGCCTGACTAATTAGGTCTTTAGAAACTATATCCTGAATAGCATCGGCTAGCTTTTTATAATCATCCATTTCGTTGTAGATATAGGCGCAAATTCGTATCCAGATTTTGCCATTGATGATTTTAGGTTCTACTTCCACTTGATATTCATTTCGCAAAATGAGGCGGATATTATTCACATTCTCTAACGTGGCTTTATCTTTCCCCGGCCAGGCAAATGTTGTCATAAAGCCCGTCATATTATCCGGGGCGCCGCGTTCTACACCTAAAACTGTGCTTAGGTGATTGGCCGCTTTGATGATCAAATCCTGACAATAGTTGGCGATTTTGTCTTCCCCGAAGCGAGCGCGAAATTGAATGGCAGCTGTAATAGATAGGTAAGGGGAAAAATCTTTCGTACCTGGCCAATCAAACGCGGCTGTATAGCCATCACTGATAAAGTTACTGATCGTTGTCGGGCGAACGCGCGCTTGCAAATCTTGATGCGTCCAGAGGAAAGCTGAGCCACGTGGGGAGCCAAGCCATTTATGCGCATTTCCCACATACCAGCTACATCCCATTTTTTCGATTTCTAGATTGACCTGCCCGGGTGCATGAGCGCCATCAACCAATGTTGGAATAGCGCGATCACTGCATTCATCCAAAATAGTTTGTAATGGCAAAGTAAGGCCTGTTAGAGATGTGATATGATCAATGACAACCAAACGTGTGCGTGGTGATAATCGGTCAGTGATAGCATCCACAGCATCATCCCGATCTTCGATTGGGAACGGAATGTTAGCGATATGTAATCGTGCCCCTGCACGTTCACAAATGAATTCCAAAGTTCGCAAGACAGTGTCATGTGCGTGGTTACTTGTAACCACTTCGTCACCCGGGAGAAGCACTAATGAGCGTAAAACAGCATTAATTGCGGTGGAGGCATTATCTACGAAAACGATATCGTCTCCTTGGGCACCAACGTAATTTCCAAGAAAGTTCGCTGTTTTTCGTAAGTTGGGACGTAAGATTTCACGGATAAATTCAGATGGCTGTCTTTCCATTATCATGCGCCAATTATTGGCAACCTCATGAACATCTTTCGCAAGAGCACCAAAAGCCCCATGGTTCAGATATGTTATGTCAGGCTCTAACAGCCAATAGTCACGGACAGTATGTCCTGTTGCGGTGATAGGTTTATCATGGTCACGCAGAGCGGGTGTTTCCGACATTTAAATCCCTTGCTTCGATACCGATTTTTTTTGATTATTTGATTAATTATCCCGATATGTCTCTCATTTAGAAGATTTTGCAAGTAAATTCTGCGTTTACATAATATTTCTTTTTATATGTGAGTTTTGAAATATAATTCAATCTAACGTGCTTCTCTGCGCCAACAAAGTATGATCAGGGTGATTGCCATGATTACGCCAAACCACCCATTGATTAGATTTCTGTAGATAACGCCTGTAATTTTGTATGAGTCATTTTTCACAAAGCTGATCCAACTTTTTCCAGCATATTTGCGGCTAGCATTTTTGTAATGGATGTCAGGTAATCCATCCTCAATGAACCGATAACTACCGTTGGTGCTTTGTGTAAGGGGTTCAATATGTGCAGTGGTTGCATTCAGCGCTTGCCACTCTTTGTTTTGTCCTACGTTTTCTGTCGCCAAAACGGTACGATTTCCATTGCTAACCTGATGTAGACCGATAACTTCTAATTGTTTCTCACCAAGATATCGACCATTCCCAACATCACGTAATGGAAGCTGACTTGAGAGGCCATCTGGACCTTCGATCGTTACATTTGGGTGCTGTTGCTGTTCCAAGCTTCGCATTTCAATGAATAATTTATCGCCTCTTATTTGAGCTTTCAGGTCATTCTCTTCCAGCTCTGGTTCTTTCATGAGCCAATGGGACAGTCTTCGAATGAGTTCGGAATATGGGCCACCGCCTTCATAGCCTTTTGCCCAAAGCCATATTTGATCAGAAAACAGTTGCGCGACACGACCTTTTTCAACACGATTTAAGATAAGTAAGGGTTGCTCAGCAACACCATTCATCAGGACATTTCCTTCCTTAGCTTCCACACTTATTTGGCGTAACCAACGTCCCCAACGAATGTCATCATTCATTGCAATTACAGGGCCCATTGGTAAGCGTGCTGTTACCGGATGTCGGATACCTTCTTCAGTCACTGTGGGTTTGAAGGCTTCTTGGTGAACTTCCCCATCTGGCTCTCCTGGAAGAATATCTCCAAGGGACGTTCGATAAAGGCTATATGGGCTTGCATAGCTAGGGCCACCGATTTCAAGTAATGCGCCGCCTTCTTCGACATATGTGACGATGTTACGTAGATAGATAGATGGTAAAACGCCTCTACGTCGATATCTATCAAAGACAACCAGGTCAAATTCGTGAAGTTTAGTCTGAAAAAGTTCTCTAGTTGGAAAGGCGATCAATGATAATTCATGCACAGGTGTGTCATCTTGTTTTTCTGGTGGGCGTAGAATTGTGAAATGAACTAGATCTACAGAAGGATCGGATTTTAATAAGTTACGCCAAGTACGCTCCCCAGGATGAGGCACGCCAGATACTAATAAGACTTTTAGTCGATCCCGTACAGCATTGATAGAAATTGCAGTTTGGTTATTTCCTAAACTGATTTCATTCGGAATTTCTTCAACGTGAAGTGCTACATTTAATGGACCACGTCTTTCAAGTGGAATTCTTAGTTCTGTAAGTTGCCCGACAGTCGTTTCTACGCGGCGTGTTTTTTGTCCATCCGCACGTATTGTTAACAAGGCATTTTGTGGCGTAGAAGCGCCAACCTGATCAATTCTAAAACTAATCACAGCTTCCTCATCTACCATGCCGTAAGATGGAATATTAACCAAAGTTATTCGGCGATCGACCTCCTTCTTAGAACCTGTGACCAATACATGTAACGGCTTATTTTGAAATTTTCTTTGTGCTTTAAGTGTTTCTATTTCTTCAATGCTATCATGCGCTTGACCATCAGTGATTAAAACTGTTCCCGCATATTGTTCTTCAGGTATATCTGCAATGGCACGGCTTAATGCTTCTGTTATAAGTGTTTCTGATCGATTTTCCTCTATGCTTATCAAGTTGTTAAGTTTTAAGTTTCTTATTTCAAGTGAGGTATTCTGTGTTGTGATTACTTTCTGTAAGTAATCTAAGGCTTCCTGTGTCTGATTGGTGCGATCATTAACCCGTTGTGACGGACTATCATCAATTAGTAGTAAGGCAATATCAGGTTGGGCTTCTTTTTCTTTCTCGACCCATACAGGATTGGCGAGCGTAAGCAGTAAAAACACTGCTACGAAAAGTCGTAACAAACTACCTTTAATTTTGTTAAAGAAGCTGTAAACAAAAAGAACTAAGGTGACGCTTAATCCTACCCATAGAAATGTTGTTGAAATATACGGATCCCATAAAATTGAACTTGCTGTATTGGGAGATGTCACAAAGCTTAACACACTATCCATAATCACCTCTATTGCCCAAGGCGTTCAAGTATAGCTGGGATATGTACCTGATCTTTTTTATAATTGCCGGTCAGCATATACATCATCAAATTTACCCCGAAACGATAAGCCATTTCCCTTTGACCTTCGCCACCCGGTGTAACTGGGAAACGAGGTCGGCCATATTCATCCATGGCCCAGGCGCCTGCCCAGTCATTTTGTCCAACCATTATACGGCTTACGCCATCAGCAGTACCTGCCTGAATGGGTTCAACCCAAAGATTTCCACCTTGCCAGCGTCCCGGGAAATCTTGAAGCAGATAGAAACTTTTTGTCAGTACATGATCTGTTTCAATCGGCACCAAAGCAGGAATATTAATACCATTCGTCAATCTTTGTAGATGTGACATCATGGTCGTATTTGAATGTTCGGGACTGCGTGAATCAAAAAGAATACTACCGCCGAACGATAAATAGTTATTTATATTATTGATTTCTGTTTGAGTAAGATTTCGTTGATCTTGCGTAATTGGCCAATAGATCAAAGGATAGAAGGCCAATTCGCTTTGTTTTAAGTCGATACCGACAGGGGTTGCAGCTTCTATCGCTGTGCGTTGATTAAGTATAAAAGCGAGCCCAGCTAAGCCTTCATGACTGGTTTTGTCGACCTTTGAGTTTCCTGTAAGGACATATGCTAAACCCGTACTCGTATCAAAGTTACTGCTTTGAGGTGTGATTAAAGATTGAACAATCATATCTTCAATCTGGGCTTCTTGAGCATGTGCTATATGTGGTATAAACCAACTCATTCCTGTAGTAAGAAAGGCAGCTAAAATAAAACGTTCAAATTGAGTTGAAAGACGAGGCAGTTGACCTCTTAATGCAAGGGAGCTAATCGCATCAAGAAGTAATAAAATCAATGCAAGACTCAATAAAACTGGCTTCAAATCTGTAGATTTAGCGATCTCTTTGCTCAACCTATGAAGAGCTTTCGTTTTTGGAATGTATAGTTGTAATGGTACAAGGCTTTGCACAAGATTTAAGGCTTGATTATACCCTTGTCCCCCATAGATACCTGGTGGAGTATGTCGCGTGACAGCAGGTGCCTCCTTTAAATCCAACGAATGAACATCTGATACAGGTGAGGTCAGTTGACCTTGCCCATTAACGATCCGTATTGGGTGATACGGTAAGGATGTATTGTTTAAATCATTCGCCTTTATATGATCTGGTAGAAAGGAGAGACGGGTTAAGCGTTCTAATACTTTTGGGAAAATGCCAGATAACGCTAAGTTGGACCATTCCGCATTTGCAGTTGTATGGAAGAGAATAAGCCAGCCTTTTCCTTGTTTTTTGCCGGAAATTAAACTGGTACCATCTTCAAGTTGTGCCCAGCTTGTCTTTTTCGAATCTGCGCTTGTTTGAGAAAGAACCTGTTGTTTGATGATAACATCATCCGGGACGCCAAGGCCTGCCAGTGGGCTTTCGTTATTAAAGTTTTTAAGATGTGCAGGTTTTTCCCATTGCAACATACCATTAAGAGCACGTCCTCCATGACGCAATGATATGGGAAGCAGCGGATCCGTTTCGGCATTATGGGCCAAATTCCTCCCCGCAAATCGGATCAAAACTCCACCTTGTTCTAACCAATTGGTTAGCTCAACTGTTTCATCCGCTGAGAGGGAAACCGCATCTGGCATCATTATCACACCAGTTCGTAACCTGAGTAGCATATGTAACGGGGCAACGCTGACTGATCCTAATTCTATACTGGCTTTATCGAGGTAATAACTTTCGGATAAAAGGGGAAGGTCGTTTGCGCCCTCCGGCTGTAAAATACCAATTTGTGTGTTTCTCCAGCGATCATCTAGCAGGAATATTGCACCTGCATGTGATTGCCCATCAATGGATATCTGGGCAATTTCGCCAATCAGGTTTTTAGGTAAATTAAGTGGAACTGACTTTTCAAATTCTCCTTGACCAAATTGGATAAGCTGTTGACCAAGTAAACGCCCATTTTGTGCTTTTATTGATAAAGTAATCTCACGGGCGATACTAATTGCATCATTCTGGGACAGGTTCTGTGTTCTTGTTCGTGTAATTAGGACCTCAATCCCAGAAGGTTCGGCTAAGCTATCTTTTGAGAGAGATAAAGTAACAGGTAAGTTATAACTTTGGGGTTGATAAAGATGTACCTCACCAATTTGAGTAAGTCGTTTTTCAAAATTCAATGTCTTAGAATCTTGAATGCCACTTTGTAACCAAACGATATCGGGTGAAATTTCAAAGTTTGTCTTTTTTAGCTGATTGAGTAAGGGCTGGTAATCCACAGTTATGGGGATAGATGAAAGCTGAGCCAGTTGATCTTTTGCTGTTTGTGGCGAAAGTGGGCCATGGAAGTTGAATTTTTTGTCGAGATCAGAAGACTGTGTTGAAGCAATATAAATTTCACGATTTTGACGAGATGCATCATCCAGAATAGTGTCGGCGATCTGCATAAGTTCGGACCAATTTTGCCCGCTCGTCCAGTCATTTTCGATGACAAGCACTACCGGCCCTTGTCCTGGAATGACTTTCTCTTGATAGATGCGTGGATGTGCAAAAGCAAATATGAGAGTCGCTAGTAATGTTAAGCGCAATGCAACCAGCCACCACGGGGCTTTATCTGAAGATTGATTTTGATTGAATATGCCTGTTAGGAGCATGATTGCGGGAAAGGCTATTTGTTTGGGCGGTGGCGGTGTTACACGGAGAAAAAACCAAAGTGCCGGTAATCCTAACAAACCCAGTAGTAACCAAGGTGCAGCAAAATTGATATGGAGTAGGTTCGAAAAGAGATCTGGGATCATAATCTTACCTCTCTGACCTTTGCTGTATGCTGGGGCCGGTCCATCATTTGATATAATGCCATCAAACAACTCTCGGCTGAGTTCTTCGTATTGTGGGACAACCATTGCCAATTGTTGTGATACGCCAGATTTTGTAGATAGGTAAAATGCGCCTTACGTTTTTCTTTGTAGTCTGGACGGATGGATTGTGTACGCCTAATTAAAATAGGTAACTCGTTTTTCAAACCGTTAAAACGTATGCGCCCTTTGAAAGGTAACGATTTTTCCGCAGGATCGAAGATACATAGGAAACTTACTTTTATTTTACGTTCCGCTAAAATACGAGTGCGTTTTTCAATAACTTCTGGACTATCCAGAAAGTCGCTAATGAGAAGAATATGGGCATTGGGCGGTAGTTTTTGTAAAAAACTGACGAAGGTATCTTCATCCTGATTAGCTTCCCGATTTTCAATGAGGGCATGTGCAAGTTTCTGAAGCATCATGCGTCCTTGTCCTGCAGTATCCATGTGCTGTAATAAACCAACCCTTTCGCCGGCTTGCAAAGCAAGATGCGCAACAGCTAAGGCCAGAATATCGGCACGTATCCCTTTTTTTATTTTTTTCTTATGGGAAGAATAGTTCATGGAGGGAGAGGAATCTCGCCAAATCCAGAGAGATTGAGCAGCCTCCCATTCTGTTTCACGTACATAAAGTGAATCCGAGCGAGCGGACCGGCGCCAATCAATTTTTTGTCGACTATCTTCCATATTAAATGGACGATATTGCCAGAAGCTTTCACCTGTACCTGCACGTCGTCGCCCATGTACGCCTTGTGCAACTGTAGTTGCAACGCGTTCCGCTGCAAGTAAAAGTGCAGGGAGGGATTTTGCGATATCTTGCGCGTCTGCTTGTAGATAGGTTAAATGATCTGAGTGTTCTTCAAAAACATGAAGCTTTTTCTGCTTTTTTAGGGACAGCCCAAGCAGAGATAATCTCTTTTTTTTCTTTTTGGTTTTTGATCCAATCATCAGATTAACTATATCTCTTTAACGGAACGGAATTAACAATTCATCAATAAGCTTATCCAAAGTGATATCAGCACTGTAAGCCGCAAATCCTAAAGCCATACGATGTCGTAAAATCGGTTTGGCTAGGGCAATGACATCGTCGATAGAAGGTGAAAGTCTTCCTTGTAAAACAGCGCGTGCACGCGCTGCTTGAATAAAGGCCTGACTTGCACGTGGTCCAGGTCCCCAGGCTACATGCTCTTTCACCAAGGAATGTGCACTTTGTTCCGGGCGACAAGATTGTACTAGTTCAAGTATGACTTCTATAACGCTTTCTCCAACCGGTATTTGTTTTACAAGTTTTTGAATGTCCATTAGATCTGCAGGTGTTAGAACCGCTTCAGGCTGCTTCATTTCGATACCGGTGGTGTTTAGAATAATTTCTCGCTCGGTTTCTTTATCAGGATACTCAATGGTGATTTCCATCAAAAAGCGATCAAGTTGAGCTTCAGGAAGTGGATAAGTACCTTCCTGTTCCAACGGGTTTTGGGTCGCTAAAACATGGAAAGGTTGAGGTAAGTCATGGTAATGACCTGCGATAGATACACGTCGTTCTTGCATTGCTTGAAGCAAGGCCGATTGCGTTCGCGGGCTTGCACGATTAATTTCATCAGCCATTAAAAGTTGACTGAAAATCGGTCCTTGCAGGAAACGAAAGCGACGACGACCGCTTTCATTTTCCTCTAAAACTTCTGACCCTAGAATATCGGCAGGCATTAAATCCGGTGTGAATTGTACACGTTTTTCTGAAAGACCCAAAACCTGCCCTAGAGTTTCAACCAGTAAAGTTTTTCCAAGGCCTGGCACCCCAATTAAAACCGCATGTCCGCTTGCAAGAACAGTAATTAAACTTTGTTCAACGACATTCTCTTGCCCGATGATGACCTGCGCAATTTCTGTGCGTATTTTCTGGATTTTAGTAGAAGCCTCAGCAAGAGATTGAGTGAGAGCTGTTTCCAGATCTTCGTTTAATGAATTGATTTCAAAAGTTTCATTTGTCGCGGACATGGATAAACCTTAAACTAGAGGTAAGATGTAAGACTTAGCATAACACTTTATGAGGTAAGTCTAACACATGCTTTTTATGCAGACTATAGAAACCGGATCACAGAATTATGAATGACCCATTAAAACAACTGGAATCTGGCATGAATGAGGCGGAAAAAGCCGCTAAGCAAAGCATCAAAGAACTGATGGAAAACGGACAAGGATTACGCGATTTTCCATGGCCGGATCAGATTTGCAATTATGATATGTTTATTGCGCGTAATGGGGATTGGTATCACGAAGGCGGACAAATTAAACGTCAGGCTTTATGCAAACTTTTTTCTACGATTTTGCAAAAGGATGATGAAGGCCAATTTTGGTTGGTTACGCCAGTTGAAAAAGGCAAAATTGAAGTTGAGGATGCACCTTTTGTTGCTGTTGAAATGATTGTTGAAGGGCAGGGAAAAGATCAAACTCTTTCTCTTCGAAGTAATTTAGATCATTGGGTAACGGTGGATAAAGAGCATCCATTGCGCATTGACGTTGATCTTGAAACCGATGAACCTGCACCTTACGTTTTAATAAGAGATGATCTTGAAGCCCTGATTGTACGAAGTGTGTTTTATGATCTTGTGGCATTGGCAGAAGAGATTGAACATGAAGGACAGGTAAAGTTAGGTATATGGTCTTCAGGTCATTTCTTTGAAATTGGTTCATTGGAAGAAGGTTAATGCATATAGCTGACGTTATCGCTGCTTTGGAGGCACATAGAATCAGGCAACCTGATGATACACGCAAACGGGGGGATGCGGATTTAAATCCGGGCATGAAACCTATGCGAGACCCATTGACGCCAGCTTCGGTTCTTGTACCATTGGTGCAAAGAGACGATGGAATAACAGTCCTTTTAACACAGCGTACGGATCATCTGCATGATCATGCCGGACAAATCAGTTTTCCGGGGGGACGAGCAGAAAAAGACGATTTAGATGCGATCGACACGGCGTTAAGAGAGACAGAAGAAGAAGTCGGACTTGATCGCCGACATGTGGAAACCATTGGGCAATTGGATCCGTATATTACGCGTACGGGATTTGACGTGACACCTGTGGTAGGGGTGGTAACACCTCCTTTTGAAACTGAATTGGATGACTTTGAGGTCGCCTCTATTTTTGAAGTCCCATTGACCTTTTTCTTGAACCGTGAGAACCACGTAAAACAAGCGTATGAATTTGAATCCATCCGTCGTCATTTTTACGTTCTACCTTATAAAGACTATCATATATGGGGTGCGACGGCGGGCATGTTAGTTAATCTGGTTGATATTCTGGAGGGAAAATGATCCGGATAATTTTGACAGTGGTATTACCACTTATCGCACCGACTTTAATTTATTTCTTTTTGGTTCGCTTGCGTGCCAAATGGAAAAAAGAAGATGAGACAGCGGAGCATATTCCAGCCTATCATGCATGGCCTTGGTTTCGTTTAATTGGTTTTGGTGGTGTCTTGTTGATCCTTACTTTTTTGGTGTTCGGTTTTCCAAATTATGATGGGTTCCACGGCAAGTATGTACCACCACATATGGAGAATGGTGAATTGGTACCTGGCCAATTTGTCAAAGAAACTGACGAGTAATGCTTTCAGATGCAACTCTTGTAACGACGAAGGTATCCATGAGGCCTAATTGGCTTGATGATCCAAATATTTTACGTCTGTTTCAGGTGTTGGAGGCTTCGGGTATTGAAGGGCGTTTTGTCGGCGGCTGTGTAAGAGATTTTCTGATTGGGCGTGAGGTAAACGATTTTGATATCGCTGTTGATCGTGATCCCGACTATGTAATGAAATCTCTCAAGGCAGCGGGTTTGAAGGTGATCCCTACAGGATTGTCTCATGGTACAATAACTGCAGTTTTAAATCATGTTCCCTATGAGTTAACTACTCTTCGTAAAGATGTAGAAACAGACGGACGGCATGCTGTTGTAGAATTCACCGATGACTGGCAAGAGGATGCGGCTCGCCGGGATTTTACGATGAATGCGCTGTATATGGATATTGGCGGAAATCTGTATGATTATTTCGGTGGATGGGATGATTTAAAAGACGGGCATGTGCGATTTGTCGGTGATCCACGTCTACGTATGACAGAAGATGCATTGCGTTTATTACGTTATTTTCGTTTTTCTGCACGCTATGAACGTCAAGGATTTGACCAGAATGTTCTAGCGATATGTGAAGAGTTCGTAAGTCATCTTCCGCGTTTAGCCACCGAACGCATCTGGCAGGAATGGTCTAAGTTACTCACCATTTCAAAAATTTCATCCACTCTATCTGCGATGAACCAAATTGGTATGTTTGATCAGATATATAGGCAGATGCCCGTTAGGGTCATTGATCAAGATATTTTTTGCATGGATGAATTAAATGCGAAAAATCCATTACAACGATTAGCATTGCTGCATGCCCATCTTGATCAAAAAGAAGCAAGACAACTTGCAAATACTTTACGTTTTTCTAATGCAGAAAAGAATTACTTTATTGGCCTTTATACACCACGTGAGGTTTTTAAGGATTTATCCGATAAAATTTTCTATGACACTTATAATAAGATCGGTCCTGACTTAGCGAAGGATATTGCCCAACTAGGCCAAATTCGTGATGAAGTTGGGAACTGGGATACGTTACGTCTTTTTGCCGAGAAAATGGGGCAACCTGAATTCCCATTGCTGGGTCGAGACGTCATAAATATGGGGGTTGAAGCAGGTCCCGAAGTGGGGCAAATTCTTAAACAAGTGGAAGATGAATGGATTGGCAGCGGTTTTCAAATGGATCGCGAAACCTGTTTGTCCAGATTAGAGAAAATCGCGAAGAAGGAATAATCATTATGCGCGTCGATCAACCAGTTGCTATACAACTTGCCGATTACACGGCGCCTGCTTTTTCGGTGTCGCGGGTCGAACTTGAATTTGATTTGGAGCCTGAATTCACACTGGTCACAGCAACTCAATATCTAAAACGTTGCGATGGTGGGAATGATGATTTGGTTCTACATGGGGAAGAATTAGGATTGAATTCCATTCGTGTGAATGGCCGCGAGTTACGTGAAGATCAATTTACGTTGACGGATGAACTTCTGACATTATCCGATTTGCCTGACGAATTTACGCTGACGATTCAGAATACAATCAATCCAGCTGCCAATACACGCCTTGAAGGTCTATATCGTTCCAGCACGATGTATTGCACACAATGTGAAGCGGAAGGTTTTCGCCGGATCACCTATTTTATGGACCGACCGGATGTGATGACCACCTATAAGGTGACAATCCGTGCTGATAAAGAGACTAACCCGGTATTACTTTCTAATGGTAACAATATTGAAAATGGTGATTTAGAAGGCGGGCGTCATTACGCAATTTGGGAAGACCCGCATGCAAAGCCAAGTTATCTATTTGCACTGGTAGCAGGTGATTTAGCGAAAGTAGAAGATAATTTTACCACTAAGTCAGGCCAGGATGTGACATTGCGTATCTTTGTGGAACATGGAAATGAGACACGCTGTGATTATGCGATGGATAGTCTGAAACGATCCATGCGCTGGGATGAAACGCGATTTGATCTGGAATATGATCTGAATATTTTTAATATTGTGGCTGTATCCGATTTCAATATGGGTGCGATGGAAAATAAAAGCCTGAATGTGTTTAATGATAAATATATTCTGGCAGATGAAAAAACGGGAACAGATACAGATTTCGATCTCATCGAAGGTATTGTTGCCCATGAATATTTTCATAACTGGACGGGGAACCGTGTTACTTGTCGTGATTGGTTCCAGTTGAGTTTAAAAGAAGGTTTAACTGTTTTCAGGGATCAGGAGTTTTCTGGTGATCAACGCAGCCATGCCGTGAAGCGCATTGAAGATGTGCGCATGTTACGCGCCCGTCAATTCCCGGAAGATGCAGGGCCTTTATCCCATCCTGTACGCCCGGAAAGCTATATTGAAATTAATAATTTCTATACAGCGACGGTTTATGAAAAGGGCGCAGAAGTTATCCGCATGATGCATACTTTGTTGGGGGAAGAGAACTTCCAAAAAGGTATGAAGCTGTATTTTGAACGTCATGATGGGCAAGCAGTTACATGTGATGATTTCGCAGCTGCCATGCAAGATGCCAGTGGGGTGGACTTAGCACATTTTAAATTATGGTATAGTCAATCCGGTACACCAAATGTGGATGTGATGTCTGCGGAGTATGATCAGGAAACGCAACGTTTTAGTTTGACCTTGCGACAAGAAACAAAGCCAACAGCAGGGCAGGCGACTAAGCAGGCGCTGCATATCCCTTTACGTGTTGGTCTTTTAGGTGAGGCCGGTGAAGATCAGAAATGCTACTTTGATGGCGTTGAAGCAAGTGAACATCTTTTGCATTTAAAAGAAGAAGAACAAACATTTGTATTTGAAAATGTTGTGACGAAGCCTGTGCTTTCTCTAAATCGAGGTTTCACTGCACCTGTCCATTTGAAAACGGGTCAGAGCCAAGCTGAAATGGCGTTTTTGATGGGGAATGATCATGACAGCTTTAATCGCTGGGAAGCTGGTCAACAATATGCAGCAGAATTATTAACCAAGATGGTTGCTGAATATCAGGCTGGAAAGGATTTCAGCATTGATAACGATTTTGTTGCCGCAATGGGACATATTGCCAGAAATGAAGATTTGGAACCTGCCTTTAAGGCCTGTGCATTGAAACTACCTTCTGAAGAATTCGTATCTGAACAGATGGATATGATAGATGTAGATGCCATCCATGCGGCGCGTGAAGCCCTACGCGTTGCTGTCGCAACAGCGCATAGATCTGTCTTTGAAGAAATTTATGATCATTCCACCGTTCACGGTGCATTTGAACCAACAGCTGAACAAGCTGGATTACGGGACCTTCGCAATACAGCTTTGGCTTATATGGCTGCTGCGGATGCTAATAAAGCACCCGCATTACTCAAGGCTCACTATGAGGCGGCTGACAATATGACAGACGCAGTCGCAGGTATGCGATTGATCACCGATTATCCGGGGGAAATGAAGAAGACTGTTTTTGATCATTTCCATGATATCTGGAAAGATAATGCGATTGTAATGGACAAATGGCTAGGTGCACAAGCGATCTCCTCACATCCTGATGTGTTATCTGACGTAAAAGCTTTAATGGATCATCCAGTCTTTAATTTTAATAATCCAAATCGCCTACGTGCTCTAATCGGATCATTCTGTATTGGCAATATGGTTCGCTTCCATACTGCCGACGGGGCCGGATACGACTTCTTAGCTGATATTATTATTCGTTTGGATAAGATGAATCCGCAAGTGTCTGCGCGATTAGCTGGGCCATTAGGGCAGTGGAAACGTTTTGATGAGGGCCGTCAGATAAAAATGAAATCTGCCCTACAACGTGTTGCGGATGTAGATGGTCTGAGCCGGGATGTCTTTGAGGTAGTAAACAAGTCACTCGTCTAAAATTCCGATCCGATCACAAAATTGTTAGGTAATGTTTAAGGGATTTTTTGGATCATATGCCTTACATGATAGATATCAGAATGAAAAAGGTGACGTATGACCGAAACAATGAAATTTGATATTTGTGTGATTGGCGCCGGATCCGGTGGTTTGTCTGTCGCTGCAGGTGCTGTGCAGATGGGTGCTTCTGTTGCTTTGATTGAAAAAGGCAAGATGGGCGGCGATTGCTTAAATTATGGATGCGTGCCATCAAAAGCTTTGCTTGCTGCCTCTCACGCAGCGCAATCACATAAGCATGCCGCAAATTTCGGTGTTACATATGACGATCCCAAGATTGATATGTCGGCAGTGCGTGGTCATGTTGACTCGGTTATTAAGACCATTGAACCCCATGATTCCGTGGAACGTTTTGAAGGTCTAGGTGTCAAAGTCTATCAAGGAGTGGGCAAATTTGTCGGGCCGCGTAAAGTGGAAGTGAATGATACCATCATCCAGGCAAAATATATTGTTGTTTCAACTGGATCATCCGCTTTTGTGCCACCAATTTCAGGTGTTGAAGACACGCCATATTTCACCAATGAAACCATTTTCTTTAACGAAGAGAAAATAGATCATCTGGTGGTGATTGGTGGTGGTCCCATTGGCGCGGAAATGGCGCAAGCGCATGCGCAACTTGGGATCAAGGTTTCGGTCGTGGATGCATTAACTATTCTGAACAAAGATGATGAACAAGCTGTTCAAGTCGTACGTGAGCAATTGGTTGCGGATGGCATTGATCTCTATGAAGGAACATCTGTGCAATCTGTTACAAAAACCGCAACAGGTGTTGAAGTTCAAATTGAGAAAAACGATGAGCAATCCGTTATAAAAGGCAGCCATATTTTGATGGCGGTTGGGCGTGCGCCCAACGTGCACGGTTTGGATTTGGAAAAAGCAAATATCAAGTTCTCACCACGTGGGATTGAAGTGGATGAACGCCTACGCACTAGTAATAAACGTGTCTTTGCCATTGGCGATGTTACAGGTGGATATCAATTTACGCATATGGCTGGATATGACGCCGGTATCGTTATTAGAAATGCGCTTTTCAAAATGCCTGCAAAAGTGAGCCATTCAGCAGTGCCTTGGGTAACTTATACATCCCCTGAAATTGCGCAAGTGGGTGTGAATGAGTTAACGGTCAAAGAAAAATATGTCGATAATTACGATATGTTGGAATGGCATTTTAAAGAAAATGACCGTGCGCAGGCGGAAGGTAAAACAACAGGTTTTGCAAAAGCTTTTGTTGACAAAAAAGGTAAAATCCTCGGCTGCACCATTGTCGGTGATGGCGCTGGGGAATTAATTGCCCCGTGGTGTTTAGCGATTTCAAAAGGATTAAAGATCGGGGATGTTGCGGGAATGATTTTGCCTTATCCAACACGTTCTGAAATCTCCAAGAGAGTGGCAGGAAGTTATTATACACCCAAGCTTTTCTCTGATCGTGTGCGTAAGATCGTTTCCTTCCTGATGAAATTTTCCTAATTGGCACTTCTAAATGGCATCAAAATTGCTTTCTTAATCTCAGTAAGAGTTTCTTAGAGATTTAAGGAGGCAAAAAATGAAACTAGGACATATTTTTAATGCGCTTGGTTGGACTCGTGAAGAGGCGCTAAGCCGCACAACACAAGAGCCTTATTTGTTGACACCTTCTCGCGAACGTGTTTCTGCATCCTCCGTAAAACGGTCTGCGCCTCGGCATTATTTGCCTGACGGGTTTGAAACATCGGTAAAAATTGATACTCAAGCCGTATTTCGTTTAGCCAATCGCAAATTTGACCCACGTAACATGACACGTGATGATAATCGTCGCTTAGCGGCATTATTGTTGGATGCTGGTGCGATCAATCGTCGTGATCATCGTATTTTGACAGATGGCCCGGTAAAACGTTCCGGTGCGCTGGAAGAAGATAAAATTACCTTGGATATGATTTCTGCATGGCAAGGTAAATTACATAAAGATATGGCGGCTCATGACTTTCAATCTGTAGATCAAGGAAGCCGTGCTTTAACGATCCTTGGTCGCGTGGAAGCTGCCGGGGAAGTTGCTTAATTTACAGTAATTCCAAAACAAAGAGCTCTCTCTGTAATGAGTTATATCGTGGTGGGTTTTGCCTTTACCTTCGTAAGATATAGTTTGTTACTCTTGCCAAAGAAAAGCCCATGATTTTGTATCATGGGCTTTTCTATTTATTTAGTGAGTGTATTTGGTAATTAATTCAGAAAGAAGTTTCTGGTTTTCTGGTTTAATCAAGGTGCTGTCTAAACGTTGTAAAAGGTCATTTGTCCAGATCTTGGAAGGGTTTAATCCTATGAAGAAAGGATTTTCATTGAAGCAACCCACATTTTTAACCTTGGCGTGACCAGCATGGTTTTTCAGGTGCCATGCAATGACTTGTTCGTTACTCAAAAAGGCATCTATTCTATGTCGTTCTAAAAAAGTAAACAGGATATCTAATCCATTTCGATCCGAAACTCTTTCAATAAATGCTGCATTAAGACTATTGGCGGCAAATCTATCGAAAACAGGATCATAGCCGTAACCATTAATAATCCCAACTTTTCTTGCTTGTAAGTTATACAATAGCTCTTTCTCTGTATCTGCGGGCTTAAACTGCCATTTTGTATCGTCATTGGTAAACATGCAGATTTGATATGTCATTGTTGGCACATTGGTAAAGGCAAGGTCGGGCGCTTCTTCAAAGACAGCAGCAAGCAATCCATCAATTTCCTGCCCCTCATTGGCACGTCTAACGGCATGCGACCATGGTAAATTTTTAACGATAAGTTTAATTTCAAGCTGTTCGAAAATGGAAGTTAAGTATTCTACAATTAGACCATCTGTGATTTGATCCGTGGATGAGGGATCTTTCAGGCAAGTATAAGGACACCATTCTGTTGTTGATAAAGTAATTTCCTTTGGCAAATCACTTGCAGATACCTTTGATAGATTAAAACTGACACCAACGATAAAAAATAAGAGGCAAAGAGCCTTAAGCCTAAACATTCTTTTCCCCAGAGAGCTTATATTACATCCACTATACATTCATGGCGGATCAGAGCAATATTTGTCAGAATTAATTGCCCATAGGTAACTTTATAATAAAGCGTGCGCCTTTGGGACTGCCGTCAGGATTATGTCGGTTTTCCGCATAAATGCGACCATGATGTGCATCGATGATTTGTTTGGAAATTGCTAAACCAAGACCAGAATGTTTGCCAAATGCTTCCCCCTCTGGTCTTTCAGAATAGAAGCGGTCAAAAATAGCATCCAGTTTATTTTCTGGAATACCGGGGCCCTCGTCCTCAACCGTAATCATGATTTGTTTTTCAACATTCTCTAGGCGAACAGAAATGCGACCATTATCAGGCGAAAATGTTTCCGCATTACCAAACAAGTTACGGAAAACTTGGACAAGCCGTCCTTCTATTCCTTGGATCATAAACGGACCATTTCCTAGGCAATCCAAGTGGATCTGAGGACGGTTGCGATCCTCAGCCATCGTATTATGCATATCTACTAACGTATCCAGCATTTCTGCCATATTAACAGGTGTTGCATCCGTCCTTGATAATTCGGCATCGAGACGAGAAGCATCAGAAATATCTGTGATTAAACGATCAAGACGCGTTACATCATCTTCAATGATCTTGAGTAATTTTTTCTTTTGTTCTTCATCTTTCGCGAAGGACAAAGTTTCCACAGCACTTCTTAGTGAAGTTAAAGGATTTTTAATCTCATGGGATACATCTGCAGCAAAGCTTTCAATGGCTGAAAGCCTTTTCCGTAATGCATCGGTCATTTCTCTCAAAACACCTGATAACTCACCAATCGCATCTCGACGAGAGGTGAAGTCTGGAATGATATCATCTTGTCGGCCCACATTTTCGCGAATGCGTTCAGCTGCATGGGCTAGTCGTTGGATCGGACTCACAATACTAGCGGCTAGATAAAGCGATAAACTGATTGTTAAGACAAAAGCGAGTCCGGATAGAATTAGTAGATTAAGGCGAATTTCCCGCATGGCAGCATCAATTTTTGCCCCACCTTTTGAAAGCATTAATGCGCCCGCAATTTGATAATATCGTTGAACTGGGAAAGCGACCGAAAGAACCAGGTTGCCATTGGATTTCTGCCTGACGACACCTGTTATACCACCACGCAGCGCATTTTGGGCTTCCGGAAAATCGCTGGCAACTGGAATGGCGTTATTCTGATATAGAGGAAGATCATGACGGGATGTGATTTCCGTTAAATTTTCCATCATTTCTAACAGTGGTTCTAGGATCTGTTCTGCAGTTGAATCATGTTCAGGCAAATCCTCTACCTCAACAATTTGATTGATTCCACCTAATCTTTCGCTATCTGCAGCTAGTTTTCCATCATTTAAAAACAAGCGGGCATGCACACGGCCTGGAACAGATAAGCGATGAATGATATGGCGCGCAGGGACGAGATTTAAAATTTCTTGTCCTGTGTTCAGGCGGGTAATTGCAGCTTCACCTAATGCACCGGAAAAAATCTCACCCTGTGTTCGTAAGGCTTCTAATTCTTGCTGGATTAATTGATCTTTATAAACGCCCTGATAAAGAAGTCCTGCAACAGGGATAGCGAGTGTCAGCATATTGATCGCAAGAATCTTGCGTGCTAAAGGCGTTAAAAAGCGCGACTTCTTTACCGTCGGGCTTTTTTCTGGTTTTAACGTTTTATTTGGCGCCTTAGCGGGGTCAGCTTTTAACATATTGCTCGTATAATGAAGTGGGTTTAGGCTGGTTCTTTATAACGATAACCCACCCCGTAGAGGGTTTCAATTTCATTAAATTCATTATCGATGTCACGGAATTTTTTACGCAGACGCTTGATATGACTATCAATTGTACGATCATCAACATAGATGTTCTCGCCATAAGCAGAATCCATCAATTGATCACGGTTTTTGACATGCCCCGGGCGTTGTGCCAATGTTTTGATTAACAAAAACTCTGTTACAGTTAAATTTACAACCTTACCGTTCCAGCTGCAAATATGACGGTCAGAATCTAAGACAAGTTTGCCGCGAGTCATAACACCACCAGCTGAATTATCACCGCCACTGGTTTCTAATTCTTTACGACGCAAAAGCGCACGAATGCGTTCAATCAAAAGACGCTGAGAGAAAGGTTTCTTGATATAATCATCTGCCCCCATACGTAACCCAAGAAGTTCGTCGACTTCGTCATCTTTAGAAGTCAGAAAGATAACCGGCATGGTGTTAGTTTTACGCAAACGTTGCAATAATTCCATACCATCCATGCGTGGCATCTTAATGTCGAGAACCGCCAGGTCAGGATTTCCTGTGTTGATTCCAGCAAGAGCGGTTTCTCCGTCATTATAGGTCACAACTTCAAAGCCTTCTGATTCTAAGGCAATGGAAACAGAGGTCAGGATATTTCGGTCATCGTCAACAAGTGCAATCTTATGGCTCATTTTTTGTCTGGCTTATGCCAGCCCCTCATTCAACTTTGGTGATTACATAACATAATGGAATTTCTAGTATGCTACAATCAATTCGAATTAAGGCACAATTGGGGCATCAATAGGAAATCACCGTGGCAAAAGCGATTTATTATTACGATTTCGTGACTTGCAATTATTTGGATAGCTGCCTATTTCTATCGCAGATGATATCCGATAATGCGGATGTAACGGTTTAAAGGATTAGTAATTATGAAACGCTTGATTCTGTCGCCCGCCTTTATGGCGATTTTCGCTGTGGCTGCGGCTGCGTTGATTGCAACCTATTTATATCTCTATCAAACGCAACAAAAGAGCAGTAATTCCTCTTTGGCGATGGGGCAGGTGGAGTTAGGTGGTCCATTTAATTTGATTGATGAAACTGGAAAGCCGGTAACAGAGAAAGATTTCGCTGGCAAATATATGCTGATCTATTTTGGTTTCACCTATTGTCCTGATGTTTGTCCGACTGACCTTGCTGTCATGGGAGAGGCAATGGCGATGATGGAAGATGAAGATAATGACAAAGCGAGCAAAATAACGCCAATTTTCGTTACTATTGATCCTGAACGTGATGTGCCTCAAGCCATTGCAGAATATACAGATCATTTTCATGAACGTATGGTTGGTTTAACAGGTGATTTACCTGAAATAGCGAAAACAGCAAAAGCTTATCGTGTTTATTTTAATAAAGAGGAACCAGATGAAGATGGTGATTATGTAATGAGCCATTCCGCTTTTACATATCTGATGGATCCTAATGGTGATTTTGTAACCATGTTCAAGCATGACAGTAAGCCAGAACAAATGGCCAAAGATGTTTTGGCTTTGGTTAAGTAATCTATTTCAGTAACTATTATTCCAAGTATTGAACACCATTCTGTCGTAATGTGGCAGGATGGTGTTTTTGGTAGATCCTGTTAACAGTCCCATCTTGATGGATGGTGAGAAGATGTTGGGAAAGTTCTTCCATGACCCGTTTTTTATCTGGGATTTCCGCCTTCTTGGAAATAACCAGATAGGCTTCCTTTGGCATTTGAATGGGGTTGGGTAGGTCAACAATATGGTCCAAATCTGGGTTTAAGCCTTTGTTGAACAATATTTCATGATAATTTCCAATCAGCACATCTACTTTACGATTTGCTAAAACGGCTAAAGCTTCGCCTGTATAGGGAATGCGTAATACTTTCACTTTGCCTGCTTTGATGGCGCGCTCCAATGGGGAATTGATATAATATCCAAGATTTAGGACAACGCTTTTCCCATAAAGATCACTGACATCCTGATAGATAAACTCTTCGCCAGTTCGAACAAATAATTTGTATGTGCTGTAATGGATGGCTGGCTCAATGAAATGGGCATAACTCGCCCTTTTTTGATTATGGAAGAGCGAAAACATCCCATCCACTTCACCGATTTCAGTTTTCTTAAGGGCGCGTTTCCAGGGTAGGGTCACATAGGTGAATTTGACGCCTGACCTTCTGCTTAACTCGTCCAGAATATCGATGTCGATACCTGTAAGTTGTTCGTCTATCAAATAGGTATAAGGTGGAAAATTGCCAATTGTTGCAATTTCAAGGGGTTCAGCAGAATAAGCACTTTCAATCCATAAGAATTGAAGTGAAAATAAAAGGGAGATACATTTTCCTAAATTCGCCAATCTTCGCCGCACATTATACCCCTTATATAATTTGCAAGAGGTCTATGAGACTGCGAAATGAAAAATTTGTCAATATGAGTAGTAGGAAATTCTAATATTCCCTCAAAGGTTATTGGTCGTCATCGCCACCAAAAATGACTTCAGGACTTGGTAAGGCAAGCCAAATACGAATGAGTTCCGAGATGGATTGTGCAAGGAAAAGAATAAGTTCTGTTCCTTGGCCAGGGTCAAATCTTTCAGGATCGCCGCTACCAAATGCCAATAAAGCAGGGGGAACTTCCGGAGAAATTTCCAAACGCACTAAAACTTCAGATTTCACCACCTCAAATTTTTCAACATATACATTAGGATCTGGCATGGTGTTATCGCGTAACGCGATAACCTGTCCATCTGGTAATAAATAATCGATTAGAGTCGTCGGAATGACGCGTAAGCCATCGATGGGTGGCATGGTCATATCATCATTCTCAACACATAAAGCGACGCAATCCAGTTCCAGAATTTTCGGCAAATCGCGGCTGATTACTTCTAATAATTCTTCAAAAGATTCTGTAGACATCAATTGCAAGACACATTCATGTATCTGTGTGGTGCTCGCAAGATTATCGCGGCTGTTCACGATCATGACATTGGCGAGATCTTCTGTGCGTTCTACTTGATCACGCAATCGATGAATCATTGTTTGCTGGAGGTCGCTTACCCCTTCACCCATTTCGCGGGAAGGTGGTTGCAAAATGCCAAGTAAATCAGGAAAGTCAGATAGAAAATCCGGATGATCCCGTAAATAGTCAGCAACTATTTCCGCAGTCAGGTTTTCATTTGCAGCGCGAATGGTATGTTCTGCCATTTGAAAATCTCTCCAACATCAAAGAAATAAGGCAGACAAGAAATATGCTTGCCTGCCCTAAAAGAAATTACAGAATTGTTTGACCTGTTTTTTCCCAATCTTTCATAAAGGCATCCAATCCTTTATCTGTTAATGGGTGGTTATACAGAGCACGCAATGCTTTTGGTGGAAGAGTGCCAACATCAGCACCCATTTTAGCGGCTTCAATCACGTGACCCGGGCCACGAATAGAGGCAACTAATACTTCTGTTTTGAAATCGTAATTTGCATAAATCTGGCAAACATCTGCAATCAAATCCATGCCATCAAGACCGATATCATCTAAACGACCAACAAATGGTGAAATATACGCAGCACCTGCTTTTGCCGCCAATAATGCTTGCCCAGCAGAGAAGCATAATGTCACATTCACCGGAATGCCTTCGTCAGACAGAACTTTACATGTTTTCAAGCCATCTGCTGTTAATGGTACTTTAACAGCGATATTATCAGCTAGTTTAGCTAGTTTTAGGCCTTCTTTCAGCATTGTTTCATGGTCAAGTGCAACTGTTTCTGCACTTACCGGACCGTCAACAACAGCTGCAATTTCTTGGATAACTTCTAAGAAATCACGACCGGATTGCGCGATCAAAGATGGATTTGTTGTTACGCCGTCAACCAAGCCTGTGCTGTTAAGGTCTTTGATTTCGTCGATATCTGCGGTGTCTACGAAGAATTTCATTTATCTCTTCCGTTAAAAAAAGGGTGGAGGGAGCTCGCCTCATATGATTAATTCTGTCCGAATCGCTCTAGTCTGCCTAGTCTTAAATTGTAAAACTTTCGCAACAACCAGAAGAAACCAGTTTTATGGCCCCATCGGATCAATATTCACAGGACCTTTTCGCCAAAGATGACCCCTTCGTCAAGGGGGCAGAGAAAACACGGGTAAAAGTTCTTATGCCGCTGCCTTTGGCTGGAACATATGATTATGGCGTACCTGAAGGTATGGATGTTTCGCCGGGTGATTTTGTGAAAGTGCCGCTTGGTCCAAGAAAAGTGATTGGCGTTATATGGGGATATGCAGATGAAAGTGATGTTGCGGCTTCAAAATTAAAAGATGTAGATAGTGTTCTTCGGATTGGACGTTTACCGGAAGCCAACCGGAAATTTGTAGATTGGATGGCGGCTTATTGTTTGGCAGCTCCGGGGGCTGTCTTGCGTATGGCTATGTCTGTGCCTGCCGTCTTTGAACCGCAAAAACCAAAATATCTTCTGACCGCGAAAGAGGGTGAGATTTCCATAAAAATGACGGCAGCTCGCCAACGGGTGCTGGATGTCGTGCGTGAATTTCCCCCCATGTCATCGGCAGATATCGCACGAGAGGCAGGAGTGTCCGCATCTGTTGTAAAAGGATTGATGACGGCTGATGCGCTGGATGCAGTTATGATTCCTGTCGGTGGATTATGGCCGGAACCTCATCCTGATAGTAAAGGTTTCAAACTGTCGGAGGCACAAAAAAATGCTGCAGATCATATTTGTAAGGAAGTAAAGAAGCATAAATTTGCGGTGTCTTTATTAGACGGTGTGACTGGGTCCGGTAAAACAGAAGTTTATTTTGAGGCAATTGCCGAAACGTTACGTCAGAATAAACAAGTACTCATTCTGTTACCAGAAATTGCTTTATCTGCACAATGGCTATCCCGATTTGAGGCCCGTTTTGGTGTGCGTCCGGGTGAATGGCATTCTGATGTGGGCGGAAGTAAAAAACGTGATTGTTGGCAAGCAATTGCTGCGGGTCGGTTGAAAGTCGTTGTTGGCGCACGCTCTGCTTTGCATCTTCCATTTGCTGATCTTGGCTTGATAATCGTGGATGAGGAACATGAAGCATCTTTCAAGCAAGAAGATGGCGTGATCTATCATGCGAGGGACATGGCGATCGTACGGGGGCAGATCACAAATTGTCCCGTGGTATTAGCCTCTGCGACGCCCTCCATGGAAACGACAATTAATGTATCACAAGGGCGTTTTGATCATTTGATTCTGCCTGAACGACATGGGCAGGCAGTTTTACCGGAAGTGACCTTAATTGATCTGTTAAAAGATAAGCCGGGACGACAGCAATGGATATCCCCACCACTGGCAGATGCGGTTAAAGAAACGCTCGACAAAGGTGAGCAAGTCTTGTTGTTCTTGAACCGTCGAGGATATGCACCTCTTACGCTTTGCAATACCTGTGGGCATCGTTTGCAATGTCCCAATTGTACGGCATGGTTGGTGGAACATCGCTTTTCAAATCGTCTTGAATGTCATCATTGTGGATATCAGGCGCCTATGCCTACAGAATGTCCGGAATGTAATGATCAGCATAGTTTTCGGGCTTGCGGTCCGGGGGTGGAGCGTTTGGCGGAAGAAGTATCAAATTTATTACCTGATGCTCGTGTAGAAGTTGTGACCTCTGATACTTTATATGGACCTGTAGCGGCTTCAGCATTTGTGGACCGGGTGACCTCGCATGAAACCAATGTGATTATTGGTACGCAGATTGTGGCAAAGGGATATCACTTTCCGGATTTAACACTTGTGGGAGTGATTGATGCGGATTTGGGGTTAAGTGGGGGGGACCTTCGTGCCTCAGAAAGATGTTTCCAACTCTTGCATCAGGTGGCAGGGCGTGCGGGGCGTTCTGATCGTCCAGGGCGCGTGATGATTCAGACCAGTAATGTAAAAGAACCTGTGATGGCCGCACTTGCAAATGGGGATCGCGATGGTTTTATGGCTGCAGAGGCAGAACAAAGGGAAGCAGCTGAAATGCCACCTTATGGTCGCTTGGCCGCTTTAATTATCTCTGGCCCTGATCCAGATATGGTCAACGCGGTCAGTAAGCGTCTTGCGCAATCCGCCCCATTTGGTGATGGCATAATTGTTTTGGGGCCAACCCCTGCTCCTTTGGCAGTTTTGAGGGGTAAGCATCGTCGTCGTATGTTGTTGAAAGTGGGGAAAAATATTTCCGTCCAGAAATTGTTAAAGCCTTGGTTGAATGCTCAGAAAATCCCTTCATCCGTGCGGGTTCAGGTTGATATTGACCCCTATAGTTTCTTTTAGGCTTATTGCGAAGCAGCTTCGATCAATTGGGCGGCGATCATTTTTGCGGTATTGGCGGCGTCGTCAGATTTGGAGACTTGCGCAGTAACAGTGGCGCCCTCGATTAAGAGTACAAGTTTATCTGCTAAAGCCTCTGGCGTTTTAAGGTTTGCTTCAAGGCAAATTTCGTAAAGATAGTCACGCTTCAGTTTTTTGGATTGTTGGCAAATGTTACGAATCTGACTGGTATCTTCTGAATATTCAGCGATCACATTTACAAATGTGCAACCAAAAAAATCCTTTTGATTGAACCAGTCTTTTGTGGCATCGAAAGCGGCAAGTAATTTTTCTTTTGGATCTTCTGAAGATCTATCGACGATTCGCATGAAATTGTTTCGAGATACCGCATCCCCATATTGGAGAACAGCTGCAATCAAATCGTCTTTAGTTCGAAAATGCGCATAGAGGGTTTTCTTTGAAATTCCAGCTTTTTCCATAATCAAATTAACACCCGTATTATGGAACCCATATTCATTAAATAAGGGAAGTGCGCTTTCAATAATATGTTGTCGTTTCGAATTTTGCATAATTTAATATAAACAGATTGGTTTATTTTGTATAGGGAAAATAAGGGTTTTATACTTACTCACGTTTATGTGATCTTTTGTGAGTATTCAAAAATAAAAAAACATGATTATGTATCTTCAAGGAAACAGATCGGTTTACTTTGATTTGTTCCACGATATAACCCTTCAGGAGATAGATTATGTTAAAGTTTGTTAAGAAAATTGCTTTGTTTGTTGGATTGGCAGTATCCGTTGCTGCATTTGGTAAGGCTGCTGTAGCAGAAACAAGTGTTGTTGGTGCATCAGGTTATGACCTTGTATCTTACCATCAAGATGGTGGCCCGGTTCGCGGCAATGGTAACTTCACATTTAACCACAATGGCACAGACTATTTATTCAGCAGCAAAGAGAATGCGGATCAGTTTGCAGCTGCACCGGAAAAATATCTTCCAGCTTATGGTGGTTACTGCGCATATGGTGTGAAATTCGGTAAGAAATTCATCGCAGATCCAGAAGCATGGAAAGTAGTTGATGGTACATTATACTTAAACTTGGATGAAAAAGTACAAGCTCTTTGGGTGAAAGACATCCCAACATACATCAATGAAGCAAATGCTGAGTGGGTAAGCATCGAAAACACACCAGCATCTGAACTATAATATTAGCACAGATATCTGTGACCCAACTTAAGGGGAGTCTTTAGGACTCCCCTTCTTTGTATTTGCGGGCGATTACTCTGAAGGCGCCTTTCTGGGAAAGATTACTGATTGCTTCAAAAAGCTTGGCTGTGATCTCTTTGGGAAGACCTTCGCGGGAAATCATCAGATGCATTGGGGTGGATTGAAGAATGACCCCTGTATCTATGATTTGATTTTCCTTATCAGTTTGTTTGGCGTGGTAGTTAAAAACGGCGCGCTCTTCGATTGTGCCATCAATGCGATCATTGGCTAGCTTTAATACATTTAAAGCCGGCGTGTTTGCATATTCTATCTGGCCTCGTATAGCGGGGTCATTAAAGTCATGAATTTCGCCATATAAATAACCGCTTACGAGACCTAATTTGAGTTTTGAATCTAAAAAACTGTGAAAAGAACTCGTCTTTAACCCATCCCGAATGAATAGGCCTCTTTCTGCAAATCGATAGGCGGGAGAAAAGTATACGAATTCTTGCCTTTCAAGATTCATCAGGGCGGATGTTGCAATATGAATGCGCCCGGACCTTAATTCCTGTAAAATACGTTTCCATGGGCGTGACACCCATTTAATTTTACAGCCTGTTTCTTGTCCAAGAGCTTCCAGGATGTCAAAATCGTATCCGCCCTCAAGTGGCCCATCTGGGGCTATTAGAAAGGGCGGGTAATGTTCATAACCAACGACAATATCCGTTTCACAAGCACTTTGGGCATATGTGGGGGATGTTACATGAAAAAAACAGGAAAAAAGAATCGTCGCACTAAATTTGGGTCTGCGACATATTCTAAAAGTAGCTTCTTTAAGTTGGCGAAGTTTTCTCATGCTGGTCAGAGTAGTGCTTTTTGAGTTTTTCAGCAAGAAAAACAGGGCTTCTGGTCGGGCTGGATTTAGAACGATTCTATCCAAAATGGGGTTTTGAAACAGCTATTGTCGCTTTTTTTAAATTTTAATCCTATACGTCTATACAAGTGTGAGTCGCCTGTGGTTACTGGCTTTAAGATGCATTCGCATCTGTTAACAAAAGGCGGGGTAAGGAATTTATGGGAAATTTACAGGGGACTCATATTGCAAGGGTAGGTTCGCTGTGCTAAACGAAAGCCGCTTGTAAGAAAAGGTTTGGGCTCGGAAGCAATTTCGGGTCACTAACTGTGCAAGCATTAACTTATGTTTTCATAGTGTTGGAAGAGGGGTCTCGCAACCGTGGCAGCCTCAAGTAGTATTAAAGAGATTGCCGGTCGTTATGCGACCGCATTGTTTGAGTTGGCTGAAGATGCGAAAGCATTGGATGTCGTGGCGGAGGATCTTCGTCACATTCAAGCAGGTCTCAATGAGAGTGATGATCTGGCCGCAGTATTACGCAGCCCGGTCATGAGCCGAGAAGATCAAGGTAAAGCCATGAGCGCCGTTTTGGACAAAATGGGTGCCAATGATCTAACTAAAAAATTCGTGGGTTATGTTGCTGCAAACCGTCGTTTGTTTGCAATGGAAGCCATGATCACTGCATACCTGGAAGCCTTGGCGACAAGCCGTGGTGAGGTAACCGCAGAGGTGGTATCTGCCAAGTCAATGACTAAGACACGTTTGAGTGCTATTGAAAAAGCAATCAAAGCTGCTGTCGGTGGTAAGGTAGCCATCAATCATTCTGTGAACCCGGATCTCATCGGTGGGCTAACTGTTAAAGTTGGTTCCCGCATGATTGATGCATCCGTGAGCACGCAGTTGTCTAAACTCAAGCTTGCAATGAAGGGAGCTTAGGGATGGAACTCCGCGCGGCGGAAATTTCCGCGATCCTTAAAGACCAGATTGCTAATTTCGGCGCAGAAGCCGACGTAGCAGAAGTAGGTCAAGTGATCTCAGTGGGTGACGGTGTTGCCCGTGTACATGGTCTGGACAATGTTCAGGCTGGTGAGATGGTAGAATTCCCAGGTGGAATTAAGGGTATGGCCCTTAACTTGGAAACCGATAATGTCGGTGTCGTGATCTTTGGTTCCGACCGTGACATTAAAGAAGGTGACACAGTTAAGCGTACCGGTGCTATCGTGGACGTACCAACAGGCCGTGGTCTGCTTGGTCGTGTTGTTGACGGTTTGGGTAACCCAATCGACGGCAAAGGTCCAATCGAAGGCGCTGAGCGTAGCCTTGTTGAAGTAAAAGCACCTGGTATTATTCCACGTAAATCTGTACATGAGCCAGTACAATCCGGTATTAAAGCGCTAGACGCATTGGTACCAGTTGGCCGTGGTCAGCGTGAATTGATCATTGGTGACCGTCAAACAGGTAAAACAGCCGTTGCAATCGATGCAATCTTGAACCAAAAGAAAATCAACGATGGCGATGACGAGTCCAAGAAATTGTACTGCGTTTACGTTGCTGTTGGTCAAAAACGTTCTACAGTTGCACAGGTTGTGAAGACTTTGGAAGCTATGGGCGCTATGGAATATTCCGTAGTTGTTGCTGCGACAGCATCTGATCCTGCTCCATTACAGTTCTTGGCACCTTATACAGGTTCTGCGATTGGTGAATACTTCCGTGATAACGGTATGCATTCCTTGATCATCCATGATGACCTATCCAAGCAAGCTGTTGCTTATCGTCAAATGTCCTTGTTGTTACGCCGTCCTCCGGGTCGTGAAGCGTATCCAGGTGACGTATTCTACTTGCATAGCCGTTTGTTGGAACGCGCTTGTAAATTGAACGAAGATAACGGTTCCGGTTCCATGACTGCTTTGCCAGTTATTGAAACAATGGGTAACGACGTATCTGCGTTTATTCCTACAAACGTTATTTCCATTACCGATGGTCAGATCTTCCTAGAGACAGATTTGTTCAACAAAGGTATTCGTCCGGCGATTAACGTTGGTCTATCCGTATCTCGTGTAGGTTCTGCAGCTCAAACCAAAGCAATGAAAAAAGTTGCTGGTTCCATTAAGGGTGAGTTGGCTCAGTATCGTGAGATGGAGGCGTTCTCTCAGTTCGCATCCGATCTTGACGCTGCGACACAGAAACTATTGGCACGTGGTGCACGTTTGACCGAGTTGTTGAAGCAGCCTCAGTTCTCTCCACTAACAGTGGCTGAACAGGTTCTTTCAATTTACGCTGGTACAAAAGGCTACATTGACGACATCGCCGTTTCTGACGTTGGTCGTTTTGAAGCCAAGTTGCTTGAACATGCTAATAACGAACATGCGGACTTGATGAATGAAATCAACTCCACAGGTTTGTTGTCTGATGAGTCTGAAGAAAAAATGAAGGCTTTATTGGACGCATTCGCTAAAACTTTCGCTTAATTAAGCGAAAGGGTTGATTTTAACCTAGGAACCAAAGGACAGGTAAAATGCCAAGTCTAAAGGATCTCAGAAACAGTATTGCCAGTGCGCAATCTACGCGGCGTATTACGTCTGCCATGAAAATGGTAGCGGCCGCGAAGTTGCGCAAAGCGCAGTCCGCAGCTGAAGCTGCTCGGCCTTATGCTGAGAAGATGGAAGCTATGTTGGGCTCGTTGGCATCTGGAGCTGTGGCATCTAATGCCCCGAAATTGCTCGCTGGGACCGGTAAGTCTGACACGCATCTTATTGTTGTTGTGTCTTCTGACCGTGGTCTTTGCGGTGGTTTCAACGCAAATTTGGTTCGCGATGTTCGTGTAAAAGTAAATGCACTTCAAGCTGAAGGCAAAACTGTAAAGCTTATGACAATTGGCCGTAAGGCTTCTGGTCAGCTTCGCAGTGACTTGGGTTCTTTATTCGTAGAAACCTACGATGAATTATCCAAGCCAGAGCCTAGCTTTGAAGGTGCTGATACTGTTGTCCGTAAAATTACAAATATGTTTGATAATGACGAATTTGACGTTTGTACTATCTACTACAACAAATTTGTAAATGCTTTGACACAAGAGGTTACACCTCTTCAACTTATCCCGTTTGCACCTGCTGATACAGCAGGCGCAGATGAGGCAACAGATGGTGCTGCTCCTTATGAGTATGAACCAAATGAAGGGGCTATCCTTTCTGCCTTGTTGCCTAAAAACCTGTCTGTACAGGTTTTCCGCACCATGTTGGAAAGCTTTGCTGCTGAGCAAGCTGCCCGTATGACTGCGATGGATAACGCGACAAGCAACGCAGGCGACATGATCGACTCGTTAACCATTACCTACAACCGTTCGCGCCAAGCTCAGATCACAAGTGAGTTGATCGAGATTATCTCTGGTGCGGAAGCATTGTAAGCCGGAAGGAATAGTTACAATGGCAACAAAAAATGTTGGTAAAATTACGCAGGTACTCGGCGCTGTTGTCGACGTGCAGTTTGATGGCGAATTGCCACCAATTTTGAACGCCCTGCATACCGAAAACACTGGTAAAACTCTTGTGCTAGAATGTGCTCAGCATTTGGGTGAGAACACAGTTCGTACCATTGCTATGGATGCGACTGAAGGTTTAGTACGTGGCCAGGAAGTTGTTGATACTGCTGACAGCATCAACGTTCCAGTTGGTCCAGAAGTACTTGGCCGTATCATGAACGTGGTTGGTGAGCCAATCGACGAACGTGGTCCAGTTGAAAACAAAAAAACATACCCAATTCACCGTGAAGCTCCTGAATATGTAGAGCAAGCGACTGAAACAGAACAGTTGGTAACTGGTATTAAGGTTATTGACTTGCTTACCCCATATCCAAAAGGTGGTAAGATTGGTCTGTTCGGTGGTGCTGGTGTTGGTAAAACAGTGACAATTATGGAGCTGATCAACAACATCGCTAAAGGTCACGGTGGTTACTCTGTATTCGCGGGCGTTGGTGAACGTACTCGTGAAGGTAACGACTTGTATCACGAGATGATCGAATCCGGCGTTATCAACTTGGATGGTGAATCCAAATGTGCGCTTGTATACGGTCAGATGAACGAGCCTCCAGGGGCGCGTGCGCGTGTTGCTTTGACAGGTTTGACACAGGCGGAATACTTCCGTGATGAAGAAGGCCAGGATGTATTGTTCTTCGTAGACAACATCTTCCGCTTCACACAGGCTGGTTCTGAGGTGTCTGCGTTGTTGGGTCGTATTCCTTCTGCGGTGGGTTATCAGCCTACATTGTCCACAGATATGGGCGCGATGCAGGAACGTATTACATCCACAAAGAAGGGTTCCATTACATCTGTACAGGCCGTTTACGTACCTGCCGATGACTTGACTGACCCTGCACCTGCTACAACCTTCTCTCACTTGGACGCGACAACCGTATTGAACCGTTCTATTGCTGAGATGGCGATTTTCCCAGCTGTGGATCCATTGGATTCTACATCCCGTATTTTGGAACCAAAAACAGTTGGTGAAGAACATTACACTGTAGCACGTCGTGTACAGCAAACACTTCAGCACTATAAAGGTCTACAAGAGATCATCGCGATCTTGGGTATGGACGAATTGTCCGAGGAAGATAAATTGGTTGTTGCGCGTGCGCGTAAAATCCAACGCTTCTTGTCCCAACCTTTCCACGTAGCGGAAGTATTTACTGGTTCACCTGGTAAATTCGTTGATTTGGCGGACACAATTAAAGGCTTTAAAGGCATTGTGGACGGTGAATATGATGATCTTCCAGAAGCAGCATTCTACATGGTTGGTAACATCGATGAAGTTATCGAAAAAGCCAAGAAACTTGCTGCAGACGCTGCATAAGACGCTGATTTAAGGAGAAGGGCCAATGGCTGAAACAGTCAAATTAGATCTGGTATCCCCTGAGAAACTTCTGATGTCCAAAGATGTCGAAATGGCAATCTTACCGGCAGCAGAAGGTGACATGGGTGTGTTACCTGGCCATTCTCCGGTAATCTCTACAGTACGTCCGGGCACAATTGCTGTGTTCAATGGTAATGCTGTGGAAGAGCGTATTTTTGTAGCGGGTGGTTTCGTTGAAGTGAACGAAGAAGGCTGTATTATTCTTGCTGAAACAGCGATCCCTGTATCCGAATTGGATGCAGCAGTTGTTCAAACAGAAGTAAACAATCTTCGCGACGACGTGAACGCCGCTAAGGATGACGCAGAAAAAGCTGACGCGGAAGCTGCTTTGGCAATTGCCGAAGCAAAGCTTGAAGCTGTTCAAGCACCTGCATATTCCTAATATGCGCTTATAGATTGCCGGAAGGCGTCTAAAAAGTTTTAAAGAAACGCCTGTAGATTTTTTCTACGGGCGTTTTTTTATGCGTAATATATTGTTTTATCAGTGTTAGCGAGGTACCTAAGAAGCTTGCGAAAATTTCGGAGTTTCTTAATGTCTTTTCTGGCAAATCCTACCTCATCCATTCTTGTTTTCGGCGCCATGCATATGGATAAGCTGGCCCATTGTATTCGCCCCTTTATGGCGGGTGTTTCCAATCCGGTGAAAAGTGAATTTGCGGTTGGCGGTGTGGGCTTTAATATTGCACGTAATCTAAAACAGCGTCGTTTGAATATAGGGATGGTGTCTTGCGTTGGGGAAGACCCAGATGGGCGCTATGTAAAGAAAAGCGCAGAAGAATGGTCGATCAATATTCATCTTGTACAAGTATCCAAAAGAAAACCGACCGCAACCTATACCGCCATCCTGAATAATGACGGAGAGCTGGCGGCCGGCCTGTCTGAGATGGATATTTATGACTTGCTAAGCGTAGAGCGTTTAGAGCCATACCTGAAAGATTTCTATCGCTATCCCTATTGGGTGATTGATGCGAATTTACCTGCAGAGACGATTGAATGGCTCGGCAAGCATAAAGGCGACAGTAAAATCCTTGCTGCACCTGTCTCCGTGGTAAAGGCGGAACGTTGGCAGCTTGCCTTGGAAAATGCAGATGTCTGGATTGGGAACGGGACTGAGGCAACCGTGTTATCAGGTGTGCTCGTAAATGATGCGGAATCTGCACAAATTGCGGCAGATAAACTTATTACCATGGGGCCGAAACTGGCCGTGATTACATTGGCTGCGGATGGCGTCGTTGTTTCATCCGAAAAGACAAGGGGGCACTGGTTTATTCCACCGACAGAGGTAAAAGATGTGAATGGGGCTGGGGATTCATTCTTTGCGGGTTTCACTGCGGCCCTTTCTAAAGGTTTTGGCGTTGAGAAGGCTGCATCGATGGGAATTTCGGTGGCAAGCTTAACAACTGAAAATGATGGTCCGGTTATTAAAGATTTAAGTGATGAGATGATTGAAGCACGTATGCGTCAATTGCCTGATCCGGTTATTCTATAACAAGCTATTTTATAATTTATATTTGGGAAGAATTTAATGAACGAATTTCTAGAGATTTCCGCGGAAGTAAAATCTGCACTTGATGCAGGTAAGGCTGTGGTGGCACTTGAATCCACAATTATTACGCATGGCTTGCCTTGGCCACAAAATAAGGAAATTGCTTTGGATTTGGAAACTGCCATTCGTGAAGAAGGCGCTGTTCCCGCAACGATTGGTATCATTGAAGGTAAAATGATTGTTGGTCTTTCCGAAACGCAAGTGACTGACATGGCGCAAATGAAAGATGTGGTAAAAGCCAGCCGTCGCGATCTTGCAACGGTTTGTGCGTTGAAACAAAATGGTTCCACAACTGTGGCTGCGACTATGATTATCGCCGCGATGGCTGGTATCCGCCTTTTTGCAACTGGTGGTATTGGCGGCGTTCACCGCGGCGCAGAAAGTGATTTTGATATTTCTGCCGATTTGACCGAATTTGCCAAAACACCAATTTGTGTCGTTTGTGCAGGCGCTAAATCTATTTTGGACTTACCTAAAACTCTTGAATTCTTGGAAACGCAAGGCGTGCCGTTGGTTGGATTTAATACCAAGGATTTTCCTGCCTTCCATTCTCGTGAATCCGGTTTAACCTTGGATGCATCTGTTGCCAATGCGGATGAGGCTGCCGCCATGTTAAAGGCACGTGATCATTTGGCGCTTGGCGGTGGTGAAGTGATTGCCAACCCAATCCCGGAAGCGGATGCTATTGCCAAAGATGTGGTGGATCAATGGGTTTCAAAAGCACTTGCTATGGCAGCAGAGCAAGGGGTGACGGGTAAGGCGGTGACACCATTCTTACTGGCCCAATTAGCGGATATCTCTGATGGCGAAAGTATCAAAGCAAATCTTGCCTTAATCCTGAATAACGCACGGGTAGCCTCACGTATTGCTATCGCCTATAGTAAAGGTTGATAAGGATTTAAAGTTTAACAGGGGGATTTCATGTCAAAGAAACTGGCGGTTTTTAGTCATCATCGATCTGGCACCCATTTTTTGATGAAATCCCTTTCGTTAAATTCGCAATATATTGATGATCCGGAATTATCTTTGGATGTGAATCTGGGATTTGATCTATGGAATCCGAATGATTTCACAGATTTAATTTTGCAACTCCGTGATAAACCAATCTTGAATATTGCTAAATGTCATTACGAGGTGGATTTCATTGCGCCTCTTATTGATAAATTTTTAGACGACTTTCATCTTATTTACATTGTCCGTAGACCAGAAGATGTATTGAAATCTTACTTTGATTTTTCCAGTCAACTTTTTTGGAAAGAAGCCCCAAAAACTACAAATGTGAATGAGTTTGTGAAAGCAGTTCCCATCGGATCATGTTTGCGATGGCAGCATCGACAATATGACACAATGACACATCGATGGGTTGGACATGTGCAGGGATGGTTAGAAATTACCTCCGTACGATCAAATATTATTTTGATAACTTATGACGATTTGAAAGATCGATATCAAGAAACGATGACCTATCTTGTCGATAGGCTTGGTTGGAAGAAACCACAGGATTTTGTCTTGCCGCCATCATCAGGCATCTTGCCGGGGCAAGGTGGATCTCATATTGATAGTTATGAGACTGAAACGTTGAAATGGGTGAAATCCCTAACGTCTTCTGTTTATGATGAGGCGGTTAAGCTCTCTCGATTTTAGGACAGTTTTCTAAACTGCAAGGGTGTTATGCCGGTTTTCTCTTTAAATCGTGTGGACATATGTGCTTGACTGCTGAACCCGCATTTTAGGGCGATTTCAGATAAGGCTAGTTCGCTTTCTCCAAGTAACTCTTTCACCTTTGCAACACGACGAGAAAGTACATATTGATGCGGGGCTTCATTCATACTGGTTTTGAACATGCGTGCAAAATGAAAGCTGCTCAAATTCACCTCCCCGGCAAGATCATCAATTGTAATATTTTGCTCAAGAGAGGCTTCCACGTAATCTTTCACCTGCTTTAAGAGGTAAGGGGCCAATCCACCTTTGATTGGCGAGATGGCTGCTTGTCTGTTTGTATAGTGCCGCATCAAATGTTGGATCATAAGCTGGCTTGCATTTGAGATACTCATCTGATCGGCAGCGCTATCCCAGTTCAATGGGGTAATAACATCACGGCAAAGATTTTGAATGAGAGGGTCTGTATCATAAGTTAGATCTTTGAGTTCCACCAAACGGCTATCTAGATCAAAATTTTCTTCAATGATTTTATTGAAGTAATCCTCTTTGAAATAGAGATGAATGAAGTGAAATTTGGACTCAATACTCCATTCCGATGTAATGCCAGCAGGCATCAAGCAAATGGCCCCGGGATAACCATGATCTGTTGTGCGATAAGGTGAATAGTGGCGTCGCGTACCTTTACCACCCCTTAAATAGAAGCTTAATGTGTGGTGATTTGGTTTTTCATAAACTGCGTATCCGCCCGCATTTTCCCATGACGCCATAGAGAAGCCTTGCCCTAGATCGACGGATCGAGGGGAGTAAGCGCCTACTTTCTGTAGGGCCTGGAATATGTCGGCTTCTTCAGGTCTCATAATAGGGTCTTTATAATATCTCCCCACTTACTTGGGAAGGATCGTGAAAGATAAAACAGCAAGAATATATAAAAACCACAATAACGAAGAAGATTTGCTAGGGGGATGAGCTTAGTAAAACTCCGTAACTTGGAGAAAATAAAAATGAATGCTGTTTTATATCTTTCTACGATCCTTATTTGGGGCACCACATGGTTAGCCATTGCCTTTCAGATTGGAGAGGTCTCCGTTGAGGTCTCCGTTTTTTATCGGTTTGCTTTAGCCGCAATTTGTCAGATCACTGTATTGATATTGCTTAAGAAATTGAACTGGGTTCCGTTCAGACAGCATGGATGGATGATGATCCAGGGCTTATTACTATTTTGTGTGAACTTCCTGTTTTTCTACAATGCGACAAAATATATCCCAAGCGGTTTTGTCAGTGTGGTTTTTTCAATGGCGACAATTTTCAATTTGCTAAATGGTTTGGTTTTCCTAAGGCGTATGCCACCCATGCAATCAGCGTTTGGCGCCTTGATTGGTGTTTGCGGGATTATTATGATTTTCTGGCCTGACCTAACTACAGGCGATTGGCGGGGGGATCGAATTATTGGGTTGGCGCTCGCAACTGCCGGTACATTCTGTTTTTCTTTGGGGAATTTAGTCTCTCAACATCAGCAGAAACAGGGACGTAATGTTCTGACTGCCAATAGTTATGCGCTAGTTTATGGCAGTTCGGCTTTATTGGCCTGGTGTATGGTGAACGGATATGAATTCAATCTTGAATTCACAGGAAAATATCTGGGAAGTTTGTTCTATCTGGCAACCATTGGAACGATAGTTGGGTTTGGTTGCTATTTAGCATTAGTTGGAAGAATTGGGCCTGATCGGGCCGCCTATTGCACCGTGCTTTTCCCTATTGTTGCACTAACTCTTTCCACTATTTTTGAAGGATATGAATGGACGGCATTAAGTATTTCCGGTGTGGTGATTACTTTGTTAGGGAATCTTATTGTTTTCTCGAAATTCAGAGTGATTTCGTCACAACTCGTCAAAACATGAAAAATGCGCGGGGATTTTGTCTCCGCGCGATTTTTTTAGGCCCGATCAATTCGACAACTAAAACAGCCATTTGTCGCTGAACGTATATGAAGATAGCTAACATCTTCATTACTTAAAATTTCTTTGGCATAATTTTCAATCTCTGACGGCGGTATAATTTTTCCAGTACCATAGAAGATACTGTCATCTTCTTTATAACCTTTCACCAGATAAGATTCTCTTTTCAGAAACATTTCGGGTGTTGCGCTTGTTTCAGGATAGCGAGTGCAGGCATGTTTATGCAGGAATATCGGGCCTGTTTCTGTGAAGGGTTGATCTTTTTCAAAAGGCTTATAGGCCAGTAAGAAAAACTCTTCCCCTTCTTCGATATCCTGTTGGCAGTGACGGCATGGGAGGCCTGATCCGTCAGAAATGCCTGATTGTGGTTTTTGACCATATGCATCTAGACCGCCATTCCAGTAATGTTCCGCATCTTTGGTTGGCATGGATGTAAATTGAATATTAGCCATTTTGAAATTCCCTCATCATTTGTCGTGGAGAGAATTTAGGGGAAATATATTCTTCTCCCCACCCGTTTCTTGGTAGCAGATAAAAAAACGCCTATCAAAATTGATAGGCGTGTAAAGTAGGGTCGGTGCGGTACCTAAAACCGAGGGAGATACTGTCAACCGACCAACCGGTTGAATTGAGTTCGTATGCTCGGTAATTCAAACAAACTCCAGTAATGCGTTCTGAGAGGCTTATGGAATTGGAAGGGCCAATCTGACAAAGCCCTTCCGCCCCCTCCCAGATGCACAGTTTCTCTTAGTGGAACTGTGCAGTTTCAGTAGATTCACCCATCGCAGTGGTAGAGCTTTCACCTTGGGCTGTCGCATTGTTCACGGCATCGAAGTAGCTTGTGCCAACTTCATGTTGGTGGCGTGTTGCTGTGAAGCCATTGGCTTCTGCAGCAAATTCTGCTTGTTGCAATTCAGAATATCCAGCCATACCACGATCGTTATAAGCGCGTGCCAATTCAAATGTCGCGTAGTTCAAGCTGTGGAAGCCTGCCAAAGTGATGAACTGGAATTTGTAACCCATTGCACCAATTTCACGTTGGAATTTCTCCATTGTTGCAACATCCAGATGTTTCGCCCAGTTAAAGGATGGAGAACAGTTATATGCCAACATTTGATCCGGATATTCTTTGCGGATTGCTTCGGCAAATTTCTTCGCTTGATCCAAATCTGGTGTAGAAGTTTCCATCCATAACAAGTCCGCATATGGTGCATAAGCAAGGCCACGTGCAATGCCCATATCCATACCACCTGTAATGCGATAGAAGCCATCCGCTGTACGTTCGCCAGTTAGGAATTCATGATCGCGTTCGTCAATATCGGAGGTGATCAATCGTGCCGATTCTGCATCTGTACGTGCCATAATGATGGTTGGTGTACCCATTACATCAGCTGCAAGACGTGCGGAGTTTAAGTTACGAACCGCTTGCTGTGTTGGCAGAAGAACTTTACCACCTAGGTGACCACATTTTTTCTCAGAAGCAAGCTGATCTTCGAAATGCACACCAGCTGCACCAGCTTTGATCATTGCTTTCATAAGTTCAAATACGTTTAACGGACCACCAAAACCTGCTTCTGCATCTGCCACGATAGGTGCAAACCAGTCTATATCTGTTGTCGGTTCACCATTTAGGCGCTCCATTGTCTGGATTTGATCCTGACGTTGGAAGGCTGAATTGATGCGCTCAACCACCTGTGGAACAGAAGATACAGGATATAAAGATTGATCCGGATACATGTTGCCAGAATTATTTGCATCCGCAGCTACTTGCCAGCCAGATAGGTAGATAGCTTTTAATCCCGCGCGGATATGTTGTGTTGCTTGGCAACCTGTATAAGCACCCAATGTGTTTACATATGGTGTTTCTGTGATCAGTTTCCAAAGTTTTTGGGCGCCCATCTCAGCCAGAGTATGTCGGATTTGAACAGAACCACGAAGTTTGCGTACATCATCCATTGAATAATCACGACGTGTTGTTGCCCAACGATCTGGTGCATAATCCGGTGCAGGGAAGTTTTCACCTTTACCTTCGTCGCCATTCCAGTTGAATTCGATACCTAGATTGTCAGTCATTTTCTTGATCCTTTTCAATCTTTACAATTAAAATTTACAAAATTTGTTTAAATGAAACTTATTTTCTATGCCCTGTTTGAAAGCCTTAAAACTCGCTTCATTCCTTGTTGAGTATTTGATAGCGCATAGCTGTGATTGAATTCAACGCTTTCTAACATTACAAAATTTAACAGGTTTTTTGTTGATAATTTACAAAATGTAAATTATGTAAATTATAGTAGAAAAATTTGTAATATTTGATGGGGCCAGTTATGGCGAAGCAAGCATCATCCCTTAAAGGGGGTGGGAATCCTAAACTCGGCGCAAAAATCCGACGGCTTCGCCGAGATCATGGGAAGACGCAAGCTCAACTAGCAGAACAGCTTGGCGTTTCGGCTAGCTATTTGAATTTGATTGAACATAACCATCGTAAAGTCACGGTGGATATGTTGTTGCGCCTTTCTGAAATCTTTGATCTGGAGATGAAGGATCTAGCTGAGGGAGATGAAAGCCAGCTGCTGGCAGATGTTATGGCTGTGCTAGGGGATGACTTGTTTGAAGAGCTGGATTTAACCAATACGGATGTAAGAGACTTTGTGTCTACCTCCCCACAAGTGGCTAAGGCAATGTTGCTTGTTCATGATGCCTTACGATCCACTGTAGATGATGCACGAGATTTGGCGTTTCGATTAGCAGAAGATGACGACGAAGATGGTGTGATAGGTATTTCCAGTGGACAGGCAGCTCCTGCGGATTTGGTTTCTGACTTTATGCAGGAAAGTAACAACTTCTATCCAGATTTGGAGGATGAGGCAGATCGTATACGACGTGAAATAGGGATTTTGGGGGCGATCACATTTGATACGTTAATCAATTATATGAAAACCGCATTGGATGTGAGTGTGGTTCTTTCAGATCAATATGTAGAGTTTCAACGTAGATATGATCCAGCCACCAAGCAGTTGATTTTATCGCCGCGTGTTGATGTGCATAGTCGCAAATTTCAGATTGCCCATCAGATAGCGTTACTGTCTGCGGGACCTGTTATTGATATGTTGTTGATGGAGGGGCGCGTTAAAGAAGGTGAAGCAAGAAATCTGGGTCGCGTCGCATTAGCCAATTATTTAGCAGCAGCCCTGTTAATGCCATATGATGAGTTTTTAAATGCTGCACGGCAATTTCGATACGATATAGAATTGCTGCAGCATCGATACAACGTGAGTTTTGAGCAAGTTTGCCAACGTTTAACCAGTCTTAATAATCCGGATAATAAAGGAATTCCTTTGCATTTTCTTCGGGTAGATATCGCCGGTAATATTTCGAAACGCTTCACTTTATCTGGTTTACCTATCCCGCGCCATGGAGGCGCGTGCTCTCGCTGGAATGTTTATTCTGCCTTCATGAGTCCTGATATTGTTCAGGCACAAGTGAGTTATTTACCGGATGGTGCAGGTTTCTTTTGTATAGCACGTAGTATCCGTAAAGGCGCGATTGGATATGGGGCACAACAAAGTGTGTTTTCCATCGGTTTGGGCTGTAGTTTAATACACGCCCATGAAATGGTCTATGCGGATGGTCTTGATCTTGTGAATAGGGAGGCTGGGGGACAAATAGGCGTGCAATGCAAAATTTGTGATCGTATGGATTGCGGCCAGCGTGCATTTCCGCCAATTCATCAACGTTTCCGTGTGGATGAAAATGCAAGAGGAATGTCACCTTATGCCTATGCGGGATGGCCTCATACACATAATGACCCAGGTGGTACCCGTTAAATTATTTATTAGTTTTTTGTGAAGTACGTAAAAATATCATGGATTCCTCCTGAACCTTCAGGTAGCATTAACTTGTAACTCATTGTTTCTTCAAGTGCTTATTTATCATGCGATCAATTCTAAAAATATTGGCTTTTTTATATGGCTTTTTATTTCCATTTTTGGGACACGCCAGCGATCTACCCACTCCTAAAGGGGAAGTTATACTCACCATAGATGGAAATGTTGGCGCACGTAATGTGGGTAATGCCGCAACTTTTGATATTGAGATGTTACAGGCGCTGGAAGTCAAAACTTATGAAACTCATACGCCTTGGAGCGATCATATGTATCGTTTCAAAGGGCCAACATTGGAATCTATCTTAAAAGCAGTGCGATTTGAGGAAGGTCAGACATTAACCCTTTATGCATTAGATGGGTACCAGACCGATTTAAATTGGAAAGATGCGACTGAGTTTAAGCCTATTTTGGCCTATAGCCGAAATAATGTGCCTATGAGTCGCCGTGATAGAGGGCCATTATGGCTTATATTTCCTTATGATACTCATGAAGAACTGAAAGATGCGCGTTATGATAACTTTTGGGTCTGGCAGGTATATCGGATTGAGGTGAAGTAATGGGGGGGATGTCACGCGCCGGAACTTATCTGATTGCTTTGGCATTACTCGTGGCTACAGGTTTGTTTTTTGTAACAGGTGTTAAACTTGTACAAACTTTGGTGGTTATTAATGAATCTAAACCTGAAAATGCGCTTTGGATGGGCGGACGTTTAGCGATTGCCTTAAGAGACTTTGAAAAATCTGTATTGAAATATGAATTAGACCCGAGTGAAGACAACCTTCGGGAGTTGTCCGTTAAGCTGGATTTATATTGGAGTGCCACTTCTGTTTTTCATAGTACAGCAGGTCGTATTTTTAGAAAAACATATGAGTCGCAACAAAATGTTTTTATCGAAATAAACCAAGGACTGGATTATCTAGATTTTTTGGTTGGTCGTATGGAAGATCGTCCCGACGAGAGCCTTGTTGATATAAAACAGGTTATTTCTAGGGCTTTGCCGCAAGTAGATCAAATTCGTCGATATATTTTGCAAGTTGAAGCATCGGAAGTGAATAGATTACGTCAACTGCAGGAGGAACGGGTCTATATCCTGTTCTGGCAATTCGTATGCTGGATATGTTTGTTGTTAGTGCTTGCTGCAATCTTATATCGGAAATACCAGTTACGTGCTATTCAAGCGAAGATACTAGGGGAAACGAGAGATCGTTTTATTGCCTTGTCAAAAGAGATGCCTTTTGGCTTGTCCATGACAACACCGGAAGGCAAGGATGTCATAAGAACAAGGGGGTATCGTGATTTAGGTGGGTTAGGCGAAAAGCGTTTAGAGGACACCTATTTATCAGACATTCAATTCAGGCTTTATGATTATCCAGATGGACGTGTGGCCATAGGGCATGATGTTCAGTTGGATGATGGTTCTGTCATGCATTTCCGCTTTGATGTGAGTAACCTGAACCAAAAAATCGAAGAAATTCAATTGGCTCTTATGAATCATGAAAGTGCGACAGAAGCCAAATCAGATTTTATGGCGACTATGAGCCATGAAATGCGTACACCATTGAATGGTGTTCTAGGGTTATTGGGATTACTTTTAGATGGTGAATTGGAAGCAGAGCAACGAGGATATGTGCTAACCGCACGAGAATCCGCCGAAGTCTTGTTGCATCTTATAGAAGATATTCTTGATTATTCCAAAATTGAAGCTGGGAAATTAGAGATAGAGTCTACAGAATTCTCGATCTCTGAATTGGTCGGCGGTGTATGTGATATGCTTGCACCAAAAGCATATGAAAAGGGAATTGAAATAGGTTGGGATGTTGATCCTGCTGTTCCCGATAATTTACGTGGTGATCCTGGGCGCTTAAGACAAATCCTTCTTAATCTTGCGGGCAATGCGGTAAAATTTACAGAACGTGGAGGTGTGGCTGTCGAAATGGCCTTAGCTTCAGATCAAGGTGGGGATATCTTTCTATCTGGGCAAATCAGTGACACGGGCATCGGTATTCCATATGAATCTCAAGATTCTATGTTTGGAGAATTTAATCAGTTAGATGCGTCTTTTTCGCGTCGTTTCGGTGGCAGCGGTCTTGGTCTTGCTATTACACGGCGCTTGGTAGAGGCCATGGGTGGATCTATTCGTGTCAGTAGTGAACCAGATCACGGTAGTGTGTTTAGTTTTTCAGTGAAAATGAAAAAAACACATGAAATGAATTTACCGATACAGCCTGTTCAACCTGATGAAAAACTGACCTTATTGCTATGGTCTGTTGAAGGGTTATACGCTGATTTACTGATACGGTCGTTACGGAACATGGGACATGAAGTGGTTATGGCCCAGACGGATAATGAATTATTAGCTTTGGTCTCAAAGTCTCAAGTAGATGTGGTTTTACTGGATTGTAAAATTGGGGACGACACAGGAAAAAACTTAGCCCGTACTCTTTTTGATGTTAACAAAGATGTAGATTTATATGTCTTACATGCCACTAAAAATGCTGAATTGGATCAGGAGTTGCTTGCTGGTGGCTTTGTTAAAAGTTTTATCCAAAAACCGATAAATCCTCCTCAACTTTCTCAAATACTTACTGGTGCGGGGCCTTTGGTGATGCAGCCAACTGCTATCGAAGAAGAGACCAATGAAGGCTTGGTCGGTGAAGGCTATCGTTTGCTGTTGGTTGAAGATAGCCCGACCAATCGCATGGTCGCTTCGGTTTTGTTGCGTCGTGCAGGTTATAAAGTTGATTGGGTTATTGATGGCGTTGAGGCAGTTGAAGCTGTTCAGAAATCAACTTACGATCTTGTTTTGATGGATATTTCTATGCCGAATATGGATGGTGAGGAAGCAACAAAAATTATTCGAAATTTGGGTGGGGACCATATAAAGTTACCGATTATTGCTTTGACTGCACATGCAATGCCAGGAGATCAAGAACGCTTCCTCGCGGCGGGTATGAATGGGTATTTAACCAAACCATTGGAGGCGAAGAAGATGCTGGAAATGATCCAGTTCTATTTGCCGAAGAAGATAACAGCTACGCTTAATGACAACTTGTATCTGCAAAATAAAGCGCTAGAGGAGAAGGATAGAATGATGGAAAGTTTGCCACTCATTGATATGGCTGTCATCGAACAGATGCGAGAAGATGCAGGTGAAGAGGCCATTCCAATGTTGATTGAGGTATTTAAGAGTGAGGTGCCCGTACGTGTGGAAGGTATAAAATCCAATTTGGCATCACGTAATTTTATTGAATTGGCGAGGGATGCTCATACGTTAAAAAGTAGCAGCGGAAGTTTCGGTGCAACACGTCTCAATAGATTAGCTTTGGAGATTGAAACAGCTGCTAAGGCAAGTAATGTGGAAGCTGTACAAAGCCTTGTAACTGGCCTTGATGGTATTTCAGAAAAAACCCTTTCTTCTTATGACAATGTGTTGCGATAAAAAAAAGGCGGGAAGATTCCCGCCTTTTTTGTGTTTAAATCTTAATTCTTAGAGACGTGACAGCACAGATTCCGCAGATGATACGTCAAAAGCACCACCTTCTTCTACGGCTAAGTCCTTTAAGACACCATCTTCAATAATCATTGCAAAACGTTGACCGCGAACGCCCATGCCTGCGGCGACCAGATCCAATTCGAGGCCTACTGCTTTAGACCATTCTGCTGAACCATCCGCAAGCATCGTAACTTTATCGCCAACTTCCTGAGCTTTTCCCCAAGCATCCATAACAAAGGCATCGTTAACGGCAACGCATCCTATTGTGTCGACGCCTTTTGCTTTTAAGGCATCAAAATTTGCAACGAAGCCTGGAAGATGCTTCGCAGAACATGTTGGTGTGAACGCGCCAGGAAGGGAAAAGATAACAACCTTTTTACCTGCAAATAAATCTTGTGCGCTTAGCGCTTCGGGGCCATTAGAGCCCATCACTTTGAAACCAACTTCAGGAAGTTTATCACCAACATTGATCATGGTCTTGCCTTTCGTAGACGTTAAAAATTTAAGTTATCATATAGGAAAGATTGAACTAATTGGAAGAGCTTGTTTTACTTTCTTCAATTTTTTCAAGCATGCTTTCCACAGTTAGGAGTTCAGGTAAAATTACACCATCCGGTTTCTCCGGACTGTAGATAATATTGAAAGGAATGCCGTAACGCCCATATGATTGCAGATAATTTAAAATATTATCACTTGGTAAAGTCCAGTCTGCTTGCATGGCAATCACGTCTTCTTTGTTTAACCATTCAGTGATTTCAGAATCGGTAAGAGTGGAGCGCTTATTATACTGGCAGGTAATACACCAATCCGCTGTTACATCGACAAAAACAGTTTTGTTCTGTCCAACGAGACCATTAATTTTTTCCCGATTAAATGCGATCCAGTCGATGTCACTCTCTTGAAGGGTGATAGCTGTTGCTGGTTTTGCGGGTAAAATATAGGGAATTGCAAGGCCTAACAGAACTGGAATGATCGCTAGAACGATATATTGTTTGCGATGGTGGTGCTGATTTTTTTTGCGAAGATATAAGGCAATGAGCATAAAGCAGGCGAAGGCAAATCCTGTCCAAGCTGATATGGTGCCAATGCTTGTTTCCAATACAGTGATCAGCCATAGGGCCGTTAAGATAAGCGCTGCTGCCAGTATAAGCTTGACCCATCCCATCCATTTTCCTGGTCGCGGTAGTTTTTTTGCGAGTCCGGGAACCAGCATGAATACTATATAAGGTGAGGCAAGGCCAATCCCTAGGGCGGCAAAGATTGAAAAGATCTCGGCATTGCCTTGTGATAATGCGAAGCCAACGGCCGTACCAAGGAAGGGAGCTGAGCAAGGTGTTGCTAACAAGGTAGCAAAAACACCTGTCAGGAAATGTCCTTTTAAACTACTGCCTTGAGATGCATTTGAAGCAGAGGTGGCAAGCTGACTTGGTAACTGAATTTCAAAGAAGCCTAATAAATTTGCAGCGAATGCCATAACCACAAAGAGCATAAAGATGAGGAAAATAGGGTGTTGAAATTGAATACCCCAGCCGATTGCGACACCACCTGCTTTTAATCCTGCTAGAACCGCAGCAAGTACTAAAAAGGCAACTAAAATGCCCATCGTTGTTGCCAAGAAACTTATGCGAATTTTCGCAGGACTACTATTTCCATGATTGATGATTGAGAGTACCTTCAAAGAGAGAACAGGTAGAACACATGGCATCAGATTTAAAATAAGCCCGCCTAGTAAAGCAATTAAGATAATTTCTAGAGATAAGCTTGGTTGATTATTTGATTTGTAAGTTTGAACCCAACTGGCATCATTTGAAGCTAACGTACTTGTCTCAATAGATTGGCCTGCAGCAGAAACAGTATAGGTAACTGGTTCTGTTTGCCTAGCCTCTTCCTCAAAACCGCCGCCGAGTGCAGTGATTAAAGCAGTTTTTCCGTTGTTAGAAAAAGTGATGACTGGCGGATCAAAAAAGCTGCCAATCGGACCTTCTATAAATAGATCTAGGTTTTCAAGTTTCTCATCGCCCTCGACCAAAATTGAAAGTTGGTTCTCTCCATTTATTTCCTCAAGCGAAGTTCGTGTTATTTTCAATCCAACAGGATTGTCTTTACCATATTCAACTATAACCGGGACTTCGGATAAATATTGATTGATCGTAAAGGCATGGTCTGTTGGTTCAGCTTTTCCTTTGGGAAGAGAGAAATCCAGTGAGGCAGTATAAGGAATACAAATTTCTTCACATGTTAGATAGTTTATCTCACCTTTTAGACGCAGTTCTTGCCCAATTGTTTCTGGTGTAACATTAAAAGGTAGAATTACGTGATCTTTATAACCAAGACTTTCTAATCCAAGAATGGAAAAGCGTGTAGGTAACGGCCAACGAATTTCTGAATTTTTTAAATTCTCCGCATCCATCCAATCTGGTTGTGGCGGATAGCCGGCATCACCTGGGTTACGCCAATAAATTTTCCAATTTTTCTTTATTTCAAATTCTAGCCCAAGAGGAATTTCTTCTAGATCCCCGACGGCGTCTACCGCACTGATTAATCTTACAGAAACATGATCATTGCGATCCCACTCACTTTCCGCTGCATTCGCAGGGTTTGATAAAGAAACTGCAAAAACGCTAAGAAGCATTACAAGAAATAAAGAATACAAGTTTCTGAATTTGTACATAAATTAACCTGAATGAAAAGAAGGCCTAAGCCAGAGTAAATAACGGTTGATGTAGCGATTTTACTGATTTTTTCAATGAAAGCATGGTTTATTTTTTCACCATCGATCAAAAAAAAGTGTGTGAAAACTGGCGAAGCTTGTTTTGCTAGGCTACAATTTTATGTAATACTGATTTTAAGCTATATTTTTTACAGCTTTTAAACGAGTGGATTTATTTATGGTTCAAGTTTTAAACGCACATTCAGGTTATTTGGCAGGGCATCTTTTAGTAGCGATGCCTGGGATGACTGATCCGCGTTTTGAACGAAGTGTCATCTATATGTGCGTTCATAACGAAGATGGTGCAATGGGACTGATATTGAATCAATTAATTGATACCATTACATTTAATGAATTACTTGAACAGCTTGATATCCCTACAAGTGATCCTTCTAGTGAAATAAAGGTGCATTTTGGTGGTCCTGTGGAAGCTGGACGTGGCTTCGTCTTACATTCGTGTGATTACAAAAAGGATGGCACTGTTGTGATGGAAGATGGCGTTGGGTTGACTGCAACTGTTGACGTATTGAGGGATATTTCCCGCGGTGAAGGGCCTTTGAATAAAGTTCTTGCGCTTGGTTATGCAGGCTGGGGGCCAGGACAACTCGACGCGGAAATCCAGGAAAACGCTTGGCTACATTGCCCTGCGAATGGAGATATTATGTTTGATCCCGATCTCTATTCCAAATGGGATCGGGCTATGACCGTAATTGGTATTGATCCCAGCTTGTTATCTGGCGAAGCTGGGCATGCTTAGTCTCTGTTAGATTTATTCTATCCCCGACATAGTGTTTTTTTTGATATGTCAGTTTTCTGCTTTGCAAAAATCTGCAAGGGAGATCAATATACTGGCTAATGAAACAAAAATAACTGATTGATCATGCTAGGGGGCTTGGATGTTAAAAGATTATTTCACTTATAAAGATGGTGGCGATCAAGCCTTTACGGTGGAAGCACCAAAAATTAAGTTTGGCGCTGGCTCTTTGTCAGAAGCAGGTGGGGATGCGGTTTCCTTAGGCTTAAAACGCGTTGTTGTTTTTTCTGACCCTCGTGTTGCGGTCATGGATTGTACATCACGTTTAATATCTTCTTTAAATGACGCAGGTGTTGAAGCCATTCTATATGATGCTTGTGAAGTTGAGCCAACAGATGCGTCTTTTGTCGCAGCCGGTGAGTTTATGAAAACGGGTAACTTTGATGGCGTATTCTCTATCGGAGGTGGTTCCGTAATGGATACAGCAAAGACTGCGAATCTACTCTCGACTTATCCGGATGATCTGATGGCTTATGTGAATGCCCCAATCGGGCAGGCGAAAGCAGTGCCAGGGCCCTTGAAGCCACATGTCGCATGTCCAACTACATTTGGAACAGCGAGTGAATGTACAGGGATCGCGATTTGTGATTTTCCATCCCTTGGTGCAAAAAGTGGTATATCTCATCCACGTCTACGTCCTGTTTTGGGAATCATTGATCCGCTGAATTTAAGCAGTTTGCCGAAGAACGTGCTTGCAGCAAACGGGTTTGATGTCTTCTCTCATGCGGTTGAATCTGTAACTGCGCGTCCATATACCCATCGCCCCGCTCCTGAAACACCGGATAAGCGCCCCTTAAGCCAAGGGGCAAATCCATATAGCGATCTTTCATGCTTGGAAGCTATTCGTTTGATCGGTCATAATCTAGTAGAAGCCGTAAATAATCCTAGCGATGAGGGATATGAAGCCATGGCAATGGCAGGTATGTTAGCGGGGATCGGGTTTGGCAATGCGGGATGCCATTTACCGCATGGTATGTCTTATGCGGTCGCTGGATTGTCGCATGATTATGTGGCTGAAGGTTGGCCAGGAAATCATCCAATGGTGCCACATGGCATATCCGTGATTGTCAACGCCCCTGCTGTTTTCCGTTTCACAGGAAAAGCCTGTCCAGAACGTCATTTAAAAGCAGCAGAGGCAATGGGGGCTAATATCGATGGTGTTGCGTTGGAAGATGCCGGTAATGTATTGGCAGAACGTGTAATTGAGATGATGCAACAAACAGGCATGCCAAATGGTGTTTCTGCAGTAGGATATAGTGACAATGATATTGATGCTTTAACCGAACGTGCCTTTATGCAAAAACGTTTATCTGATAATGCACCTTTACCTGTTTCTAAAGAGGATATGCGTGCACTTTTTGTTGATGCAATGAAATATTGGTAAAGTTGAGTTTATTTGAAGATGCCAGAAGACAGAATACCTACACATCTTTGGGCAGGGGGCGTGATGCGCCAACTGGCTATGGAAGGTCGGCCCGCTTATGTGATGCAGAAAGGTGATGCCTCTGGAGGTATGTTGCTTGTGAAAATCGCCTTGTTGGATGGTCATTGTTATCTTAAAACTCAGCAACGTGATATAGACGGGCGACTTGGATGGGTTTCGGCTTTGAAGGACGACTTACTCACGGAAACGCGTGCAGATGAATATATTCGTCGGGCTATAGATCGAGATCGTGATTTGTGGGTGATTGAAGTAGAAGACCGGGACGGTAAAAATCCTTTTGAAGACATATAGAAAATTATAAGGGGAGCAAAGAGCTCCCCTTAACTTATTGAGTTGGATATAGGCGTCCGAAACCTTTTGTAACTTTTTCAATCATTTCTGGGTCACGTTCACGCCAATAACGCGGATCACGCATCATTTTGCGTAAAGCTTCTTCGGAACCAGAAGCAGCCTGTGGCCCGGTATGTTTCTCTTTATAAAATTCCATATCACGATGAGCTTCTTCATGTGGTTCCAAGTTTTCGTCGTCCTCGGTTAAAGGTACTAATAACTCGTAAATGCCATGTCCAAACGCTTTTGAAAGCAGTTCCGCAGCACGTGGCGTGATGATTTCGTCTAATTCCTGCAACTCCATAGGATTTAGGGATTTGAGATTATTTTTCATTTGATGAATAGTTTGTGTTTGGTAGTCCATGATTTCTTCCATTTTATTCACTTTTTGTTCCGATTATTGGTTGCCGTAAAGACGTTGAAAACCTTCGCTGACCTTGCGAATTGTTACTGGATCTCGGTCTTGCCAATATTTTGGTGACTTCATCAATTTCCGAAGGTCACCTTCTTCTAGCTGATTAGATAAAGTTTCACCGTTTAGCAGGCTTGGTTCTTCGGCTTTGTCTAGCATTGCATGCATGGCAAGAATACCTTCATAAGAGGAAGATAGAGCGTCATACGCATGATGGGGTAAATTCTTACTTGCCCAATTTCGAATTTGACGGCTAATTTCGCGCCAGCGGGCTTTTCCACCGAAATGCTGCTCTAAACGTTTAAGATCATTTTCCATGCGGTATCGGTTACCAATTTCTTCAGCAATTGGCATCAATTCAGCTTCAGCCAAATCATAAACCAATTGAGCTTGCTCATTACTGAAGCCAGCTTGATGCAAAACCTTGTTTATCCAAGGGTCGTTATCAAATAGTCGATTATCTACATGAATATCATATTCTTCAGGTGATTGCGGAGGTGTGCTATGGAGGCGACTATTCGGGTTTGTGAAGGTAACTTGTGCCTCTTCCCCGCTGATTTCTATTGTATCTAAAAGAGCGTCATTCTCTTCTTTCAATTCAGTTAGGCGGCGTTCCAATTCTTTGTAGGATTTTAAAAGTGCTTCGATACGAATCTTTTGTTTTTTCTCATCCCAGAATTTAAAAGGAATGCCTTTGGGTTTGTCACTACAATTGCAGGCTGGTTCTAGGTGTGCTTTTTGATCCTGAATAAAACTGTTTTCAATAGAATTGTGCGTTTGATCAAGGGGGGGGCTAGTTGGAATTTCTGTATTTTCCATATAATTTTCCTTTGATAAGAATTTATTCTGGGTGTTGCGCAGCTTGTTTGATGATTTGTTCAATACGAAGAACAAGTTGTCTCTGTCCTTCTAGTTGCCGAAGTGCATCATGATTACTATCTGGACCAAGAGCGCGTTCAATTGTGGTTTGCCGCATATGAGATAATACGATTTTACCTTCTGGGGAGTTAAAGCAACGTGCATATGCTTGATTTAGGCGAAAGGCATGGTCTGCATCTTTGTCTATTTGAGTAATATTTACACTATTTTCTAATAAATCTGATGGATTTACTGCATCCCAAAGCCAATCTGGATGTTGCTGATAATGAGCCATATTTTAACAGAATCCTATACTTGAGATGATGTTGGTGTTGCAGAAAGACGTGATTGAACCTGTGATAAATCGAGTTTTCCATCGGTAACATCTTTAGCCATTTGCTGTGCCATTTTTTGCATGTCTGGCGGTAATTGGTTAAGGAGCATATCTGGATCCATATCTGAAAGATATTGCCCTAAATCTTGCATGCCATCTGCAGGCATCGAATCTGCTCTATCCATGACTTGATTGCCGCCTTGTGTCGCCCGAGAGGTTTGCTCTTCTTCTGAATGCAGAAAAGTTTCAGGAACTCCCAGTAAATCCGCCAGGTATCGGCCAATATTATTGCTTTTAAGTAAGCCAACAGCGTCTGGACTAGCTTGTTTGATCATGTCTAACCATCGGATAATGGGTTTTGCTTTTTGCATACGTTGTCGCATGGCCAATGGCGCATTGATTTGCAAGTTGATTTCCCGACCATCAATCATGATGTCACCAATATCACCGCGTCTCCGTAAAATGGCCAAGGCTCGTTCTGCTGTAGGTAATATCAACTCGCCATGAAGACGACCAAAGATGGCGCTTAAATTTCGTGTGGCACTTTCTGTGCGCTCCATAAACTCAGTCGCGCTCATGCCCTGTGCCATCGGTTGTCCTAACTGATCGCGATAAAGAGCGAGCGAGATTTGAGCTCTAATTTTCTCAAGAAGTGCTTCGGATAGATTGATGTCACTAGCTGTTGTTAGCGGTTGAAGGCCTTTACTACCAACGGCCTTAGGAATAATCGTACCTGGCGTCAGTTTAATATTTGCAGGGTTTAAGACGCCATCATCGTCAGCTTGCCATATACCGGTTACAGCGATACTGGCGTTTTTTAACATGAGCTCGACAATTTTATTAGCTGTTTTTATATCAGGCAGCGCTTTCATTACTGGTGATCGACCATAAATTTCTCCCGGTGCTTTGATCCATCGGAAAGTTATAAAAGGACTACTTTCAAAAGATCCTTTGGTTAAGATCATGGGGTGGCCGTCACTTGCAGTTTCATTAGTTAGAATGGCCATGTAATCATAGCGGCCAGACTTGTTCGGTTGAACTGCTTCTAAAACATGGAATGTCTTCTGATCTAAGTTTTCATCATTTATAACTAACTCTTCAGGTAATGAGACATTGGGAAAACGACTTTGCAGCTGTGTTTCATTGAGGGTGGATTTGCGATAAACGATATCAAGGCGGCCTTTGCCTCCTTCTTCCATTACTACTTCACCAAGTGGGACAGCCGTGAACTTGAAGGCGCTGGCCTCCCCTAATGGTGCTTCTTCAAATAAAAGGCATGCGGTACCAACTGTGACCAGATCTAGGTAACATTGGTGTAATTCAACAATGAAATTTGATCGGTCAAAATGACCTTGGATAGTTTGGGATAATTGTTGAAGTGCTTGTTCAGTATCTGCCTTCGTTTCCTCCGGTATTTCTGAACCGGGGATTAACTGGAACCAACTGGACCATGCAGGAGTTAATTCTGCCATGATGGAAGAGGCAAGTTGTTCTACGGCATCTGGAGCAGTTCCATCAAACAGATGTTGTCGTTTCATTTCTCCAATTGGTTGGCTCTGGATAGCGCCGTCGCGACGAGGTAGAGCGTAATCATAGCAATCTTGCCAATGGCTCTCCCATTGGCTGCGCTGACTTTTTGCTTTTTCAAATTTTCGTTCTAGGATTTCTGGTGTGAGCTCCATATATCACCCTCCTAAGGTAGTTTTTAAATCGCTTGCAGATTGTGAGGGCGAGGAGGTATTCCCACTATTATTGTCAGAAAAGTTTAACTCCTCCGGGATTTCGACTTTGTTACCTGTCCAACTTGTGTGGAGTGTGCCTGCGCGCCCACGGCGACGACGTCGTATCATCTCAAGGCGATCCTCTCGTGCTTTTTCTTCGGATAGATCTTCTTCGATTGGTTCTTCAACTGGCGGTACATAAGTGCTACCACCTCCTAATACACCACCCATAAATATTCTCCTTTTGTTCTTATTTGGGATAAATAAAAAGAACAAGCTTTGTTCCACTGATGATGTTCTCTATATATTCTATAAATAAATAAGTCAATAATTATTTTCTTATTTTGTTCTATTTATGTGATTGTGAAGTTGCCATGGGGTAAGAATAGAAAATGCATGTAGACCAAGTAAACGTTTAACCGTCTCAACACAACTAAAGGGAAGCGGTATAGCTATCTTCTGTGGTGGAAGGGGTGGTGGGGTGAAGAGCCGGCATATATGTCCCTGTTTTTTATGGTTTTTAATAAGTTCGTGAGGCGTATGGTCGTGTATTTGCTGGACTAATGTTATATTCGAAAGAGAATCAATTTTGACGATATTATTCCTTTCAACTTGATATACAAAGCAATGTCGAAAACCCTTTTTAAGGAGTTTTAGTAGAGGAATATTTGTTTCATTTTGAAAAACGACGATAAAGTATTTGGTTGGATCTGGTGTGAAATGGTCCGATTTCATTGGGTAATCACTTTCTTGTAATTATATTCCTATTATGTTCTTATTTTGGAGGATTTGTCAATTAATGTTCATGAAAACTTGCATAATATAGGAAAATTTGTAAATAATAGGAACAAGATATGAGATTTAAAGGGGAACAGCTTTGAATTGGAGTTGTTCTCAATCAGTGTGAGGGTGCCATGTTAAAGCATGACCAATTATGGCGGGCGTTGGATCGTTACGCAGATCATTATGGAATGACAAGTTCTGGTCTTGCAAGGCATGCAGGTCTGGACCCAACCAGTTTTAATCCCAGCAAGCGCCAAACAAAAGAGGGAAAGCCTCGTTGGCCGAGTACGGAAAGTATAGGTAAAGTTCTGGAAGCAACAGGCGGCACAATGGTTGAATTTGTGTCCTATCTTCAAGATGTGCCAGGTGCCGTGCTTTCTCAGGATATTCCTTTTCTTAGTTTTGAAGAGGCACATGATCTTCTTCAAAAAGAAGGGGATGAAGGCTTATTTGATGATCATGGCTTTCCTATACGAGAAAACTGGGATTTTATGGTGTATCCAGATGTGAATGATGCTGAGGCTTTCGGGATTGAGGTTACAAATGACGATTTGGCCCCTGTTTATCGCACAGGTACTGTTTTGGTAATGTCGCCCAATGCTAGCATTCGTCGTCTAGATCGGGTTCTGTTATGCATGGCGAATGGTGATATTTTAGTACGTGAATTAATACGTCAGACCGCCCATCGTATGGATCTTGCGATGGTGACCAATCCGGATGAAGTCGAAACTATCATGGCAAATGAGGTGATTTGGATGACCCGTATTGTTTGGGCAAGTCAATAAAATAATCGGTGAGTCTGTGTTCTGACTTCTTAAATTTCCGAATTTTATAAATGACTGTAACAATCATCCAATCTTTATATAAGCCGCAGTTTAGAAGGTGTTTTTTCTTTTCCTATACGCTGTCTGGTGTAAGATAAGTAATAAAATTACTTTCTTATAATAATGTTTTGACGGGGTAAATCTAATGGATTCTACAAATGCAATCATGTGGACCGAGGGGCAATGGCAGGACGCAAATACACCTATTATTAATGTGACGTCTAACAGTTTTTGGCTAGCTTCTACTGTTTTCGATGGGGCACGCTCATTTGACGGTGTGGCACCGGATTTGGATTTACATTGTCAACGTGCCGTGCGTTCAGCTGAGGCTTTAGGATTGAAAGCGATTAAAAGTTGGGAAGAGATCTATGCCTTGGCTTGGGAAGGAATTAAAAAATTCCCGCAAGAGACGGTTTTATACATTAAGCCTGTTTTTTGGGCAGATGAAGGGTTTATTTCGCCTGATCCGGATAGCACAAGATTCGCGCTGACATTATATGAAGCACCTTTTCCGCCGAATACAGGTTTTAGCGCCAAACTATCTTCTTATCGCCGTCCATCAGAAGAAGTAGCCCCAACAAATGCGAAGGCTGCATGTCTTTATCCAAATGCAGGTCGTGCTCTTCAAGAAGCTATTAAAGATGGCTATAACAATGCTGTTATGTGCGATAGCATGGGCAATGTGGCTGAATTTGCGACGGCAAATCTTTTTTGTGTGAAAGATGGGCATGTGATGACGCCTGCACCAAATGGAAGTTTTTTGAATGGTATTACGCGTCAACGTGTCATTGCGTTGTTGAAAGGCCAGGGGATTGAGGTGGATGAATGTCGTGTCACACCTGCAATGCTTGAAGAAGCGGATGAAATCTTCAGTACTGGAAATTATGGCAAAGTTGTTGCCGTGATTAATTATGAAGGCAGAGAGATGCAACCTGGGCCTATCATGCAAAAAGCGCGTGATCTATATTTTGAATATGCTAAGAAAGAGGGCGGCGAATAAGCCGCTCTTTTGCAATGCCTAAAGGTCTTATGGATTTATTAACCTGTTGCATGGTAAAAGAAATCTGTAATAAGGGCATTGTGAATGAAATCCGAACTGAAGTTTCCAAATCGCATTTCATATAAACTGGTAGGAACGAGCGTGATCCTGGCTTTCGGGATTGGCTTGTTCATGAGCATGCTGCAATTGATTTGGGATTATCGAATTGAACAAGAAACGATTGATCATACAATAAAACGTATTCTTGAGGTTGCTGAACCTCCGGCTTCTCGTGCAGTTCATATTCTTGATGAAGATCTTGCGCAGGAAGTGGTGGCAGGCTTGCTTCAATATGACTTTGTTGTAGAGGCCCGTATCATAGATGACTTAGATATTCATCTTGCAGCCATGAACAAGGAAACAATTGTAAGTGCAACCCGATGGATCACAAAGAGTATTGCAGAAGAGTATGTAGAGTATTCAATCCCCTTAACGAGCTCTGAACTGCAATCCAGTAAGCCGGGGCGTTTAGTTATCCTCGTTGATTGTGATGCGGCCCTAGAAGGATTTTTTGATCGTACAACTTTCGTTATGATTGCTGGTTTTATCCGGAATATGCTTTTGGTTTTAGCTCTGCTAATTGCTTTTTATTGGATGTTGACCCGCCCTTTGGTTGAGCTTGCTGAAGATATCGGAGGATTGGAACCAAGTGATATGGATGGACGTTTAGTTAAGGTTCCGCACGATCACGAAAATGACGAGTTAGGCATTGTTGCTGAGCGGGTGAATGGCTTCATACTCTCCATTCGTAACTTACTAGAGATTCGTCGGAAGAATGAAGAGGATTTATTGCAATCCAAGCAAGATTTGGAAAATCGTGCTATTGCTTTGCAGGACGAGATTAGTGAGCGCGAAAAAGCACAAGAAGAAGCCTTGGAAGCTAAAGAAACGGCGGAACTTGCTAATCGCACAAAGTCTGAATTTTTAGCAAATATGAGCCATGAATTAAGAACGCCGTTAAACGCCGTGATTGGTTTTTCTTCGATCATGAAGGAAGAAATGTTTGGTCCGGTCTCAAACGATAAATATCTGGAATATTGCCATGATATCCATGGGGCGAGTAGTCATTTACTAGAAGTTATCAACGACATTTTGGATGTATCAAAAATTGAAGTAGGGGAATTTAAATTATCTGCTGATTCAATAGATACATCGGATTTATTGGATGGATGTTTGCGGACAATGAGCACGACTTTTGAACATCGTGGTCAGGTGATTGTTAAAGAGATACCGGAGCCAACTTTGATGCTTCTGGCTGATAGCGTTCGGGTGAAGCAAATTTTGTTTAACCTATTAACCAATGCGTCAAAATTTACGTCTGCTGGAGGTACGATTAGTTCAAAAATTGAACTATTGGCTGGAAACAGAGTTGCTATTTCTATTCAAGATACAGGTGTTGGTATTCCGGCAAAAGAATTATCAAATGTATTAGATCCATTTGTTCAGGTAGATAACGCTTTTTCGAAAACGCATGATGGTGTTGGACTTGGATTATCTTTATGTCGATCCTTGATGCAAATGCATGAAGGGGAACTATTGCTTGAAAGTGAAGAAGGAATAGGGACCAAAGTTACAATTATTTTCCCGTCTAGTCGTACACTTGAAACATAAAAAAAAGCCCTGTGAAATGAAACACAGGGCTTTCTATAATAAGGTCTAATTGTTTAGCCTGCTAAGCCTTCAGCAGAAAGCGCTTGGTCTATCAAGGCAACGGTTTCTTTGATACCGTAAAGCGCAATAAATGACCCCATACGCGGTCCTTGTTCTTGGCCAAGAAGAACTTCGTAGTTAGCCTTAAACCATTCACGTAAATTCTCATATTCAAACTCTTTACCAATGGCAAAAACGCTGGATTGTACTTCATCAGACGGTGTGTCCACATCCATCTCATCCAATTTATTGCGAAGCGCTGTAAATGCTTCACGTTCTTTGTCGCTCGGCGCACGGTAGTTTTTATGTGGTTTCACAAAGTCGGTGTAATAACGGATTGCATATCCAACCAGATCATCTAATTGTTTATGAGATTCTGGAGATGCATCCGGTGCATAACGACTGATAAAGCCCCATAACACAGATTTATCATCGGTATTACAAACGCTCGCCAAGTTTAGCAGAATGTTAAAGCTTAGTGGCATATTTGCTTTTGGTGGGTTGCCATTATGTATATGCCAAACTGGGTTTTCCAGTTTCTTGGCATCTTCCATACCTTCGAAAGAAGAGAGATGACTGTAATATTCATCCACATTCTTTGGAATGACATCAAAATACAGACGTTTTGCTGTTTTTGGCTTTTGATACATAAACAAGGACAAGCTTTCCGGTGTGGCATATGTTAGCCATTCTTCCATGGAAAGGCCGTTGCCTTTGGATTTGGAAATCTTTGTACCTTCACCATCCAAGAATAACTCGTAAGTCAATGTTTGTGGTGGATTGCCACCCATTGCACGTACGATAGACGAAGAAGCCTTTACAGAATCGATCAAATCTTTACCGGACATTTCATAGTCAACGCCCAAAGCCCACTGGCGCATCGCCCAATCGGGTTTCCATTGAAGTTTGGTACGACCGCCTGTGACCAAAGTTTCAACTTCTTGACCATCTTCGCGTTTGTAAACAATTGTGCCTGCTTTGGCATCGGTATGAAGCACCGGAACCTGTAATACATTGCCTGTTTCTTCGCAGATGGGCAGAAACGGGCTATATGTTTGACGGCGTTCTTCCCCTAATGTTGGTAACATGATGCCCATGATACGATCATATACCTCAAGAACGCGGATTAACGCCTCATCAAATTTACCGGAAGTATAGTAATCTGATGCAGAGGCAAATTCATACTCAAAACCATAAGAATCCAGGAAATCACAGAGGCGCGCATTGTTGTGATGCGCAAAACTCTCATGTGTGCCAAATGGATCAGGCACTTTAGTCAATGGTTTATGCAAATATTCCGCTAGCATTTCTTGATTAGGAAGGTTTGTTGGTACCTTACGGAAGCCATCCATATCATCAGAAAAGGCAATTAATTTTGTTGGAATATCGGATAGTAATTCAAAGGCACGACGTACCATAGTGGTACGTTGTACTTCGCCAAATGTGCCAATATGCGGCAAGCCAGATGGGCCATATCCAGTTTGAAAAAGTACATATCCCTTTTCAGGTGTCTTATTGTTGATACGTTTGAGCACCTTTCGAGCTTCCTCAAAAGGCCATGCTTTTGCGGTTTGGGCTAATTCTCGAAGGGCGTTATCGCTCATTTTCTTCACCTTGAAAGTAATAGTTAAAAAGACCGGAGAAAGAGGGCAAAACCTTGATCAATAACATCTCCGGCGAAACCCGCGGAAACTAAGAGAAATTCATGCTTCCGTCAACTAAATAGACCGAATGACGTATGCTTTTCCTGCCGATTCGCATGAAAAGACCATCAACCAGGGATGAGCACTGAACAAAACAATAGATAAGGTATTGGGAGGATTGAGAAATTATGGTTGTTGTGACTTTCTTCGTGACCAATAAAGAACAGTGGGTATGATGCGGCTATGAATGACTTGCCAGATAATGTAATGCCCTTTCCGGATGCAACCTCACAGAATGCAGAAATACCTGCAGGCGAGGTACGTATTATGGTGCCTGATACGTCTATAATGGTAACGTCAGCAACGCATGCTGTCGCGTTGACAGGCGATGGTGAGATTTTAGAGGGGACGCCAGTTGAACTAGCTGACATTTACAAGGCCGAGATACCACCAATTCTTGTGCATTCACCTTCAGTGGCTAAACGGATAGGATTACAATCGCCACGGCGTTGTTATGATTTGTTAGAACTTTTCGCATTTGTAAAACCTGCCGCCTTTTGCTTGCCTACGCCGGGCGGGATTATGCAAGCTTGCGGTCTGGAAGATAGTTGGGAATTGTCTTCTTATCCAGTAGGATTGCATCGTGTTGTTACATCACTTTTGGAACAATTTTCCCTAACCGGCAGCCGCCCTGACACAAGGCGTATTCTGTGGAGTATGACCCGCGATGGATGGCTTTGGGGGCCATATCTTTTGGCAGCTATTGGTGAAGATGTTGGGCAAGATAGCAATGTTAAATCACCAATGTCTGGTTTGGATGTCTGGAAAGCTTTACCTGAATGGGAAGAGCAACCACCACCACCACCACCGGGAACCTATCCGGTTGAACCAAATGAAGCACGCCAGCGGTTGGCAGATTTACTAGGTCAACGTGCAGAAGATCGACCCAGTCAGTCAGATTTTTCCAGTGCCGTTTCCGAAGCTTTCACAAATCCTGAAAGCGAAGATATGCCGCGTTTTGTGATGGCAGAAGCAGGCACGGGCGTTGGTAAAACCATGGGCTATATTGCACCGGCAAGTTTGTGGGCTGAAAAAAATCAGGCACCTGTATGGTTGAGTACCTATACACGAAATCTTCAGCACCAAATTGATGATGAATTAAATCGTCTTTATCCGGACGAAACAATTAAACAGGATCGTGTTGTATTGCGTAAAGGGCGTGAAAACTATCTGTGTTTATTGAATTATGAAGATAGTGTGCGTGGATCAAGTTTGCCGGGGCGTACGGTTGGATTAGGGTTAATGGCACGCTGGATTGCAGCCACACGTGATGGGGATCTAAGTGGGGGGGGCTTTCCCTCCTGGTTGCCGGATTTGATCGGTCAGGCACAGTCCGTGGGGTTAAGCGATAAGCGCGGCGAATGTATTCATTCAGCCTGTAATCATTATAGTCGCTGCTTTATTCTGAATTCTATCCGTCGTGCGCGTTATGCTGATCTTGTGGTGGCTAATCATGCATTGGTGATGATCCAAACAGTACAAGGCGGTTTGGATCGAGATGGTCGTGCTAATCGCGTGGTTTTTGATGAGGGGCATCATGTTTTTGATGCAGCAGATAGTGCTTTTGCTGCCTATCTCACTGGGCGTGAGATGTGGGAATTGCGTCGATGGCTTCGCGGTAATGAAAGCCGTGCTCGCAAAAGCCGTATTAGAGGCCTTAAAACCCGTTGTGAGGATCTACTTGGAGAAGAAGTGCAAGCGATTGAAGCTCTGGAACATGTTCTTCATGCTTCTCGTATCCTACCGAATGAGAATTGGACGCAGAATATCGGGAATGGACAACCACAAGGTCCGGCTGAGAATTTCCTTTATATGATTCATGAATTGGTTTTAGCGCGTGCAAATAATACCGACGGCCCGTTTAGCTTGGAAATCCCTGCAGTGGATATGCCGGAAAAATTGCTGGATGTCGCGACAGAGCTGGAAGAAGCGCTTATGGCGATCTTTAAGCCCGTGATTAAGTTGCGTGAAGGTTTAATGCGTCGCTTGGATGAAAAGTCAGATACGCTGGATAGTTCTACACGCGGGCGGATCGAACAAGTTGCGCAATCCCTTGAATTCAGATGTTCGCATCTTCTGGGCGCTTGGATTGAAATGTTAAAGGCATTGAAGTTGGAAGCAACGCAACCGACTGAATTATTTGTGGACTGGCTTGGGATTGAGAAAATATCAGGCCGTCCGGTTGATGTGGGGTATTACCGACATTGGCTGGATCCAACCAAACCTTTTGCCGGGGTTGTCGCGAAAAATCTAAGCGGGGTTTTGTTGACTTCGGCCACATTAACCGATGGATCAGGGGATGTGGATACGGATTGGGCGCGGGCCGAAGAACGCACAGGCGCCAATCATCTACCGGATTTTGCAACACGTGCAAAAGTTCCATCACCGTTTGATTATCCCAATCAAACGAAGGTGTTGGTTGTAACAGATGTGCGTAAAGATGACCTTGATCAGGTCGGGGCCGCTTATCGCGAATTAATGTTGGCATCTGGTGGCGGGGCGTTGGGATTATTTACGGCAATTAGCAGATTGCGCGCTGTACATGAACGAATAGTGAAGCCTATCGAACAGCAGGGTTATCCTCTCTACTCCCAGCATATTGATGCACTGAACTTACCAACTTTGATCGACATATTTCGGGCAGAAACAGATAGTTGTTTATTGGGCACTGATGCGGTGCGTGATGGCGTGGATGTGCCGGGAGATAGTTTGCGCCTTATTATCTTTGATCGGGTCCCATGGTCACGGCCGACTATTTTACATAAGGCGCGCAAGAATGAATTTGGTGGGGCAAAATATGAAGATATGCTTACACGCCTCAAATTGAAGCAGGCTTTTGGTCGTTTGGTACGTCGTGGTAATGATAAAGGTGTATTTGTTTTACTTGATCCAATGATGCCAAGCCGTTTAGCTGGCGCTTTTCCAGAAGGTGTTGAGGTTGAACGTGTTGGGCTTGCCGACGCCGTTCAACAAATCAAAGATTTCTTCCCGGATCATCAGGTTGGTTAGCCTGGTACGAGATAACTTAACAGCGCTGATAGGGTAATGATGGAAACGAGTGTAGAAATCAGGATAATCGACGCAGATCGATCCACATAGGTGTTAAATTGTTGCGAAACAAGGAAAACCAAACCACCAGTTGGTAATGCTGCCATAATGATGGCGGAAGCTGCAAAAAGAGGCGGAAGGTCTAACATAATCACAAGTATCCACGTAATCGCTGGATGGATGATTAGTTTTATGAAACTTGCCCAGCCACTTTCAATCAATCCTGATTTAATTTCACTGTTAACCAGAAACAGCCCCATAGCAAAGAGAGCAGCAGGGCTCGCAGCAGCGCCTAATAATTCGGTGAAGGTTTCAACAGGTAAAGGCAATGCAATACCCGTAAAGGCAAAGAACAAACCAATAGCAGCGCCAATAAGAAGCGGATTGCGGACCACCGCGCCAAAGACACGACGCATCATTTGGCCTTTGGTTTCTCCATCTGATTTATCTAACTCTAAAATCACGATAGCGAGCGGGGTTAAGACACCACCATTGATGATCGTAGCAACAATCGCAGGTACTGCGCCTTCTTCCCCAAAGGCCGTGATCATTAATGGGATACCCATATAGCCCGTATTGGCAAAGGCTGCGGACCAACCATGTTGGCTCATAGCGCCCAGACGATCGGCAAAAAAGAAACTAGCCACAAATAATGCAATACCATATGTAGCAAAGGTACCACCGACATAGGCCGCCAAATAAGGGATATTCAAAATATCATCAACAGGCGCACGGCTCATAGAGACGATAAAAAGCGCTGGTAAAGCCGCATAATAGACGAATCCATTCAGGGCAGCGGTGCTATCCTGACCAAGAAAGCGAAAACGCCCACAGAGGAAACCAGCCCCCATGATGGCAAAAACGGGTAAAGCGACATTAAGAATTGCATACATAAGAATAACTTATGCCGCGTTGCAGTATTTGTCGATATGGGGATTGAGGAAAATCTGGAATAGCAGTCTTGGTTTTTTGATATAGAAGACTAGAAATTTAACGTAATCCTTCCTATTCTTTTAAGAGTTAAATATTTATTGAAAGCGAAATTTATGCTCACAAAACACCAATCCCTTATTTATACAATGGTTCTGATGTCAGCAGCCGATAGTGAGATGTCAGAAACAGAGATGTTAAAAATTAAAGAAGTGATTTCTTATTTACCGATTTTTGAAGGGTATGAGCAAAGCAATATTGCAAAAGACGCAGGTGCGGTTGCCGAACTTCTTTTAGATGAGGATGGTTTTGAAAAAGCTTTGGAACTGGTTCGCGAAAGTTTACCTGTCCATCTTCGCGAAACGGCCTATGCCTTGGCTGTTGAAGTTGCCGCGGCAGATCTTGAAGCTGCAGAGGAAGAATTAAATTTATTACAGATGATTCGTCATATACTGGAAATTGATCGTTTAATCGCCGCAGGAATCGAACGTGGTGCCCGGGCGCGATATGCACAAGCCTAGAAAGCTTCGATGAAATGGTTTGAAGATCTCTAAGCAGAGTGTTCAAAACTAATTTTTTAAAGAAAATATTTTAAAAGTCAGGGTAAAAATTACTCTGACTTTTTTGATTTTTGGCTCAAAATAAGAGGTTTCTTGACCAAATGGTCAAGCCCTTCGTGAGCTATGCGATTATTGCATGGCAGCATTGCTATTTTGGCTCTGGTCTTTGGGGCTGTTCGGACATACATAGAGGGCGCTTCAGTTGTTGCAACGCGCAACAACGATTTGAGATGGCGCCCCGGCAAGTCCGGCAGAGCGCGTCTCTATACGTCTCCCAGACGTGAAGCCTCCCTGTTCAACTTTGCCGGTGGCCTGCGCTACCGGCAATTTTTTTGTCTTTTTTTAGGGAGACTGATGGTTTGCACTGTTAAACCACTTGAATTTAAAAGCTAAACGTCCTACTTTCTTGCTCAAGTGTTGTTTTATTTGTTTTTGAAGCCATTCGATTATAGTCGAATAACAGGCATTCTCTACGAACATGGTGAACTTTTTTCTATATGAAGCAAGTTTTTCCGCGGATTGTAATATTTCTGACCTTCAAATAGTGAATGATGCGTACTTACAAGGCTCTCCCGATTTTGGGTTGAGAAAAATATTATGAAGTTTTAAGGAATAGTCTCATGGCGACTGGTACAGTTAAATGGTTTAACACAACAAAAGGATATGGCTTTATCGCACCGGATGATGGTGGCAAAGATGTTTTTGTTCACATTTCTTCTCTGCAAAAAGCAGGTCTTCAACAATTGGATGATGGTCAAAAAGTCAGCTATGAGCTTACAACACACCGTGATCGTGAATCTGCATCTGACATCCAACTTGTATAATTGTTGATGTAAAGATCAAAGATTTGAAAAAGGCCGAGCTTTGAATAAAAGCTCGGCCTTTTTGTATGTCTAGCTTTCCGGTTTTTCCAAAGAAAGTGGGACAGATAAATAAACACCAAATTCTTCGCCGATGTCACAGCTTACACGGGCATGGACTTTACCTTGTCGGTCCAAGAAGCGCTGGTTGTCTGTAACTGGAAAAATACCTTCATGCCAAATGTTTGCATGAATATAGAGGCCTTTTGATCCATCACACCAGAATGCAACGACCTTTTCCGGTTTCAAATCATCGCCGGGTAGGGCCGCAGGAATGACAAATGGTTTGTTATCCAGTGGATAAAATAACTGCCCACCATCCGGATGGTAATTCATATGCCAAAGTAGAACTTGCTCTCTTGGGCATGTTTGTTCTGTGAAAGAGGATTCTTTTGGATCACGGCTGAAACCCAAGATGTAATCACCTGCAACGGCTTCGTTTTTACCTTTCAGGATATCGCCTTCCCAATTACCATGGAAGATACCTTCGACATGTCCGGCTTCATTACCGGTGCCCGCATCAATTTTGCGCCATCCTTGGGCTGGCCAAGTTGTGATTTCAATTTCAAAATTTTCTGGGTCATCGACAAGGCAACCATATCCTTTTACAGATTCCTCGGTTGCCTCAATCAGAGGGACCTGAACTAAGGGAAGGGTCGGTTTGCTTTTGGGGTCGAAGATATATTCTGGCGCATCTGCTAGCATGGAATTCCTGATCCTTTATAAAAAGTAACTTGGCAAAAGATAGCCAATATCACTAAACTTTGTCATCAAGAGAATGTCTCACATAGTTAGTATGCATATGAATAAATACTCATGAGGTTCCGATGCCTGTCGAAATTGCAGATAAATGGTTTGATACCAAAAAAATTGATAATGATATCACTTTACTATGGGAACCATATGTAGATCCATTGGTGCAATGTAACATCTGGCATATTCGTGGGCGAGATCAAGATATGCTGGTTGATACTGGTCTTGGTGTCGCTAGTCTTTATGATGCAACACGTCATTTGATCGATAAGCCTGTTGAAGCCGTTGCCACGCATACACATCTGGATCATGTAGGCAGTCATTATGAATTTGAAAAACGCACGGTTCATAAGGCTGAAGCAGATTTGCTGACACATCCTGAAGAAACAACGCTGGATACAGATTACTGGCGGGAAACTTTAGCAGGTACTGGCTGCGAACCACAATGGCCAGAGATGTTATGCAAGTTGCCTTATCATGGATATTGCATGGACCATTATCATGTGAAACCCGCAGAACCCACACGAATTGTGATCGAAGGAGATATTGTTGATTTGGGAGATCGGCAATTTGAAGTCCTTCACCTTCCCGGGCATTCCGTTGGCAGTATTGGTCTTTGGGAAGCATCTAGTGGGATCTTGTTTTCTGGGGACGCGATTTATGATGGCCCATTGATAGAAGAAGATATACCTGCCTATATTGAAACCATGAAAAGATTAAGGGAGTTACCTGTATCCGTTGTGCATGGTGGTCATGAACCAAGCTTCGGTAGGGAAAGATTGATTGAACTTTGTAATGAATTCTTAGCAAAAAGAGATTGTTAAATAGATTACAGGCCATATTATTCTTATCAGGGGGCTTCGATTTTGAGGTGCGATAGTGAAAGCTTTGGTTAAAAGTTTATGGATCTCCATCACTGTTTGTATAGCGATGACATCCTTGCCTGCTTTTGCAGATGAATTGATGCTATTAAGTGGTGCGCATCTTCCTTATTCAATTCCAGACGAACAACGTGGTGTACATTCCGATGTTGTGAAAGAAGTGCTGGCTTTATCAGGGCATGATGTAAAGGTAACTTTTGTACCTTTTATCAAGGTCGAACCTGCAATACATACAAAACAATATGATATTTATGTGCCTGTATTTGTACCTAACTTGCCTTCCAATATGTATGTATCGCTGAAAGCTGAGTTTTTCCAAAATGGGGCTGTTACATTGATAAATCAGCCCCCGATCAAAAGCTACCAAGCATTTAAGGACAAAAGATTGATCGCCTTTCGTGGCGCAAAGATGTTTTTAGGGCAAGAATATGCAACTGCGGTGGAATATGCAGCAGAATACAGAGAAACAGATATGTTTCTTAACCAGCTCATGGCGCTTGAAAAGGGAAATGCAGATATTTCAATCGGTGATATTAACTTAGCAGCCTATGCAGCGGTACAGTATCCGTTCCTTGCGCCGAATGATTTAAGGATGAACCCCATTTTCGAACCGATCCCTTATCATTTTGTTTTTAAAGATGAAGCTATTCGGGACCAATTTGATATAGGTTTTCAAAAACTTAAAGAAAATGGCCGATATCAGGAAATTATGAATTCCTACATAGTAGAATAAATAGAAAAGAAAAGGCCTGAGATATACTCAGGCCTTTTTTGAAATTAGCATTCAATCTCTACTTGTCCAATTGGGTGCGAACAACAGGCTAGGATAAATCCGTCTTCCACATCTTCTTCGGAAATACCGCCGTTGTGAACCATATGAACTTCACCTTTGGTTTTCTTAACCTTACAGGTTCCGCATACGCCAAAGGTACAACCAGAAGGAATATTTAGGCCGGATGATCGTGCGGCTGCTAATACCGTTTCTGTCTCAGGCACTTTGATAGTTACATCTGATGAGGTGAAGTGGATTTCGGCCTTGCTTTCATCATCAGGGATAACATCATCCAAATCAGGTTGTTCTGCCTCGGTTTTAACAGGCGCGCCAAAGCTTTCTTGGAAATAATTATCCATGTTAAAGCCAAGTCCGGCTAAGGCTTCACGAACCGCTTGCATAAATGGTTCCGGGCCGCAGCAATAAACTTCGCGATCAAGATAATCTTGCGCCATAAGACCAAGCATAAGCTGATTGAATTGACCTTGATAGCCAGTCCAAGGGCTATATGGGTCAGGTTCTTCAACCACGAATTTTAGATCAAGACCAGGTGCACGGCTTGCCATTCTTTCTAAGCCTTGCTTGAAGATGATTTCAGAAGGTCTCTTAGCACAGTTGATGAAGACGATATCTAGGTCGTGACCTTCATCCCACATATAAGTGGTCATCGACATCATCGGTGTGATGCCAGAACCTGCTGAGATAAAAAGATATTTAGAGGCTTTGCTATCTGCGTTTGTGAAAACACCTGCAGGCCCCATAGCTTTCATACGCATGCCCGGTTTCAGGTTATCAAGCATCCAGCGGGTCCCAATACTACCTTCCTGAGCCTTCACTGTAACTGCAATCAATCCCGGACGTGAAGGTGAGGAGGAGATGGTATAGGTTCGATGAACAACCCCGCCCGGTTGATCCGGTGCGGGGATTTCCAATGTTACAAATTGGCCTGGTTTATAGTCAAAATACGCGCCACTTGGTGAGCGAAAACTAAAAGTAGCCGTATTTGGAACTTCTGGTACGACAGAAACGCATTCAAGTATTTCGCTATCTTTCCAGAACGATTTGTTCGCCATGTTCATTTGAATTACTCCGCTGCCAATGTAATTGGCGACAAGCCTTTTTGAAGTGTTTTACAATACCAGTCTACGAATTGGATAACGCCGCTTTCTTGGGTTGGTGAATATGGTCCTGGTTCGTAAATAGGGCTATTAATACCTTGTTGATTATCTTCAACAACGCGACGATCTTCGTCATTTGTCGCTTCCCAGACTTCCGTTAGGCGTTTGATGTCATAATCAACACCTTCAACAGCATCTTTATTAACAAGCCATTTTGTTGTGACTTCTGTTTCTGTCGGGCTTACCGGGGTGACACGGAAGACGATAGAATGATCAGGAAGGAAATGGTTCCAAGTTGTTGGATAATGGAATTTAACCAATGCACCTGCATCAGGAAGAGCAATGCGACCCAAAGGTTTTGTCACAGCTGGTTTTGTGTCCATTGTGTAACTTTGTGCCCCATCTTTTAATGGCATACGTGCAAGACGATATTGTCCATCTTGGTTGATGTGGAATTTAGACGTTAATCCAACGGCTTCGCATCGATCAAAATGAGCCTGTAAATGTTCAGGAGCTTCATCACCTTCAACGCCAGTGATAGAAGGATCATCGGAATAGGTGCGACATAAAGCCGGGTGGTTACCACCACAATGATAACATTCGCGGTTGTTTTCCCAAACCAGTTTCCAGTTGCCATTTTCGATAATCGTGCTTTCGAACGCGACCTTCGCATTTTCTAGATCGTGTGATTGCAAATAGGGCTCCGCAACTGATTTAAACTCTTCAAAATCTGGTGCATCATCAGCAAGGCAAATATAGACTAAACCTGCAACTGTACGACAATGTACTGTTTTTAAGCCATGTTGGGATGGATCAAATTCCGGTCCCATATCACGGGCCCAAAGCAAAGATCCATCCAACTCATATGTCCATTGGTGATAGGGGCATACAAGCTTAGGTGCTGTGCCTTTTGCCACTTTACAAATCACAGAACCTCTATGACGGCATGTGTTATGGAATGCACGGATTTGCTGATCAGCGCCCCGCACAATGACAACACTATATTCACCAACTTTATAGGTGACAAAGTTACCTGTTTTTGGAATTTCACAACTTGGAATGGCGAATAGCCATTCGCGATAATGAATGTTTTCTAAATCCGCCGCAAAAATTTCCGGATCGGTGTAGAACGGCCGCTCTAAAGAATGATTTGGCTTCCGTGTATTTAACAAAGACAACATATTAGGTGTCGTATTCATAATAACCTTGCTCCTCAAAAAAAGGTCGTTATGAATTACGGATTGGCTTTATTTATGGTGGGAACAAGGACCGAAAATGCTGCTGCCTAGCATTTTCATCGGTACCTATATCTCAGCCAAATCGCCCGCCGCAATTCTGTGGACTGTTACATCTAGGCTGGTTTCCGGGCTTAAAGGATGAAGTGTTACGCCTCATATTTGAACAACCTTCCCGGGTGGCTAGACCCAGTGGTATTTTGTTCAAACTACACCTTATTACCGTTGCGGGGGCAGCACTGGATTCGATTACTCTCACCAGTTTCCCAATTATCTCCATCTAGTTTTTGATCAGAAAACGAGATGGGGCACCAAAATGTAAATCTTGATCTCTCAAGATGAGCACACATTACCAATTTTTGTCTGGAGCATATTTCAATTTGCGCCAAGTTAAATTAATCTCGCGACGAAGTAATATAATTTTGAGAAAAAGAAATAAGCGAAATTTCAAAATTTGGGTCTTATTATGATGTTGGGGTCATAAAATTTGATCCAAAAAAATGAGGGTGGATAAATGAAGATTACAGTTGTCTCTGGAAGCATACGTGAAACGTCACAATCTGATCGTATTGCAAAGATAGTTCAAAATACAATTAATGAACTGGATATGGATGTTGAGGCGGATATGGTTTTTTTGAAAGATGAAAAGATACCGCTATGGGATGAAGGGAAATGGAAGGCTGACAGCGATATCACGAAACATTGGAAACCAATCTCGGATAAATTAAAAGCATCTGATGGTTTTGTGATCGTGACACCTGAATGGGCTGGTATGGCACCACCACATCTTAAAAACTTCTTGTTAATGTGTGAGGCGGGTGAGTTGGCCCATAAGCCTGCACAGATTGTTTCAGTGAGTTCTGGTATGGGAGGCGCTTATCCTGTTTCGGATTTACGCGTTTCAGGATCAAAGAATAATATGATCACATGGTTACCTGATCATATCATTTTGCGAAATGTCACAAATTTGTTCATTGAAGACTTACCGACTGACCTTGATACCGAATTATTGGCACGGATCAAATATAGTATGACTTATCTGGCGGCCACAGCAGAAGCGTGGAAACCTGTTCGTGATAAATATCAAAATCGTAAAGAGTATAAATTTGGTATGTAACTGAAACTTTATACGACGTTTAGAAACAAAAAAATGGGTATCGACTTTAATCATCGATACCCAATAACTTGTTCAATAATGAACAGAGTTAGAGCCTTAATCTAAGACTCGCAGGAAAATCATAAATTCTTAAGCCATTTGACGGGCAATAATAATTTTTTGAATGTCGGAAGTACCTTCGTAAATCTGGCAAATCCGTACATCGCGATAAATTTTTTCAACTGGATATTCGCGTAAATATCCATACCCACCTAATGTTTGAATGGCAGCTGAGCATACTTCTTCCGCAATTTCAGAAGCGAAAAGTTTTGCCATTGCTGCTTCCCGTAAGCAGGGCACACCTGCATCTTTCATACGTGCCGCATGTAAAATCAACTGACGTGCAGCTTCAAGTTTTGTATCTGCATCGGCCAGACGGAATTGGACAGCTTGATGTTCAAAGATAGGCTTACCGAAACTTGTCCGTTCTTTGGAATAGGCAAGCGCATAATCAAAAGCAGCTTGTGCCATGCCAACAGATTGAGAGGCAATGCCGATACGTCCTGTTTCTAGGCTGCTTAAAGCGATACTATAACCCTGACCTTCGCTGCCAATAAGATTTTCATCAGGCAAAAACATATCATCGAACTGCAGGGCGCATGTGTCAGACGCCATTTGGCCCATTTTTTCTTCGACACCGGCGATATTGAAACCTTTTGTATCATTGGGGGCGTAAAAGGCACTTAATCCTTTTTTACCTGCTTCTGGATCCGTCGCGGCAAATAGGATCGTTGCCCCACCAATACGGGCCGAAGAAATAAATTGCTTTGACCCATTAATAATGTAGCCGCCATCCGTTTTAACTGCCCGCGTGCGAAGTGCGGAAGCATCTGATCCGGCATGTGCCTCTGTTAAGGCAAAACAACCAATGAACTCTCCGCGCGCGGCAGGCTTCATCCATTTTTCTTTTTGCTCATCACTTGCAAATTTATCAAGGATGGCAAGGAAAGGCGCATTGTGAACGGACAGCATTGTTGAAACTGCACCATCCCCCGCTGCGACTTCCATTAAGGCAAGTGCATAAGACACATAATCCGCACCTGCACCATCCCATTCTGGATCAATGGTCATACCTAGGAAGCCAAGTTCTGCCAGTTGTTTACGGACAGATTCCTCAATCTCGTGATTTTCTTCGCGTTCAACGGCTTTTGGTTTTAAGACATCATTTGCGAAGTTACGTGCCATATCCTGAATGAGTTGTTGTTCTTCTGTCAGCATTATATGCCTCCTTTGAATTCAATCAGTGATTATACACGTTCAATCGCAACAGCAGTACCTTCACCACCGCCAATACAAACGGCGGCAACACCACGTTTTTTGTCTTCTACTTCTAAGGCGTTTAGTAAGGTGACGAGAATACGTGCACCGGATGCCCCAATTGGATGGCCTAATGCACAGGCGCCGCCATGGATGTTTAACTGATTACGGGATACGCCTAATTCATTCATGAAAGCCATCGGCACAACGGCAAAGGCTTCATTCACTTCCCATAGGTCAACATCTTCAACAGACCAATCTAGCTTTTCTAGAAGTTTTTTTGTTGCGGGAACCGGCGCGGTAGAGAACCAGCCCGGTTCTTGTGCATGCGACCCATGTCCCATGATTTTCGCGCGAATTTTATAACCATGTTTTTTTGCAACAGATTCCCGCATTAGAACAAGCGCGGCTGCACCATCGGAAATGGAGGATGCATTTGCCGGTGTCACTGTGCCATCTTTGCGGAAGGCTGGTTTGAGATGTGGAATTTTTTCCGGACGTGAATTACCCGGTTGTTCATCCTTATCAACAATTGTCTCGCCTTTGCGGGTTTTAACTTTGACCGATGTGATTTCATTTTTAAATTTATCACCTTCTTGCGCTGCTAACGCATTACTTAACGACTTCAAGGCATATTCGTCTTGTTGTTCACGGGTGAATTGATATTTATCTGCACAGTCTTCGGCAAATGTGCCCATCAGGCGGCCTTTTTCATAAGCATCTTCCAGACCGTCAAGGAACATATGATCAATCACTTCGCCATGACCAAGGCGGGCGCCTCCACGCATTTTAGGTAAAAGGTAAGGCGCGTTTGTCATGCTTTCCATGCCGCCAGCAACAACGATCTCACCATTATCTGCTTTAAGTTGATCAAAGGCCATCATCACAGTGCGCATACCAGACCCACACATCTTATTTAGAGTATTCGCAGGTGTCATATCTGTGAGGCCTGCCGCAAACCCTGCTTGACGCGCCGGTGCTTGTCCTTGTCCAGCTGATAGCACACAACCCATATGTAATTCGTCTACAAGCTTTGGATCAACATTGCTTTCTTCCAAGGCAGCTTTGATCGCTGCTCCACCAAGTTGAGATGCAGTAACATCGGAGAAATCGCCTTGCATACCGCCCATCGGGGTACGTTTTGCGCCTACAATTACGATTGGATCATTTGCTTCAGCCATGGTTCTTCCTCACCTGAGTAGCTTTTATATGGCGAGAGTATACGCCAATAATTACATTGATGTGATTGCTAATTTGAAAAGTAGAGTGCTTTACGTTAACGTAAACGTCAAGTAAAAAGAGTTGTGAATTATTGCAATGCAGCAAAGTTAAAAATAGCTAAATCCGTGTCATGTTGGCATTTTAACATTGATTGAGATACTCCTTGTATAAATTTTCATAAGCCAAACTGACCAAACAGTTTTATAAAGACGCTAATGAAACTTATAAAATAAGCCTCTGACAGGGAGATAAAGATGAAACTATTACGTTATGGTGATGCAGGGCAAGAAAAGCCGGGCCTTCTAGATATTGATGGTAATATTCGCGACTTGTCCGGCATTGTGGATGACATTGATCCAAAATTGTTATCAGATATTTCCATATTGAATAATGTAAATATTGCGAATTTGTCTGTTGTCTCGGGCGAGCCACGGATCGCGGCGCCTGTATCAGGTGTCGGGAAAGTTATTGGCATAGGATTGAACTATTCCGATCATGCGGAAGAGGCGGGGATGGACGTGCCATCTGAGCCTATCATGTTTATGAAGGCAACGTCGTCTATTTGTGGGCCGAATGATCCAGTTATCATTCCACGCGGATCTGAAAAAACCGATTGGGAAGTAGAACTTGGCGTCATTATTGGCAAAGGCGGCAAATATATTGAAGAGGAAGATGCGCTGGATGCTGTTGCCGGCTATTGCGTGATTAACGATGTGTCTGAACGTGCCTTTCAAATAGAAAGACAGGGTACTTGGGATAAAGGTAAATCAGCCGATCATTTCTGTCCCATGGGGCCATGGCTAGTGACTGCTGATGAATTTGGTGACCCGCAAAATAAAGATTTGTGGTTGGATTTAAATGGCAAGGTAACCCAGCGAGGCAACACCAATAAAATGGTATATGGCGTAGCCCATGTGGTTTCATACTTAAGCCAATTTATGACATTGCATCCGGGTGATGTGATTGCGACAGGCACACCGCCCGGGGTTGGTATGGGGATGAAACCTCCTCTATTCTTGAAGACGGGTGACGTACTTGAGCTAGGTGTCGAAGGTTTAGGTCGACAGCGACAAGCCGTGATCGCGGATTAAACGATGCTTGGTTATGAAAGAGAGAAACGCCCATGTTAACACTCAATGAAAAACGGGCGCTGGCGTTGAATGCTTTTCTCGCAGCAATTAAAGCTGCTGATCCAAAGGAGGCGATAGAGAGGCATCTGTCGAAATGGCTGGAAGAGGAGGGAGTGAATGTTTCTTCTATTATTCCTATTGCTGTCGGGAAAGCTGCTATTCCTCTAATGCAGGGGCTTTTATCTGTCATCCCCTCTGAGAAATTGAAACAAAAAGGTTTGGTGATTACCAATCGCGAAAATCATATGGATATTGATGGTGCTGAGGTTCTTGTTGCTGGCCATCCCTTGCCAGATGAGCAAGGATTAATAGCCACACAGAAACTGATCGAAATTATCTCTGATGCATCTGACGAAGATCATATTCTATTCTGTGTCAGCGGCGGTGCTTCCGCTATGTTACCAGCACCTTTGGACAGTATTTCATTAGCAGATAAAATTGCTACGACCGATCTTTTGTTGGCAAGTGGCGCTGACATTGTTTCTGTGAATACTGTCCGTAAGCATCTATCGAAGATCAAAGGCGGTGGTGTTGTAAAGTTGGCGGCCCCCGCAAGAATAACATCCTTTATCCTATCAGATGTGATTGGTGATGATTTAAGCTCAATTGCTAGTGGGCCCACAGTGGCTGATGAAACCACATTTCAGGATGCAGAAAATATTTTAAGACAGTTTCATATTTGGGACAAAGTGCCTCAATCAGTCCGTGATGTTTTAGGGGCTGCGGATGAAGAAACATTGAAACCCGATGATCCGCGTCTATTTCTAACTCAAAATTATTTGATTGGTTCAAATGCTGTTAGTGTTGAAGCTGCTATGAATTATCTCTCAGAGGCTGGGGTGGAGTTGCTTGAAACACCATATCCTTTGGAAGGAAATGCCAGAGAAGAAGCTGTTGCTCTGGTTTCGTCTGTTTCAGCTATTCCTAGTACTGATCAAGTTAGTGCTCTCGTAACAGGTGGGGAAACAACCGTGAATCTTATCGGAGATGGGAAGGGGGGGCGCAATCAGGAATTTGCGCTGGCCTTTATGTTATACGCTATGGAAAAAAGACTTCCACATGAGTGGGTTTGTTTAAGCGGTGGTACAGATGGGCGGGATGGCCCAACTGATGCTGCTGGTGGCATCACAGATAAAGACAGCTTCATGCGTATGATGAAGAAAACCAGAAACCCCGTACCTGAACTTGAAAATAATAATGCGTATGAAGCGCTTAAGGCTTCGGAAGACTTAATTATGACAGGCGGCACAGGTACGAATGTAGCGGATATTCAGATTGTTTTGATCTAAACATCACCTTTGTTTTTGATATAATCCCGCGTGGCTTGCATGAAGGCTTTGATCGCACCCAGATGTGCACGATCTTTCATGCAAACAACTGATTCTGTAAGGAGACGCGTGCAATCATCAATCGGGATCGCTTTCAGGCGGCGATCATAACCAAATTCCGGTTGGGTCACAAAGCCGACACCAATACCTGCGGCTACTGCATCTTTTAAGGCTTCCAATCCATCCACATCCATCACAACTTTCGGCGTGATTCCCTTATCCGCAAATTCCTGTTTAATGGTTTGAATTGTACGTGATCCACCTTCACGGAATACAAGTGCTTCTTCACGTAAATGATCCAAAGTAATGCTATCATATTGGGCTAGTGGATGGCTATTTTCAACAAAGGCAACCAATGGATCACTGCGTAAGGGAATGAATTCAAGACGATCATCACCCGGAGGTTCCGCCAAGACGGCTACATCGGCCGTAAAATCAAAAATCTGATAAAGTGCATTTTGGGAATTCGCGACCTTAAGAGAAACGGAAACGCCGGGATGTTTTCGACGAAAATCCCCGACAGTCTGGATGATATGTAAAGGTGAATCCGCAGTAATGTTCAAATGACCAACACGCAGTTTTTGGCTTTCTGAAAGTAGCTCAATCGCCTGTTTTTCATATTCAAACTGACGCTTGGTAATTTCAAATAAGGCCTGCCCCAATTCGGTTGGTGTTACCAAGCGTTTATGACGATTAAAAAGCAAGATACCAAAACGTTCTTCTAGTTTACGAACCTGATCAGAAATCGCAGGTTGTGTAAGGCCTAACTCATTGGCAGCCTTAGAAAAACCACCATAAGTGGCAACTGCATGAAAGGCACGAAACTGGGCATAATACATGGCATTATCTCTTACATATTAGTGTCACATAGTTCTGCTATAAACATATCTGCTTTAATATAAGTAAAACTTATAAATTTGATATGAATTAACGATTTGAATTATTATTAGCGATATGCGAAACAATGTCCAGAAGATAATTTTCAGAAGTTACATACCTAATTTGAGAAAAACAGATGACGAAACAAACACCACGTGAGAACGGTCCATTTGCTGATTTAGCACCTGCAGGAACAGAACCTGCATTGTTGACACCGGGCCCTTTGACTACTTCCATGCGTACAAAAGAATCCATGCTTCGGGATTGGGGGTCTTGGGATGATGACTTTAAAGCGATCTCCAAAGAAATTCGCATTCGTTTGGTTGATATGTGTGACGGTGGTGAAGATTACGATTGTGCCTTGATGCAAGGCAGCGGTTCTTTCTCTGTGGAGGCAATGTTGTCTTCCTTCATCCCGAAAGAAGGCAGTAAAACACTATTGTTGATGAATGGTGCTTATGGGCAACGTTCCAAGAAAACAATGGATTATCTTGGTCGTGATTACGTTGAATTGGATAAAGGTGATTACTTGCCACCAATGCCAAATGAAGTTGCAGATATTCTGGATAATGATCCGGCAATCAGCCATGTGGTTTTGGTTCATTGTGAAACCAGTTCCGGTATCTTGAACCCGCTAAAAGAAATTTCTGATGTTGTTGTTGCTAAAGGTCGCAAGCTTTTAGTCGATTCAATGTCTGCATTTGGTGCTGTGCCATTATCAGTTAAGGATATCCCTTTTGAGGCTATGGTATCTTCTGCCAATAAATGTATCGAAGGTGTGCCGGGCTTTGGATTTATTGTGGCAAAGAAATCAGCGCTGGAAGCAGCAAAGGGAAATAGCCATTCTTTGGCCTTGGATGTGCATGATCAATGGGCGCATATGAATAAGACAGGCCAATGGCGTTTCACTCCGCCAACCCATACAGTGGTGGCCTTTCTAGAAGCGCTTTACCAACATGAAGAAGAAGGTAATGTGGAAGGTCGTCATGGCCGTTATCTAAATAACCGTCAGGTGTTGGTTAAAGGTATGCGCGAATTGGGCTTTGAAACATTATTGGAAGACCGTTGGTTATCTCCAATCATTACAACTTTCTTCTGCCCTGCTCACAAAAATTTCGATTTCGCAACTTTCTATGCAGAAATCAAAAAGGAAGGTTACATCATCTATCCGGGCAAATTAACGGTGGTTGATAGCTTCCGCGTTGGCAATATCGGCCAACTTTTCGAAGAAGATATGAATGGTGTTCTGGCTGCCATGAAAAAAGCCTGCGCTTCTATGGGGGTGGATGATTGTTCCCCGCCTGCGGAAGCTCTTGAACAACGCAAGCTGCAAGCTTGATTGAATAAACTAATGGATTTGAATTAAAGGATAAAATTATGTCTGATAAACCAGCTTCTGTATCTGTAAATGGCCGCGATTATAAATGGCCGTCCCGTCCGGTTTGCGTTGTATGTATCGATGGTTCTGAGCCAGCTTACATTGAAAAAGCAATTGAAATGGGTGTGATGCCTTATATGAAAGAGGCTTTGGCAAAAGGCGCAGACCTTCGTGCTGATTGTGTGATCCCAAGTTTCACAAACCCAAATAATATGTCCATTGTGACAGGCCAACCACCAAAGGTTCATGGCATTTGCGGTAACTATTTCTATGATATGGAAAACGATACTGAGGTTATGATGAATGAGCCACGTTTCTTGCGTGTACCAACAATCTTCAAAGCATTTCAGGATGAAGGTGCAAAGATTGCTGTTGTAACAGCGAAAGACAAATTGCGTCGTATGTTAGGTAATGAGTTGGATTTCTCCAAAGGGACAGCGATTTCCTTTTCGTCTGAGAAATCAAATGAAACAAATATGGCAGAACATGGCATCGAAAACGCTTCTGAGTGGTTAGGCCGTGAAGTGCCTTCTGTTTATTCTGCTGAATTGTCCGAGTTCATTTTTGCCGCAGGTGTAAAGCTTGCAGACGAATTCAAACCTGACCTAATGTATCTTTCCACAACAGATTATATTCAGCATAAACATGCACCAGGTACACCTGTTGCTAATGAATTTTACGCAATGCTTGATAAATATATGGCTCAGTTGGATGAGCGTGGCTTTGTTATCGGTATGACCGCTGACCATGGGATGAAACCAAAACATACAGGCAAAGGTGAGCCTGACGTTATTTTCTTGCAAGATGTTTTGGATGAGTGGTTGGGCAAAGGTAAAAGCCGTGTGATCCTTCCAATTACCGATCCATATGTGGTTCATCATGGTGCTTTGGGCTCTTTCGCCACAGCATATCTTCCAGAAGAAGGTCGCGAAGAAATTATCGCGAAACTAGCTGCGATGGATGGCATGATGGTTGCGCTAAATCGTGAAGAAGGTTGCGCAAAGTTTGAATTACCAGAAGACCGTACAGGTGACGTTATTCTTGTTTCCGATACAAATAAAGTATTGGGTACATCAGCTGATCGTCATGATTTGAGCGCGTTGAAAGAACCTCTTCGTTCTCACGGTGGTATTTCTGAGCAGCAAGTACCTTTGCTTTGTAACAAAGCAGTTGAAGGTATCACAGCAGACCGTCGCCTTCGTAACTTTGATGTATTTGATGTGGCGTTGAACCACGCTTCCTAAATCTCGGGAAGGAGAGAAATTATGCCTGCAAATTTTGAGGTAAGACATGAAGCCATGCGTATCGCTGGCAAGAAGATATTAACGGATGAACGTATTGATGTTTTACATCCATATGACAATCAGTTGGTCGGAACTGTCCCGAAAGGGAAAGTGGAGCATGTTCGTGATGCTTTTGAAAAGGCTGCGAATTTTGAATCTAAACTAACTCGACATGATCGTTATGAAATCTTGCAAAAGACAGCAGATATTCTTGTGGAACGCAAAGAACTGATTTCAGATGTGATTACTGCGGAAGCGGGGCTTTGCAAAAAAGACAGTCTTTATGAAGTTGGTCGTGCCTATGATGTATTTAGCTTATCTGCGCGCTTATGCATTATGGATGATAGTGAAGTTTATTCCTGTGACATCACACCACATGGCAAACAACGTAAGATTTTCACAACGCGTGAACCTCTTTCTGCAATTAGTGCGATCACCCCGTTTAACCATCCGTTAAATCAGGTTGCACATAAGGTTGCACCATCCATCGCAACAAATAACTGCATGGTTTTAAAGCCGACTGAAAAAACACCGTTAACAGCGATGCTATTAGCAGATGTCCTTTATGATGCAGGTTTGCCGCCTGAAATGTTCTCTGTGGTGACAGGGGATCCTGCAGACATCGCGGATGAAATGTTGACGAATGAACATGCTGAATTGGTGACATTCACCGGTGGTGTGCCGATTGGTAAATATATCGCGGAACATGCAGGTTATAAGCGTAAAGTCCTTGAACTTGGCGGGAACGATCCACTGATCGTTTGTGCTGATGCCGACTTGGATAAAGCGGCTGAACTGGCTGTTGCAGGTTCTTTCAAAAATTCCGGTCAACGTTGTACGGCTGTGAAACGTATCTTGGTTGTTGAAGACGTTGCGGATGAATTTGCAGCATTGGTGGCTGAAAAAACCAAGGCAATTAAATATGGCGATCCGTTTGATGCTTCCGTAGATATGGGAACCGTGATTACCGAAGATTCTGCAATTCTGTTTGAAAATCGTGTGAATGATGCCGTTTCAAAAGGGGCAAAATTGCTTCTTGGAAACGAACGCCATGGAGCACTTTATTCTCCAACCGTTGTGGATCATGTGCCTTATGATTGTGATCTGGTACGTGAAGAAACATTCGGTCCTGTTGCACCGATCATCCGTTGTAAAGATATCGACGATGTTATTCGTGTTTCTAACTCTACTGCCTTTGGTTTGTCATCTGGTGTTTGCACCGATGATTGGCCAACGATCCAACGTTTTATCAAAGAGCTCAAAGTCGGCACTGTGAACGTTTGGGAAGTTCCTGGATATCGTATTGAAATGTCTCCGTTTGGAGGTATCAAAGATTCCGGCCTTGGCTATAAAGAAGGCGTTTTGGAAGCAATGAAAAGTTTCACCAACGTGAAATCTTACTCTCTGCCTTGGGTGTAGTTCACAGACCACCCATTAGGTTATCCTGAGACTTGGCTTTGTAGGAAGGCCAAGGTTTCAAATAACTGGGCTGCTCTCTTAGAAGGGGCGGCCCATTTTTTATCCTTGTATATATGTGAATGCTAATAAATAATGGGGAACTAGTTACGAGGGTAGAAATGGCGGTATGCGATGTTGCCATAGAGAGAGTCTTAAACCATCAGTTGATGCAACTGTATAACTATTGGCTTTCTATTTCTGATGGGGGAAGTCTCCTTCCACCAAAATCTTCGTTTGATCCTGTTGACCTTCCAAAACTACTTTCCTCCCTTATCATGGTAGAGATGCGTCAAGAAGGCGATGGTGAACCACGTGTTTTTTATCGTTTGGTGGGGTCTAATATGGTGCGTAATTGGGGCGCGGATAATTCAGGAAAATATTTAGATGAATTAACAGACGGCAAATTTACCGGTTATTTAAACTCTCAATACCAACAAGTCGCACAATTAAAACGGCCGTTATATTGGCATTACCTTCTTCGTTGGGAAGATGGACATCTATCTAATAATAGCCGACTTTACATTCCATTTTCTTCCGAAGCTGATCCCAATAGGGTCTCAACAATAATCGTTGGGCAGATCATTCGACATGATACCAAAATCTTGATGGAACCTATGTCGCCTCATGTGAAAGATTTGGAAGTGATCGAGCTGGATTTCCAAGAATTTTAGAGAATAAAAAAAGCCCCTGATTACGGATAATCAGGGGCAAACTTACAAGGAGTAAGATGTAAAATTATCTTATCTTGTACGCCAAGCTTGGAAATGGCGTTGCATCAGATAAGAGGAAATTGCATGAACAATCCTTGCACCGATACAGGTATAGGCAATCATCATCGCCATAGCTGCAGCTGGTGCAATATCACCCGCATCATCCATGTTCAAAACAGCAACAGATGCCAATGTGGTATCTGAAGAATATAAGAAGACAACCGCAGATACGGTGGTCATCGCATTCAAGAACAGATACATGGACACATCCAAAATTGCTGGTGAACATACTGGTACGGTCACACGTCCAAAGGTTTTATAGAATGGCGCCTTCAAACTTGCCGAAACGGATTCAAATTCATTATCCATTTGTTGTAAGGCAGTCACTGAGGTTAAATGACATACTGTGTAAAAGTGAGTAATCGTCACTAATACAAGGATAGCCATCGTACCATAAATCATTTCCCCTAACCCATTCCATGGCGCGTTAAAGAAGAAGATATAAGCTAAACCAAGAACCATGCCTGGTACGGCAAGTGGAACAATGGCGATCATTTGGAAGATGCTACGACCCAATTCGAAACCACGTCCTTTTTGTACAAGATATGCCCCAAAGAAAATGATGATTGTGCCAAAGAATGCGGAATAGAGAGCCATCTCAATAGAATTGTAGAAAGCTTCCCAGCCGCCGCCGTCCATAAGATCGAAGTCATAGTTGGCTAAGCTTAATTCTAGATTATACGGCCAGAATGTAACAAGAGCAGCATATTGCGCCATACCAATCATACCAATGATGATCGCTGCAATCGCCAGGCAGAAGCCAAAGAAGAACCAGTCACGTTTTGCATCTGGTTTAGGGATCAAAACCACAGCTTTCGCAGAAAGCAATGCAACTTGTTTCTTTTGTACAATACGATCGACAACGAATGCCAAAATTGCTGGTGCTAAAAGAACCACAGATACAACCGCACCCATTTGGAAGTTCTGCTGACCAATCACCTGTTTATAGATATCTGTCGCCAAAACGTTAAAGTTGCCGCCAATTACTTTTGGTACACCAAAGTCTGTGAAGACAAGTGTGAAGACAACAAATGCCGCACTGATCAAGCCATATTTTGCACCTGGTAGAGTTACAGTAAAGAATGTCTTAATCTTACTTGTACGCAATGCATCTGCTGCCTCATAGAGGCGGGCATCAGCAATGGATAGGGCAGTGATGATGATCATCAAGGCATGTGGGAAAACCCAATAGCTTGACCCGATAACAACCCCAATCGGGCCGTAAATTGATTCACCCATCAGCATGTCTTTGGCAACACCCTGATTACCAAACCAGTATACTAAGGAAATACCGGACAGCAGGGATGGTGTCAGAAGAGGAATTAGAGCAATGAGCTTAAAGAACCACTTAAATGGCATACATGTGCGCGTTAATGCGTATGCGTACATGAAAGAGACGGTTAACACCACAACCGATGCAATGATCGCGATATATAAACTGTTGAAGATAGAATTAAACAATGCAGGCGTTGCAAAGAATTCAATATAATTGGCAAGACCAACGAAAGCGCCATCATCATTCTCAAAGGATTTTGAAAGCATAGTGAAGAGTGGCAAGATAATGCCAACAACTAACAAGATGCCAATCACGATCATTGCAATGCGCATGATCCAGTCATCCCGGCTTACCTTTGGTTTTACAATTTGAGCTGTATTTTCTGTCATATCTGTCATGGCTTAACCCTCAACCGGAAACAGACGAAGATGATTTTTAGGTAAACGAACTTCAATCTCATTACCAACAGCCAATTCAATACGACGGGACAAGTTGATGGAGAAATCAGCTTCGATTGTATTGTCACCTAATGGTCCGCCTGTAAGTTCAGCACGGAAGAAAGAGCCCAAGAATTCTAGATGTTTGATGGTCACATGCATGCCATTGTCATCATGCTTGCCATCTTCAATCGCTACAATGTCCTCTGGACGGATTGCCACTTGAACTTTATCGCTAACCTTGAAATCTGTATCTTCCTTAAGGACAAGTTTGCAACCGCCCACATTCACTGTGTGATCGTCTATCATTTCGCCTTGCATGAAATTCATGGTACCGATGAAATCTGCGACGAAAGCAGTTGTCGGGTGACGATAAATTTCCATTGGTGTACCGATTTGCTCAATCACCCCATGGTTCATAACAACGATCCGATCCGCCATGGTTAATGCTTCTTCTTGGTCATGGGTTACCATAATTGTTGTTACGCCTAATTTTTGTTGAAGCGATTTGATCTCATGACGCAAGTGAGTACGTACGCGTGCATCCAAAGCAGAGAGTGGCTCATCAAGCAATAGCAAGCCGGGATTTGTTGCGATCGCACGGGCAAGGGCGACACGTTGTTGCTGACCGCCGGAAAGTTGTGCAGGATATTTGTTGCCTTGATCTGGAAGGCCAATCGTATCCAGAAGTTCATCCACACGCTTTTCGATTTCAGGCTTAGGCATTTTGCGGTTTTCAAGACCATAAGCAATATTTTTGCGTATCGTCATATTTGGGAAAAGCGCATAGGACTGGAACACGATACCAAAGTCACGCTCTGAAGGTGGTAGTGCGGAGATATCCTGACCAGCTTGATTGATGCTGCCTGTCGTTTGAATGTCTAAACCGGCTACTGCACGTAATAATGTTGTTTTACCGCAACCAGATGGGCCGAGGAAGCAGACAAATTCGCCTTCATTCACACTCATAGAAACATCATTGAGCGCGACGAATTCGCCAAATTTCTTCACTACGTTATCAATTTTTAAGTAAGTCTTTTCCGACATTTATTTTTCTCCCCAGCTTCCAGTTGTCCGCTGATCCATACGCCAAAATTATACATGGCATGATGATATTATTATAACTAATGGTTTCTATGATTAATACTAATAGAACCTATGTAACGAATGACCCGAGGTATCTGTGAAGATACCTCGGGCCTTTTTCCAACTCACGTTAGATTATTCGCATTCGCTGAATATGCAAAAGATTATTTTGCTTCAGACTTGGAATCGTAACGTTTTTGCCACTCTGCCAAGATATCCTTGCGATTAACCGCAGCCCATTCAAAATCGTTGTCGATCATTGCATCGCCAAGATTTGCTGGGAAGTGCTCAACAGGTTTCGCAACGCCAGGATAAGCAACTACCGCATAACCTTTGTTATACATTTCGTTTGCTTGTTTGGTCACTGTGAAGTCTACAAGCTTTTGAGCTGCTTCTAGTTTCTTTGTGCCTTTCACGATAGCTGTCGCTTCCATGTCCCAGCCAACGCCTTCAGATGGAACAACGATATCAATCGGTGCGCCTTTAGCTTTGGACTTAGCACCACGGAATGCGAAGCTGATACCAATTGGTGCTTCACCAGATGCTGCTTGTTTACAAGGCTTGGAGCCAGAGTGAGTATACCATGCGATGTTTTCATGTAAGCCATCCATGAATTCCCAACCGCCTTCTTCACCGAAGATTTGCAACCAAGAAGATACGTCTAGGAAACCTGTACCAGAAGAGTTCGGGTTAGGCATAACTACATGGCCTTTATATTCAGGCTTTGTTAGGTCTTTCCAGCTTGTTGGTGTTGCAAAGCCGTGTTTAGCTTGTTCAACTGTATTCACACATACAGCCGCAACCCATGCATCCATACCTGTCCAAGATGGAGGTGTATCGCCGTCAACGAATGCTTTTTCCAATTTGTCGACACCAACTGGTGCATAAGCTTCCAACATGCCTTCGGATTTCAAAAGCATCAAAGATGTTGCTGCAAGACCCCAAACAACGTCAGCTTTTGGGTTTTCTTTTTCAGCAAGCAATTTCGCAGTTACGATACCTGTGGAATCGCGAACCCATTTGATTTTAATATCTGGGTTTTCTGCTTCAAAAGCTTTTTTGTACTTTTTCAAGTCTTCAGCTTCTACAGCTGTGTATACTGTCAATGTTTCCGCAGCCATTGCAGAAGTAGCCATTGTTGTCGCAACGGCGCCGAATACAGCAGCTTTCAAGATAGAAGAAAATTTCATTTTATATTCCCTGTCTGTTAAGGATAACCGAGGTTATCCGGACTGATAAAAAAGACCGACCTTTTTCGGTCTCTGGTCTAGTCAGATAGCGTTACTTTGAAGTGACAAAAATATGACAATTTTTTTACATGTTCTTTCCGCATAAAACTGCGGAATGTAGGAAGAATGTGAAAAATTTATGACTTTAATATGTCAAAAAATTTAAATTGTCCGATCTCCATCTGTTCTGTAACTTATTGTATTTATTTAATTTTTTTACAATATTGTCCGGAAGTCAATATCAATTACAAATAAAGTGTAACCTGAAAAAACCACAAAAGTCTACATAAAAACCAAAAATTTTAACACAAATGTCACAAATGCAATTGTAGAATGTGGTAAATTGTGGTTTTATGTGTGTAGATTATTAGGGGACTAATTATGAAGCGTCGGCTTTCAGATATTCTCAAGGAATTACGATTAACCGGACATGCGACAATTTCTGATCTTGCGAATAGATTAGAAGTTTCAGAAGAGACAATTAGACGTGATCTAAAATTATTGTCGAAAGAAGGTTTGATCGAAAAGCACCATGGTAGTGCAACCCTTAGAAATTATAGCAGTGAGCCGGAGTTTCACCATCGTATTGAAGAAAACCGAGAGATTAAAAAACAGGTCGCTAAATTAGCTGCATCAAGCATCAGTGATGGTGATGTGGTGTTTTTAGATATTGGGACAACTACTGCTTTCGTAGCAGAGGCACTTATGAACCATAGAGACCTAACGATTGTGACTAATTCTGTGGTTATTGCCAATACGACTTTTGCGGAACGAGGGTTCAAAACCTATCTAACCGGTGGTGAAATTCGATCTCATGATGGCGGCATGTTTGGCCCTGAAGCTTATGATGCGATTAAACGTTACTGCATTAACAAAGCAATTCTGTCTACGGCGGGTATTCACCATGCATATGGTTTTTTGACCCATCATCTTTGTGAGGCAGAATTGTATAGTGAAGTAGCTAAAATGGCAGAGATGACAATTATTTGTGCGGACTCGGAAAAATACAATCGCCGAGCACCGATTAAATTATTGGATTTTGATGATGTGGATATTTTATATTCGGATCGTGTACCTGCCAAAGCGCTTCGTAAGGAATTAGAAAAACATAATGTGACTATGCGGTTATTAGATCGCATGGCAAAAAACGATGTGATTGAGGACGCTGCCGCCGATTAGCTAGGTAGCCCCGGTCAGGAAGGTATATATGTCTGCGACGTCTGTATTGATTCAACTGCTTGGCACTATTGCTCTATTACTTTGGGGCATGCGGATGGTTAGAACTGGGGTTCAAAGAGGTTTTGGAAGTAAGTTACGTTCTTTTCTAGGAGAATGGTTATCCAATCGCTTTGCCGCTTTTGGCGCTGGTCTAGGTGTGACAGCTATCTTACAAAGTAGTACGGCGACATGTTTGATGGTGGCTGATTTTGCCAGCCGTAATATTGTTATACTTCCTGTTGCGTTGGCGATTATGTTAGGCGCGGATGTTGGAACTGCACTTGTTGCACAAATTCTAAGTTTGAATTTTTCTTGGCTTTCTCCTGTGTTGATTTTTGTGGGATTTGTTGTTTTCACAATCACAACCAGTCAGAAGAAAAGTAATATCGGAAGAATTGCTATTGGGCTTGGGATTATTCTTCTTTCTTTAAAATCCATTGTCGGGGTTTCTGAACCCTTAAGAAATTCTGAAACATTGGTTCTGGTGATTAATGCGTTGGCAGGTGAACCACTTGTGGCCGTTTTGTTGGTTGCTTTATTAACATGGGCTGCACATTCCAGTTTGGCGATTGTTTTACTAGTTTGTTCTATGGCCTCTACAGGTGCAATTCCCGTTGAACTTGGAATGGTATTAATTCTTGGGGCAAATTTAGGGGGCGCATTACCGCCAATTTTTGCGACTCTTTATACATCACCGGCAGGTCGTCGTGTTGCTATTGGTAATGGGATTTTTAAATTGTTAGGCTGTATTTTGATTTTCCCATTCCTGTCCATCGTAGAGCGGGAGTTAACGCCATATAGTATGGGAGTGGCTGGTTTGCTAATTAATTTACATCTCGTATTCAATGTGGGATTGGCCTTTATCTTCATGCCTTTTACGTCTTTGATGGATCGCTTGTTAAAGAAAGTGATCGTGGATCAAGATATGGGCGATTCGCCAGAAGTTGTTCGTTATCTGGATATGAGCATTCCAATTGACGCCACATTGGGGTTGAGTAATGCGTCTCGTGAAGTGTTACGCATGGGGGATGAATTGGACCACATGCTTAAGCAATCTTTCAATATGCTTCATGAGGGCGATAGCGAGACAATTAAGGAAATCTCAAAGGGTGACGATGTTGTTGATGAACTATATGAAGCTGTGAAAGTTTATCTAACTGAAATTCGTAAAGAGGAATTGGATGAACAAGAAAGTCAGCGTTGCGGTGAAGTGATGGCCTTTTGCGCAAATTTGGAACATATCGGTGATATCATTGATAAGAATTTGTTAGCAACTGCGATGAAATTGATGGAGAAAAATTTATCATTCTCTGAAGCGGGGCTTAATGAATTGGAACAAATTCATCAGCGAGTGCATGATAATCTTCGTTTGGCTATGGGCGTTTTTATGTCCCAAGATATCAGCATGGCGCGTCGTTTGATTCTGGAGAAAGAAACTTTCCGTCAGATGGAACATGAAGCTGCTAATAGTCATATGGAACGTTTCCAGGCGGGACGTCCTGAAACGTTGGAGACATCCAGTTTGCATCTTGATGTTATCCGGGATTTGAAACGAATCAATTCCCACCTGACTTCTGTTGCTTATCCAATTTTGGACCAAGCAGGTGAGTTGCGTAAGACGCGTTTGCGTAAAAAGTTTATGAAGATGGCGTAAGCCTAATCAGCCTTGTTTCTTAGGCCATGTGTCGGTGAGGCGATAGCCTTCCGGCCATGGGTCATCAGGGTCCAGCATATGTTGGTGTGTGCCTGTAATCCAACCACGCCCGGAAATTTTGGGAATGATGGCCGTTTTTCCATTTAATTCTGTTGTATTGGCGATTTGTCCGATAAAGGTTGAATCAATTACAGATTTCATGATCAGGCGTTCACCTTGCTTCATTTTGCCTTGTGCATGAAGAACTGCCATACGAGCGGAGACACCTGTTCCTGTTGGTGACCGATCTAATTTACCCGGATCGATGACAACCGTGTTTCTCATTGTCCAATCGTTCGATGTAGTGTCTTTGCTTAAAGGGCCCGTAATCTGGCAGAAGGAAATATGTTTCCAATCCGGATTGGTTGGATGGGTGAAGCCGAGCTGCTCATTGGCTGCATGGGTGATTTTTGCACCAATTGTTGCAAGATCCTTCGCTTCATCTTCTGTAATAGAAAATCCCAAATCTGAGGCATTGATCATAACAAAACTATCACCGCCATAGGCCGTATGGACATTGAAGCTGCCTAAGCCTTCTACTTCTATTTGCTGATCAAGTTGGTCCACAAAGGAAGGCACATTCTGAACAGTAATGACCTTAGCTTTTCCATTTTCGCATTGGGCTTCAACTTCTACCAAACCACCTGGCGCTTCAAGCGTGATTTTGGTGATAGGTTCTGTCATCGGCAAGATGCCGCTATCCAGTAAAACTGTGGAAACGCAAATGGAGTTTGACCCGGACATAGGAGGTGTATGTTCCGGCTCCATGATTATAAAACCCATATCTGCTTTCGGATTTTTGGGCGGTACCAATAGATTGATATGGCGAAAAACACCTCCACGAGGTTCATTTAATACGAAGTTACGTAATGTATTATCTTGTTCAATCCATTTGCGCATATCCCATAATGTGTCACCGGGCGGTGGAGCAACGCCGCCAACAATAACATCACCAACTTCCCCTTCTGCATGACAGCTGACGATATGAATTGTTTTACTGCTGCGCATTTATGGTACTCCCTATACCTTTCACTTTCTTCTGATATATCTGTAAATTGAGTGACAGGGAAGAGGCAAATTTGTATATAGCGTATATTGCTGGGAATTAGGTTTTTTATGAAATTATCTACCAATCAAATGTCCAAAGAATATTGGGAAGAGTTAAATCCTCTATTGTCTATTGGAAGGAACTATTCTGAAAAACTTGATGCGTTTCTTTCAGACGAAATGCTAGATTCGGTTTCAGAGAGTCTAAACAGGGATGGCTATTTCACACTACCTTCCGTCATATCTGACGAATTGGTGTGTGATCTTCGTCATGCAATGATGAATTTAAAACAAGTAAATATTCCACCTGCATATATATATGTCTATGATCAGGCTTGGTTCCTTTTTGCGTCTGTTAGCAAATTATTGTCACGCTTTTTAGGGGAAGAGCATGTATTGCTTCCTAATTTCTGGGCATGGCATTTAGAAACTGCCAAAGGGGCTGCCGGCTGGCCGCCGCACCAAGACTGCCAAGCTGAAACCAGTTTTCAGATTGAACATGATAGTTACGTATTTATGAGTTTGTCCTTATGGATTCCTTTAAATGATACGGATGAAGATAATGGCTGTATGATGGTTTTGCCTCGGCCTGTTGCGGATAGATATGAGCCGCCAATTACAGATGTGGATCAGGTAGGTTTAGAAGATGGCAAGGCGTTGCCTGCAAAAGCGGGAAGCGTTATGGGATGGGCGCAAGATATCTATCACTGGAGCAGCTGTGCGACAGGTCTATCGGATACGCCACGTATTAGTTTGTCTCTAGAATTTCAAAACCCTGTATTTGACCCACTTGCGACACCTTGGTTAAATGCAAGGGTTCCAGTTTCTTTTGAAGAACGGCTTGAAATTATTGCTCTTCAATTTAAAAAATATTCGCATATGACAAGCTAAACTCTTTGTAAGAATTTAACTTCACTCAAAATACCGATTCATTGTACTTTTCTATGGCAAGATTAACTTCAAGGAAATTGGTATGGCTGAAACTTGTATTTGGAATGATGAAAGAGCTTTATTTGGCGCAGTTGAGCTGAATGAAATTGCAGAGGCATTTTTTCCAGATATGGGATTAGAGGATGCTCTTTACCCTAGTTTAAAACAGTATCTTGAAGAAAAGAAAACTATTCTAGAACTTCTTGAGCTAATTTATGTTTTTTTTAAGCAAATACCTGATGATGTTTTTCAGGCTTTACCGTGTACAAGAGCTGAATATATAGAAAAAATCAAACAAGTATCGGAAGAAATTAATTTTAAACGAGGCATATACACGAAAGAGAATAAGCCTAATCCAGATGGTGTTTATTGGCCGCGTGAAAATTCATTTCTAGAAGAAACAATAGAGCCTTTTGCTAAGAAGTATCCCATCATGGATATGAATACTTTACTTGGTGCTGCTGGTAGTTGTTTTGCCTCTGAGTTTTCTTTTGCAATGCAAAGTAATAAATTCAACTATCTTATCAAAGAGCCGCTTCACACTGGAGAGCATGGCATATTTAATTCTTCCACGCGCAATAACCCAAATATGCCTGATTCCTCGGCACAATGGGGGACATTGTTTAATACGCCCAGCTTTACGCATTTAGCGGAAAGGGCTTTTGGTGATCGAAGTTTCCCTAAAATCTTAGTTTCAGAGACGAACAAAAATGGTTTAACCCAATATAATGATCCTTACCGTGAGGGGGTCTTTTTTCAATCTCAAGAAATTTTTGAAGATGATTATGAACTTCATTTGAAGGCGGTGAGAGAAGTATTTGAAGAATGTGAGGTTTTTGTCTTTACGCCGGGGCTTAGCGAATGTTGGGAATATATGCCACATGGTTCTGTGATGTCGCGAAATCCACGTAATGAGACGTTACGTTCCTTATCTCGTCCAAGAGTATTAACATACGAAGATAATGTACATTATATGCAGCGTTTTATTGATATAGTTAGGCACCATAACCCGAAGATTAAATTTATTATTTCAGTTTCTCCTATTCCATTTTTGGCAACGACTAGAGGTCACGAGATGCATGTGATGGAAGCTAATGTATTGTCAAAAGCCGCAATTCGTTTGGCGGTTGATCATGTCTGTAGGAATAATCAGGACGTATTTTATTTTCCAAGTTATGAATTGGTTACGACTGTTTTACCTAAGCCATGGGAAGAAGATATGCGTCATGTGACGAAAGAAACGGTTGGTAAGGTGGTCGGATTGTTTGAGAAAATGTTTGTGAGACATTAAAAAAGGGAAGCAAATGCTTCCCTTTTTTACTAGCTATAGGCAAACCTTAATCAGCAAAGGCTTTCTCAATTACGAATTGAGATGGTGCTGCATTAGAACCTTCATGGAAACCATGGTCCAAAGACATTTGTTTGCAAGATTTCAGCATATCTGTGGATCCACAAATCATAATGCGGTCAATTTCAGGATCAAATTTTGGTACGCCTAAATCTTCAAATAACTTACCGGATTCAACCAATTCTGTAATACGGCCTTTTACCGGATAATCTTCGCGGGTTGCGGATGTATAATGCACAAGCTTTTCTTGTGCCATTTCACCAATCAACGGATCATCCATAACATCTTTAACCAGTTGTTTGCCATATTCCAGTTCTGCAACTTCGCGACACGTATGGGTTAGGATCACTTGATCAAATTTTTCATATACTTCCGGATCACGGATCAAGCTTGCAAATGGCGCAATACCTGTCCCTGTCGATAGCATATATAAACGTTTGCCAGGAAGAAGCGCATCAACAACCAGTGTACCTGTTGGTTTTTTACCAAGAAGGATTTTATCGCCCGGTTTAATATGTTGTAGGCGGGATGTTAATGGGCCGTCTTCAACTTTGATGGAATAAAAATCCAATTTCTCATCCCAACTTGGGCTTGCCACTGAATAAGCACGCAATAATGGTTTTCCATTAACCATCAAGCCGATCATGATAAATTCACCGGAACGGAAACGGAAAGAGCCCGGGCGGGTGATGGAGAATGAGAATAAACGATCTGTCCAATGTTTTACGTCTAGTACAGTTTCAGCTGTGACAGATTTTGGCAGCGTTGTGTTTTCATCAATTGCGTCAAAAGGCATGGCTACGTCCTATGTCCTATCTAATCCAAACAAAAAATAACCATATGTCCGACTTTGAACCAAGCCGATACAAATGATTTTTATCCCTAATCCCGAAAACAATTATGCAGTCTATATACGTTTCTTTATAAGAAATCGCATTGATTTAAATCTAATATTTGAAGAGGGGAAGCTCTTCAAAGCCGCATTATTTTTCGCATTCTTCTACTCTCTTTTCTGGAAAATTCAAGAAGAAAGCAGTGGGATAGTAAAAACTCTCATATAATACAAATAAAAAATGTAAATATATTATATAACATATTATATAGGTGAATTAGAATTGAGATGCAAGGAAACTCTTGCATAAAAGATATGTATATTTAAAAAGACTGCTATTCCAATTGGTCATCAATCACGATGATCTCTTGATGCTTCTATAATTTAAAACGGAGACGATCTGATGCAAGATTATAAACGTGAATTTATTGAATTGGCTATGGCACGTGAGGTTTTGCAATTTGGGGAATTTACCCTGAAATCTGGTCGTAAAAGTCCGTTTTTCTTTAACTTTGGCAAATTCCATACAGGCAAAGATATGTCTTTGATCGGGAAAGCTTATGCAGCCGTGATCAAGGAAAAAGGTATCGAGTTTGATGTGATGTTTGGCACCGCTTACAAAGGCATCCCGATTGCGGCAGTCACAGCAGCGGCACTTTATGACCAATATGGCGAAGACAATAATTACTGTTATAACCGTAAAGAAGCTAAAACCCATGGTGAGGGCGGTAATATCGTTGGTGCAAAGCTTGAAGGTAAAACCTTGTTGGTGGACGATGTGATGACAGCGGGGACAGCCATTAAAGAAGCTGCGGGTATGGTAAAGGATGCAGGTGCAGAGCTTGGCTGTATTTTGATCGCGCTGGACCGCCAGGAAAAAGGCGCAGGTGACCTGTCAGCTGTTCAAGAGATTGAAAAAACTTTCGACATTCCAGTTCATTCCATTATCACACTTTCTGATGTTCTTACCTATCTGGAAGGTCGTGCTGATATGGCAGAGGATCTCAAAAATCTTTATGCCTATAAAGAGCAATATGGAATATAGTGAAGTGAGCAATATCACTATTGAAATGTATAACCCTGATTGGCGTGATGCGTTTGAAAGAGAATGCGACTCGTTAAAGGGGGGCATCTCTGACTCTTCTCTTGTTCTACATCATATTGGAAGTACTGCAGTGTCAGGTATCTATGCGAAACCCATCATAGATATTTTGGGGGTGGTCGAGGATTTCGATAAACTAGATAGCCAAAAGGCGCAATTCGAGAGAATTGGCTATGAAGTTATGGGAGCTTTTGGAATTGAAGCGCGTAGATATTACAGAAAAATAACAGCTGATGGTGTTCGTACCCATCATCTACATATATTTTTACAGGGTAGTGAGCATATAGATAGACATCTAGCTTTCAGAGATTATTTAAGATTACATCCGGCTGTTGCGAAAGAGTATTCTGATTTGAAACTTAAGTTACTGGATAAAAAAGATCTATCTTGGGATAGTTATATTGATGGCAAAGAAAGCTTTGTGCAACGAACTGAAGAAAAGGCACTAGATTGGTATTTAGCAACTAAATGCTAATGGTAGCATCAATCTAATATCCTGTTTGCATGTGTTCTATAATAGTCGGAAGTTTCCTTTCGGCTTTTTTATTGAGAAATGTTTTCATAAATTACATTTCTTAAAGAAATTATACGTTGAAATGAATTTTAATTCCCTACAGAATTTAATAGGAGGTCGACATGCCTTCAAAATCGGGGAGTTTGAAACATGGATATGTATATTAACGGAAAATGGTGTGCCGCGGAAAACAACGCCACATTGGATGTCTTTAATCCCGCCACCGAAGAATTGATTGATACGGTTCCTAATGCCACTGCAGGGGATGTGGATAAGGCAGTCGCGGCTGCAAAGGCAGCTTTTCATCCTTGGCGAAAAATGACGGTGATGGAACGTAGTGAGATGTTGCGTGAAATCGGGATCAAGCTGGATGCGAAACGTGCGGATTATGCCAAGCTTTTAACACAGGAAGAAGGCAAGCCATTTGATGAACATATGAATGATGAATTGGTAGTTTGTCTTCATATTGTCGATTATTACGCACAATTGATAAAAAACTCTATCGGACGGGTTTTACCAACAGATCAACATGAAACGTTTAACTTTGTGCTAAAAGAACCTTATGGTCCAACGGCTTGTATCGTGCCTTTTAACTATCCATTGCTGATCATGTTTTGGAAAGTGATCCCGGCCTTGGCGGCAGGTAATACAGTGATCGTGCGCCCGTCGGACAAAACCCCATTGGCGACGTTGCAATTGGCGAAAGATGTGATGGATCATCTACCTGCAGGTGTGTTGAATATCATCACAGGTGATGTGGTGTCGGGGCAGGCTTTGGCAACACATCCTGATGTGCCGACAGTTTGTTTTACGGGTTCAAATAAGGTTGGCGAAGAAATTGTACGTTCCACAGCCCATCAATTTAAAAACCTGCTTATGGAATTAGGTGGAAAAGACGCAGCTGTTGTAACCGAAGATATGGATGTGAAGATCGCGGCCAAAGCTTTGGCCACATCTGCCTTATGGAATTGCGGGCAAGTCTGTACCTCAACCGAACGTATTTATGTGCAAAAATCTATCTACGAAGACTTTGTTGCAGAGATCACAACCAATTTTGAAAAGGTTAAGATCGGTAATGGTCTGGATGAAGGGATTGAAGTGGGGCCGATGGTGGATAGAGCCGCTTTTACCAAGGTGGAAACGCATATTCAGGATGCCGTTGCCAAAGGCGCACGCATGGCCACGGGCGGTAAAGCCCATACAGGTTTTGATAAAGGATATTACTTTGAACCAACTGTCTTGGCGGATGTAACATCCGATATGTTATGTATGACAGAGGAAACATTCGGCCCTACGGTTGCGATTATGCCCTATGAAACTATTGATGACGCCATTGAACTGGTGAATAGCAGCCGGTATGGGCTAGGCGCAGTGATAATGAGTATGGATATGCTAAAGATCAAACGCTTCTTTGAAGATGTGAAGGCCGGGACCATTTGGGTGAACGATCCATTGCCAGACAATGTAGGCGGACCCTTTGGTGGTATGAAAGATAGTGGTATGGGGGATTTCCGAGAGCTTGGTGAAGAAGGTTTGGAAGCCTTTATGGAAACCAAACATGTGCATTGGTCCTTTGATCCTAAAGCCTTGCAAGATGGCTGGTTCGGCGAAAAGATCGAATAAATCGCGATATAGGGTGAGGAAATGAATAAAGAAGACGCCAAGAAACTGGCAGAGGCTTATATCGATTGTTGTCATTCCGGATTTGAGGAACGCATCAGCGAGATTTTCTCACCCGATAGCTATATCTTTGATACGGCAACTGCGCGGGTTATTGCACCAGATAGCTTGATCGAAGATGTGCGTCTTTTGCGGCGCGCTTTTCCGCATGTGCGATTTGAACTCACCCAATATGCTTTATGTGATGATCAAAATATGATGGTGCGCTGGCGATTGGTGCGAAACTCCATTCCATCAGATGTTTTGGATAAAATCGGTGGGCTGAATGAAGACTATACGGGTGTCGATTTCTTAAAGCTTAACGGCAATCAAATTGTTCAAACCCAATCTTATCTGGATCGATCTGGCGAAACGCTGGAATATTTTGCCCGTCGTATTAATCAGGAATTAAACGAACAGGAAATTGCTAAATATAAAGCGGGGGCGGGGCGGCAGGAAAAATCCGACCAATTGATTTTTGAAAATCTGAAATCCATGATGACGGTTGAAAAACTATATCGAAATTCAAAAATCCGCATGCCCGCCATTGCAAAGCTTTTAGGGATTGGAAGTAACCATCTATCCCGTGTGGTGAACCAATTGGCGGATCAAAATTTTAATGACTATTTAAACGGATATCGTATCGCGGATGCGAAATTACTGCTGGAACAAGTTGCAGAAGATAAGCGACTGACCATGGGGCAAGTCGCTTTGAAATGCGGTTTTAACTCACAATCTGTTTTTAACGCAGTTTTTAAAGCACGTGTTGGCGTAACCCCCTTACAATATCGTATGTTACGTGATACCGAATAGCTTCTTGTTTTTGCACCATAGGCTTAATTTATGTCCAATATCCCAAAGAATCGATCACATCTGATAGAGCTGATTGAAGGTAACTTTGCGAAGCTTTCAGTGGAGTTAGATACTTTAACCAATGAAGATGCACAACTAATTGTTGAGGAAGATATTTCTATCAAGGACATTCTGGCGGTACGTCTTTGGTGGTGTGAAGCGACGTTGATGTGGATATCGGTGGGGCGTGATGGTGGGACATGTGAGTTACCCGCAGAAGAATATAGCTGGCAGCAAACACCTGCATTAAATAAGCATATTGCTGAACAGGCGGTTACAGTATCGATTGAAGATCTTATTGGTGATTTAAAACAAGGCGTGAAAGAAGTTTTGCGGGTGATAGATACACTTACTGAGGCAGAACTTTGTGATGTTGGTATGTTTAAATGGGCAGGAAAATGGCCTGTAATGCGTTGGGTTTCTGTGAATACTTCCAGCCAATTTGATAGCGCACGTAAAATGATTCGAAGGGCCAAAAGAGCGAAAAATGTATGATTTCGGACAATTTGTCATAAGAATTTGTCGAAATTGGACCTTTGTGAAATAGGGCAAAGCCCCTAAACTTCTTTTTAAATGATGCTTTAATTAGCTAATGATAATCTGATTTTTGAATGAGATTATTCTTGGTTGAGTATTTTTCATCTGATGAACAGATTATTTCCATAAAGGGTGTATGGAATCTTCTTTTCGCACTATGGCAAATACCGTAAAATTAGAGCAGTTAAAAATTATAAAACGATAACTTTAGGGATCGAAGACTAATGAGATATGAAGCTCCTACAACCGTAGAGGCGGCTGTAAGCCTTTTGTCTGCAGAGGCAGGCTTGGCAAAGGTCTTGTCTGGTGGCACCGATCTGCTTGTGCAAATGCGTATGGGCATGGTGGAACCAGATTTGATTGTGGATACAAAACGTATTCCGGGTTTTGGTGATATTGTCGAAGAAAATGGCGGCTACCGTGTTGGTGGGGCTGTGCCTTCTGCGGAATTGAATGAACATGCAGGTTTTACCGCGATGTATCCGGGTGTTGCCGAAGGGGCTGACTTGATTGGGTCTACCCAAGTACAAGGGCGCGCGACGATTACAGGTAATTTATGTAATGCTGGTCCTGCAGCAGATAGCGTGCCTTGTGCCGTGGCTGTTGGATGTGTTGCACGTATTGCAGGTCCAAATGGCACACGTGATGTTGCCATCGAAGATATCCCGCAAGCACCGGGTAAAACCTCCCTTGAAAAAGGGGAATTGGTTGAAAGTTTATTCTTCCCGGCGAAACCTGCCAATACAGGTGATGCTTATTTGCGTTTCATTCCACGTACTGAAATGGATATTGCCGTGGCGGGGTGTGGTATCTCTATTACCCTAGACGATGCTGGTACATGTACCGCTGCAAAAGTTGCAATCGGTGCGGTTGCCATAAAGGTATTGGTGGTTGACGAAGCTGCACAAGCATTGATCGGCACAAAGGTTGATGACGCTGCTTTGGAGGCTTTGGCATCTGCTTGTTCTGAAGCGGCAAAACCAATTACAGATAAACGCGGTACAGTTGAATTCCGCAAAGAAGTTGTCGGCGTGTTGGCAAAACGTGCTGCGAAAATTGCGCTTGATCGCGCGAAAGGGGCATAATCATGGGTATTCATGTTTCTACAAAAATTAATGGTGATGATGTTGAATTTGTCTGCGATGCAGAAGAAACATTATTGGATGTATTGCGTGACCGTTTGAACCTGACGGGCGCCAAAGAAGGCTGTGCCACAGGGGATTGTGGTGCGTGTTCTGTGACGATTGATGGTCGCTTGACCTGTTCTTGCCTGACATTGGGCGCAGAAGTTGAAGGTCGTGAAATCGGCACTGTTGAAGGTGTTGCCAAGGGCAATGAACTTCATCCGATTCAACAAAAGATTTTGGATAATGCAGCCCTTCAATGTGGTGTTTGTACACCAGGTATTGTGGTTGCGGCTAAAGCGTTATTAGAGAAAAAGTCAAACCCATCCGAAGAAGAAATTCGTTACTGGATGGCAGGCAATCTGTGCCGTTGCACAGGATATGACAAAATCATCCGTGCAATTCAGGATGCAGCAGCAGAGATGAGAGGATAAAGATCATGGCGTCTTCTACAGGTGAAGCTCCAGAGAGCAAAGGTACACATCAGTATCAGCCACGTGATTTTAAAGTCGTTGGTACAACGCCTCTTCGTCCGGATGGGGTTGATAAAGTGACAGGCCGTGCCCGTTTTGGCGCGGATATGAATTTACCCGGTCAATTGGTTGGTAAGGTTCTGCGTAGCCCACATCCACATGCCAAGCTTGTATCTATTGATACATCCGAAGCAGAAGCATTATCTGGCGTAAAAGCAGTTGTAACCCGTGATGATTTTGCGGAAAACGAAGCCCATCATGATATTCTATGTAACATCATGGCACGTGATAAAGTGCTTTATGAAGGTCATGCCGTAGCAGCGGTTGCTGCAACTTCACGTGCTATTGCCTTGAAAGCATTGAAGAAGATTAAGGTTGTATACGATATTCTTCCACATGTGACTGATGTAGATGAAGCGATGAAAGCGGATGCGCCTATTCTTCATGATGACATGTTTACCCATGGTGTTGATCCAATGCCGACAACTGCGTCTAACATCGCAGGGCGTTGCGAATTTGGTCATGGGGATGTGGATGCCGGTTTCGAACAGGCAGATATCATCATTGAACGTAGTTTCAAGACCGCAGCAACCCATCAGGGCTATATTGAGCCGCATGCTTGTGTGGCGACGGTTACATCTGATGGCTATGGGGAACTTTGGGGCTGTACGCAAGGTCACTTTGTGTTGCGTAATGTGTCTGCCTCTCTGGTCGGTATGGACGTGTCCAAACTTCGTGTGACCGCGTCTGAGATTGGCGGTGGTTTCGGCGGTAAGACAACAGTCTTTTTAGAACCTGTATGTTTGATGTTGGCCAAGAAATCCGGCAAGCCAGTTAAAATGGCAATGACCCGTGATGAAGTGTTTAAAGCATCTGGTCCAACGGCATCTTCCAGCATGGATGTGAAAATTGGTTGTACAAAAGATGGTCGTATCACGGCTGGTTTTGCAGAAGTTCGTTATCAAGGTGGTGCTTTCCGTGGGGCGCCTGCTGATTTCGGGGCGATGTGTGCTTTTGCATGTTACGCCTTGGAAAATGTCAAAGCTGTTGGTTGGGAAGTTGTAACTAACCGTCCGAAAGGTGCCGCTTATCGTGCACCAGGGGCGCCAATGTCTGTGTATGCGGTTGAATCCGTTGTTGATGAATTGGCAAAAGCCATTGATATGGACCCGATTGATTTCCGTTTAAAAAATGCGGCACGTAATGGCGATAAATCTTCCTATGGACCAAAGTTTGAATCTTTAGGTCTGGTTGAAACATTGGAAGCTGCCAAAAACCATCCAAACTACCAAATCCCGTTAGGACCAAATCAAGGCCGCGGTGTTGCGAGTGGTTTCTGGTTTAACTTTGGCGGGGAAACTTGTTCCACATTGAACGTCAACCAAGATGGCACGGTGGCGATTTCTGTGGGGACACCTGATATTGGTGGGTCCCGTGCTTCGATGTGTCAAATGGCGGCCGAAGAACTTGGTATTCCATATGATCAGGTTCGTGCGATCGTGACAGATACCTCAAGCCTCGGATTTAACGATACGACAGAAGGCAGCCGTGTTACTTTCTCAAGCGGGATGGCCGTTATCTTTGCGGCACGTGAAATTATTGGCAAGCTATGTGAACGTGCGGCAATGATGTGGGATATTCCGGTTGAAGCAGTAAAATGGGAAGAAGGTAAAGCCATTCCTGCTGGTGCAAATGCAGGTGATTTTGAACCTTTGACTTTGGCTGAAATTGCGGATGCTGCTGGTGGCACTGGTGGTCCGATTGCAGGACATCATGAATATAATGCAGATGGCGCTGGTGTGTCTTTTGGGACCCATTTAGTAGATACAGAAGTTGATCCGGAAACAGGTTTTGTGAAAATCCTACGTTACACTGTTATTCAGGATGCAGGTAAAGCGATCCACCCATCTTATGTAGAAGGCCAATTCCAAGGCGGTGCGGTACAGGGTATCGGCTGGGCTTTGAATGAGGAATATATCTATGGTGATGATGGCAAGTTGCAAAATGCAGGCTTCCTTGATTATCGTTTGCCTGTGGCATCTGATTTGCCAATGATCGATACAGTGATTGTAGAAGTACCCAATCCGGGTCATCCATATGGTGTACGTGGTGTCGGTGAAACAGGTATCGTGCCGCCATTGGCTGCGATTGCGAATTCTGTTTCTGATGCGGCAAATGTACGTATGACTGAATTACCGATGAGCCCGCCACGGATATTAAAGGCAATCCATCAAGCGGAAGCAGCTGAGTAAATCAGAAAGGATATCCATGGTTCAGGTCGTTCTATCGGGCATTATGAAAGCAGCTGTTGATGATCAGGCGGAGATTGAGATCGAAGCTAAAAACATCAAACAGCTTCTGGATGCTTTGGCACGGGACTACCCGAAGATGGAGCCTTATGTGAAAAAGGGCCTCGCGGTGTCCATCAATGGTGTGATTTATCGCGATAGTCTTTATCAGAAAATTCCTGAAGACGCAGAAATCTTTGTGATACCGCGTCTTGCAGGAGGGTAAAATAAAAGCCGCAGTCATTTGATTGCGGCTTTTTCTTTAGGGGCGTTGAAAAACTTCTCGCGCTTTTGCGGCTTTTTCTCGCATGACACAGCCTTCTGCATGATCATTGATTAATCCCATGGCTTGCATAAAGGCGTAGGCGGTTGTCGGACCAACGAATTTCCAGCCACGTTTTTTTAAATCTTTGGAAAGGGCGATAGACTCCGGGGAGGTGGAGACGGTTTGAGGTTCAGGTAAATCCTCCGGCTTTGGCTCATAGGACCAGACATATTTTGCGATAGAACCCTCTGAGGCAACCAGTTCTTGTGCACGTTTTGCATTGTTGATTACGGCTTCAATCTTGCCGCGATGGCGGACTATGCCTGCATCGTTTAAAAGGCGTTCTTTGTCTTTTTCATCAAATTCAGCAACTTTGTTAAAGTCGAAATGATGAAAAGCTTTACGAAAGTTTTCCCTTTTTTCATAGATTGTGCGCCAACTTAGGCCTGATTGAAAACTTTCCAGGCAGAGCTTTTCAAATAAACGTTGGTCATCCCCCACGGGGTAGCCCCATTCATTATCGTGATATTCAAAGAAATTCGGAGCACTATCACACCATTTACAACGTGGTTTTCCATCAGGACCAATTGTTGTTTTACTCATCATTATTCTCCGGAAGGAATCAGAAAACCAAGACGATCAACCGCTTTACCCGGCTTGATTTCCAGAATCTCAACATCGACAATTTCATTAGCCACAAATGGGTCTTCATTCACGCGTGTTTCAAAATCCTCACGACTGATATTATGCGCGATGACCGACCCGCCTTGGTTTGGCTGTAAACTACCTATCAGGATAAACACACCATCATCAAAGCCTTGTTTGATCCATGCATTATGATCTGACATAAACTTTGGGGCCTCCGCCTTGTTTTTTCCAAACCGTAATAGGGCAATAAACATATATAAAACTCCCGTTAGTGAATTTGTTTTAATGTGAGGTGATCAACCCAATCACACATTTGATCGACTTCAGATTGGACATAGCTTTCATCTTTAAATGCATTGGCAAGAGAGGCGACACCTTGACTACGACCCAGAAGATGCATGGAAAGCTGATCAGCATTTTCTTTATGTCCAAGCGTTTCGAATTGTCTTTGCAGCCAAACTCGAAATAGGGTGAAAAGTTTATTCGCACCATCTTGTGCATCATGATCTAACTTAATGAGTTCTGCGGATAGAGTGCCAACAGGACAACCGAATTTCATAATTTTAGTTTGATTTACAATCAGAATTTTGATGAAGCTCTTAATACGGTCAGCTGCACTATCAGCATCTATTTCCCATTGATCTAGCATAGATTCTGTACGGGTGAGGCGTGCAAGAATGACCGCATCCAATATCTCATCCTTGGTTTTAAAATGATAATAGAAATTTCCACGTGAAATATTAACAACCTCCGCAATATGGGCAAAGGAGGTTGCCTCAAATCCATGTTCATAAAAAAGTTGATCGGCGGCTTCGATAATCTTGGTTTGGGTTTTCATCATAACACCAAATTTAAAAATTAGGACATTTGTCCTAAAATATAGGTGCATTATGAAAATTGTCAAGAGATCCAGTATACTAATCGGTGAAACAGTAAAATGTTGTGAATTAAATTACGAATCAGCTAAAGGATGTATATGTGCTTGTTTCTGATGCAGGGGAGCTTGAGTAGGCTGTTAGAAGACCACTTAAGAGCAGGGATAAAGACATTATTTGGCGTTTGTTGAAACAGGGACAGGAAATCTGTCATGTCTTATAAGCTTTTTGGCGATCTTTTTAGATTAGCCCCTTATCTTGCATTGGTTGTTCTGGCTGCGTGGCTGGGGCAGCAAGAAGCTTTTGTTGTTGATAGCCAGTTCGCGGCTACTCTACCTGTATTACCTTATGTCCTATGTGTTGTTGGATGTTTATTCGCTTGGAATTTCAAAATGAGTACGAGTGTACTGGGATTCCTTGTAATTGGAATGGTGTATTGGACATCTGCGATGTTCTTACCTTACGGCAATACCGCTGATGTTTTCGGTGACGTTTTATTTGCGGGCATATCAATTTTGCTACCAGTTAATCTCGTATGGCTATGTTGGGCAGAGGAGCGCGGCGTACTTAGTCGCCAAGGTATAATCAGGCTTGCCCTCATCTCAACTCAATTCGCATTCTTATATCTGTTTACCTATGTGATTGAAGGGGCGATGCAACAAGTAGTGATCGCCATACTAAATCTAAAATTGATAAGTACTTTCTGGACGGCATGGTCCAATTTGCCTCAACTGGCAATAGGTGCGTATTTTATTAGTCTAGGCTTTATGTTGTTACGCTTTATGTTGCAGCGTTCGCCTCTACAAATGGGTTGGATTAGTGCGTTAATTGCAAGTTATTTCGCTTTTCAAGAGGCAGGTAATCCAGATCAGGTTGCCCTTTACATCTCTGTTGCATTGCTTGCGCTCATTATCGCCAAGGTTCAGGTTTCTTATCAAATGGCATTTGTGGATGAGTTAACCGGTATTCCAGGACGTCGTGCTTTAATGTCTGATATGAAGAAGTTAGGCAGCAAATATGTGATTGCGATGAGTGATATTGATCATTTTAAAAAGTTCAATGACACATATGGTCATGATATTGGCGATGAGGTCCTGCGGATGGTTGCCAACCGTTTGTCCATGATAACGGGTGGTGGGCGTGCCTATAGGTATGGTGGTGAAGAATTTTGTGTTTTGATGCCTGTTGGTGAGGTTGAAAAAGCGATCCCACATCTTGAAAAACTGCGGGAAACGGTTGAACATTCCGAGTTTGTCATACGATCAAAAGATCGCCCGAAGAAAGATAAAAAGGGCAGTAAAAAACGAGGCGGGTCTGAGACTAATCAATCGGTACAGGTCACAATTAGTATTGGGGTCGCAGCTAAAGGGAAAATGCATAGTGATCCAATGGCCGTGATGAAGTCGGCTGATGAAGCATTATATCGCGCTAAGAAAAAAGGCCGTAATCAAGTCGCAAAATAAGTTCAAAAAATAAAACCCTCTGTCGATTTAACAGAGGGTTTGAATTATTTGTTTAGGCCACCATGATTTTAAGCGGCTGCGCCACAGCATTTTTTATATTTTTTACCAGATCCACAAGGGCATGGTTCGTTGCGACCTACTTTTGTCACAATACGTTGCTCTTGACGTGGGTTCATATCGCCATGGGAATATAACCAGCGATCGCCTTCTTTTACGAAAGTACTTACTTCGTGGTGTGCGTGATGTTCTGGTCCTACTTTGAAATTCGCAACGAATTCAACAGTGCCTGTCGTGTCGTCTTTGCCACCGCCTGTTGTATTGCGAACTTCTAATTTTAACCATTTCGCGTTTTCCGCCCAAGTTTTAGTTTCTTCGGCATCATAGTCGCTTTTACTTTCTTCTGTCAGCGTATCTTCTAAATATTGTAATTTATCGACGACAAAAGCACTGTAACGGGAACGCATAACTTGTTCTGGAGTTTCTGCAATAGCGCCATTATGAAAGGGGGCGCAACAAGCGTCATATTCAGCATGAGAGCCACAAGGACATTCAGACATTTTTTTAATCCTAATCAGATAAAATCTAGTTAATTTTCTGTTGTCCTTTTGCCTTTAGAGGTCTGGGATGTCAAGATAATGCCTCAGAGAAGGGAGGTATTCTTCTCCTTGGGAAATGCTTCGTTTAAGGTGAAGAAATCGCGCTCTTCTCCGTCTACTCGCTCGCGTTTTAACGACAGGCCATAGTTGATCGATGAAAATAATTCAGGAGAGACCTCTTCACCTTTCGCCATTTTGATTTGCGCTGTAGCAGTGTCAAGACCTGCATTCAGCGCAAGAATGGATGCGCCACCAAAACGTAGATTGGCTTCAATAAAGATTGGATTACCTGAATCATCCAAGAAAGCTTGAATGATATTATGGCCTTTTAAGCCAAGTTTTTGCGCCAATAGAATTGCCATATTTTTAAGATGCAGCTGATTTTCTACTTGTGCCCATTTTGACTCCCCGTCAACCACACGCAAACGTCTGCGACAAACGGCCTCTAAAGGGGTGGAATTAAAATCCAATAATACATCAATTGTGTATTCTGGATAAGCTATTAATGGATGTAGAAGTTGCTTTTGAGATTTTGTAATCAGAATAGCATCTTCTAAGCTTTTTATTAAGTATGCACCTTTGCTTCCGGAAGAATATCTAGGGCGCGTATAATAAAGAAGTTCTGTCCCAGATACCTCATTTAGTATTGGAATTGTTTTCATCCCAAAGCTATTTACAAGTTCAGAAAAACGTAATTTATCTTGGCAAATTTCTATTGTTTCAAGTGATGGAAGCGGTAGGACGCAATCAAGCTTGTTGAGGTCAGCTTTTAGTTTAGCAAGCGGTATTAGATCGCCATCACGTGATGGAAGAATTAGACGAATACCGTTTTCTTTTACTGCCCGAAGCAATGATTTTTTATAATCTGGATCGGCGACATGAGGAAGTTGGATTAAGGCATCTACATCTCTGGATGCAGGAACATCGAGATTCAAGTCGCTACCATAACATCGCCAATTTTCTTTATGTGCCGCGGTTGTAAAAGTTTGAACCATTGGACGTTTGTTGTTGATACTTGTGATCAATAAGCTCACGAATTTGTATCCTTTTTAAACATGGTCAGATCTAAAGGTGTGCCTGAAACAATATCCTTAATAAATCTTTGACCTATAACACTCTCATAATATCGTGTATGCAAACCTTGTGCCGGACGGATACTGCGAATGTGCTCTGGAGTGATAATATCACCGGCCTTTGCGTCTTTGACGACGTAAAGCGATCGACGAAATTTTAGACCTACCTGCTCTTTTTTCGTTGGTTCGAGCTTGGCTTGACCAAGACTTGATTGTGCATTTTTCACCTGCTCTACCATCTCTTTAAATTCATATGGCTCAAGTGAGAAGGCAGCGTCAGGGCCTCCGTCTTTTCTGGATAAAGTAAAATGTTTCTCAATGACACAGGCACCCAACACTGTACTAGCAATCGGGACAGTAGAGCCCAATGTATGGTCTGATAGACCAATAGGGCATTCAAACTTTTGCTGCATCATAGGGATAGCAAGAAGATTGGCTTCTTCAGCTAGGGCTGGGTAAGAGGCTGTGCATTTTAGTAAAATGAGCTCTTTGCAACCATGCTTACGTAGGGTGGTTACCGCTTCTTCAATCTCCTTTTCTGTCGCCATGCCAGTTGAAAGAATAACAGGCTTGTTTGTATGTGCGACAATTTTTAGGAGTGGTAAATCCACAAGTTCGCTACTCGCGATCTTATAAATAGGAACATCAAGATTTTCCAAGAAATCAACAGCCGTTGGATCAAAAGGAGCAGAAAATGCATCTAAACCTAAACGTGACGCTTCCTTGAAAATTGGCTCATGCCATTCCCACGGTGTATAGGCTTGTTGGTACAAACTATACAGATCAGTACCTTCCCAAATAGTGCCATCAACTTGAAATTCTGGACGATCAGATTTGATCGTTATTGTATCAGGTGTGTAGGTTTGTAATTTAATGGCATCTGCACCCGCTTCGGCCGCAGCATGGACCAGTTTTATGACACGCTCAAAATCATGATTATGGTTCGCAGATAATTCAGCAATAAAATATACAGGTTCGTTTGTTCCTACTTTTTTATTATTAATTTTAATGAACTGAGACATTTAGCTGTTTATCTCGCTTTCGAAGATTAGATTTCATAATTTTGCGTTTGCATTCGCTTTACCTTTAGATATAGCTTAGCTTTAATACCTCATGCAACGGATTTGCTGCGAATGTTGGTGGCGGGGGAGATATGGTTCGGTTTTGTATGCATAGATTACTATGTCATATAAAGAGGTCCCAAACTTTGATAGCGCTTATTGTCGGGACTATCGCTATACAGGCGCAAATTGCTTCTGCGGATGAAGAACACGTATCTGCGTTGGTGTATGACTTTCCGCCCTATTATCAATTGGAAGAAGACGGCAGTTATTCGGGTCTTGGTATCGAATTGTTAAGGACTATGTCAGAGCTTTCGCCTGATTTTGAATTTCAGATCATAAATGCGAGCCCGCGCCGCCGTCATATGATTTTTAAAGATAAAAAAGTTGATATCTCTCTCTTTGATCAAGCGAGTTGGGGGTGGTCCGATATGAATGTAGATCATACATCAATCTATATGCGTGGAGGTGAAAAATACATCACTAAGAAGCAGAACGGAGAGTCGCAAGAGACGCTTTTCGATAATCTTAAAGATAAACGAATTGCAGCAATCCTAGGGTATCACTATCTATTTGCAAATTTTAATGCGGATCCACTATTTCTAGAAGAAAATTTTGAAATAACTTTAGTTTCCAAGCAAGATCAAATTATAAAGATGGTGCGCTCTCGTCGTGTAGAGATTGGAATTGTGACTGAAGCTTTTTTGCAGCGATATCTTGCCCGACGTCCGTTCCTTAAAGATAAATTAATTATATCTGACTTCTATGATCAAGAGTATGAATTTGTAGGTATTCGGCGTAAAGATGCGAAAATTTCCCTATCAACGTTAGATAGGCTGATTGCGGCAGCTATGAAAGCAGAAGATTTTCAGTTAATTCTGGAGGTAAATGATATTATGACGATCAATGGAAACTAGATATCATGTTTTTACAGGAAGTTTAACTTTGAAAATAGCACCTTTATCCGGTTTGTTTTCAACCCAGATCTGACCATCGAAATGTTCAATAACGCCTTTTGATATTGCAAGGCCCAAGCCACTTCCTGTTGGACGATTAGGCGTGTCTTCATCCGCACGTGCGAATTTATCGAAAATCATTTCATGATCAGCTTCTGGAACACCTGTTCCATTATCTTCCACAGAAATTAGGTATGAATTTTTAATCACATATGCTGATATTTTGACATAAGGTTTAGTCTTGTCGCAAAATTTGATCGCGTTGGATAACAAGTTTAATAGGACCTGTAAGAGGCGATCCTGATCCACGGAAACCTTTACGAATACCTGTGAGATATCTGTTTCAAGTTGCGTATTGTTTTCACGTATCATTCCATCAATTGAGGCGATTGCATCATCTATAACTTGCCTTGGATCGATATCCTTCATATGCCAAACCATATGACCTGCTTCAACGCGTGCAAGATCTAAATGTTCGTCAATCAATCGAGTGAGGCGCATGCTTTCTTTCATAATGATATTTAGAAACTTGGAGGCTTGTTCAGTATCTAAATCTTTATGATCGGATAAAATTTCAGAGAATGATCTTATTGAAGTTAATGGGGTTCTGAATTCATGACTCACTACCGTCAAGAAATCATCTTTAAGACGATCTAATTCCTGAAGCTGATCATTAGCAAGACGTAACTCAGAGGTAAGTGTTTCTAGTTCATTGGATTTTTGTTCTAACTGTTGACTATATTCAATGACTTGCGATGTCTCTTGCAGCATGGCCATCACTTCATCAAATGGGACGACTTCACCTTTAACCACAGATGAAACGACGATCCGGGCGGAGGCCGCCCCGATTGAAGAAGCTAAAAGTCGTTCAGCAAAGGCAATTGTATCAGCATCTGCCGGGCCTTCTTTTTTCCAGTTTGGCCCGCGTGTTATTTGGTAGCGTGTAAAGACATCATAAGTACGCTGGCCACCAAGAAAACGTTGAACAAGATTGTATAGGTCTTGTCCGCGAACGGCACCTCGCCAAACCCGTGTTTCTTTATCTGTTGGATGATGGAATGCATTCACAAATAAAGTGGCCTGAATACGTTCAATTGTGCCTTGGTCCGTGAAGACTGAAGTGATAACAAAGCCGCCGATATTAAAAATCATGCTCCAGAATAAAGCGTGGGTGAGCGGTTCCATGCCTGTCACGCCGAATAGATGTTCTGGGTGTAGCCAATCAATTCCCCAAGGGCCTGTGAATACAAAAGAGGGGTCCAGCCAACCAAAGCGTGCAATAGATGGAGCAAATAACGTATAAAACCAAACAATGAAACCTAGGATAAGGCCGACTTGTGCACCTTTTTTATTTCCGCCTTTCCAGAATAATCCGCCGACCATTACCGGTATGAATTGCGCAGTTGCCGCGAAAGAAATCAAACCGATTGACACAAGTGCACTGCCAGAGCCGGAAGTTCGATAATAGAGATAACCAAGCATTAACACGCAGATGATACTAAAGCGACGGGTGGTTAGAAGAACGCCTGTTAAATCCATACGCGCGTTAATACCAAGCCAATTCCATCTGAGGAGGGCAGGAATGACTAAGTCATTACAAACCATGGTAGATAAGGCGATCGTCGCAACGATCACCATGCTGGTAGCCGCGGATAATCCGCCAATATAGGCGATGAGGGCTAATGATTCCTGATTGTAATGCAGTGGCACAGTTAATACGAAGAAATCCGGATCGGTGCCTGCTGGAAGTAAGTCTAATCCGGCAAGTGCAATTGGTAAGACAAAAATATTCGTCAGCAACAAATAGGCAGGAAACATCCATGAGGCTGTTCTGAGGTGATCTTCATCAACATTTTCTACGACCGTCATTTGGAACTGTCGAGGCAGTGCGATAATTGCAGCCATGGAGAGTAACATTAGTGTTAACCATCTAGGCCCAACATCGCTATCTAAAGTTAAAATGCGTGCTGTATCTGGCATGGATTGGGCTTTGTTAAATAAATCTTCAAAACCGTTATAGAGGCCAAAGACAACAAAAATGCCAACAGCTAATAAGGCGAATAATTTGAAGAAAGATTCAAAGGCAACAGCGGCAACGACGCCTTCGTGATGTTCGCTGGCATCGATATGGCGTGTCCCGAAGAGGATTGCAAAAGCGATCAGTAAAACGGTTACCCAAAAACCTGTATCGCGTAAAACAGATTCACTGGCATCAAGAATGTTGGAGCTTTGAACAACTTCCCCAACTCCTGTTAACACAGTAAAGCTGGTCGTGATGGCTTTTAGTTGTAGAGCGATATAGGGTGTCGTTCCGATTACGGCAATTAGGGTTACGATTACTGCTAGTCGTCCGCTTTTGCCGTATCTGGATGAGATGAAATCGGCGATGGAGGCGAAGCCATATGACTTTGTGATGCGAACCATTTTTCTTAAGATGAGCCACCATCCTAAAAAAACGACGGTTGGCCCAAAGTAAATGGTCAGAAACTCCAATCCACTACGCGCCGCATAGCCAACAGATCCATAAAAGGTCCATGTTGTGCAATAAACCGCGATAGACAAGGTGTAGACGATCGGATTTCGAAGTAAGCTGTTTCCCTGACGTGCAAGTTTGTCACCCCACCAAGCGATCATGAAGAGGAGTAACAAATATCCAAATGATGTAATGACAACAACTGAGGTGGATAACATTAGTCTTGTTTGCCTCCATCTTCAGAAGTTGAAGAAGGTGGTAACGGCTTTTTTGCATAAACCAACTCAGATTTAATTAGCCTGTTGGTAAGTAATTTGCCAAGAATGATCAGGAAAACCCAAATGACAAAGGCATAGAAGTAAAGAGTTGGAATGCCCCAGATTTCACTTTCATCATTAAATATTAATAAAATGGGGGGCGTTAACAAAAGAAAGCCAATGACAGGTAAAGCAAGGGCACGTTCGTTTAATTGATCTAGGCTTGCCATAAGAGTTTCTTTCTGCTCAGGAGTTGAGCATTTCCTTCACTTTGTCAACGACTTCTCGTGTTGAAAAAGGTTTGGTCATAAAAGCAGTCACACCAATTTCATGGGCTTTTTCTTGATCAATTGGACGGTTCTTCGCAGTTAACATTAATATGGGGATATGTTCACTTGCTTGGTGGCTACGGATATTTCTTGCAACCTCAAATCCGTCACAACCGGGTAGCATCACATCCAGAATCATAACATCGGGGATAGCTTCTTTGACAAGCTCAATAGCTTTGGGCCCCTCACGCGCAATACGGACGTCAAAACCCGCTGTTTCCATAAGAAAATTTAATGCTTCGACAATACTGTCGTCATCTTCAACAATTAGCACAGAATGCGTCATTGTCTAGCCTCCCCGCGATGCGTCCCTGTTTGCATCATATGAGATTTAGGAAGAGCCATTTATTGTTATTTCGGCTTCTTCTTTTTATTTTTTTGAGGCGTAACGATAGCCTCGAAAAAAATATTTGTCACGTTTTAGGATTAACTTATCTTCAAAAAGCGACTTAAAATTGTAATTTGGTTTAAGTCTCTACGAAGTCATGGGCTCTTTGATTGCAATTCTCCATATGGCATTGGCGGCAGGTTAATCCAACATTTGTGATGGAATCGGCATTTTCGCGATCTAGGCCATCGGCATAGACTAGGCGGTCTGCATAGGTGGCATCGCAACCAAGTAAGATGGAATAGATGCTGCGTGGTTCTTTAAAAGCAGCCCCCAGTTTTGTAACCGTGCGTGCGATAAACAAATAAGTAGACGTATCTGGCGCTTTTACTAACTGAGACTTAATGTTGCCCGGGGTTAGAAAGGCGGAATGGATCGCCCATCTTGGGCAAATGCCACCGTAACGCGGGATTTGCAACCCAGAGGCCGAAAATCGTTTTGAAATATTGCCTGCAATGTCGCTGCGAACGAAGTGAAAAGGAACGCCTTCTTCGCCCGGACGGCGCAGAGTTGTTAAGCGATGACATACTTGTTCCCAACTTGCCGCATAGAGTTGTTGGATCATTTCGATGTCATGACGCAGATCGGTCACAGTTTGTAGGAAGCTACTGTATGGAAAGATTAAGGCGCCCGCAAAATATCCGTGAAGAGATTCTCTTGCGCGTTGACGGGCTTTATCTGTGGTCAGTCGGGGAGATGCGACTAGCTTTTCAACTTCTTCATGCGCGTCAAGCCGACTGATCATTTTGGCCGCTTCAAATCGGCTTGCTGTCAAGGGGGCTGCCTTTGAAATATATAGGCTGCGAGTTTCTTCGTCCCAAATGCTGTTCTTTTGATCTAGTTTTTCCGGGGTTTCCCGATGAAGCTCAACATTATGTTTTTTCTTTAAATAGCTGATGATGTCTGCAAGAAAAACGCCATGGTCCGGATCTGTTTCGACCTTTGGACGTAGTTTGTCTGCAAGTGTCTCCAGGCTGTCAAAGTAATTGCCATGATCATAAAGTAAATCATCTACCTCATCAGCAGGTAGCATGGTTTGGCGCGCGCCTTCAAAGCTGTTTAGGAAGCTGAACATTTCACTTGCAGCGCTGGAAAGTCGTTCACTTTCTTCTGCCATGGATTCTGTGAACTTTTCTCTTTGTTCCTGACTCATATCGCTATGATCATGAAGAATTTCGGCAAAGGATCTTATGGATGTGATGCGTGAAACAACGTCGTGGGCAGCATGGGCGAGAAACGGATCATAACTGATCCGTTCAGATAGAGCGTCGATTTGTTCATTAGCTGAACGGTAGGCCCGATATAGAGCGACCATGGCGCTGGCCATGGTTGGGGCAACGCCAAGAGTTTTGGTGATGTCCTGTTTGTCTAGGTTGGTTTTTGTAAATAATGGATCGCCACCAATTTCTTCCAAATCAGCAAGTAGGCGTGCTTCCTCACTACCTGTCAGGTCTGCAGGGGGGACTTCTAACGCTTCGGCAAGGCGTAAAAGCAAGGCGCCGCCAATAGTTCGCCTGTTGTGTTCTATTAAGTTGAGATAGGCGGCTGATACGCCAGCATCACCTGCTAGTGCAGCTTGTGTTTTACCTAAATCCTTACGAATAGTGCGGATGCGATGCCCCAATAATGCACGGCCAGCCATGATGTAATCCTGATTTTTCTAATATTTTATTTATAATGGCAAAAATTTACAGATTTACAAGTTTGTAAATTTTTCATTTAAATTGTTAACAAAAAACTCTTTATACTTCAATATGTTGTTGAAATATTTTCTGGCCCCCTCATAATTCGCAACATCTCCATCTCTAAAAATAAAAATATCGGATGGGTTCGGGTGTCTTCGGGCACGTCATTGAATAGATGTATGAACATCAATAGGGAGGCTTTTAGCCATGAAATCAATTATTACTCGTCGTGGACTGTTGAAGGGAACAGCTGCCGGTGCAGGTGTTGCGGCGTTGGGCTCTGTTGCGCCAACTCACTTCATCAAGAATGCTTGGGCAGAAGAATTTCGCAATGACCCAACAAACAAGTCTGCAATTACATTAGGTTTTAACGTACCACAATCTGGTCCATATGCGGATGAAGGTGCGGATGAACTTCGTGCATACAAGCTTGCAGTTAAACATCTGAACGGTGAAGGCGATGGTGGTATGTTGAATACCATGAAGCCACTTTCCTTGAAGGGTAATGGTATCCTCGGTAAGAAAGTTGAATATGTAACAGGTGATACGCAAACCAAATCTGACGCGGCGCGTGCTTCTGCGAAACGTATGATGGAAAAAGATGGTGTGAGCATGGTTACAGGTGGCTCATCTTCTGGTGTGGCTGTGGCTGTACAAGCACTATGTCAGGAAATGGGTGTTATTTTTATGGCAGGTTTGACCCACTCCAATGACACAACAGGTAAAGATAAGCGTCGTTATGGTTTCCGCCACTTCTTTAACTCCTACATGTCTGGTGCAGCACTTGGTCCTGTATTGAAAGATGAATATGGTACAGAACGTCGTGCATATCATCTAACAGCTGACTATAACTGGGGTTATACAACAGAGGAATCTGTGAAAAACACAACTGAGGCTCTTGGTTGGGAAACAGTTGCAACAGTGCGCACACCTGTAGGTGCTGGTGACTTCTCTCAATATATTACACCTGTTTTGAATTCTGGCGCGGATGTGTTGATCTTGAACCACTATGGTAAAGACATGGTGAACTCATTGACACAAGCTGTATCCTTCGGTCTTCGTGATAAGCAAGTGAATGGTAAGAATTTTGAAATCATCGTTCCGCTATTCTCTCGTTTGATGGCGCAAGGTGCTGGTGACAATATTAAAGGTATTTTGGGTACCACAAACTGGAACTGGTCTTTACAAGATGCCGGTTCGCAAGCATTTGTTAAATCTTTCGGTCAGGAATACGGTTTCCCACCATCGCAGGCAGCGCATACATGCTATGTTCAAACATTGCTTTATGCGAATGCATGTGAAATGGCTGGTACTTTCAACCCTGTTGAAGTTATCAAAACACTTGAAGGCTTTAGCTTCGATGGTATGGGTAACGGGGCTACAGAATATCGTGCTGCGGATCACCAATGCTTCAAAGATGTATTGGTTGTACGTGGTAACGAAAACCCATCTAGCCAATTCGACCTTCTTCAGGTTGTACAACAGGTGCCTCGTTCTCAGGTTGAGTACGATCCATCTATCTTTGGCGGTGAATTAGGTCCTTATAAAGCTTAATCCGCCAATATGAATGTTCCTGCCCCTTCACGGGTTTTATCAGAAGGGGCAGAACTTTCATTTATCTCGCTGCATAACTTTTTTTCAAAGCAATTATTCAGGGCAAAGGCCTGTTTAGGAATAATAACGCTACACTTGTATGCAGTGTCATCTAAAGCTGAGACAAAGACCAATGGATGCAATATTTTTACAAATTTTAAACGGGCTCGATAAAGGGGGGGCATATGCCCTGATCGCGCTTGGTTTGACCTTGATTTTTGGTACATTGGGTGTCGTGAATTTCGCACATGGTGCGGTATTTATGTTGGGTGCATTCTGTGCCGTTACGCTCAATAAAATTCTTACCCTCTCTCAACGTGTTCGCGATGAGAGTGTGACATTCTTTGAAGCATATAAAGAAGTTCCTTATCTGGAAGTTTGGTTCGGTGAGACAGGTTCTACCCTCATTGAATATTCAGTTCCTATTTCCATTTTAGTTGCAATTCCGGTCATGTTGTTAGTCGGTCTGGCGATGGAGCGTGGCTTATTCCGCTTCTTCTATAACCGTACCCATGCGGAACAAATTTTGGTTTCCTTTGGTTTGGCGATCGTGATTCAGGAGATTGTGAAAGCCTTTTACGGTGCAAATCCAATCCCTCAAGCGCCACCTGAGATTTTTTCAGGTAGTGCTAATATTGGCGCAATGTTAGGGATGAGCGAGGCTATTGTTTATCCTTGGTGGCGTCTTGTTTACCTGGTCTTTGCAGGCATTGTTATTGCTGCTGTATTCTGTTTCTTACAGTTTACGACCTTCGGTATGGTCGTGCGCGCAGGCATGATGGATCGTGAAACTGTTGGTTTATTGGGTATTAATATTGAACGTCGTTTCACAATTGTATTTGGCTTGGCTGCTGTTGTAAGTGGTTTGGCAGGTGTGATGTATACCCCGATTTTACCACCTGATTATCATATGGGTATGGACTTCCTGGTTCTTTCCTTCGTGGTTGTGGTTGTTGGTGGTATGGGCTCCTTAGGTGGCGCGGTTGCTGCGGGCTTCTTGTTGGGTGTGTTGCAATCTTTTGCAGCAATGGCAGAAATAAAGGCCATTATCCCAGGTATTGACCAAATTATTATTTACCTTGTTGCGGTTGTCATCCTGTTGGTTCGTCCACGTGGATTGATGGGTCGTAAAGGCGTGATGGAGACCTAAGACAATGATAGCACCTACTACTCCTCGCAAAGACATGGTGATGTTTATCGTATTTGCGATAGCGATCTTAACTTTGCCAATCTGGATGGCCCCACTTGGTGGCAGTTATCCAGACCTTCTGCAGAAATTTGCTATCTTTGGCTTATTTGCTGTTGGATTTAACATTCTGTTTGGTTTAACCGGTTATTTATCCTTTGGTCATGCAGCCTTCTTAGGTGTGGGTTCATATACTGCAGTTTGGAGCTTTAAACTGTTAAGTATGAACATTTTGCCAGCCATTTTCTTTGGCATGATTACATCTGGTTTATTTGCATTGATTATCGGTTATGTAAGCTTGCGTCGTTCCGGGATTTATTTTTCAATTTTGACATTGGCTTTTGCGCAAATGTCTTACAATCTCGCTTATTCCGTTTTGACACCGATTACTTATGGTGAAACAGGTTTACAGCTTGCACAATATGACCCACGTATCTTGGATGCAGAGGCGACTGTTGAAGGTGGTGGTATTCCGCTGACCAACCTCTTTGGATTGGAAATGCAAGGCTGGCCGGGTTTCTATTTCTGTGCAGTCGTTTTGATTATTGGTTTCTATATTGCGATGCGTATCACACGGTCTCCGTTTGGTATGATGTTGTTGGCTGTGAAATCAAACCAGAACCGTATGAATTACACAGGCTTGAACACACGTCCTTATACATTAGCTGCATTTGTGATTTCCGGTATTTATGCAGGATTAGCTGGCAGCTTAATGGCGGTGACTGACCCATTGGCTGGTGCAGAACGCATGCAATGGACTGCATCCGGTGAGGTGGTATTAATGACCATTTTAGGTGGCGTTGGTACATTGCTTGGCCCTGTGCTTGGCGCCGCAATTATTAAATATTTCGAAAATATCTTCTCTGCGATTAATGAAAGTGTACTTCACGCATTCTTCAGCTTCCTTCCTGATTTTATTGAGAACGGGTTGGTAAATGTTGCAAGTCTGTTTGTCGGTAAGGGCTGGCATCTAACCTTAGGTGTGTTGTTCATGGTGATGGTGATCTTCCTACCAGGTGGGGTTATCGAAGCTTATGATCGTATTCGTAAACGTTTCTTTTCAAAAGAAACGCGAAGCTCTGCGGCACCGCAGGCTGGCGATGATTAATCCGTGACCAACTAGACTTAGGAATTCTGTTATGAAGATATTAGAAGTAAGTAACGTCAATAAACGCTTCGGTGGTTTACAGGCCCTTGATGACGTTAATTTGACTGTTGAACAAGGTCACGTGCATGCGATTATCGGACCAAACGGCGCGGGTAAATCTACTTTGCTAAACTGTTTCGTTGGTCGCTTGATGCCAGATACTGGCAGTGTGATCTTTGATGGAACTTCCCTTTTAGGGTTAGCGCCACATGAAATTAACCAAACAGGTGTGTCCCGTGTATTCCAAACACCGGAGATTTTTGAAGATCTGTCTCTTTTGGATAATCTGATGATCCCTGCACTGGCAAAACGTGATGGTGCCTTTACGCTAAATGCTTGGGGTCGTGTTGATCAAGATGCCGAAATTCGCGATCAAGCGGAACATATGTTGGAAGATGTAGGGCTTCAGGATAAACGTCATTTGCAATCCGGTACCATGTCCCGTGGTGACAAGCGACGTTTGGAACTAGCTATGTGTCTAGTGCAAAATCCGAAGTTGTTACTTTTGGATGAGCCTACAGCGGGTATGTCCCGTGCAGATACCAATAATACCATTGATCTTTTAAAGAAGATTGGTGAGCGCGGTATTACCAAAGTGATTATTGAACATGACATGCATGTTGTATTTTCATTAGCAAATCGCGTGAGTGTATTGGCACAAGGTCATGTGATTGCGGAAGGTACACCTGAAGAGATGAAAGAAGATCAACGCGTGAAAGACGCATATTTGGGAGCAGGTCATGAGTAAGAATGTCGCAAAGAATGCACCAGCTTATTTCTCCTGCTGGGATCTGAAAGCTTACTATGGTGATAGTTATATCGTTCAAGGTGTCAGCTTTGATATCCATGAAGGTGAGGTTTTAGCGTTATTGGGCCGAAACGGTGCGGGTAAAACATCTACCTTACGGGCAATTGCGCGTATGGATGACCCTATGCTGACCCATGGGGAAGTTTGGTTAGATCATAAACCACTTCATGATATGAAATCTCATGAAGCTGCTCAAAATGGTATTGGTTTGGTGCCGGAAGATCGTCGTATTATTCCGGGATTAACTGTGGAAGAAAACCTTCAACTTGCTCAAATCGCAAAACCAAAAGGTTGGTCGATTGAGCGTCTATATGAGCATTTCCCACGTCTTGCTGAACGTCGTAATCAAGAAGGTGTTACCTTGTCTGGTGGTGAGCAGCAAATGTTGGCCGTGGCGCGTGCATTGGCGCGTGATGTGAAACTGTTATTGTTGGATGAGCCTTATGAAGGTCTCGCACCTGTGATTGTCCAAGAAATCGCAAGCATTGTTGAAGAAATCCGTAACCATGGATTAACCACAATTATCGTGGAACAAAATGCTGTCGCTGCGTTGAAGCTGGCTGATCGTGCGGTGATCTTGGATATGGGCCAAGTTGTTTATGACGGTACTGCACAAGAAGTATTAGAGAATGAGGAACTTCGTCACGAATATCTCGCGATCTAAAAATCCTTAATTGATTTCAGAAATACTGGTAACTTTCCCTTGAGTTACACCTAGAGGCTATCACCTTGGTGATAGCCTTCTCTTTATCTTTAATCTTGACCATATGGTCAGTTTGTAATCTAAGGCTGTTTTCTGCTAAGAATAGGCAGTTTCGAAATAAGAATAACTAGAGGTTACCATGACGGTTGTACTAGAGGCGGTTGATTATCAGGATCCTGATGCTGCGGAAAAATTTGTGAAATCCTTGCGTGAGACAGGATTTGGTGTGTTGAAGAACCATCCAATCAGTCAAGATGAAGTTCATAGCATTTATGATAACTGGTATGACTATTTTCAAAATGGGAATAAATATGATTTCCTTCGCAACCCTGAAACTCAGGACGGGTATTTCCCGCCAGAAGAGTCAGAATCCGCCAAAGGGATGGAAGTTAAGGATATCAAGGAATATTATCATTTCTATCCACATGGCCGTTGCCCGGAACAACTAAGAGAACAACTAGATACTTATTATAAAAACACATCTGCTTTTGCAGGTGAATTATTGTCATGGGTTGAAAAATATTCCCCGGCTGAAGTTTCTGCAAAATATAGCCAATCCTTGTCCAGTATGATTGATGGATCCACGCAATCCTTATTGCGTGTGTTGCATTACCCCCCATTCACAGGGGATGAAGAACCGGGGGCCATTCGTGCCGGTGCACATGAAGATATCAACTTGCTGACAGTGTTGCCTGCGGCTAACGAGCCAGGATTACAGGTAAAAGCGAAAGATGGTAGCTGGATTGATGTGCCATGTGACTTTGGTAATCTTATCGTCAATATTGGTGATATGTTGCAAGAAGCATCCGGTGGTTATTTCCATCAACGACACATCGTGTGATTAACCCTGAAGGGATGGACAAAACCAAGTCCCGTATCTCATTACCGCTATTTTTACATCCTTATCCAGAAGTTAAACTATCTGAACGCCATACGGCAGATAGTTATTTGATGGAACGTTTACGCGAATTAGGTGTGATCTAGATATAATGTAGTATCGCGAAAGTTTATGTGGGAAGGGGCTTGTATCTTCCTGCATAAAAAGAGTATAGAATGGCCAGAATTTAGGGCGTGCTACGCTCATCTTATGAGGTTAAGGAAGAGATTATGATTACTCCGGAAGAAATTGCACGCGTTGTTGCTTATTTGCGTGGTCAGTTCAAAAACGATCGCATCAATATTAAACCACCTGCAAAGCCAAATGCACCTGTTGAAGTGTATATCGGTGATGAATTCATTGGTGTATTGCACCGTGATGATGATGAAGGTGAAGTATCATACGATTTGAATATCAGCATTTTGGAAGAAGATTTACCAGGTATGGTATAAGCTTTTAGCTGAAGACAAATTTAAAAAGGCCTGCGATGTTTCGCAGGCCTTTTTCTTTAGGTTTGAGACGCTTTCTTTCTTGTGGCCAATGTGACGCCGATAGCTGTGATTGCCATGCCGCCCCAAGCGACAATTGGCATTTCCTCACCAAGCAGGAACCAGCCGAATAAGGCCGCCAAAGGTGGCACTAGGAATAATAAAGAAGACACACGGGCGACTTCGCCAGCACGGATCATGGCAAGTAACAAACTGATGGCCAGAATTGAATTTCCAATTACCAAATATCCAAGAGCCGCCATAAAGGTAGGGTTCCAGTCAACTTCCATTGTTTCGCTAAAATAAGCGAGAGGCAGAACGATTGCGAGGCCTGCGGCATATTGCACTAGATTAGAAACGATTGGATGATAGCTGATCCCAAATCGTTTTTCATAAATCACACCACCTGTCATGCCTGCTAAGCCAATTACGCTAAAGATAATGCCAAAAAGGGTCGGTGGTTCAATATCGGATCGGGCAACAATCACAACCAAAACGCCACCTAGGCCTAGTAAAAGGCCCATCCATCTTTTCCAGCTGACATGTTCGCTGGCAAGGTAAGGGGCGAGAATGGCAACCAAGATAGGTTGCAAAGCCATAAAAATAGCTAGAACGCCTGCAGATACACCGGTTTTGAAAGCCCACCAGCAGCCACCAAAATATACAGCCTGCATCAAGGTACCAACCACCATGAGGTGCATCCAGTTAATAAGGCGCTTCGGGAATTTGGGCCGAAAGATCAAGGCTAAGGGGAGTAATAACAATATGACGGCCCCAAAACGCAAGCTTAGAAGGGTCATCGGTTCCGCAAATTGAAGTCCTAATTTGGCAACGCTATAGCCACCTGCCCAAAGTAAGGTGAAGATGACAGGGGCTAAAACCAGCCATAAAGGTTTATTACTTGTATCCATATCTTTTGATCCTGAAAAATCTATCTAATCCCATAGCTGGTTTTGTGAAAAAGAGGAATGAAATTCTATTCACAACTGAATTGAATTTTCCCGTCTAATCAATCCAATAAGTTGATATGTCTCAAGGACAAAATTATCAAAATGTAATATTCATTCCCTTAGATTTGAAATACTTGATGGCTGATGCAAGTGGCGACGGAGAAAACAAATGACAGAGTTAAAGAATGAAAAGATCGAAGAGGCTGTTGTGAAGAAAGGTCACGCTTTGCTCACATCAGACAAGCAAGATAAAAAAAGTAAGAAAGCGCCTTTGCCAGCCAACTATCCTTATGACCGTCGCATGGGGCGAACTGAATATGAAGATCAAAAGGAAGAGTTACAAATTGAGCTTCTAAAAGTTCAAAACTGGGTCAAAGAAACTGGACAGCGTATCTTATGTATATTTGAAGGGCGTGATGCTGCTGGCAAGGGGGGGACCATTAAACGTTTTACGGAGCATCTTAATCCGCGTGGCGCCCGTGTTGTTGCCCTTGAAAAACCAACAGATGAGGAAAAGGGGCAATGGTATTTTCAGCGCTACGTTAATCAATTGCCAACGAAAGGAGAGATCGTTTTCTTTGACCGTAGTTGGTATAACCGGGCCGGGGTAGAACGGGTAATGAAATTTTGTTCCCAAGCCGAATATATGGAATTTATGCGTCAGGTTCCAGAATTTGAACGGATGTTGGTACGTAGTGGGATTAAGCTGTTTAAGTTCTGGTTCTCTGTAAGTCGTGAGGAACAATTACGTCGCTTTCAATCTAGAAAAAACGACCCATTGAAACAGTGGAAGTTAAGTCCTGTAGATGTGCAGTCCCTTGATCTTTGGGAGGAATATTCAGATGCCAAAGAAACGATGTTCTTTAACACCCATACCGCCGATGCGGGATGGACTGTTATTCGGTCTGACGACAAAAAGCGAGCACGTATAAACTGTATGCGTCACTTCTTACATTCGCTAGAATATCCCGCAAAGAATGAGGAAATTATAATTCAGCCTGATACGCAAATCGTAGGTCCTGCTGACAGTATTTATGAAAAACTGGATGATTATGATCCTGATAAACAGATTAGAATTAGAACGTAATAAAGATTTTGGCAGATGTTAGATATTTAGATTTAGGATAACTCTTGCTTCAGAAAATCTATCATCACTCTTGTTTTAGCAGGTAGGAAACTGCGGCTAGGATAAATAATCCAGGCTCCGGTTTCAAAATCTGTTGCTGTAACCTGATGGTTTGGAAGGACGTCTTGGCAGTCACCGAATTCAATGTCTCGTTCAATTAACCAATCAGGTAACATTGCAATACCTAAACCGTCCATCATCGCTTGTTTTATCGCAATTGCGTTTGAGAGAATAAGATCACCGTTGATCTGAATTTCTTCGATACCACTGGTTTTATCTTTCACCAGCCACCTTGATTGATAATCGGGCAAGTTAAATAAGATTGCATTCATTTCAGATAAAATTTTTGGAGAGGTAATCTCCCTCTGATCCGTGAGATATGCCGATGTAGCGACAATGAAATATTTTGTATCATGTAACTTGCTGCAAATCAGGTCTTGTTGAATACGTGGGGCAAGGCGAATGGCGACATCTATACGGTCTGAAACCAGATCAAGATTGTCATCTGAAAAGACAATCTCCAGATCGATCTTTGGATAGAGCGTTTTAAATTTTCCAAGTAAAGGCAAGATCATGTGATGACCATACGCAATAGACGCAGTTAAGCGCAATTTACCCACGGGCTTTTGGCTTAACGTTTTCGCATCATCTTCTGCTTGATCTAAATCTTCTAAAATGGATTGGAGGCGATTTAGATAAACCTCACCTGCTTCGGTCAAATGTAGATTTCTGGTGGTTCGCTGAAATAAACGAATGCCAAGTTCTTCTTCTAATCCAGAAACAATACGGGAAATTTGTGACGGATCTAATGATAAGTCACGGGCAGTTGCAGCGAAACTGCCCGATTGATGAATGGAAAGTAATAATTTTAAGTTTTCTATCTTCATTAATGTTAAATATACATGAATATAATGAAAATTAAACTATTTAATGATGAATTCTTCTTGGGTATAGTTCACATAGATTTTAAAAATACTCCAACTGAGAGATCAATAAATGTTTGATTTAAAAGATAAAGTAATTCTGGTGACTGGCGCGAGCCGAGGTATTGGCGCATCTGCTGCAAAAATACTTGCAAAATGTGGAGCTTCCGTTGTTTTGACGGCACGTAGCGAAGATGCATTGACCGAATTATGTGATGAAATTAAGACTGATGGCGGTAAAGCTGCTGCGATCACCTGTGATGTGGCGACTTATCAGGATGTTGAAAAAGCGATTAACTTTACAATTGAAACATTTGGTAAGCTTGATGTGTTGGTGAATAATGCAGGTGTTATTGATCCTATTACTAGGTTGGTAGATTCTGATCCTGATGCCTGGGACCAAGTTGTCGATATCAACTTTAAGGGGGTTTATCATGGTATTCGTGCCGCATTGCCTTCTATGCTGTCACAAGGGAGTGGCACAATTATCAATATCAGTTCCGGGGCAGCGACCTATGTTTTGGAAGGGTGGAGCCATTATTGTTCAACAAAAGCGGCTGTTTTATCTTTGACCCAAGCCGTGCATCTAGAACATCAGGAAGATGGTATTCGATCTATTGGTTTGAGCCCGGGAACTGTTGCGACACATATGCAAGTTGCAATTAAGGATTCTGGTATCAACAAAGTAAGCCAGCTTGACCCATCAGTACATATTTCGCCAGATTGGGTTGGACAGGCTATTGCTTATCTTTGTACGCCCGATGCAGATAAATATTGTGGAACAGATTTCTCATTAAAGACGGATGAAGGGCGTTTGGCGGTCGGTTTGCCGACTGTAAGTTAAGTCTGTTGGATTAGATGTAAGGGGAATAAGATGAAAAATGTTGCAATTACAGGTGTCTCACGCGGATTGGGATATGCATTTTTAAAAGAATGTGTCTCTCGTGACATTACAGTATTTGGAACCTGTCGTTCAGAAAAGCAACTGAAAGAGCTTCAGGACGAATTTGGAACCCAACATAAATTTTTCCTCTTAGATACGACGAATGTGGAACAGATGAATGAATTTGCGACACAAATCTATGAGCATGGACAACTGGATGCTTTTATTGCCAATGCCGGGATTATTAATGATCGACAACCTGTCTGGGAAATTCCTGCACAAGTTTGGAAAACAAATATAGATGTTAATTTGATGGGGATGGTTCATTCAATCAATACCTTTATTCCCAAAATGATTGATGCAGAACATGGTTGTTTTATTGGTATGAGTTCTGGTTGGGGGCGGGAAGCAAGTGACGGCCTTGCCCCATATTGTGCCAGCAAGTTCGCTGTTGAAGGATTGATTGGAAGTTTGGTTTTAGATTTGGTCCAAGCTTACTCATCAGTGCAGGCTATCGCCCTAGATCCGGGTGGGGGTATTAATACAGATATGTTAGCTGCTTGTTTACCCGATAGTCATACAGAGTATAGAACACCAGAGATATGGGCGAAGGTGGCCGTGGACTACATCATTAATGATCTGATTAAGAATAATCGATCCGGCTCATTTACGATTCCAGATTGATATTCAATATTGTCGCCAGTTCTTCCACATTATCAGATGAGAAGACTTTTATCCCTGCTTGGATAAGCAGAGCGCTGGCGACACCCATACCTCTATGTGTGGTTCCTGAAAAGTTGCCGTCATAGATAAATGTAGAACCGCAAGACGGGCTTTTTTCCGTCAATAAGGCATATTTGCAATTATGTTCCTGGGCGATTTTTAAAGCGATCTTTGCCCCCGATATAAATAGGTCGGTCACATCATTCTTCGTGTCATCCAGAATGCGCCCATTCCCTAATAATATATCTTCACCAGATTTTGTATCTTGAATCTCTGCGGGCGGGCGCGGTGTTTCAAATCCTGCCATTACCTCTGGACAGATCGGGACCAATCTATCTTCATTTTTCAAAAAATGGATCAGTTCATGGCAGAAGAGTTTACCATTCCCATCATACCGAACTGGTTGCCCTAAAAGGCAGGCACTGATTAATATCTTATCCTGATTTTGCATTTTATAATTCTCATGTGATGCTAAGGTAACTTAATGGCCTTGATTGAAAAATAAAAGTGGCTCTTGGGAAAAAAGGTCAATGAAATTACTGGATACCTATCTTAACGAAGTAAGGAAATCCGATGAGTAAAAAGATCAACATCCGTCCATGCGAAACAAAGGATAAATCAAGCTGGCGAGCGCTTTATGATGGATATGCCACATTTTATAATGCTGAAATGACGGATGAGATGGCTGATCGTGTATGGAATTGGATCCAGGATACCGAACATGATCTTAAATGTATCTTGGCCGTTTGTGATAATGAGATTGTCGGACTGGCACATTATCGCCCTATGCTTCGCCCTTTGAGAAGCTGTTACATTGGATATCTGGATGATATTTTTGTATCACCTAAAGCCCGTGGGTTGAAAGTCGCTGATGCATTGATGGCGGAACTAAAAGTGATTTGTAAAGAAAATGGCTGGTCTGTTATGCGCTGGTTGACCGCTGATGATAATTACCGCGCCCGCGGGTTATATGACCGCCACGCGGTGAAATCTCATTCTAATTTGTATGAGTTAACGTTGGAAAATTAACTAACTAGACCTGCGTTCCATTTTCTTTTTTCTGAAGTTCTTCTCCCCATTTGATCGCCCAATGACCAAGTGGGGAGAGGAGAGAGAAAAGTTCCTTCCCCGTGTCTGTCAAAAAATAGCCAGATTTTTCATGGTCTAGGATATTGCTTGCACGTAACTCCTTAATACGCCGATTTAAAACGCTGGGGGAGATATCGCCGCATTTGTCTTGTAGGGCACGAAATGTAAGCGGGCCATCTGATAAAGACCATATGATTCCTAGCGCCCAGCTACGTCCTAACAAATCGAATAGAACCATAATAGGTTTGCCGGAACTTGAGCCGCGAACGGCTTGTCCAATTTGGGGAATATCTACATCCATAAATTTTTTCTTTCCAAATGTGCTACTAATATGATAGCAAATTATCTGCTATTAAAAAGATAGCAATTTGTGGAGATGGTGTCATGATTATTCTTTCGGTATTTGCTTCTCTTGGTGCATCCCTTGGCTGGGCGAGCGGTAGTATGTTGGCGGAAAGGCCTGCTAGCCTTGTGGGGGCTTTTGAATTTACGCGCATTCAATTGCTCACTTCCGGGGCGATACTCGCTTTGATTTGCAGTATGTTTGGTTTGTGGACTGGTTTGCAGGTTGATCACTGGCCCGCATTTACAATCAGTATTGTCCTAAGTGTGATTGTAGGTAATTTGGCGATGATCGAATGTATCCGAACAGGTGGGCCACGTATCACCGAATTGCTTGTTTCATTAAAGGCGCCAATAGTGGCCGTGATCGCTTATCTTTGGTTAGGCGAAAGCCTTACTTTTTTAAGTGTTATAGGGATCCTGATTGCTCTATCTGGAATTTTTCTAGCTATCCTTTACGGAGAAGGAAAAGGAAAGCCAATTCTTGAGAAAGATGTAAATTTGCTATGGGTGCTGGGGTTAGGTATTGCTGCGGCTTTTTTTCAAGGTGTAGGTTTCTTGGTTTTAAAACCTGTCTTAACGTCAGGTGCTGATCCTTTTGCTGTATCAGCAGTACGTATCTGTGGGGCTGCCTTTTTGATTTCGCTTGTTGGCTTATGGCCCTATCAAGGCTTTCAATCCAAAACAGATATAACACCTTACTTGTTGATGCGGACAATTTTGCCCGGGTTTATTGGCTATGGCATCTCAACATCTTTATTACTTTATGCGCTCGCACATGCAGATGCGGCTGTGGCCACAATTTTAGCCTCTTTATCTCCTATCCTAATCTTACCTTTGCTATGGATAAGTAAAGGAAAAATACCTTCCGTTAATGCCGTGTTGGGGGCGATCCTAGCTATTGTTGGTGTATCGATGATTTTGCTGGTTTGAGGAATAACCTCAAGATCAACGGTATGTTTACCAGCCAATTTCTTAAATGCATGATAATTACAAGGTTATAGTTACTTTGAAATTTTTCTCTTGAGTATATTACTTTATCAAGATAACTTTATTTATTAAATGATCGTTTAATAGTTGTGTTCGAGAAAAGTTATGATTAAAACATTTGATAAAGGTTCCGATATTGATGAGATGATCAACGCATTGGAACAGGACGGGGCTGTAATAATTGCTAATCTTGTTGACCATTATGTAGTTGATCGGGTGAAGTCTGAACTGCGTCCACATTTTGAGGAGCAGGGGCACAAATTCGAAAATGATTTTAACGGATATAAAACTTTGCGTCTGGGGGGAATACTTGGGTTATCGCGCGCATCTGCCAATCTTATCGCGCATAAGTATGTTTTGAAAATTGCGGATGCTATTCTAAAGCCAAATTGTGCGAGTTATAGATTAGGTAGTAGCTCGGCAATTGAAATCCTTCCTGGTGAGAAAGCACAAGTTTTGCATCGTGATGAGGGTTTTTATCCTGTTGATGTTTTAAATATGGAACTTCAAATCGGCGCTATGTGGGCATTAGATGAGTTTACCAAAGAAAATGGCGCAACGCAGATTATTTCAAAAGATCAAAACTATACGGAAGACATGGACCTTTCAGATGCTAATATTGAGCAAGCAGTTATGCCAAAAGGATCTGTAGTTGTTTATTTGGGGTCAACTATTCATGGTGGCGGCGCAAATAAATCGACATCATCTCGTTCCGGCTTGATTAACACATATAGTTTGGGATGGTTGCGTCAGGAGGAAAATCAATATTTGGCAATACCTCGCGAAATAGCTGATAGCTATCCAGAGCATATTCGTCGTCTGATAGGGTATCAGGTTCATGGAGATCATTTAGGCGTCTATCCAGGAGACCCTGATGGTAAATGGTTTGATTCCTGATTAACTGTTGGTTTGATCTGTAATGATGAGGATAAAATATTAAGAACTAATCATAGCTCAGATCATTTAAAAGGCGTTTTTGCAATTGAACTGGATCAGTTTTTAGATCATGGATAAACTGATCAGGGACTTCTGTTTTCTCATCATATTTTTGCGACCATTCGATGATCTTTAACATGATCGGAAGTAACTCTAGGCCTTTGTTAGTAAGGCGATAATATTTTTTCGATCTTTTAATCGGGTCTGTATTTTTTGATATAATGCCATTCTGTTCGAGTTTAGCTAATCGGTCTGCGAGAATATTCGTGGAAATACCTTCACCGGCATCTAGAAAATCTCCATAATAATTTCTGCCTTTGAACATTAGATCTCTTAGAATCATCATGTTCCATTTATCACCAAATACTGAGGATGCATAACGAATTGGGCATCCACGCCATTCATTTAAATTCGAATTTGTCATTCGAAAATTATAAACCCATAACCATTCACTTGCAATTCACAAGTGAATGGTTATTATATTACTTGCAAAAAACAAGTAATATAATTTGAGGGAAAGAATGCTAAAACATATATTAACGATTTTATCATTTATGGTGATTACATTTATTGTTCAGGGAGGTTCACATTTTGTGGTGAATAAAGAGCATTTCGACGCAATTACATTTACGAGAGCTGAACCGATTATGGAGTTAGGCTTTCTAGTGATGTTTATCGAGGGCGCAATACTGTCAGTTGCTTTTCATACTTGGACAAATGGAAAGGCAACTATAAAACGGAGCTTGTTGACTTCTTATGCTTTCGGTACCTTCCTGATTTCTTATATCGCCTTTACAGAGCCTGCAAAATATACTGTTGATCAAATATCAAATTGGATGATTGTTGAAGGGATCGTTGGTATTATTCAGTTTGGTCTTTTCGGTTTTGTGATGGCTGGGATACATATAAAATTCATGCAAAAAGATACTAGTCAATAAAGGCGAATTAATGGGAAAGCTGACAACAAGATTATTTATACTCTGTGGTAAGATTGCAGCAGGAAAAACAACGCTTTCCCACAAACTTGCAAAAGATCAGAGCGCTATTTTAATCTCGCAAGACCAATGGATGTCGACGCTTTATCCTGATGAGGTTCAGGACTTAAAGGACTATGTGAAATACTCTAATCGGCTTGATGCGGTCATTGGTCCACATGTGAAATCACTTTTAACTCAGAGTATTTCCGTTGTGATGGATTTTCCTGCGAATACACTTGAACAACGTGCATGGTTAAAGGGGTTGGCTGATGAGGCGGGCGTGGTTCATCAGTTATATTTTCTAGATGTATCAGATGATGTTTGCAAAGAGCGATTACGTGAAAGAAATGCATCAGGGGAACATCCATATGATGTAAGTGAGGCGATCTTTGATCAATTCAATAAGTATTTTGTAGCGCCAACTGCCGATGAAAATCTAAACGTTATAGTTTTGTAATTTCCTTATGTTTCGAAAGTAATTTTCTCACAATGTTTCCAGACAGTTTCGACGGATTGGGAACGTGATGTCGTTCGATTGCGCGCAAATACAAGATGACGTGTTTTTTCGGGATGAAGAGGTATCGCAGTAACGCCGTCTAATTTTGGCGGTAAAGCTAATTCGGCGACAATAGAGATACCGCTTTTTGCTTTGACCAAGGCAAGAATGGATGTGATTTGAAGGATGGAATGAGTAATCAACGGTGTGATCTGGGCCTGTTGAAACCATTCCAAAACAAAGGGAGAGCTTCCCCCAGTTGTCATGATAAAGGGGTTCCCGTCGATGTCAGTCGCGCATAGAGAAGCTTTTTCTGAAAGCCTATGATTTGTAGGTATGAGAGCCACAAGCCTGTCACTGGTAATCGGTAAGGTTTCGATTTCTTCGTCAACAGGTTCTGTCATGATAGCGATATCTATGCGCCCTTGTTGTAAGTCGCTCATGGTTTCTTTATCTGGTGCTTCGTTGATTTGTAGCTCTATATCAGGATAAAGATTTGAAAGTTTCTTGATTAGGTTGGGCAAGATATGGGTGGAGGCTGATGCCCCAATTGATCCTATTTTCACAATTCCTTTCTGATTCAACCTGGATTGTTCGATGTTTTTGAAAGTGTTTTCACGTAATTGATCAGAGAAGATCGCATATTGTGCAATCTCACGCCCTTCATCGGTTAATTGTAATGGGCGACTTCCACGACGGATTAAAGCAACTTTTAACTGTGTTTCCAGTAAAGTAACGCCTTTACTGATCGCAGGCTGACTGACGCCAAGAAGTTTGGCGGCTTTGGATAGATTTCCTTCATGTTCAATAATATGTAGCGCCCGGGCAATGGTGATTGGGATATCGTCTATCGCTTGAGGTGAAGAAGGCATGTTTCAATTCCATAACTTAAAGTTATTAATTTATCCAAATAAGTTCATTTATGTAATTGCATGAATTTGATAACTTGTGAAGGAATAGATGGTATGACTATTGAGGTTTGGATTTCCTTTGTAGCGGCATCGATGGTGCTGACGATGACACCGGGACCAAGTATTTTTCTTGGCGTTGTACATTCCATTAATTTTGGTCCGACTAAAACGATCTATACAGCTTTGGGTGATATTTCAGCTAACTTTATTCAGATGATTTTGGTTGCAGTTGGTTTAGGAGTTGTAATTGCGAACTCTGAAATAGCATTCGAATTTATTAAATGGGCGGGAATTGTGATGCTGTGTTATTTGGGCGTGAAGATGTTATTTTTTTCCAAGCCAGTAACCCCCAATTACAGCGAAAGCCTTTCGAATGTCTCAGCATGGCGACTTTATATGAGTGGTTTTGGCGTAGCGATCAGTAACCCAAAAGCCATTGTGTTTTTTACAGCTTTCTTTCCTCAATTTATTGATCCAACCGCACCCTTATTTCAGCAAATGGCTTGGTTGACGGTCACGATGGCTGTTTTGGATTTCTCTTGGGTGATGATCTATGCCTTGCTTGCACGCAAGTTTTTAGGATTTTTGCAGAGCCACCCCCTGATCTTTAATCGTAGTGCGGGAATAGTGCTGATAATGGCTGCCGTTTTTCTTTGGTTTACCTCTCAATAAAATGAATAGGTTAACTACAGCTTCAGGACATTGAAAGAAACTGCATATGGAAAGGGCTTGTAAAAACGTGGCAAAACCATTATCTCCTCGCCTGCATTTAAATGCATAGTTATTTATTAACTCCGGTCGCAGCCTACCCGGATAAAACAAGGACTAAAAATGAAAACTATTGTTGTTTGCTCTGGCGGATTGGATTCAGTCTCGTTAGCGCATAAAGTTGCTCGTGAGCACGAGCTGGTGGGCATTGTGTCGTTTAATTACGGACAACGTCACCAAAAAGAAATCGACTTTGCCAAATCCTGTGCGGAACGTCTTGATGTTCCTTTTGATGAAGTTGATATCCGTTCCATTGGCAAGCATCTTGGCGGATCTGCATTAACGGATCAAATTGATGTGCCTGATGGTCACTATGCCGAAGATACAATGAAGATCACAGTGGTACCTAATCGTAATGCGATTATGTTAGCTATTGTCTTTGGGATTGCTGCTGCCAAAAAGGCAGATGCCGTCGCAACAGCCGTGCATGGCGGGGATCATTTTATCTATCCGGATTGTCGTCCTGACTTTGTGGATGCTTTTCAAAAGATGCAGGATAAAGCCCTTGATGGGTATGCGGATGTGAAGCTTTACACACCCTTTGTGCATGTGCCGAAATCTGACATTGTAAAGGCAGGCGCAGCCGCCGATACGCCATTTGCGGAAACATGGTCCTGTTATAAAGGAGGCGATATTCATTGTGGGCGTTGTGGAACTTGTGTTGAAAGACGCGAAGCATTCCATGAAGCTGGCATTGAAGATCCAACCATTTATGCCGATCCAGATTATTGGAAAGACGCTGTCGAAGAGGCAGCGCGAAACGGGACCACTGGATAGTCGTTATGTTTTGCATTTCAAAAGAATTTCATTTTTCTGCCTCCCATCAACTTTTTGGTCTGGCGGAAGATCATCCCTGTGCGCGTTTACATGGACATAACTATATTGTGAAAGTCGAACTTCAGGCTGAAGACTTGAACGAAGTAGGGTTTGTCCGCGATTATCGTGAATTGGGACCATTGAAAAACTATATTGATGACAATCTTGATCATCGGCATTTAAATGATGTGTTAGGGGATGACCTGACCACAGCGGAATCCTTGGCACGTCATCTCTATAATTGGTGCAAGTCGCGCTGGCCGGAAGTCAGTGCCGTCGCTGTTAGTGAAACCCCGAAAACATGGGCGGAATATCGACCATGATCCGGGTGAGTGAGATATTTGGGCCGACTGTTCAGGGTGAAGGTGCCTTAATTGGTCAGCCTACCGTTTTTGTGCGTACTGGTGGATGTGATTATCGCTGTAGCTGGTGTGACACATTACATGCCGTGGAAAGTAAATATCGCGAAGATTGGCTGCCCATGTCCAGCGAAGATATCTTTGAGGAAGTTAAAAAGCTTTCCAACGATAAACCGCTGGTGGTGACATTGTCAGGTGGGAATCCAGCCACCCAACCGTTAGGGGAGTTGATCGACCGTGGACAACAAGAAGGCTATCGGTTTGCTATGGAAACCCAAGGCTCAGTTGTGCATGACTGGTTTTCCAAGCTGGATGTTTTGACCCTAAGTCCAAAGCCACCTTCAAGCGGGATGGAGACCGATTGGGATAAATTGGATCAAGCCGTTTCTGTGACAGGGACGCAGACGCAAATTGCGCTGAAAATTGTGATCTTTGATGATCAGGATTATGAATATGCCCGCCACGTGTCTGCACGATATCCTGATATTCCAACCTATATTCAACCGGGAAACCATACCCCACCAGATGGGGATGAAGAAGATGGCGAAATCGACATCGACGGGATTATCGACCGATATGATTATCTGGTAAACAAAATCGCCGAAGACCAATGGTTCAACGTAACTTTGCTGCCACAACTCCATGTATTGGTGTGGGGCAATAAACGCGGTGTATAGAAAGAGTAAGAGATTAAGAAAATGAACAAAGAAGATATTTATTCAAATTTACAACAATTAGGTCAACAAACAGACTTACCACAAGATCCTGAAGAAGCTGTGTTGGAAAAGGTGCCTAATCCACAAGAAGGCACAGATTATGTGGTACGTTTTGTTGCGCCTGAATTCACATCACTCTGTCCAATGACAGGCCAGCCGGATTTTGCTCATTTGGTGATTGACTATATTCCAGGGGATAGCTTGGTTGAAAGTAAATCCCTAAAACTATTCCTTGGATCCTTCCGTAATCACGGGGCGTTTCATGAAGATTGTACCGTTTCCATCGCCAAGCGCTTGGTGGATTTGCTTAATCCAAAATGGTTGCGTATCGGTGGTTATTGGTATCCACGTGGCGGTATTCCAATTGACGTATTTTATCAAACCGGTGAAGCACCAAAAGGTGTCTGGATTCCGGAACAAGGTGTACAGAATTATCGCGGACGTGGTTAACCCTGTTTCTGTGATCACTGATTAATAATCATGCTTTGAAACGCGGCCGCGGTTTTTCTTAATCGCGCCGCGTTGTTTTTTCTGATCCGTGCGTTTTGCTTTTGCGGATTTGCTTGGTGCGGTAAATAAATATACATGATCTAAAATTCATATTTAATTCGGCGAATCATGCAAAGTTAAATGAGATTTATAATTCACGTTTAACTTGAGAAATATATGAATACTACGAGCAAGGGAAATACCTTAGAGACTTCTTTTTACAATTATTTGCTTCAACAAAAAGAAGATAACCTTCTAGTCAATGGCATATATCCAGCGCAATTATGCGCGATTTATCGAAAAAAGAAATATTTCTGTAGTGAAAGGCTAAATGATATCGAATTCGATATAGTCATTGAACTTTCGAGAGAGGGAGCAACCTCACCGCATTTAATTATTATATTTGAATGTAAGAACTATATTAATAGTGTGCCAGAATCTGATCTCACTGATTTCTCAGACAAACTTTCGCGAATAGCAAAACATGGTGCTAAAGGAGTCTTGGTTACTAATTCAAAACTACAATCCGGAGCAAAAAATTTAGCGGAAAAAAGAAAAATTGGGATTATTAAGTTCGATGAGCAAGGAGCTAAAATTGTTGCTGAGCGACAAAACAAAATAGCTAACAACTCAAACTACATGTACGATTTACTTTTTAATAAGAGTACAAGTGATAAATCATTAAAATTTTCTGCTTTCTCCGAAGGAAGTTATTTTTCTTCAACACATACATTTATTGCAGCATTAAGTGGGCAATATGTATGCGATGAAAAAGAAGACAATAGTTCAGTACCATTCATACCAGATGACAAACTTCAAGATGAAGCTAATACTCTTCTAACAGACTCCAAATACATATCAGGGGCAGTAGATTTAAGAAAAATATGCTCAATCCTTTCAATTGAATTAGAGTACAGTGACAAAGCTCTTACTCAAGATAATGGACTTGAGGTACTAGGATTAGCAGATTTTGAAAACAGAAAAATTAAGATATTCTCTCATAACAATATACATCGTGAAAGATTTACAATTGCCCATGAGATTGGCCATTTTTATCTAAAACATAATAAATTCTTAAGTAGCGAGTCTGTTATTGCCTCTGATCTATTAATTGATAGTTCTATATCTCATGAATACGAACTAAATAGATTAGAGATACAAGCCAATAGATTCGCGGCATGTTTATTACTACCGCTACATCCTTTCTTATTGGAAATCGCTCAATTGCGAGAGGATTATGATATCAGAGATACAGGCAATGGATATATTTACGTTGATAATCAAGCATGTAACTTAAAAGATTATCATAATATTTTGTTTAGAGCCTCCCGGACATTTAACGTTTCACAACAAGTCATTGAAGTAAAGCTGAAAAAGTTCAAAATGCTAAATGATCAAAGAGTAAGTTCTAACTCTCTGTGGTGAATAATTTACTGATCATTCAATAATCATGTTTTGAAACGCGGCTGCGGTTTTTCTTAATCGCGCCGCGTTGTTTTTTCTGATCCGTGCGTTTTGCTTTTGCGGATTTACTTGGCTTTGTCGGGCGACGTTTTTTAGGCTGGATGGTTGCCTTTCGGATTAAGTCACAAAGTCTTTCACGTGCTTCATCGCGATTGCGTTGCAAGGAACGATGGCTGGTAACCGTTATAATAATCTCACCATCTTGGGTGATCAGATGGCTGGCAATTGTCTTTAAACGATCATAAACGGTTGAAGATAGGGTCGGGCAAGCTTTTGCATTAAAGCGCAATTGTACCGCCGAAGATGTTTTATTCACATGCTGCCCGCCGGGGCCGGGAGCACGAATAAATTTTTCTTCCAGTTCATCATCTTCAATAATGATCGTGTTTGTAACCTTCAAACTAGACACAATTTTCCCTATCTATCTGTGCTTAATTCTTGCTTACAGTTTTTAAAACTTCCCCTGCAAGATGGGCGTGGTCGAAATATAATCAGACATGAAGTCCCGTAAAGCTTTTGCTTTGGCGTTCAGTAATTTTCCCGTCGGCCAGATTGCAAATATCTCTCTTTCAGGACCTTGCCAGTGTGTTAGAACTCTTTGCAATTTTCCTTCATTTAATTCCTTGTATACCTCAGTTATGGGTAACAAGGCGATGCCATGACCGTCTTGTACCATTTGGGAGGCTAAATATATATCATTCAGGATTAAATGCGCATTGGGATAATAATCTTCCCGGCGATTAAGATGGGTATTTGTTAAGGCCCATTTGGAAAAGATATCCGTTACGATGATTTGATGATTTGCAAGGTCAGATAAGTTATTGGGGGAGGCGTATCTATCCAGATATTCAGGTGATGCAACCAGAATTGTTGCGATATTTCCTAATTTCTTTTGATATAAAGCTGAATCATTCTGTGGACCGATGCGAAGTGCAATATCCACTTGGGATAAAATGATATCTTCCAACCCATTACTGATCTGCAAGTTTAGCTGGACTTCCGGATATTGTTTTATGAAATCCGACCACATTGGCTGTAAAATACCGATGGAGATATTTGTCGGTGCCAAAACCTTTAAGGGACCGCTTACTTGATGCATTTCTGAATTTAAATGACGTGCGGTTTCTTCGATCTGTTTTACCAAACCGGAAAAAGCATCGTAATAACTGCTGCCTTCTGCCGTTAAAGCAAAGTTTCGCGCAGATCTATGAATAAGCTGGCATTGCAAGGTTTTTTCAAGCTTTTTTAAGCGCCGGGTTACTGTGGCAGGTGGCAGGTTCAAGCTCTTCCCCGCGGCGGCGAGACTTCGTTGTTCAACGATGTGAATAAAGAGGGCGATGTCGTTTATCATGGTTTCATTTATGGAATTAATAGCTTCATAATTGTCTATATATTTCAAATATAAAACAACATATTTCTATTCATATCAACTAAACAACAGCAATTTAAGGATTTGATATGAGTAATTTATGGGTAAGTGCAGGTATTGAAGTTACGGATGTAACACGTGTTTTTGCAGCGAAAGAAGCGTTGGCAAAATTAGTGGCAGAAACCGTTAAAGAACCAGGATGCATCAAGTTTGAAATACATCAACATCTTTCAGAACCTCAAAAATTTACCTTATGGGAAATATGGGAAACAGCGGATTCTCTGACAAAACATTTTGAGCAGGTGCATACGATTGAATATCTAAGCCATAACTATACCGAAGTGAATTATATTGAGAAAATGTCCGGCCCGATCGGTTAGTGAGGCTTCATGCATTTCAGAATAATTTTTTCCCTTTTGATGTCTTTGGTTTTGTCATTTTTTATGACCTTGTGGGTGACATGGTTAAATCTGGGCTATAGCGACATGTTCTTTGATCATTGGTTTCAAGCTTTTCAATATGCTTGGCCTGCTGCAGCCGTCATTTCGTTCCTATGTGGTCCGCATATCCAAAGCTTAACCGAAAGAATTTATACAAAATTTCAATGATATTTATGGAATAGTAAAATGAATATTCATCGTCAAAATATCACAAAATTGGCAGAGCCTGTTGGGCCATATACCCATGTCGTACAACATGGAGATATTTTATACACATCCGGCTTCACGGCTTTTGGAAGTGATGCTCAGCATGACACAATTGATCAGCAAGCGATTGCGATATTTGATCAATTGAAAATCGTTGCGACCGAAATGGGGAGTTCACTGGATAAGCTAATAAAAGTGACGATTTTTGTGACAGAGTTTGAGGAGATGGAAGCATTGAGAGATACTTTATTCTCCATCTATGGCACACATATACCGGCAAGTTCGCTCATAAAAATCGATCAACTTTTTGCACCGGAACTTAAAATTGAAATCGAAGCAATTTTTGCACAATAGCAATTGTTAAATCAATGTTCAGTCCAATAGGGTCTTTTGTCTCTATTGGACTGAATTATTGATCATACATATTGCCCGGCACAATAGCCGGAAGACCAAGCCCATTGAAAATTAAAACCACCAAGATGTCCGGTTACATCCATAACTTCGCCAATGAAGTATAAACCTTCGGTTTTATTGCTTTCAAAAGTTTTGGATGAGATTTCTTTGGTGTCGACCCCGCCCAGAGTTACTTCGGCTGTGCGATAGCCTTCAGTGCCGGAAGGTTTAACCTGCCAGTTGTTGATCATCGCAGCCGCTTGATTGACAGTTTTCTTGCCAAGTTCCGCCATCGTGCGATCTGCACCGACATCCGCGGTGATTTTCTCTGCGATACGTTTGGGAATGAAATTCGCTAAAACGGTCGATAATTTTTGCTTTGGATGTTTATCACGCGCGGAGGCTAATTCTTCCTGAATATTATGGTCTGGTGCCATGTTGATTGTGATAGGATCCCCTTCTTTCCAATAAGAGGAAATCTGCAAAATGGACGGTCCGCTAATCCCGCGATGCGTGAACAACATTCCCTCACGAAATGTGGTTTTGCCATATTTAATAATAGCATCGACGGATAGTCCTGACAGGGATTTCATATGATCAAGAAGTTGATCTGTGAAAGTTAAGGGAACAAGGCCTGCGCGTGTTTCAAGAATGGTATGGCCAAATTGTGCAGCGACTTCATATCCAAATCCCGTTGCGCCGATTTTTGGAATAGATTTGCCACCGCAGGCGATAACCAAGGATTCACATTCCATTGGTCCCATTGTGCTTTCAAGGGCAAAACCATTATTTGTCTTTGTGATCTGGTTGATGCTTGTTTCCGTGTGAAGAGTGACGCCAGCATCCTGACATTCTTTTAGCAGCATATTGATGATGTCTTTTGCTGAATCATCGCAAAAAAGCTGACCTAATGTTTTTTCATGAAATTTAATGTCATGCCGTTTTACTAAATCAATGAAATCATGTTGGGTATAGCGTTTTAAGGCAGATACACAAAAACGTGGATTGTTGGATAGAAAGTCATTTGGGCTGGCATGAATATTTGTAAAATTACAACGACCACCGCCTGAAATACGGATCTTTTCCGCCATTTTTTTTGAATGATCCACAACCAGAACCTTACGTCCGCGCTGTCCCGCATGGATCGCACAAAAGAGGCCTGCTGCCCCGCCACCAATTATGATTACATCGAATATTTGCATAATGATCTGGATATACTGGTTTTGGCAGGGATAGCCAATAAAAAAGGGGAGAGCCTATAAATATATAAAACTCTCCCTCAAATTACGCTTAGAAGTAATTTATTGAGTTCGCAGCTGAGATACGAAACCTTGCATGGCAGTATCAAGTTTTGCTGCTTGTTCTCGCAAACTTTCAACAGAGTTAAGTACATTCTGAACACGTTCTGTATTGCTTTGTGCATCCATTTTTACATTACCCACATTGTTTGATACGGACGATACTTCTTGGGCCGTTTCTGCTGCTTTATTCGCAATTTCGCGGGTGGCTGCTTCTTGTTCATGAACAGAGGTTTCAATGGATTCTGAGGTGTCTTGTACTTGGCTAATGGCATCGTTAATTGCCTGAATGCTTTTAACGGTATTGTCAGTTGCACCAACGACAGCGTTGATTTGGGTGCCGATTTGTTCGGTTGCTTGTGCTGTTTGACTGGCTAAGTTTTTAACTTCATTTGCAACTACGGCAAACCCTTTGCCAGCTTCACCTGCACGTGCAGACTCAATGGTTGCATTTAAGGCAAGTAAGTTTGTCTGATCTGCAATGCCGGCAATTAAAGTTACAACCTCAGAGATTTCGGTCACTTTCTGTGACAAACTTTCAACATCTGTTGTCGTGTTTAAACCTAATTCTGATGCATTGGTTGAGATTGATTTGGCATGTTGCACTTGGCGGGAAACTTCATTCACCGACACAGATAACTCTTCTGATGCCGCAGCCACGGTTTCAACATTACTGGTAATGCTATCTGCTGACATGGACGCATTTTGTGCGTTTGAATCCAGTTGTACGGCAGCAGATGACATTGTGTCTGCAAGTTGTTGAATGTCATTTGCCGATTGGTTCACATTTGAAATAATTGAGCCCACTTGCGTTTCAAAAGTTGAGGCAACGGACTGCATCTCCATCGCTTTTTCTTTTTGATAGCGTTCTTCGGCTTTCTTTTGTTCTTCCGCAGCTTCTTTGGCAGCGGCAAGGGCTTGATCCGCCTGCTGAGTTGCTTCGCTTGCGCCACGTAGTGCCTCTAAAAGTTTCATGGTCGCAAAGGTAAGGACGGCCGTTTCAAGGATGACGATGACTGCATGCAAGACAACTCTGAAGAAGTCGCCACCATTTGGGAAAACCCAAGCCGGAATAATAAAGTTTAACGCCAGATGGTGGGTTGCAATGACAACTGTGGCAACGATGTAAACGCGCCAGTCAACAAAGGCGAGTAACATGGCAAGGCCCGCAAAGAAATACATATGAATATCCAGCTGCCATGCATGACCTTGGAATGTATAGACGACCACACCGATAATCAACATAAACGAAACTGCAGTCAAATAACGCGAAACAGGTTTGTTACCTACAAGCTTGTAGCTGATAGTTGGAATGATTGCGAAGATGGTTGTCATAACGACTGCCCATAATGGATTATTTCCTGTGATATAGCTTGAAATCCAGACGATCGGGATATGGATATATAGATAAGGTAATAGAAATTTAGCAGCGAGTTCCTGAAGATGGTTTTCTGAATAGTTTGTCATTACTTCGTCCTGGAGTTTTTATAAAATAGGTGTGCAAATCCCAGGTGTTTTGGGATTTAATGCAAGAAGTGCTTTTGATTGCTCAAAGGCTTCTTCAGCAGATTTATTGTTATTGAATTTTGCGATGATGATATTTTCGCTTATGCCAAAAGATATTGGGGTGCCATCAACTGTAATAATTGCATTGAAGCTTTCTTGATGGCTGAAACTGGATGGAAAAACAAAGGCAACTTCATCCTGAGCGAAATCCGCTTTGAATGTAACTGCCATTAGGCCCAAAATTCCCACGACAGCAAATAGAAAGGCGATTGCCATTGCTTTTGCTGTTTCCCCCGCTGTCGATGTGTAATTAGACATCATCTTTCCCTCAGCTGGTTTATTAGAAGATATTTAACTAAAATATTTTATAAAAGGGAAGGCATTAATTTCTTATCTTTTGTTCATACTTCTACGGTTGCGCAGCTTTCAAATTTTTCGAAAGGGTTTAAGGGATTGGTCATTCAATCCTTGGTTGTGATATATTTTTTGCAATTTAAAATCAGTATGATACTATGCACCTAATGAAGCATTTGTTGGGTTTATTTGGGTGGCTTCTTCGTTTGCACGATATATCAGGATCGTATGCATAGGAGTGACCGATGGAACGTAAAACCCGCAGCCTGAAATGGCTTCTACTTATCCCTGTACCCGTTATTGTATTTATCTGTATCATTTTTGCACTAGCAATTTTGCCAGGGCAAATGGCGAATAATGCGCTTGAAGATGCCAAAATCTCTGCTATGCGTACGGCGGATCAATTTAAGACTATTCGTGGCTATTATACAAAAAATGTTATCAGCAAGATCCTCAAAGATGGTGATTTGAAGCCTAGCTACAGTCATAAAAATGAAGAAAAAGGAGTGCCACTACCAGCAACCTTTATTCATGATATGAGCGAGTTATTAGCGGAAAAAGATACATCGATTAAGTTATATAGTATTTATCCGTTCCCCAATCGTCAGACCCGTACATTAGATACCTATCAACAAGAAGCATGGGAATTTCTGGTTGCGAATCCTGGTGAAGCATATGTGCGCAGTGAAACTATAGATGGTAGAGAAGCCATTAGAGTTGGGATTGCAGATACGATGGTCGCTGAAGGATGTGTGAGATGCCATAATAATCGTGCTGATACACCTAAAGCGGATTGGAAGTTAAATGATGTGCGCGGGGTACTGGAAGTACAAACATTTATTGATGATCAGTTAGCGCGTGGCACCAAGTTAAGTTTTGAAATGGTTGCTGGTTTAGTCGTTGTGGGGATTATTTTGACGGCGATTTCTGTCTATTTGAACTCCCAAATTGCCGGTCCGGTTAAGCGTATGACGCAAGCGATGCAGGACTTAGCTAAGGGAAATCTAGATGTAAATATCCCGGGCCAGGAACGTAAACATGAAATCGGTGATATGGCTGTTGCTGTTCAGGTATTTAAAGATGCTGCCATTCAGACCCGTCAATTAGAAGAAGAATCTATGACGGCTGCTCATCAAGCCGAAGAAGATAAAAAGCGAATGATGGCAGATCTTGCCCAACGATTTAATCAAACAGTTGGCGGAATTATCTCTTCCATTACCAATACTATTTCTAATCTGGATGGTATCTCTAAGGAAATGATTAATGCCACATCACAAGCGAGCGACGGGGCATCTGGTGCTGTGGATCAAGCTGAACGTGCATCGTCTAATGTGGAAACAGTTGCGGCGGCTGCGGAAGAACTATCAAGTTCCATCACTGAAATTAGCCGTCAGGTTTCTGATTCATCAAATGTGGCACGTGATGCGGTTTCCCAAGCAGAAACAACACATGGCACCGTACAGGAATTAGCGGAATCTGCAGATAAAATCGGCGAAGTTGTGAAATTGATCACGGATATCGCAGAGCAGACAAACCTTTTAGCATTAAATGCCACGATTGAGGCTGCCCGTGCCGGAGATGCCGGGAAGGGATTTGCTGTGGTTGCAAGTGAGGTAAAGAACCTTGCTCAGCAAACATCCAATGCGACCGACGAAATCAGCCAACAAATTAATGGTATTCAAAATGCCACGAAAGAGGCCGTCACAGCAATTGAAGGTATTACCGAAATTATTTCTTCGATGGATGAGATCGCGGCCAATATTTCTGCGGCGGTTGAAGAGCAGGGAAGTGCAACACAAGAAATTGCACGAAATGTGGATGAAGCTTCTGTCGGAACTCGCAATGTAACTGATGGTATCCAACATGTGAGTAATGCAACAGGCAATGCTGGTGCATCGGCCAATAGCGTGTCTTCGGCTGCACAGGAATTACATGAATTAGCCAGTAATTTAGAAGCGGAAGTGAATAGCTTCCTGAAAAGTATTGAATAACGATGACCTATTTAAAGAAAGGGGAATGATCCCCTTTCTTTGATATTTCTGATAAACATCCTTGTGTTCATGGAGTGGTTTTGTCATAGTTAGTTCATGTCACAAGTTATGCAAATTACCATTCCAGTTATTTGTTGCTGCCCTGCTGAGATTAGCATTATGGGCGGCTGTTGTTGTTGATCCCTTTTCGCGGATAAAACAGCCCAGCCGATCGGCTCTTCAAACATTGAAACCGACCAATGTTTTGGTGACTAACTCTCCAAATATTTTAAAAAAATTGATCTTTTGGACGCGCCGTTTATAAACGGGGTATCATTTTCAGGAACGAGAAATCCAATGCCGTTAAAAATTTATGATACAGCTCAACGTAAAGAGACTGAATTTCAACCACATGATCCGCAAAATATTCGCATGTATGTGTGTGGACCAACTGTATATGACTATATTCATATCGGTAATGCGCGTCCGTTGGTGATTTTTGATGTGTTGTATCGTTTGTTACGTCTGAACTATGGCGAGAACCATGTGAAATATGTACGCAACATCACTGATGTGGACGATAAGATTAATAATCGTGCGCGTGAAAACTGGGATGGAAAATCGGACTTGCGTGATGACATTCGGGCTTTGACTGAAGTCACAAATGGCCAATATCAAGAAGATGCACAAGCCCTTGGATGTTTGCAGCCTGATGTGCAACCACGTGCGACTGAACATATCGCAGAGATGTTAAACATCATTGGGAAACTGATCGATAATGGTCATGCTTATGCTAAGGATGGTCACGTTCTGTTTGATACAAAATCATGGCCTGATTATGGTGAATTTTCTAATAAAGATCAGGAAGAATTGGAAGTCGGTGCCCGTGTTGAGGTTGCTCCGTATAAAAAGAATCCAACAGATTTCGTGTTATGGAAACCAAGTGATGATGAAACACCGGGTTGGGAAAGCCCTTGGGGGTATGGTCGTCCCGGTTGGCATATTGAATGTTCAGCCATGTCGGAAAAACATCTAGGTGAAAATTTTGATATCCATGGCGGTGGTCAGGATTTGATCTTTCCACATCACCAAAATGAAGTGGCGCAAAGCTGTTGTGCCAATAAAGGCTCTTCTTACGCAAAATATTGGATGCATAATGGCTATCTGATGTCTGAAGGCGAGAAGATGTCTAAGTCCTTGGGCAATTTCTACACCGTGAATGAATTACGTCAGGAATTCCCGGGTGAAGCTTTACGTCTTGTGTTATTGAAAAGTCAGTATCGCCAACCTTTGGATTTCTCAAAAGAAAAACTACGCCAAGCTAAAACAGAATTAGATAAGTTCTACCGTTTGATTGGTGAAAATTCAGATGTTGCTGCAAGTCAGGTTGATAAAGAAGTTCAAGCTGCCCTTGAAGATGATTTAAATACGCCATTGGCGATTTCTCGCCTACATGCACTTTATGATGCAGGTGATGTTGCTGGTTTGAAAGCCTCTGCAGAAATTCTTGGGCTATTCCAGCAAGATGCGGAAGTCTGGTTTAAGGGCGAAGGTAATGAAGATGAGGCCGCTGAAATTGAAGCTTTGATCCAAAAGCGTAAAGATGCCAAAGCCAGTAAAGATTTTGCAACGGCAGATGCTGTGCGTGATGAATTAATGGCACGTGGTATTGTTCTTGAAGACAAGCCGGGCGGTGTTACTGAATGGCGTAAGGCATAGGGGGCGATTATGGCTGAGCGTGTATATTTATTTGATACCACTCTACGTGACGGGGCGCAGACATCTGGTGTTGATTTTTCCGTTGCTGATAAAACTGTCATTGCGCAAGCTTTGGATGATCTAGGGGTAGATTACATCGAGGGTGGCTGGCCGGGGGCAAATCATACAGATGATGCCTTCTTTGAGAGCCCACCTGCATTGAGTAATGCCAAGCTAGTTGCTTTTGGGATGACGCGTCGTCCCGGGCGTTCCGCGGAAAATGATCCGGGGTTAGCGCCTTTGGTGAATAGTAAAGCAACCGCAAATTGTTTGGTTGGAAAAAGCTGGGATTTCCATGTGGATGTAGCCCTTGAAATCCCGCGCGAAGAAAATGTAGCCATGATTGCGGATAGTATTGCTTTTTGTAAGATGCGCAAAGAGGAGGCAATGTATGACGCTGAACATTTCTTTGATGGCTATAAAGCCAATCCTGACTATGCGCTGCAATGTGTGAAAGCAGCTTATGAAGCTGGCGCGCGCTGGATTGTCCTTTGTGATACCAATGGGGGTACTTTACCGCATGAGGTTTATGACATCGTGAAGGAAGTATCCGCACATGTGCCTGCGGATCATCTTGGTATTCATGCCCATAATGATACTGAAAATGCTGTGGCGAATTCCTTGGCAGCGGTACGTGCAGGCGCACGTCATGTACAAGGGACTTTAAACGGACTTGGAGAGCGTTGCGGTAATGCAAATATGATGTCCCTGATTCCTTCTTTGATTTTGAAGATGGGCTTTGAGACTGGTATCAAAGAAGATGCATTACATAAGCTGACCTCCATCTCTCGTTTGTTGGATGAGCGTCTAAATCGCGCACCAAATCACCATCAACCTTATGTGGGGGAACGCGCATTTGCCCATAAAGGTGGTTTGCATGTGTCTGCGGTGGCAAAAGACCCAACCACCTATGAACATATTAATCCGGAATTGGTTGGAAACCGTCGCCAGATTGTTGTGTCGGATCAAGCGGGACGATCTAACATCCTTGCACGTCTTGAAGATGCCAAGGTGAAAATTGAGGATGAAGGTAAAATCCGCCAGTTATTGGATGATGTGAAAAAGAAAGAACATGAAGGCTATAGCTATGATGGTGCCGATGCCAGTTTCGAATTGCTTGCACGTCGTTCTATTGGTCAGGTGCCAGCCTATTTCAAGCTGTCCCGCTTTCGGGTGATGGATGATCGTCGCCGGAACGCGATGGGGGAATTGGTTACGGAATCTGAGGCCACTGTAACTTTGGATATGCGTGGTCAATGTTATATGCGTGTGGCAATGGGGAATGGTCCGGTAAATGCGTTGGATAATGCTCTACGTCAGGCCTTGGTTGAATTTTATCCTGTGCTAAAAGATATGCAGTTAGTGGATTATAAGGTGCGTATCATGCAACCAAGCGGTGATAGTACAGGTACGGATGCGATTACCCGGGTGGTGATTGAAAGCCAGCATGGTGATGAGCGTTGGTCTACTGTTGGGGTTTCATCTAACATTATTGATGCCTCCTATATTGCATTACGTGATGCCTACATTTTCAAATTGTTTAGCGCTGGTGAAAAAAGCGCCGATTAAGGTTTAAAGGAAACTCTCATGACAAAGCCGATTGGAATTATCTCTGCGATCCCAGAAGAAATTAAACATCTTCTGGATGGGCAAGCGGAAGAAGTGGTTATTGGGAATATCACTTTTTATCGTGGTGAGATCGAAGGGGAGCAAGCTGTTTTTGTTGAAACAGGTATTGGTAAGGTAAATGCCGCAATTGTGTCGACGTTATTAGTATCACATTTTGATTGTCGCGCATTAATGTTTTCCGGCGTTGCCGGCGGTCTTGACCCAAAATTGAATGTGGGTGATGTGGTTATCGGAGAGCGTCTGGTTCAACACGACTATGGCAAGATTCAAGAAGAAGTATTGCAAACCTTTCAGCCAGGCGCTTTCCCGTTGCCAGGCGTTGATAGTACCCATGGCTTCAATATGTCTGCGGAATTGAAAGCACGCTCCCATGAGTTACTTGATGAGGTGGTGCTGGAAACATTGCCAAATAACGAAACACCTTCCCATCATTTTGGGGCGATTGTAACAGGGGACGCTTTCATCAACTGTGAGGCGACCCGCGTGCGTTTACATAAAGATTTCAAAGCAATGGCAGTAGAAATGGAAGGGGCGGCTGTGGTACAGGTGGCTGAGCAAATGAATCGTCCATGGGTGGTTGTCCGTTGCTTGTCTGACTTGGCGGGAAGTGAAAGTCATATGGATTTTGATACCTTCTTGGCTGCGGCATCTATTAATGCGGCACGCGTAACACGTAAACTTGTGCATTTATTTGGATAAAAATAATGTCTGATAAACCTGTAATTATTCTGGTTGTTCCGCAACTCGGTGAGAATATCGGCATGGTGGCGCGTGCGATGTTAAATTGTGGGTTAACGGAGTTACGTTTGGTGAATCCAAGAGATGGATGGCCTAGTCAATCTGCACGGGATGCATCTTCGGGTGCTATAGAAGTTATTGAAGGGGCAAGGCTCTTTGAGACTACGGCAGAGGCAGTCTCTGATTTGACATATGTATATGCAACGACTGGGCGCCCACGGGATATGGTGGCTCATGTGGTCACGCCGAAAAAAGCCGCGGTTGAAATTCATGAAAAAGCTGCACAAGGACAGACCTGTGGTATTTTGTTTGGTGGGGAAAGATCTGGTCTAAACAATGACGATGTGGCTTTGGCTGATGCGATTGTGAATGTACCTCTTAACCCCGATTTCAAAAGCTTGAATTTGGCGCAGGCTGTATTGTTGTTAGCCTATGAATGGTATCAGCATGCAGATGACACACCGGAAAGTTTTTTAGAAACCAATGATAGCCAGCCTGTGTCCCAAGGCGAATTTAATAACTTTATTTCACGATTGGAAAAGGGGTTGGATCAAGGAGGATTTTTCCGTTCTCCCGATATGAAGCCTGTCGTGATGCGTAATATTCGTAATCTGTTTCAACGTGCGCAGATGACCGAACAGGAAACGCGTACTTTTCATGGCATGATGGTTGCGCTAAAGCGCGCTGGTTTGGAAATTGGGGATGTTGATAAGCTGCGGGATTAGACCGCAGCTTTATTTCTTGGGAACCTCAATCGGTAGAGGCTATGTATAAGTAAGGTGCCGACAACGATTGCGCCGCCATAGATTTCATTGGTATGTGGTTCTGTACCGATCCCAATCCAAACCCAGATTGGACCTAGAACAGTCTCCAATAACATCAATAAACTTACTTCAGCTGCGGGGATATAGCGTGGGCCAATAGCAAGGCAAGCGAAAGATAGGGGCACGACAACAAACCCCATGATTGCCATGTATATCCACTGGCTAACTTCGTAATCAATGCGATATAGGAAGCTTACAGCAATAATTGCACCCATGAAGGCTGAAATCGCTGACGTCGGCAGCATATTTACGTGGGATTTTTTGCGAATTAACGTGAAGGAAAAGGCAAGTGTAATCGCAGTTGCAATACCGAAAATGTTTTGGCTCAAATCTGCGCTACCAAAATCGTCCATAAACACCACGATAATCCCAATGAAGGCGAAGATCATGGCCACTAGTGTAACAGGGCGCACACGTTCTTTCATGATCAGGAAGCTGAATAGGGCCGCCCACATGGATGAAGTCGCAACACAGATCAATGTATTGGCCGCACCGGTCAAGGCGAGGGAGTAAACGAAGGAGATATTACAAATCGCAAAGGAAAGGGAGACAAGTATGCCTGTTTTACCAATCGCTTTGACCATTGGGAAAAACTGATCTTTATAAACAAAAGCCAAACCAATAGTTAGGGCTGTTCCTTGAAACAGGCCTCGCCAAAAGATCATTTCAAACGGATCAACATTCGCTAGAAAGAAAAGTAGCGAATCTGGGGTGAGCACTAATACGCCAATTAAGGTGATTAGTAAGCCTTTACGATGTTGTAATTGATCCATATGATGCCCGCCTGATGAGTTGATTATGGTTTATTTTCTAATATTCCTTATAGACTCTGCCTTATAGGCGAATTCAGGGTTTGACAATCCTTTTTAAATACGTATGATGCGCCCGCTTTCTGGGAATGCGGATTAAGTGGACTTTTATGTTGCACTTCTTCCCGCCAGTTTTCCCAAGACTTCAGTGGAGTTTTGGACTTATTGGACTACCGGGACAACAAACAGACTATGAAATTAAGGAAATAGTGAAATGACACGTCGTATTAGTGCGAAGTACAAAATCGATCGCCGTTTGGGTGTAAACCTATGGGGTCGTCCTAAATCTCCAATCAACTCCCGTGAATATGGTCCAGGTCAACACGGTCAACGCCGTAAGAAACCTTCTGACTTCGGTGTTCAGTTGATGGCAAAACAAAAGCTGAAAGGTTACTACGGTAACATCGGCGAAAAGAAATTCAAAAAATACTATCAAGAAGCTGTACGTCGTAAAGGCGATACATCTGAAAACTTGATCGGTATTTTGGAACATCGTTTGGACGCGGTTGTTTACCGTTCTAAATTCGTACCAACAGTATTCGCTGCTCGTCAGTTCATTAACCACGGTCACGTATTGGTTAATGGTAAGCGCGTTAACATTGCTTCTTACAATGTTAAAGTTGGTGACGTTATCGAAGTTCGTCAAAAGTCCCGCGAAATTCCATTGGTTCTAGAAGCACAAGCTTCTGCAGAACGTGAAGTTCCAGATTACATTGATTTGGACGCAGGTAAGTTAAAAGCAACATTCCAACGCACACCTAAGTTGGAAGACGTTCCTTACCCAGTTCAAATGGAACCAAACTTGATCGTGGAATTCTACTCTCGTTAATTTTTACGAGACGAAATCAGATTACGAAGAAGCCGCTTCATTTCGAAGCGGCTTTTTTCGTTTTGATATATTAGGGGAATCTGTTAAAACTGAAATATTATTTAAGTTGCTACGTTGAGTTGCGGGGAAGGGAACGATGCGTAAATTTCTATTTATACTCAGTTTTATTTTTGGTTTGTCCCAAATTGTGATGGCTGAGGAAGTTCGGGTTAATGTGGCTTTGACATCGAAGCAACCGCCTTTGGTTATTGATACAAGAGAACCAACTGGACTGGTATATGATGTCTTAAAAGCCATGAATGAACATCAGGATGAGTTTCATTTTGTACCACGTTTGATTCCGGCTAAGCGGATATTTTCTACATATCAAAATGGTGACATCGGAGTAATTGCCTATAACGATCTGAGTTGGGGTTGGTCGCAGAGAGGTGGTGTTGGCTCTGTTGCTATGACAGCAGGGGAAGATTTGTTCTTTTCACTGAAAAAGGAATATCTGGGCACGCAACCGGTGAAAGAAATCGGCGCTGTACTAGGCTTTAATTATGCCTTTGCAGGGTTTGATTCCAACAAGACAGCCCATATGGATAATGTGTATCTCGTCAAAGATGAGGAAAGTGTATTTCGTTTGGTAGTTAATAAGCGGGTACAGCAAGGTATTGTGAGTCGATCTTTCCTAGATTGGATGTCTGTATCCAACCCTGTCTGGTACACAAAGATTAACATTAATCCTACCCCGGATCATAGTTATACGCGTCGTTTTATCGTGTTGGAAAAATCTCCTATTAGTGTTGATCAGATAGATTCGATTATTGACGACTTGAAGAGGCAAGGTGTTATTCAGAACATATATGCGAATTACGGTATTAATTTTCCAGAATAGTTAGAAGTTTTATTTCTTATCTACTTTGAAATGGCGGTTATAAATCTTTTCATAGGTGCCATTTGCTTTGATAGCTGCAAGTCCCGTATTGAATTCCGATAGAAATTTTAAGCTGCTTTCACTTTGAATAGTTGACGCGATATGTTGATCATTTTGTGAAATCGCAGGTGATAAAATCTTTATTTTGTTTGGATCATATTCAGGCATGTTTAATAGATTATATTTTAATTGATCTGCATTGACTGCGAAAACATCAATGCGATCATGGTATAATAACTTGATACCTGTAGATTCATCTTTGACAGTTTGCTTGTTGAAGCCAGTATAGTTTTCAAACTCGCTTGAATAGGCCCATTTCAAGCCTGTTGCCATCCGGTAAGGCTTTAATTGATCAAAATTAGAGTATGTATCTAACAAAACTTTGTCTTTATATGCAGCAAAAACCATTTTTGTTGTATTTAATGGGGCGGAAAAATAAAAACTCTTTGCGCGTTCCTCATTATAAAATGCGCTTAATAAACCATCATAGCGACCATCTGCAGCTTCTTTTAAGGCGCGCGCCCATGGTTTGAAATCTATCTCTAGATCATGCCCTCTGATCTTTAAGGCTGCACGTGTCAATTCTACGAGAAATCCGCCTGTGGCACTGTCTTGTGAAGTAAACGGGGTGAATGAAGCAGTTACCAGTTTATAAGTTTCGCCATAGCCAGGTCGGCTAGCCATAAGAACTAAGGATAAAACCAGAATAATTGCTTTTAAATTCATTGCGTACTCCCATACCGCGATGCGTAATCATAGAGGCAATCGAGATTAATGCTACTAAATAATTGATAGAGGTGTGTTTTTATTTTTTGTTTTGGTTGTTTTAGTGATGTGTGACGGATCATGAACTCAGAAAAAACTACTAATTTCTTCCAATGGTTTTTTCTCGGTTGCGTGTTTGGGGATTACGGCATCTCCCGATGGGTATCCTGCGACAAGTAGAATATAGGGTTTCTCATTGGCAGGACGTTCACAAATTTCATTTAAGAAACCCATAGGAGCAGGGGTATGTGTTAATGTTGCCAAGCCTGCATTGTGAAGCGCCATGATCAGGAAGCCAGTCGCGATAGAGACGGATTCCGGCACATAATAATTTTTATACTCTTCGCCATCAGCACCGATACTGCGGCGCTGCCCGAATATAGCAATTAGCCACGGAGCTGTTTTTAGAAAGGGTTTATTAGGGTCTGTGCCAATTGGTTTTAAGGCTTTAAGCCATTCTTCACCAGCCCGTCCGTCATAAAATTCCTGCTCTTCTTTTTCCGCTTCAATCCGAATGCGCTTTTTCTTATGGGAATCACCAATGGCGCAAAAGTGCCATGGTTGGTGGTTCGCACCATTGGGGGCTGCACCAGCAGAGAGAATGCATTGTTCAATAATCTCTTTTGGGACGGATTTGTCGGAAAAATCCCTAACCGTGTGGCGGCGTCTTACTTCGTTGTAAAAGGCTTGCGCACGTTCCAGCATCTCACTTTCAGGATAAGTTTTGTAATCTGGAAGAGGAATTGGTTCGAAATCCTGCCCGAATTGACTATTGGCCATCAAAAATACTCCCGCCACAATTTTGATTTATAATTATGGGCGGGATTATAATTTGCGTTCGGTCCAATAGACAACAAAAAGTCCAAGCAAACTTAAAAATCCAAAGCCTGCGACTAACGGTGTGACGTTGAAATCATACGCATTCCCAACCGCATATCCTAAGAAAATGGAAATTAAAGTGGAGAGGGCGCCGATTACAGAAGAGGCAATCCCAGCAATATGTCCTAATGGTTCTAGTGCAAGAGCGTTAAAGTTCCCAAATAAGATGCCGGTACAAAAGAATGCTGACATACCCCAAATCATGAAATACAGAAGGTCTGGTCGCCCTTCAGCAAAAAGAACAAAGGGTAAGAAAGCGAAGCAAATAACGATCTTGGCTATGAGGGCTTTGATTAGTAAATTGCGCATCCCGTACTTAACAACAAGCTTTCCGTTAACAAGGGAGGCTGCGCCGATGGCGAGTGCCAAAACGCCGAAGTAGATAGGGAAATTTTCACCCGCCTCATAAACATCTTGGAAAATCTGCTGTGCAGAGCTTAGATAGCCAATAAAGGCACCAAAAATGATGCCAGCCGCAATGGTGTAGCCAAAAGATGCGCGGGTGGCACATGTCTCTTTTATACCTGTCCAAATTTGTTTGGGTGAAAAAGGTAATCTTTTTTCTTTATCTAATGTTTCGGGTTGGCGTGTTAATAACCAGATAAAGCCAATCGCAGCCATGATGATGAGTGTAAGGAAAATCCAACGCCATGCTGCAATTGCAAGAATGGCTTGCCCTACGGAAGGGGCCAAGGCTGGCACAATAATAAATACAGCCATAATGAAGGACATAATTTGGGCCATCCCACGTCCTTCATAAAGGTCCCGAATCATAGCCATGGTAACAATACGTGGTCCTGCGACACCCAGTCCCTGAATAAAGCGCCCCCATAACATGGTATCAAAACTTTCAGCTGTGACACAGAGGATGGAGCCAAATAGAAAGAGGCCCAGTCCAAAAAAGATAGCCAGTTTTCGACCAATGCTATCAGATAGAGGTCCCATAAAAAGCTGTCCTATGGCAAAGCCTGAAAACAGAACCGAGACAACCAACTGGTTATCATTCTCTACCAATACGCCAAGCTCTTGCCCCATGATTTGAAGGGCAGGTAACATGGAATCAATGGACATGGCGACAAGTGAAGTGAGCATTGCGCAAAGAGCGATTAGTTCAGCTTTGTGTATGTGTTTTCTATCTTTTTTCATCATGGCGCCAATCTATGAATTCATTCTCCATTAAACAAGTGTTAATCTCGCCCAGGAGTGTTTCCAATTGATGACTATTTATAGAATTTCAGTAATATACATTTATCTGTGGAAAGCATGATTCAGTTGGCTTTCAGGGCTTGAAACGCATGATTAAAAGTTGTACCAAGTCCATGACTTAACAGGTATCGCTTGTTGATACCGTTTGACTTGCTTGGTTGGAGCCAATTTTTCCATGTTAGATAACGATACACAAAATGGCGCAGTATCTCTTTTGCCTCAAGGTCTTGGTGACCAGTTGCCGCCTGAAGCTCTACATGAAGCTGCTGTATTGGATAAAGTTGTGCATGCGTTTGCCTCAATGGGATATGAACGCGTTGAGCCACCACTAGTCGAGTTTGAAGAAAATTTGTTAAATGGTGCAGGGCAAGCGATGGCATCGCATACCTTCCGCCTGATGGACCCGGTAAGCCAACGCATGATGGGGGTTCGTGCGGATATGACGCCCCAGGTTGCGCGCATTGCGGGTACTCGCTTGCGCAGTGTTGAGCGCCCCCTTCGCCTAAGTTATGCGGGGCAAGTTCTTCGGGTAAAAGGCAGCCAATTACGTCCTGAGCGTCAATTTGCCCAAGCTGGCGCAGAGTTGATCGGTGCTGATGTTCCAGAAGCTGACGCAGAAGTAATCACCTTGGCGGTTAAGGCGCTGCAGGCTGCAGGTGTGAAAGATATTTCTGTAGATCTAAGCTTGCCGACGGTTGTTTTGTCTATCGCTGAAAGCCTTGGTTTAACTAAAGAAGAAACAAAATCCTTACGTGTTGCATTGGATCGAAAAGATGCAGCAGAAGTTGCAACACTTCCAGAGAAGGCGGCTGAGATATTTGGTACTTTGTTAAATGCAAGTGGATTGGCAGATCAAGCACTTGAAAAATTGAAAGGTTTGAATTTGCCGGCAGCTGCTGCAGCAGAGCGTGATCGCTTAGCCGCGGTTCTCGATATTTTGAAAAGTAATTTAAATGGCGTGATGTTTACCGTGGATCCTGTGGAACATCGCGGCTTTGAATATCAAACAGGGTTAAGTTTTACTTTGTTTGCCAAAAATATCAGAGGCGAGTTAGGGCGCGGTGGACGCTATGAGGCTGGCGAAGCAAAAGAACCTGCAGCTGGTTTCTCTCTATATATGGATACAGTTTTACGTGCTGCACCTATTGTGGCAGGGTTGAAGCGTGTGTATCTGCCTTACGGCACAGATATGGCTGTTGGCGAAAAATTACGTGAAGAAGGCTGGGCAACAGTTGCAGGCCTTTATGCTGATGAAGATGTGCCCGTGCGGGCCGAAGCTGCAAATTGCGGCTTTATCTGGTTGTCAGGTGAAGTTCAGGAAGTCTAATCCGGGCTGCTGAATGATTTATCTGGCTTAAACTAATGGTTCGATCAGTAGTCGGGCCTGTTTAGTCTGGAAGGACAAAAGAATGACCAATGTAGTTGTGGTTGGTTCCCAATGGGGCGATGAAGGTAAAGGTAAGATTGTAGACTGGTTGTCTGAGCGTGCAGATGTAGTTGTACGTTTTCAAGGCGGTCATAACGCAGGACATACCTTAGTAATTGATGGCAAGGTGTATAAGCTTTCCTTGTTGCCATCTGGTATTGTGCGCCCAGGTAAGCAATCCATCATTGGTAACGGTGTTGTGGTTGATCCATGGGCGCTGGTGAAAGAGATTGAAGCTATTCGTTCTCAAGGCGTTGAAATTGGTCCTGATAATTTAAAGATCGCTGAAAATGCAGCATTGATTTTGCCAGTACATTCTAACTTGGATGCTGTGCGTGAAAAGGCACGCGGGGACAAAAAGATTGGTACCACAGGTCGTGGTATTGGTCCGGCTTATGAAGATAAGGTTGCCCGTCGCGCTGTGCGTGTTTGTGATTTAGCTGATCGTGCTTTCTTGGAAGAACGTATTGATAATTTATTGGCACATCACAATCCATTGTTAAAAGGCTTGGGGGAAGAGCCAATTGATCGTGATAAGTTGATCAGTGATCTTTTGGAGATTGCGCCTAAAGTATTGCCTTATGTAGATGTGGTTTGGAAAACTTTGGATAAAGCACGTCAGGAAAATAAACGTGCGTTGTTTGAAGGTGCGCAAGGCATGTTACTGGATATTGATCATGGTACATACCCGTTCGTAACATCTTCTAATACCATTTCCGGTCAAGCTGCTGCAGGTAGCGGTGTTGGACCTGGTCAGGTTGGCTATATTCTGGGTATTACAAAAGCATATACAACACGTGTTGGGTCCGGTCCTTTCCCGACCGAGCAGGAAAATGAAATCGGTCAAAAGCTAGGCGAGCGTGGTCATGAATTCGGCGTTGTAACAGGACGTAAGCGTCGTTGTGGCTGGTTTGATGCCGTTTTGGTGCGCCAATCCTGCAAAATTTCTGGCATGAATGGTATTGCTTTGACAAAACTTGATGTTTTGGACGGTTTTGAAGAGTTGAAAATCTGTGTTGGCTATAAGATTGACGGGAAAGAGTATGACCATCTACCAGCCCAAACAGACTTGCAGCCAAAGGTAGAGCCTATCTATGAAACCATGGAAGGTTGGAACGAAAGTACCGAAGGTGCGCGCAGTTGGGCCGACTTGCCAGCAAAAGCGATCAAATATGTTCGTCGTATTGAAGAGTTGATTGAAACTCCTGTAGCTGTACTAAGTACAAGCCCTGAGCGTGATGATACAATCTTGGTACGTGATCCATTTGAAGGTTAATTGTGGCGTTGTAATACGTTAAATTAGCAAAAATAATTAAGAAGGGTGTGAGCAATCAGTTTCGCACCCTTTTTCATTTGCCACAACATCCCCAAATCATGTTAGGATTCAAAGAGGTTAATCTAAATTTGGATTAATTTGATTGTATTTTTTATTGCTTCTTACATACTTGAAGCTACTTGGTCTTGGTTAGGGTAGGTATTCTTTAAATGGCGCTGAAAATCGGAAAGCCAAAAAAAGATGCAGCAGGCGGCGGCAAAGGTGGCGTCGTTGACGTAAAAGGGCGCTTTGAAATCCTGCCAGATCAACCTATTCCCAGTATGGATTCTCCTCCGGCATTTGCATTTAAAGCTGTTGCGACACGTAAAAAAGATAAAGAACGTGGCTTTTATGCGTATATCTGCGATCCCGCGATGCCGCCGCGATTGGGCATTATTTCTCTTCTAACACGTCTTGATGATCGACATTTAATCAAAGTACAGGACTGGGATGTTGTGGATTGGCCTCTTGAAGGTCGCCGATGTCCGGTCATGATTTGTGAGAAACCTGAAGGCAATCGCTGTTTCGAAACAGTTGAGACAACGCGCCGCCCTATGAAGGAGGAAGAGCTTCTTCGTATCGTCATTGATCCTCTAACAGCTGCGATCCGCGAAATGCATGCAGTAGGCGTATTCCATGGGGCGATACGCGCAGATAATGTGTTTTTTACATCTGATCAGGAAAATCAGGTCATGTTAGGTGAATGTTATACATCACCCGCAAATGTGGCCCAACCTGTTGCCTATTCCACGATTTCAAATGCTTTATCTCATCCTACAGGACGTAGCCCGGGCTCTCGTGCGGATGATATGTATGCTTTAGGCGTCACATTACTAGCCTTTGTGATGGGAAAAAATCCGGTATCACAATTCCCTGATGATACTGAATTACTTCGGGCGAAACTGACATATGGCACCTATGCATCAATGGCGTTGAGCCATCGTGTCTCCCCGGCTGTAATGGAAGTACTTCGCGGTCTGTTAAATGATAATGAAGAAGATCGTTGGGGGGTCGAAGATCTAGCGATGTGGGTGAATGGTCGTCGTATGAACCCACGGCAGCATTCCATGGGACAAAAAGCATCCCGTCCATTCATGATTAACGGAAAAGAATATGATACTGCACGAGAAGTGGCTTTAGGTTTTTCTCAAAACTGGGATCAGGCTGTTGGGCTTATTCAGGAAGGAAATCTGGATACTTGGTTGCGTCGTAGTCTATCTGATGATGATCGAATTGAAGCTGTTAATATTGCGAAAGGCGTTGCAGCCGGAAATGCAGTAACACAAGCGGATCAAGAAAGGCTTGTATCCCGCATTTTGATGAGTTTATCGCCTATATGGCCCGTACAGGTACGTGAAATTGCCTGTTCATTTGATGGTTTTGCTCAGATGGTGGCAATTAATATTCATAATCGTGATTTTACCCAATTCTTTGTGAAGGTCATTGATATGGGGTTGGTGCCGTTCTGGTTGGAAATGCAGGAACGCCCAAGTCAAGATCAGTTGCGGGTTTTACAAAGGCTTGAAAAAGCAAAGTTACTTTTGGTCAACCGCCAGATGGGGAATGGTCTAGAGCGCGTAGTCTATGAATTAAATGATTACATGCCATGTTCATCGGTTATGTTTGAAGATGACTATGTACCAAATCTTGATTACTTGCTACCGGCGTTGGATCGGTTGGCGCGTCGACGCAAATGGAAGTTAAATGCATTAATTGATCGTAATATTGCAGCTTATATCGCCGTAAATCACAAACGCAATATGAACCGTTATTTACAAGCTATGGATAGTGGGCATCAGGCTGTTGAAAATGCAGTGGCGCAAGTTCGTATTTTAATGCATCTGCAAGAAACAATAAGTAAGCGCGGTTACGTGGATTTAGCGAAAGCTTGCGTGAATTTTTTACAGCCCTACATTGATCAATTTTATTCTAATGATGAACAAGCTGCTATTCGTGAACGGATGGATAAGGCCGCAAAGAATGGCCGCATTAAAGATGTTATTGCTATTGTGGATGATAAAGAAGCCTTGCAAAGGGATCATGCTGAATTCTCCAAGGCGGTGCATGAATATACGGTCGTGGTTGTTAAGCAAGCGCGCTTATATGAAGAGATCAAAGACCGCCATAAGATTGCGGGTACAATCGGTGGTAAGATTTCAAGTGGTATTGCTGCAACACTAGGGGTTCTAGGTGTTTGTATTGCCTCTATTTTCAAACTGTTTTTATAGGTTGAATGGGAATGGCAAAGGATAAAAAAAATAAACAGAATGATGATCAGAAGCAAAACTCTTTCGCTAAGAGATTTATGCTTTGGATTGCCATGCCTGTTACCTCCCTGATTTTCTTTTCAACAGCGATCGTAATAGCAGGTGGGATGATCCCTACGGGTGTTGCTTATTTTGTTGATAAAAGCGAAGGTAAATATGCAACTCGCACAGTTGGATATATGAACATCGCGGGTGCTATCTATGTATGTATGGATATGTGGAGTAGCGGGGATAATACGGTTGAACGTGCGCTTACATTATTAAGCGATCCCTTAAACTGGTTAATCATGTTTGGGACGGCAGGGGCTGGTTGGATCATCTATTTTATGTTGCCACCTGTGGTGTTTTCTTATCTTCACGCATATTCCCTGATCCGTAATAAGAAGATCAAAGAGCAACAAGATGCGTTGGTGAAGGAATGGGGGGAAGTTGTGCGTGAAACAGCGCCGATGGTTTCTGCAGATCTAATGCGTTTCGATCCTGATCTTGCTTTGGAAGACGGCTCACCGCCACCATTGTCCGAAGAGGATCAAGTGAAGGCAGTTGAATTGAAGAAAGCACTTGCGAAAAAAGAAAAAATTAAAGAAGCGCGGGCCAAGAAAAAACAACAAGGTTAAATATTGTTGGTAAAGAAAAAAGCCATCTGAATTTCAGATGGCTTTTATTCTGTTAAACTAAATTTTTCTCCAAGGCCAAATTACGCATAGCCTTTTGAAGTTTTTCAAAGGCACGTGCTTCAATCTGTCTTACGCGTTCTCGACTGATGTTATACACTTGGCTTAGTTCTTCCAGAGTTTGAACAGGGTCTACCAATCGACGCTGGGTAAGAATTTCACGTTCGCGTTCATTTAGATGTTCCATTGCCTCTGTTAACAGCTCACGACGTAGGGTTAGTTCTTCGCTTTCTGCATACACGGCTTCCTGGTTGTCAGTTTCATCTTCCAACCAATCCATCCATTCGCCATCACCATCACCATTTGCTTTTAATGGCGCATTCAAAGAATTATCAGCCCCAGCTAAACGGCGATTCATTGAAACGACGTCTTGTTCTGGTACATCTAGCTCTTCAGCAATTTTCTTCACATTTTCAGGATGAAGATCGCCTTCCTCAAATGCTTGCAATCGACCTTTAATGCGACGTAGATTAAAGAACAATTTCTTCTGAGCTGCCGTTGTGCCCATTTTAACCAAAGACCAACTGTGAAGAATGTATTCCTGAATGGAAGCACGAATCCACCACATTGCATAAGTGGCTAAACGGAAGCCTTTTTCAGGATCAAAACGTTTTACCGCTTGCATCATACCAACATTGCCCTCTGAAATTAATTCAGCGACAGGTAGTCCATATCCTTTATAGCCCATAGCAATTTTGGCAACGAGGCGTAGATGTGAAGTTACAAGTTGATGGGCCGCGTCACGATCTTCGTCTTCGCGCCAGCGACGCGCAAGCATATATTCCTGATCTGGCTCCAGCATTGGGAACTGACGGATTTCATCCATATAACGTTGTAGATTACTTTCCGGCGTTAGAACGGGTAAATTTCCTGTTGCGCTATTACTCATAATTTCACCTTTTAAATCTCTGTTGGTCGGCTCGTTTGTCATTTATCTATTATGACGCTTTTACCTATTACGATCCGATATAGATACAATATGGGCATCACTCATGTTTTTTCAAGGGCTAAAATAAGGCAAAAATGTGGCAATCGCCAAAATTGTATCTTCTACAGGATACTCGGAGATTATCTTAAAAGATAGAGCAGTTCCTCTAAATCACGTGGAAGTGAAGAGGAAAACTGGACTTCTGCACCAGTTACAGGATGTTGAAAACCCAGTGTTTTTGCATGTAGTGCTTGTCTGTTGAAATTTTGTAAAAAGTCTTTCGCCTCATTTGACAGAACGGAATTACGTGCTTTTGTCACTTTTCCATACACAGGGTCCCCCATTAAAGGATGGCCTATGGATGTCATATGGACACGAATTTGATGTGTGCGACCTGTTTCCAATTCACATTCTATCAAACTAGCTGCACCCGCATGGAGGGGTTTTATTGTCTTGTAATGGGTGATTGCATGTTTTCCGGCTGGTGCAGAAACAATAGCCATACGTTTCCGGTCAACTGGATGGCGGCCTATATTACCCTCTATTGATCCGGAGGTAGGGGCAGGTAATCCCCATACGATCAACTGATATTGGCGGGTTAGGTTGTGAGCCGCGAATTGTTCTGAAAGGCCTTGGTGGGCTTGATCAGATTTGGCGATAACTAACAACCCACTGGTGTCTTTATCGATACGATGTACGATGCCGGGGCGCTTAACGCCACCAATGCCGGATAAACTATCACCGCAATGATGCATCAGGGCATTTACAAGTGTGCCTGAAGTGTTGCCGGGTGCAGGGTGAACGACCATCCCTGCGGGTTTATTAACAACCAATAAATGTTCATCTTCAAACACAATGTCCAACGGAATATCTTCCGGTTGCACATCCAGATCTTCAGCGGGAGGGACTTTGACGATTATGCGATCTCCCGGTTTGACCCGCCTTGCGGGGTCCGTTAAGGTGCTGTCGTTCAAGGTGACCATTTTGCCATAAATCAAGGATTGGACACGACTTCTTGAGAGGTCTTCCACTTGGCTGGCAATATACTGGTCCAGGCGCTGACGTTGCTTCTTTGGGATGTCGCCGTCAGGCAATGTAAATTCAAAAATTTCGGATGTTTCGCTCATAGAAGGGGCTATACATCATTGGATAGAAAAAGGCGAGGTCTTTTCATGCAGGCTATACGTACTGTTGTCATCTTTATGAGTTTCTTACTGGTTACCGGGATTGGTGTTCTTTTTTACGGTATCATGAATGATTGGCACAAGAAAAATGACCAAGCCGATGTTGTAGATCCTGTCGCAATTCCTTCTATTCCGTCTCTTAACGCGGTCAGTTCTATAGAACCAATTTTGTCTTTAGAAGCTTTTGGTGATTGGGAAGTTCCATTGCCTGCAGGAGCTGTAATCCGTGATATGGAAAGTAAGAATGGAATGCTGTTTTTACGTTATGTCTCTGGTGGTCGTGGCGGTGTGATCGTTTTGGACCTATCAACAAAAACCCATTTGGGTACAATCAAATTTAAATAATATTTAAAAATATAACGGAGCAGGGAAGATGAATTTCGCATCTGATAATTCTGTGGGGGCTAACCCTGAAATCATTCAGCATTTGCTAACCATTAATGATGGCGGTTTACCTTCTTATGGGGATGACGAAATTACACAGCGTGTAAAAGATAAACTGTCAGAAATTTTTGAACGTAAGGTGGCCGTATTTCCTGTTGCAACAGGGACGGCAGCGAATGTGATTAGTTTATCTGCGATGACGCCTTCATATGGTTCTATTCTTTGTCACAGTGAATCCCATATTCAATTGGATGAATGTAATGCGCCTGAAATGTTTACGGATGGTGCCAAGCTGATCTCTATTGCAGGTGAAAATGGCAAGATGACTGCGAAATCTGTGCAAGATTATCTGGATATGGGATGGAAAGGTGTCGTGCATCATGCCCAACCTTCGGCGATTTCTATCACACAAGCCACTGAATCTGGTACGGTTTATCAGTTGGATGAAATTAAGGCCTTAACAACCGTCGCGAAACAGGTTGATATGAAGGTACATATGGATGGCGCGCGCTTTACCAATGCATTACGCACATTAGGCTGTAGTCCAGCTGAAATGACTTGGAAGGCAGGTGTGGATGTATTGTCTTTCGGGGCTACTAAGAACGGCTGTTTGAATGTGGAGGCAATCGTGGTGTTTGATCCGGATTCTGATATCGCAAAGCAGATGCCTTTTCGTCGTAAACGTGGCGGACATCTATTTTCCAAGATGCGGTATCTTTCAGCTCAACTTGAAGCATATCTGGAAAATGATCTCTGGATTAAAAATGCAGATTATGCAAATGACATGGCAAAACAGATTTCCGATGCTGTTGAAGCCAATCCAAGTTTGGATGTTATTTTTCCTGTTGAAGCAAATATAGTATTTTCAAGAATGACCGCAGAGCAGGCACAGAAATTATATGATCAAGGGTTCTATTTTTATGATTTTCCCGCGGCGGGAAAGGATGCCTATCGTATGGTGACTTCTTGGATAACAAAGCAGGAAGATATTTCTAAATTGGTAGCTGCGATTGCGGAAATTTAAGGAAAAACACTAGGAAATGCAGAAAGTGAAATAAAAATGACATTTTTTGCATTTTTCCTCTTGCAAGGGGCGGCGGAAGCAGATAGAAACCACCCCGTCGCAAGGAACACTTTGTGATCGAAAATATGTCCCCTTCGTCTAGAGGCCTAGGACACCGCCCTTTCACGGCGGCAACACGGGTTCGAATCCCGTAGGGGATGCCAATTTAAAACCGCTCGCAGAAATGCTTGAGCGGTTTTTTTATTATCTGAACTTTGATTTTAATCCCAAAGTAAAAAGCCCGACATGAATGCCGAGCTTTCTTATTTGAGCGATGGGGGGCGCAGAATTAATCTGCTAAAGTACCACAAGCTTTAATTAAATTTAAAATCTGATTTCGAATATCTTCATTGGGTATTGCATCAATTTGCTTTGCTAAAGCAATGGTGCGATTACGTAACGCTTCTACGCCTTGACCGCTACCTGAATCTTGATCTTCGAAATAATAAGAAATGTCTGTATCTAATGCTTTGGCAATTTCCCAAAGGCGGCTGGCACTAATACGGTTGGTGCCTTTTTCGTATTTTTGGACCTGTTGGAAACTAACACCTAGAATCTGAGCAAGCTTTTCCTGGCTGTAATTTTTTGCTGCACGCGCAATACGTACTTTATGTCCCACTTGTACATCAATTGGATGTGGCATGAATATCCCTCATAACATTAGCCCTGCCATCTTAGGTAGTTGATGACAGTTTTATAACTTTAATAATGCCGGAGGAATAACCAACGGGTCGCTGCAAGAGGCTTATCCAAAAGCTGCGATTGATTGATCATCAATCTAGACAGCTTAAATGACGTTGACAACAAAAATCTAGTTCTAGGTGTGGAAAAATATAGGAACAACTTAAAACTGACCATTTGGTTAATAATTTTTACACCTTATAGTATAATTAGCAATTATTGATTATCCTGATGTTTGATTTTTTACAGCAAAATTGTGGTGTTATGATAAGGTTTTTGTTGAGTTAGCTAAAAACCGTCGCAAGTTGTTGAGCAGAATGTTGAGTTAACATCACATAAACGGTTAAACATTGACATGTATTAAATCCATAGTAGAATTATGGTTTATATGTAACGTGGCAGTATTTGTGTTAGAAACATTGATGTTTCTTTCGCACATATTTGGGGGGTGGAGAATGTCATGTTTTCAAACCTACCTCTTAAACGTCAAATTCAATCTATCAGTACTATCGCACTTATCGGTTTTGTAGTCATCGGCGCCGTTGTTCTTATTGGTTTGCTTCAACAAGAAGAAGTCGAATATGAAGTGCAGCATGAGGCAACCACACTCACGATAACTGAAGAAATTAAATACTATTTTTTAAATGCGCGTAGGGCTGAGAAAGACTTTTTAGCACGCTTAGATATGAAATATGTGGATCGTCATGCCGCTATTGCCAATGATATTCATGTAATGAGCGAAGAATTAATTAGTTTGGTACGTGACTCCGAAACAGATACGGGTCTAGTAAATGTACTTGATACGAAATTTAAAGAATATGAAGTTGTGTTTGCGAATGTCGCAGGGCTTTGGCAGGAAATTGGTTTGAATGAAAAAGAAGGGCTTCGTGGTGCATTACGAGGGGCAGTACATAAAGTTGAAGAAAAGTTAAAAACTTTTGATGAAGCGGAATTAACGGTCATCATGTTAATGATGAGACGGCATGAAAAGGATTTCTTATTAAGGTTAGCGGATAAATATATTCCTCGTATGGATAAAAGGAAGTCAGAGTTTTATGAGTTACTGTCTCAATCTTCGATTTCTGAAAGTGATCAGAACGAAATCAAAAAACTGATGGAACAATATCATGCGAATTTTAAGAGTTTGGCAGAAAAGCGCCTGGAAGTTGTTGCCGCAACTAAACAGTTGAGTTCTAAATTCGCTGAGTCACAACCTGTTTTCAGTGAATTGGAAGAACATGTAATTAAGGAATATGAGGATAAGATACGCCAGATGCATGACTTGGCTTTCTTTATTGAAACTCTATCGGTATCAGTCATTATTGTGACAACATTAATTGTGTTTGTTTTAGCTTCGATGATTGCGCGTGGCATCACAGGACCTGTTCAGCAAGTCACTGATATCATGCAGGGGCTATCTGAAGGAAGTTTGGATATTGAGGTTCCATCATTGAAGCGCAAAGATGAAGTTGGTGCAATGATGGAAAGTTTGGCAATCTTTAAAAGCAAACTTGTTGAAAATAAGAAGTTCACTGATCAAGCAAATGCAGAGCAAAAAGAAAAACAGTTAAAAGCGGAAAAAGCGGCTGAACGTACGGCATCATTTAAAAATGAAATCGATCAATCATTAGATCAAGTGAATGATGCAGTAGTTTCAATGAATAGCACTTCCACAGAGTTATCAGGATCAGCTGCACAAACGGACAATCAATCTAAAGCAGTTGCCGCTATTTCTGAAACGGCAACTGGCAATGTGCAAATGGTTTCAGCCGCGGCAGAAGAACTTGGCAGTTCTATCACAGAGATTAGCTCTCAAGTTAGTCGCGCGTCAGATGTGGCGCAACAAGCTGTGACACAGGTTGAAGAAACAAATCGGAATGTCACTGGTTTAGCCGAAGCAGCTCAACGCATTGGTGACGTGGTCGGTTTGATTACGGATATTGCTGAACAAACAAATTTACTGGCCCTCAATGCAACTATTGAGGCGGCGAGAGCTGGTGAGGCAGGCAAAGGATTTGCTGTAGTAGCAAGTGAAGTGAAAAGCCTTGCACAACAAACATCCAACGCTACGGATGAAATCAGCGCCCAAATTACCAATGTGCAATCGGAAACGCAAAATGCTGTTACTTCTATTAGTAGTATCGGTGAAATCATAGAGCAAATTAGTCAGATTTCCGCAGGTATCGCATCTGCTGTTGAGGAGCAACTGGCTGCAACACAAGAAATTGCAAGAAATATTGAGCAAGCATCTTCCGGCGTGCAAGAGATTGATAGCAATATTGTTCAGGTGGCAGGTGCCGCAGGTGATACGGGCGATGCAGCGGCCAAAGTTCAGGATATGGCCAATCTTCTAAAAGATCAGGCCGCTAAACTGGATGAACATATCCGTGGATATCTGTCGGACATGGAAGTTATTGGGTCATAAAATGATTAAGGCCGGAATAAAATCCGGCCTTGATTATCTTTGATGAACTTAGTTAATCTTGTCAAATTCATCATCTGGCAAGCGATTAACGCCATCCAGAATATCCAGACTAATGGCACGAGATAGCCCATCTACATCATTATCTTCAATGGCTTTCATAGCCGCTTGATGTTGATCTTCAACGGTCCCCAATCCTTTGCTTCGCATCGCCATTTTTAGAAATGGACCGATTTGAAGCCAAAGACTTTCGATCAGTGGCATGATGATTTGAGACGGACCATATTGATAAAGGGTGAAATGGAACTCCATATTCTTAATCAAATATGTCTCTACATCATTACGTAAAATAGCTTGATCGATTTCTTTATCTAATTCACGAAGTTCTGTGAGGCGGTCGGCTGTGATATGTTCCATAGCACGCCGTGCTGCCAATGCTTCCATTGCAACACGTGCATCGGCCAATTCACGATACTTCTCCGCAGTCATTTTAGGAACCGTTACGCGACGGTTCGGTAATAGTTCTAACGCGCGTTCGGCAACGAGGCGACGTAATGCCTCACGTACCGGCATTGGGCTTGTGCCTAATTCTTCCGCGAGCCCACGAATGGTAATGGCTTTACCAGGCTCAAAATTCCCAAGCATGATGTCAAGTCTAAGTTGTTGATAGACTTTTTCCTGTAGGGTTAGATGTTCAGGTGTATCCTGAGTTGAATTATCGATCTCTGAACTCATAATCTCTTTTTTTCGAATCACTTAAATTTAGCTGTGATCACAAATTGAGACATGCTTCGCGAATTGTCAATTCCTAGGCCTGAATTTCTGCGGTTTTTTTCGGTTTTCTAGATTCACGCCATGCGATATAGCTGGCACTGAAGGCAATGACGATCCCACCGACAATGGTATAGAAGTCAGGTTCCTCGGCAAATAGAAGCCAACCTAAAATAGCCAGCCAGATAAGGCGGGTATAATCCATTGGCATGACAACATGTGTATCACCCAGTCGCAAGCTTTCAGTCATGGCATATTGCGCTATTGTGCCAAGCAAGCCGATACCAAGTAACCATAACCATCCTTCAGCACTTGGCCAGCTCCAGACAAATAAAGCAGGAATAAGGGTTAGTGGGGTCATCATAATTGTCATGTAGAAGGTGATGGTTAAGCTACTTTCTGTGCGAGACAATAGTTTAATAACCATTAGGGCGCCGGCCCATAAAACAGAAGCAATAATGACTAAAATTGAACCAGTATCAATTTCGACCATTCCCGGGCGCAAGATGATCAAGGCGCCGATAAAGCCTATAATAATCGCAAACCAACGATGATATCCGACTTGTTCTTTAAACATTAGGATAGCTAGAACGGTTGCGAAAATAGGTCCAAGGAAGCTAAGCGCTGTGACATCGGCTAGAGGTGCCACAGCTAGTGCTGTGAAATATAATGTCATTGCGCCTGAATTAAGAATGGCGCGCCATAATAACATACCCGGGCGTTTTGTTTTTAGGGGCGTTAGGCCATGTTTGAAAAGTAGTGGTACCAATACAAACATACCAAAGAAATTTCTGAAGAAGACGACGACTAAAACATCTACATCATGAGATGCAACGCGTATCATGGCATGCATGGCAGAAAACAAAAGAACAGCTACCAACATCCAGATCATACCAGTGATGTTTTCAGATAAATTATGCTTTGTAGATATCATAAAGGCAGCCTTCCCAATCAGTTAGAAAGATAACCTACGGTAAATCTGGGATGGTGCAAGTTACATTTTCTTGTCATGCGAAAATATTCTCAACTCTTTCCGATTATTCTCATTGCTAAGGGGAATGCCAATGGATACAAATTATGCAGCTTGAAATTAATCAATAAAATGGGGAACGAAATGTCTGTTTCTATCTATCACAATCCGCGTTGTTCCAAATCCCGTGAAACTTTGGTTTTATTGGAAGAGCATGGCATCGAAGCTGATATCATTGAATATTTGAAATCTACACCTTCTGTGGATGAGTTAAAAAGCCTTGCCGAAAAACTTGGTGTTGGCCCGCGTCAAATGATGCGTTCTAAAGAAGCCGAATATAAAGAACAAAGCTTGGCAGAAGCAGATGATGAAGCTTTGTTTTCTGCGATGGCTGCAACACCAAAATTGATTGAGCGTCCGATTGTTGTGAATGGTGATAAAGCGCGTATTGGTCGCCCACCAGAAACTGTGATGGAATTATTCTAGGCGACTTTAATCAATGGTTTCTTTGAGGAAAGATATTATGTCTGATCCGGTTTTAATGTCTGTGAAAGATCATGTGGCAACAGTGATATTAAATCGTCCGGATGAGTTAAATGCATTTTCCGATCCGGTGATGATTGATGCTTTCCTTGAAACGTTAGATAAAATTCAAGTCAATCCAGATATTCGTGCAGTTGTTTTAACCGGGGCTGGTCGGGCGTTTTCTGCTGGTGGTAATGTGAAGCATATGCGCGATAAGATGGATATGTTTGCAGGCAGTGCAGAAGATATTCGTCAAGCCTATCTGGATGGTATTTTACGTGTACCACCGCGCTTTTACAACTTGGATATCCCGGTTATTGCTGCTGTAAACGGCCCTGCATTTGGAGCTGCGTTAGATTTGGTCTGCATGTGCGATATTCGCCTTGCAGCACCAGAGGCAAGTTTTGGTGCGCCATTTGTAAAGATCGGTATTGCCCTGGGGATGGGGCGGCTTGGTTCTTACCACGAATTATAGGGCAAAGTAACGCTGCTGAAATGCTGTTAACGGCTGAGCCGGTTAAGGCGGAAAAAGCCCTGGAAATAGGGCTTGTTGGACGCATTATTCCGCAAGAAGATCTCGTCGACGAGGCTATTAAGCTTGCTGAGAAGATTGCTGAAAATGCACCTTTAGCTGTACGGGAAACTAAAAAGCTTCTGCGTGAAGGACAATTTACTAAGCTGGAACCTCATCTCGAAGCCTGTGCAGCTGCACAAGGTAAGCTTCATTGCACAGAAGATCATGTGGAAGCGATTAATGCTTTCTTTGAAAAACGAACTGGCAATTTTAAGAACAAATAATTATTTATCTGTAATAGATGTATATCTCTTGTAAATCTCGATAAATGCACCATCCTGACGTAGTTTGGGGATGATTTTGTCGAAATCTTCTTTCAGTTTTTTATTTTCTGGTTTTTTACTGTAAGCAATATAAACATTCGAAATGTTAATTGGAGGGGTTAAAAATCTGAGCTGATCAGCTACACCCTTTTGTCTAGCAATGTATGATGTGGAGTATTTTAATCCAGCGATTAATTTAACACGTTTATGAACTAGTAATTTTACTAAGTCCTCATTCGAATTTGCGTAATGAAGGTCTTTAAGCAATCTACTTTTGATTGCCTCATTCATTCTTTGGCCGTAGTTCAATGTTGGATGAATACCAATAGAGAAATTGCTTAGTTGATCAAGATTCCCGTCATAAGCTAATTGTTCTTCTATCAATGTAAAAAAGTAACTACCATCCTGCCCAATATACTCTTTAGAGAAATTAAAAATTTCTTCGCGTTCAGGGCTTTTGAGCATGAAAGAGAAATTACTATCTCCCCGTTCCAGCACCTTTTGAACGCGTGCCCATGGGCGCAGGGTTACATTGATTTTATAGCCACTTTCCTTGCTTAACAGGTCAATTAGATCTTTATTTAAGCCTTTATAAATACCATCTTCTTTGTAAAAATATGGTGCAAGCTCAGTTGTTGTATATATGACTTCTTGCTTATTTTTTGAATAACAGGGGGCGGAAGTTATCATGCTGACTGAGATCAGAGTTAGGAACCATAATTTAGCTTTTGATCTGAGCATCAGTGTTTTCCTCTAAGGATGTTTATTGATATATTAGCCTTATTATAAGATTTGAAGAAATAGTTTTTTGTTATTATGGGGTGGGATTTTTCACTCCCTAACTTGGATATTAAAATGAAGACAGCTGTAATTGTGATTGATGTTCAACATGCCTTATTTGAAGCGGATGAAGGGCCGTTTGAAAGAGAAGAGGTGATTGAGCGTATTAATACGCTTACTTCGAAGGCTAGAAATCTAGATGTGCCAGTTATTATGGTGCAACACGAAAGAGAAGATACTGTGGTTGCTTATCAGTCGGCTGGATGGCAACTTTATTCAGAACTCGATACGAAGCCAACTGATGTTATTGTACGAAAGCAAACGCCGGATTCTTTCCACGAAACAGATCTTGCTGATGTTTTGAAGAAGAATAGCGTTACAGACCTCATTGTCTGTGGTTATGCGACCGAATTTTGTGTAGATACAACAGTACGTCGTGCTGCCGCATTGGGGTATGATGTACAATTGGTTGCGGATGCACATACAACACATGATAAAGATCATCTAAATGGAGGGATGATCAGGGGGCATCATAATGCAACTTTGCCTAATGCTACCAGTTTTAGCGGAAATATTGAAGCTGTTGAAGCTATTTCAGTTCGTTTTGGGTGAGAAAGCATCATAGATGATGGTGCCGAAGGTCCCATCTTCACGCATCTCTTGAAGGGCAGTATCAATCGCGTCGGAAACCTGTCGCATGTCGCGTTTTTTCGTGAAGGCGTTATAGACATTCGCATTGCTTAAATTAGGCGTGACAGCTTCTATTGTGTTTGTGAAGCCATTTTTCTCAATGACACTGTCAATCACATAGCTGGCTCCAACAATCAGATCGACTCTTTTTCCTGCGAGTAAGGAAACAAGATTATTGTGGTTATTCGCCCGTTCGATATCTTTAAATGTTCCTGCGGCAAGGGCTTCGTCAAATTTCTTACCGTAACTGATTTTGTTTACAACGCCGATTTTCAATAAAGAAATTTTATTAAAATCCCCATCGTAACTGATGGCGCTGTCAGAATGTTTAAAAAAACGCACCGTTATTGGAAAGATTGGCTTCTGAGAAAATGTATAGATTTGCTCCCGTTCCGGGTTTTTATACATATTCGTAAAATCAGCGTCACCATTTTCAATCATCTTTAAAACACGGGCCCAAGGCCTAAATTCGATCTTTAGATCATAGCCAGCACGTGTGCTAGCCTCTTGAAGAAGGTCAAGCTTAAAGCCCTTCTTCTCGCCATTCTCAAGATATTGATAAGGTGGGAATTCAGGAACCACTAAAGTCAAGCTTTCTGCCGCATGTGCAGGTAAGGAGGAAGCTACATAGATTCCGGCAGAAAAGAACGTCTGTATGCATGCTTTTTTGAATCTTGATGCGAATCTCAATAGTGAGCCCTTTATATGTTTGTTTCTTGGGAAGATAACTTAAAAAAGGTAAGGAATCAAATAAATCATTTGTCTGTTTGCGACAGGAAAATGACGCACAAAAACAAAGATTTGTGAAGTTTTTGTGAATATCTGTTCTGCTATGTCGTTTTGTCGTTAGGAAGGTAAAAAAAGTCGCGAGATTTAATTTTCTATCTGTTTTTTCTGCTTAATCTCGCAGACAATGAAAAGAGACTACTAGAAAAATATTCTTTTCAGTACAAAATTTTTACTTATGGGAAAAGGTACGTCACTATGGCGAAATCTGATATTGATATTGCGCGCGAAGCGAAGATGATTCCAATCACAGAGGTTGGGGCTAAATTGGACATTCCAGCTGATGCGTTGCGCCAGTATGGTCCAGACAAAGCAAAGGTTAGCTTTGAATTCTTGGAATCCATCAAAGACCGTCAAGATGGTAAATTGATCTTGGTAACAGCGATCTCTCCGACACCAGCGGGTGAAGGTAAAACAACTACAACAGTTGGTTTGGGCGATGGCTTAAGCGCAATTGGCAAAAAAGCTATCATGGCATTGCGTGAGCCTTCTTTGGGCCCTTGTTTTGGTGTTAAAGGTGGTGCTGCTGGTGGTGGTTACGCTCAGGTTGTTCCAATGGAAGACATCAACTTACATTTCACAGGTGACTTCCACGCAATCGGCGCAGCACACAACTTGCTTTCTGCTTTGATTGACAACCACATCTACTGGGGCAATGAGCTTGGTTTTGATGAGCGTCGTGTTGCATGGCGTCGTGTTGTTGACATGAACGACCGCGCTTTGCGTGACATCGTTGTATCCTTGGGTGGTGTATCTAACGGTTTCCCACGTCAAACAGGTTTTGACATTACAGTGGCTTCCGAAGTTATGGCGATCTTCTGCTTGGCAAATGATCTTGATGACTTAGAAGACCGTCTTGGCAAAATCGTTGTTGGTTACACACGTGACCGTAAAGCGATTTATGCACGTGACCTGAACGCACAAGGCCCAATGACTGTATTGTTGAAAGATGCGTTGATGCCTAACTTGGTTCAAACATTGGAAAACAACCCGGCATTCATCCACGGTGGTCCTTTTGCAAATATCGCACATGGTTGTAACTCTGTTTCCGCAACAAAAGCTGCGTTGAAATTGGCTGACTATGTTGTAACAGAAGCTGGTTTCGGTGCTGACCTAGGTGCTGAGAAATTCTTCGACATTAAATGTCGTAAAGCTGGCTTGAACCCAGAAGCAGTTGTAATCGTATGTACAATTCGTGCGATGAAAATGCATGGTGGCGTTGCGAAATCCGATTTGGCTGGTGAGAATGTAGAAGCTGTTAAAGCAGGCTTGGAAAACTTGGGCCGTCACATTCGTAACGTTGGTCAGTTCGGTGTACCTGCTGTTGTTGCGATTAACCGTTTCGTACTTGATACAGATGCAGAAGTTGCAGCTGTTCAAGAATATGCGAAAGAGTTGGGTGTAGAGGCAATCATTGCTAACCACTGGGCTGAAGGTTCCAATGGTACAAAAGAATTGGCTGAAAAAGTTGTTGAATTGGTTGAAGGTGGCACTGCACAGTTCCGTACTTTGTACAATGACGACATGCCATTGTTTGACAAAATCAACACTGTTGCACGTAACATCTATGGTGCTGACGAAGCTGTTGCAGACAAAAAAGTTCGCGATCAGTTGAAGCAGTGGGAAGATGAAGGTTACGGTGACTTGCCAGTATGTATGGCGAAGACACAATACTCCTTCTCCACAGATCCTGCGCTTTTAGGTGCGCCATCTGGTCACGTAGTACCTGTTCGTGAAGTTCGCTTGTCTGCAGGCGCTGGCTTCATCGTTGCAGTTTGTGGTGCGATCATGACAATGCCTGGTCTACCACGTGTTCCTGCTGCGAACTCCATCCACTTGGATGACGAAGGTCTGGTACAAGGCTTGTTCTAAGTTTCAGAACAGCTTTAAGACTGAAAACATTTTGTTTTGGAAAGCCGCTGGAGAGAAATCTCCAGCGGTTTTTTTATGCGCCGAAAATCGGAAAATTGGATTTCTACATTAGAACTATTCTAATATTTTTATTGATAATTAATCGCAATATTTATTGACTTTGCGAGTCATTCGCAATAAACCAAATTCATTGATTTACTGCTTAGTATCTTTGAGGGGATCATCTTAAATAAGATACTAACTGACTTGGAGAAGTAAAAATGTTGAAACGCTCTGTTGCAGCGGTTGCACTTTTAAGCCTTGGTGCATGTGTAACTTCTGGGGATAAAGAAGTTACAAAAGCAAATGTTCTAGATACATATGCAAATATCGCTCAAGCTAAATTTGAAGATTCTTTGACAACAGCTCAAGACCTTCAGGCTGCTATTGATGCATTGGTTGCGAACCCATCTGAAGAAACATTGGATGCAGCACGTGATGCATGGGTTGCAGCACGCGTTCCTTACCAACAATCAGAAGTATACCGTTTTGGTAACGCAGCTGTTGACGACTGGGAAGGTAAAGTTAACGCATGGCCGTTGGACGAAGGTTTGATCGATTATGTTGACGCTGGCTATGGTGTTGATTCTGATGAGAACGCTTTATACACAGCAAACGTGATTGCAAGCACAAGCTTGAAATTGGGTGGTGAAACAGTCGATACATCTGTCATTACCAAACAATTACTATCTGAAACATTGCATGAAATCGATGGTGTAGAAGCAAATGTGGCAACAGGTTATCATGCAATTGAGTTCTTGCTATGGGGCCAAGATTTGAATGGTACAGATGCTGGTGCAGGTGATCGTCCTTACACAGATTTCGATGTTGCAAATTGCACAGGCGCAAATTGTGATCGTCGTGTTCAATATTTGACAGTTTCTGCTGATCTTTTGATTGATGATTTGAAAGACGCTGTTGCAATGTGGTCTGAAGGTGGTGAGGCACGTGTTGCTTTAACATCTGACGGCGAAGATGCTGGTTTGACAAAAATCTTCACAGGCATGGGTTCACTTTCTTATGGTGAATTGGCTGGTGAACGTATCAAACTTGGTTTGATGTTGAATGACCCGGAAGAAGAGCATGATTGTTTCTCTGACAACACACATTGGTCTCACTACTACGATGCGAAAGGTATCCAAAACATCTATAACGGTTCTTACACACGTGTGAACGGTGATGTGATTTCTGGCCCTTCTGTGTCTGATTTGGTGAAGGCAACGTCTGCAGATGTTGACGCGGCTGTTCAACAAAAATTGGACGCAACAATGGGTGCGATGACAGTTATGGCTGATATGGCTGAATCTGGTATGGCATATGACCAAATGCTGGGCGAAGGCAATGCAAACGGCAATCGTATCATTCAAGATGTTGTTGATAGCTTAGTTGACCAAACAAAAACTTTCGAAGCTGCAATGGGTACACTTGGCCTGACATTGCCAGAATTTGAAGGTTCTGACAGCTTGGATAATCCATCCGCTGTATTTGAATAAGTCGACAGACTAAAAATAAAATAAGGGGGTGTGGCTTGGTCGTTCCGGGCTACACCCTTTTATGCATTTAATGCATAAAAAAGTGATTAGGATATAAATAAAGCAAATGACAAAAAAGATAATGAGTCGCAGCTTGCTTCCACTAGCATTCATTTCAGGCTTTGGATCTATTTCCCAAGCAGAAATCATCCCACCCACAGATGACTTTTCTAAACCGGAAAAAGGAGAAAAGTTTCAGGGCGGGGCAACAACACATAAAAACAAAGTGGGGCGCAACTCATTTTCTTTTTCGTCACGTAATCTTGCGTTCGAACAAGGCCTTGATTTTAAAATCGGGAATGGTTTCTTCAAACGTATCTGGGTGTCTTCACCTGCAAGTACGAAATCGGCAGATGGATTGGGGCCAATTTTCAATGCTAAATCCTGCCAGCGTTGTCATATTAAGGATGGTAGGGGCCATCCACCTGCAGGTAATTATCCTGATGATACGGCTGTGTCGATGTTTTTACGATTGTCCGTGCCGCCTGCAACGGAAGAAGAGCATGCATTGTTAGCTGCCGGTAAAACAGGTGTTATTCCTGAACCAACATATGGTGGGCAGTTACAGGATTTTTCAGTGCAAGGGGTGCCCGCTGAAGGTCGTATGCATATAGAATATGAAGAGCTGGATGTGGTGTTAGGTGACGGTACCAAAGTATCTTTGCGCAAACCAACCTATAGCGTCACCAACCTGCAATACGGTCCGATGCAAGATGGTGTTATGCTGTCACCGCGAGTAACACCTCAAATGATTGGTCTTGGTTTGCTAGAAGCAATACCGGAAGCAGATATCTTATCGCAAGTTGATGAAAATGACGCAGATGGAGATGGTATCTCTGGCAAGGCAAATTATGCGTGGGCGATGCGTGAGAGCAAGCCAAAGGTTGGTCGCTTTGGCTGGAAAGCCGGCAATGCGACTTTGTTTGATCAGGCGGTACATGCTTCAACAGGGGATCTAGGTATTTCATCCAGTTCTCAACCTGATCCTTGGGGGGATTGTACGGCAAATCAAACTCTTTGCCGTAATGCGCCGGATGGTAACAATCCAGAAAATGATGGGGTGGAAATTTCTGATGAGGCGATGGAAAAACTAGTTTTCTATACGCAGAATTTAGCACCACCGCGTCGTAAAAATATTGATGATCCAAAGGTTCTTCGTGGTAAGGAACTTTTCTATGGGGCGAATTGCATTGCTTGTCATACACCTAAATATCGCACCGGTAATAGTGCAGATTTTAAAGCGGTTAAGAACCAGTTGATCTGGCCTTATACTGATTTATTGTTACATGATATGGGCGAAGGACTTGCCGATAACCGCCCGGAAGGAAAGGCAAATGGGCAGGAGTGGAAAACACCACCTTTGTGGGGCATTGGACATACTCAAAATGTCAGTAAGCACACATTCTTCTTGCATGACGGGCGTGCACGTAATTTAACCGAAGCGATCTTGTGGCATGGGGGCGAAGCAAAAGCATCTCGTGATGTTTTTGCAAATCTTACTCAAGAAGACCGCGAAGCCATGTTGGCTTTCTTGAATTCACTTTAAGCTGGAAAATAAAATGAAGAAAACTCTGCAATTTATCACCGTTGTTTGTACAGCTTTAATAACTGGATCTGCGTTTGCCGGTCAGTTTAAAGAAACGAATGCCAATTATGTGGATCAGCATATTTTCCCGCGCACCGAAGCATTTGCAAAAGAGGCTTTTGAATTTAAAGAAACGACAATCAAGGCATGTCGGTTGACCGGGGCTCAACAACAAGAAACTTTGCAAAAAGCATTTCATGAAGTGGTGGATACATGGCAAGGGATAGAGCATCTTCGGATGGGGCCTTTATCTGATTATGATCAAATGCACCGATTGCAATTTTGGCCAGATAAACGGAATAAAGTGGGCAAAGCATTAGCTAATCTGCAGAAAAAACAAGAGGCTGGTGAACATATTGATGAGCAAAAGATTGCGTTTAGTTCTGTTGCCGGGCAAGGCTTTCCTATTTTTGAACGGATTATCTATCAGGATGGTGAGATTTCAGCAAAGCAATGTGAAATCCTTCGTGCGGTAGCGTCAAATATCTATTCAATCGCCAAGTCAGTTCACCAATCTTGGGTCGATCCAGAATATGGCTATGGTGGTGAAATGAAATTCACTTTGGCTGAGAATGAATTATATACGGATGAATTAAGCGTAACTGCAGATTTATTCACAAATTTATGGTCCGCCTTGCAATGGGTTGAAGATAATAAAATTCGATCTCCATTACGTGAAGACGTAAAGAAGGCCAAACCGCGTCGTATGGAAAACTGGCGTTCATCAAGAAGTTTTAAAAATATCTCAATTGATGTTGCTGCGTTGAAAGATAGCTATGAAACGCTACTGCAAAATCATGTGTTGAATTTAGCTGATGGTGCTCAACGCGATACGTTAATACTTGATAATTTGAATGCGGCTTCCACGATTTCTCAAGAACTTGAAAAAGTGAAAGAAGAAAGCATTAAAAGTGAGACAACATGGAATAAGATGTTGGACATGGCGGTGTATCTTAAAGAGGCTCGCGGGCAATTATTTGCCGTAGCAAAAGAGTTAAGTATCCCGGTTGGTTTTAATAGCCTAGATGGTGACTAAGGTTATTCTTCATGTTGTTTGATTACACCCGCCGAGACTTATTGAAATCTGGTATAACAGCAGGCATCGTTACACTTGCCTGGCCTAAAATCCTGCAAGCCAGAAATGACAGTGGAGGGTTATATTGGTCTGCCTTTGCAAATGCGGATAACAGTTATGGAATGGCAGTCTTTGATCTGCAAGGCGAATTCATTTTTGAAAAAGAGTTGGCTGATAGAGGGCATGGGGCTGCTGTATCTGACATATATGGGCATGTGGCTATTACGGAACGTCGTCCGGGTTGGTTCGGGCAGGTTTGGGATATCAGTGCCGATCGATTGGTTGCTGAGTTAGATCTTCCAAAGGGTCGACATTTCTATGGTCATGCCTCCTATTTGGGAAATCGTCTTTATACGACCGAAAATGCCTATGATGAAGAACGTGGTGTTATCGGCGTATGGGATGTTTCAAATGGCTATAAACGTATAGCGGAGTTTGATGCAGGTGGCATCGGTCCACATGAAATGCGCATTCTCGCAGAGGAGCGCGAAATGGTCATTGCATCTGGCGGTATCCTTACGCATCCAGAAGACGGACGTAGCAAATTAAATATTTCTGACATGACCCCTAAACTTGTTTGGCTGGATTGTAAGTCAGGTGAAATGTTACGTGAATGGGCGCCGGAAACAGAATGGCATAAAGCTTCTATCAGGCATTTGACGACGAATGTTGAAGGGGATGTGTTTTTTGGTATGCAATATCAAGGAAGCCGGAGGGAGCGTGCACCTCTTGTGGGCATAGCCCGCCGTGAGGGGGAAGTCATTATCTCAGAACTACCAGCCGACGTGCATAAGTCGACTCAAAATTACTGTGGAAGTGTTGAACTAGATTCAAGTGCCACCTTCATGGCAGCATCCACACCAAGAGGTAATAAAGTTATCTTTTTCGATGCCCGTGACGGTATGTATTTGGATCATGTTGATATAACGGATGCTTGCGGCGTTATTGCTGCTGGGAATAAATCCGGACAGTTCTTGATTTCCTCAGGGAATGGAGGATTATATTTACATAATACGCTTCAAAAGAAGACTGAATTGATTACTCAAACCAACAAGCGTTGGGATAATCATATGGTACATATTGGTTAACAATTTCTTGAATTGTTATTTTAGAGGGATCACGTTAGCTTTGCCTTAACGGTAGGGCTAAATGAAACGCATATTTTTTCTTATTTTTAATAGTTTAATTCTATTTGCCACAGCGAGCGCGGCAAATGCGCAATCTATTTTTCAAAATATAGAAGATCCTCGTCAACTTGAACAAGTTAATCAAGGACGAAAGATTTTCAACCGTGATTGGCAAGCTTTCCCAGGTGTGAATCCAAATGGAGATGGTTTGGGACCTGTTTTTAACCGTGTATCATGTTCTGGTTGTCATTTTCAGGCTGGCCGTGGACGTCCACCAGAGAGTCCAGATGAGCCTTTTACTTCGATGGTGCTGCGTTTGGGGTTTACCGATGAATTAGGCAGCCGTGCGCATATTGCTTATGGTGAACAACTTAATGATCGTTCTTTACCTAATATCCCTGCCGAGGGACGACCTAGTCTCTCATTTCGTGCAATCAATGGGCAATATGTTGATGGAGAAAGATATACCCTTCGTATGCCACAATATGATGTTAAAGATTTGGGCTTTGGACAGCTGGGTTGGGCGATACAATTTTCTGGTCGCGTTGCACAACCATTACAAGGAATAGGTCTTTTAGAGGCGATACCACAAGAAGTTATAAATGGTTGGTCTGATCCAAATGATTTGGACGACGATGGAATTTCCGGTCGTGTCGCGATGGTATTGGACCAAAGCGGTAGCATGTCGCCAGCCAGATTTGGTTGGAAAGCAGCCCAAGTAAGTTTGTTCAGCCAAACGGCACAAGCTCTGCATCAAGATATGGGATTAACATCAAGTTTACATCTTGAACAAAACTGCACATGGGAGCAACTTGCATGCCGTGCTGCGCCGAAAGAAAACGGGCCAGAAGTAAACGCCGCACAGTTAGATCAATTGGTTAGTTTTCAACGTGCTTTATCTCCAAGAAGTCAACAAAACCGTAATGAACTTGGTCGTTATCTTTTCAATGAAATTGGATGCAACAGCTGCCATATTCCAACAGTTCAGATACCTGAAGATACTTGGCCAAGATATCTTGCAGGACAGAAGATACATCCTTATTCCGATATGTTGCTTCATGATATGGGGGATGGACTTTCAGATGGTTTGTTTCAGGGTAATGCTTCTCCATCAGAATGGAGAACGGCACCGTTATGGGGTTTATCGCAACGACAGCCGCTAAGACTGTTACATGATGGCCGTGCTCGTTCAGTTGCAGAAGCTATTCTTTGGCATGATGGTGAAGCACGTATAAGTAAAGAAGCCTTTCGTCATTTACAAAAACATGAGCGTGAAGCACTTACAGATTTTGTGGAAGGTTTATGAGGTTTATGATTTGTTAGTTCGGCTTGTTCAGGCAGTCCTTCAGAGCTTCTAATAACTGTGCCACATCTATAGGTTTTGTGAGGTATTGATCGAAACCTGAACTCAGTGCTTCATTAATGCCATCCGGTGTGGCATTCGCGCTTAGAGCAATAATGGGGACATTCAAGGTTTTATCAAGCGCTTTCAAGTGACCAACAGCTTCAATACCACTCATCCCGGGTAAATTTATATCCAGAATAATAGTATCGAATTGTTCTTTTTCGGCTAAGGCGATCCCTAGTTCTGCTGTGTGAACTGAGGAGAGATGAATATCTTCAAGTTCATCAATGATATCTTCCATCAATGAAACATTCGCTGAATTGTCCTCAACATATAAGATATGCTTTTTTTCTGAGCCGAGATTGGAAAAAACTGGTGAAGGAGCTTGCGATAATATTGGGGCTTCACAACTTTCTTGATTTTCCGTGATTGGAAAGTCTACCCAGAAAATACTTCCTTTTCCTTCTGTACTTTCCACACCGATTGAACCGTTCATCTCAGAAATCAACTTTTTTGAGAGGAAAAGACCAATCCCAGTTCCGGCAATTTGCTTTGTTTCTTCCCCTAAACGACTGAACGGCTGAAAAAGTTCTGATTGTTGATCAGCAGGAATACCTTTGCCTGAATCACGTACTTGAATACGTAATGTTTTTTCATCTTGGATATGAGCAGAAACCCAAACCTCACCATTTTGGATGTTATATTTCATTGCGTTGGTGAGTAGATTTAGTAAAATTTGTTTGGCGCGAAGTGGATCTGCCCATAGATAAGGAACATCTGATGGTGTTTCGTCGTAGAATGTGACGTTTTTGTCATTGCGGATCGTTTTCATGAAAGCAAGACATTCATGGATTAGATTGCAGGTTGAGACAGCATCATAGTTAAGCGTCATTTTACCTGCTTCGATTTTGGCAAGATCTAGAACTTCATCAATTAGGCCTATTAAATGTTCTCCGCCATCAATGATAAATTTCATCTGAGTTTGTTGGCGTTCTGTGAGAGGAGTCTTTTTACTATTTTTTAATAATTGAGCAAAACCCAAGATGGAATTCAAAGGTGTACGTAATTCGTGACTCATGCTGGATAAGAATTCTGATTTTGCTTTGTTCGCTTTTTCTGCATCTCTTTTCGCACGCACCAATTGAATTTCTGATTCTTGTCGTTGCTGTTGAGTAGCTAAGAATGCATTATACCATGCAATCAATTCTGAGATCTCGTCTTTACCTGACGCTTCCATTCGACTGGATAAATCTAATTGGCCTCTTTGGTATTTTTTAAAACTCTCAGTGATGTTTCTAATTGGTGCTACAATTGTACGGGATAGATAAAGAGCGACCAAAATGACCAGCAATAAACAAACGATAATAATGAACATTATGAAGGTATTAACAGTCGACGCATGTTTGTAAAACGAACTTTCCGGTATCACACTGATAATATGCCATCCAGTCGTGCGGGATTCTATATGATTGAAGACATAAGTTTCATCCTGAATATCGGATATGACAGAGTCGATGGAATTCGTTATCCTTTGTAGCGGGATTGGTAAATCATATTGTGATCCAATCCGTGCTTTGTCGGGGTGATAGATTATTCGCTCATTTTGATCTACAATTAAAATATACCCGTCATCTCCTATTTTTGTTTTGGAAATTTGCTCAAATAAATGGTCTGCACTAAAATTAACGATAATCGTGCCAACAAGTTCAAGATTTAACGTTTCTCTGTTTATTTCTGTGATGCTGCGGACAGCGGGCAATGTGAATTGATCACGTGAATCCAAGCTAACATTGGGTTCAATACCTGGCCAAACGACCCTTGTGCGATTTGTATTACCTATATTCAATAAGCGATTTTTAACATCTTCATCGATTTGATTATTGATCAGGGAATAGCCGACATGAAAATGTGTATCTGTTTTGCTAAACAGATCAATTGATACGATTCCATCTATGTTCAAGAATCTATTTAACGTGTAACCAACACGGGCTTTTGTCGCGAGGTTGTTAAAGGAATCTATATTGTGATCAGCATTGCGAAGGGCGTCGGTAATGGTGCTTAAGCTAGCTATCTGTCCGGATAAAGCCTCAACCTGTTTGATTTGTAATTCTATCAGCTCTTCTTGATTTATAATCAAGGAATTTGTGTAGTTATCCACTTGATTTTTTAGGGCATGCGAAGAATAAAAGTATGAAGTACCTCCAACAATAAAAATCGGTAAGATACTCAGGAAAATCATATAAATAATTAATTTCCAAACGATACTTAGATTAAACACATTCATTTGAAATCCAGAAGGTTATGGCAATTAGTTTAAGTTTTCTGCATTTAGGACACGGACATCAATTAGGATCTCTTGAGATGGTGATATACCGTTGAGCATCTCAAATGCAGTTTTAACCCCCATATAACCTTGCTGAGATGGGCGTTGATCAATTGTAACCTCCATCTTGCCAGACTTGATGGCATTTTTTGCTTCTTCAATGGCATCAAAACCAGCAACCGGGATATGTAAATCATGCTCTTCTAAATACCTGATAGCACCAATAGCCATCATGTCATTTGCTGCAAATATTGCCTGAATATCAGAAGATTTTAGAAAGAAGTCATGCACCACATTATAAGCTTCATCAATTTTCCAATAAGCAGATTGAGAAGCAACAATAGTGATATTTGGATTTTCCTCAAACGCGCGTATGGCGCCTGCTTTGCGAGCTTGGGCGTTGGCAGCTGTCGGAATACCTTCCAAAATTACAACTTTGGTCGGTGTTTTAATTTTATCCGAAATGTATTTCGCTGATAAATACGCTGCTGCTTCATTATCAACGCTGATAAACGGAATTGGTTCCAGACCAAATTTTTCTGCAAAATGTTGATCAAGCTTATTATCGATGTTTACTATTTTAATACCTTGATCTTGTGCTGCTTTTAACGCAGGTAATAATTCAACAGAATCGCCTGGTGCTATAACAATAGCATCGATCTCTCCGCTACGCGTTAGTTCATGTACGATATCTATTTGCTGGTAAATAGATGTTTCTTCCGCAGCGGTTCTGACCACTAACTGAAGATTGAGTTCTTTTTCAGCTTGCCTTGCACCTTGTTCCATCGAAATGAAAAATGGATTGGTATGTGTTTTCATTACTAAGGCAATACGAGGTTTTGCTAGATTATTGGATATGTTGTCATTTGACTGATTGGACGTATCTTCGTCTTGGCATGCAGCCATGATAAGAAGAGCCATAAACAGGCTAAAATGTAGGAAGCTTTTCTTCAGATGACGGAACATCTATACCTCGGCAACTGGATTTTCGTTGTTTTATAAGTTACTCGCAGAAGAATAATAAAGATTATAATAGCCAAGATAAGGGTTCGGGTGAAGCTTATTCTTACTTTCGCTTAATAAAATATAATTAAAATTATTAAGATTGCCTTGCACTCTTAACAAACTGGTTATAAAAGTGGTTGTTAAGAATTATTCGCAAGTAATGTCGTTCTATACTTTCGACAGTTTAATAAAGGGTTTCCAGATGAAAAAAGACCTGTTGGGTTTAGGGGCTGCTATTGCAATCGCCGCTGTATCAATTGCCGGATTAATGAAGAACTCCCATGCTGCGGAAGAGGTTAATGTATATTCCTATCGCCAGCCGTTTTTGATTGATCCAATGTTTGATGCTTTCACCAAGGAAACGGGTATTGCTGTTAATGTTGTTTATGCCAAGAAGGGCTTGGAACAACGCATTAAGCAAGAAGGGCCGAATTCGCCTGCTGATTTGATTATGTCAGTGGATATTGGTCGTCTTTCTTCGATTGTGAATAAAGGTCTTACGCAGCCTGTTGAAAGTGAAATTCTGGAAACAGCAATCCCGGCCAATCTTCGTTCGACTGAAAACCAATGGTTTGCGCTGACGACACGTGCACGTATTGTTTATGCCTCTAAAGATCGTGTTCCAGAAGGTGATTTAACAACATATGAAGATTTAGCGGATCCAAAATTTAAAGGCCGTATCTGTACACGTGCAGGTAACCATTCTTACAATTTGGCTTTGATTGCTTCTATGATTGATGTTCATGGGGAAGCAAAGACAGAAGAATGGTTAAAAGGCTTAAAGGCAAATTTAGCACGTAAACCACAAGGGAATGATCGTGCGCAAGTAAAAGCGATTTGGCAAGGCGAATGCGATTTATCCATCGGTAATACCTATTATATGGGTAAAATGATGTCGGATAAGAAGCAGATCGAATGGGCGAATTCTGTTCGTATCATTTTCCCGAACCAAGAAGGTCGTGGTACACATATCAATGTTTCTGGTGTTTCCATGGCGAAATATGCGCCAAACCGTGAGAATGCTCAGAAACTAATGGAGTTTTTGGTAAGCGATAAAGCGCAAGCTTTATATGCGGAGTTAAACTTTGAATACCCGGTTAAAGAAAGTGTTGAATGGTCACCAGTTGTAAATGCATGGGGTCAATTCAAAACAGATGATATTAGCCTGGACACAATTGCCAGTTTACGTGACGAAGCATCCAAGTTGATCGATAAAGTTGGCTTCAACGAATAAACGATTAGCACTTGCATATACCTGATATAAACAGGTAAGGAGAGAGGAGAGATGATTATCTTTCCTCTTTTTGTTTAGGGATCAAATGTCTGAGACAATCGAATTGCAACCCGCGCAGCGACAAGTAAGCTTTTCCAGAAATAATCTGCGCTGGGTGATTGGGGCATTTGCAATTGCGGGGTTTGTCCTGTTGCCTGTTGTGGCCATTATCTGGCTTGCATTTAATCCCGAAGAAAATATTTGGCCTCATCTGATTAGCACAATGTTACCACGTTATGTGAGTAATACATTGATTTTGATGTTGGGGGTCGGGGCTGGAACAATTACAGGTGGGGTGATGTGTGCATGGTTTGTCACCATGTGCAATTTTCCGGGTAAGCGTATTTTCGAATGGGCGTTATTATTGCCTTTGGCTATGCCTGCTTATGTGGTGGCATATGTCTATACTGATTTATTGGAATATGCAGGGCCTGTTCAAACGAGCTTACGGTATGTTTTTGATTGGAAGCTAAAGTCCGAATATTGGTTTCCTGACATTCGAACTCATGGCGGTGCGATCGCTATGCTTTCACTCGTATTGTATCCTTATGTTTATATGCTTACGCGGGCTGCTTTCTTGCAACAATCAGTATGTGTTCTGGAAGCTGGTCGTGTGTTGGGACGCAGCCCATGGGTTTGCTTTTGGTCTGTTGCACTTCCGTTAGCGCGTCCGGCTTTGGTTGTCGGGACAGCCTTAGCCATGATGGAAACCTTGAATGATTTTGGGACGATTGATTTCTTTGCCGTACATACCTTAACCGCAGGTATTTTCGATGTCTGGCTAAATATGAGTAATATTGGGGGAGCGGCTCAAATTGCTCTGGTGATGTTACTTTTCGTGATCGGTCTGCTTTGGATTGAACGAGCATCACGTAAAGGGCAGAAATATCATAGCACGACAACACGATATAAAGCTTTACCCGGTTATCAGCTACAGGGATGGCATAAATATTTTGCGATTGTGGCGTGTTCAAGTCCGATCCTGTTCGGATTTCTTATACCTGCGGGTACCCTAGCTTTTTATGCCGCACGTCGCTTTGAAGAAAGCTGGACGTCAGAGTTCTTTGGATATGCTTTAAATTCCTTATTCCTAAGTTCTTCTGCAGCCATGTTGGTGATTGTCGTTGGTGTATTTATGGCTTATGCAGTGCGTTTGTCTGGACAGAAGAGTTTGAAAACAGCGACACGGTTGGCAAGTGTCGGTTATGCAATGCCGGGAGCCGTGTTAGCGATCGGTGTGTTGATTCCATTTGCCGGATTTGACAATTTCTTGGATGGACAAATGCGTAGCCTATTTAATGTCTCTACAGGGTTGTTGTTATCAGGAACGGTGATTGCAATTATTTTTGCATATACGGTACGGTTTTTAACCGTCGGTATGGGCGGGGTTGAAACCGGACTGGCGAAGGTAACTCCAAATATGGATGATGCTTCGCGCATGTTGGGTGAGGGGCCTTTAGGGACACTGCGCCGGGTGCATTTCCCACTTATCCGTGGCGGATTGTTAGGTGGCGCCATTCTAGTCTTTGTGGATAGCATGAAGGAACTACCTGCAACTTTGATTTTACGCCCGTTTAACTATGATACATTAGCGACCTATGTATATCAGTTTGCTTCTGATGAATTATTGGAAGAATGCGCATTAGGTGCCCTTACCATTGTGATTGCAGGCATATTGCCTGTGATCCTGCTCAGCCGTTCAATCCGAGCCTCTAGACCCGGACATGAACAAAGTTAGGTCCGTTTAGTTATCACCCTCAAATTGTGGTAAACCATCAGTGATTTCATAATAATCCGCTTTGTCTTTTACGAAGATATGGGATGTTGCTTTTAGTCCCGTTGGTAAGTCTAGGCTACCAGCTAGAATTGCGGTATAGGTGCCTTCGTCCGGTTTCCAGAATAAAGTACTACCACATTGATCGCAAAAACCCCGGCTGGCTGTGTCACTAGCACGAAACCACTTTAGGCCGCCATCTGCCACAAATTCCAATTCATCATTTTCACATGCTGTGGCCGCAAAATAATGTCCGGTTGTTTTTCGACATTGACCACAATGACAATAGGTAACATCGCGTAAATGACCTGTAATTTCAAAACGCACGGCCCCACACAGGCAGCCTCCTTCATGGGTTTCAACTTCAGCCATGTTTTACTCCCTCATTTTATGTTTTTCGGAGTTTAAGCAAAAAAAGAGGCCGAGGGAAATAAATTCCATCGGCCTATTGCATTTATCAGATGGGAGGCATCTGATTGCATTTGGGAGCTTGATTTATGCTGCTTTCATAAACTTTTCTTCGGCAAGACGATCTGCTGCTTCAAATGGTTGAGTATTTGTTGCGCGTGCTTTTGCATAGATTTCGCGCAATGTATCTCCAATACGACCGACATGTTCCATCGCTGTATCACGGCTAGAACCTTCAAGTTGATGATAAAGATAAATCACACCACCAGCATTGATTACATAATCTGGCGCGTAAAGGATGTCTTTCTCAACAAGCATCGCACCATGGCGTTCCTCTGCGAGTTGGTTATTTGCAGCACCAGCAACCACCTTGGCTTTCAAGCGTGAAATTGTGTCGTCATTCAAAGTGGCACCTAATGCGCAAGGAACATAGACATCAACATCTTGATCATAAATGGCATCCGGGTTAACGGCAGTTGCACCTAACTCTGCTTGTGCTTTGCGAATACTGTCATCGTGGATATCTGTCACACAAAGGGAGGCACCCGCTTCTTTTAACTGACGTGCAACATCGTAACCTACATGACCAAGACCTTGAACAGCGACTTTCACATTATCCAGATTATTTTTCCCAAGACGTTCAAGTACAGTTGCTTGAATACCTTTAAACACACCATAAGCTGTTCCGGGAGATGGATCTCCTGCGCGTTCAACTGTTCCTAATACGTGATCTGTATGCTTTGCTATATAGCCCATATCTTCAGGGCTGGTACCCACATCTTCAGCAATACGATAGGTGCCGTTTAGGCGATCGACAAAACGACCCATAGCTTCAAACATTTCTGGTGTCTTATCTTTACGGGCATCGCCAATAATGACCGATTTACCACCGCCCCATGGCAGGCCTGCTAGCGCATTCTTATAAGTCATACCGCGGGCAAGTCGTAAGGCATCTGTAATCGCTTCTTCTTCGGTCGCATAATCCCACATACGACATCCTCCAAGCGCACCCCCAAGATTTGTGTTGTGAATCGCGATAATTGCTTTTAGGCCTGACGCTTCATCATGGCAAAAAACTACATTTTCGTGATTATCAAAATGGGGTGAGGTAAATACAGACATCGATCTATCCTTCGCATTTGTGGTTAAGGATAGCGTCTTTTTTACCCAACTGCAGAAGCCATCCCGTCATTAATTCATTTATTCTTAGATCAGCTTTTATGCTGAATTTAATATTAGATATTTCTACTTTGAAATATTATTTCAATAAATATACTTGTATATATGAGTAGCTCAAAGGGGTAATTTGGATTCTAACGAAAATAACAATTATAATATAATTACCCATATCGTTTGTGAAATAATTCTAAAAGTTGAACTAAATTTTGGGTTAAGATGAAACATTATTTCACTGGTCATTTAGCGGTGAAATTTGATAAAGTTGCCGGAAATAACATAACAATGGCTGTAAGGAAGCGGGAATGAGACAGATTATTTTGGATTGCGATCCGGGATTAGATGATGCTGTTGCAATTATGATGGCATTGGGGGCGTCTGAAAAAATCGAAATATTGGGTATTACGACGGTTGCGGGAAATGTCGGCTTGGATGCTGTGTACCAAAATGCCCGTAATTTGTGTTCTCTTGCAGGGCGTGAAGACATTCCTGTATTTCAGGGCTGCCCACATTCAATTATGGGCAAGCATGTCCGTGCGGCTGAAGTGCACGGATCTGATGGGGTGGGTGGTGTAATTTTGCCGTCCTCAACGCGTGAGCATGATGTGATGCATTCCGTTGATTTCATCGTAGATACTTGCATGAATGCCGAGGATAAAAGTATTACCATTTGCCCGACAGGACCTATGACCAATCTAGCTGTTGCCTTGATTAAGGCGCCTGAGATTGAAGAAAAGATTCGCGAGATCGTATTCATGGGCGGCGTGGCTTTTGGACCAGGCAATTGTACTCCTGCGGCTGAGTTTAATATCTTTGCGGACCCTCATGCAGCACAAATTGTCATACAAACAGATATTCCAAAGGTTATGATGGGGTTGGATGTAACGCATCAAACACCCTGCACGGATGATCGCCTGAATGAATTAAAGGCAATTGGAACGGAACCTGCTAACGCAATCGCCGCCATGATGGAAGCTTATCGTCGTTTGGTAATGAGCCGTGATCATGGGCAAAATGATTGTATGATGCATGACCCATGCGTCATTGCGTATTTGTTGGAGCCTGATCTATTTTCTGGCCGCCATTATTACGTTGAGGTGGATACGCATGATGGCGTGAGCCACGGGCGCACTTTGGCTGATGGTTTAAGTGTCAGCAAGAAAGCCCCCAATGTGAAGATCATGGAAAAGATCGACGATGAAGGCTTTTATCAATTGCTCTATAAAAGTTTACGTGACTTAGGCTAAATCAATTTCATAAACTACGGGAACTGAGGGGCCTGCCATTTTGTGGTATAGACCTCTTGCCCGGAAGTTGAAATGCTGTGTTTGCCAGTACACTTTGGCACGTCCGTCTGCTTTGGCTTGTTCTTTAACTGCATTGATGAGTTTTTCCCCAACACCACCACCACGTATAGATGGACTGACAAATAGGTCTTCCAAATAACAATAACCTTCTTTAAACCACGTGGTTTGATGATAGAGATAATGGGTAAATCCAATCATCTTTTCATTTTCATCAAATGCGCCAAAAGCCATTATTTCATTAGTCTGACCTGTGAGTATGGCCCAAAGATGATTGGTCTGTTCATCGCTAATAACATCAGCAGATTCATAGAATTCCAAATATCCCTGCCAAAGAGGATTCCATGCCTTTCGGTCATGAACTTCTAATGGTCGGATAGTAATAGGCATAGTAAAGGCCCCCTAGACTTTATACTTTCTTATTAAACATTTATTCAGCAGAAAAACATAGACTAGGGGGCGCCAACAAGTGACAATTACACAGAAATATTTTGGAAATTGGCCCTATTAAGTTACGGCTGCTTTCACACGATATTCAGGCTTATCATATTTCTTTTCCGCCATGATAATACGTAAGCGGTCAACTGCATCCCAAACATCTTGATAGCTTGTATAAAGTGGGGTGAAACCAAAGCGTAAAAGATTGGGCGCACGGAAATCACCAATAACTTTATCGGCGATTAAGGCTTGCATGATTGGATAACCATCTTCATGGGCAAAGGAAACCTGACTGCCACGCTGTGCTCGTTCACGCGGGGTTGCCAATGTGAAACCATATTCTGCACAACGTGTTTCAACCAATTCGATAAATGCATCGGTGAGGTTTAGGGATTTCTCACGCAATTGCTGCATATCTACGTCTTGCCAAATTTCCAAACCTGCTTCTAAAGCGAGTAAAGAAAGAACAGGCGGAGTTCCCACCACAAATCGTGTTTGAGTATCTGATGGTACATATTCTGTTGAGAATTCAAATGGAGATTTATGGCCATGCCATCCTGATAATGGTTGGATGACTACGTCTTTATGACGATCCGCAACATAGATAAAAGCCGGGGCGCCAGGACCACCGTTTAGATATTTATAACCACATCCAATTGCGAAATCTGTATTTGTGCCTTTTAGATCAACGGGGAAAGCCCCCGCGCTATGGCATAAGTCCCAGATTACAATGATACCTTTTGCCTGAGCTTGTTGTGTGATCGCATGCATGTCGTATTTACGGCCAGTTCGGAAATTAACTTCATTGAGAAGAAGAACGGCAATTTCTTCTGTTAAGCTTGCCTCAACTTCGGTTTCGTCAACCACCTTAAGCTCACAGTTTTCTTTACCGATCAATTCTTGTAAGCCTTGGATCATATAAAGATCAGTCGGGAAATTTGCTGTGTCAGATAGGACGACAGAACGGCCTGATTTCGCAATTTTTAAAGCCGCTGCAACAGATTTAAATACATTAACAGAAGTACTGTCGCCTACCTTGATTGTTCCTTTGTCAGCCCCCACGATTGGGGCAATCATATCGCCCAGATCGTGTGGTTTATTCATCCAACCATGCTTGTTCCAGCTGGTGATTAAGTCGGTGCCCCATTCGACGTCAATGCCCTTGATAACACGTTCTTTTGTGCGTTTAGGTAAAGGACCAAGAGAATTACCATCCAGATAAATTAAACCATCCGCCAGTTCAAATTCATCACGATATTTAGCCAATGGATCTTGCGCATCCAATTTTTGCAATTTTTCCAAAGTATACATGGTTATTCCTATCCCCTATTTCTATTTCTTCTTATTTGTTAATGCAGCCAAGATTTGTCCGATCTCTTGATCAAATTCACCGTCATGTTTGTTGGGACGAAAGCGAAGTTGAAACGCCGATATGGCCTGAGTGATATCCCTAACATCATAACCAAGTTTGGCAAGAGCCGCGGCTATTACTTTTTCATCATTTGCCATATGAAAAGTTGATAGATCATCGTTTGGCCAGATAGCTAGACCTTCCTTTGCAAGTTCTTTCCATGGAAAAAGAGGTCCGGGATCAACCTTACGCCCCGGTGCAATATCGGAATGTCCAATCACGCCTGCCGTCGGAATATCATGTCGTATACAAATATCCTTCGCGAGTTCAATTAAACTTTCGATTTGTTTTTCAGGGAAAGATTGTAATGGGCCGTTGCTATGTCCGGGATTTGCCAATTCGATACCAATAGAAATACTATTCACATCTGTTTCTTCATGCCAGCAACTGACACCTGCATGCCATGCCCGCTTATTTTCATCTACCATTTGGTAGATTTGACCATCTTCATTGATAAGATAGTGCGCACTGACTTCTGTTGCAGGATCACACATGCGATCTAATGCAGCTTTGGCTGAAAGCATATCGGTATAATGCAGGATCAGAAGGCTTACCTTCTTACCATCACGTCTATCTCCATAATTGGGAGAAGGATGTTGGATGATCTCTACCATTTACTATCCCTGTAATTCTTCCTGTAACATTTCTAGTTCCAGCCAACGATCTTCTGCCTCTTGAAGTTCAGCTTTTTTCTTATCCAAAGTATCTGCCGTTGTTTGAAACTTTAACGGGTCCTTGGAATAAAGATCCGGCGTTGCCAAGGTTGTTTCCAATATTGAAATTTCTGAGCTTAAGGCATCAACTTTTTCTGGGAGCATATCCAGATCACGTTGATCTTTATAGCTTAACTTACTTGCTTTTTTCTTTGGCTTTGGCGTTTCGACTTGTTCAGAAGTTTCTTTGTTTTTGGGAACCTTGTTAACGGATTTATCTGTATTGCCATATTCACGTAGATAGTCGCTGAAACCACCTGCAACTTCCCGGATAACACCATTGCCTTCAAGGGCAATGGTTTGAGTCACAACACGATCCAGGAATTCACGATCATGGCTTACCACTATGAGAGTGCCATCATAGTCGGCTAACATTTCTTCTAGCAAATCCAGAGTTTCCATATCCAGATCATTGGTAGGTTCGTCAAGTACTAAAAGATTTGCAGGCTTGGTTAGGATTTTAGCTAATAAAAGTCTGTTCTTCTCACCACCTGATAAGGTGCTGATCTTACCGCGAATTTGTTGTTCATTGAATAGGAAGTCTTTTAGATAACCGACCACATGACGTTGGTTCTCACCGAGTTGAATTTGATCAGAACCTTCCCCGATAACATCCCAAGGTGTGGAGTTTAATGGTAATTGCGCTCGCTGCTGGTCAAACCAAGCTGTTTGCAGGTTCATGCCAAGTTTGATCTCACCACCATCAGGTTGTTCTTCGCCAATAAGCATCTTCACCAATGTGGTTTTTCCCGCCCCATTAGGGCCTAGAATGCCAACACGATCACCTCGCATAATACGCGTTGAAAATGCTTTGGTGATAGATAAATCACCAAAGCATTTATCGACATTTTCTAACTCTGCAACACGCTTACCGCTCGTTGCAGCCGTTTGGGTTTTAATACTGCCTACCGTTTGGTTATTGCGCCATTCGCGTTTTTCTTTTCGTAGGCTATCTAATCTTTCAAGGCGGCGTACATTTCTTTTGCGACGTGCAGTTACACCGCGAAGTTTATATCTTTCTTCTTGTTTGATGTAGTTTTCAACACGATTGCGTTCAGCTTCTTCAGTGGCTTCGATTTCTTCGACCCATGCATCGAACTTCTCAAAGCCTGCATCAAGGCGACGTAGACTGCCACGATCCAACCATACAACCCCATTTGTGACGCGCTTCAAAAAAGCACGATCATGGCTGACAATTAGTAAGGAGCCACGGAATTGTGAGAGCTCTTCTTCAAGCCATTGAATAGCTGGTAGGTCTAAATGGTTAGTTGGTTCGTCTAGCAAAAGTAAGTCAGGGTCTTGGGCTAGCGCACGGGCTAAATCTGCCCGACGAATTTGGCCGCCAGATAATTTGCTGGCTTCCTGATCAGGCATAAGACCGACAGCATAAATCAAAGATTCTGCACGATATTCTTCTGCACCACCTGCTATGACATATTCTAAAACGGTACCGCTTTCAGGCGCAATGGGATCCTGTGGTAAAGTGGCAAGCTTTAACCCTGCCATAACATATCGTTCACCTTTGTCGAGCCCAAGTTTACCTTCTATCGCCGCTAATAATGTAGATTTACCACTACCGTTGCGTCCTATCAGGCAAAGACGATCTCCCTTAGCAATGCTGAGGTCAGCATCTTCGATAACTGGTGGTGTGCCATGACCTGCGCGTATGCTGCGCAAAGCCAGATATTCAGGACCTTTGGCCATGTTAAACCTGTATTCTTTTCTTGTTTATAGTTAAAGCAAGCCTTTTAAAGGCCGCGTTGTTTTTTTATCTCGTCATAAGCGGCATTTATCGTTGCAAGTTTCTCGTTTGCCATCTCAATAAACTCTTCTGGTAACCCTTGGGCTGTTAACTTATCAGGATGGTTTTCAATAACTAACTTACGATGGGCGGATTTAATGTCTTGATCGCTCGCAGATGAATTTAAACCAAGAATAGCATATGGATCCGCAGCTTGCCCGGATTGTTTGAGACCTGTAACGCGTTCGAAACATTGATCCGTGAAGCCAAAAATATGAGAAACCTTGTACAAGAACTCCAACTCACCCGGATGAATTTTGCCATCAGCTTTGGCAATATGAGTTAAGCACCAAAGAAGCTCTTCAAGAACGTTTGGGGTGTCTTTGAAAGTATCTGCCATTTGTTTGGCGTAAGGTTCAAATCCATGAGAGTCTTGACGGGCCTGATTAAAAATGCGGGCTACATTTTTGACTTCATGATCTGGCACATGGAAGACTTGCTTGAAAGCAATAACTTCATCATCGGTAACTTGCCCATCAGCCTTGGCCATCTTGGCCCCTAAGACAATGACACCAATCGTAAAAGTAATTGTCTTTGTTTGGTCTTTTTGACTGTCTGATTCCGGACCTTCGCGCATTTTATCAAGAACGTGACCGCCCAAGGCACCAACAAGTGCGCCAATCGGACCGCCGACAGCAAAACCGCCAACACCGCCGAGAATTTTACCCCAAATACTCATGCTATTTTTCTAAGCTTTCAATGATTTCAAAACTGTTGATCTATGTGGGTTATCTATACGTCATTGCAAGGGATGTGACTAGAATAAATCCACATCGTCATCATCCCCATCTGTATCATTTGCAGAGGCGTGATGAGCAGCCTCACTATCGGCTTCAGGGAATTGTTCTAAAAAGATTTGTAACGTATGCGTTTCACTTGCAGGTATATTAAATTCTAAATGTACACCTTTATTAGAAATGCGATATACCGTGCCTTCAATTACGTTTACCAGGCCGTCCAATTTAAGTGTGAAAGGCATCCCTTCGTTAAGCGGAATAGGTAAAGGTGGCATTAATGCGCCACCTACCGAGATATCGATGAAATTAGTTTTATAATCCATTCCATCTATCGCTAAGTCTACTTCGAAAGGGAGGGTATAACGAGTATGTTCTCTGCGATTGCCAATAGCTGATTGACGCAGGTTCCCCATCAATTCTGTTAGACGGGATGTCATATTATCCACATCTTTTGCAGATTGTTCGGCTGTATTTCGGACTTCTTGTGACATTTCATTGGTTGTGGTCACAGCTTCCAGAATTTCAGCAGATGATTGGGATACCCCTTGCGATCCTTTTGCTGCTTCCATAATACGATCTGTAATGTCATTTGTCGCGGCAATTTGAACGTCTACTGTTTCTTGGATAGATGTTGAGATGTTATCTATCTGACTAACAACTTCTGTAATTTCTTCAATCGCAACAACGGAATCTCCTGTTGCACTCTGAACGTTTGAAATTTGTGTTTGAATTTCATCAGTGGCTTTTGCCGTTTGATTGGCAAGATTTTTAACTTCTGAGGCGACCACAGCGAAGCCTTTTCCGGCTTCACCAGCACGGGCAGCTTCAATTGTTGCATTGAGGGCTAATAAGTTTGTCTGTTCAGCGATTTCAGTAATGATGGTTACGACATCCCCAATACGATTAGCCGCTTCAGATAAACTTTGAATGCTTTCTCTCGTAGAGTTTGATTTGAGAACCGCTTCGCGTGCGACAGAGGCCGCCTGAGATACTTTTTGACCAATATCATTAATATCAGTTTGCAACTGTTTGGTTTCGTCTGCGGCTATGTCAACTGAATTACCAACATTCTGAGAGATATCAGCTAATTCTTTCATGCGGGCAGAAGCTGTATCTGCTTTACTGGACATTTGTTCAGAAACAAATTTGAGTAAGGAAACATTTTGGGCAACGTTTACACCTGTTTCCTTGACTTGCTGATCTAGGCCTTCTGCGATGCCTACGAGTTCTTCGTTTAGTGATCTTTGTTCTTCGTCTTTGGCTTTGAATTCCTTTGCTAAGAACTGATCAATAGCAAAGAAGTTTTGTTGTATAAGTTCAACGGAACGCACGAAATCAGAATGTGGATCCCCGTATTTTTCAAAATTAATATCGCGCTTACCTGCGGATATTTCTTCCAAGTCTTTAATAAGACTGACTGTTCTTTGATACACACGAAAGAAGTAATAGCATATCGCGATGGTTGCGCATGCAGCTATAACTGCAAATCCAATACCTACAATCCAGTCGACTGCTAGAAAGCTATATATGGTTAGAACCCATCCTAACATGGATGCAATCAGTAGAGTTATTGTTATCGTTTTTGATGCAGAATTCATAACCGCCCCCAGCGAAATAATCCCTTGATGAATATAAGAAATTCATCTTCCTGAACATAATGTATTATTGATGAAACTAAATTTATTCGCAACAATAAGATGATTTCTTTTAAAAATGATTAATTTTTGTCGCATATGATAAAATAATTTTTGCTGACTTATTTAATTTGTCATACATAAATTTTACGGTGCCTATTTGATAGGAAAAGGGAATTTGGTGCTGCTATTATAGCAAATTCCAAAGCTGCCCCCGCAACTGTAGTTGATCGTTCCCATAATGGATAAGTATGGGGAATTTGATACAGGCCACTGAAATTTTCTTTAAGGGAATTTGGGAAGGCGTATCTATAGATCAAAAGCCAGGAAACCTGCCGTGATTTGTGTTAACTCTCATCGGGCGGGGTGCCCCGGAAGGAATATTATGTATCAGAATACATCTGGCTCTATGTCATCTAACGCATCTATGATAATGGCGCGTGAAGTTTTTATGCATTGGATTTTAACAATGCCTGTTAATGCGTCTCCTGCGGTGGAAGCGCAAAAAGTTCTTGAAAAACAAGATAGTCCGCTGGAAAATCTTCCCAAAGAAGTACAAAAAGATCTTCGTCATATGTTACGTCAGGTTGCAGAAAATATTGCAGCTATTCCTAAAAGGCGTCGACGTAATCGCCAGTTAGCGAACTGATTTCAGGGCTTCTAACTTAATAGCCTATCTATGATAGGTTATTAATCTGATTAATCTAATATTAATTGCTAGCCATCTTCGCAAAAATCTGTTCCAATCTTCGTAAATAATAAAAAAAGCCTAGCCAAAACCATTCAAGGGAAAGTTTGTTGGAGTGTGGTTTTGGTTCAATAGGGAGATGAAGAATTGACCGAAGCTAATCAGGTTGAAACTGTTGATAAAAGGCAACAGGCCGAAAGGGCTGCCTTTACGGCTCTTAGAGATTTAGGAACATTAAAAAATACCATTCGGGGTGAGTTTGAGGGCACCGTACACCATGTACAAGAAGCAAGTGCCGAAGCTGAAGCTTATTCTGTAGAAGTTTCCAAAGCAATTGATGCTGTTAGGGCGTTATCAGAAACGGCGCGTTCTGGCGCAGTGGAAGCGACGCAAAATGTAGAAGCTATGGCTGCGGCTACTGAAGAGATGAATGTCTCAATTGGTGTTGTTGGGGATCAAATTCAAAAAACTGCACAACGCGCACATGGGGCGGCAAATGATGCGCATGCAGCAGGTGATGTTATTGAGCGGCTCGTTTCGGCATCAGATAAAATTGGTGATGTGGTGAAGTTGATTGCAGGTATTGCCGGCCAAACGAATCTACTAGCTTTAAATGCAACCATTGAAGCGGCAAGGGCTGGTGATGCAGGTAAAGGGTTTGCAGTTGTAGCTGGTGAAGTGAAAAGTCTAGCGAGCCAAACCGCAGATGCGACAAAAGATATCACGGATCAGATTTCAGAGATTCAATCCGTCACCAAACAGGTTGTTGATGCAATTCAGAATATTTCATCTGCTATTCAGGAAGTGGAAGAATATACAAGTGAAGTCAATCATACAGTTGGTGAACAGGTAGAGGCCGTTCAGGAAATTGGCCAAAATGCTCAACGGGCGGCCTTGAGTACAAGTAATGTAACGGAAGCCATTGAAAATCTATCTGCAGAAATGGCGAATGTTGAGGCCACGTGCGATAACCAACATAGTAAGTCGAAAGAAGTGCACGATCAGGTTGTGCAAATGGAACTGCGTTTAGCTGTTGCTTTAGAAGAAGATGACACAACCGAAAATCATATGCTTAGTCATATTCCTTTTTCCATGCGAGGACGTGTTGAGGGTATAGGCGTATTTGATGTGCAGAATCTTGCAGATACAGGGGGATATGTATTTGAGCCTTTCGCAAGTATGTTAGCCCATAAATCTGTGACGGTAGAGTTAATGCCGGGCTTGCGTATAACAATGAGCTTTGGTGAGCTAAGAGACGAGAAAGTTTACGGTGAGATCGCGCCCGAAGATCAGTCAAAAGTGATACGGTTTATTCAATCTGAAAATGTTATGGATCAGCCTTATATAAGTTTAAATGCGGAAGCCGCAGGGCGAATTTCTAATGCATTTGAAGAGGGGATACGTCGGGGCGAAATCAGTGTCGAGGAATTGTTTGATACAAGCTACATCCCTGTAGAAGGCTCCGATCCTCAACAACATATGACCAAATATATTTCTTTTGTGGATAAGGTGTTGCCGACGATACAGGAGCCTGTCTTAGAGTTTGACGACAAGGTTGTCTTCTGTGCAGCTGTTGATATGAATGGGTATCTGCCAACTCATAATGTGATTTACAATAAGGCACAAAAACCAGATGATCCCGTGTGGAATGCAGGGAATTGTCGTAATCGTCGTATCTTTGCAGATCGTACTGGCGCCGCTGCTGGTGCCAATAAACAACCCTATCTAGTTCAAAGTTACCTGCGTGATATGGGCGGTGGTAGTTATGTCCTTATGAAAGATTTGGTAACCCCAATTATGGTGCAGGGGCGCCAATGGGGTAATCTACGTATTGGATACAAGCCTAGGTAAATACATTATAAGAGCAGCTTCCTATTTATCAAAATAGGAAGCGTTCTGACCACGCAGTTCTTTCATCACCCAAATAGACAGCGCGAATGTAATTGCTGCTCCTGCTTGATGGGTAACAGCTAAATGCATTGGTACAGCGAGTAGCAAGGTAGAGATACCAAGTGCGATTTGAAGGATAAGCATGCCAAGTAATGCGTTTATGGCAGTTTTTGCACGCTGGGCAAGGTCATGTTTTTTGGCTGCGATCCACAGCCAAACAATAACAATTGCAGTGAGATACGCCATGCTTCGATGGTTAAACTGTACAGATTGTACAGTTTCAAAGAAATTGATCCACCACGGGTCACGCCAGAAATACCCATTTGGGAAGAAATCACCATCCATAAATGGCCAATCGTTAAACACGCGACCTGCTCCTAAGCCCGCGACGAGCGCACCACTGATTGCGGTAAAGAAAATAACGGCATGGGCCATAGCACCTAGGCGGCGAAAACTTCGTTGTACCGCTTTACGGCCTTGTTCAATTGGGGCTAAAAAATCAAGCATCACCCAGATTAAGTAGCCTAGGATTAAGAATGCGACACCAAGATGAGTTGCTAATCGATATTGACTTACATCTGTACGATCAACAAATCCGCTTTTAACCATCCACCAGCCGATCACACCTTGAAAACCACCAAGGAAGAGTAAGGCGGTAAAATGACGTTTGTAACCTTTAGGGATTTGACCTCGTAACAAGAACCAGAAAAATGGGAGACTATATACAATACCAATCATACGGCCCCAAACGCGATGGATATATTCCCACCAGAAGATATTCTGGAATTCTTCAAGGCTCATTCCAAAATTTGCAAGTTGATATTCACTGGTTTGTTTATACAGCTCAAACACGCGTGTCCATTCTTCTACACCGATTGGTGGAATCCAGCCAATAAACGGACGCCATTCAACCATAGATAAACCAGATTCAGTAAGGCGTGTGATGGCACCAATGATCATCATCATGAAAACCATAAATGCTGAAAGAGCTAGCCATAAACCAATATGGCGTTCCGTTTTAGCTTGTTGGGTCATATCTTCGTATCCATGGAATGAAGGTTATGTTTATTTGATTGGCTGAGAGAATAGTCACCTTGCAGAATTTGCCAAGACCCCGCATACTTATTGCTAAAATAAATACGTATAAAAGGGGTAATTGGATGCGGTGGCCATTGGTAACAGGGGCAAATGATTTTGTTTTTCCTAATCTGCTGATCTTTTTAGAATCTATGCATGAATTTATGCCCGATGAAAAAATCTATGTTGCTGATTTCGGGTTAACAGATGCACAAATTCGTTATCTTGATGCGCAAGGGTATCTATTACCTTTACCTGAAAAACTCAGAGAATACGATCATGCTTGGTATCGTAAAGCCTCGTTATATGATTATTTAACGCCTCTTGGGGTCGACGGTTTTGTTTGGCTGGATTGTGATATGATTTTGGCTGAAGATTTCCGCCCAGCAATGTCTTCGATTATGGAAGAAATGGAAGCAACGGGCGCAGATATTTCTATTTGTCAGGATGCCGGGGGTATGACCTTCCAAAGTTTTTACGATTTTGGTAAATCCCATGATGCCGATATTGAGCCATTTAAGAATTTAGCCGCAGCGATGGGATGTCCAATGGAAAGTGCGTATCTGAATTCTGGTGTTATGATTCTGAATGGTATGGAATTGCCTATGTTATGGGGCGCCATGACACGTAAACAACATCAATGGTTATTATTTGAACAATGTAGTTTAAATTTACTTGTGCAAAATGGCAGTCGAAAAATGAAGATGCTGGATTGTCGTGAATGGAATGCGCATGGGCCATTCTTGGAAGATGTTATGACTGAAAAGGCACCATATACATCACGTATTGTCCATGTTACTTCTTCTGGAAAATTACATTTCAATCAGGAATTTAAATATGATCATCTTGGCAAAAGTATCTCCGGGAACCTGAAGCTATTTGTTCGAGAAGATTTGAGAAAAACCTTGCTTGATAATTTTGCAAGTAGTTTTGAACGTAACGGCGAGTTGATGGTCGAGACGGGTCTTTTAGTTTAGTTAAAAGTTAAATGTGTCTTTCACGTTATCTCTAAACAGAATCATATTTTGATACCATGGGGTATGACTGCCATCGAAGCCCCATCGCCATTCTGGCGCTTTTTGCAAAATCAGATGTGTACGAACACCCAAAGCACCAGCGAGATGAGCTGGGCCTGTATCTGTTGTAATTACTAGATCAAGTTGATCCATGACTGCAGCTGTATCAATAAAGGCATCATTTCCATGATCGAGCTTCATACCTAGATCCGTAACATTTTCTGGTAATTTTACTCTCTCTATTTCTTCTCTTCCATGAAGGCATTGTAATAGGAAGTAATGACTGTCAGGTCGAAGATGCGGTAAATAGTCAGCGAGCTTTTTGGAACGTCCGGTTTCTGCCTGTGAAGATGGATCCCCTTGCCAGATGAGACCTACTTTCTTTTTCTCGCCAGCATTTCTTAGTGTGTCTTGCCATTGTAGTCGAATATTTTCTTCTGCAGACAGATACGCTTGTGATCCAAGAAGTTCGGCTTCTGTATCGATCTTTAAGAAATGTGGTAAAGATAAAAGAGGGCAATGTATATCAGCTGTTTTGTTCACAGCATCTGTTATCTTGATTTGTTGGCAAGTGGCATCTGTAAGCAAGGACCTTATCAGACGGGCCAAGCGTGGACGTACCCAAAATGTTATCCTACATCCGAATTCAAGTATCTGAGGGATGAAACGAGAAAACATAATCGTATCTCCCATACCTTGTTCATCATGAATTAAAATATGTTTCCCTTGGATGTCTTCCCCTTGCCAAAGAGGCATGGGAAGGTTCGGCATATCCATGGTTTCACGTGCCCACCGACTTTCGTAATCGGCAAAGCCAGCCTTATAATTACCAAGAGCTAGATTCATACAACCATGTTCAAAACGAATCGCTGGGTCGTTTGGGGTTATTTCAAGTGCTTGCCCCAGAAGATCAACGGCAACTTCTGGTTTCGCCAAGTCACGGGCACACATCGCGGCTAGTTTTAAAATCTGTGGGTCACGTCCTGAAAGCAGTATTGCTTTTCGATAGGCATCTAACGCGTCATTTTTCTCGTTTAATCCTGATAAGACATGACCAAGCCAAGTTTGAACTTGTCCGTCTTGTGGTAACAGTTTTTTTGTTTCTAAAAGATGTTCTTTTGCTTTTTCTAGTTGTCCGGACTTCATCAAGGCGATAGTCAGATTGTGACTTGCACCTCTATGATCAGGCATAAGTTCGATGGATTTTTGCCATGATTTAATGGCTTCATCTTCTAATCTTCCTGCAGCTTGGACTGTGCCACGCCAAAACCAGGCCTCAGCATTATCACTTTCTTGAATGATCCACATTTCTGCGTGTTTCAAGGCTCCCATGATATTACCATTTTGCAAACAGGATTGAATGGAAACAGCTTGGCTCATATCTTTCACCCATCGAGTTGAAGGCTAAAGGTTAAAGTGATTTGGATAAAATCCCAATAAAAAACCCCGCACTAGTCATGCGGGGTTTTTAAAAAGGTCTAAGACTAGGATCTAGTCAAACACATTCAAAACTTGACCGATTGGGTGGGAGTAATGAAGTGTTACAACTTCTGTACCTGGGTTGCTGTCACCGATACCTGCATTTGATAAGTGGTATAGAGACGCCCCAATACGCGCGTTGTTGTCAAATTCATAAGCAACTTCGATCGCAGAACGGAATTCGATAGAATGACCTAAATCCTTACCATTGCCATCTGCATAAATGCCTGGTGCAAAAGAAGGAGCGATAATGATGTTGTCTGTCACATACCAGTCGTAACGAACGCCTGCATAAACATAACCAGCACCTTCACCAGTTCCCATAACACCTAAGAATGGGTTTAGGTGAAAAATTTCACTACCGGAAATTAATTCAGCATGGCCTGTTACTGTTTGATCTTCGTCGTCACCGTTTAAGGCATCATAGTAACCAACACCAACACGTAAATACGAAGAATCATGTTCCTGTGCAGATGCAACAGAACTCATTCCAAAAATTAATGCTGCCCCTGCAGCAATCTTCCCCAATAACCTCAGCACGGCTACCTCACTTGATCCACTGTCTTTTAAAATAAACAAACAAATGTGTGTACATATAAATTTGTTTGCAAAATTCTCATTAATCTAGGTTAGGTATACTCAAATATTGGGGGATGGCAAAGTATTTATTCATGTTAATTTCAAGAAAACTATATTTGACTAGATATCGTGACAAGAATGCAACGCTCTGAAATTGATAAGGAAAATTACTGAGAGGCGCATGTAACATAGGTTTAAGGATGCTTGTGGGGGCTTAGGGTATTGACCAATCTGTCTTTCAGGCGTAAAAGAGCGCGCCTTTTATATGATTTTATCTTATTGAGGTGCTTTGTTTATCCTATATTTATACGGACATTCCAAGCTTTCGTGCCATACTGATTCGTAGTTATACAAGTCTGTTTGGTTATCAAGTAAGAAAAGGCGTCAAAAGACGCTAATTGCTATGTAAAGGATTAATCCCATGGCTCGTCGTTGTATGATCACCGGCAAAACCGTGATGAGCGGTAACAACGTTTCTCACGCTATTAACAAGACTCGTCGTCGTTTTCTGCCAAACTTGCAGACAACACGTTTGATGAGCGAAGTTTTAGGCGAAGATGTTCGCTTGCGCTTGTCTACACGTGCATTACGCACAATCGAAGTTAAAGGTGGCTTGGATGCTTTCTTGTTAGGCACACCAAACCGCAAACTTCCAGCTGAAGCGCAAAAGATCAAACGTCGCATTCAGAAAAAAGCAGCTGCTGCATCTTAATTAGATAAAGCATATTTGCTGAAGCATTTCTTGGCCCGATCAATTTGATCGGGTCTTTTTTTTATCTTAATTTTGCTACGCCTTTAAATTTTGCAACATGTTTGCAGCTTCGATCATCTTATCGCGCGCTAAGAGTCGATCAGATGATTGAGGTAATATCGCATTTAATAGAAACTCAATTTCAGTGAGTGCTGTTTGTCGATCAATCCCACCCAGTTGCAGGCCACAGCGAAGCCATAACCCATCTATCGCAGTCGTTAAGGTCATTGTTATTTGTTTCGCATCTTCAACAGTCGTAATGTGTTCTAATGCAGAATATAAGTTTGAATGCATTCTGCGATAAATAACTGCTTGGATTCGTTGAAATTGCATGTTGAATGGAACTTCTGCGCAGAGGTTGATCCAACTATGTGCTACTTCGGGCCTGAAGGATGTATGGGAAAAGTTTGCTTGTACGACCGCGTATATTCTTTCCCATGGATTTTGGGCTACATTGAACAGGCAGACGACTTCTTTCCTGACGACTGAATTCGCCTCTCGCATAGCAGCCTCCAATAGTTCATCTTTATTTTTATAATAATGAAGAATCCCTGCTTTGGATATGCCAGCTTCCTCAGCGACCCTATGCAATGTAGTTCCCTGAATACCATATTTTGTGAGAGTTTGATATGCCGTAATCGCCAATTCCGAACGGCGAATTTTTGCAATATTTTTTCGACCCATCGATAAGCCCCTTTCTTATGGCAGAATAATTTTTGTTGACTCATTAAGCAATACTGAACAATAAATATATTTACTTACCAAATGGTAAGTTTATATTTTGATCGTTCAGGGAGGACGAAAATGAATCAGCAAAAATATATCAAGAAAATAATTGCGCCGTTACTTGCTGTCGCGTCAGTTTGGGCTGTGCCAAGTGTCGCTGCTGATAGCCAAAATTCATGTGACCTTGTACGCATGGCAGAACCAGGATGGACAGATTTGGCTCTGACTACTGGAACAGCTTCAGTCATATTAAAGGGGCTAGGATATGACACAGAAACCAAGGTACTTGGTATTCCAGTTATATATGAAGCGATGGTGAATCGGGATCTGGATGTATTCTTAGGTTACTGGGATCCAGCCATGGAAACATATTTTGCAACCTACAAAAATACCGGGAAAATCAAAACAATTCACAAAAATTTGGACGGTGCGAAATTTACTTTTGCCGTGCCGAAATTCGTTTATGAGGCAGGCGTCACAGACTTTAGTGATCTGAAAGCACATGCTGATAAATTCGATAGGAAGCTTTATGGTTTAGAGGCGGGTTCAAATGAACTAATGTTCGATGTTATTAATGACGCGCAGTTTGGAATTACGGATTGGGAAGTCATTGAAAGCTCAGAACAGGGCATGTTAGCACAAGTCGATCGATCTATCCGTCGAGATAAATGGATTGCGTTTGTCGGCTGGGCACCTCATCCCATGAATACACGATTTGAGATTGAATATCTAACGGGGGGTGATGACCATTATGGCCCAGATTTTGGTGGTGCTTCTGTTTATACGCAAGTGCGTGAAACTTATGCCGATGAATGCCCCAATGTATCAAAACTCCTGAGCCAATTGACCTTTAATGTTTCAATGGAAAGTAAAGGGATGGGATATATTCTGGACGAGGGTATGAGCCCGGAAGAAGCTGGTGTTTTGCTAATAAAAGAGAATGCCAATCTTTTGGATGGTTGGCTTAAGAATGTAAAAACAAAGGATGGTGCAGATGGATTAACCTCTGTGAAGAAATCATTAGGCTTATAGTCGGATGTTATTCACACCTTCAGAAGAAAAAAATGAAATCATAAACGGGAAGCAGATATGTTATGTGGAAATGGGACAATCTGCTTCTCCGGTTCTGATTTTAATCGTTGGCTTGGGTATGCAGCTTGTGGAATGGCCTGTTGGTTTCATTCAGGCCTTATCAAAACAATATAGATTAGTATTGCTAGATAATCGCGACGCAGGGAAATCAGCTAGATATGGTCCTGTTCATGAAGAGACTGCGAAAAATTTTGATTGGCAGTTAAGTGAAATGCGAGGGATGGAATATGATCTATTTGATATGGCTGATGATATCATAGATTTGGCTGATCAATTATCCATTCGCAAATTCGGCTGTATAGGCTTTTCTATGGGCGGCATGATTGCGCAAATTGTAGCAGCTCAACATAAAGAGAGAGTTGAAGCTTTGGCATCCCTATGTAGTAGTGGTGGGACATTGCCTTTAGGAGCGACTAAGGAAGCTGAAAGTGTGATGAATGAAACCATGCACAATGCTGGGCATGATATTGAAACGTATACCTATCGCTTATTTAAGAGTAGCCAATATTTTCTTGGGAATGCGTTCTTTGATACAAAGAAGCTTTTAAATGAAACTCAGAAACTTGTAAAACGCGGGTACAACCCGGGGGGAATATTTAGACAGGCTAAAGCTATCTATGGCACAACTGATCGGCAGAAACTACTAGAAGAGATATATGTTCCAACCTTGATATTACATGGAGTGGAAGATACTTGCATCCATCATTCACATGCAGTGAATACGAAGAGATTAATATCTCAGGCCCGATTAGAACTACTAACAATGCATGGGCATTACTTAAGCGAAGAACTAGGGGGGAAGGTGTTTAATTGGCTTGCAGAGGTTTATTCTAAATAGAAAAAGCCCGGATTTTCTATCCGGGCTAATATTTCGGGTTATTTAACTGCGCAGCTCTGACAAGAAGTTATCGACTTCACGCTTCATTTCGTTACTTTCATTTTCTAAGTCTTGAGCAACAGTGTGAAGTTCTTGAGACAGCGCGCTGGTTTGTTCTGCTGCATTTGCAACTAACTCAATACGCTCACTTACATTACGTGTTGCGGTGGCTGTATTTTCAACATTCATCGCAATTTCACCTGTTGCCGCATTTTGTTCTTCTACCGCGGAGGCAATGCCGCTTGCCATCTCATCAATTGTATTGATCATTTGAGTTACAGCATTGATGTTTTCGGCACTGGCCACAGTTTGACCTTGAATAGCTTTAACCTGATCTTCAATTTGACCTGTCGCGCTAGATGTTTGGCTGGCTAAGTTTTTCACTTCATTCGCTACGACCGCAAAACCTTTACCTGCTTCACCTGCACGCGCCGCTTCAATAGTAGCGTTGAGGGCCAGCAAGTTTGTTTGTTCTGCGATATCATGAATCAGGTTCACGACGTCCCCGATAGATTGTGCCGCTTCGGAAAGGCCAGATACTTCACGATTGGCTTCTTCAACCTGTTCTACGCCATCGCGTAAGGAAGCTGATACTTGTGCTACCTGACGGGAAATTTCCTGAATAGAAGAGGATAGCTCTGTACTTGCGGCAGAAACCGTCTCCACATTTGTACTTGCTTCTGCTGTGACGCGGGATACTTCTCCAGCTTCATCGGTGGTTTGAGTGGCGTTGGATGCCATACGTTCAGACGTGCCTTGAAGTTGGGAAACTGATTTATTGACACTCTCAACGACATTACGGATACGGTTTTCTAAGCTGTCAGCCATGGCTAAGGTGTCTTGGCGACGACGTTCTGTATTCTCTTTTTCTATTTGATCCTGTCGACTACGCAGTTCATCGTTATGCTTTGCCTGGTCACGGAAACCGACAACTGAATCTGCCATTTCTCCCAATTCGTCCCTGCGGCCAATTCCAGTGATTTCTTGGCTATAGTCTTTGTTGCCAATCGCCAACATGTTTTCACGTAAACCTAGCAAGGTGTTCGCGAAGTCACGGCTAATTAGATATCCGATAATTAAAACAACAATTAAGCTGATAACAGCTACGCCGACAAATTCAAACAGGATTGAAAGAGCAGCGGCCTCAAGATCATCAACATAAAGACCCGTGCCAATATGATGGCCCCATGGTAATGGCGCCGCATAGGAGACTTTTTCAAAGGCAGCGTCTTTATCTTCGCCTGGTTTTGCCCAGACATAGCTAAAGAAGCCGTTGTTTTTACCTTTTGATGCAGCCAGCAATTCCTGAATTACAAATAATCCGTTTTGATCCTTAACTTGTGACATATCTTTGCCTACAAGTTTTGGGGCTGCGCCGTGCATTTGTGCGATACCTTTTCCATCATAAGAAAATAGATAGCCTGCACCGTTATCAAATTTTATATCGGAGGCAACTTCATAGTATCGTTTAAGGGCCTCCTCTTTAGTAAGAATACCTTCATCAATTTTCTTTTGATAACCTTCAGCAACGTTGATTGCGGAATCAACAACAGATTTGATTTTATCTTTCCTGTCTTCCAGCATAACTGAAAAAATGGTTGAAGAGCCTAAGAGTGAAATAATGGTTAAGCTAAAGACCATCAGGACGAGAAGAATCCCGAATTTTGCACGCATTTTTAAGTTTTTTATCATTTTCCGGTTCCCCATAATCCTATGAAGTTTATGTTTTATATGATTGTTATTTGTTATTTAGCGACATTATAAAGCAAAAAAAGCCTTAAAAGTCCATGAAATTATTATGACTTATCGGCCTTGGGGAATTGAATAAAAGTTATTTTATACCGAGTTCTTTTAAAACAATCTCTTCATTTTCTTGATGAATATAAGATGCGCGAAACTCTGCGAATTCCGTTTGAGTATATAAGCATTTTAACGCCCAAACTGCAGAACCCCGTATCGTTGGAGATGGGTCTTCTAGCAATTTTTCAATTTTAGGTACGAAGGTTGGATTTCCGCTATTGCCTAGTGCTATTAAAACATTGCGAAGAAAGCGTTCACGACCAATGCGTTTTACAGGGCTTGCAGTAAAGAACTTTCTGAAAGATGCATCATCCATATCAAGGAAATCAATTAGACGCGGGCCTTTCAGTTCCGGGCGCGGCCAGAAATCTGTCTCTTTTGTACGTGTCGCAAATTTGTTCCAGGGGCAAGCAGCCAGACAATCATCGCATCCATAAATCCTATTGCCCATAGGTTTGCGAAACTCTTCATCGATCATGCCCTGATGTTCAATGGTGAGATAAGAAATACAACGTTTTGCGTCCAATTTATAAGGGGCAGGAAAAGCGTTGGTTGGGCAAGCAACCTGACAATCCATACAAGAGCCACAATGATCTTTTTCCGGTTCATCAGCTGGTAATTCTATTGTTGTGAATACTTCACCTAAAAAAAGCCAGCTACCATAATCACGGGACACAATATTGGTGTGTTTTCCTTGCCAACCCAATGTGGATTGAGCGGCGACAGCTTTTTCCAACACGGGTGCGGTATCAACAAACACTTTGACATCGGTATCAGATTGAGCTGTAAAGTTCTGTTCAACGATCCATCGGGCCAGCTGTTTTAAGCGTTTTTTTACCAGATCGTGATAGTCTTTATTTTGTGCATAAACGGAAATATTTGCACGTTCATGAAACAGGTTTTTGATCATGGGATCCAAAGATGGCCCATAGTTTAATCCCAGAACGATCACGGATTTTACCTCTGGCCAAAGACCTTCTGGGCTTTCACGATGTTCAACACGGCCTGCCATCCATTCCATCGTACCATAAGACTTTTCATCCAGAAATTCATGAAGACGTTTTTTATTTCGATCAGGTATAGATACAGGGGCAAATCCAATGGAATCAAAACCAATGGATTTCGCCTTCTCAATGATTTGTTTCTTAATTTCTGTTGTTTCAATCATCTGATCAAATAATTATGTCATTCTGATAATTTAATCAGATGCATAAGTTCTTCTTTGCTGTAACTTTCATTACGATAATCATCCCGGTTTCGATGTAACGTTTTATGTGCATGTTCCGCATCATAGCCATAAATGGTAAAACATAAAATAGCTTCTGGTTCTGTGAGTGGCAGGATGCATCGAAGAGAAGATTTTTCTTGTCCTGCTTGTTCTATTTCACGAAAGGTAATCAGGCATTTTTGGGTTGATCGAGCCTCATTCCATTTTTTAATGATGACGTCAGCGATATGAGGGGAATGGTGCTGATAACTATCGCGTAAAGTAATGCCCTTTTTATCTAACGCATCCAAACCACTAATATGGTCGCCAGCTAAATACATTTTGTAGTCGTCTAGATCTGGCACATAAATATGTATCGAAATATCAGGCAAAGCTGACCAGAATTCCAGCGGGTCCAGTTGTGATTTAGATGGTGGTTTATTAGTATCAGATTGTTTTAACCAATGACGTATCAATGGGCCACAAGCTTTATGAGATAGGATCGTCTCAATGGAAGCTGGAATATGTGATGCAGGCACCGTGAAAGTCGCTCCTTATTTCGGAACACGTATAGGATGACTATGTTTGAAGGCTTCGCAACTGAAACTTAGCTTCTTGAAACATGCGGTATATAATGGCAGTTTTGCAAGGAATTTCATGAGAGTTAATCGTAAAGATAACTTTGAAGCTTGATGTCGTTTAGCCCATTTCGCTGCACGCGAAGTACATCGATAAAGTGCATAGTTTTTGTAGTGTTTTCCAAGATTTGGGTGCTGATCCACAAAGTAAGCAATCGCCATATTCACGTCATGTAAAGTTTGTGCTTCATTACCTGACATACGTTCACCCAGCTCGCTTGGAGCATAAAAGACAGGTGTAGAAATTTTGGCAAATTTCCCAAGATAGGCGGCTGCCAATTCAAAGGAGTAATCTTGAATGAAAACATCGGGATTGGAACCGCCCGTTTTCTCAATTACCTCTTTCTTGGTTAGCAGTGCACTAGGAGTTGTTCTGGCTGAACGCAAAGAATCCATTAATGGATCATGGATAACTTCTACAGGTTCCATTTCAGATACATCTGCAGATATAGGTAAGTGTATATTGTCGTCAGCTGTAATCTCATAGGTATCCTGTTCTGTTGGTGCGCCAAATGACAATATGCAGTCAGGATGTTGTTCTAGAGCTGTAAAGAGGTGGGCTGTCGCATATGGTGCTAAAATGTCATCACCGTCTAGCAGTTTTACGTAAGGGGCCTCAGTCTCCTTTAAGCCACGATTTTGAGCACGCGCAGGTCCCGCATTTTCTTGTTCTATCAAGGTCATAGGAATTGGGCAGGTTTGTTGGAATTGTTTGATGATCTCGATACTGTTATCTGTCGATCCATCATCAACTATGATGATTCTTTTAACAAATTCACCTTGTTGATTAACGATACTTTCCAAGACATGTTTTATATAATTAGCCTTATTAAAACATGTAACCACATAGTCAATATGAGCTGCCACTGAATTTGGTCCCCTACCCACGCCATAGAATTCGGCAAATGATATACATGAACAGTAAAAGAATAAAAAGTTTCTTTTGTCAAAAGGAAAGCCCCGCAAGTTTTATTAGCAGGGCTTAGGAAATGTTAACTTTTGGTGTAAGGGGCGATATCTCCCCCATGGTATTCTTCGTTAAAGGCGGCTTGGAAATCTTCAAAAGTGCCAGCCTCAATGGCATCACGCATGCCTTGCATTAATGTTTGATAATATTGAATATTGTGCCAGCTTACTAACATAAGACCAAGAATTTCCCCGGCTTTGGTTAAGTGATGAAGATATGCGCGACTGTAATTTGTACATGCAGGGCATGGGCATTCTTCATCTAATGGACGTGGGTCATCAGCATGACGGGCATTACGCATATTTACCGTACCACGGCGTGTAAAAGCTTGTCCATTACGGCCGGAACGTGTTGGTAAAACGCAATCGAACATATCAATGCCACGTGCAACTGCACCTACTAGATCAGTTGGTTTGCCAACCCCCATTAAATAACGTGGTTTATCAGCACGCATGGCTGGTGTGGTGAAATCGAGGGTAGAGAACATTAATTCCTGACCTTCGCCAACGGCAAGACCGCCAACTGCATACCCCTCAAAATCCATATCGTTTAGAACTTCCACGGAACGCATACGCAAGTCTTCATGAACAGAACCTTGAACGATACCAAATTGACCGTAACCTTCACGTTGAACGAAAGCATTACGGCTGCGTTCTGCCCAACGCATGGAAAGCTCCATGGATTTACGGGCTTCTTCTTTTTCACATGGGAAAGGCGTACATTCATCAAAAGCCATTGTAATGGTCGCGCCCAACAGATGTTGAATTTCGATAGAACGTTCCGGTGTCAGCATATGGTAACTGCCATCAATATGGGAGCGGAAACGAACCCCTTCTTCGGTCAGTTTACGAAGCTGAGTGAGGGACATCACTTGATACCCTCCTGAATCTGTCAGGATAGGTTTGTCCCAATTCATGAATTTATGCAAACCGCCAAGCTCTGCGATACGTTCAGCTGTTGGACGAAGCATAAGGTGGTATGTATTGCCAAGGCAGATTTCTGCACCAGTTGCGGCCACAGATTCAGGGAACATTGCTTTTACGGTTGCTGCAGTACCAACTGGCATAAACGCGGGGGTTTGAATATTACCATGGGCAGTTTTAACTTCGCCGCGACGGGCTTGGCCGTCTGTGGTTTTTAATTCAAAAGAAAATTCGGTCATCTTGGGATTACTCTTCTATTGCTTCTACGGTATCGTCACGTTCTAATAGGCAACAATCTCCGTATGAATAAAAACGATAGCCATCATCAATGGCATGTTTATAGGCCGTTTGCATGAAATCCAGTCCGGCAAATGCGCTGATCAGCATAAACAAGGTGGATTTCGGTAAATGGAAATTAGTCATCAGGACATCAACAGCTTTGAAGCGATATCCCGGCGTAATGAAGATATCTGTTTCAGCGGCGAAAGGTTGTACCACACCATTTTCGTCCACAGCGGATTCCAAAAGGCGTAGGCTGGTTGTGCCAATGGCGATGATACGGCCACCATTTTTCTTAACGTCGTTAATGCGGGTTGCTTCTTCTTCGGTGATGACACCGTATTCGGCATGCATTTTGTGATCTTTGGTATCATCCACTTTGATTGGCAGGAAGGTACCTGCGCCAACATGCAAGGTAATGGCTTGGAAGCCAACACCTTTCGCTTCAAGTTTTGTTTTTAACTCATCAGTGAAATGCAGGCCGGCTGTCGGGGCTGCAACCGCCCCTTCTTCTTTGGCGAACATGGTTTGATAGTTTTCACGATCCTGGGCTTCTTCACCTTCATCGCCACCTTTTGTGCGTTTGATATAGGGTGGCAATGGCATGATGCCATGATCCCAAAGCGCAAGCACCAAATCGCCGTCAGCTTTGTTGAACTGTAGTAAAACTTCGCCTGCGTCACGCTTTTCAATGACTTGGGCTTGAAAGTCGTCCGCAACAACAAAGAGATCATCTACACGTAACTTCTTGGCAGGACGGGCAAAGGCCGACCAAGTGTCAGAAGCTTCTTGCTTATGTAAAGTAACCTCAACGCCTGCTTCGCCGCGTTTCCCGAACAGGCGTGTTGGAATAACCTTTGTGTCATTGCAAACAATCAAATCGCCCGGTTGTAGGAAGTCAGGCAAGTTAAAGACTTGTTGATCATTTAGCTCCTTGTTCAGGCAAAGTAACATGCGCGAATGATCCCGTGGGAAGACGGGTTGTTGCGCGATGTTTTCCTGAGGCAGGTCAAAATCAAACAGTTCCACTTTCATGGCTGATTTCCTAACAACTAGATAAGGGTGATTTATTAAGCGGCTTCACGCATATTTGCTGGATAAAAAGAAACCAGCAAACGGAATGGGTAAAGCAATACAGCGATCATAACTAATTTGGCTGTGAAATCGCCAAGTGCCCATGTTTCCCATGGTAAACCTGTGCCTGCGAAAGCAAGGGAGAAGAAAATGGCTGTATCAATGATTGAACTTACAAATGAAGAGATAACAGGTGCTTTCCACCATGTGCCCTGACGTAGTCTATCAAATAGAGCAACGTCCAATAGTTGCGCAATCAAGAATGCAGAACCGGATGCAACAGAAACGCGTAACATGCCAAAAGCATCATCATTGTTAAACAAAGCATCAAGCAAAGATGTACCGGTTTCAGCAGCTACTGCCGCCGCGATACTGAAAGCTGCAGATAAAGATAAAAATACACCTAAACCAAAACCAACAATCACAACTTTACGTGCTTTTTCAGGGCCAAAAAGACGATTGGTTGTGTCTGTAACCAAGAAGGCGATTGGGTATGTGAAGGCACCCCATGTTAAAATATCAGCCAATGGCAAGCCAAATAATTCGGTCATACCAAATAGGGAGATTACAGGATGTTGAACAAGTTCGTTGGAGGTTAAAATAACCACGCCCATGCAAATCACAGGGATAAGCAGGGACAAAACAAACCGTAAAGACGGTTTTGTTGCCTCAGTAGACATTTAATTTTCCTTTCGTATTGGGCGATTACGCCGAGGTTCTTCTATAACCTCGAAAGAAACAGGCAAAATAGACCTGTCCCCAATTACCGTTAATGGGCGTCTTCTATCGGAAAAGAGGTGTGGTTGTCAATGGAAGGTAATTTTATGACTTAATCTAGAAAGCCTGTACGTTCTAAAAGGAGGACAGCTGCAGAGAAACGTTTTACGCCAAATTTTTTTGCTATTCGTTTTTGCCTGTTTTTCAATGTGGTTTGGCTGATGTTTAATTTTTCTGCCAGCTCTGCACTGGAAAGATCTGGTTCCAGCATTTGAAGTTTTAGTGTTTCAACTTCTTTTGGGGAGAATAATTCGAACTCTCTCGGTACTGAATACAAGTCCTCACGGTCTTTTAACCAGTGATCAAGCTTACGCGTAGCTGCAAAGTAAGTTATCTCTATATCATCTAGGTTTTCAATTTTTCTAGAAGCTGAATAAAAGGCGGAAGAGTCACAATCAGGGCGACCAGATAAGCATACAATCGCATCGACGAAGCCATGCTTTAACCATATATCATATGCCTTTTCGGCGTTTTTAATTGAATTGAATTGTGGTTCTGCTCTGGCTTGCTCATGAGTGAAAATAGGCCATTGCCTACTTCGAAAGGCCCATGCTGCAGGACAGATTAAGTCAATTTCTTTGCTATAATATTCGTCAAAGAAAGGTGTTTGTATCTGACTATAAGTATAAACGAAACCGGGCGTGTGTCTTTGCCAAGCGTATTGAATATCATAGCTAGCTAAGAGCTCGTTAAAACCTTCCAAGCTATCGCAATTCAAGATGTCATCTATGGTTAGCAATGATCTATCCCTAACGTTGGTCAAAAACTATTATTAACGACATTTAGTTAGCTTTAAAACAATTGGCATCAATTATTCTTACACCTCACTTTTACACAGTTAGATAATAAGTGCATTGAAAGTATAGAATATGCACAACTAATCTATTATTTAGTCAAGAAAACCAGTTCGCTCTACAAGTAATGCGGCACCAATAAAACGCTTTACGCCAAATTTTTTCGTAATTCTTTCTTGGCGAATCTTGAGGGTACTTTGACTAATACCTAATCTTTCAGCTTGTTCTGCAGTTGAAAGGTGGGGTTGGGTCATTTGAAGTTTTAGGGTCTCGACTTCTTTTTCTGAGAGGAATTTAAATTTTCGCGCAATCTTAATCAGGTCTGCATTGCCTTCTAGTAATTTATCAAGTTTTCGTGTTGCGGCAAAGTATGCGATTTCAACTTCATCTAGATTACTTATATGTTCTTTGGATGAGAAAAATGCGAACGAGTTGGTCGTTGGGCGACCAGATAAGCATAAGATGCCATCCACAAAACCATGCTTATGCCATACCTCGTAAGCTTGCTCTGAGTTATTTATAGAATTAAAGCGCGCTTCATTACGTGCTTGATCATGAGTAAAAATCGGCCAAAGCTTACTGCGGTACGCCCACGCGACAGGGCATATGAGGTCAACATCTTCACCAAAGTAATCTCCAAGGAAATTGCTACCGACATAATCGTATATATGAAAATAGTCAGCGCTAACTTTTTGCCAAACATACTTGATATTATGTTTGTCCATTAGGGTGTTGAAATCATTAATATGTTCACAGTCCACTACTTCATTCAAAGTAAGCAATTGGCCGATCCTTAATATTTAATAATTAATCGAGCTCTTTATAGATTGGCTTGAAAGGGCGTTTCCCAAACCAGATCGGAGGCTCACTTGAACGGTGAAAGCCTCTTTTCTCCATATATCTTATTAATCTATCGTCAGCAACTTCGGCAGTATATTTTTTAAACCCAATGGTTTTACAATACTGCTCTGCGAAATCTAGGATAGCATTTAAAGCGGATAATCTATCTTTGGAAGAAGTTGGTAAAGTTGCTAGGCGCCCCCAATGTATGGAGCCGCCATTTTCAATTGAAACGAGGCGTAGTCGCATGCAGGCGACGGGCACTCCTGCGTTTTTTGCAAGAAGGTGAATAACCATTTCAAACTCTTTACCATCAAATTCTTCATCATATGGCTCAGTAGGGAGGAAGGCCACAGCTCTTAGTTGCTGACACTGTAACCACTCTTCTACTGTGTTGACGATACTCACATCAATGTGTGACATGTGTTTACTCCTTTTTATTTAAGTGGAGTAAAATAAATAATAGATTTCACAACCTATGAATTCAAAATTTTCTACTTTATGTAATTATAATTTCGATTTTTGTCGAATTAGTTTGAATTTCAGTTATTTACAGTAATTATTTTAGGGTTAAGCGATAGGCGCAGCGATGTGATTTATTCAAGATATGTTCCTCGCGACTGATATTGCAGTTGGGAAATAGTTTTTGAATAACGTCGAATTCGTTTGCACAAAGATTGCTACATTGTGAGGCCGCCGCACAGATTGGACAGTGGTTTTCGACGAAAAAATAGTCATTACTATCTTCATCTTGATGGATAGCAGCCATGTAACCTTCGTCACTACGAAGTTTGGCAAAAGCATCTAGTCGTTTTTCAAGCGATGTAATGCCTTCCATGCCCCTTTTATAGCTCTCAAATTGTTCTTCGCTACGTTTGGCAATGATCTGGTTTAAACCTTCTTCCCCAAAAATGGCTTTCATATTGTCGAGAAGGCTGAGGGAAAGATCTGCATGGGCATCGGGGAATAGGCGATTGGCTTCCTCTGTCAGGCGCCACAATTTGGCAGGGCGCCCTTTGGGCCTAGGTACTTCTTCATAGGTAACCAGTTTTTCATCAGATAAATCATATAGATGCTGGCGTACAGCCATGGCGGTGACACCAAGTTCAGCGGCTAGATATGCAGCATCCTGCGGGCCATTCTGCTTTAGAATGTCCTGAATTCTTCTTTTGCTGCGCTGGGCTTTTTGGGAGGTGGATAATTTGCTCATACATACTTTCTAAAGCTTTTTCTTGCGTAAATCAAATCTTCTATGTTATGACTTTATAAAGAAAAAACTTTACTTAATAAAAAGATGGATTTGGAGGCGCAAGAAAAGAGGTTCAAAATGGCAAAGCCGATCGTCAGTCTAAAAGTGGGAAATGTTGAATGTTATCAAACCAATGTGCAGCCATGGCGGTTAGATCAGGACCTATCGAAGGACCTGTTGAGTTTTGGGAAGCCTGCTGTTTTTAAATACTCTAAATTCTTCTTATGTTATCTTGTTTTGATGGTTGCATGGATCATCTTGTCGACGTTGAGTAAGTTTCTTTCTGTTGTGATTTAATAAAGAAAAGATGATTTTTGGATAGATTGGGGAGGAGACCCAAATGATAGATACAATGACAATCAGTATTGAAGATGGATATACGAAACTTCAAGAAAAGGGCCGCCTTTTGGTGAAGCAACAAGGGAAGCAAATCGCCTTATTCTTGCGGGGGGAGAAAATCTATGCCTGTAACAATCGATGTCCTCATGAAGGTTATCCGCTGATCGAAGGGCAAGTGGATGCTGATCCGAACTGTGATAAAGGGGCAGATAACAGCTGTGTGCTTACCTGCAGCTGGCATAACTGGAAGTTTGATCTGGAAGATGGTGGAAACCTGTATGAGGGGGATGAGTTACGTGTCTATCCCGCAGCGGTAAACGGGAATGATATCGTTGTTGATATTACGCCGCCTGATCCTGCCATACAGATTGAAAAGGCGCTGGAAAATTTGAAATCCACTTTCGCGCGTCATGAATATGACCGTATGGGGCGGGAAATTGCACGTTTAGATAAGGCGGGTGCGGGCATGGATTTAGCAGTCAAACATGCCATCCTTTGGACATATGAAAATAATGAATATGGTATGACTCATGCCTATCCTTCGGCCGTGGATTGGTTGAGCCAGTATGACCGTCATCTTGCCGCGGGTCGCACAGAATATGCCTTGGCGGCTATTATGGAGGCTGTTGGGCATTTCGCATGGGATACTATGCGTGAGGAAAAATTCCCTTATGCCAAGGCGGCGACTTCTTTTGAGGTTCAGGTGTTGCTAGATGCCATTGAAAATGAAAAAGAAGACATCGCAATTGCGCAGGTGAATGCAGCCTTTGAAGCAGGGTGGGACTTTGCAAGCTTGGAGCCTTATCTGGCTCAAGCCACATTTGCCCATTACCGTGCCTTTGGTCACTCTGCGATCTATCTGGAAAAAACAAAAGCGTTGATAGACCGATTTGGTAAAGATATTGAGCGCGAAGTGACTTTATGTTTTGTGCGCGAACTTGTTTACAGTTGGCGTGAAGATGAAATCCCGGAATTTAAGCAATATCACCCAACCTTGATGCAATGGCAGAAAGGTGAGGGGCAAGGCTTAGCGCAAATTGATGACTTTATTGGTCTGTCTAACAATGCCGCTTATAAAAAGTGTTTAGACTTGTCTCTTGTCGATCCAATGCCTGTTTTTAACGCATTGATGAAAGCTATTTGCTGGAATATGACCCGCTTTGATACATCTTATGGTCATCGCCATGATTTACCTGTGGCACATAATATCAATTGGCTGGACTTCACTCATGGTATTACTTTTGCCAATGCGGTGCGCAAGATTTGTGGCGAATATCCAGAATATTGGCCGCAAGGCTTGTTGCAGATGGCCAGTTTCGTTGGGCGCAACAAATCTTATGTGGATGCCAATCAGGACGTGAAAAAATGGCATGTGCCAAATCCGCCAGTTTTTTTCGGGGAGAAATTCGAAGCCTTACATGATCATGGCTTGTTTAACTATATTGTCTCCTGTCATTTACTGAAAACATTGTCAGCATTACAGGAAGAAATATCTGTGCAGCCAGATGCAGAATGGGCAGAGGAAGGTTTGGCCGCGTTGAACAGGTTTTTTGCATCCGAAGTCAAGGGAAAGCATGTTCTGCGAAATGCAAAACAAGCTTTATCCCTTGTGAATGCAGAAGATTAATTAACCTACTTTTAAAAGTAGATTTTGATGGGACATATGGACAGAATCGGCGTCCAGAGACTGTAGATAGGGTTGAATGCTTTCTTGCTGCATAAAGTCTTTGGAGGCCGCTTTTGCATTTTCCATATTGTCCCACTCAATATATTCCAGCCAAATATTATCCTCGGCTTTTGAAAGATATCTTGTGATAAACCCCTTGCAGTTTTGTAAATAAGCTGTAACGGCTTCAGTTGTTTTGATGAAATCACTTTCTTGAACACCTTCAGCCAGTTTAAAACGAACGATTTCAAATACTTTGTTAGTCATAATGTTTTCCTCAAATTATCAATGAGGTCTATATAACAACACCCTACTGACAGCATTTTGTCAGTAGGGTGTCATTGTTCGCAAATTATTTTATTTTCTAAATAAAACCGAAAGATAGCCAGATGTTGAAACCGTATCCGATGATCATTGAACCAAATAATGCGATGCCAATGAAGGTCAGAAATAAAGGTGTTTTGGTGAGGGCTTTTACCGCAACCGCGGCTGGAATACAGGTTGCCCCACCTGCAACCATAAAGGCTAATGCGGCACCGGGTTGAAGACCTAACTGCATTAATGTGTCTGCCAACGGGATCGCGGCATAGCCATTTAAATAAGCTGGGGCGCCAATAATGGCTGCCATAGGGATGGCATAAGAACCTGTATTTGCTAACCATTCACCAATGATATCCATTGGCACATTGGCAATCATAATACCTTCTAACATAAAGGCGATGGACAGCCATTTGAACAAGAACCAGCTGGTGCTTTTGCCTTCTGCAAAAAAGTCATTACGTCGTTTGTCTTCTTTCCAGAATGCCCAAGCTGGTTTTTCTGTGCGTGTGATGGCGCCGGCCCCGCAACCAGCATTGACCTCAATTCGTAATGGATCAGCAAAACCACCGAGTTTTTGGATAAGTGCCGTGCTGTATCCCCCCATAAGGCCAAGGGATACCGCCGCAACGGTTTTGGCTGCCGCGAATTCAGGGCCCAATATACCTGCAGTCACCAGCATCATTTCCGGATCAATGACAGGCGAGGCCAACCAAAAAGCCATGACAGGCGCGATAGGTACACCTGAAGCTAGCAAGGCAGCGATTAGAGGCACGACACCACAACTACAAAATGGAGAAAAAGCCCCCACAATGGCGGCAACCATCACAGCTTTACCCGCATTTGCACGAAATGCATTGCCAATCAAACTATCCGCACCCGTTGCTTTTATATAGGCTGCAAAGGCAACTGATATGGCTAGATACGGGGCAATTTCCCAAAGGCTTTTGCCGACAAATTCAATACTGGACCAGGATTGATCAGGAACCGTAATCGCAATCGTCACCCATGTCAGGATAAAGGCAATAACAACACGATCCATATCTTTTAATTTTTTAACGAAAGGGTTTTCGTGTTTTGGTTCAACAGGTGTGCCTGCAGAGTCTGGCGCGCAACAACTATTTGCCATTTTTCTTCTCCACAATCATCCCCGATCCTTAGGTGATCCGACTGGGGTCTCTAATCCTTATGCCAATGACCTTTATGATCACTTTCTGGTCTATCCGCACAACATTCCTTTGTAAGGAACAGGACAAGTTCATCCATTTTTGGGATATTTGCACTTACCATGTGGGTCGTGCCTTGTTTCCCGCGCGACACAAGACCAACAAGTTCCAGAAGTTTCAAATGATGGGAAAGTGTTGAGGCCGGAATGGCAAGGGCTTCTTGAATTTGCCCGACTGTGCGACCTTCACCACCTGCCCGAACGAGTAATCTAAAAAGATCAAGGCGTGTCGGGTTTCCCAATGCATCTAGACATTCTGCAATTTGCTCGGTTTCTTGCATGTCATGTTCCTTTGTTATTTCTAGTAATATCGAAATAGTAGTTGCAAGTCAATAAATATTTCGAAATTACTCGAAATACGGAATTTAAAAAGAATTTGAGTATTCGGCGCATATGCGTCAACTCTGGTCGGAAATCTAACTTGCAAAAGAGATTTAGACAAACTACTTCCTATATGTATAAGAAAATAACTGGATGGATTGTAATGAGCAACTTACCGGAAATACCGTCTCCATGTACGGGTGTTTGCAAGATCGAAGATGACAGCCAGCTCTGTGGCGGTTGTTTACGCACACGTGACGAAATTCGCAATTGGCGTAAAAGTTCCAATGATGATCGGTTGCTTGTTCTACAAGAATTGAAAAAGCGTCGTATGGCTAGAGGTAAAGTGAGCGAGTCTGACTTAAAACCCCGCCGCCGTCGCCGTTCTGCATAAAATCAGAAAATAGTCGCTTAGTTCCTCGCAAGAAACGCAATCAGGCGCCTGCGAATGCTCTGGCGTTGGCTGGTTTCATCTTTATCACGTTTCGCCCAGTAAAGCTCGCGATGTAAAATATAGAGGCTACTCGCGACAATGACAGAGGCACCTGCCCATACTTCCCAACCCGGTACTTCACCCCAAATTAAGTAAGCCATGGTTGCTGCCCAAATCAGGGCTGTATATTTAAATGGGGAAACAACCGCCACTTCGGCAACCGCAAATGATCTGGTTGCAAAATATTGGGCCAGTCCACCTAAGACACCAATAGAAATAAGTAATATCCAATCAATGCCACTTGGCATAATCCAGCCTTGGACGGAAATCCCAATTGACGAAACAATTATCCCATAAAGCGTGAAGTAAAAGGCAATGACGGATCCATGATCTTTTTTGCCTAAAACGCGCAGGATAAGCATCGCCGTTGCCATCAAGATTGCCGCCATGATTGGATAAATTGTATCAGATGACAATATGCCGGGCCCGGGCTGGATAATAATCAGGACGCCTATAAAACCTGCAAGAATGGCTAAGCCTCGATGGATTCCGACACGCTCTTTTAAGAAAACAGCCGCCATGATTGAGACAATAATCGGTGCTGCAAAAGTAATACTAACCACTTCCGCCATGGGCAGCTTAATAAAGGATGTGAACACAAAAAACATCGCGCCCATTCCCACGGTACCACGTAAGAAATGTTTAAAAGGCTGTTCGGTTTTTAAAAGTTGAAGCCCGCCAGCCTTCCAGAGGGTAATGCTGATCGGTATCATGGCAAAAACGGTTCTGAAAAACAGTAATTGCATGACAGGATAGCTTTCACCCGTCCACTTAATTAATCCATCCATTAAGGAAAATAGCAGAGTAGAAACAGTTACAAGGTAAATGCCTTTTACTGTATTGGATTCATTATGAGCAGGTGCCTTTACCTGCGATGCAGCCGACGCGGTCATGATACTTTCTTTGAAGGTTAGTTTTATTTGTAACTATTCAAAGCATACAGGCTTCTGTGCCTTAGGGAAGGGGGATGAGTTAAAATAGTTGGAAATTGAGTTGTGACGTAAAGATGTTAATTGGGACTTGCGCCGAATAAGAAGTTGCGCCAATTTGGATTAACTATTGAATAATTATTTAAATAAACGGGGTAAGGTGATGTTTACAACACGTCCGGAATTGGTCGGTACATTCGGGGCTGCGGCTTCGACACATTGGTTGGCAAGTCAGGTATCTATGTCGATTTTGGAACGTGGTGGAAATGCCTTTGATGGTGCCGTTGCTGGTGGCTTTATGCTGCAACTTTGCGAACCTCATATGAATGGTCCGGCAGGAGATGTGCCGTTAATTATTTACTCAGCAGAAGAAGAACAGGCGCGCGTCATTTGTGGGCAGGGTCCGACCCCGGCTGCGGCAACACGTGAAAAATATGAAGAGCTTGGCATTGAGGTTATTCCGGGAACGGGGTTGTTGGCAGCCTGTGTACCTGGTGCTTTTGATGCTTGGATGTTGATGTTACGTGATTATGGTAAAATGTCTTTGCGTGAAGTCTTAGAACCTACCATTGAATATGCGGAAAAAGGCTGCCCTATTACAGCGTCACCAGCGGGTATCATCGGCGCTGCTGCCGAAATGATTGATAAACATTGGCCGTCCACTGCGGCAATTTATTTAAAAGATGGTAAAGGGCCAAAGGCAGGGGATTTTTATACCAATCCACAATTAGCAAAAACCTGGCGACGAGTGATTGAAGACGCAGAAGGCGTTTCTTCAGATCGTATAGAACAGATTGATGCGGCCCGTGATATTTGGGCTGAAGGCTTTATTGCAGAGGCAATGGTTGAGTTCAGTCAGGGGGAACCTCATTACGACCAAACAGGTAAAAAGAATAATGGCTTGCTTGTCGCTGAAGATTTGAAAAACTGGCGCGCTAGCTATGATGAACCCGTCAGCATAGACTATCACGGGCATACAATTTTGAAATGCGGCCCGTGGAGCCAGGGGCCAGTTCAACTACAAGCTCTCTCCTTACTTAAAGATGCAGGGCTTGCGGATATGGATCCAGTTGGGTCTAAATTCGTGCATACTGTGATTGAAGCAATGAAATTGGCTTATGCAGATCGTGAGGCTTTTTATGGCGATCCTGATTATGTGGATGTGCCTATGGAGGTATTATTTTCTGAGGAATATATTTCCAGCCGTCGCCAATTGATGGGCGGCACAGCGTCACTGGATTTCCGTCCAGGCCTCATTGAGGGGTATGGTTTTCAATTTGATTATGAGGCAGCATTAGATCGTGTGCCGGAAGATAATGGTCTTGTTGGATTTGGTGGTGGAGAACCAACTATGGCAAAATTGCATAAAGGCGATACCTGTCATCTAGATGTGATTGATAAATGGGGCAATATGGTTTCTGCCACACCAAGTGGTGGCTGGTTGCAATCCTCACCTGCTATTCCTGAACTAGGTTTTTGCCTTGGTACGCGTACTCAGATGATGTGGATGGATGAAGAGTCACCAAGCGTGATTGGGCCAAAGAAACGCCCACGTACAACCTTAACACCAAGTATGGCTTTAAAAAATGGCAAGCCGTATCTTGCATATGGAACGCCGGGTGGGGACCAGCAAGATCAATGGCAATTGATTATGATTTTACGCCATATCCATCATGGGATGAACTTGCAGGAAGCTATTGATTGTCCAAGTTTCCATAGTGAGCATTTCCCAAGTAGTTTTTACCCACGTCATGCACAACGTGGCCGACTGGTCATGGAAGGGCGATTTGACGCGAAGGTTGTCGAAGAATTACGTGAGCTTGGTCATGATGTGGTGGTTGGAGATGATTGGTCAGAAGGTCGGTTATCTGCGGCCAGTTGGGATGATGGTGTTATTAAAACTGCAGCTAATCCACGTGGCATGCAGGGATATGCAGTTTGTCGTTAGCTTCTTTTTGGGAAAGTATAGACCATGAGCGTAGCGATTGACGCGAAAACAAGTTACAAAAACGAATATATCGCAATTTCAGGTGCGTTGATCTCTATGTTTCTAGGCGGTATTGGATTTGGGATGTCCTTGCCTCTCTTGCCTCTGGTCATGCATCGTTGGGGATTAGGCGAAGCCATGATCGGCTATAATGGGATGGCACAATCGCTTGCGCTCTTTTCCATGTGCCTGATTGTTGTAAAGGTTTTTAGAAAGTTTCATATGTTGCCAACCATGTTGGTTGCGTCGGCAATTATGGTTGTGGGGTCTTTGGCCCTAATTGAGTTCCAATCCTGGTTTGGATGGTTTTTGATCCGTCTTTTTATTGGTGGCGCTTTTGCTTTTATGTGGATTGGGTTTGAAGTTTGGGTCAATCATTTAGCGCCCGAACATCAACGGGGAAGGATTTTGGCAATTTATGCCGGATGTTTTGCCGCACCAACGGCCCTAGGACCTCTTGTCTTGAATTATGTAGGGACGGAAGGTGATTTACCATTTTATGTGATTGCAGCATTATATGGTCTTGGCGCATTACCCATGCTGGTAGGTTATAAAATGCAACCAAATTTCAGAGCTGAAGAAAAAGTAAAGCTTCTGAGTATGGTTAGAGTTATGCCCTTCCTAATTCTATGTGCTGCTATGGCGGGGCTTGGGGATGGCGCAGCCTGGAATATGATGTCCTTATTTGGTGTGAAAGTGGGCTTGAATGAAAGTTCTGCGTTGATGTTGTCATCAACCTTTCTGTTGGGCAGTTTTATCCTTCAATTTCCGATTGGATATCTGGCAGATAAATTCAGCCGCATGAAGCTTCTTATCCTTGTAACCGCGATTGGGGCCGTGGCTTGTGCAGGTGTCGCTTTAAGTGCGGTGAATGGTATCGCGTTTTGGGCTTTGACCTTTGTCGCCGGTGGCATGCTGATGGGCGTATATGTTTTGGCACTAGCCGTTCTTGGTCAACGCTTCAAAGGGGGCACCATGGCGGCGGCAAATGCGGTATTTGTGATTGTTTTTGAGTTAGGGACATTTACAGGTGGTCCTATTTCAGGAGGATTAATGGAATATATCCATCCGTCTTCTTTGTTATGGATGATGGGCTTAGCTTGTTTGGTCGTAACAGTGGCGGCGATTATTTCACGTCGCCTTCAGTCATCACAAGCAGCATAAGCCTATTGCCTGACACCTTTTCCCTTTTCGCAGGTGCGATGTTTCACAATATGATCGATAAAGGCACGGATTTTTGTCGGTGTATAACGTGCAGGCATATAGACCGCATAAATGCCGAAACCAGACATTTCATATTCTTCAAGGACAGATTCTACAGCACCTGAAGCAAGTTTATCCTCACAAAGGAAGGATGGGACACGACAAACCCCGTTACCTTTTTCAGCCATCAAAACTTCCATCCGTCCATTATTGCTTAGGAATTTCCCAGAAACCTTGATGTTTTCCTGCTTTCCGTCAGGGGAGGTAAAACGCCACAATCCGGGATTTTCGGCATTGCTGTAACGCATACAGTTATGATTGAGAAGATCTGATGGAACTTTAGGACGGCCATGTTTTTTCCAGTAATCCGGACTTGCAATGATAACCCCATAAGTCGTGCCAAGCTTTCTTGCGATCAAGCTTGAATCTTTAAGCGTCCCGATGCGGATCGCCAAATCGAAATTGCTTTCCATAAGGTCGATTTTTTGATCCGTCAGATACATTTCGACTTCAAGGTCGGGATAAGCCTCCATAAAACTTGGTAGAATATGACGAAGTTCCATATTGCCAAAGGCGATTGGGGCGGTAATCCGCAAACGTCCCTTTGGGGCCGCTTGGAAGGTTGTAATCTCTGCTTCTGCTTCTTCTGCTTGTTCAATAATAGCGCTGGCTTTTTCAAAATAACTTTGACCCGCATCGGTTAAACTAAGCTTACGTGTGGTGCGGTTTAATAATTTAACTCCAAGGCGTTCTTCCAGCTTGGTGACATGCTTACTGACAGCTGATTTTGTCTGTCCTAGCTGATCTGCAGCTTTTGTAAAACTGCCACTTTCCACCACAGCTACGAAGCTGGACATCCCATCAAGTATTGTCATATTATTAAACCCTATTTGGAAACAATAAATACTAAATATCATATATTATCATTTTATCAATGATAAACTATATCTTTCTTAAGTTAATGGCGAATGCCGATTCATAGATTCTTAAGGAGATAAAAATGGCTAAAGTATTGGTGCTTTATTATTCCATGTATGGACATATGGAAACCATGGCAAATTCAGTTGCAGAAGGTGCGCGTAGTGTTGCAGGTGTTGAGGTTGATTTGAAACGGGTTCCTGAAACAATGCCGGAAGATGTGGCGCGGGAAGCTGGGGCTAAACTGGATCAGGCTGCGCCAGTTGCTTCTCCGGAAGAATTGGCAAACTATGATGCCATCCTATTTGGGAGCCCAACCCGATTTGGTAATATGACAGCACAGATGCGTAACTTTTTAGATCAAACAGGTGGGTTGTGGTTTCAAGGTGGTTTGATTGGTAAAATTGGCTCTGTTTTTACCTCAACAGGTACAAATCACGGGTCGGAAACAACTATTACCTCATTTTGGAATACTTTGGCGCATCACGGTATGTTAATTTCGGGTTTGCCGATGAAAGATCCGCGTATCACAAATACCGAAGGACCAAGAGGTAGTACATTTTATGGGGCTGCCATGATTGCAGGGCATGAACATAATCCTGATCCTGAAATTGATTTGGCCATGGCAAAATTGCAAGGACAGCATGTAGCGGAACTTGCTGTTCGTCTTGCTAACAGTCAGATAGACGCTGAAGCAACAGCAGCGGATTAAAGCGATGTTGAAAAGCGGCTCTACGGGGCCGCTTTTATTATATCCTAAATCTATCTACAGTTTTCTCTATTGGGGGAATTGTCAGATTGGTTTTGAAACCCTACTTTTATAACAAGATAAAAAATTAAATTGATAGGTGGATCGTGAACGGTGTCGGCAGAGATGCAATTAAAGATGGATTTTTTCAACAGATGGCTGAAGAAGGTGAACGCCTTGGCCTGATCCGTCGTTGTACACCTGAAGAACGCGAAGCCAGCTGGCGTCATATTCTTTCAACTAATCCAAATGAATGCGGTAGCGTTTGGATATTTGCTTATGGATCCTTATTATGGAATCCCGCTTTTCATCTGGTTGATCGTGTTGATGGACGCCTCTTTGGATATCACCGTTCCTTTTGTTTGAGAACCTATATCGGGCGTGGTTCACCGGAACAACCGGGCTTGGTTTTGGGATTGGAAGCTGGTGGGTCATGTTGTGGGCAGGCCTTAAAGGTTGATCCAACCAAATTGGAAGAAGAGCTGGATGTTATCTGGTCTCGTGAAATGGTAAGCGGTGCGTATCATCCGCGTTGGGTCAACTTAAAGACTGATCAGGGTGACGTGCCTTCTGTCGCATTTGTGATGGACCAAAATTATGATAATTATGCAGGCGATTTAAGCTTTGAAGAAAAGTGCCATGACCTTGCTCATGCCCAAGGGGCGTTAGGATATGCCTCTGATTACCTCTATGAAACTGTGGCGGCGATGGATAAGATGGGCTTCAAAGATAAAATGCTGGATCAATGCGTAAAGCGTGTAAAAGAAATCCAGTCTGACAATAAGTAAAATTGATAGGATTTGAGCGATGTCTGAAAAGATTGAAAAGTCTGACCGTGAATGGAAAGAAATTCTAACTCCTGATGAATATTATGTATGTCGTGAAAAAGGGACGGAACGCGCCTTTACGGGTGAATATTGGGATGTGTTTAAGGACGGCACTTATAACTGTCGTGCATGTGGGGAAACGCTTTTTCGATCAGAAACTAAGTTTGATGCAGGTTGTGGTTGGCCAAGCTTCTATGAAGGCATCGATAAAAGTAAAATCAACGAACATGAAGATTTAAGCTATGGCATGCGTCGGGTTGAAGTGACTTGTGCCAAATGCGACAGCCATCTGGGGCATGTTTTTCCAGACGGTCCAGCCCCGACAGGCATGCGATATTGTATTAATTCCTTGTCGATTCAACTTGATGAAGATGAAGGTAAGTAGACAATTTACCTTTTCATTTCTTCCAATACATTCTGCGCAAATCCGGTGAGATAGCCAAAATCGGTGCCTATGGACATGAATTGATATCCCCATTTAATCATTTCTTTAGCCATTGCTGTATCTCCGCAATGAATGCCTGCATAGACGTTTTTCTTGCGACACGTATCCGCGATAAGTTTTATGGCATCGCGTACAGCTTGATCTTCCGGCATAGACATTGGTTGGTTGCCATAGGTGAAGCCTAAGTCATTTGGGCCAACCAAGATAGCATCCAAACCTTCGGTTGATAATATTGCATCTAAATTTTCGACAGCTTGTTTTGTTTCAATTTGGGCAATGGCCATAACGTTGCCATTAGCTTTTTGGGTGTAATCACTTCCATAATAAAGCCCTGGTTTCATAGGGCCCCAACTACGTCCACCTTCAGGTGGATAGCGCAATGCATGGACAAACTTTTTTGCTTCTTCTGCTGTATTCACCAAAGGACAAACCACACCGAGGGCCCCACGGTCCAAAGCACCCATAATCAATCCATCATCATTTGTGGCGACGCGCACGATAGGCGTGCAATCGGTACCGATGAGTGGGGTGATCATATGATCCACATCATTACTATCGATCAGGCCATGTTGTTGATCAATAAACACAAAGTCCATCCCCACATTGGCAACGCTTCGTGTAACTAAAGCGCTGTCCATATCAGCGAAAAGGCCGTAACCAGTTCTACCAGCTTGTAACTTTTTTAGTAGTGAATTCATCTGTTTTCCCCGATTTAGGATGTCATCTTTGGGTGGATTAGAAGAGGAAAATTGAAAGATAGCAAGCTTTTAAAACTTAATAGGGAAGTGCCATACTCATTGCCCAATAGTGATAGACAATAATCCGACCTCTGTCATTTGGCAGGAAACGATAGCCAAAGCCAACTTCGGTAAGGTCTGAAACTAACATGGCTTCACGATGTCCGTCTTTTGACTTTTTCCAAGCTTCAACGACTTCTTCAGGTGTAGTTTGACCTGCAGCAAGGTTTTCATAGATTTTTTCGTATTCATATCCCATTTGATTTGCGCGAAAACCGGGGTCTTTTCCGCGTAAGCTTATATGGTCAAAATAATCATAAGTTGCCATGTCATCTGCATGATATTGAGCCGCTTGATGTAGCCGATTATTCATGACCAGCGGGGATAATCCATATTGTGCCCGAAATCTGTTTACGGCTTTTAAAAGGCCTTTTTTCCAATCTGACCTTAATTGTTTCGTTTCTTGAGCTGCGAGGATGATACGTACATTTTGTATGTCACTGCGGCGTTTTTTAAAGTTGGGCCCAATATAGGCAATTCCCATATGCGTGAAATTCTTATCGCCAATTAGACGTCGACCATTGGACGTATTCATCAGGTTATTGGTAAAGCTTTCTTTACTGCGCTCATTGGCAAATACTCTAACGGCGACTGCACCCGCATTGAAGCTCACTTTTGCTAAAGATTCACGAAGCCAATTGTCAGGATAATTTAAATTGCCAGTTTGCATAAAACGTGAAGCGATTTGTTGAGCAAGATGGGCAAGACGTGGATCATTCACCCATTTTTCCTGTCCTTTTGTCGCCTGCCAATTGTTGATCACATGTGCTGCATGGTGAGTCAGTTTGCGATCTTCTTTGGTGATCAAACTTTGTGCATGGGCTGAAAGGCCAAACAAAAATGGCAACAACCCTAAGAGGATTGCTGCCATGATTTTTTTTATGCAATGCAAATAACCAAATGTCATTCGGTGTAGGCTCCTGAAATTTCAGGTTTAAACGTTTGAAATATTTTAGCTGATCGTAATTTTGGGTCCAGTATTTTGTGGTTCACCACTTAGGCTTGTCCATAATTGACTAGCGATGTCATTGTAAATTTTCGCATGTGCGGATTCTGGATCACTTTCGACAATTGGATTGCCATTATCAGATGTTTCGCGGATATCCATATGAAGAGGGATTTCACCAAGGAATGGAATACCAAGTTTTTCTGCTTCTTCTCTTGCGCCACCGTGACCAAAGATATTACTGCGATCACCACAGCTTGGGCATAGGAAGTAGCTCATATTTTCTATAATTCCTAAGACTGGCACGTCGGTTTTACGGAACATGTTTAGGCCTTTGCGGGCATCAATAAGCGCGATATCTTGAGGTGTAGAAATAATGACAGAACCTGCTAATGGGACATTTTGTGCCATGGTCAATTGTGCATCACCTGTACCTGGCGGCATGTCGACAATTAGAACGTCCAAGGGCCCCCAGTTCACATCGTTCAACATTTGTTGCAGGGCGCCCATAACCATGGGGCCGCGCCATACAACAGGTTGATCTTCATCGACCAAGAAGCCCATAGACATAACTTTGAGGCCATAGCCTTCTTTAGGATCGAGCATCTTACCATCTGCGGAGGTTTCCGGTTTGCCAGAAACACCCAACATACGTGGCTGGCTAGGACCAAAAACATCTGCATCCAGCATCCCGACATTTAGGCCGAGTTTCTTCAATGCGAGTGCAAGATTGATGGCGGTTGTGGATTTACCTACACCACCTTTACCACTGGCAACCGCAACGATATGGGTGATTTTGGACGCACCTGCATTTTTCTCTTGGGTGTCCGGTTTTTGCTGTGCTTTTTCTTGTGGCTTTTCTGCGGTTAGGATAGCCGTCACGGCAAGAACGCCTTTTACATCTTTCTTTACCAAGTCTTCGGCAGCTTTGCGCATAGGTTCAAATTTATCAGCATTTTCAGGATTACCGATATCGAGCGAGAATTGGACCATATTATCCTTTACCACTAATCCGGTGATCATATTCATTTCAACCACGGATTTGCCATTTGGAAGTTGTAAGCGGGATAGGGCTGACAGAACCTGATCTTCTGTGACTTGTGCCATTTTTTTCTCCATCTCGATTTGTTTGAAGGCTTTTTAAGTGATTCTTTATCAGTTCTTTTACAAAGCCTCTGGAATTCTTGGATTTGTGACATATATGAAAGATATCGGGCGTTGCAAGCCAGAAGTCATAACTTAGGTCGTTTTTCTTGCGAATAAATCGCAGGAACCGTTGCCTTTGTTGTCTGCTTGGGGTATGCCCTTTAAAGGCCTGTTTTATATATCAGGCGGATACAGATGAATATAATTTGGACGATGAAATAGGGATAGTAAATATGCCTTTGCAAATGAATTCCGGAAACGGCGGCCCATGGGGCGGCGGTGGTACCGGTGGCGGTAATCGCGGCGGTGGAAATGGCGGCAGCCCTTGGGGCAGTGGCGGGGGTGGTCCTCGCGGTGGTGGTCCACGTGGCCAAGGACCAAATCCACAAGACATGGAACGTATGGTTCGTGAAGGACAGGAAAAACTTAAAGAAATGATGCCAGGTGGACTTGGCGGTAAAGGTATTTTCCTGATTGTGGCTTTGGCAGCAGCTATTTGGCTGGGAACTGGTTTTTATACCGTTGAACCGGATGAACAAGGTGTTGAACTTGTATTTGGTAAATTGTCCCAAACAACGGGTTCTGGTTTGAATTATAACTATCCGGCACCAATCGGTGAAGTGTTGAAACCAAAGATTACAACTGTCAATCAGGTTGAAATTGGTTTCCGTACATCTTCCAATTCACGTTCAAATATTTCTCGTGATTTGACGAATGAAAGTTTAATGCTGACCGGTGATGAGAACATCGTTGATGTTCAATTCGTGGTTCAATGGCTCATTGCGGATGCTGGCAAATTCTTGTTTAACGTAAGAAATCCGGAACAATCCGTGAAGTCTGCTGCGGAAGCTGCGATGCGCGAAGTTATCGGTAAATCTGAATTTAAGTCCATTCGTACAGGTGGTCGTGCGCAAATTGCGGCTGATACAAAAGATTTATTACAAGAAATCTTGGATAGCTACGGTGCTGGCATCGCGATCCAATCCGTAAACATTAAGAAGGCAGATCCACCTGCACAGGTCATTGATGCTTTCCGCGATGTACAAGCAGCAAGTGCAGATAAAGAACGCGCAATTAACGAAGCGACAGCTTATAAGAACGAGGTGACTGAAAAAGCCCTTGGTCAAGCTGAACAAGTTACACGTGCGGCGGAAGCGTATCGCGAAGAAAAAATTGCAGCGGCAACTGGTGATGCATCCCGCTTCCTTCAGGTTTATGAAGAATATAAAGGTGCTGAAGAAATTACCAAACGTCGTATCTATCTTCAAACCATGGAAGAAGTCCTTGGTGGTATGGATAAAGTCTTGATTGAAGAAGGTGAAAATGGCTCTGGCGTGCTTCCCTATCTTCCATTGAATGAATTAAAGAAATCTAACTAAGGGGAATGATGATGAAGAAAAGTCCTATTGTTTTGATCATTCTCGTTATTGCGATTTTGATCGGTATTATGTCTACAGCTTTTACAGTACGTGAAACTGAAAAGGCATTGGTGATGCAATTCGGTAATCCTGTTCGTGTTATTGACGAAGCAGGTTTGAATTTCAAAATCCCATTTGTTCAGAATGTTCGTTTCTTTGATAATCGCGTTTTAGATTATGATGCGAATGTTCAAGAAATTCCAACATCTGATCAGAAGCAAGTCTTGGTTGATGCTTATGCGCGTTATCGTATTACTGATCCGCTTCAATTCTTCCAGGCGGTTAACAATGAATTTGCGTTGCGTGCCCGTTTAGATTCAGTAATTTCTCGTTCCTTGCGTGACGTTTTGGGTGAAGTACCTTTGGAAGTTGTGATGACACCAAAGCGTGCAGACCTGATGCGCGGATTTACAGAGCGTGTAGAAGTTGAAGCTAGAAAGTTTGGTATTCAGGTTGTTGATGTACGTATCCGTCGTATTGACTTACCTGAAGAAAACTCTCAAGCGATTTATCGTCGTATGCAAACTCAACGTGAGCAAGAAGCACGTAAGTTCCGTGCGGAAGGTGATAAAGAATCCCGTCGTATTCGTGCGGAAGCAGATAAAGAGCAACGCGTGATTTTGGCCGAAGCACGTAAAAATGCTGAGATTCTTCGTGGTGAAGGGGATGCGAAAGCGCAAGGTATTTATAATGATGCTTATGGTCGTGACGCAGACTTCTTTGACTTCTGGCGTTCTATGCAGGCGATGCAAAAAGGCTTGGGTTCAGAGAGCACAACCTATGTTGGCCCACCAACTGGTGACTTCTTCCGTTTCTTCGGAGATGAAACTGGTAAGGGTGCTCAATAATTTATTGAGTTTCTAGATAAGTGAGAAAGGCAGTCTTTGGACTGCCTTTTTTATTTATATGCTTTTGATACCATGTAAATATTTGATATGCTGTCGATGTGGGGCTTGAACTATCTGTTACAAACAGATGGCGGGAGAGCATCGTGGCCAAATATGATTCTGGATACTTTAAGGATTTTAACTTCAACAGCATAATGCGTTCTGCAAAAGTAGATGAAACTCTATTGCAAACTGTTGTTTGTCGAAATCTTTATACTTGGTGGAAATCTTTCCACCCAAAGTTACCTTCCAGAAAAGATTTTGATATTCTGGATCATCTTAAGGCTGCGCCTCATATCTTTATGATTGAAGTACTTCCAAATCATGAATTCTTATATCGCACGCAAGGTGAAGAAGTTATCAATTTGATTGGTATGAATAATATGGGGAAAGTGTTTTCCCGAACATGTGGGGATAAATCTATGGAAAATTTTGCGATTTTCCTGCATGAAGTAATCGATCATAGGAAAGCAATTCACAGTTATGGCACCATGGAAGCAATGGGACGTGCATTTCTACATTTTGAAGCATTCGATTTACCTTTGATCAACGAAGAAGGGGAGGTTACTCATATTCTGGGTGCTATCGCTTCAAGTGGTAAATATGATGAGAAATATTAGGCAATAAAAATAATGGATAATAATGATTTTTGGGCGGCGCTGGCGACAGCTGCAGGTTTGGTGTTTGTATTAGAAGGCGCCATCTATGCATTGTTTCCACAACAAATGAAAAACATGATGGTGCAAATAATGTCCATGCCGGCAAGCAATATTCGTAAAGGTGGATTAATTGCGGCTTTTATTGGTTGTGCCATTGTATGGCTCATTCGGGGATAAGAGATGAAGATTGGTGAATTGGCAAAAGAGACAGGTGTGTCCACGCATACGTTACGTTATTACGAAAAAATCGGCTTAATAGATACTGCCGCAAAAGATGCAAGTGGACATCGTAATTATGGGGCCTTTGAACTGGATTTGATCAATTGGGTTGTATGTCTCAAGAAATCCGGTATGCCGTTAGAGAAAATTAAAACATATGTGGCTGCCTTTAAGACAGGTGATGCGAATAACATGCGTGAAATGTTAGAAGCGCATCTTGTGAAACTACATAAGCAACAAGCAGATATTGAACATTATCTGGATGTGACAGAACGAAAACTCGCTTCCTTAAAAAAATCGACCACACATTAAATTAACCTGTTGACTTAGAGTATACTCTAACTTGTTAGGCTCCTCTCAAATCAAATTTGAAAGGATAAAATCATGCAAGTTGAAGTAAGTATTGTAAACGCATTCGTGGATCAGGAAAAAGGTGGGAATCCTGCGGGTATCGTATTACAGGCGGATCAATTTACTCAATCAGAGAAACAGGAAATTGCTGCGAAAGCTGCCTTATCTGAAACTGCCTTTGTGAGTAATTCAGATACAGATACGTTTAAATTAGAATTCTTTACCCCGTCTAGACAGATTGCTCATTGCGGTCATGCGACAATTGCAACCTTTAATCATTTACTAGATCAAAAAATGATAGGAGACGGTTTGGCTTCCAAAGAAACAATTGATGGTAGCCGGAAAATTTTAATCAAGGATGGCGTCGTGTTTATGGAACAGCTTGCGCCGACATATACGGATATTACTCATTTGAAGGAGCGAATTTTAGTATCCTTGGGTCTGAATGTAGACGATTTAAGTTTTGAACCTTTGTTAGTGAATACCGGGAATAACTTTGTGGTTGTCGGTGTTAAGGATATTTCTATTCTTGAAGCAATTGAACCAAAACAAGATTTGATAGGCGAGATATCTGAAGAATTGGATTTGATTGGCTATTATGTGTTTACACAAGCAACTGTGAGTTCTGACCGAGACGCGACTACACGTATGTTTGCACCGCGATTTGCTATCCCTGAAGAGGCTGCCACAGGGATGGCTGCAGGGCCGTTAGCATGCGTTTTACATGACAAGTTGAACATCAGAAAAGATAAGATGTTGATTGAACAGGGGGCATATATGCAGCCTGCCTCCCCAAGTCTTATTACAGTTAACCTTGATGTGAAAGGCGAAAATATTGTGTCTTTAATGGCTGGTGGTAAGGCTAAGAAGATGGAAGATATTTGGGTTGATTTAAAATAACATTGGTGTGGCAAAGGGGGATTTCCCCTTTTGCCGCTTTTGTGATTTATCCATCACCTTACGTAAAAAACGTTTAATTAAGGCTGAAATGCCTTAATTTTGCCCTGAAATGGGTGGAATTATTCACTTTTATGTCATTCTGGCCCGGAGGGCCAAGGTTGCGGTTGAAGTCTTTTGCAAACCCCCCTACATCTTAATGATAGGCTTAACCGTATAAACATAACAAAAGCTGATTTAGGAGTGAAAGAAATCATGAAACTTCATCAAGTATTGGACCAACAAGGACAGGTTGCCCAATCTGGAAGCATAAAAGGAAATGCAATCACTGCTTTACCACGTGGTATGGTGATGGCGATTTTTACGACTTTGTTTACCGTTGCTTTGGCTGCCAGCAATATGGCGCATGCACGTGGCGCACCAGATGGATTTGCTGACCTCGCAGAACGTTTATTGCCATCTGTTGTAAATATTAAAGCAGTTCAAACATCTGTATCTGCCGAAGATGGACAAGCACAAGGTGGTTTCCAAAGCCCATTCCCACCAGGGTCCCCTTTTAATGAATTTCTTGAACAATTCCAAAATCGTGGTGGTGAAGCCCCACAAGCACGCCCGCGTCAATCTGCAGGTTCAGGTTTCATTATTGATTCCGATGGTATTGTGGTTACCAACCATCATGTGATTGATGGTGCTGATGAAGTATATGTTATCTTTAATGGTGAACGAGAAGAACATCGTGCTGAGGTTCTTGGTGCAGATCCTGGTGCGGATTTAGCAGTATTAAAGATCAAAGTTGATCGTGATTTGCCTGCGGTGAAATTTGGTGATTCAGATGTTGCCCGTATTGGTGACTGGGTTGTTGCGATCGGTAATCCATGGGGATTAGGCGGTACAGTGACAGCTGGTATTATCTCTGCACGTAGCCGTGATATTGATAGCCAATCTTTTGTCGATTATATCCAAACCGATGCACCGATTAACCAAGGTAACTCAGGTGGCCCATTGTTTAATATGGATGGTGATGTGATCGGTATTAACACTGCAATTTATTCCCGTACTGGCGGATCAATTGGTCTTGGTTTTTCTATCCCATCTAATCAAGCGAAAAAGATTGTTCAGCAGTTACAGGATGAAGGTAAAGTGAGCCGTGGCTGGTTGGGGGTTTCTATCCAAACCGTAGATGAGGAAATTGCAGAAGGCATGGGCCTTGGAAAGACACGAGGCGCATTGGTTTCTTCGGTGTTTGATGGAAGCCCAGCGTCTGATGCAGGTGTACAAAACGGTGATGTGATTATCGAATTCAATGATGTTGATGTGCCGGATGCAACAAGTTTACGTCGTGCCGTTGCGTCAACAGATGTTGGTAAGGAAGTGGATGTTGTTGTATGGCGTCGCGGTAAAAAGGAAACCTTACAAATTGAACTAGGTGAGCGTAACGAAGCGCAATTGGCAAGCTTGGGGAATTCTAACGGGAATGTGCCTGAAAGCCCTAATCAGGATCGTCTAGGTATGGCTTTATCTTCCCTAACACCAGAGAACCGCGCTGAATTTGGTGTGCCAGAAGATTTGGAGGGTATCTTGATTAAGGATGTGAAGCCTGAGTCTGATGCGGCATTAAAAGGTTTACGCCCGGGTGTGGTGATTGTTGCTGATGCAACAGGCCCAATCAAATCCATTAAGGATCTGGATGAGAAGATTGATCTGGCCGAAGAATATGGTCGTGAAACTGTTTTGTTACATGTTTGGAATGAAGGTGATATGCGTTTTGTTCCTGTCAAGATTGCTGAGAAGTAATCTATAAACTAACAAAATGACTCCTAAGATGAAGGCTGCGTCTTTGACGCGGCCTTTTCTTTTTTTACGAGTCTCTATAGAAGTTAGGCGCAATCAAAAAGAAAATGTTGGGGAAGTTGTTATGAAAGTCTATACCGTTGGTGGTTTGGTAGGTCTTGGGCATGGGGCGACTCATTGGATTATTGGGGCCTTTTATTTCCTACTTCCTTTCATCGCGGATGACCTGAATCTTTCCTATATAGAAGCAGGAGCTTTCGCTACAATTTTTCAAATTGCTTCCTTCTCAGCAAACATTATCAGCGGACCTGTTGTCGATATGACAGGGCGCCGCGTTCTATGGCAGGCAGCGTCCCTGTTAATAGGGACTGCAGCCTTGTTTTTTGTAAGTGAAGCCGCGGGATATGTTGGACTAGTGATCGCAATGGTGTTTATTGGCGCCACCAATAATCTATGGCATCCAGCAGCCATTTCATATCTATCTAATCGATTTAGAGATCAACGTGGTTTAGCGCTCTCTCTGCATGCATTGGGAGCAAATATCGGCGATGCGGTCGCACCATTGTTACTCGGTCCTGTGTTACTGATCATCACTTGGCGTGAAACCGCAGCTTGGGCATCTTTGCCACCTGTTATCGTTGCGATTGCATTGGTTTTGTTTTTAAAGCGCAGTCAAAAACAAGAAGCTAAATCTGCTACAACCCCGAAAGAAAGCAAGGTAAGTGGTAGCGATTATATTGCTGGCCTTAAAGCGTTATTGAAGAATAAGCTTGTTTTGATCCTGTGCGTTATGTCTGGTTTCAGAAATATGGCGCAACAAGGCCTATTGGTGTTTCTGCCACTTTATCTCTTGAATGATATGCAACTGTCGCCAGAGATGATGGGCCTTGCTTTGTTTGCTTTCCAAGGCGCTGGTATTATGGCGGCGCCAATTGCAGGTGGTTGGTCTGATAAAATCGGGCGTCGCCCCGTGGTGATGTCAGGTTTGGTTTTGACCACGGTGATTTTATTGGGGCTTACACTGCTTAATAACCCGATCGCATTCGTCATTGGTATTTCAATTATGGGTTTTGGATTATTTGCTATTCGTCCTGTGGTGCATAGCTGGCTTATGGATATGACACCAGACGAAATGGGAGGGTCTGCGACCTCACTGATGTTTGGTATTCAATCGCTATTGGCAATGGTTTCACCGATCATTGGTGGATATCTGGCAGATGAATATGGTTTGATTTCTGCCTTCTATTTCCTAGGCGGCGCTATGTTGATTGCCAATGTGATTGTGATGATTTTACCAAACGAAAAACCCGCTAACTAAACGACAGAGACGAATTCATTTTTGTGATAACCTTGGAAATAAAGCAAAGTTGTCATATCGCCAAAACGGATATTGAACGCCGCCTTTTCTTGAACAATTGGTTTGCCGTGAAAACCGACACCCATACCTGCAGCCTGAATCATATCAAGGTCATTGGCGCCATCGCCAATGCAACATGCAAGTTCGGATGTGATATCAAGTTTATCGCATAATTCTTCCATTGTATGCTGCTTACTGTCGCGTGCGAGAATGGGATCAATCACATTACCGGTCAGTGTGTTATCTTCAATTTCAAAAACATTGGCACGGGCTTCATTAAAGCCAAGCTTTGGCCCAACAATATCTGTTGTGAAGGTGAAGCCACCAGAAACCAAAGCACAATATGCACCATGTTTGATCATTGTTTTTACAGTTACTTCAGCTCCATCTGTATAAGGGATGTCTTCTAATACTTTTGACATGGCATCAGTCGATTGGCCTTTTAACAATGCAACGCGGGTACGAAGACTATCGGCAAAGTCTAGCTCACCGCGCATACTGCGTGCGGTGATTTCATTAACTTCTTCGCCAAAGCCTAAAATTTCTGCCAGATAATCCAAAGTTTCCAGTTGGATCATGGTGCTATCCATATCGGCTACAAGTAGTTTCTTGCGGCGATTTTCATTCTTTTGGATCGCAATATCTGTATTTGCTAGTGCGGTAAGTAACTTTTCTTCTAGCTCATCTTTGCTAACTGGTTCACAAGGAATAATTAGGTCACAGGCACGACCTTCATCTAGCCAGATGATTTGGCTATCTAGTCCAAGTAATGATTGGGCTTTCTTCACTTGATCGTTGGCGAGTTGGTTCTCTTTTGTTGCTACAAGTGTAACAGCCCAGCTGGTCATGATTTTATCCTGTCTGAAAATCTTTATAATAGAATTAAAAGGCAGATGCCCAAGATTTGCGGTAGCATATCTTTCAAGGCTTTAGCTGGCAACAAATGATCCTTATGTCATTGCAGTATATGCAAAGACGGACTAGATTGCCGCTAAAGATAAGAAGTAACAAACTTATGTCGGGAAAGAATAATGTCTCAAAAAATCTGGTCTATTTATCTATCTGGTGAAATCCATTCTGATTGGCGTGAACGTTTGATTGATGGTTCTGCAAAGGAAGGTTTGCCTGTTGAATTTGTATCTCCTGTAACCGTGCATGATGACAGTGACGATTGTGGGGTGGCTATTTTAGGCGAAGCCCCAAATGATTTCTGGAAAGATCAAATGGGCACCCGTGTGAACGCCATTCGTACACGCAACTTGATCCAGAATTGCGATATGGGTGTTGTACGTTTTGGTGATAAGTACAAACAATGGAATGCTGCATTTGATGCAGGGTATCTAGCTGCCCTTGGCAAGCCGTATGTAACTTTGCACAGTCCAGACATTAATCATCCCCTAAAAGAGGTTGATGGTGCGGCAAATGCAGTTGCAGAAACCCCGGAACAAGTTGTAAAAATCCTTAAATATGTGATTACGGGCGAACTTGATCGCGGTTAAGCATTCTATTGTAAGAGGCTAAAATTTATATGGCGGATATTCTGATCCTTGTCGGGCCAACTGCATCCGGTAAATCTTCTTTGGCGATGGCGATTGCCAAAGAGTTTTCTGGCGATGTGATTAATGCTGACTCAATGCAGGTATATAAGGATTTACGAGTTTTATCCGCCCGCCCCTCTGAGGCGGATGAGGCAGAGGTACCACATAAGCTTTATGGTGTTTTAGATGCGGATGAAACTTGTTCCGCCGCAAGTTGGCGTGATATGGCGGTTGAGGCGATCGAAGAAACGCTGGCCGCAGGACGACTTCCTATTGTCTGTGGTGGGACGGGGTTATATATCCAAGCGCTAACAGATGGCCTGAACCAGGTGCCACCTGTGGATGAAGATATCCGACATCAAGTACGTGACCTTCAAGCCCAAGATGTCGCGGCTCTCCATGCAGTACTTAAGGAAGCCGATCCAGATATCGCAGCACAGTTAAATGCCACAGATTCACAACGTATGGCCCGCGCCTTGGAAGTTATTCGATCCACTGGTAAATCCCTATTATGGTGGCAAGCCCAAGCGCCTATATGTACACCACCTGAAGGATGGACTTTCCATATATTGGCGTTGATCCCGCCGCGTGATGTTTTATATGATCGATGTAATCGACGTTTTGATTTGATGTTGGAAGAAGGGGCGTTGGAAGAGATTGCCGAATTGGAAAAAAGAAATCTTCCTGATACACTGCCTTGTATGCGGGCGTTGGGCGTGCCGGAATTGATTGCCTATACACGCGGTGAGATGAGTATAGAAGACGCTGCAGAAAAGACTCGTATGTTCACCCGCCGCTATGCGAAAAGACAAAATACTTGGATCAAAAATCAGATTATTTCAAAAAAATCTATAAATGCGCAATATTCGGAAAAATTACACCCTGAAATTTTTTCATTTATTCGAAAAACGGTCTTGACCGACCCCGAATAGGATCATAATCTGCGCCTCTATTTTGCAGTTGCGAGATTTCGGTTTCAAAATTGTAAAGCCTGAGGGTTTATCTCTCTCCCCTACGACTAAAGATGGCTAGATTGGGTTTTAACCCAAGGGGTATTTTTGTCCGAATTAGAGAGTGTTTTTATTAAAATTCCCGTCACATTTCATTTTAGACGGACAGAATAAGAGGTTGAAAAAAGGACATGAGCACAAATGCCATGAGTGGAGCCCAAATCGTCATCCAAGCCTTGAAGGATCAAGGCGTGGAAGTCGTCTTCGGATATCCAGGTGGTGCCGTGCTGCCAATTTATGACGCCCTGTTCCAACAGAACAATATTCGTCACGTATTGGTACGCCATGAACAAGGTGCTGTTCATGCGGCAGAAGGTTACGCCCGTTCTACAGGGAAACCTGGTGTCGTCCTCGTGACTTCTGGTCCTGGTGCGACAAACGCTGTTACAGGTTTAACGGATGCGTTGTTGGACTCTATTCCGATTATCTGCTTGTCCGGTCAGGTACCAACACAATTGATTGGTAATGATGCGTTTCAGGAATGTGATACAACAGGGATTACCCGCCCTTGTACAAAACATAACTATTTGGTGAAGCGTGTTGAAAAACTTGCCCCGACCTTGCATGAGGCATTTTATATCGCCACACATGGTCGTCCGGGTCCGGTTGTGATTGATATCCCGAAAGATGTTCAGTTTGCAGAAACTGAATATAACGGTCAGGTGTCTGCTGAACACAAAACCTATAAGCCAAAAGTGAAGACAGATATTGAAGATATCGAAGAAGCAGTTGATTTGCTTTTGAATGCCAAAAAGCCAATCATCTATGCGGGTGGCGGTGTTATTAATGCAGGACCTGCGGCTTCTCAGTTGCTTACCGAATTCACTGAAATGACCAATATTCCGATCACATTAACTTTGATGGGACTTGGTGCGTTTCCTGCGAATAAGCCGCAATTCCTTGGTATGTTGGGAATGCATGGAACCTATGAAGCAAACTGGACCATGCATGATTGCGATGTGATGTTATGTATCGGCGCGCGTTTTGATGACCGTATCACAGGTCGTGTTGACGCATTTTCACCGAATTCCACAAAGATTCATATCGATATTGATCGCAGCTCTATCAATAAAAACGTTCAGGTTGATTTGCCAATCGTTGGCGATGCAGGTCATGCCCTTGAAAGTTTGATCAAAGTTTGGAAATCCAAGCAGAAGAAAGTTGATGAATCTGCGTTGGATGCGTGGTGGAAACAGATCGATACTTGGCGTGCCAAGAAATGTTTGTCTTACAACCAGTCTGATGATGTGATTAAGCCACAATATGCGATCGAACGTCTTTACGAATTGTCTAAAGACAAGGATCCATTGATCACAACTGAGGTAGGTCAGCATCAAATGTGGGCCGCTCAACATTTCCATTTCCAACAGCCAAACCGTTGGATGACCTCTGGTGGTTTAGGTACTATGGGTTACGGCTTGCCTGCGGCTGTGGGCACGCAAATGGGGAATCCAGGGCGATTGGTAGTTGATATTTCTGGTGAGGCTTCTTTCTTGATGAATATGCAAGAAATGGGCACTGCGACCCAATATCGTCTGCCTGTAAAAGTATTTATCTTGAATAACCGCTATATGGGTATGGTGCGTCAGTGGCAGGAATTACTCCATGGTAGCCGTTACTCTGAATCCTATTCGGAAGCTCTACCGGATTTCGTTGGTTTGGCTGAGGCCTTTGGCTGGAAAGGTATTCGTACCAATGATCCAAAAGATCTGGATGCAACCATTCAGGAAATGATTGACTATGACGGTCCGGTTCTTTGTGAGATTGGCGTATGTGATCAGGAAAACTGTTATCCGATGATCCCATCAGGTGCAGCACATAACGATATGTTGTTGGGCCCTGTGGCCGAAGGTGAAGAAGCAATTGGCGACGCGGGTAAAATTCTGGTCTAAGGCCTTGGCTTTATAGATCAGATTTATCCAGTTACAGAAAAGTTAGATTAAGGAATTAGAAAAATGGCTATGGTTGATAAACGTAAAAACCAACCGGGTTCCGCCTATGATATTGTAATGACCCGCGAAGCAAAGCACCGTCACACATTTGCTGTGATCGTGGATAACGAACCGGGGGTGCTTGCCCGTGTTATCGGTCTTTTCTCTGGTCGTGGGTATAATATTGAGAGCTTGACCGTATCTTCGGTGAATGAAGAGGGGACAATTTCTCGTATCAATATTTCCACCAGCGGCACAGCAATGGTGATTGAACAAATTAAAGCTCAATTGGATCGTTTGGTTCCAATTCATGAAGTGCATGATTTGACCGTTGAAGGCCCGCATGTGGAAAAAGAATTGGCATTGGTAAAGGTGAAGGCATCTGAACATAATCGCCGTGAATCTTTGCGTATTGCCGATATCTATAACGCACGTGTTGCGGATACCACATTGGAAAGCTTTGTCTTTTTGATTGATGGTGATACTGAAAAGGTAAATAGCTTTATTGAATTGATGCGTGCTTTGGGCGACGTAGAAATTTCACGCTCCGGTGTGGTTTCCATCAGCCGTGGGTCCAAGGTGATCGAACTGTAAGGTTTCACCAATATCTGAATTAAGAGAGCCGCTCAGATTTGAGCGGCTTTTTTGTTATGAAATTCTATCTTGATTTGATCTGGTGTTGATAAGACTTGATGAAATAGTCGATATCAAGAATTTCTTTGCGGGTCGGATTGTAAAACTTGAAACCAGCGTGATTCTTTTTCTGCCAGATCTGCTCGGCTCTGCAAGTCACTTTCATTTCACGATTAGACAAGGTGAAGTTGAACTCGATATTGATAATTTCATTCGCTGCATTTGGTATGTTTATATCTTCAATCGCGAAACCAGAATGTGACAAGTCCGTTAGCTTATAGATGCATTCGTTTAGGGAAACTTCGATATCTTCAAGATGGATTCTTTCATCTCTACGTTTATCAGAAGTTAGGATTTTGTTCAGAATCATATGTTTGGTTTTCTAATTATTTTACAAGCGTAAGAAGATTAAATCGTTATTTCCTAATTAACGTAAGTTATGACTCAGGTAAATGGAAAAAATTACGAGAAAGAGATTGCGCATAAGATACTTGTAGATAATATTTGTGCCACAGCGGGAAAGCTAAAAAGAAAAATAATTATAAGTTATGGGTTCTGACGATTTGATCGTCAGGTTGGATAGTTATGTTCTTTTTTGCTTAAGGGGTTTTTATGCAAAAAATTAAATTAGGGGCTATCTCAATGATGGCCATGATGGCTTGTACATCTGCTGTACAAGCTGCAGACCTTGCTATGATTGAGGCGCGGCTGGCTGAATTAGAGGTTCTACAGGGGCATTTGGATCATGTTTGGACGACAATTGCAGCTTGTTTAGTGTTCTTTATGCAAGGTGGTTTCTTGTTGTTGGAAGCAGGCTTGGTTCGTTCCAAAAACTCAATCAATGTCGCGCAAAAAAACATTGCAGATATGGTTGTTGCAATCATCGTTTTTGGCGGCGTCGGCTACATGATTATGTTTGGTGACTCTGTTGGTGGCTTCTTTGGGATTGATGGGGAGTTATTCGCGTTTAACAAAGTGGATGACTGGGTATTCACCTTTTTCTTCTTTCAAGTGGTCTTTGTAGGTACTGCCGCTACAATTGTGTCTGGTGCTGTGGCGGAACGTATGAAATTTAATGGTTACCTGTTTATGACATTGGTGATTTCAGCACTAATTTATCCCGTATTTGGTCATATGGCTTGGGGCAATTTGTTAAACGGAGACAATGCAGCTTTTTTAGCTGATCAGGGTTTTATTGACTTTGCCGGGTCGACTGTTGTGCATTCTATCGGGGGGTGGATTGCCTTGGCAGGGGTGATTGTGATGGGCGCGCGTATCGGTCGCTTTGATGAAAATGGTAAACCGGTCCATATTCATGGTCATAGTCCTGTGTTAGCTACCATGGGGGCAATTATTCTTTGGATCGGATGGATCGGATTTAATGGTGGCTCCACAACAACTGGAAATCCCGCATTTGCTCATATTATTTCCAATACAATTATTGCAGGTGCCATGGGTGGCGGGGCTGTGATGTTAGCAGCTCGGGTGATGGATGGTGTATTTCGTCCGGATCGTTCTATCAATGGCGTGTTGGGCGGCTTAGTCGCCATTACAGCTGGTTGTGATAACGCAGAAATCTGGGGTGCTATATTCATTGGTGTAACGGGTGGTCTTATTGCTTTGGCAAGTCAAGAATTTATGGAGCGTAAGCTCAAACTGGATGACGCTGTTGGTGCGGTATCAGTTCATGGTGTTGCGGGGGCCTGGGGAACTATCATGATTGCCTTGGTTGCGCCGGCTGATACATTGCTTGCGGATAGTCGTCTGGAACAGCTATTGGTTCAGGTTGAAGGCGTTGTAATCGCATTTGTTTGGGCGTTTGGTCTAGGTTGGCTTGCATTTAAAACAATCGACAAGTTAAGCGGTGGTATTCGCGTTTCTCGTGATCATGAACTGCGTGGCTTGAATGAAGCAGAGCATGGCGCAACTTTGGGCACAGGTGAAATATTGAAGCATATGATGGCGTTTAGTCATGGTAATGCAGATATTGATGCACGTCTTGATGAAAATTCTTCTGATGAGGCGGGTGATTTAGGATATGCCTTCAATCGAGTGATGGATAACATTGGGTCTGCGATTAAACAAACAGCTTATAATGCGGATCAATTGGATAAGGCATCGGGCGAATTGCAAGGAATGGCGAGTAACCTTGAAGTGAAAACCGCAGAAGCAGCAAATATTAGTGGGCATGTTTATCAAAAAAGTACTGGAGTAAGTGAGAATGTACAATCTGTTGCAAATCACTTGTCAGATGTCCGGGAAACAACCGATCAGATTACTAACAGTACATCTTCGATGGAAGAAACTGTGCAAGTCGCAACAGAGGGCGCAAATCAAATTCGAGATGCTATTAGCGACATTGAACGCAATGCCACTGAGGCCCGTTCAATTGTAGACGAAGCCTTGCAGAAGTCCAATATGGCTTCCAACAATGTTGGCCAGCTTTCAGGGGCAGTTGCAGAGATCACAGATGTTCTTACCTTCATTGAAGAGGTCGCAGAACAGACTAATTTGTTGGCATTGAACGCAACGATAGAAGCGGCACGGGCTGGTGAAGCTGGGAAGGGTTTTGCGGTAGTTGCCAGCGAGGTGAAAGGGCTCGCCAATCAAACTGCAAGGGCTGTTGAGGAAATCCATGTCAAGATCAGCAAGGTTAAAGAGGAATCTGAAAATACTGTGAATGTAATTGAACAAACTGCAACAATCACAGGTAAAATGGGACGGTCGATGGAAGATATAAATATGGCTGTTTCCAATCAGATGAAAGCATCTGAAGAAATTGCCCTTCAGATGCAACAAGCCATGACAAATACGACTATGGTTGCCCAGGCAGTTGGACAAACAGTTGAAGCCATTCGTCAAGCAGAAGGACAAGCTTCTGCTGCTGCTGAAGGGGCCGCAGAGATGCGCGATGAAATTCGGCGTGCTGAAACATCTGTCACTGAAGCCCAAGAGACCGCGTCTGCTGTATCAAAGTCAGCAGATTTAGTGAAATCTGTCGCTAGGAAATTAAATTCAATAGTGAAGGCAATGGTGCAAGATCCAGATATGGCAGTTAAGCGCGCTGCATAATAATGTTGATGTATTATTAAATTTAGGGGGGCGGTACTGCTCCCCTTTTTATTCTGCCGCCACCTGATATTGATGGGATTTGATGAAATAGGCCAAGTCTTTGGTTTCACGATGCGTTAATTCAAAGAATTCGAAACCCGCTTTGTCTTGTCTATGCCAGATTAATTTTGCACGACAAGAAACCATCATCTCTCTATTCGCAAGAAAAAAGGTAAAATCCACATTCATAACTTGATCGGCAACTTCCGGGCGCAACTTGCCTTCGATAGCAAAACCCGTATGGGATAAATCCATAAGGTAATATTGCTTCTTGTTGAGAAAAACTTTCGTGCCGTCTAAATAGATGCGCACGTCATAGCGTTTCTCACTCTTAAACAAGTTATTTAAAAACAACATGATTGAGAAGTTTTCGCCTGTGTTACAATTATATGAAATTTCTTATGGAATCAGTTGTTAGCCGATGTTCGTTTCGGCGTAAATAAAATTCGACATAGAGTTTAGATGTATTTTAAAAAGGCTTTCAACCATTCAGTGCGGCATGAATAATTCGATACATACTTTGGCGATAATCTTCACGATCTTCGCACTTTAAAAGCAAACCCTTAGAGGACATCATCAGAAGAAAAGTTATATCCTCCGCTTCTTTTTTTGATGAGCATAAATTCTGATGAAATAAAAATTCGCTAATAGAATCTTCATAATGCGATACATGGCGTTCGTTGTTTTTATTCGTTAATCTTAACCCACGTTCTATGATGTCTCGACCATAGGTCGCCTGATGTAAATGATAGGCGTCACGTCCAGCCCATTGCATAAAAGCGGTTAAAAGGCAGTCTGTCGGTGAAATACCATCTGTGTGAAGAGCTTGTTCTGCTTTATATGTATTTTCTGCGATGTAAAGGCGCATTGCCCAATTAAAGGCCTCTTCATTATTCTCAAACTCTTTACGTAGACGATCTTTGCAAATTGTCGTTTCTTGTCCGAGATCCGCTTTTAGTGCGGCCTCGTAACCTCTATTTACAAAGAATGTAAGAATCTTTATGTGCTCTGGCATTTCAGTCATATTGTTAAAATGACGTGTTATTTATCATTTGAAAAGAAATTTTATTTCTAATTTTATGAAAAAAAATCGATAAAATTGCTTTGTCCTGCATGGAAAAGGCATTTTTCTATATTTTTTAGGAATCTTGGTTGCATCTATCGCGCGTCGGATATAGAACAAGCGCGGTTTTACTAATTTAAAGCTTCTTCTTATTCAAAAGAGGCGTGTTTCTTAACTTTATAAAGGGAAGTCGGATCATGCGCGTATATTATGACCGTGACGCAGACGTTAACTTGATCAAAGGCAAAAACGTTTTGATCGTAGGCTATGGTAGCCAAGGCCATGCACATGCAATGAACTTGCGTGACAGTGGTGTTGAAAATGTACGTATTGGTTTGCGTGCAGATTCTTCTACTCGTGCAAAGGCAGAAGCTTCTGGCTTCACATGCATGACTGCTGCTGAAGGTGCTGCATGGGCAGACGTTGTAATGATGTTGACACCTGATGAACTTCAAGGCGACATCTATGCAAACGATCTGCATGCGAACATGAAAGAAGGCGCTGCTCTGATGTTTGCTCATGGCTTGAACGTTCACTTCAACTTGATTGAGCCACGTGCTGATTTGGATGTATTCATGGTTGCACCTAAAGGCCCAGGCCACACAGTGCGTTCTGAATACCTAAAAGGTGGTGGTGTTCCAACATTGGTTGCGATCGCACAAGACAAAACAGGTAATGCAATGGACTTGGCGTTGTCCTATGCTTCTGCAAATGGTGGCGGCCGCGCTGGTATCATCGAAACAACATTCAAAGAAGAATGTGAAACTGACTTGTTTGGTGAACAAGTAGTTCTTTGTGGTGGTTTGGTTGAGTTGATCCGAGCTGGTTACGAAACATTGGTTGAAGCTGGTTATGCACCAGAAATGGCTTATTTCGAATGCTTGCACGAAACAAAACTTATCGTAGACTTGATCTACGAAGGTGGTATTGCAAACATGAACTACTCCATCTCCAACACAGCGGAATATGGTGAATATGTAACTGGTCCACGTATCATCACAGCTGAAACAAAAGCAGAGATGAAGCGTGTCCTGGAAGACATCCAAACAGGTAAATTCACACGTGACTTCATGTTGGAAAACAAAGTTAACCAAGCATCCTTTAAAGCGACACGTCGTTTGAATGACGCGCATCCAATTGAAGAAGTTGGTGACCGTCTACGTGCGATGATGCCTTGGATCAGCGAAAACAAAAAAGTGGACAAGGCTGTAAACTAATTTATTTGTTTGCTGACAAGTTCTAAAACCCCGCAGATTTCTGCGGGGTTTTTTATTATTTTTTATTTAATGATTATTTGCCTAGTCTATTGAATATACCTGTATTACTATGCGTTACTATAATACGGCACTACGATAGAAATAATAAAATAAGACCTTGAGGGAAGGCCTATGCGTGCAACGATTTTGCTCTTTTGCTTCAGTTTATTGGGGCAAGTTTCTTATGCTCAAACTCTCGATGAGTATTGGACCCTAAGTGAATATGAAACATTATATCCAAAGCAAACTGAACTTGGAGATGCATTTAATCAAGTTGTATGCAACGACGCGGAAGCTCTTCTTGTTGAGCAGCAAGAACGCGTTAAAATTCTGATGGTTTATCCGGGGGTGCAAGTTTCTGATTATTGGCGCCGAAGTGTTCGTTCCTTTGAGGCACGTATGCTAGAGCTTGGCGTTAGTTATCGGCTTGAATCCTATTTTACCAAGGCAGGGACGGAGCTTGCTTTGCAAGCAGATTTGTTGGCTGGTAGCATTGCAGACGAGCCGGATGTTTTAGTCTTTACGCTAGATGCAAAGCGTCATAAAGACATCATTAATCGTATTTTGATACGAGGTAAAACTAAGGTTGTTTTGCAAAATATTACAACGCCGCTTAAAGATTTTAAGGAACAACAACCATATATGTATGTGGGATTTGATCACTTAAAAGGGACAAGGATTTTAGCGGATAAATATTTGGAACGTTTTCCAGGTGGTGCGAAATATGCAGTATTATATGGATCACGTGGGTATGTTAGTAAGTTGCGTGGCGATGGTTTTATATCTTTTATGTCAGAGCATGAAAAAATGGAATTTGTCGGCGGTAAATATACGAACTTTGATCGGGAGAAATCCTCCATTGCTGCAATGGAGCTGCTTTCGGAACATCCAGACCTCGATTTTATTTATGCGGCTTCAACAGATATCGCACATGGCATAACTGATGCGCTGAAAGAATTAAATATGCTTGGAAAAGTCATTGTAAACGGATGGGGCGGTGGCAGTTCGGAAATTCAGGCAATGGCAGATGGTGAAATTGATTTCACCGTGATGCGTATGAACGATGATAACGGTGTGGCGATGGCAGAAGCTGTAAAACTGCTGATTGAGGGGCGTGAAGAGGAAGTCCCTCTCGTATATTCTGGTGAGATTAGACTTTTGGATGAGGCTGTTTCGGCCGAACAGATTCACGATATGCGTAACTTTGCATTTCGCTATTCGGACAAAATTGCAAAATAACCAATCTCTCCATTTTATAGTTAGGAATATTTTCGGCGATTATCAGAATGCGTGTCTATGGCAGAATAAAACGTTGCAGTTCCGTGTAAAACCTCGTAAACCCTAAATTGAAGCTATGTCTGATCGTATCTGTGACTATTTTCCTGTATTTTTATTACCTATTTGCGGTTTTAAATGAAATATAGTAAAGTATTCGCAAGTGTAGTTTAAAGCTTCGCAAGTAGTTTGAAATATTACATGATACGAACAGAGTTGGGGTTTAGGTTTTGAGGTGTGAAAACTTTTTGATTTTAAAGTTTTTTTGCCGTTCTTTTGCCGTAATTCCCTTGTAGCTATAGGATAGTTTTACTTTCGATGTGATTTTAGAGAACACATCAATTTATTAGGGATTTTGGAGGCTGCCGTCAGTCATGTTTTCACGACTTCTTGGGTTTTTATCTGCCGATATGGCGATCGATTTGGGTACGGCGAATACGCTGGTTTATGTGAAGGGCCGTGGGATCGTTTTGAATGAACCTTCTGTTGTTGCTATTGCAGAAGTAAAAGGCAAAAGACAAGTTTTGGCTGTTGGCGATGAAGCGAAATTGATGTTGGGTCGTACACCTGGCAATATTCAGGCTATTCGTCCATTACGTGACGGTGTGATTGCCGATTTCGATGTCGCCGAAGAAATGATCAAGCATTTCATTCGTAAAGTGCATAATCGTCGTAGTTTTGCGGCACCTCGAATTATCGTATGTGTACCTTCTGGTTCTACTGCGGTTGAACGTCGTGCCATTCAGGAGTCAGCTGAATCTGCGGGCGCGCGTGATGTATTACTTGTTGAAGAACCAATGGCTGCTGCGATTGGTGCAGGTTTGCCAGTGACGGAACCGACTGGTTCTATGGTCGTTGACATTGGTGGTGGTACAACTGAGGTCGCTGTCTTGTCTTTGGGTGGTATCGTCTATTCCCGCTCTGTACGTGTAGGTGGGGATAAAATGGATGAGGCCATTATTGCTTATATCCGTCGTAATCATAATCTGCTTGTTGGTGAAAGTTCGGCTGAGCGTATTAAGAAGTTGATCGGTTCTGCTTGTCCTCCGGAAGACGGGGATGGAGAAAGCATGGAAATAAAAGGTCGCGATTTGATGAATGGGGTACCTAAAGAGCTACACATTTCTGAACGTCAAATCGCTGAGAGCTTGGCTGAGCCTGTTGGTGCTATTGTGGAAGCGTGTAAAGTCGCTTTGGAGCAGACGCCACCAGAATTAGCTGCTGATATTGTGGATAAGGGTATCGTGCTAACAGGCGGTGGTGGTAACTTGCGTAATCTGGATTCTGTATTGCGCAATGCTACTGGATTACCGGTTTCTATTGCAGATGATGCATTAAGTTGTGTTGCTTTAGGTACGGGTCGTTGTCTGGAAGAGATGCGTACATTACGTAACGTTTTGATTAGTATGTATTAACAATAAAAAATCTTTAGGATTTTTTAATAAATATATACTACTATAGGTTTGTAAGAAGCCCGATTTTTCAGGAATCGGGTTTCTGGAATCCTAAATCAGGATTCATAGGAAGTTCATTAAAGGTAAGTAACGCGTAAAGGAAGTGTTAGTGAGAGCAAAACAAGGATCAGTTCCAAGAATTGCTGAAATCCGTGCTTTAATGCATCGGTTTGCTTTTTTACTTCTTTTAATGGGAGCTATTGCAGTGATGGTTCTTGGGCGTGCAGAACCTAAATTTTTTGAAAACGCACGTGATATTGTTACTGACTTTTCGGCACCTGTTTTGGATCTGATTTCTCGTCCTACTGCGACGATTGATCGTTGGGTGCAGGATGTACATGATTTGATTGCTCTTCGTGAAGAAAATGTACGTCTAAAGGCTGAAAACCAACGTTTGTTGCAATGGTTAACCCTGGCAAAACAATTACAACATGAAAATAAGGAATTGCAGAATCTGCTTTCCTTTAAGAGAGATGATATTTCTCGTTTTATTACAGGACGTGTGATCGGGAGTGGTAACGATTTCTATCATACTCTGATGCTTAATGTGGGTCTTGACGATGGTGTCCGTAAAGGCCAAGCTGCGGTTAATAACAAAGGTTTGGTTGGACGTGTTTATGCAACAGGACGAAATTCCAGCCGTATTTTACTTGTAAATGATATCAATAGCCGTATTCCGGTACGTATTGAAGAAACACGGGTGCGTGCGGTTCTTGCAGGTGAAAATGATAAGAGCCCGCGTTTAATTTATACCTCTGCGGATTCCGGTTTTGAGGTAGGACAACGTGTAATTACTTCTGGCCACGGAGGGGCATTTGCGCCGGGGATTCCTGTTGGTACTGTTTCTTCTGTTACCGAAGGCGGCGTGTTGGTTGATCTTTATGTTGATCCGGAAAATGCTGAGTATCTTCGATTAATGGATTTTGGATTGAATGGTATTTTGCCTGATACAGAGTGAACCTTCTGTCCGAATTGTTCATTTATTTATCCAAATCTATCTCTATTTTTTCCACTCAGACTCACCTATAATAAAGTTTGGCTAGTTATCCGGATTTTGACCTTCGATGATTTCACAAGAACAAACTATTTGGTCACGCATTGATCATTTTGCCCGTTCCAGTTTGCCTTTATTGGTAACTGTAATCGCGGTTATTCTTGGCGTTATTCCGCTGCACCTTCCTGATAGCGAAGTGATCAAGCCGATGTTGGTTCTGGCATGTGTATATTACTGGACAATTTATCGACCAGATCTAATGCCAATGTTTTTGGTGTTTATTATCGGATTATTTCAGGACTTATTATATGGCTCGCCTATTGGTATTTCTTCATTCGTATACTTAATTATTGCATTTCTTGTTGGAACCCAGCGTCGTTTCTTTCATGGGAAAACATTTGGTATCGTTTGGTGGGGATTTATGGTTGTTGCGGTTTTAGCAGCTTTTCTTTTTTGGGTCGTGTTTTGTATTCTCGTTAAAGATTATGTCAGTCCGATGTCTTTTATCTTTCGCTATTTGATGTCTTTGGCGTGGTTTCCAATTGCATTTGTAGTGATGGTGCTCGTTCATAAACTTATTCCACCAAGAGGTCAGTAAGGATGCGTATATGAAGCCGGAAAAAGATCGTGCTAAATTATTCAATCGACGTGCTGCTTTCTTGATCGGCGGGAAGCTCGCATTATTGTCCGGGTTGGCAGGTCGAATGTATTATCTGCAGGTGGTTGAGTCTGAGCGGTATAAACTGATGGCGGAAGATAACCGGGTGAATTTCCGACTTCTTCCACCATTACGTGGCTTTATCGTGGATAGAAGCGGCGATTATCTAGCTATTAATATTAAGAACTATCAAATTATTTTAGTGCCCGAGCAGGCGAATAATGAATCCACTGTAAATGATGTTTTAAGCAAACTTATCCAGCTTATCGATTTGGAAGATCATGAGATTAGAAGAATCTTAAAAGAGATTTCACGTCGTCGTGCTTTTGTTCCGGTAACCGTACGTCAAAATTTATCATGGGAAGATGTTAGTCGTCTTGTGGTAAATACCCCTGATTTACCAGGCGTTCATGTGGAAGTTGGTCAGACACGCCATTATCCTTATGCGGAAACCATGGCACATGTGTTGGGATATGTGGGCGCTGTTACTGAAAAAGAATTAACCGGTGATCCGCTACTTGAATTACCCGGGTTCAAAATTGGTAAGCGAGGTATTGAGAAAGTCCAAGATCTTGCCTTACGAGGAACAGGTGGTAATAGTAAAGTAGAAGTGAATGCGCTTGGCCGTGTGATTAAAGAACTTGAACGTGTCGAAGGTTTACCAGGCCATGAGTTGAAATTAACTCTTCTAATGCGCTTGCAAGATTATGTTGGGCAACGCGTAGAGAATGAAAAAGCAGCAGCTGTTGTGGTCATGGATGCCCATAATGGGGATGTCTTATCTTTAGTTTCCACGCCTTCTTTTGATCCGAATGCCTTTAGCGAAGGGTTAAAAACGGATGAATGGAATGACCTGATTAATAATCCATATAAGCCACTTACTAATAAGGCAATTGCGGGTCAATATGCGCCAGGATCTACATTTAAAATTGTTGTGGCGTTGGCAGCTTTAAAGCATGGCATCTCACCGGATTATAAGGTTTTTTGTCCTGGGCATATGGACGTTGGGGATCGTCGTTTTCATTGCTGGAAAAAACATGGGCATGGTCTCGTTAATTTAACGGACGCTATGCGTGGATCTTGTGATGTTTGGTTTTATGATGTTGCACGTAAAATAGGTGTAGATAAGATAGCAGAAATGGCATTCAAACTGGGCCTCGGTGAACGAAGTGGGCTTGGGTTAGACGGAGAACGTAAAGGTCTAATCCCAACAAAGGCGTGGAAAAAACGCGCTTTAAAACAAAGCTGGCATTTAGGAGAGACGCTTATCGCAGGCATCGGGCAAGGATATGTATTGGCAACACCTATGCAGTTGGCTGTCATGACAGCGCGTGTCGTAAATGGCGGTAAAGCTGTTGCTCCGCGTTTGACCCATCAAATGTTTGATGATGCAAATTTGATGGGTATTGAAGATGACGTTAGTTTTGAAAGTCTGGATATCCCTGAAGCACATTTGAAGATCGTTCGTGATTCAATGGATGAAGTTGTGAATCATCCCGAAGGAACCGCGCGTGGTTCAAAGATCACAATAGCCGGCCGCGAGATGGGCGGTAAAACAGGTACCAGTCAGGTACGCCGTATTAGTGAAGCAGAACGTGAAGCTGGTATCAGAAAAGGCGAAGATATTGAATGGCGTCTTCGTGATCATGCTTTGTTTGTTGGGTATGCGCCTGTAGATAACCCACGCTTTGTTGTAAGTGTCATCGTTGAACATGGTGGCGGAGGGTCTAAAGCTGCAGCCCCAATTGCACGGGATGTATTGTTGAAAGCTCAAGAGTTAATGGCTGAGTCTGAAGCTGAAGCACAAGAAGCTCAGGCAAATACTAAGACCAAAGAGATTTAGGGAAGAGATAATGGCGAGCGAAATCGGCAAAAAAGAACTCACCCTTACCCAGAAATTCTGGCAACTAAATTGGGGATTGATACTTATTATTTCTTTGGTGGCAAGCGTTGGTTTTGCCATGCTTTATTCTGCAGCTGAAGGAAGTTGGGATCCATGGGCCTCACGTCAAGCGCTACGTTTTGGCATGGGGTTCTTCTTAATGGTCGTCATTGCTGTTGTTGATATCAAATTCTGGATGCGGCTTTCCTATATTTTATACGGTATCGGTTTTTTACTCTTAGTCGCAGTGGAAGTTTTTGGTCAGGTCGGGATGGGCGCCCAACGCTGGATTGACTTAAAGGTTATCGTGCTTCAACCCTCAGAAATTATGAAAATTGCGTTGGTATTGGCTTTGGCGCGATATTTCCATGGTATCCCCATAGAGGATATTGGACGTATCCGTACCTTGATTATCCCCTTGTTGTTGGTGTTTTTGCCGATTGGTCTGATCTTAAAACAACCTGACCTTGGTACATCTTTAATGTTAGTAGCTGGTAGTGGCGTGATCTTCTTTCTGGCAGGTGTACGGATTTGGAAATTTGCATTGGTGATTGTCGGTGTGTTGGCATCTTTACCTGTCGCTTGGAACTATCTTCACCCTTATCAGCAAAACCGGGTATTGACCTTTCTTGATCCAGAGCGAGATCCTTTAGGGGCAGGTTATCATATTATGCAATCTAAAATCGCTATGGGGGCAGGCGGCATGTTTGGCAAAGGGTTTATGCAAGGGTCTCAAAGCCAGTTGAAATTCCTTCCCGAAAAGCAAACCGATTTTATATTCACCATGTTGGCAGAGGAAATCGGACTTGTTGGTGGTTTAGGATTGATGGGGCTTTATGCGCTATTGATGATCTATGGAACCTTCATTGCTGTGCGTTGTCGCAATCACTTTGGCCGTTTGACGGCATTAGGGGTAACGACAACCTTCTCGCTTTACGCTTTTATTAATATCGCGATGGTTATGGGCGTTATTCCTGTGGTTGGTGTACCTCTTCCGATGGTTTCATATGGTGGTACAGCGATGTTAACCGTGATGATCGGCTTCGGATTGCTGATGAACTGTTACGTGCATCGTGACATGCGTATTCCAAGAAACTGGCGCGAAATGTAATTGTTGTATTAAGATAAAAGACTAAGAAATAAAAAGCCGGATTGAGTGAGTATCAATCCGGCTTTTCATATTTCAATATAAAATTTTTGGTTAACTTCTAACTTGTCGCAAATTGGATCACATAGAAGATAATAGCTGCTAAGCTTGCAGATGCAGGCACGGTAATAATCCATGCTGACGCAATCTTTAAAGCCGCAGAACGTGCAACCAGTTCGTTTTTATAGGTCTGCTTAAGTGCCTTACGGTCTTTTTTGGAAAGTCCCATACGCTTACCTTTGGCTTTAAGGTTACGCATCATTTTGCCTTTTTCTTTGAAGTCGGCATCTTCAAAATCTTCAAGGAAGGCATCTAAAGCATAGGATTCTTCATCTGCATAATGTGCTTTTATCTTGGCAATCTTTTTATGGTAATTCCTTTTAATTGCTTCACGTAGGAAACCAACACCAAATACTGCGCCAATGGCCACATGTGTGGAACTTACAGGCAGTCCAAGCTGGCTTGCAATGATCACCGTGATTGAGGCGGCCATCGCGATGCAGAAAGCACGTGTTTGATCTAGTTCTGTGATCTCGGATCCAACTGTGCGGATAAGTTTTGGACCATATAATGCAAGCCCTAAAGCAATGCCGATTGCACCAACAAGCATTACCCAAAGAGGAATAGAAGCTTTTGTACTAATCTCACCATGGATAAGTGAATCTGTAATCGCAGCTAACGGACCAACGGCATTGGCGACGTCATTCGCACCATGGGCAAAACTTAAGAGAGCTGCTGCGAAAATTAAAGGAATAGTGAAAAGCTTGTTGATGCTTTTCTTTGTGTTCTCCAAATTTTCTGAGGCACGACGGATCATTGGTTTTACAATCGCATAAATAACTGCAGCAATCCCGAAACCGTAAAGAACAGCCATATCAAAGTCTATCTTAACGATTTTCTTTAGGCCCTTCATGATCAAATAGGTACTGAATGCCCATGCCATAATCGCTATCAGAATAGGGACCCATTTCCGTGCGGATTTAATTCGGTCGCGTTTATAGTTAATCCGGTGTTTGATAAGCATTAAGAAGCCTGCTGCAATCAATCCACCTAAAACAGGTGAAATAAACCAACTGGCCGCGATAGATCCCATCTGACTCCAATTTGCAACATTGATACCGCCTGCAGCTATGCCTGCCCCTAAAACGCCACCAACGATAGAGTGGGTGGTCGATACGGGGAGGCCATAATATGTCGCGAAGTTAAGCCATAATGCACCAGCCAATAAAGCTGACATCATGAGCCAGATAAAGGTCGCTGAATCAGAGATTGCAGAGGGGTCAATGATCCCTTTTTTGATCGTTGAAACAACATCACCACCTGCGATTATAGCGCCTGCGGCCTCGAATATTGCAGCAATGATAATTGCCGCACCCAAGGTAAGGGTTTTAGAACCAACGGCAGGACCAACATTATTTGCTACATCATTGGCACCAATATTCATCGCCATATAAGCGCCAATAACGCCGGCAACAATTAGGAGGTGACCATTTTCAATACCTGTAGACAGGAATTCAGTATAGATTGTGATCAGGACAATAAAGACCGCAGCCACGGCAAGTCGTAACATTTCACGACGTCGGTTTGAGGTTACGTTCTGAAATTCATTCAGCGTGTTCATATCGCTCGTGAGTCTCTCAATTAAATCATTATCAACGGAATTTATATTAGCTATCTATTTCACCAATAGCTTATTTGTGGCTATTGGTATCGTGATGAGAGGTGAGTTGCAATAAAAAATACATAAAACAATTTCCCATATTCCTTGGTTTCCTTGAAAAAGAGGCTTAATTGCATTTGCATTCCTTTGTGGATTTCAGTAGATGGAAATAAATATTCTTTTAACTGAGGGTCAAATGTTCGAAAATTACGTTGAAAGCTATTATAGCCAAACATGTGTATCATCTGATTATCCCGTGCAGGAAGGCGATCAGTCCATAGATATCTGTGTAATTGGGGGCGGTTTAGCCGGTTTGAATACCGCATTAGGCTTGGCGCAACGTGGTAAATCAGTCATTTTGATCGAAGCCAATAAGATAGGCTGGGGCGCTTCAGGGCGCAATGGTGGTTTTGTATCGGGCGGCTTTAATCGTGACAAAGATTTTCTGATCCGGAAGATTGGTCATGATAATATGATGGCTATGCATAAGCTGGATCAGGATGCCTTAAATTTGGTGCGTGAACGGGCAAGTAATGCAGAAATAGATTGTCAGGTGGTTCATGGTAATATCGAAGGTTATCTATGGGACCAATCCCAAACAGCCCCACAGGAACTTGTAAAAAGTAATGAAGAGTTTGGTACTAACTATGAGTATTGGGATATAGGAAAAACTCAACATCATTATAAAACGAAAGCGTATAAAGGGGCTCGTTTTAATCCGGATGCTTTTCATTTTCATCCTTTGAATTACTCCCTCAATATCGCGCAGTTAGCTAAAAAAGCGGGGGTTGAAATTTATCAAGATAGCCCCGCCTTAAAAATCAATGATAAGGGCGGGCAAGTTATTGTTGAAACACCAAAAGGAAAGATTAAATCAAATCAGATTGTTTTGACCTGTAGTGGCTATATTAAAAACCTATATCCAAAGCTTAGTCAGGCAACCATGCCGATCACCACATATGTGCTAGTGACAGAGCCCTTAGGAGATCGTTTGCAAGAAACAGTTACGGATCTTGCTTATTCCGTGATTGATGAGCGTATCTCATGTGATTATTGGCGTCCTATTCCAGATCGATCAACGCGTATTTTATGGGGAGGACGTATTACGGCTTTCCCGGTTGCGCCACATAAAGTTGCTGAAATTATGCGTAAATCTATGCTGCGTGTTTATCCGCATTTAGCGGATGTGAAGATTGAAACATCATGGTCAGGTAAAATGGCCTATGCCAGCCATCGTATGCCTATGATTGGAAAGATTAATGATCAAGTTTGGTATAATACTGGATTTGGCGGACATGGTATGGCCGCAACTACAATGGGTGGTGAAGTTATCGCACGGGCGCTTTCGGAAGGTAGTGAAGATTACAAGTTATTCCAAACATTTGGATTGCCTTATGCAGGAAGCTTTCTTGGTCCGGTTGCAGCACAAGCTTATTACGTGATGAAATACCTGCAAGATGAATATAAAATCTGGCGAGGATAAATTAAAAAAGCCGCAGAAAATATTCTGCGGCTTTTCTTTTATCTTTATTTGTGAAGCTTAGATGTAATCGTTATTTTTTAGATACTCGATTACCTGATCTGCGGCTTCTTCTGCGGAAAGGTCGGCTGTTTTCAAGATAACTTCTGCCGTTTGTGGCGTTTCGTAATCTGAATCAATGCCTGTGAAGTTCGTAATTTCACCTGCGCGAGCTTTTTTATACAAGCCCTTCGGATCACGTTTCTCACAAAGTTCCAGAGGTGTATCGACGAAAATCTCCAAAAACTCGTTTTCAGCAACAGATTGGCGTGCCATACGACGTTCGCTGATAAATGGGGAAATGAAGGATGTCAAAACGATCAAGCCTGCATCCACAAACAATTTGGATGTCTCTGCAATACGGCGGATATTTTCCACACGATCTGCATCAGTAAAGCCAAGATCTTTGTTCAATCCGTGACGTACATTATCACCATCCAACGTATAGGTATGCTTACCCATAGAATGAAGTTTCTTTTCGACAATATTAGCGATGGTCGATTTGCCGGACCCAGATAGACCCGTAAACCATAGAACCGCTGGATTTTGATTTTTAGCTTCAGAACGGCTTTCTTTATCTACATCCAAAGCCTGCCAATGAATATTTGTAGCCCGGCGCAATGGGTGCTTGATCATACCGGCACCAATGGTGGCATTGGTAAAACGATCAATCAGAATAAAGTTACCTGTATGGCGGTTTTCTTCAAATGGATCAAACGGAAGTTCTTTGTCCAAGCTAATAGTCACATAGCCAACTTCGTTCAATTCAAGTGTTTTACCAGCTAAATGTTCCAGGTTGTTTACATTGATTTTGTGTTTCAGTTCAGAAACTTGCGCATTAATCGTGTTACCGCCCATCTTAATCAGATAGCGACGGCCAGGAAGCATTTCATCTTCGGTCATCCAGATCAAATGAGCTGCAAATTGGTTGGCTACTGCTGGTGGATGGTCTGGTGTTGCCAGCAAGTCACCACGGCTAATGTCAATTTCATCATCCAGAGTAATGGTAACAGCCTGACCTGCCTCAGCAGAAGGTAAGTCGCCATCGAATGTTGTGATGGTTTTCACCGTGCTGGTTTTGCCACTTGGCGCAACGCGAATTTCATCTCCTGGTTTGATCATACCAGCTGAAATAGAACCACTAAATCCGCGGAAATCAAGATTTGGACGGTTTACCCATTGTACATGCATACGGAATGGAGATTCATGCAAGTAAGATGTATTATCCACTGTCTCCAAATGATTCATCAAGGTAGGGCCTTGATACCAATCCATATTCGAAGATTTTTCGATGATATTATCACCTTCCAATGCAGAAATTGGCACATAGGTAATATTTTCCAGACCAAGTTTTTCTGCGAATTCGGCATATTCGGCTTTGATTTCTTCAAATCGATCTTCGGCGTAATCAACCAAATCCATTTTGTTCACTGCCAAGACAACATTTTTGATGCCTTGAAGAGAAACGATAAAGCTATGGCGACGGGTCTGTGTTAGAACACCCTTACGTGCATCCGCAAGAATAATTGCCAAATCAGCGGTAGAGGCGCCAGTTGCCATATTCCGGGTATATTGTTCATGCCCAGGTGTATCTGCGACGATAAATTTACGCTTATCTGTCGAGAAAAAGCGATAGGCAACGTCGATAGTAATACCTTGTTCGCGCTCTGCTTGCAGGCCATCCAATAGCAAAGCGTAATCGATGTTACCACCTTGCGTTCCAACTTTTTTGGAATCATTGGAAAGAGCCGCTAATTGGTCTTCAAAAATGAGTTTGGAATCCCAAAGTAAACGACCAATCAAAGTGGATTTGCCGTCGTCTACACTGCCGCAAGTGATGAAACGAAGAAGACTTTTTTCTTCCTGCGTTTTTAAATAGGCAAGAATATCTTCGGAGATAAGTGCGTCTTGATGTGCCATCTTAGAAGTATCCTTCCTGTTTTTTCTTTTCCATTGAGCCAGCTTGATCATGATCGATCACGCGCCCTTGTCTTTCGGAAGTTTTTGTTAGCAACATTTCTTGAATAATATCAGGTAAAGTATCTGCGCCAGACTCCACGGCTCCGGTAAGCGGATAGCAACCAAGGGTACGGAAGCGAACAGATTTCATTTCTGGAGTTTCACCTGGATTTAACGGCATGCGGTCATCGTCAACCATGATCAGGTTGCCATCACGTTCAACCACAGGGCGTTCCGCAGCATAATAAAGTGGAACAATGTCGATGTTTTCTAGATAGATATATTGCCAGATGTCGAGCTCAGTCCAGTTGGAGATCGGAAAGGCACGGATGCTTTCACCTTTACTTACACGGGCATTATATAAATTCCAAAGTTCAGGACGTTGCGCTTTTGGATCCCAACGATGTTCTTCGTTACGGAAAGAGAAAATACGTTCTTTTGCACGTGATTTTTCTTCATCTCGACGGGCACCACCAAAAGCTGCATCGAAACCATATTTATCCAAAGCTTGTTTCAAGGTTTCGGTTTTCATAATGTCTGTATAAAGTGCACCATGAGTGAATGGAGATACATTATTTTTAATACCTTCTTCATTCTTATGCACGATCAAATCAAAACCATATTCTTTGGCTGTACGATCACGAAATTCGATCATATCTTTAAATTTCCATGTGGTATCCACATGAAGTAATGGGAATGGCAGCTTGGACGGATAAAATGCTTTCCGAGCCAAATGCAACATAACGGCACTGTCTTTACCAATGGAGTAAAGCATCACCGGATTTTCAAATTCAGCAACCACTTCACGGATGATGTGGATACTTTCAGCTTCAAGCGCACGCAAATGAGTTAGCATGTGAGTTTGTTTCCAATTTATTATGATGCGTTCCAGAAAATAACTATTATTGGAACATTTTTATTTCTTTAGCCTAAAATAGGTATTCTTACAAATTAAACAAGTAATATTTGTTGAATTAAAATTAAAACAAAAAAATAATGTAGAATAAATGAATTTTGTGATTTTGATGGTAGAGTGTTATGTAGGGTAAAATATTGATTTAATTGGGGTCAAGATCATGAAAAAGATTTGGGATATAAGTCCTTCTCTTCAGCCAGGCATACCTGTTTGGCCTGGGGATACCGCTTATGAAGAAACGCGTACCTGGGAATTGGATGAGAATTGTCCCGTAAATGTATCTCGTTATACCATGTCGACTCATACCGGGGCCCATGTGGATGCGCCTTTTCATTATGATCCCCATGGAATAAAAGCGGGGGAAATGGATTTAAATCGTTATTTAGGAGTTTGTCAGGTTATCGATTTAACTGGTTTATCCCGCCCCATCTCTATTGCTAATGTGAAAAATGTTTTTGAAGAAAATATTCAGAAGGTTTTATTTAAGACCTATGAATATGCGCCACAACACGCATGGGATTCAAATTTTATATCAATTGAAGCTGCAACAATAGAATGGTTAGCCTCAAAAGATGTACATCTAGTTGGTGTTGATACAGCATCTCTGGACCCACAAGACAGTAAAACTTTGGATGCACATCATATGGTGAAAAAACATGGTCTATCTATTTTAGAAGGCATTGTGTTGGATGATGTGTCTGCGGGTAAATATGAATTGATAGCTTTGCCGTTAAAGTTGGCTAACTTGGATGCCGCGCCAGTACGCGCGATTTTAAGAGAAATTTAAAATTAAACAGATTATAAACGGGGTATATGATGAGTCAGGATTTTAATGATCAACAGGTAATGCCGGAAGGCGCCCATGAAAATTTTGATGGTGAAATGTCTTATGGGGATTACTTAGGGTTAGATAAGATCCTATCGGCACAATATCCACAAAGTTCAGAACATGATGAGCCTCTATTCATTATTATTCATCAAGCAACTGAATTATGGATGAAGTTAATCATTCATGAGGTTGCTGCTGCACAGAAACTTATCGCTGAAGATAATCTCTCTCCGGCTTTTAAGATGTTGTCCCGTGTTTCGAAAATCCAAACTCAAATGATCCAGAGCTGGAGTATTCTTGCTACTATGACACCAGCAGATTATCTAAGTTTTCGAGATAGTTTAGGGCAATCATCTGGGTTTCAATCTTATCAATATCGCGAAATAGAATATCGTCTGGGTAATAAAAATCGTGCTTTATTGAAACCGCATGCACATCGTGATGATTTACGTGATAAGCTAGAAAAAGCTTTATCTGACCCAAGTTTGTATGATCAAGCTATCCTGTTGTTATCCCGCCGTGGTTTCGATATTGATCCGGCTATTTTTAAACGAGATTGGACAGAACGTCATAAAGCAAATGCTTCTGTAGAAGCTGCATGGAGCAAAGTGTATCACAATACTGAAGAATATTGGGATTTGTATGAATTGGCAGAAAAGCTTGTTGATCTGGAAGATAGTTTTCAGCAATGGCGCTTTCGTCATTTGAAAACAGTTTCTCGTATTATTGGGCATCGTAGAGGTACGGGGGGAACCGCAGGGATTAACTATCTTGAAAAAGCGCTGCAGTATTGTTTCTTTCCGGAACTTTGGGATTTAAGAGCATCTCTTTAAAATCACTCTATCGCATGTGAAAGAATTGGGATAAGTTTCAATTCTTTCACTTAACGAGAAAGAGCTTTTCTGATGTTCACTTTATATGATTTTCTGGAATCTGGTAACGGGTATAAAGTTAGATTAACCCTGCATTTGCTTGGGCTCGATTATAGATTAATTGAAAAGAATATTTTAAAAGGTGAAACACGATCAGAAGAGTTTTTGAAGATCAATCCCGTGGGAAAAATTCCTGCTATACAGATTGAAGATGGTCGAATCCTTTTTGAATCCAATGCCATTCTGACTTATTTAGCACGCAATACGGCGTTGATGCCAGAAGATGATTTTGCTCAGGCACAAGTCATGAGTTGGCTTTTCTTTGAACAATATTCTCATGAACCCAATATCGCGGTTTTAAGATTCTGGCGCCATTATATTGAAATGACCGATGAACAGAAAAAACGCGTTCCAGAAAAAGAAAAAGCAGGATATGAGGCTTTGGATATTCTCGAAATGGGCGTTAAATATAGCCCTTCTGGATGGCTTGTCGGAAATGATGTCAGTATCGCGGATATAGCGTTATTTGCTTATACGCATGTTGCGGAAGAAGGCGGTTTTGAATTAGATCGATATCCAGCTATACAGGATTGGATAAAGCGGATAGAGGCATTAGATGGCTATAAACCTATCACTTACAGGCATATAGCAGCTTAATTATTGCATCCGATGCTTTTTCATCCATTCTTTCATATATGTTGCAAGTAATGTGAAATCAGAATCACGACTACTGCTTTGGCGCCAACACAGTCCAATATGTCTGATCGGTTGTGGATCTTTAAATCGGCGCAAATGTAAGCCAGAGAACTTGGTTAAGTTACCTGATGAATTTTGGTTTAACGCTATTTCCGGTAATAAGGTGACACCTGATCCTTGGGCGACCAAGGCAACTAAGGTGTGTAAAGAAGATGCCCGAAATTCATCAGATGCAACATCCAAACGGCATGCTGATAGCGCATGATCTCTTAAGCAATGGCCATCTTCAAGCAAGAGAAGAGGACGATCGTCTCTTGTAATATCACTTACTGATAAAGGTGTATCGATATTCTTTTCAGATATCGGTTCCGCTAAAACAAAGCTATCATCGCATAAAACAAAAGTTTTCGTGCCGGCAGATTCATATGGCAGGGCTATAAGTAGGATATCCAGTCTTCCGGTTTGCAGTTTTTGTATCAGATTGGCACTAAGATCTTCCTGAATTGAAAATTTTGCCTGCGGATATTCCGTTTGTAGGTCCGGCAATAACTGGGGCAATAAAAACGGTGCAATGGTTGGAATAACACCAAGGCGCACAGGACCGCTTAGAGGTGTATCTCTTTCTTTGGCAACATATTCAATTTCCTGAGCCAATTCTATGATTTGATTGCCTTTACGTAAGACTTCCTTGCCAATATCAGTGAGCATGACTTTACGTTTTGTTCGTTCTACAACTTGTGCGCCAATCATGTTTTCTAATTCTTTTATGCCAGAGGAAAGCGTGGATTGCGTCACAAAGCATTGATCTGCAGCGAGACTGAAATTTAGTGTTTCGGACACGGCTTGTAGATATTGAAGCTGGCGGATCGTTGGTAAAGGCATTGCGGAACGTAAATCCTAGTGAAAATTGGATTTATCGATTTTTTCGATAATAAGCCGCTATCATACTTATTGTTAGATATTTGTCTAATGAATTAGAAGAAGTAAAAGAAGAGTATCACTTCCTAAACAAGTAAAGGTTCGACAGCCTTCCGTACTCGCTGAGGAATCGTAACCGGGCGTCTGTCTTCATTATCAACATATACATGTACGAAATGACCAATGGCTGATGGATTATCTTTCGCTTGTTTAAAAAGGCCAATTTCGTAAATGATGCTGCTATTTCCTAATTTGCTAACTCGTAAACCTGCATCAATGGTTTCCGGGAAGGACAGTTCTTCCAGAAACTTACATTTAGTCTCTACAACTAAGCCAATTTCCTTACTCGTCTTGGGAGCAAGCCCTGCATGCCTCATCAAATGTTCATTCACAACGGTATCGAAATAGCTGTAATAAGTGACATTGTTCACATGCCCATAAACATCGTTATCCATCCATCGTGTGGGGATGGATAAAAAATGCTTGAAATCTTGACGTGTGAGCTCTCTATTTTCTGACATAAAAGAGGTGCCTTAATTACTCTATGCCTGCAAAATCCATAAGAGCTTTGTTAAAGCCTTCTGCATCTTCTTGCATCATCATATGTCCAGCCATAGGTAAGATTACTTTATGACTTTCGGAAAGCATTGCTTCCAGTTTTTCGCCACCCTTAACAGGGGTCATTTTATCTTCTTCTCCGAGGAGTAGAAGGACCGGGATATCAATTTTCTCCGCTAGTTCTTGCGCCTCTGAAAAGTCATTACAAGCATTCATATCTTTTCCAAGTACGCCATCAGCACAACCATCAACCAACGCGATGGATGTCTCAATTCGATCTTGTTTTATGTCATCAGATAAGGCGCTACCGTAACTCCATTTCGCAATCATTTTTGCAGCAGCAATATCATTTGCTTCCGCCAAACCTAATAAATCCGGATGAACAGGCATGCGACTGGAAATGCCACACAGACATATAGAAGAAATGTTTTTATTTCCAGATGCGCCAACAGCCAACGAGATTAAAGCACCCATGGAATGGCCAGTTAATAATACGTCATTTAATCCAGAAGCATCGATGATATCAATTACGTCTTTAGCCATATCTGTAATGCTGGTTGCGGCCTCTCCCTTGCTTTTACCATGTTCGGGGAGGTCCAGTTCAGCAATTTGAAAACCAGCGTCTTTAAGAGGAAGAATTTGTTCCGACCAGACGGAATGATCCATACCAGCTCCATGTAGGAATAGGATGGTTGGGTTCTCATTTGCTTCGCCATGCAAGGTTAAGGAAATATCTGATGCAAAAGTATTGAATGGCATGATGGCCTCCCCATATAAATTGATATGATTTTCATTTATACAATGGCATATAAAATATCGCTGCAAAATGACGTAGATATGAAAAGAGGCCGTCTCTATTAGGACGACCTCTCTCGCATTTTTGCTTGTTGATACACAGTTGGTCTGGATTATTTCCGACTCTGAACCGTGTCCCCTGTTCAACTCGCTTACCTGCGCTGAAAGAAAGTTACCCCTATATGTGAATTTGGCAAAGCAAAAAATTAACAAAAATGAAACTTTTTTTGCTTGTTTTTTCCTGTTTTTCTGCTCCATGAAAATATTTTCTATTTATAGATGATAAAAATTCAACCTAAGATAAGTCGCATTATATATATTGAAAAACAAATGAGCCGTCTAAATTATAGACGGCTCAGGCGAACAGGGGTCTTTTTTATTGAGTGTCAGGGCCCGGGTGTTGGGTAAGGGTGGGTTATGGGCCCATGGGGTAGACACTGGTAGATTAATAATGAAACGTTAGATCAATTCTAAGTAAATGTCAAAAAATTATTTAAAATTGTAATAATAATACTAATTGTACAATTGCACAGTAAAATTAGATTTTATTAATATTCACACTTGAAACTTCTCTTAATCCAATAAGTGAGTTTGAAATCAATATCTTATCAGCGATATCCAAATCAGATAGGGAAAGACAATGCTCAAGAATAACTTGTTTCTCAACTTTGAGTTTATGAATAGTTATATCGCGATAAATCCCAGGTAGAATGCCATCTTCTTTTGGCGGTGTATGCCAAGCATCATCGATTTTAAGAAAGATATTCGCACTGGTTGTGCAAGCAATTTTATCTTTGGTATTTAGCAAGATGGCATCATCAAAGCCAGCGTCTTTAGCTTCTTTAAGCGCTAAAATATTATCCAGATAACCACCAATTGTCTTTAAACGACTAGTTGGAGAGGTTTCATTTCTCCTGATCTTGGAAATTGTCAGATTAATCGCTGGAAATTCATTTCGTTTTATATGCCCTTTAGCGCAAGTAATAAGCGTTGTGCTATGGCAATCGTTTGGTGGCAGTAATCCACGTGGTCCGGTTCCTCTGGAAACCGTCAAGCGTAAAGAACCAAAATTTATTTCATTTGCGCTAAGGCAAGATTGAATTGCGTGCTTAAGCTCTGCTTTGGAGTAGGGGCAAGATATGTCTAGAATATTCAGACTCTGATTTAGTCGGTCTAGATGTTCATCAACTTCGCAAGCATAGCCATTATCCACATAGAAGGTTTCAAACAGTCCGTCTCCTAGTAGAAAACCGCGATCATTAATAGCAATCGCAGAGGAATCTTTTTTAAGTTCACCATTAATCCAAAATGTCATGCGGCTTTTTCCTGCCAAAAATGGTCAGTGATTTGCAGGAAGTTTTCTATCAATTTATGGCCCCCTTGCGTTAGGGCGGCTTCTGGATGGAACTGAACGCCATACACGGGATATTCTTGATGGTAAACAGCCATAATATCGCCATTTGCTGTTTGAGATTGAATACGCAACGGAGAAGAGGCAGATAGTTCCGGATCAATAACCAGAGAATGATAGCGGGTTACCGTTAACGGTGATGGTAGGTGCGTGAAGAGGCCATTTCCATCATGTTCAATATCACTGGTTTTTCCATGCATTGGCTGGGATGCACGAACTGTGTTGCCGCCAAAAACCTGACCGATAGCTTGATGGCCAAGACATACGCCTAATATAGGGATGCTTGGTGCAAAGGTTTTTATAATTTCAAGAGACAAACCAGCCTCGTTTGGTGTGCAAGGGCCAGGCGAAATAACAATTGCTTCCGGGTTTAAAATTCCGATTTCTTCAAGGCGAAGTGCGTCGTTACGAACAACTTTGACGTCGCGTCCCAATTCCTCAAAATAGCGTGCTAGATTGTAAACAAAGGAATCATAGTTATCGATGACAAGAATCATGATGCCACCTTTGATGTTTTCTCTTCACCAATACCCGATAAGATAACGGACTGTCCGGAGCTCATTGAATCAAATGTATCAAAAATCCCACGCGCCTTAACAAGGGTTTCTTCATATTCACTGGCCGGGATAGAATCAGCAACAATACCACCACCGACATTAAAGCGGGCAACACCATCTTTGAGCGTGACTGTACGAATTAGGATAGATGTGTCCATATCACCAGCAAAACTGATGAAACCAAGAGAGCCGCAATAAGCTCCGCGACGCCAAGGTTCCAGTTCAGCGATTATTTCCATGGAACGTAACTTGGGTGCACCTGTGATGGAACCACCAGGGAAGGCTTCTGAGAGTAAGTCAAGACTGTTGCGATCAGACTTTAATCGACCTGTTACACTCGATACCAAATGATGGACTGAGGCATAGCTTTCAAGCGCGCAAAGTTCAGGGACTGTAACAGTATGTGGGGCACAATTTTTTGATAAGTCATTACGTAGCAGATCTACGATCATGACATTTTCAGAGCGATCTTTTTCTGCGGCTAGTAAATCTGCTGCAGATGCACGGTCTTGTTCTGGATCATCAAAACGCGGGCGAGTACCTTTGATTGGTCGTGTTTCTGCTTGCCCATCTTGCACTTTGATGAAACGTTCTGGTGACGAGGATGCAATCACCATATCGTTGGTTTTTAAATAGCCTGCAAAAGTGGCCGCGTTGACTTTACGCAATGCTTTATAGAAGGCCAACGGATTAAAGCCTTCAGGTAAAGTCGCACGAAATTGCTGAGATAAATTCGCCTGAAAAATATCACCCGCATAGATGTAGTCGATCACTTTTTGAACTTGATCTTCGTAATCTTGGCGGCTGAGGTCTGTTCGCCAAGTCAGAGGTGGAATGATTTGATCCGGCCAATCGAGATTATCTGCCTGTGACAATAAATCTTGCAAGTAAGACAAACGTTTTTCAGCCAGATTCACATCTGGTTCAGCATGATTAGAGCTTTGTCCTGTGGAAATAATCCAACTACGCTGTTGGTTATGGTCAAACGCTAACACCAGGTCATATAGGCCAATTGCCAATTCAGGGATATTTGCATCATTGCCTTGGTGAGTAGGTAGTTTTTCCAGATACCATCCCAAATCATAACTAAATAATCCTGCCGCACCGCCTTGGAAAAGAGGAACATTTTCGTCTTCAAGGCGTTCCAAATGGTAATGGTTTAAAAGATCTGTCAGATGATCAATGGGATGAACATCAATTTCTTTACCATTTTGCTGGCAATGACCTTCTTTTGCTTCAAAGATAATAAATGGATCAATTGCAATATAAGAAACAGCCCCCAAACGCGGGTCCGCCATCGCGCTATCTAGGAATAGAGGATGGTTTTCCTGTTCTAGGATTGGAAAAACCAATGAAGGATCTTGATACGGGATTTCTTTATAAAGGGCAGGAAATGCCATTTCTTTGCCTGTCTTCACGTTATTGTCTTTGGGTCGAATATATTTGTCGACAAGGTCATAAAGTAACAAATCATTATACCCATTTATGATCTTTGGGCGACATATACTTGGTGTTACGAGAATTTTCCAGTTTTTTTCCGGAGTATATTTTCAAAAATAAATGAATTCCGACCATGTGAACTGATTATAGGGAACGAATAGTTACGAGAAGTTGAACGTAGAAAAACATTTGGCGCGCTGGCAAGGACTTGTAAATTAAGTTGAACACCTCATATTCAGGTCATGAAAGCAGTTTTCCCGCAAATCGACAGGAAAAGTTTAACATCTTTCTGCAAAAGATGGGTTGTCTAGACCTGTCTGTCTGTTTATTGAAGACGGTATAAAAATTATATCGACACGTTATATTAGTGGTATCTGGGTCTATGGATTTTATTTATATTATTGCAGGTTTGGTTTTGTTGTTTGTTGGCGGTGAAATCAGCTTACGCGGCGCCATTGCTTTGGCTAAAAAACTTGGCGTAAGTCCTGCGATTATTGGTTTGACCGTTATTGGATTTGGTACCTCTGCGCCTGAATTGCTTGTAACTGTAAAAGCAGCACTTCATGGGCAACCTGATTTGGCGATTGCCAATGTTGTTGGAAGTAATATCTCTAATATTCTTTTGATCCTTGGTGTGGGCGGTTTGATTTGCCCGCTTGTATGTGAGCCAAAAGCGCTACGCAGAGATGGTACCGCGATGGTCTTAGCTATGGCATTGCTGACTGGCTTGGCGATGACAGGTTGGATCGTGTTCTGGCAAGGCGCAATGATGTTAAGTGCATTGGTTGCGTATCTTGTTTGGTCTTATTACCAAGATAAGAAACAGGACAATACTGCTGAGCTTCATGAAAAAGAAACAGAAGAGATGCAAAACGTACCAGAAAACTGGTTCGTTATTTCAGCCTTTATTCTTTTAGGCCTGATCGGTCTTGTCGGTGGTGCAAATATCCTTGTGATCGGGGCTGTAAATATCGCAACTTCCTTTGGTATTCCTGAATCTGTAATTGGTTTGACCATTGTTGCGTTAGGTACCTCTTTACCTGAACTTGCTGCAACTGCAGTTGCTGCAATGCGTCGCCATACAGATGTTGCCATTGGTAACGTGGTAGGTTCATGTCTATTTAACGTGCTATCCATTCTTGGTATCACTGCGATGATTACACCGTTGGAAATTGCAGATGATATTGCACATATCGATGTTTGGGTAATGATGGCAGCTTGTCTGGCATTGGGGCCTTTATTGTTAAAAGATTATAAAATCTGTCGTTGGGATGCAGCCTTTTTGCTAGTTGCTTATTTTGTTTATATCGGCAGCTTGGCATTCCGTATTCCGGGTTTGATGAGTTAAGGGAATTAGAATTATGGCGCTTTCATCAAAAATTTTCGGTCATCGTGGTGCATCAGGTCATGCACCAGAAAATACTTTGTCAGCAATCGCAAAAGCGGCTGAATTGGGGTGCAAATGGGTTGAGGTTGATCTGAAACTGACTGCCGATGGTGTGATCGTTTTATCCCATGATGACGATTTCAGTCGCACAGCGAATGCAGAACGTACTTGTTCTGAAACCCCCTTATATATGATTAAGGCTTTGGATGTAGGGCGCTGGTTTAGTGACGAATTTATTGGTGAAACCGTACCAACGGTATCTGAATTCTTAAGCCTTTTGACTGTCTTGAATATGGGCGTAAATCTTGAATTGAAACCTGACAAAGGTTTTGAACAAGAAACAGGCCGTAAAATTGCAGAATATGTGCGTGATAACTGGCCTAGCCAATTACCATCCCCGATTATTTCAAGCTTTGACCGTGATGCACTTGCAGCCTCACATGAGGTTTTACCACGTGTGGAACATGCGATCCTTTGGGAGGATATTCCATCCAATTGGCAGGATGAGGTTGAGAGCTTGAAGGCTGATGCCATTCATGTGGATTCGGATAAGCTCACAGAAACACAATGTAAGGCCTTTATCGATTCTGGCTCACCGGTACGTTGTTATACAGTGAATGATAAAGATCGCGCCGCAGAGCTTATAAGCTGGGGTGTCGATGGGATCTTTACCGACTATCCTGATCGCATGAAGGGCTTAAAATAAAAGCGTATAATTTGCGCTAATTAATATATTAATTATATTAGAAGTTATTGAAATATAATCATAAAATAATGTACTAGTGCTCATTTTAGATTCGTAAAATGATTCTAAATTTGCTATGTCCCCTCTATAAAATAATGGATTATCTCAAGGGCATGATCTGTGGATCGTGACCCTATTGGGAAGGGGATCAAATGTTTCTTCAAAATAGCAAGTTAGCCGATAAGATTGACGCAATTAACAAATCTCAAGCAGTGATTGAATTCGACCTGCAAGGGACAATTATGGATGCAAATCAGAATTTTCTGAATGCAATGGGATACAGTCTATCAGAGATCAAAGGTAAACATCATAGTATGTTTGTGGAGCCTGATTATAAGAATAGTCAGGATTATAAAGATTTCTGGGCTGGCTTTAAAACGGGTAAATTTCAACAAGCCGAATATTGCCGCCTTGCCAAAGGCGGACGTGAAGTCTGGATACAGGCATCTTATAATCCCCTGATAGGCAAAAACGGAAGACCTTATGGGGTTATTAAATTTGCGACGGATATCACCGCGCAAAAATTGCAAAATGCTGACTATCAAGGGCAGGTTGAGGCGATTGGAAAATCCAACGCCGTCATTTCCTTTGAACTGGATGGCACTATTATTGAAGCTAATTCGAACTTCTTAGGGGCTGTTGGATATCAACAATCTGAGGTGCAAGGCAGACATCACAGTATTTTTATGGACCCCAAAGAAAAGAATACACCACAATATAGAGAGTTCTGGGCGAAGTTAGCACGTGGTGAATATCAGGCAGGTGAATATAAGCGTATCGCAAAAAATGGTGAGGAAATCTGGATACAGGCGTCCTACAATCCAATTTTTGATATGAATGGTCGTCCGTTCAAGGTGGTAAAATATGCTGTGGATATTACAGATCAGATGAATGATCGCATGCGACGTCAGGATTTACAGCATCAAATCGATATTGATCTTTCTCAGATCACTGAATCCGTGAATAAAGTCATGAACCAGACAGAGGCTGCAACAATTTCATCTGAATCTGCATCTGAGAATGTACAGGCTGTTGCGACAGGTGCAGAAGAACTTGCTGCATCAATTGGGGAAATTAGCGCGCAAGTATCCCACGCACGTGAGATTTCTGCATCTGCTGTGGCACAAGCAGAAGATACAAATAATGTGATCTCCGGTTTGGCAGAAGCGTCTCAGAAAATTGGTGAAGTTGTTGCATTAATTAATGACATCGCAGAACAAACCAATTTATTAGCTTTAAATGCGACGATCGAAGCTGCCCGTGCGGGAGATGCAGGTAAAGGATTTGCTGTTGTGGCAAATGAGGTGAAAAGCCTCGCCAGTCAAACTGCAAATGCGACCAATGAAATTGGAACTCAGATTTCTGCGGTACAAGAATCTACCAGGGATTCTGTTGCGGCAATTGGGTCAATTTCAAGCACAATTGAACAAGTGAATGATATCTCAACTGCAATTGCTGCTGCGATTGAGGAACAAACTGCAGTTACACAAAATATGTCGTCGAATATGCATGTGGCAGCTGATGGTGTGAATACTATCAATAACAGCATGACAGAGATTGCGATTTCTACTGATTTCGTCAGCAGTGCGGTGTTGAAGGTGAAAGAAGCTTCGGAATCATTGAACTAAAACGCATACAACAGGCTTATAAGAAAAAAGGGCAGCGAATTCGCTGCCCTTAATCTTTTCTGCTTCCGTTTCTAACTTAGTTAGATGGGAATGCCAGTTGAACACCATCTTTGATGCCGCCTGTTGGCCAACGGGAGCTAACTGTACGCAACTTGGTGAAGAAGTTGATGGATTCTGGACCATACATTTGTGTATCACCGAATTTAGAACGTTTGGAACCACCGAATGTGTGGAAGCTCAATGGCACAGGGATCGGCACGTTTACACCAACCATACCAACATCAACATTACGTTGGAAGTGACGTGCAGATTCACCATCACGTGTAAAGATTGCCACACCGTTACCATATTCATGCTCATTCACCATGCGAACCGCATCTTCATATGTTTGTGGTGTTGTCACAGATAATACTGGGCCAAAGATCTCTGTCTTATAGATGTTCATGTTTTCTGTAACATTGTTGAACAAGGATGCGCCAACGAAGTAACCGTTTTCATAGCCTTGTAAACGTGCGCCACGACCATCAACAAGTAGGTCAGCACCTTCTTCAACACCAGATGTGATCAAGCCTTCGATACGCTCTTTAGCTTGCATTGTAATCACTGGGTTTACATCTGCATTTGGATCATCATATGCGCCAATGCTTAGTTTTTCAATGCGCGGTACCAAACGTTCGATCAACGCTTCTTGTGTACCTTTGCCAACTGGAACGGCAACGGAAATCGCCATGCAACGTTCGCCAGCAGAACCGAAACCAGCAGAAACAAGCGCATCAGCTGCGTTGTCCATGTCTGCATCTGGCATAATAACCATGTGGTTTTTCGCGCCGCAGAAGGATTGAACGCGTTTGTTATGTTTACAACCTTCTTGGTAAACATATTCACCAACACCTGTGGAGCCCACGAAGGAAATTGCTTCTACATCTGGGTGGTGCAACAAGCTATCTACAACAACTTTGTCACCGTTAATGACGTTCCAAACGCCATCTGGAAGACCAGCTTCTTTCCACATTTCAGCAAGCATAAGGGAGGAAGATGGATCGCGTTCTGATGGTTTGTTTACATAGGTATTGCCACATGCAACAGCCATAACACCCATCCATAATGGGATCATAACCGGGAAGTTAAATGGGGTAATGCCACCAACAACACCAACCGGCATACGGATAGAAGTGATATCGATACCACCGCCAACATTTTGGCTATTCTCACCTTTTAGAAGATGTGGAATACCTGTTGCGAATTCAACAACCTCTAGGCCACGTGCCAATTCACCTTTAGCGTCTGGTAGGGTTTTACCATGTTCTTTACCCATTGCTTCTGCGAGGTTATCCCATTCGCGTAGCATGATTTCGCGGAATTTGAACATCACTTGTGCGCGTTTCACGCTTGGTGTCTCAGACCAGATCTCAAAAGCTTCTTTTGCATTTGCAACTGCTGCGTCAACTTCTTCTTTGGACGCATACGGGCATTGACCTGTTACTTCGCCTGTTGCCGGGTTAAACACATCGCCAAAACGACCGCTTTTGCCTTTTACGCGTTCGCCATTGATCCAGTGGAATAATTCTTCAGCCATGAAAGCACTCCTACCAACTTTTATTGTTCGCCTGCAAAATTGCAGAATTTTACCGTTATTCGGTTTATATCTGCGTCTTCCAACTCTCAAGGGCCAGTGTTATGCAAACCAATAGGCCAGTTGATAAATGCCGGAAATCCGCGTTTCTGGACAGTACTATAGGGAAAAAAAGTTTCCATGCAATAGGTAAAGAATAAAAAACATACGCATGCGTATGGTAAGCAGTTGTGAATACAGGTTTCAAAAGAAAACGCGTGATCAAATGACCACGCGCATTCCTTTGCTATAGGCAAGTATAGGGGAAGAGGGAGGGGACTTACCTATAGCGTCCGATATAGAGTTATTTAAGCTTCTAAAGATTTCGGTGCAGATGTTTCAATCTGGACAGCCTTAGGCTTTTTGGCTTCGGGGATATCACGAACCAGTTTGATATGTAGCAGGCCATGTTCCAGTTTGGCACCGGTTACTTTGATATAGTCCGCTAATGAGAAGCGACGTTCAAAGGCGCGTTGGGCGATGCCACGATGTAAAAAGTTACGCTGGTCTTCTGAGTCTTGATCCAGATCTTTTTTGCCTGTCACTTTGAGTTGGTTTTCCAGAACTTCGATGTCGAGCTCGTTATCGGAAAAGCCTGCAACAGCCATGGAAATCTGATAGCCATTTTCATCTAACTGTTCGATATTGTATGGGGGGTAACTGTTCCCTGCACCTTCTGAGGCGATGTTATCCATCAGGCGTGCCATACGGTCAAAACCGATTGCGTTACGGAATAATGGGGAAAAGTCTAAATCTCGCATAATATAAATCCTCTTATCAATGAGCGATTAATGTCAGTGTTACGCCACCACCCGATCCATTTGATCCTATTGGGTATTATGGTCGACGAAACGATTTACTGTAACCTTCAAGGACCCAGCATTAGGCATCCTTTTCAATTGTTACCATATTGATATGGGCGTGGATTTTTTGCTTTCAAGATTTATTTTTCAAATTTGTGATAAAAGAAAAACCCGGACCAAATGATCCGGGTTTTCCAAAACTCTGACTTACAAATGTAAGGAGTCTGTTTCTTATAGGCCGAAACCAGAGAAACGTTTGTTGAAGCGAGCCATTTGACCACCTTCAAGAATACGTTGCTGACCGCCTGTCCACGCTGGGTGAGCTTTTGGGTCGATCTCTAGGCGCATTGTGTCGCCTTCTTTGCCCCATGTGGAACGTGTTTTGTATGTTGTACCATCTGTCATTTCGACAGTGATCCAGTGGTAATCCGGGTGGATTTCTTGTTTCATTGTTCGGCTCCTACAAACCATCGCGCCATAATGTGGGCTGCGATGTATTTGGTTAAAATAACTTCATTCTCATGAATGATCGCGCGTATGTACTGGATTAATGGGCTAGATGCAAGCTTTTATTTGGCTTTTCCTAGCGCTGGGTCAGTTTTAATTCAATACGACGATTGCGACGATAAGCGATTTCATCATCACGTGGATCAAGAGGTTGGAATTCCCCATACCCGACAGCAGATAAATGCTTCGCTGGAAGGCCCTGACTGCGTAGGAATTTCACCACAGAAATCGCACGTGCTGCGGATAATTCCCAGTTGGATGGGAATTGCGCTGTGCTGATGGGTTGGGCATCGGTATGACCTTCAACCTGTAAAACCCAATTTAGTTTTTCCGGAATATCACGGGAAATATCAAGTAAAGTGGTTGCTAAACGGGATAGTTGTTCTTCACCTGCAGGACCCAGATCGGCAGAGCCGGAAGTGAATAAAACTTCAGATTGGAAAACGAAGCGATCATTCACAATTTGGACGCCACGACGGTTCCCTAAAATTTCACGTAGTCGACCAAAGAATTCGCTACGATATTTGCTTAATTCTTGTACTTTGCTCGCAAGGGCCTTGTTTAGTCGTTTACCTAACGCTTCAATTTGGGCTTGCTGTTCCGCATCTTTTAATTCGGATGCCGCCAAGATGTTGTTGAGTTCCTCAATTTGTGCAGCTAGTGCTTTTAGTTGCTGGTTAAGAAGGGCCGCTTCCGCGCGTGCAGCAACAACTTCTTCATCTGCTTGTGCCAATTTAGAGGCCGCTTCAGATTCAAGTTCTTCTTTTAAGGCTTTTAACGCTTCAATTTGATTTTCTAAAAGAGCGAGTTGACCTAGCTGAGCCTCAATCGTTTCTTTATTTGCTTCGATGGTTTTATAGGCATCTTCTAAATCTGCGCTTACAACGGCCAAAGCGCCTTCACTTGCTTCTAATTCTTTCTTGAGACCTTCATTTTCACCGCTCAAAGACTTTAGTTGAGCTTCCAGATCTGCTCGCTTGGCAAGAGAGGCGCGTAACTCAGAAGAAAGATCAGAAACCTGATTGCGTAAATCTGCACTACTGGCCCGTTCAAGTTTTAACATATCTGCGAGTTCTGAGACTTGCAGATTTAATTTGTCCAAGGCCTTGTCACGACCCACCAATGCGTCATTGAGGAATACTTGTGAAATCACAAAGATAAGCAATAAGAAGATAATCACCATCAACAAGGTTGCCAAGGCATCTACAAAGCCTGGCCAGATATCCATATTATTGCGATTTCGTCTTGCAAGAGCCATGATCTATCCGCCTTACGATATACCTAAATCTTAGTTAGATGAAGTTTCGCCAAGTGCCGCGATTGTACGCGCAAGTAAGCGGATCTCACTACGAATTTCTTGAACTGCATCTTCGCGTCCCTTGGGGGCATCCGTCGACATGCGCGATAGATGATGTTCAATATTGCGTAAGGTATTCACTGCGGATGCATCCATGCCACCGCCGCTACTCTGACCAGATTTCATCACATCTACCAGATCTTCCAAGCGATCATTTAAGGTATTCATATTGCGCTCAGCCTGCAAACGGCCTTCTTCACTACGGGAAATAAGACGTTGCAGAGATTCTACACTATCAGCCGTTTTTTCCAGCAATGCATTCGTATAGGCGGAAACAGATTGTTCGCCATCAGCAATTGGGCCGCTACCGCTTAATCGTGTTAGGCCTGACAACCACTCTTCAAAGTCATTGTAGAAACGGTTTTGCGCTTGTGAAGCTTGCAGGGATAAGAAGCCAAGGACTAGAGAGCCCGCCAAGCCAAATAGAGAAGAACTAAAGGCTGTGCCCATTCCGGACAATGGTGCTTGCAACCCTTCTTTTAAGGCCGCTAGCGCATCCGATATCTCACCACCTGCGCCACTGATTTCTAAATTTGCCACAACATCGCCAACACTGGAAACGGTGCCCATCAAGCCCCAGAATGTCCCTAACAAACCAAGGAAAACAAGAAGGCCAACCATATAACGACCTGTTTCACGGGTTTCATCAAGGCGCGTGCCAACACCATCCAGTAATGTTTGCATCGCTGTGGTGGAAAGATTCAGCTGAGCCGATCTTTCATTACGATCACCAAGCATAGTTGCAGCAGGGGCCATAAGACGAGGTGGTTTTCCAGTTGGTGTTACGCCGCCTTGAGATGCGCGTTTGAAATCTTCAATCCAAGTGACTTCACGCCCCAACATGGCAACAGTCCTAAACGCATGCCCGATACCAATCACCAAGACTGCCAGGATAATTCCATTTAAGAATATATTGGCGTTGAACGCCTGCATGAGAGGTTGGTGAATTAAGACGACGCCGGCAATGATGGTCAGGGTAAATATCATCATGATCATCAGGTAACGGGTTGGCTGTTTCAATGTAAATCTCCCACGGAAAAGGTCCAATGTACCAAAGGGACGGCCATATTGCTGTGAATTTGTCAGTGTCTGTTTTGTCATGCACCAAGTTTCAAAGCCAATCAGGGCATGAATAGGGCAGAAACATGTTTATTCCATTACGCTGATTCTATGAATCCTGTCAGTGAAAAAATTCATACCTATAAGAATAAAGCCTGCAAACTCAAGGAGTCGCAGGCTTTAAAGCATTTTTGGTCCATTTAGTCTTACTCAAAAAAGACATCAACGCGATCTGTATTGCCACCATCAGATTTGTCACCAAATGCGCGAACTTTGATGCGACGACTAGGAATTTCTTGTTTCACAAGGTAATTACGAACTGAAATCGCACGGAACAAAGACATGCGACGGGACTGGTTCGGTGACGCGTCAGGAATATACGCATATCCCTCAAGAAACAGTTTTAAATTCTCATCTGCTTTCATCTGAACTACGATATTATCCAATTCACCTTCTGCAGCTTTTGGTAAATCAGTTTCAACTGGATCGAAAACAACAGTTACAATACCATCGTTCTTTTGGATAACATCTCTATCTTCAAGTTTTGTAAGCGCAGCAGTCTGTTTAGGTTCTACAGGCTCTTCAACTTTAGGAGCTTCCGGTACGGGTGCCGGCGCCGGTGCGGGCGCAGGTGTAATTGAAACTTGTTTAGGTACCTCTTTAGGTGCCTCAACAACCTTAGGAGCTTCAACTACCTTCGGAGCTTCAGCTGCCTTCGGAGCTTCAACTTTCGGGGCCACAGGAGTTGGCGTCGGCGCAGGAGCAGGCTTAGCTGTTTTGGCAACAGGTTCTGGGGCGGTTGCTACAACTTTTGGTTCAGCTGTTTTTGGAACTGACTTTGTAGGAGCTACTTCCGTTTTGGGAGCCGCAGCTACAAGGGTGCTAGATGGCATTGTTGAGACAGCAGCTGCTTTTGGAGTAGGACTTGCAACAATCTTGGATGTTACTGGTTTTACCGCGCGCGGTGCTGCTTGAGGTGCCACATTTGTTGTTAAACCAGATACAGGCATTCCATTGGCTGTCGTCGTGGAACGCGCAATTGGATTTGTATTTACAATACGTGGTAGTTCATTTGTTAAAACTGGAGTGGTTGCACTGGCTCGCGGATTGAGTAGACCTGGTAAAGTTTGTTGATCACCTAGGTTATCTAGCACATTTAAATTCACACTAACTGCGTTATCAAGTTGCGTATTTCCCCAATAATAGGAATTTTGTGCATTTGCCTCAGATGTAGATAACACTGTGGCGAATAGACCAATAGTCAACGCTGTTACAGAAGCAGCGGTAGCAAAATGCGTTTTTACTGTTTTAGTCATTCCCAACTCGCATAATTATTTCATAGGCCCGAAACAAGGGCCTGCCCCATTTGAAAATATCATAGACTAGGCTTCTTTCGCCGACAATAGCTAGCGTGAAAAAGCCGTGTTTTGCAAGTTAAGTTTTTGTAATTTATAAATTATTTATATTTTTGAAAGTAACAAAAAAGCCTCGATCGAAAAAAATAATTTTCAATACGAGGCTTTTTGATTCGTTTTTGATGAATTAAGAAGCTTATTTGGCGCTTCTTAATACATCTAACAAGCTTTTGTGAATCTTTTCATTTGCTGTAACCACGTCAGCACGTTTGAAGCTAAATGCACGACCCTGTGCATCTGTTGCAAAACCACCAGCTTCTTTTACGAGTAACACACCTGCAGCAACATCCCATGGGGCTAATCCACGTTCCCAGAAACCGTCGTAACGACCCGCAGCTACATAGGCGAGGTCAAGGGATGCCGCACCAAAACGACGAACGCCTGCTGTTTTTTCCATAATTTTTTCTAGGCGACGCAAGAATAAACCATGACCATCATCTTCGGTATCGCGTCCCATGAAAGGAATACCTGTTGCGAAAATACTTTCAGATAGGCGTGTCCGTGCTGATACACGTAGGCGACGATCATTTACAAAGGCGCCTTTGCCTTTTTCTGCCCAGAACATTTCGTCTTTCACAGGATCATAAATTACGCCAGCAACAATTTCTCCCTTTTCTTCCAAGGCAATAGAAATGGCAAAATGCGGAATGCCATGAAGAAAGTTTGTTGTACCGTCGAGAGGATCAACGATCCAGCGGTAATCTTCATCAGAACCTTTAACCACACCTGCTTCCTCCAATAGGAAGCCATATTCAGGGCGTGCTTTTTCAAGTTCGCGGCGGATTGTTTCTTCCGCACGTTTGTCAGCTGTAGATACGAAATCTGCAGGCCCTTTTTTTGAAACCTGTAGTTGTTCTACCTCGCCGAAGTCACGTACAAGACCGCGGCCAGCCTTTTCAGCTGCTTTGATCATTACGTTTATATTTGGGGATCGTACAAACATTGTGTTTGCCTTCCATATTTATAGTTGGGGCTAGTCTTTCGCGCGTTCTACGAAAGTTGCATCATCTGTGTTTACTACAATGCGGATACCTGTTTCCACATAAGGCGGTACCATCACACGTACACCACCCTCAACAACAGCAGGTTTATAGGAAGAGGATGCTGTTTGACCTTTCACAACCGCATCTGCTTCTAATACCTCAACAGTTACATGTTGCGGTAATTCCACACCGATTGGGCTTTCTTCAAAAGACTCAATTACAACAACCATACCGTCTTGTAGGAATTTTGCTTGATCTTCACCAATCATGTCTTCGTTCAATGTGATTTGATCGAAGGTTTCTTGGTCCATAAATGTGAAGTCGGAACCATCAGCGAAAAGGAATTGGAATTCTTTTTGTTCCAAACGCACTCTTTCAACTGTTTCTGAGGAGCGGAAACGCTCATTCAATTTTGTGCCGTTGCGAATTTCTTTCAATTCTACCTGCAAAAATGCGCCGCCTTTTCCAGGCTTTACATGTTGTGTTTTAACTGCGCGCCACAAGCCACCTTTATGTTCAATAACGTTACCTGGACGAATAGCGTTGCCATCAATCTTCATGAGTCTCACCAATCAGTTGGAGTGCCAAATTTTCAAAGAACAAAATCGGCGTTTTCTATAGGGTAAAAAGCTGGCCTAGACAAGTCTTTTCCTGAAAGGCATTTGCGCAATACAGCATTGCACCTTCTGCATGGCGTCAGTTTGTTAAGAATTTTGGTAAGTCTGTGTTGCTTCGTAAAATATTTTGGCGGCAGCAACCGGACCTTCAGGATGTTGCCATATACCGGATAACGGGGCGATGAATTCAGCACCAGTTGCTAAGGCAATATTTACATTATCTGTAGTGATCCCACCTATAGCAACGCAAGGCACTTCCATTGCCAAGGCCCAAGCGCGTAAACATTCATCTACACCTTCTTCTGCGGGCATACCTTTGGTTGGTGATGGAAAGAGTGGACCAAAACTCACATAATCAGCACCTGCTTCGCCTGCGAGCATTGCTGTATGCGTCGAGTTTAAGCAAGAAACACCAATAGATCGGTCATTCCCAACAATCTTTCGAATAGCTTTTACATGTTTGGCGTCGACACTGGTTTCCAAATGCACGCCGTCTAGATCCATTTCGACTGCTAAGTCTGGCTGATCACATAGCAACACAGCTGCCTCATGTTCCCATGCAATGGGTGCGAGTTTCTCAATTGCAGCCTTAAGAATGTTTTTGTCGGCATGTGGGAGGCGAATTTGTAAACAGGAAACTGGTACCTCATTCATGACGCCTTTTAAAGAGGATGCGAATTGATCCAGCTCTATTTCTTCTGGCGTGATAAGATAAATTTCTGCAGCAGGCAGTATGTCGACCATGGACGTTTCCTATTTCGAAGTGCTTTGATGCATTGATATCTTTATATGGCATAAATAGCAATGGGGCCAAACAGGCCCCATTGTCATGCAAGATAATTTCTTTTTTTATGTGAGAATCGAAAGTTGCGCTTTGATGATATCTTGAGTTCTATCAACAGGTTTATGCAAGTTCAGCGCGTAAGTAAGGTTTTGTTCTCTGGTCACAATGTTGGTGCCCGTATGATCAAAATCAAAATAAAAACCTTTGCCTTGGCGATATAGGTCTGCTGCATCTACTTGCCACTGCGAAGTTGTTTCTACCTCAAAATCATCTTTTAAAAATTGAGGGGTAATATGATTAAGGCTTAATTGTGATGCAGGGGTATCACGATGTAAATTATTACGAATGGCAATTTCACCATCATCATCTAGAACAAGTAAGAAATCATCGTCATCAGTACGATTACCAAGTGCCAAATGGTGCCAAGACTTGGTCGCGCTTCCCGGGTTTTCCAGAATAAATTTGAGTTCATCACGGGCGGCAAGTAACTTTAATCGGTCATCAATATCTTCAACTTCAGAGAAATCATGTTCCAATTGGTTAATTGCAACAATTTCACCTTCGCCATTTAGGCCTACCTGAACAGGAATGCCTAATTCAGCATAACGTTGAAAATCAATTTCCCACGGATCTTCTGCCGGTGCATGCTGTCTCATCATAATGAGACGAGCTGCGGCATTGTTGTATGAGTTTAAATACCCATTACGTGCACTCTCTTGGTCAACCTGATTAGCAACACTGTCAAACTGTTGAATCGCGTTGGCAATACCAAGCTTTTGAGCTTCGTTAAAATCACTTAAAATGCCATCTGCTTGTGCTTCGACAGAAAGAGCACCATTTGCGGCTATTTTGATTTGATATGGTTGGCCTGTCGCTTGAAGATAGGCGCCAACGACTTCCCATTCACGGTCTTGATTAGGTTCAACAATACCTTGAGCAATACCATTGAGGCGATTGATCGCAGAGTTCATAATTAAACGATTATTTGCATTAACATCGCTTTGACTAAGCGTTGTTTGGATATTGGTTACAGCAGATGTTTTGGGCTTAAATTCCCCAGGCTTTGTGTTTGACAAAGCCACATTCAACATACTTGCGGCTGCTGCACCGCCATTTACTGTAATAGCCACTTGTTTATCCTCGCCTTTCTAGCAAAATTAGGAATTTATTTATGAAAAAATTCCTCTCACGATGTAAAGCAAACATCGGGCCAGATTCTTCTGACAAAAGACTTATATCAGTTTTTTTTATAAAAAGCTAGAGAAAAGCTTTTAATTGATGTCTATCTAATTCATGATACGGCAATAGGGAAGGACGTTGTATTCAAGAAATATAATGAAGGTTATTAGGATGCTGAGAAGTTCCCGATTGTTGGTGTTTTGTTTTATGTTGTTATTTAGTACACATACTGCAAAAGCCGAAATGATTTTGCATTTATATGAGCTTGATGATCGACTAACACCTGCCGAAGATAGAGGGTATAATTTATATCTTAATGATTTGCTTGATGGGTTTGATGAGAGGATCACAAAAAAATACGCACCAATAAAGCGCAATACAGCGAATTTTATGCGTGATATTAAGTCTTGTGCCTTTCCAGCTAGTGTACAGGCAATCAGTACAAGGTTACCAGAGGCAAAAGAAATGGACTTATTGTCATCTAAGTCCGTGGATGAAGTATCCGTATATGTGTATGTCTCTAATGCACAGGTTCCTCCTCGTACTATCAAGGAGTTGGAAAAATTGCGAATAGGTCATGTCATTGGTAACATCGGTGCAACTATGATCAAGGATAAAGCTCCTTATTTGCATGCGGCACGTAACAATGAAAATTTGATGAAGATGCTTAAAGTAGGCCGTATAGAGGCGATCGTTGGGTTCCATCCTGACATCGCTATTGCATTTGATGACTTAGGATATCACGATTTGATACATTCTCCGCAGCTAACAATATTTAAAACTACGGTACATTTTGTGTGTCATGATACGCCTGAGAGTAGGAAATTTGTTAATTTTGTGAATCAGATTATTCCCGTAATGGCCCAAGATGGAAGGGCTCAAAAATACCTTGGGAAACATGCAGAGATTACACAACACGAAACGCATGTTGATTTACAAAATTAAAAAAGCCCCAACAAGACGTTGAGGCTTTTTTGTTATGAAAATGACTTAGGATTACATATTTCCCATATGCGCTGCAGTATCCAGCATACGGCAAGAGAAGCCCCATTCGTTATCATACCAGCTCATTACCTGAACAAGACGACCATCCATAACTTGTGTTTGTGTTTGGTCAAAAATGGAACTTGCAGGATGGTGATTAAAGTCTGTGGAAACCAGTGGAAGGTTGTTCACAGCTAATACACCTTTCATCGGACCAGAAGCCGCGTCAGCCATCAACTGATTAATTTCCTCAATGCTTGTGTCTCGCGCAGAGTTAAATTTCAAGTCCACCAAGGATACATTTGCTGTAGGTACCCGGATAGCGGACCCATCCAATTTGCCCTTCAAGGATGGCAATACCAAACCAACAGCTTTTGCTGCCCCTGTGGATGTTGGTACCATGGAAAGGCCTGCAGCACGTGCACGGCGAAGGTCTTTATGGCTGTTATCCAAAATACGTTGATCACCTGTATAGGCGTGAACTGTTGTCATGAAGCCATGTTCAATGCCGAGATTTTCTTCTAATACTTTCGCCATTGGCGCCAAGCAGTTTGTTGTGCAAGATGCGTTAGAGACGATTAAGTCGTCAGCTGTGATCTCTTCATGGTTTACACCATAAACAACGGTTTTAGTTTGGTCTTTCGCTGGCGCAGAAAGTAATACTTTCTTGGCACCTGCTTTGATATGTGAATTAGACTTTTCTGTACTGTTAAAGTGGCCAGAACATTCAAGGACAATGTCAATGCCCAAACTTTTCCAAGGTGCATTATGTGGATCACGATGGCTGGAGACTTTTACTTTACCCATCCCCATATCCAACCAGTCTGCGCCAGCTTCTACATCGCCAGGGAAACGACCATGTACACTGTCATATTGCAACAAATGAGTTGTTGCGTCGATGGAACCAGGGGTGTTGATTGCTACTAATTCAATATCGTTGCGGCCTAATTCATAGATTGCACGTGTTACCAAACGTCCAATACGACCAAAACCGTTCACTGCTACGCGAATAGCCATTTTGTAAGTCTCCGTTTCTTTTTAATATGGCCCCAAACCTTGTTTGTGACCTACTAGCTGAATAGCAAGTCGCTATCCATTCGCCTCTAGTATTTTTGCCTCAATAAAGAAACGGCCCTTTTGAGTAAAGGGCCGATTCAATAGTTATTTATGCCTCAAGTTGCCCCTTGGCAGCTTCGACAACGGCTTCTGAAGTGATGCCGAAATGTTTGTAGAGATCGGCTATTGGTGCTGATGCCCCAAAACCGTTCATACCAATGAAGGACCCTTTGATCCCTAGATATTTATCCCAACTATCACGTAGAGCTGCCTCACAAGCGACACGTGCTGCACCTTCACCCAATACGGATAAACGATAGTCTAGTGGTTGCGCATCAAACAATTCCATACATGGCATGGATACAACTGCAGTCGGGATACCTTCTGCTTGCAACGCATCGCGCGCATTCATCATGATTTCAACTTCGGACCCACTTGCCATCAAGGTAACTTTACGCTCGCCACCTTCAGCCTCACGTAATACATAACCGCCTTTGGCTGTCAGGTTTTCTTCAGTATGTTCGGTACGAAGAATTGGAAGACCTTGACGTGTTAATGCCATCGTAGATGGTGTATTTGTGTGTTCAAGTGTCAATGCCCAAGCTTCTGCTGTTTCGACTGTGTCACAGGGACGGAAAACATGCATGTTTGGAATAACGCGCAATGCAGCTAGATGTTCAACAGGCTGGTGTGTTGGGCCATCTTCGCCCAAGCCGATAGAATCGTGGGTCATTACATAACCAACGCGCAAACCCATCAACGCAGATAGACGCATGGATGGACGGCAGTAATCTGTGAAAACTAGGAATGTTGCACCGTAAGGAATAAGACCACCGTGAAGAGCAATACCATTCATTGCCGCAGCCATGCCATGTTCACGAACACCATAATAGACGTAAGAATTCTCGTAAGAACCAGCTTGGATACCTTCCATGCCTTTTGCTTTGGTATTGTTAGAACCTGTTAAATCCGCAGAGCCGCCCAGCATTTCAGGAATTGCTTCGGTGAGGACATTTAATACCAATTCAGAAGATTTTCGTGTTGCTGTTTTTTCCTGCGCTTCAGATGTTTGTTTTTTGAAAGCGTTAAGCGCTTCTTTCCAACCATCCTTTAATTCACCCGCTTGGCCACGTTCAAACTCGGCACGTTTAGCAGCATCAATAGATGCCATACGTGTGTTCCATGCATCACGGTCCGCCTGACCACGTGAGCCTGCTGCGCGCCATGCGTCCAAAATTTCTGCTGGAATGTCGAATGGACCATGTGCCCAACCGATAGCATCTTTTGTGAGCTTGATTTCATCATCACCCAATGGGGAACCATGAGAAGAAGATTTACCAGCTTTCGCAGGGGAGCCGTAACCGATTGTTGTTTTGCAAGCAATTAAGGATGGTTTGTCTGTCAATTTCGCTGCGGCGATTGCTTTTTCGACTGCCTCTGCATCGTGACCATCACAAGCAGATACATCCCAGCCGCTTGCTTTGAAACGTGCTAATTGATCATCGGATACAGAAACGTCTGTGGAACCGTCAATTGTGATGCCGTTATCGTCAAACAAAACGATCAAACGATCTAGCTTCAAATGACCTGCCATGGAGATTGCTTCGTGGGAGATACCTTCCATCAAGCAACCGTCACCTGCGATTGTATATGTATAGTGATCAACAACATCATTGCCAAAACGTGCATTCAAGATGCGTTCAGCTAATGCCATACCAACCGCGTTGGCGATACCTTGGCCTAGTGGGCCAGTTGTTGTTTCAATACCTGCTGCATGACCATATTCAGGATGTCCTGCTGTACGTGCGTGAAGTTGACGGAAGTTTTTGATCTCATCCAAAGTGATATCTTCATATCCTGTGAGATACATCAACGCGTATTGAAGCATGGAACCATGACCTGCGCTCAAAACAAAGCGATCACGATCAGCCCAAGTTGGTGTCTTTGGATCAAATTTTAGAAATTTGGTGAACAAAACAGTCGCCACATCGGCCATGCCCATTGGCATGCCTGGGTGACCGGAATTTGCTTGTTGGACAGCATCCATAGCCAAAGCACGGATAGCATTGGCCAAATCTTTATGCGAAACAGCAGACATATGTATAAAGCTCTTTAGCGTTCCAGCAACATCGCCCTACATCTCATATATTTTATCGAATCAGCAAGGGATGCTCGGTTTTCCCCTTATATATCCGGTAAAAACCCGGGCCGGATTATTCGGGGCAAGTTGCGCAAAATAACTATCCAAAAGATTTCCCTACAGATAGCGCGCGCAAAATGCACAAAATGGACTGGAAGGTCAATGATTCTTTCCATTTATTCGTCAAAATTCCCATAAAGAAGATCTTGGCTTTCATTTCAACTTTGGCATATTAATCCAGTTGTCCTGTTGACGAGAAAGGGATCACCACTTAATTTCAAAGTAATTAATTAAGATAACTGAGAGTTTACAATATACTTTCGGTTGGGTCGCAGGTTGGAAGGTTTAAAGGCAAATGAGTCAGTTGGACGAAATTGCACGTAATTTAGATGCCGCTTTGGAGCGTCTTGAAGGGGCGGTGGAGACGCGCCTGCAAAATGCGTCAAATGTAAATGCGGAAGAAAATACTGTAACGGCTGATGAGGTTGAACAATTGCGTTCTGAATGTGATCAGTTACAGCAGGAAAATGCCTTGTTACGACAGGATGCCGCAGGGTTGGTTCAACGTTTGAGTACAGCGTTACAACGTCTGGATACTGTGATTGCCGGTGATGATGAAAATGATGAAGACGCGCATCGGCAGGAGGCAGTCTTATGAGCCAGCTAGATATTCAAATCAATGGACGGCATTATAATATAGCTTGTGATGATGGCCAGGAAGAGCATCTCCAGAAGCTAGGCAGATTTTTTGGTGATCGCGTCGAAGAACTCGCGGCTGCTATGGGGCAGGTGGGAGATGCACGTTTGATGTTGATGGCAGGATTGATGGTTGCAGATGAATTATCTGATGCATATGCCGAAGTTGAAAAATTGAAAGAAGATATGATAACGCTTCAAAAAAATGCGACGCAAGTTATGCCGGACCAAGGAACAATGGAAATATTCGCGAATATGACAAATAGGATTGAGGCGATCGCCGCACGGTTGGAACAACCTGTAGAAACATAAAAAAAACGCCCGTAAATTTGCGGGCGTTTTTGTATCTGAGATTTGCAGAATTATTCTTCTGCGTAATCTGCGTCTTCTTCTTCATCAATCATGTCCAGGCCACGTCGTTCTGCACGTGGGGTTTTACCGAACATATCTCGATAACATTTGGAGAAATGGGAGGCGGACGTAAAGCCGCTGGCAAAAGCAACCTCTGTAACAGGCATTGTTGTCTGTGTTAACAGTTTACGAGCACGATTTAAGCGAAGTTTCAAATAATAGCGTGCTGGGCTTGTGGAAAGATAGCGACTAAACAAGCGCTCCAATTGGCGACGTGATAAACCCACACGACGTGCAATTTCATCGCGGCTTAGGGCTTCTTCAGTGTTTTTCTCCATCTCCGAAATTGCCTTGATCAATTTCGGGTGGCTCACACGTAAGCGTGCTTGTAATGGCAGGCGTTGATTGTCGTTACCTTCGCGGATTCGCTCATGCATAAACTGTTCGGAAACCGCACCTGCGAAATCAGATCCATGTTTGCGGCCGACTTCATTCAGCATCATATCAAGTGCAGCAGTTCCGCCTGCACAAGTGAAGCGATCACGATCAATTTCATATAGCTCGGCACGTACATCAATATCCGGGAATTCTTCGGAAAAACTATCCAAATTTGCCCAGTGAATAGTACAGCGATAGCCATTCAATAGACCTGCATGAGCCAGAATATGTGCGCCAGTACAAATAGCACCCATTTGTGTGCCTTCGCGGGCCCATCGACGTAAGTAACCAAATGTTAATGCATCGTTGTAAATATGTGCATCTACCCCAGAGCATACAACCACATTGGTTGGGCGAACCACTTCGGTTGCTGTACTATTGGGTGTGATTTCGATGCCATTTGATGCCATAACGGGTAAACCGTCACGACTAATCAATTCCCATGTGTAAAGGGTTCTTTCAGCGACTTGATTTGCCAAGCGCAAGGGCTCAAGAAGGCTTGTGAAGGCAATCATGGAAAACTGTGGAATCAGGAACAAAGAAATATGTTCCGGTTTGTCTTCCCCTACATCTTTATACATCGCAGCTGTTTGCATATCTTTGCTACCTTATAAAACTGTATTCAGTAGAGTTGCCGTTTTATATCGATCCTACTGACAAATAATCCCTAAAAGCGTTTGTTACATTTTTTTTAATTTTTAACGCAGAGCACTGCCACATAATAGGAAGTGAAATTTCTGTCAATCGCGTTTTTACTATAAATGTCACTTCTTTATAGAGATATACCAATATTTATACTAGAAATGCATTCTATTGTCATGTAAGCGACAATTAGTCTAAATGCTAGTCGCTTTTAGGGATGTTTGCTATGAATTTTTTAATGAAGAGAGAATTAATTTATAAGCTTATCTTTAAAACGACATGAAGGTGGAAAGAATCTAGTCTTTGAATTGATCCGGTGGACGTAAGTTTCTCGTATGGAAATATGATATACGATAGTGCTGCCGTTCATTAGTAATATTGGATAGCGACTTTTTTTGATGTTGTGTCGCTTTGTCTAAGCTTTATTAGTTTAAGTTTTATAAAATGGTTTTAATTATGGTGGTTTTCTTTATTCGGGTGAAGATAGGAGACTTTTTATTTTCGCAGTAAAGCTTGGTTTTCTGCGGGATTTAGAGGGGAAAGTGTAGAAAAAATGTGTTATGTCGCTTTTTACTTTTTTCCTGTCGCGCAATCGCGCTTATAGCAGGCTCTTCTCCCATAAAAGGATTTAAGTTTAGCATTATATCGGCCTGACCAATTGAACTTCCATTCGGGAAGAACGAAGAAGCAGGTGTTTTTTGAGCAGGAAATGGGAAGAGAATGAATAAATATTCTGTTTTCTCACTCGTCCGTAACGCGATGAGTTATCATGAAAATTGGCAAAAGGCTTGGCGTAGCCCGGATCCAAAGAAAGAATACGATGTTGTGATCGTTGGTGGTGGAGCCCACGGTTTGGCTACAGCGTACTACCTTGCAAAAGAATGTGGCATTACAAATGTTGCCATTCTTGAGAAAGGCTGGTTAGGCGGTGGTAACACAGGTCGTAACACAACAATTGTACGTTCTAACTATCTTTGGGATGAATCTTCTGCGATTTATGAACATGCGATGAAACTGTGGGAAAATCTTAGCCAAGATTTGAACTACAACGTGATGTTCTCTCAACGTGGTTTGTTGCATTTAGCGCATAACGTTCATGACATGCAAGAAATTGGTCGTCGTGGCCATGCCATTCACTTGAACGGTATCGACAGTGAATTCCTGACACCTGAACAAGTAAAAGAGATCGAACCGACAATTAACCTAGATTGTCGTTATCCGGTTCTTGGCGCGTTGTTACAACGTCGTGGTGGTAGTGCACGACATGATGCGGTTGCATGGGGTTATGCGCGTGCGGCTGACGCTATGGGTGTTGATATTATCCAAAACTGTGAAGTGACAGGCTTTGATATCCAAGATGGCGTTGTGAAGGGGGTTCAAACTTCTCGCGGTCATATTGGTGCTAAGAAAGTCGGTGTGGTAACAGCAGGTCATTCTTCTGTAATGGCTGCTATGGCTGGTTTCCGTATGCCACTTGAAAGTTTCCCACTGCAAGCGATGGTATCTGAACCATTGAAACCAGTGATCAACACAGTGATCATGTCTGGCGCAGTTCACGTATACCTATCCCAGTCCGACAAAGGTGAATTGGTTGTAGGTGCGGGTTCCGATAACTTTGTAAGTTATTCCCAACGCGGTAGCTTCGACATGATGGACCACATTGTTGGCCCATTGAAAGAATTGTTCCCGTTCACATCTCGTCTACGCATGATGCGTCAATGGGGTGGTATTGTTGACGTGACAGTTGACCGTTCTCCGATTATCACAAAAACACCAGTTGAAAACATGTTCTTCAACTGTGGTTGGGGTACAGGTGGCTTTAAGGCAACACCTGGTTCCGGTAACGTATTCGCACATTCCATTGCAAATGGTGAACTTCACCCAATTGCAGCACCATTTACAATGAACCGTTTCAATACAGGTGCATTGATTGATGAGGGTGCAGCTGCGGCTGTGGCTCACTAAGGAAAGAGGAGAAATTTAGATGTTAGTTATTAAATGCCCTTTCTGCGGTGAACGTGATCAAACAGAATTTACATGTCATGGTGAGGCGCATATCGCGCGTCCGGAAAACCCTGATGAGTTAACTGATGAGCAATGGGGGGATTATATTTTCTTCCGTCAAAACATCAAAGGTTACCAATATGAACGTTGGTCTCATGATCATGGTTGTGGCCGTTGGTTCAACGCACTTCGCAACTCTGTGACAGATCAGTTCGTAGATACTTATAAAATAGGCGAAGAAAAGCCTGCTATTCCTTCTGACGAGGGCAAATAAAAATGAGCCAGTCTAACCGTATTAAAACTGGCGGTCGTATTGATCGCAATAAACCGGTTTCTTTCACATTTGATGGAAAAACCTTCCAAGGCTTTGAAGGCGATACATTGGCTTCTGCATTGTTGGCAAACAACGTGCACCTAATGGGTCGTTCCTTTAAATATCACCGTCCACGTGGTGTTTTGTCTGCGGGTTCTGAAGAACCAAACGCAATCGTAACTATTGGTTCCGGTAAGCGTTCTGATCCAAACACACGTGCAACAGTTGTTGAAATGTTTGATGGTCTTGAAGCGTCTAGCCAAAACTGCTGGCCGTCTTTGAACTTTGATATTGGTGGTATCAACAACAAACTATCCCGTTTCTTCCCAGCTGGTTTCTACTACAAAACATTCATGTGGCCAAAATCCATGTGGATGAAATATGAGGAAATCATTCGTGCCTCTGCTGGTATGGGGGTTGCGCCTGAAGAAGGCGATCCAGATACATATGCGGTGAAACACGAATATTGTGACGTGTTGATTGCAGGTGGTGGCCCTGCTGGTCTATCTGCTGCATTGACAGCAGGTCGCACAGGTGCGCGTGTTATCTTGATCGATGAGCAAAATGAATTCGGTGGTTCCTTACTATCTGATCATGGTGCGGAAATCGATGGCAAACCAGCAATGGACTGGGTTGACTCAGCGATTGCTGAATTGAAAGAAATGGAAGAAGTAACCATTTTGAACCGTACAGCGGTTATCGGCTACTTTGACCATAACTTCATCACAGCGATGGAAAAAATCACTGACCATCTTGGTCCACAAGACAACAATGACACACCACGTCAGCGTTTCTGGAAAATCCGTGCGAAACAAGTTGTTTTGGCATCTGGTTCTTTCGAACGTCCAATGTTGTTTGGTGACAATGACCGTCCAGGTGTGATGTTGGCATCTGCTGTTCGTACTTACATCAACCGCTATGGCGTATTGCCGGGTAAAGACATGGTTGTCTTCACCAATAATGACAGCGCGTATAAAACAGCTCTAGATGCTTTTGCAAATGGTGGTCGTGTTGAAATCGTCGACACACGTGTTGATCCAAAAGGCCCATTGGTTGAACAAGCACGTAGTTTGGATATCACAATCCACACAAATGCTGCGATCGTTGGGACAAAAGGCTACCGTCGTCTAAAAGGCGTGGAAGTTATGGAACTGAACGAAGCTGGTGACGGCGTGAAAGGCACAAAATTCCATATCGGTTGTGATGTGGTTGCAATGTCTTCCGGTTGGAACCCTGCAGTGAACTTGTTCTCTCAAGCGCGTGGTAAATTGCGTTATGACGAAGAGCTAACAAGCTTTGTGCCTGATCATTGCCAGTGGGATAACTATTCCGTTGGTTCCTGTAACGGTACATTTACGTTGGAAGGCGCTTTGTCTGAAGGTCTTGAAGCTGGTTTGAAAGCGGCACAAGCTGCTGGTTTTGGTGAAGGTCAATCTGTACCTGCAACACCATCCGCACCAGAAGTTGAACATGGTGACATGCGTACATTGTGGTATATCCCGATGGATCGTCCTTTGGCACGTGGCAAAAAACATTTCCACGAATTCCAAAACGACTCCACCGTTGCTGACATTCACTTGGCAGCACGTGAAGGTTATATCTCTGTTGAGCATTTGAAACGCTATACAACAACAGGTATGGGTACCGACCAAGGTAAGACATCCAACGTAAACGCGCTCGCAATCATGGCGCAAATCCGTGGCGTGTCTATTCCACAGGTTGGTACAACAACGTTCCGTCCACCTTTCGTACCAGTAACATTCGGTGCGATTGCGGGTCACGATGTCGAAGACCTATTCTTGCAAGCACGTAAAACACCAATGCATTCCGCACATGATCGCAATGGCGCGATTTATGAGGATGTGGGTGACTGGAAACGTCCATACTACTTCCCGAAAGCGGGTGAAGACATGCATGCGGCTGTTCAACGCGAATGTAAGGCTGTTCGTGATAGCGTAGGTATCATGGATGGTTCCACATTGGGCAAATTGGACATCCAGGGTAAAGATGCGTCTCGTCTATTGAACCTTCTATACACAAATGCATGGAGCAAGTTGGCACCAGGCAAATGTCGTTACGGTTTGATGTTGAACGAACATGGTATGGTATTTGACGATGGTGTGACCACATGCCTTGCAGAAAACCACTATCACATGACAACCACAACAGGTGGCGCTGGTCGTGTGGCGAACTGGATTGAGGAATGGTTGCAAACTGAATATCCTGAATGGGATTGTTATGCGACGTCTGTGACAGAACAATGGGCAGTGTCCATCTTGAACGGTCCTAAATCCCGTAAGGTGCTTGAGAAGTTGGTCGACATTGACCTATCTGCAGAAGCATTCCCGTTCATGTCTATGAAAGAATGTCATATCGCAGGTGTGCCGGCACGTATCTATCGTATTTCCTTTACTGGTGAGCTTTCTTACGAGATCAACGTACCTGCACGCTATGGCTTGCATGTATGGGATGCTTTGTTGGAAGCAGGTGAAGAGTTTGATATCTGCCAATATGGTACAGAAACTATGCACGTTCTTCGTGCGGAAAAAGGTTTCATCATTGCAGGCCAAGATACAGATGGCTCCGTAACACCTATGGACCTTGATATGGACTGGATCGTGTCCAAGAAGAAAGGTGACTTCCTTGGTCGTCGTTCCTTCACACGTACCGATACAGCCCGTACAGACCGTAAGCAATTGGTTGGTGTGCTAACCGAAGATCCGAATGTGGTTCTGATGGAAGGTGCGCATCTCGTTCGTGAGTTGAAAGATAAGCCACCTATGGACATGTTGGGGCACGTAACATCCAGTTACATGTCGCCTAACTGTGGTCGTTCTATTGCGATGGCGTTGATCCGTGACGGTAAGAACTTGAAAGGTCAATCTTTCATGGTTCCAACTATGGGCGGTAAGGCACATAAAGTAACAATCACCGATCCGATTTTCTTCGATAAGGAGAATAAACGTATCGATGGCGAACCGTCCTAAGACGTTCTGGAGGAATTAATAATGGTTGAAACAGCAATCAAAAAAGTTAGCCCTCTGGACGGCTTGGCAGGTCCGGTTGGTGGTAACGTAAAACTAACCAGCAATGGTTTTGTTGGCAAAGTCATCATTCGTGGTGACTCCGACAACAAAGATTTTGTAACTGCGGTTAAAGATGTGACTGGTGTGGATATTCCAACAACAGCTTTGACATTCAACGAAGGCGAAACATATTCCATCTACTGGATGGGCCCGGATGAATGGATGATCATGACACCAGAAGATGGTGAAGTGGCATTGGAAACAGCATTGCGTGAAAAATTGGGCGAAACCCCAAGTCAGGTTGTAAACGTATCTGATTATTACGCATCCATGCGCCTTTCCGGTCCGGCAGCACGCGAAGTGTTGAAAAAAGGTTCTCCGTTGGATTTGCACCCAAGCAAATTTAAAGCGGGTAATTGCACAGGCACACGTTTTGCCCATGCAACTATCTTTATGGTGCAACGTGATGAAGAATCAACATATGATATTAATGTGCGTATTTCCTTCGCCGAATATCTATGGAACTACTTTGTTGAAGCTTCCCGTGAGTTTGGTTAATACAACTCTTAAAGCTTAAGCGAAATTCGAAAAGGACGTTGAGATTTCAACGTCCTTTTTTATGTCTTAAAACTAATTTTGAAACGCTTACAAATATTTTCATAAAGTCTTTCCAATATAGTCTATCTTTGTGAAGAGATAGAAAATGGTAAAACGAGGTAATAAGAATTTCACCCACAGGAAAAGTAAATGTTAACAGTGAACCGTTTATCTATTGAAGATGCTTATATATTAATCGAAGGCGCACGTAACAAAGCCAATGAAATTGGTGTACCGATGTGTATTTCTATCGTTGATGAATCTGGGAATCCCATTGCTTTTGAACGTATGAATGGCGGTAAGGTAACAAGTGCGATTATTGCTGGCGATAAAGCCTACACGGCGGCCGCCGCACGTAAAGCGACCCATGAATATAATGAAGTTTGTAAACCGGGCAGTCTAGCTTTCGGTATTCACACAGCAATCGGCGGTCGTCTCTGTGTTGTCGGTGGTGGTTTACCTGTTTCCGTGAATGGCGAAGTTGTTGGCGGAATCGGTTTAAGTTCCGGTACACCACAACAAGATATGGAATGCGCACAGGCAGGCATAGACCATTTCTTGGCAAGCTTAAACGCATAAGAATAATCTGTTCCAAATTGAAACAGCCTTAGGAAATTCCCAAGGCTGTTTTTATTTATCTTGGATCAAATGAGAATTCCAATCTGGTGCCGCCGGGCTCACGGATCATAAAATGTTCTTTAGGGCCTTTCCCTGAAAATTCAGGGGTAAATTCCACTTTGACCTTTGGCCAGTTTTTTACTTTTTCAAAGGCGTCCAACAACTCTTCCCGACTGGAAATTTTTAGGGCGAAGTGATGTAGGCCTATATTTTTATGGCGATTGAAATCCTGATAATCGGTTTCTTTAACCTGCCAAACAGTAAGTTTTGAGGTGCCATCAGTTAGATAGGCCGCGGGATAGTCAGGATTACCGCCAAATTGAGACCATCCAAGTAACTCCGTAAAGAAATGAACCGTTGCAGATAAATCCTGAACGGTTATCCCTAGATGATCAATACCATGTGTTTTTATCATGTCAGTCATTTTCCCCCCCTTAAGCGTATTTTGGAATAAAATAGACTGAATAAACAAGCCGTTACAGAGCCATAAAACTTTTAAAGGTGGCTTCGATTGGCTCTTTATTGATATTGCGTGTGATCATCACCAAACGTGATTTACGATTATCATCCGGCCATTTTTCTAGCTGAGCAGGTGGGTGGAATACATGTTGTACGCCATGTACGACAACAGGGCCTTCCGCCTCAACCACATTTAAGATGCCTTTCATGCGAAGCAAGTTTGCCCCGTGGGTCGCTAGCATACTTTCCATCCAGTCGACAAAGCTGTCCCATTTAATTGGTTCTTCATATTCAAAGACAAATGCCTTAATGCCGTCACCATGACGGTTCACATCATGATGGTGATGTCCGTGGTCGTGACCATGTCCGTGATGATGGTCATGATGGTGGTGATCATGGTCTTCCTTATAGGCTTCTTCCTTCATCCATGCTTTGACATCGGATGTTTTTGTTGCCGGATCGAATAAACCAAAACCTGTAAGTTCGCTTGCCGCAACTTTACCTTGGATAGGCTTGGTCACTGTGGCAGCAGGATTAATGTCTTTGAGGCGTATCTCAAGATTATTTAACGCAGCTTCATCTTTGACCAAGTCCGTTTTTGTGAGCAAAAGCTTATCGGCCACAGCTGCCTGTTTCACGGCTTCCGGTTGCTTATCCATTTGATCCATTGCATTTATTGTATCTACGCAGGTTACAATGCCATCTAAACGATAACGATGGGAAATCACAGCATCGGTAATAATGGTATGTAAAATGGGTGCAGGATCAGCCAGACCGGTTGTTTCAATCATCAAACGATCGAATTTTGGAATTTCACCATTCCAACGTTGCTTCAATAAACGACGAAGTGTTTCAATCAAGTCGCCACGGATGGTACAACATAGACAACCGCTATCCATCACAATCATATCTTCGGTCGCAGTTTCAACCAACATATGATCAAGGCCCACTTCACCGAATTCATTAATCACCACGGCGGTGTTTGCCATGTCATCTTGTTGCAACAGATTTTTTAAAAGGGTGGTTTTGCCACTTCCTAGAAAACCTGTGAGGATGGTAATCGGAAGACGTTCGATTTCTTGTTCTGTTTCTTGTGTATTGTCGGTCATGACTATTTCCTGATGCAACAAGTCTAAAATATTTAAGCTGTCTTAGCGAAAAACACCAAAGACTGCCAGCGGTTTATTGACTAAACAGTTATGATAAATAATCATGATCTTATTCAGTAAGCTATTTCGAAAATAGCCTTGCGCATTGGGACGTAACAAGTATGTTAGCCTCATGAAATTATTTAGGCATTACGATACCACCCCGCCAGATCATCAAGGCGGCGTCGTGGTTCTTGGAAATTTTGATGGGGTACATCGTGGTCACCAGGCCGTTATCGGTATGGCGGCCGCGCTTGCGCGTGATCTTGACGCACCTTTACAGGTGATGAGTTTTGAGCCACATCCGCGTCAATATTTTAAGCCCGACCAAGATCCGTTCCGCCTAACGCCGATGCGTAATAAGGTTCATCATATAGAAGCTTTAAATGTCGATAGTTTATTCGTTTTAAATTTTGACGAAAGCTTTTCAGAACTGACTGCCGAAGAATTTTTACAACAGGTGATCGTTGATGGCCTGAAAGCCAAACATGTGGTTGTTGGCTATGATTTTTGTTTTGGCAAAGGCCGTGTCGGTAATGCCGAAATGATGACTGCCTTTGGTAAAGAGAAGGGCGGTTTTGGCGTAACTGCAGTTGATCCGCAATCCAGTGCAGATGATGAAGTTTATTCTTCGACCATTATTCGTGATTACTTACGTGAAGGGCAACCGGGTTGGGCGGCTGCTATTCTTGGTCGTCCTTTTGAAATTGAAGCTCATGTAAATAAAGGGGCTCAACTAGGACGCACTATTGGTTTTCCAACAGCGAACCTGTCCCTTGGGGAATATATTCGACCAAAATATGGTGTCTATGCCGTGCGCCTAGGTGTTGAGGTGGATGGTGACGTTGAATGGTTTGATGGCGTTGCCAATCTGGGTAAAAGACCAACAGTTGATGGTTTGACAGAACTTTTAGAAGTTCACGTATTTGACTTTGATCGTGACTTATATGGCAAAGCTGTTCGTGTTGCCTTGATCGAATTTATTCGTGCCGAACAGAAATTTAACGGCGTGGATGAGCTAAAAGCACAAATTGCCATCGATAGCGAAACCGCACGACGCATTTTGCTGACCCGTGCTGCCGGGGCTTAGAATTTTCCCTGTCATTCCTGCTTTTTTCCGATGTTTACTTGACCCAAGCGGTGAGACTGCATAAAGTCGCGCCCATGAGATTTACTGATGTAAAAGAGATCGGATTTATGCGCCCGATTGGCATACGAATTATTGGCCCGGCTTCCTGCACCTGGATGTGAGGAAGAACCGGGATTTTGGCGTTCCAGTGGTTTCGAACTTTCCGAATACCCGTAACGACCACAGGCTGAAACATCTGCTAAACAGCTAGATTTCGCCTATTTCCATTTCGAAAAGATTTAGATTATTGCGCATGAAATCCAACAGATGCGCCTTTCAGGATTAAGAGACATGACCGTCGATTATAAAGATACTATCGCCCTTCCAGAAACTGATTTCCCAATGCGTGCGGGTTTGCCAAAAGCAGAACCTGTCATGTTGAAACGTTGGGAAGATCAAGGCCTATGGCAAAAGCAACGCGAACAATCCAAAGGCAATGAGAAATTTGTTCTTCACGATGGCCCTCCATATGCGAATGGTCATTTGCATATCGGTCATGCGTTAAACAAGATCTTGAAAGATATCATTGTTCGTTCTCAACAATTTATGGGGAAAGATTCTTTATATGTACCTGGTTGGGATTGCCACGGTTTACCAATTGAATGGAAAATCGAAGAACAGTACCGCGAAAAAGGGTTGGATAAAGACGAGGTTGATATCAACGAATTTCGTAAGCAATGCCGTGAATTCGCTGGTGAATGGATCAATACACAACGTGAAGAATTCAAACGTCTAGGTGTGTTTGGTGACTGGGATAATTACTACAACACTATGTCTTTCAAAGCGGAAGCACAGATTGCCCGTGAGTTAGGTAAGTTCTTGATGAATGGCAGCCTTTATAAAGGCTCAAAGCCAGTTATGTGGTCTGTAGTTGAGAAAACAGCTTTGGCCGAGGCGGAAGTTGAATATAAAGAACATAAATCCACAACTATCTTTGTACGCTTCCCGATTAAGAAAGCAGGTGAGGCGGCATTGGAAGATGCGTCTATCGTGATCTGGACAACAACACCTTGGACCATCCCTGCAAACCGTGGAATCGCCTTTGGCCCGCATATCAACTATAGCCTATATGAAGTTGTTGAAGCGGAAGAAGGTTCTGCCACTGAAGCAGGCCAGAAGATCATTGTTGCAGATGCAATGGCAGAAGATGTTCAGGGCCGTTTCAAAGTCACCGAATGGAAACATCTACAATCTGTTTCTTCTGAAAGTTTGGAAGCGACTATTTGTCATCACCCATTCCACGATGCAGGCTATCCATATGACGTACCTGTCTTGGCAGCTGAATTTGTAACCACGGAACAAGGTTCTGGATTTGTGCATTGTGCACCGGGCCATGGTGCAGATGACTATGAATTATTGACAATTAAACATGGTATGCCAATTCCAGATACTGTGGCTGAAGATGGTACCTATTACCCATCCGTGCCGATTTTCGCGGGTGAAAGCACCTATACGCAGGATGGTAAACCGGGTACAGCTAATGGTGCTGTAATGCGTGAATTGGCAATGCGCAAATGTTTGATGGCGAAAGAAAATATTCGTCATAGCTATCCGCATAGCTGGCGTTCCAAAGCACCATTGATTTTCCGTAATACACCACAATGGTTTGTATCTATGGAAACAAATGACTTGCGTGAGAAAGCCTTGAAAGCGATTGATGATACTTCTTTCTTCCCGGAAACAGGCCGTAATCGTTTACATAGTATGATTGCTAATCGTCCTGATTGGTGTGTATCCCGCCAACGTGCATGGGGGGTACCTTTACCGATTTTCGTGAGCAAGCAAACAGGTGAACCGTTGCGTGATCAAGAAGTACTGGACCGTATTTTTGCGGCCTATGAAGAAGAAGGCGCGGATGCGTGGTTCTCTCGTGATCCACAAGAGTTTTTGGGCAATCAATATAACGCAGACGACTTTGAACAAGTAAAAGACGTTGTGGATGTATGGTTTGATTCCGGTTCTACACATGCCTTCGTATTGGAAGGTCGTGACGAATTAAAATGGCCAGCAGATTTATATCTGGAAGGCTCTGATCAGCATCGTGGCTGGTTCCATTCCTCTTTACTTGTTGGTTGTGGAACACGTGATCGTGCACCATATGATGCTGTGTTAACTCATGGTTTCGTATTGGATGAAAAAGGCATGAAAATGTCTAAGTCCCTGGGCAACGTGACGACACCACAAGAAGTGAACGACCAATATGGTGCGGATATCTTGCGTCTTTGGGTGGTGTCCGAAGATTACACTATGGATTTACGTATCGGTAAAGGTACGTTGAAACAGTTGGCGGATTACTATCGTCGTTTCCGTAATACCTTCCGTTGGTTATTGGGGAATATGGCGCATTATGATGCCTCCAAACGTGTAGCTGTTGAGGATATGCCAGAATTGGAACGTTGGGTTCTTCACCGTTTGCAAGAACTTGATGTATTGGTTCGCGAAGCATGCAATAAATATGATTTCCACAAAATGTATCGTGCCTTGCATGATTTTTGTGCAATCGATTTGTCTTCATTCTATTTCGATATTCGTAAAGATAACCTTTACTGTGACGCGTCGGATGATCCAAAACGCTTAGCTGCGTTAACTGTTTTGGACGAAATCTTTGATCGTTTAGCTATCTGGATGGCGCCGATTTTAACCTTCACAACTGAAGAAGCTTGGTTGGAACGCTATGGTGATAGCATGGAGAACTCAGTTCATTTACAGCAATTCCCCGAAACACCGGTTTCCTGGAATGACGCTGATCTCGCAGCTAAATGGGCAAAAATTCGCGATGTACGTCGTGTTATTCTTGGGGCATTGGAAATCGAACGCGCAGAAAAGCGTATTGGTTCGTCATTACAAGCAGCACCTGTTGTAACAGTGTCAGAAGAAATTGCTGCGATTTTGGCGGATGTTGATATGGCTGAGGTTTCTATTACTTCCGATATCACTATTGAAACAGGTGATGTTGCTTCTGATGCTTTCAAATTGGATGATGTCGAAGGCGTTGGGGTTGTCGCTAAGGAAGCTGAAGGTGGCAAATGTGAACGCTGCTGGAAAGTTTTACCAGAAGTGACAGAAGAGCACATTATTTGTAACCGTTGTGATGAAGCGACATCTCATTTAGCTGCTGCGGAGTAAGGCCTTGTCTGAAAGTGAAACATTGGCAGATAAATATCCGTTTATGAAACTGGGATTAACGGTGGCTGTGATCTGTGCAGTTGCCGACCAGTTGAGTAAATGGTGGGTGCTGGAAGGTGTGTTTAATTTATCTTTCTGGCCGCCTCAACAGGGTTTCCCTTGGGTAGGGCGTATTGAACTTCTGCCATTTTTCAATCTAGTAACAGTATGGAACCAAGGCGTAAGCTTCGGATTATTTAGCAACTCAGCTGATGCAACCAGATGGATTTTAGTTGTTGTCACCAGTGCAATTGCGCTTGGCATGATGGTATGGCTTACAAAGGCGAATAATAGATTCCTCGCATTTAGTTTAGGACTAATTCTTGGCGGCGCTGTTGGTAATATTATGGATCGTATACGGTTTGGGGCGGTTTTTGATTTTCTGGATTTTTTTGTGGGAAATTATCATTGGCCAGCGTTTAATATTTCCGATTGCGCTATTACAGTAGGCGCCGTTCTTGTTTTGCTTGAAGGCTTTATTGTCAAAAAGGATGAAGCAACTTAATTTGCTTGATCGAAGAGAAACGAATCGCCATATAGTATAGGGTAGATTAATGGTAAGGATGCAGGTATGTCTGTATTAGTCAGATCAATTATTTTAACCGCGGGTTTAAGCTTATTAACAGCATGTGGCGGCAGCGTAGGTAAAGTTCTCGGGCTTGAAAAAGAAGCACCTGACGAATTTGCGGTTGCGACTCGTGCGCCATTGGTTTTACCACCGGATTTTGGTTTGCGTCCACCTGATCCACGTGACAAACGTGCGGAAGAAGATCGTGTGAAAGGTCAAGCGGAAGCGGCTTTGTTTGGTTTACAAAGCAGTCGTGAAAAACGGAAAAATGCTGCAGATGTGCAAAATCAGTTTGATGCTGGTGAATTTGCGATGCTTGAAGAAGCCGGGGCCGTTGGCGCGAAAGCTGATATCCGTGAAGTGATTGATTCTGAATCAGATGCCTTGGCCCGTGCTAATGAGAGTTTTGTTGACGATTTCATGTTCTGGAAAACTAAAGAACCAGGCATTATCGTTGACCCTGAAGCGGAAGATGCGCGTCTAAGTGAGAATGCAGGCCTTGGACGCCCTGTGACCGAAGGCGATACGCCAATGATTATTCGCGAAGGTGAAAATTCTTTATTCTAATTCTCTTTTTATGAGGAGATTACATGCCAACCGCGCCGGACATTCCGGTTGAATTTATAAATAAAGCTGAAATCCCTTTAATGGATGCCACGGAATTTATGTGCGATGATATTAAGGATTTCTATGCGTATTGGCTGGCTTGTAAAGGTAAACGGAATTTTCCCTCTAGGGCAGATATTGATCCCACGGACTTACTAAAATTTATGCCTCGTATATGGATGTTAGATGTCTTTCATGACAATCCATTGCGTTTTCGTGTGCGCCTATCTGGTACCGAAATCGTTGAAAAAGTCGGACGAGATAAAACGGGGCAGTTTTTGGATGAAATCGAAGAAGATTTTTATAATAGTCTTGGTTACATGAATATGCGTATGGTTGCCCAAGATGGTATCCCTATCTGGTATCATGGCAAGCCATCCCATCGTTCAACTAAATATGTAAGAAATCTTGAATATGTAATGTTACCATTATCTGATGATGATCAATTGGTTAATATCATCTTATGTGTAACTTACACTGATTTTTCCAAGCGGCAGAATGTATTGAATTTAAAAAGGGGAAGTTAAAGAACTTCCCCTTTTCATATTTAGCGCTTTGGACGACCTCTGAAGAGTGGTTGGTCACCACTGCTATCAATCTTGTTTGGTCCTTTACGTGGTTTAGACGTTTTCTGCATATCCTTGTTTCTATCCGATGCAGGTTTAGCAGATGCATTTTTACCACGTGATTTCTTCGTCCATTTACGATCATCGTTTTTGCGATCACGGTCTTTACGATCATCACGTGAAGGACGATCAAAGTCACCTTTGTCACGGAAATCTTTGCGATCTCCGCGTTTGAAATCTTTGCGTTTAAAATCACTTTTTTCTTTATGATCAAAGCGATCTTCACGACTGTCACGACGGGATTTATCTCCACGAGGTTTGCGCTCTCCACTACGATCATTGCGCTCATCACGGTTAAAGCGTCCGCCGCGTACTGGATAGTCGTCACGATCACGGCGTTCACGACGATCTTTGCGATCACCGCCATCCTTACGACCTTTGCGTTCGTCACGATCTAGTCCACGATCAAAACTACGTTCTTTTTTAAACGGACTACGTTTCTTTTCGTTGTCTTGATATGAAGAAGGATTATCAAAGAAACCTTGATCTTCAGTTTCCTTTTTGCTGTGTCGCTTTGCACGCGCCTCTTTGGCAGCAGCGCGATCTTGTTTGCGATCTTTGCTCCAACGCTCTTTCTTCGCACCACCTTTTGCAGGGCGGGATTTGCGAGAACGTCCGCCATCTTTCTTGCGACCAGAATTTGCAGCTGCTTCATCATGGAAATCGTGATTTTCATCCACATCCAGCTTCATATTCATAATGCGCTCGATAGAATTTAAGATACCTTTTTCGGCCTTATCACAAAATGCAATGGCATGACCTGTGGTACCCGCACGCGCAGTACGTCCAATACGGTGGACATAGTTTTCAGGTTCCATTGGTAATTCAAAGTTAATCACATGGGTAATGTTACTAACATCGATACCGCGTGCGGCAACATCTGTTGCGACAAGTACTTTAATTCGACCTTTTTGAAATGCATTTAAAACACGTTGGCGTTTTGCCTGTTTTTTATCACCATGGATAGCTTCGGATGGGGTGCCGGAGCGATCTAGATGGGCTGCTACTTTATCTGCTTTCCACTTTGTCTTGGTAAAGATAATAACGCGCTCTAATTCTTCTTTTTGTTCTTTGAAGATCTTCATGAGCAAGTTTAGTTTGTCAGTTGCACTTACAAACATCACTTTTTGAGTGATACGATCTACAGGTGTAGATTCCGGTGTGATTTCGATAGATTCAGGATTTTGCAGTAAGCTTGCACCAAGTTCTTTTACCTTTGGCGGCATGGTCGCAGAGAAGAGCAAGGATTGGCGTTCTTCCGGCATATGCTCAATCAATTGACGGATGTCATGGATGAAGCCCATGTCTAACATACGGTCAGCTTCATCAAGAATTAACAATTCAAGGAAGTTTAAGTTAACAACACCACGTTCTAGCAAATCTTTCAGGCGACCTGGTGTCGCAACTAGAATATCAGCACCTTTTTTCATTGCCTGAATTTGGAAGCGGTAGGTTGTACCGCCATAAACAACAACATGCTTCATACGGAAATGGTTCGCATAGATACGCATGTTTTTGTGAATTTGTTCTGCTAATTCGCGGGTTGGTGCCAAGATCAAGGCACGCACTTCATTTGGTCCAACTTTAATCGGCTTTTCAGACAGTAATTGGATTGTCGGGATCGCAAATGCAGCGGTTTTACCTGTACCTGTTTGAGCAACAGCTAAAAGGTCCTTACCTTCCAATAACATTGGAATAGCTTGCGATTGGATTGGAGTTGGGACTTCATGTCCAGTTTCATTGAGGGCACGCAGAATACGGTCGTCCAGACCGAATTCGTCAAAATTCGTATGGCTCACGGGCTCATCCTTAGTATATGACAAAGACAGAATTGGGCCGCGGCGAATTCCACGGCAACTTTATTGTTATTTTGTCAGTTTGTCGTTCAACCAGGCGCACTCGTGGGTGACGAAATTCATAAATTTTCAAACCAGTCATTCGGATTAAGGGACATTTTATTACGGCCTTCTCTGCCAACCCTTTATGCGCAATCTCAGAATGCTTTTACGGTGGCGCAGGTAATGGCGGTTTTTTTAGGCCAAGTCAAGTTGCATTCGTTGCATAGCTGCCTTGCATAGGCAGAATTCTTCGTTTTCTATGAGAAAACTTGCAATTTCATGCTATATAAGGGTATAGAAAGCCCACTCACAAAAAAGTGGATAATAATTTAAGTACAGATGGATCGACCATGGCTGACATGAAAGCTGTTTCTGACAAACAAACAATATACCTAACTGCAACCGGACGACGTTCGGAATTGCTTATGCCTGCTGGCTCTTTGGAGAAGCTGAAGGTAGCTATTCTATATGGCGCGGATGCGGTTTATATGGGAACACCTGATATGTCTTTGCGCACGAAATCCAGTGTAACACTGGAAGATGTGATTGAAGGTGTGGAATTTGCCCATGCCCGTGGCAAACGCGTCTATCTAACGCTTAATCTGTTTTCGCATAACAAAGACATCAATAAACTTGATGAGTATATTGAGACAGTGCGTAAGGTAAATCCTGATGGCTTGATCGTTGCTGATCCGGGTGTCTTCATGTTTGTGAAGGAAAAAGCACCCGAACTTGAACTTCATGTGTCCACACAGGCAAATATCTGTAGCTGGCAGTCGGTTAAATTCTGGCAAGATATTGGGGCTAAACTGGCGGTTCTTGGTCGTGAAGTTTCTTATGAAGAGCTCACAGAGATCCGTGAGAAATGCCCGGATATTAAACTGGAAGCATTTGTACATGGGTCCATGTGCATGACCTATTCAGGTCGTTGCTTATTGTCAAACTTTATGGCGGAACGTGGCGCCAACCAAGGAGCTTGTGCGAATAGTTGCCGCTGGGGGTATAAAGTTCATATTCGTCTTAAAGATGGTACCTTGAAGGAGTTGGAGCTGTCCGAGGAAGAAATGGATAAGTTCGAATTCTTCCTGGAGGAAGATTATCGCCAAGGTGAATTGATGCCATTGGAAGAAGATGCACGTGGATCATATATCCTGAATTCACGCGATCTGTGTATCATGCCGAAACTGGATGATTATCTTAAAATTGGCGTGGATAGTCTGAAGGTGGAGGGACGTGGTAAATCTGCATACTATGCAGGAATGGTGGCACGTGCTTATCGTATGGCCATTGATGATTGGTATGACGATCCTGACAACTGGAACCCGAAGAAATATTTGGACGAATTAACGGCAGTACCAAACCGTGGTTATACGTTAGCATTCCATGAAGGTCGCTTAACAAATTATTCCCACGCCTATGATGATAATCAGAATATCGGTGATTACGAATATGCAGGCCAAATTGTAGAAGTGCGTGATGATGCATTTATCGTGGATATCAAAAACAAACTTACCAAAGGTGAGGTTCTTGAATTCATGTCGCCGTATCAACAAGACCCTATGATGATCCGTATGTATGAATTTGAGGATATTCGTAGTGGTGAAACCGTAGAAGTTGTGCAACCGGGCAAAAAACCACAAATTCGTATTCCTTTTTCATTGTTCCATGAAGAAAATTTGGAAAATTTGAAAAAGAATTTCCCCGTTATGACTATCTTGCGTAAAGAGCGCCCTTTGACCCAAGATCAATGGGATCGTATGAAGGTGGATTATGAAGTCCGTATGATGGAAGCGGGCCTTGGTAAAGAAAGCACATACGAAAAACGCGCTGAACAACTCCGCACATCCATTAAGGATCGCAGTAAAGACCGTAAGCTTAAAACCCCGCGCATGGGTACAGAAGGCTGTTGCGGTAAAGGTTGTAATGGTTGTATGATTTTCTGGAATGATCCTATTTATGAAAAAGCTCGTATGTTACTAAAGCAAAAGAAGCAGGGCGAAATGTTTGATCGAGATATGAAAGAAGACCTTACTTTATCAGATCAATCTATAGAGCAGGTATCTGCCGCAGAATAATTTAGGAAAGGTAAATATGTCGAACGTTGTTCAAAGACTGATTAAGGATCACCAACGTCAGGATGAGAGCTTTTTGACATATTGCCATCCCAAAATTAAAGCTTTCTATGAATATTGGCAAAGCAAGCAGCCTGAAGACGGAATGCCTGGTCGTCAGGATATTACGCCTGAAGAGATGATCTCTTTTTTACCGGGTATAACCTTGGTTGATAAAAACGAAGACGGTGAGCTTCGTTATCGTTTAGTCGGTACCATGGAAGTTGAGATGCGGGGAGAAGATCCCACGGGGCGATTGGTTGCCCAAGGGCATTTAGCGACCAATGAACATCCCGCGATAGATAATTATAACCTCGTCTTAAATACCGGAAAATTTCTCTATGAACATAATGAAGTTATGGACCACAAAGACATGCATCTTTTAGATGAATGTCTTTTTTTACCATTAGCGAAGGATCATAAGAATCCTGATATGGTTATTGTCTATGCCACAGTCCGCTACGCGCGGGATGGCCGGGACTATCAGGGCCGTTAGGCTATTTAAAACAATATTCCGGAAAACATACGTATACTTGTTAAGAGTAGGAAAATCCCAAAAGCGATCCGTAATGCTTTTTTACTAATACTATGGGCGATTTTAGCGCCAAGTGGCGCAAAAAGCATTGTTACTGGTGAAATAAGTGCTAAACCGATGAGGTTTACATATCCTAGGCTTGCTGCTGGAAGGCTTGGATGTCCCCAACCGTTATAAATAAAACCAATCGTTCCGGGTAAACTTATGAGCAAGCCAAATAAAGCTGCGGTGCCGACTGCCCGATGAATTGGAAAGTTGAATAGGGTCAGGATTGGAACACTTAAAGTACCTCCACCAATGCCCATTAGGACAGAGAAACCGCCAACCGCGGCAGCGATCGGTTGCGCGATTAGTTTATTAGGTAATTCCTGCCAAATCGCCTTGCCATTGGGGTTGGTTAACATATTTAAAGCGACGATAAGAGCAATAATAGCGAAGACAGCTGTCAGTGTCGGACTTTTAACCTGACCGGCAACCGCTATCCCAATAATAGCACCAATGACAATAGAAATGGCCCATATTTTTATAAGACTAAAATCAACGGCGCCACGTTTATGATGGGCACGCGATGACGAAATGGATGTTGGTATGATCGTCGCAAGAGACGTACCAACCGCAATATGCATTTGGATGTCAGGATCAATATTAAGGAAACCGAGCGTCGTATATAAAACCGGGACGATAACAATTCCGCCACCTACGCCCAATAAACCAGCAAGAACACCGGCAACAGCACCGCAAGCAAGCATGCCCAAGGCAAGATAAAGTGTTTCAGCTGTTAACAAGCCTTCCATTGGAACCCATCCCTATTTCATTGATATTTATTAGGAAGGCATTGTGGCTTTTATCACAAATTTAGCAAGGGAAAGTTGAGGGCATTTGTTACATCCTGCAGTAAGGGATGCTTGCAGGATACGATAGGACAGCACCGTAACAAAGCCCTCAAGAATTGATATGAAAAGTATTGAGAGGAAAAATTGTCTTACATAAATAACTTTTCATTTTTTATGTTTTTATACATATCAGCTACATAATCGCCATATCCATTATAAAGCATGGTTGGGACGCGCTGGTTAGTACCCAACACACGTTCATGTGATTGTGGCCAACGTGGATGTGGTACATCAGGATTAACATTTGCCCAGAAACCATATTCTGATGCTTGAATTTCTTCCCAGTAACTTACAGGTCGTTCATCAGTGAAAGTAATCCGGACAATGGATTTGATTGACTTAAAACCATATTTCCATGGTGTCACCAAACGAATAGGCGCACCATTTTGTTTTGGCATTGGCTTACCGTAAATACCTGTTGCCATAAAGGTAAGGTCGTTGGTTGCTTCTTCAATTGTTAAACCTTCCACATAAGGCCACGGATACCAGAATGCAGAAAGACCCGGCATGGTGTCTTTATCTTCTAAAGTTTCCATGCGTACATATTTTGCGCCGGATAACGGTTTTGCATAGTCAATGAGGGATTTCATCGCAAAACCTGTCCAAGGAACAGCCATGGACCAAGCTTCCACACAGCGATGGCGATAGGTACGCTCTTCCATCGGCATTTGACGGATCAAGTCATATACGTCGACTTTCTTTTCTTTTTCGACCATGCCATCAAAGGTGATTGTCCATGGTTCAAGCTTCATAGCTTGGGCTTCATCGGTAATGTTTTTGCTGCTACCAAACTCATAGAAGTTACAATAACTGGTCGCGTATTTTTCTAAAGTTAATTCACGATCAAGAGGGTAGGCAGGATTAAGTTTTGATGGGAATAAATCCGCAATTGGATGCGGTGATGGTGCATTTGCCAAAGCTGATGTGCTACCAAGTAAAGAGCCACCGCCTGCAGCCAGAATTGATCCCGCAGCCAAGCCTTTAATTAAATTGCGGCGATTACGGAAATGGTTTTCATCTGTGAGATGGCATTCTTTAATATCCCATCCACGGTTCTTTTTAATCAGCATCATAAATAATCCTGCTATGTTTTAGGTGATCTATACATAGCAGGATTTAGCTATAACAACCAAATCAAACAGATGTGATCAGTGTGTTAGAAAATAGGATTAAGGAATTAAAACCAGTTTTCCTGTATGTTTTTTCTCTAGGAAATCTTTTTGCGCCTGAACAATGTCAGATAGAGGATATTCCTTGGCGACCAATGGTTTGATTTCACGTTGTTCAATATAGGAAACTAAATTTGGGAAAACGCAATCTTCTAGGGCTGTGGCACCAATCAAAGTCAAATCTTTCAGATATAAAGTTCTTAGATCCAGTTCCACCATCGGCCCCGCGATTGCACCTGCAACAGCGTAACGCCCTTTCCGTTTTAAGATTTCAAGCAGATCGGGCCAATTATCGCCACCGACAACATCGATAACCACATCCACGACTTCGGTACCTAGCGCTTCAACTAGGTTAGTACCTCTGTTAAAGAATTCTGTCGCACCTGCATCCATTACTTCTTCTTTTTTTGCAGCGCCCGCCACTGCGATCACATGCGCACCACGACGTTTTGCGAGTTGAACTGCTGCTGAGCCTACGCCACCGGATGCACCTGTAATTAATACGTTCTCGCCGCTTGAGACTTTTGCACGTTCCAACATATTTTCAGCGGTAGTGTAAGAACATGGGAAACTGGCCAGTTCGGCATCAGTCATATCTGAATTGATGTCCAACACATGGATGGAAGGGATCACCACATATTCTGCAAAACCACCATCTAGTTCAGAACCAACAAAACGTGTTTCATTGATTGTATCTCCCGGTAGGCAAGGGGCGACCAAAACGCGTGACCCAACACGTTTAGTATCTATATCTGAACCAACAGCAACAATCTCGCCAGCTATATCAATACCTTGGATACGAGGGAAGGAAAGAGCGGCACCGCCCCATGAGGCATCATCTGAATCTGCAGTACTGCTGTTTTCACTCGAAGATACAGAGGCTGTATCACCTGTATTCGCTTTGGAATACCATCCGACACGCGTGTTAATATCAGTGTTGTTGACTGCAACAGCACCGATTTTGACAAGAACTTCATCTGCATTAGGCACGGGCTTGGGAATATCATTACGATATTCAAGTTTGTCAAAATCCCCATGCCCAGTCAGATATACGCCTTTCATCACTTCGCTCATTTCTTATTCCTCAAGCAGTATGGTTTATTTCGCTCTTGAAGTTATACGGCGAGATGTATCGAAATGCGCAATGAATTATTTCGATGGGAAGCAGTGAAAAATCGATATAAGTCTTTAACTTATTGTTTATAAATAAGGATCATCTTTGCTGCGGCTTCTAATTACCTGTGCAGGTGTACCATAAGCCACGACATTATTTTCCATATCACTATGTACATAACTATTAGCACCAATCACTGTATTGGCACCGATCGTTACGCTATGTTTAACTTTAGCGCCTATAGCAATGTTACTTCTTGGGCCAAGTGTAACTTGTCCGGCCAAAATTGCCCCGGGGGCAAGAGATGAAAAGTCAGCCATAACCCCGTCATGATCAATAGATGACATCGTATTTAACATACAGAACTGACCAATATCACATTGTGCACCGACTACAACGTTTGGCATGATAATAGTGCCTTCGCCAATTTTTGCGCCTTGTGAAATAACCGCACTTGGATGGATTAAGGGCAAAAAGACAAGTTCAGGATAATTGGCGGAAGTTTCCTGATAAATTTTTTCACGACGGGTGTTATCTCCTACACCGATCGCAAAATAGTATTCATCTGGATCTACATCTTTGAAATCAGCTTTGATGGGTACGTCATATTTACTGTCCCCTGCAAGGCGTGGATCCACTAGTCTAGAAACCACATAATTTCGGGCATAGGCTATACTGAGAATAGAACTAATACCGGCACCTGCGCCGAGGATAATAAGGGGCTTATGCTTCTTTGGCATGATTGCCTATCCTTTCCGAACTGTGACTTGAATGTCTAAATACATCAATAAGTTCTAATGTATTATTGCCAAAGATCGAAAATGGGGCAATAGAAAAAAGAAAACCGCAAAGTGTTTTACTTTGCGGTTTCGCTTGTTACGCCTTGCCGTGGCAATGTTTGTATTTTTTTCCTGACCCACAAGGACATTCCGCATTACGTGGAACTTTACCCCATGTTTCTTCATCTTCAGGGTCAAGAATACGCCCTGTTGCAGCATGTTCAACCCATCCATCAGGCGCATCATCTAAAGATGCATATTGACTAGCTTGGCCGCCTGCTGTCGCTGTGCCGCCGGCTTGATTGACTTGAGCAGTAGATGCAGAAGCTTGACGTTGTTCTTGTTCAGTTGCTGCTTCTTCCGGTGTTGGTTCTGTGCGGAATTCTACATGAGATAAGAATTGTGTGACATGTTCACGTAGCTTATCCAGCATATTCTCAAACAGGTTAAAGCTTTCCTGTTTATATTCATTCAACGGATCACGTTGCGCATATGCACGAAGGCCAATACCCTGACGTAAATGATCCAATTGTAACAAATGATCTTTCCATTGGTGATCAAGGATTTGCAGCAAGAAGGATTTTTCCGCAGCTCGCATGATTTCAGGACCATAATTTGCTGCTTTTTCCGCCATCTTTTTATTAACAGCAGTGGAAATACGTTCCAGCATCTCTTCATTCGCAATGCCTTCTTCGTTCCCCCATTCTTGGACAGGAAGATCCATGCTGAAGAGGCGCATGCATTCTTCATGTAATGCATCCAAATCCCATTGGTCATGCATAGAACCAGCAGGCATACAGCGATTAACCATATCTTCCAAAACTTCTATACGCATATCAGAAATCGTATCGCTGACATCTTCCGCACGCATTAAATCCTTACGTTGTTCGAAGATCACTTTGCGTTGATCATTCATCACGTCGTCGAATTTTAAGAGTTGCTTACGTACTTCAAAGTTGCGTGCTTCGACTTTTTGTTGAGCTTTTTCGAGTGCTTTATTCACCCAAGGGTGAATGATAGCCTCACCATCTTCTAAGCCCAGTTTACGGAGCATGCCATCCATGCGATCTGATCCGAAGATGCGCATTAGGTCATCTTCAAGAGAGACATAGAATTTGGAAGCACCCGGATCACCTTGACGGCCAGAACGACCACGCAACTGGTTATCGATACGACGACTTTCATGGCGTTCTGTACCAATGACATATAAACCACCATTTTCCAAAACCAGCTTTTTCTCTGCTTCGATTTCAGCGGTGATTTCTTCGGTGCGCTTGTCGCGTTTTGCTTCGTCTTTGATATCTGCTAATTCACGTTCAAGACGCATTTCAAGGTTACCGCCTAGCTGAATATCAGTACCACGACCAGCCATATTGGTCGCCAATGTGACGGCGCCACGTATACCTGCATCAGCAATGATATGCGCTTCGCGTTCATGTTGGCGTGCATTCAGGGTTTCATGTTTGATCCCTGCTTTTTTCATCAAAGCGGAAAGTTCTTCAGAACGTTCAATGCTTGCAGTACCGACCAAAACAGGTTGGCCCTTTTCAACGCATTCTTTTACCTGCAAGATAACTGCGTTATCGCGTTCACGCGATGTACGATACACCTCGTCATCATAATCTTTACGTTCTGTTGGCTTATTTGTTGGGATTTCTACAACCGGCAAGTTATAAATTTCCTCAAACTCTGCAGCTTCTGTCATCGCAGTACCTGTCATGCCGGCAAGCTTTGGATACATACGGAAATAATTCTGGAAAGTTACAGAAGCCAGTGTCTGGTTTTCATTTTGGATTTGCACACCTTCTTTGGCTTCAATTGCTTGATGAAGACCATCACCGTAACGTCGACCTTCCATCATGCGACCTGTAAATTCGTCAATAATAACAACTTTGTTGTTTTGAACGATGTAATCTACATCTTTTGTGAAAAGTTTATGAGCACGCAGACCTTGATTGACGTGATGGACGATACTGACATTTTCCACATCATACATGTTGCCATCGTTAAGAAGGTCGGTTTGATCACGCAGAACACCTTCGATGAATTCTGTACCTTCATCAGTCATCGTGATGTTTTTGGCTTTTTCATCAATTTCGTAATGTTCTTCCTGCATTAACGGAATTAATTTATCGACCGCAGCATATGTTTCAGATGAATCTTCAGCTGGACCAGAAATAATGAGTGGGGTACGCGCCTCGTCCACCAAAATGGAATCAACTTCGTCGACAATCACAAAGTTAGGGTCGCGTTGTACCATTTGTTCAATGCTGGTTTTCAAATTATCGCGCAGATAATCAAAGCCGAGCTCGTTATTGGTGGTATACGTAATATCTGCATTATAGGACGCTTGGCGAGACGCATCATCCATACCAGGAACTACAATACCGATGGATAATCCAAGCCAGTTATAAAGCTGTCCCATCCAACGAGCATCGCGTGCAGCCAGATAATCGTTCACAGTAACAACATGCACGCCTTTACCGGAAAGCGCATTTAGATAAACAGCTAAGGTGGCAACAAGCGTTTTACCTTCACCTGTACGCATTTCGGAAATCTTACCGCTATGAAGAACCATGGCCCCCACAAGCTGAACATCGAAATGACGCATGCCTAATACGCGTTTGGAGGCTTCCCGGACAACGGCAAAGGCTTCTACCAGAATGTCATCTTCGCTTGTACCTTCAGACAGGCGTTTTTTGAATTCGTCCGTTTTTGCTTTCAGTGCATCATCTGACAATTTTTCCATTTCTGGTTCGAGCGCATTAATACGTTCTACTTTTTTTGCCAGTGTTTTTACGATGCGATCATTTGTAGATCCGAAAACAGCTTTTAATAATCCGCCAATCATGGAAGGCGCCCCATTTGTAATTAAGAAATTAAATTAAGATACGAATCAAATTCGTGAAGTTCATAGAAAACTGAACAATTTGAGATAGTGTTCCAGAGCGGACCTGTCAATGCGAAGTCACCCTGAATTATTGAAGAATCGACAAATAACAGTCGTTTTAAGGAAATAGAATGAAAAATCAGTCTTAGTCACGTGAAACAAGGCCAAGCTCGATTTCTAAGGCACCACATAACATTTGCCCTAAAGTAATGTGCATTTCCTGAATGCGGGCAGTTACCTGACTAGGGATGATGATACAAGGATCGCATAAATTTTTCATAGATCCACCATCACGACCACTGAGGCCCATGGGTTGAACACCCATTTCCTTAGCTGCGATCAACGCGCGGTTCACATTTTCACTTTTGCCACTGGTCGAAATACCAATTGCAATATCTCCGGGCTTGCCAATCGCCTGAACTTGACGTTCGAATAAGGCATCAAACCCCATGTCATTACCAATTGCTGTTAGGCTCGAGGTATCCGTAGTTAATGCTATAGCGGCAATAGGGGCACGATCTTTCACATAACGAACCGCTAGTTCCGTTGCCAGATGTTGAGCATCACCTGCGCTACCGCCATTACCAAAGAACATGATCTTGTTGCCATCTCTAATGGCAGTAACACAACCAGCTAACATATGTGTGAAACCATCACGGCATGCGTCTTTGGTTGCTGCAACTACCGCTGCATGATCTTCAAATTCGCTATTGTAGAAATTATCAAGTTCAGTCATGGACGCAAATGTAGTCGCTTCGAAACGGGGCTGCAAGGACTGATGCTATAGGAATGCAGAGAACTTTCATATTTTTTAGCTTTTACAAAAGTCTAACCTCATGTATGTTGCAGTGCAGTATAAAAAGAAAATGTTGATACCACGATGATTACGATAAAAGACATCTGCCGCTTCCCAGTAAAAGGATTGGCTGCAGATTACATGGATAGTGCAGAATTGGAGCCAGAGCGCGGTTTACCTTTCGACCGTAAATGGGGGATTATTCATGCCGCTTCTGATGTTGATCCAGCCGCAGTAGAATGGGCACCGAAGAAAAATTTTCTTCAACTAGCAAAAGATGAAAAACTGGCGCAGTTAGGTCTTTCCTTTGATGAGGCTACCCGTACAGTTAGTATTCTGCGTAAAGGACGTCCGGTAAGTAAAGGGCGCCTTGATGAAACGATGGGACGTAACATCTTACAAACATTTTTATCTGGATTTGTTGCACAAGGCCCACGTGGTCGTCCTCGTATCGTTGAGGCACCAAAAGGAAGTTCTTTTCAAGATGTGCCAACGAAATGGGTGTCTATCATCAATTTGGCGAGTGTAAATGATTTGCAAACTCGTATTATCCGTAAATCTATAGACCCAATTCGTTTTCGTGGAAATCTGTATATTGAAGGTGCGGATGCGTGGATTGAACGTAGCTGGATTGGTAAGCAGGTCAAGATTGGCGATGCTGTATTAGAAATTACGGAAGGTATTGGACGCTGTGCTGCGACTAATGTTGTTCCTGGATCTGGTGATATTGATATGAATATTCCGTTGAGCCTTCGTCAGGGATTCGATCATATGGAAATGGGTGTTTATGCCAAAGTAATAAAAGCTGGCAAGATTACTAAAGGCCAAGAACTAGCAGTCAACTAAGTAGAATATTTCTTGATCCATTTTATTTTTTAAAGGGCGGTTCTTGTAGGAGCCGCCTTTTTAGATTTAGGCTTTCTTCTGCTTTTCCTTTAAACTTTTAACTTCTGTTTCCAGCCGCGTGATTTCATTCTTCAAAGCTGTTTCTTCGGATGCTTCAGCTGATTTTAATTCCGCTTTTTTTGTCCTAACTTGAGCTTCTAATAAGGCCAATCGAGCTTTTAAAGCTGCGTTTGCTTTCTTTACGTTTGTGCCAGCTGCACCTGCTTGTGCAAGTGTAGCTTCTTGTTCAGCAAGTTCTTTTTGACCTAACTGCCCAGCTTCAGGCCTTGTTTGATCTTCTGTATCTTTAGATTGCTTACTGTTCTCCGCGTTCTCATCTCCATAAAAATTCATGATACCGAAGTCATCAATTTCCATTTCATCAAAACCAAAGGCTTTATCTACGGTTTGATGAAATCTTTCATCTGCCTGTAGAATTTTAACAATTTGTTCCTCGTTTAAGGGCTTTCCATTATTCTCTTTTGCAATATTCAAGATTTCTTGCTGAAAGGCTTCGCCAGCTTTCTTTATTTCAGCAGAACCTTCTTCACCAGCTTCATTTGCATAAGATAATGCTTCAGCGACTCCGCTGAAAACATCTTTGAGCATCTCATTTACTTCATGCGCAAATGGATTGTTTTCATCTTTTTTTGACGCTTTCAAAGAGAGTGTTTGCGCCTCTTTAGAAAGGTTGATTTGAAATGCAGGACCATAACCATCCTCTTTGTCATTTTTGGCCGATAGAGGTTTTTCGCCAATTGTCAGCACATTTTGTCCAAATAGGGGAGCATTTACTTGTGACGCTGTATTTTCAATTTCCATAATTAGTTTTCCTATGTCGAGCAGCTAGCAAGTGATAAAAGGCAGGGTTTCTACCCTCGTGGAGCCCACTATTTTCTAATATGGTTTAGGACGATAAGTGTAAATTTATCGATAATCAATAAAAAAATGCCGAAAATAAATAAAAATATATTGATTATTGAAAAATATGATGTAGCTGTTTATGGATAGATTAATAGTGGTTTTCAATTTAATTAGGGGAATATGAGATGGCACATGCGGGTAACAATCAGTTCCAAAGGTATAATCAGATATTTCGGATAATTCTTTTAATATCCTTTTTAGCATCATTGGTTGATTGCTTCTTCCCACTTGTTTTTCCTGACGCGGAAATTGAAGTGATGACAGAAAACGGATTTGAGGTTATCGGGATTGCGATGATGTCTAAAAGCCATGTCGTTCTTCTGGCAATGATTTTTTCTGTGACACCAATTTTATGGATGTATGCACTATGGCAATTATTCGGGATTAGTAAGATATGGCAAAAAGGAGAGTTCCTGACGAGAGAAATCGGTGCATATTTTAAACGTTTTAGCTATGTAATATTGGCAATTTTCGTTGTTGAAACTATCTTGCATCTAACGGTTGATTCTCTGTTGGTAAGCTGGAATTATGTCACTGCTTTTCCAGAGATGTCTTTGGAAGATATCTTGTTTCTTGTTGAATTACCTTTCCTCGTCGCGTGCATTTTCTTGATTATGGGCAGTAAGGCCATGTCCGAAATTATTGTGATGAAAGAAGAATCTGATTTAACAATCTAATAAGAGTGAAAGATCATTGGGAACTAGAAAGTGAACCTATGCCGATCATTGTGAATCTGGATGTCATGTTGGCGAAACGTAAAATGACATTATCTCAACTGGCCGAAGAGGTTGATATTACAATTGCAAATCTTTCTGTCCTGAAAACCGGGAAAGCAAAGGCAATCAGGTTTTCTACTCTTGATGTGATTTGTTCTGTGCTAGATTGCCAGCCGGGGGATTTATTAGAATATCGATCAGAAGAAACTGATTAGAGGCAATAAAAAGCCCTGTTGAATCATCTCAGCAGGGCTTATTGTAATCTTTTAGAAGCGACTATTATTCTGCGGCAGCATTTTTGCTATTATCAGCAACTTCTACTTCCGCTTCATCAGCATTGTCTTCGTTACTCGCATCATTTGCTGCTTCCTTTGCGGATTCAACAACAACTTCAGCCTCGCCTTCTTCTTCATCTTCTTCTACGTCCGCATCTTCGGCATCTTCTTCCGCTTCTGCGGCTTCAGCATTTGCTGCACGTTCTGCAGCGCGTGCTGCACGGGCTTCTTCTTGTTGTTGTTTACGACGATCGCGGGCTTCTTGATCAGCTGCAACGATACGGCCATAATGTTCAGCATGCTGTAATAAGTTTTCAGCTAGAATCCAGTCCGCAGAACTGGATGCATCGCGTGCCAAAGACACATATTTATCATAGATTTGAGAGGCTGTACCACGAATACGTACACCAGGCCCGTTTGAGTCATAATTTTGACGTGGATTAGGGCGACGGTTATTATTGTTATTGTTGTTATTATTGCGATGACGGCGGTTTTTGTTGTTGCCTTGTCTCATAATCTTTTCTCGTACCAAAAGCAGTTATTCAGAAGCTGAATATTTAAAATAATAATTATATATGCTCATGCGACATGATGTTCATGTCACGGTGCTTGTTCATTTCGGGATAGTCGACTTTCTATTTCAGGCGCTGGTTCCAAGCCAGGGCCACTGATGCTTTCACATACCACTAATGATGCGCATCACCTCTTCGACTAAGGATTAAGCTACCAATACACAGCGGCTTTTCAAGTTATTTTTTTAGCAAAACTGCATATTTTCACAAAAAATTCATCATTTTTGAGCAAAAATCATGAAAAAGCCGTCGCACAGCGAATTATCCCGGAAAGATCAGGGTGTAATTGGATGTCTTTATATCCATTCCGATCGAGCAAGCTGGCTACCGAATCGGCTTGTTCATAACCAAATTCAAGGCAAATCAAACCGTTTTCCTTGAGTAATTGTTTACCTGCTGGAATCAGAATCCTATAAGGTTTCAATCCATCTTCTCCACCATGCAGGGCGAGATGCGGTTCATGATCATAGACATCTTTTGAGAGTGTCTTCATGTCAGCGCTGGTAATATAAGGTGGATTTGAAATTAGAATATCGTATTGACCAGAAACTTTCTCATGCCAGTTTGATTGGATAAATTGGCAGCGCGACTGTAGATCTAGATTTCTTGCGTTTTCCTCAGCAATTTTTAAAGCTGTATCTGAGATATCTACCGCGGTGCCTAACGCCTGTTTATATTCAGAGATTAAAGTGAGTAGAAGGCAGCCACTACCTGTACCGAAATCTATGATATCGACTGCATCACTATGGTTTGGTTTTCTTTCAAGAACAGCTTCGATCAATGTCTCACTATCGGGGCGTGGATCAAGAACATCACTTGTTACCTTGAACGGAAGGCTCCAAAACTCTCTCTCTCCCAAAATATGAGAGACAGGCTCAGACAGACTGCGTCGACTAATCAAAGCATTGAAATCTTCACGACCTTCTAATTCTTTCTCAGGAAAGGCCATGATTGATGAGATATCTTTATCCAAATGATAGGCCAGCAATAACCTCGCATCCTGACGCGCAGAGTCAATCCCTGCTTCTTTGAGGGTCGCCTCTGCGAAGGTGAGAGCTTCCCCCCAATTCATTTAGATACCTTCCGCAAACTCAGCCAACATGGCGGTTTGTTCATCCAAGATCAAAGCATCTACGACTTCATCCAGAGCTTCACCTTGAAGCACTTGATCGAGTTTATAAAGGGTAAGGTTGATGCGATGATCAGTGACACGACCTTGCGGGTAGTTATAGGTGCGAATACGTTCACTACGATCTCCGGAACCAACTTGTGATTTGCGATCTTCTGCACGTTCAGATGCAATTTTTTCACGTTCATATTCATAAAGACGTGCGCGAAGAACCTTCATGGCCTGTTCTTTATTTTTATGCTGTGAACGACCGTCCTGACATTGGACAACAACACCTGTTGGAATATGGGTGATACGTACAGCAGAATCGGTGGTGTTTACATGCTGTCCACCAGCACCAGAGGCACGATAGGTGTCAATGCGAAGATCGACATTGTTGATTTCAATATCAACGTCTTCAGCTTCTGGTAAAACAGCAACGGTTGCAGCAGATGTATGAATACGACCACCGCTTTCGGTCACAGGTACACGTTGTACACGATGGGTGCCGGATTCATATTTCATTTTTTTAAACACATTATCGCCTGTAATATTGGCAACGACCTGACTATAGCCACCAACGCCGTTATCACTTTCTTCGATCAATTCGACTTTCCAGCCGCGAACAGATGCATAGCGTTGATACATACGCAGAAGATCGCCTGCGAAAAGACCGGCTTCATCACCGCCGGTTCCTGCACGAATTTCAAGGATCGCATTTCGGGCGTCTGCTTCATCTTTTGGCAGAAGAGCCAATTGCATGTCTTTTTCAAGATTAGGCATTTTTTCTTTGAGTTCCTGAAGTTCATCTTCAGTCATCTCTTTCATTTCAGCATCCAGATCAGGATCCTGAAGCATTTCTTGTAGATCTGCAATTTCCTGTTCTGTACCTCGGAAAGCGTTGATTGTTTCAACCACCGGAGTAAGTTCTGCAAACTCTTTTGAAAGAGCTGAGATTTGATCTTGGGCTACCTGACCAGAGGCCAAAGTATCTGATAACTCTTGATGACGGGCCAGTACGCGATCCAAACGATGGGTCCAGCTCATGGGTTATTCTCCTTCAGTCTCTATTTCTTCTTTATTGTCAGTATAATCGCTCAGGGTGAATAGTTGTTCTAATACCCTGTTTACGGTGATCCAATCCTTGATGTCGGCATCACTACCATCTGCAGCCATGGCGCGTAAAGCTTCACTTGGTCGATGTAGTAATTTGTTGATTAGAAGGCGGGTTGCCTCTGTTGCATCAAGATGTGGATGTTCCTGTAAAACAGTTTGGCGGGTTTTGTCAAAATGTTCTCGTAATCCAATCAACGCGGGGATGCCGTCTTGTTCCGCTAGACCACGGCGATATTCAATGACAGCTTCTTGGACCATTAATCGCGCCTGACTAGCTTCTTTCTCACGATTTGTTTGCCCGCGTTCAGCCAAGCGTTCCAAGTCTTCTATGCTATATCTGAAGAGGCTATCCAAGGAATCTACAGCAGGGTCAATATCCAATGGTACACCGCAATCAATAATCAGTAGAGGCTTATATCGACGTTTTTCCATCAGAACTTTAAAAGCTGTATCATCTAATAGAAATCGTCCTAATCCAGACGCGGTGATTAAGATATCACAATTAACCAGTTTATTTTCCAGATCATCTTCCGGGACAAAATGGCAATTTAATCGTTTTGCATATCTTTCTGTACGTCTTGATGATCCTGAAAGCATCCAGTTATGCATGCCGGCGGCATTAAACTGATCCAACATGATTTGACCAGCTTCACCTAGGCCATAAATCATGCCACGAGAATGAGTTAGTTCTCCATGTAAATCTTTTGCGAGTTTTACACCTGCGGATGCGACAGAAACTGCACCTTCACCAATCTTGGTTTGGGTACGCACACGTTTTGCTAGGTGAAAGGCAGTTTGCATCAAACTGTCAAGATCATGTCCCATACAATGATCTTTTTGAGAGTCTGTATATGCCTCTTTGATTTGCCCGAGGATTTGAGCTTCCCCAATCATTTGACTGTGAAGCGCAGTACAAACTTCAAAGATGTGAAGAATGGCATCGTCGTCATATCGACGGAAAAAGATTTCATCCGCTTGGCTACGAGATGAGGGGGCGTGTTCGATTAATTTTTTTTGAATAGTGAGACAGACGTCTTCTGCATCTAGGTGAAAACCAAAAAACTCAACCCGATCACAGGTCGAAATAATTTGGAATTCTTTAATGTCTTTTTCAATTAAGCTTTTGCGAAATACTGCGCGCTCTTCTTGATCAAGAAACAGCTTATCCCGCAAACCTGAAGGGCAGGTTTGATAATTTGCACCAATAACAAAAGGGCGTTGGGACAAGCTGGTCTCCTAGTTACAGTAATCCTTGATTAGGATTTAATATCTTTTAAGGCGATTGCCAATTGATCCAAAGATACTTCGGTTTGTTCACCTTTGTCCAAATTCTTTAGACCAGCAACACCTTTTGCCAATTCGTCTTCACCCAATACAACAGCTGCATAGGCATTGATTTTATTGGCGCGGGTCATACGTTTTTTCATATTGCCGCCATAGCCCATTTCAACACGTAAGCCTTCGCCGCGTAGATGTTTAGCAATGCTAAGCGCTTTCAATTCAGCGGCTTCACCTAATGGCACTAATGCCACAGGGCGTTGTTTAGCTTCAGGATCGTTTGCAAGCATAGAGAGACGTTCGATACCCGCAGCCCAACCAACACCCGGTGTCTGTGGGCCACCCATGGTTTTAATCAAGCCATCATAACGGCCACCAGCCATCACTGTACCTTGCGCACCAAGTTCTGTGGTGGTGAATTCAAAAGCGGTATGGCAATAATAATCCAATCCCCGAACGAGGCGTGGGTTTAAGGTATAATTCACACCAACGGCTTTTAGCCCTTCACAAACCTTGCCAAAGAAATCCTGACTTTCTTGGTTTAAGTGGTCGGAATAGATCGGGGCGTCTTTTACAATGACTTTATCGCCTTCATCTTTGGAATCCAGAACACGTAACGGATTTTTCTCCAAACGATTTAATGAGTCCTCAGAAAGTTGGTCTTTGAAGTCCATCAGATAGTTGATCAAGGTTTTACGATATCCGTCACGACTTTCTTGATCACCCAATGTATTGAGTTCCAGATTAATATTCTTAAGACCTAAATTTTCAAGAATGGCTGCACCACAAGAAATAACTTCAATATCGGCGATAGGTTGCGCTGCGCCAATCAATTCAATTCCGATTTGGTGGAATTGACGAAGGCGTCCTTTTTGAGGGCGTTCATAACGGAACATTGGGCCAGAATAGAAATATTTGCATGGTACATTTTGTGTCAAACCATTGGACATAAATGCGCGGGCCACGCCGGCGGTATTTTCCGGGCGCAATGTAATGCTATCACCACCACGATCTTCAAATGTGTACATTTCTTTTGTTACAACATCAGATGTATCGCCCAAGGTTCTATCGAATACTTGTGTGAATTCAAAGATAGGGGTCGCGATCTTGTCATAGCCATGAGTTTCCGCAACTTTTTGTGCAGTGGTGGAGACATGTTCATGCTTTGCCAATGCATCTGGCAAGAGGTCATGTGTGCCGCGTACGGGTTGTAAATCCGCCATGGGAAGTTCCTTTCACAAAAGTAAGTTGCTATTCCGCAGCAGAAGTTGCTGTGGAGTTTTTAGAATCTAATGCAGCTTTTTCCGCATCAATTTCCGCCTGAATTTCTTCAGCTTTTTCTTCGACCAATTCGACAAGATGATCGACGATTTTTTGATCTTTCAATCGGTGCGCTTGGCTACCATCAATATAAACCTGATGAGTACCTTTGCCGCCCCCTGTGAAACCGATATCTGTTTCACGTGCTTCACCCGGACCGTTCACAACACAACCAATCACAGACAAAGTCATGGGGGTAGTGATATGAGCTAACCGTTCCTCCAGCATACCAACAGTTTCAATGACGTTGAATTGTTGGCGCGCACATGACGGACAAGAAATCACATTCACTCCACGATGACGTAGACCAAGGGTTTTCAGAATATCGTAACCCACTTTGACTTCTTCAACAGGGTCCGCAGAAAGTGATACGCGAATAGTATCACCAATGCCCGCCCATAGAAGCCCGCCCATACCGATGGAAGATTTTACAGAACCTGCACGTGTGCCACCAGCTTCGGTAATACCAAGATGTAGGGGATAATCACATGCTTCTGCTAACCCATGATAAGCAGCAACAGCCAAGAAAACATCTGAGGCCTTCACGGAGATTTTAAATTCATGGAAATCTTGATCTTGTAAGATACGCATATGCTCTAGCGCGGATTCAACCATGGCATCCGGGTTAGGTTCGCCATATTTTTCCAATAGATGTTTTTCCAGAGATCCAGCATTCACGCCAATACGCATGGAACAACCATGATCACGTGCCGCAGCAACAACTTCTTTGACTTTTTCTTCTTTACCAATATTGCCGGGATTGATGCGTAAGCATGCAGCACCTGCTTCGGCTGCTTCAATCCCACGACGATAATGAAAATGAATATCTGCAACAATTGGAACCGGAGATTCTTTTACAATCTCTTTCAAGGCACGGGTAGAATCTTCATCAGGACAAGACACACGTACTATATCTGCTCCGGCTTCGGCACATGCCAACACTTGTTCGATGGTTGCCTTCGCATCACTGGTCAACGTATTGGTCATTGTTTGTACAGTGATTGGGGCATCTCCCCCAACAGGTACATTTCCAACCATAATTTGCCGGGATTTCCGGCGGTAAATATCGCGATACGGGCGAATACTCATTTGTCTGATCCTGTGGAATAAATTATCAGGTTATAGCGATGACGTTTCGCCACAAATGCCTGTGGCGGGAAAATGCGCTGAAATAGGGAAAAAATCAAGCTTTCATCAAGTTATAAATGATATTTATTGCAAATATTCGACACCATATTTTTGATGTAATTGATGATAGATACCATTTTGGCGCATCCAACGAATTTGTTCATCAAATGCATCACGGATGACAGTCAGGTCTCTTGCACGTGTGAAAGCAATGTGGCCTTCGGCAAAATCTACAATGGTTGGCAAACGCTCAATCTCATCTTGAAGGTTGAACTTCTTGATGCTTCCCTCTGTATAAGAGGTGAACCCTAAAAGAAGATCAAATCGATCATTCATCAATTTGGTAAAGTTATGAGCTATATCTGTAGCTTCGTCTGTGTCCAGTTTCCAAAGAGCCTGAATTTTATCAAAATATCGACCATAGCTGTAACCTTGGATAACGCCAAACTTCTTATCCTTTAGTCTGTTCCATTCGCCATTGAAGGTAATGTTCTTGCCTTTTTGTTTGTATAAAGCAATGGCTTCACGAATTAGTACTTCACGAGAAAAATCCAGCTTTTCGTGCCGTTCCGGGTTCCAGAATGGTTTTAAAACCGCATCATATGTACCAGCATATGTTCCATTTAAGGCACGGTTCCATGGCAGAATTTTGAATTCAACTTCAATATTCATACGATCCATACCTGTTTGCACTAAGTCTATGACCAGTCCTGTTGGTTTACCGTTTTCATCGTGATAAGCATTGAGGTCTTGTTTTACAGAAGCAATGGTGAGTTTCTCTTTTGTATGTCCGAATGTAGGAATTAATAAGCCGAACAGAAGGAGAGACAGCGAAATGATTTTCATATTATTTCTTAAATTTTTATTTGTTATTTATCTAACTATTTTGTCGGAACTCTCCCGGTTTTTCAAATTAATTCTATACAAAAAATGAAGCCCTCACATAAGGTTATGTAAGGGCTTCATTAATAGTAACATTTTATGGAGATTATTGGTTGGCGAAACTTTCCAGTAAAGCATCTGCATCCAAAAGATAATCTCTGCGAACTGCACCAATGGGACCTGAAGGGCCAAGTTCGGTACCGTCCACGATGATGACGACACCACCTGCGTTACCAGTGACCATAGTTAGCCCTGACTCATTAGGAACCATGTAACGGTCTCCTTTGCGTAGTAGGCGTGTCAATGTTAGTTCGCCGTCAGATTTAGCGACTTCAACCCAAGCGGAGTCTGCAGCCAATAAGGTGACACGAGAACCTGTATTTTCTTCTCCATAAACGCGGGCTGTTCGCTCCTCAGAATTATTAGTCACGGGCGCTGGTTGGACTACTTCTTGAACTATTTCTTCTGAAGCTTCCTCGACTGTTTCAACAACCTCATTGACTGTTTCTGCGACTTCCTCAGTCGACGTTTCTACTGTTTCTTCAACTGCATCAGTTGCATCATCGCTAGACGTTGTCACTTCTTCTGTCGAGATATTTGTTTCTGTTTCAGTCGTGTCGATTGCTTCTTCGACCTCTAGAGCAGCTTCATCGGAAGCTTCTTCAACAACTTCATCCACAGCATTTGCTGTATCTTCAACAGTTGCAGCAGCTTCGTTTGCTGTATTTTCCAAAGTAGTTGTTGTTTCTTCTACGGTTTCTTCAACTGTCGCCGCTTCTGATGTAACTGCTTCTTCTACAATTGCAGAAGTTTCAGCGCTGGCTTCTTCAGTAGTCTCAACAGTTTCTTCCGCTACTTCCTCAGTAGCTTCTTGAATTTCTTCAGTTGTATTCTCAATTGTTTCTTCTAATGTTTCCTCAGCTGGTAAGGTGGATGGGGCTGTTTCAATTGCTTCAACCTGTTCAGAAGACAAGCTGGGCACATAATCGCTGATTCCCTTGCCTTGATTATTCAAATACCACCAAGCACCATAGAAAAGAATAGCAAGGATCGTACCGATGAATAACAATGCGACGACCGGAACTCCGCGTGATGGAAGAGGTTCAGGAAAGTTTAGAGCAATTTCACGCTCTAATTCTTTTGCTTCTTCTTTGTATTGCTCTACTAGTTCACGACTATTCAAACCTAGATAGTCAGCGTAACTTCGAACAAATCCAAGAGCATAAGCAGCACCTGGAAGGTTTTGTGGTTCACTATTTTCAATAGCTTCCATAAAAGGGAGGCGGATTGCTAAAGCTTTAGCCACGTCTTTTAAATCTTCGTCACGTAAAATACGCTCGTCACGAAGTATATCGCCAACCTTGCGACGTGGTTCAGAAGATGTATTTGTATCTGTACTATCCGACATAACCCTGTTCTTTCGAATATAATGTTGTAGCGTGATCAGCCCCCAATGCTGTATCAACGCTTAAATTCAGCCCCTAGTATGTCTGCTTCGCTTTCGAAAGGCAAAGATTGTTTCATTTCAGTGACTCATAGGGGGTTAAAATTGAATATGATGATCCTTTGCGAAGGCGAGGAGTCGGTTTTTCAAGCTATGATCGCCGACATCCAAAACAGAAGACATGAAATGTTTTAATTCTGATGTATCAAGACTTCGAACCATACTACGCACCGGACCAATGGACCAAGGTGACATACTTAAAGACCGAATCCCGATACCAATTAAGGCCATTGCAAAAACCGGGTTGCCTGCAATTTCACCGCAAACCGAAATAGTCTTACCATGTTCATTACATTTATCGGCAACCATTTTAAGCATCTTCATAAATCCCGGGTTAAGTGGATCGTAACGATTATCTAAACGCGGATTGCCGCGATCACTGGCAAAAAAGAACTGCATCAAGTCGTTTGTGCCAACTGAAATAAAATCAATATGTGGCAATAAACTATCCATCTGGAAGGCCAGGGAAGGCACTTCAAACATAATCCCTACTTCCAGATTGGAAGGAAGCGGGATACCGCGTTTTTTTGCACGGGTTAGTTCGGCATCTAAAGCTTGTCTTGCCTTTAACAATTCAGATGTTTCTGCGATCATTGGGAACATGATTTTTAATGGATGACCATCCGCGGCCAAAATCATTGCACGTAATTGCTGACGTAACATGGCTGGACGATCAATGCCGACACGTATTGCCCGCCATCCCATAGCCGGGTTTTCTTCATTTTCTTCGTTGAAATAAGGCAAGACCTTATCGCCACCGATATCCAAGCTTCTGAAAATAACAGGCTTGCCTTCAGACTGATCATACACACTACGATAGATTTTTGCCTGTTCTTCCACATTTGGGAAACTGGATCGCACCATGAAAGGAACTTCCGTACGATATAAACCGATACCGGATGCACCTGTTTCATGAAGATGCGGTAAGTCGATCAGGAGGCCCGCATTCATATTTAGCGTAATACGTTTTCCATCCAATGTGACAGGTGGTAACAAGCGATCACGTGCATAGGCAGCCTGTTTTTCCTTATGCATATCCATGGAAATCTTAAATGTACGACGGAATTCTTCTCCCGGGCGTACAAAACAGATTGCGTTATTTCCATCTACAATGAGGCGGTCATAAGGCTCCACACGTGTAAGGATACGTGGAACACGACCGATAATTGGAATATTTAAGGCGCGGGCGACAATCGCCACATGGGCTGTAGAGGAACCTTCTTCTAATACGATCCCTTGGACTTTTTCCAAGTCGTAATCCAATAGTTCAGCTGGTCCCATATTGCGGGCCACGATGATGGTATATTCAGGTAAATTCTTATTGCGCTCTTCAATATCAGCTTCGCCTGCTAAATGTTGTAATAGGCGATAGGCTAAATCTTCTAAATCAAGCAGTCTTTCACGGATATAGGGATCTGAAACATGGTTCATACGTGCACGATTTTCATTTTGAACACGTACAACAGCACCTTCTGCGGTTAAACCTGTATCAATAGCCTCATTGATTTTCCTTACCCAGCCACGATCTTCTGCAATCATCCGATAAGCTTGTAAGATTTCAATATGATCGCCGCCTTTGTCATGCTTGGTCATATTTTTAAGCATGTTATCCAGATTGGAATGCATCGAACTCATCGCTTCATCAAGGCGTTGCTTTTCAGTTTCGCTATCTTCAGCAACCATATGATCTGCAGAAATCTCGGGACGATGCAAGACAGCGCGTCCCATTGCCAGACCTTGACATAACTTGACCCCGTCAAGACGTAGTGGCTTTGTTGCCAGACCATCAACGGGGGTTTGTTCCTTACGTCTAACAACACCACCAGCTGCGATGATTTCAGCAACAATCATGCTGACGGTTTCAAGAATTTCTACTTCAGCATTAGTGAAATCGCGTTCGTCTTTATTTTGAACCGCAACAACGCCCATGATGCGTCCGCCACGTAAAATAGGTACACCCATCATGGAATGATATTTTTCTTCGCCTGTTTCTGGTCGATAAGCGAATTTTGGATGGGATGGCGCATCAGCCAACGCAAAAGGACGGGCTTCCGCAGCCACATGACCAACGATACCTTCGCCAACACGCAGACGTGTTTGGTGAACAGCTTCGGCACTTAAGCCTTTTGATGCGAAAAGTTCTAATACATCCCCGGCACGACGGACATAGATTGAACATACATCAGCGCGCATTTCATCTGCGATGATACGTGTTACACGATCTAATCTATCTTGGGCTGCTTCCCCCGTTGCCATAACATCACGTACACGACGCAAAATGTCACGACCACTGGCCGCCCAACCCTCTCTATCCTGATCATTTGCAGGCGCATGTTGGTTCTGTTGCATGTCTGGCAACTCCCAAAGAATATTTACATGTCGTAATTTGTGTGGGGGCTTGAGTTTGGGTGCAGCCATACACGTATACGATGTATTTAAATTATAGTATCTCAATCCACATCAAAAGTCCAATTTTACCAATTGAATCAAAACCCTTTGATATATTAGGGAGATGTGAAGTTGTGATTGAAAAGACGAACGTAATATGGGTTTGAATTGTGACCAAATCATGTCCATCCGACTAAAAGTTGAAGAAATACCTATTAAAGAAAACCGGCGGAAGATTTCTCTGCCGCCGGTCTTTGTTGAACTCATTTTGGGAAGTTTCTTTTATTCTTCTTCCGCGTCCAGACCGTAGGCTGTGTGTAAGGCACGAAGGGCCAGTTCGGTATATTCCTCATCAATCAAAGTGGAAATCTTGATTTCACTTGTGGAAATAACCTGCAGGTTAATGCCTTTTTCAGCTAATGTTTTAAACATCTTCTGGGCCACACCTGTATGGCTTCGCATGCCAACACCGATAATGGAAATCTTCACAACGCCACCATCAGCAATAAGGTCTTTGAATTCGATCTCAGCTTCGTTTTCTTTTAAAACTTGTACTGCACGATCAAGGTCAGTGCGACCAACAGTGAAAGTCATATCTGTTTTTTTACCATCAGAAGAAACAGATTGAACGATCATATCCACATTAACAGCGGCATCAGATAATGGACCAAAGATGCTGGCAGCAATACCCGGCTTATCAGCAACGTCGACCAATGTCACTTTGGCTTCATCGCGGCTATAGGCGATACCGCTTACAACTTGTTGTTCCATAATTTCATCCTCACTTACAACCATGGTTCCCGGCAAGTCTTCGAAACTGGATAGAACCTGCATTCTTACGCCATGGTTCATTGCCATTTCAACAGAGCGGGTTTGTAATACTTTCGCGCCCAAAGATGCCATTTCAAGCATTTCTTCGTGGCTGATTTTGTCAATTTTACGTGCTTTTGCAACAATGCGTGGATCTGTTGTATAGACCCCATCTACATCTGTATAAATGTCACAACGATCCGCATCCATTGCGGCAGCAAGGGCAACCGCTGTGGTGTCTGAACCACCGCGTCCCAATGTTGCGATACGGTTTAATGGGCTTACACCTTGGAAACCTGCAACAACAGCAACTTGATTTTCATCTTCAAAACGTTTCACCATGTCTGTGGTGTCGATTTCATCGATGCGTGCCTTGCCGTGCACTTCATCTGTCTTAATCGGAATTTGCCATCCTAGCCAGCTGCGGGCATTCACCCCCATTTCCTGAAGGCGAAGGGCCATCAAACCAGCTGTAACTTGTTCACCAGAGGCAACAATGCTGTCATATTCACGGGCATCATACATTTTGCTGGTTTGATCTACATAGGAAACCAGCTGGTTGGTTACACCCGCCATTGCAGAAACAACCACCGCTACTTGGTTCCCTGCGTCTACTTCTTTTTTCACACGTTTAGCGGCATTTGCGATCCGGTCAAGATCTGCAACAGAAGTGCCACCAAATTTCATGACGATACGTGCCATTTTTTGTATCCTCAAACTTGTATTTATTATGCTTGCCTGATAGGAGCGGGGTATCCATACTCGTTTGAACCAGCCTGTGCAAGGCCACAGGCTTAAAGAAGTAACATTTTCGATCTGTTTTTGATGTTTTTACGTAATAGTATATATTTATGATCACAAATTACGGACATGTTATTAGGACTTTCAGCAAAAGAATCGATGCCATGACTGAAAATATGCAAGCTACTGAAAATCAGGCAACTGACAATTTAGGACAAACTGTTGATGATGCAGAAATCGCAAAATTTGCGGCGATGGCTGAAGAATGGTGGGATCCACATGGTAAATTCAAACCCTTGCATAAATTTAATCCGGTTCGCATTGAATATCTTCGAAATCAGATTTGTGCCCATTTTGGTCGTGATCCTTTACAGGCCGAGCCCTTGAAAGGTCTTCGTATCTTGGATATTGGTTCTGGCGGTGGTTTGTTATGTGAACCGATGTGTCGCATGGGGGCGGAGATTACCGGCGTTGATGCAACGGAAAAATCAGTGCATATCGCTAAAAGTCATGCGGAAACTATGGGACTTCAGATTGATTATCGATATACGTCTGCGGAGCAACTTGTTGAGGCGGGTGAGAAGTTTGATGTGGTTCTCAATATGGAAGTGGTTGAACATGTTGCAGACGTGAACTCGTTTGTGTCTGCTTCTTCCGCACTGGTCAAGGAAGATGGCTGTATGTTTATGGCAACGATGAACCGTACTGCAAAATCGTATGCGCTGGCTATTGTCGGGGCTGAATACATACTTGGCTGGTTGCCGCGCGGTACACATGACTGGAAGAAGTTTTTAAAACCTTCTGAATTATCCGGACATCTTCGAAATGCGGGGATGCAAGTGGCCAAAATTACAGGTGTGTCTTTTAATCCTTTACAGGATAAGTGGTCTTTAGCACCTAAAGATTTATCTGTGAATTACATGCTGATGGCTAAGAAATCCTAATTGCTGATTTTGCAATAATGTCCATAGACATAAGAAGATGGTTTTTTCTGGCCTTCTTCCATAAATGATTTGACGCTTAGATATTTTTTAAACTTCACGTCAATACAGGCGAAAGGTGCCAGTGGATAAGTTTTTATACCACTGGCTATGACTTCGGCTTTAGTCTCTGTATTCATGTTACAGACACGATAAACAAGAAAACTGTCCTTTAAACCTTCATTGCCAAAAATTTGGGTATGCCCATCAAGGATATCTGCACGAGTTTCCCAGAATCCAGCAGTATTATCCCCGCATTGCAATTGTGCATATTCCATTTCCTGAGATGCCGTTAGGTTCTGAGGGATATCACGTGCTAAGACTGAGCTGGAAAACGAAAATGTCGCTATGAATGTGATACTAATCAGATTGAAATATGCCATCTTGGATATCCTCTCAAAATAAGGTTAATCAGATATTCTAATGAATCGTTTCTTTTCACAAGTTCTGTGATTTGAAGCGTAACCTGTAAGGAGGTAAGCTTCTAACAAAAGGGGAGCTTGAATATGTCAATAAATGTGAAGCCTGTTCATAAGCTTGTATGTCATTGTGGGAATGTGGAAATAGAGTTGCAATTACCTAACGGGATTGAAAATCCACGACGTTGTGATTGTTCTTTTTGTCGACGACGCGGCGCAATTGCAGGGTCTGTTACTTTAGATCGATTAAAAGTTATTAAAGGGCAAAAGCATCTTAAGCTTTATCAGTTTAAGACAAATACAGCAGAGCATTATTTTTGTGATACTTGTGGTATTTACACTCATCATCGTCGCCGATCCAATCCGCATGAATATGGCTATAATGTAGGATGTCTGGAAGGGGTTAATCCATTTGATTTAGGCGAAGTCGAAACGGCTGATGGTGTCAATCATCCCTCTGATAATTAATCAATTAACATTAGAAGAATTCAATGCTCGACAATATTAGTTTGGTTTGATCTACTTAATTTATAAAAGTAGTAAGGACGTTATATGCTTGAGCAACTTGAACAGATTTTCTATTCGACTGTTTCTCATCTGGATATATGGATGAGAAAGGAATTATTGACGCTTGATAGTGGCTTACAGCTAGCAGTGCTATTGGTGGTTACGATTGTTTTAAGGCTGTATAAAAGGCGCCTTCTTCGATTTATAGAGCATATAAAATTTACAAAAAAAATTGAGTTATATGAAACGCAGATTAAGAAATTGATGTCTGCGTTAATCGTGCCTTTGATAGCTCTTTTTCTTCTATGGTTTGCCGTTTTTGCTTTCAATCAAGTCGGGATCCACAGCAAAATAATTAACACGATTGTTAGTCTGTTGAATGCCTGGGTGGTGATCAGGCTTATTTCCGGTGTAATTGAAGACTCCAACTGGTCGAAGGTTATAGGTGGGTTGGTTTGGATTGTAGCGGCCCTTAACATCGTTGGTCTGTTAGATATTACGACACAGTTCTTAAGAAGTTTATCCTTTAGCCTTGGAAGTGTTACATTCTCTGCCTTGGGTATGATCAAAGGTATTTTTGCAATTGCGATATTGTTTTGGATCTTTTCTTTGCTGGAAAGATTTATCAATCGCAAGATCACCTCATTTGCCAGTATTACACCTTCGGCAAAAGTATTATTGAGTAAGTTTGTCCGTATCAGTTTAATCTTTTTTGGGATACTGATTTCTTTGGATGCAGTGGGAATTGATCTGACAGCACTGGCTGTCTTTGGCGGTGCCATCGGGATCGGTCTAGGCTTTGGGTTGCAAAAGGTGGCTGCCAACTTGATTAGCGGTGTGATCTTGCTGGTCGATCGATCTGTGAAACCTGGCGATATTATTAGTCTCGGCGAGACCTATGGTCGGATCGATAAGCTTGGCGGGCGTTATGTGTCGGTAATTACACGTGATGGCACAGAGCATCTTATACCGAATGAAGAACTTATTACCCAACGCGTAGAGAACTGGTCATTTTCAGACACAAATGTCAGGCAAAAGGTCTTGATTTCTATTGATTACAACTCCGATCTAGATCTTGCAATGCAACTATGTCTGGAGGCATGTGAAGATGTTGATCGTATTGTGAATGATCCGTCTCCAAGATGCCTTTTACGTGATTTTGCCGATAGCGGCGTGCATATAGAAATTCGCTATTGGGTGAGTGATGCTGAAAATGGGTTAGGGGGGGTGCGTAGTGATTTCCTGAAGCTGATATGGCGAAAATTCCATGATCAAGGAATCGATTTTCCCTATCCTCAAAGAGATATTCATATTAGAGGTGCCGTACCTGTGGAAATCGTTGAGAAAGATTAAGGAGCAGAAAAACTCAATTATTTTGCGCGTGGATGAGCTGCGTTATAGGCGTCTAACAAGCGGTCTTTATCAACTTCGGTATAGCGCTGCGTGCTGACCAAAGAGGCATGTCCTAATAGTTCCTGAATACTGCGTAAATCACCACCGCCTGAAAGTAGGTGAGTGGCAAAAGCGTGACGTAAAGCATGCGGCGTTGCTGTATCAGGTAGCCCAAGAAGAGGGCGCATTTTTTGAAGGGATAGTTGGATTTGTCTTGGGTTTAGACGTCCACCTTTTTTGCCACGGAAAAGAGGACTTGTAGAAGCCTGTGCATAAGGCGTAGCAGATTGATAAATTGTGACAGCTTCTTTAACTTGAGGTAGCAAAGGAACACGGCGTTGTTTACCACCTTTACCTAAAACAACGAGTGCATTGTCGCTTGGCCAGTCTTCTACGTTAAGATTTAAAGCTTCTGATATACGCAGGCCACATCCGTATAATAGGGTGAAGACTGCAATATCTCGTTTTCCTTGCCAATCATCGTCATATAGTTCACCTGCCAACTGGATCAGGTTTTTCGCATCCATAACAGAGACTGGTTTAGGGACTGCCCTTGGGAGTTTAGGGCTTCTTACTGACTTAATGGCCGGATTGCTAACCAGATCATGTCTTTCCATCCAACGAAACCAGCTACGTACTGCTGATAATGCACGTGAGATACTGGTTTTCGCTAAATCTTTTTGACCCAATTTCGCAAGCCAGCTACGGAAGTCCATTGTCTTTAAATCTTGAAGATCAGTCATTGATGGTGTGTTCCCCAGATGTGTGGTGAGGAACCTTAGAAAATCTGAAAGATCGTGCTGATAGCCTATAAATGTATTTTCTGAATAACGTTTTTCGGTTCGAATGAAAGTAAGAAAATCACGATAGGAATGTGCCACTGCATTATTCCCAAGCAGCGGGTCTAAATCGATTTCCCATTCTTGTCTATTTTGTTTCATTCGCTTCAATTAATTTTAAACGTTATTTTTTCTTTTGAGTTTTTTTAGGGCTGATTGCAACAAAATCCGTGAATACAATTTATGGAAGCCCATAAAGAAACGAAACGTAAAACCTATATCTTCTTTTGTATTCTTGCTGGTTGTGTTTGGGACGATTGCAGAGCCAAAGTAAAGATTTGTTTTATTCGCCTGTTCTTGTTTCGTATGGAACCATGTGCGGATTTGGCTGTCCTCTACTTCCAAAAGCAACTCTTCCTCATTTCTCTTTTTCGTTTTCCAAAGCGCGAATTGCTGGCCATGCCCGGAGGCAAGCTCTTTAATTTCTGACTGCTTAATGCGTTTGAGCAGGAATAAAGATAATATAGCCCGTTCAATTCGGAATATTGGTGAATCAAAGAATGCTAAGATATAATCTTCTAACGTAATTATACCATCGATTTGTCCTACAAAAGCATCTGCATGATGCCCCGGAGATTCATGATAAAAATTCATAAAGCTATTCAAGGGTATAGTTGTCTCTTTTACTTCAGTCATTGGTCTTATCTATTGTCGAAACTTTGATGGATTTATGCAAATTCCGGCACAAATTGTCCACGATAATTATAGGTATAATCCATCGCGAATTCTTCAGCCGCTTGTTGTGTCCAATCTTCATCCAGACCACCGTTTAATGGATATTCAATCTCTGGGGAATATACTGACCCTGTATTGCTTAGATAGCTTGAATAAAGAACAAATTGATGGGCTGTATAGGACAAGCCTTTTGGAAAATGATGTTTTTTTGCGTAATCATGTAACATGACTTCGGGAGTTGGTTTCATGCGGGCCAAGGTAACATGAGGGCAAAATTTACGTGTTTCAGGTTCCATACCGCATTTAATCATCGCACGTTCCACTTTCTTTTGAAGATGCAACAAGCTAGGTGTCTTTTCTGCCATCGCAATTAAGCTATTTGCACGACCTCGTTTACCGAAATGACCAAAACCGTTTAATTTTATCTCAACGGCCTCTTCTGAAATCATGGATAATGCCGCATCTAGATCGTCAGCTTGATGATGGGCAATCTCACCGATAAATCGTAAAGTCAGATGATAATTTTCTGAAGGTACCCAGCGGGCACCGGGTAATCCACATGTTAGCTCAGATAGTTTCTGAGTAATATCGCGTGGAAGAGGTAGGGCAACAAATAAACGTAACATGGCGCAGCCTCCTGAAAGTCTGTTTATGTAGCCAGCCGGATTGCTTACCCATATTGTTAGGCAAGCTATAGGTCCACCTAACTTCTAAATCGCTAACATGATTTGGGCTTTTGGGGGAAGGCGTTTTTTCGTGAAAGAATTATGAAACTGGGCGGAAGTGATGCTAAGATTCTGATCCTAATAAATTTTTTGCGTAAAAAATAAATAAGGGAGAGGCTTTAACCTCTCCCTTCGAAGATCAAAGTATAACCATATCCTTAATGGGTTACAGGATATGGTACGTCTAAATGCAATTTATGAATCGCAGAAAGCGTTTCATCGCTTAGTTTTGTATTTGCACTATCTATCGCCACTTTCAGCTGATTCATTGTTGTGGCACCAATAATGTTGGATGTCACGAATGGTTGTTGGTTAACGAAAGATAAGGCTAAGGTCACAGGATCCAATCCAGCTTCATCAGCAACCTCCATATATTTCGCAATTTCGGCTTCCACACCTGGGCGAATGTAACGCGGGAAATATTCCGGCCATAGGCTGATGCGTGCACCTTCCGGGCGTTGACCATTAAGATATTTGCCGCTTAAGGCGCCCATCGCAAGTGGGGAATAGGCAAGCAAGCCAACATTTTCACGAATGGATACTTCTGCACAGCCAACTTCAAAATCGCGTTTTAATAAATTATACGGATTTTGGATAGATTGTGGGCGTGGCAGACCTTTTTGTTCGGCAACGCGAATATGTTCCAACATACCCCATGGTGTTTCATTGGAAAGGCCCACATGACGAACCTTACCAGCTTTGACTAACTCATCCATGGCGCTCATGGTTTCTTCGATGGATACACCATCTTTTCCATCTTGATGTGTATATCCTAATTGACCAAAAAAGTTAGTTGCACGACTTGGCCAGTGAATCTGATAAAGGTCAATGTAATCGGTCTTAAGGCGTTTCAGGCTGGCATCACATGCAGCCAGTACATTTGGCCTATTAAGATCGACGCGCCCATCATTGAGCTCTGGCCGTACATAAGGAAAGCGTTCTGCGGCCCCTAAAACCTTCGTGGCCAGAATGACGTCATTACGACGGCCTGTTTTTTCAAACCAATTGCCGATGATAGTTTCTGTTGCACCATATGTTTCTTGACGCGGCGGAATGGCATACATTTCCGCTGTATCGATAAAATTAACACCGTTACTTAAGGCAAAATCCAGTTGTTCATGTCCTTCGGCTTCAGTGTTTTGTTCGCCCCAGGTCATTGTACCTAGGCAAATCAAACTTACATCAAGGTCTGTACGACCTAAACGTCTTTTTTCCATATTTAGATTGTCCCCAATTGAAGATCAGTGATGATCCCTGCTTTCATTCCGACCTATAATATAGGTTACAGGAATAAAGTTAAAACCCCTGTATAGCTATATAATCGGTCATAACTTACTTCACCATTCGCAAAAAAGCCTGTGATAGGTACATTATCGCCCAGTTCTTCACGGATAATTTCCATCTCACGGGAATTTCCACCAAATTGGTTTGGGCCACGTCCTGCACAGTTAATGTAGACACCGCCCTTGATGGGCGAAGTACCAGCGCGAACTCTCAAATCTTTGAGTAAGCGGCGTAAATCTTCTTCGGCTGTTTCTGTGTCTCTTTTACAGAATAAAACCTCATCGCCAGGTTCTAATTCGGCCCCAATTGCAATCATCTGCTGTCCTGGGTCAATGGCAAGAATGTTACGCACCATATAATCGCCTTTGTCACTGCCCTCTACTGGTAAGGCAGAGAAAATATATCCTGCGACCTTCTCTAAATCGCGAGATAGAATATCACCGATTTCTTCTTTAAATACTTCTAGGGCTGGGCGATTATCTAAACTAATGAGGATGTTATCTTCGGATTCTGTAACCCGATGAATTGGGCCAATTGGACTACATCCTTGGGTGAGGCCGGTAATCATTGGGGCAATCCGATTGGAAAACATGACTCCGCTGATCCCTTTACCTTCAAGGCCATCTGCTAATTGAGAACCTTCACCCATGGTAGATGTTAAACCACCAACAAGATAAGCACTACTTTCCAAGGTGATATCTTGTAATAAGCCAGGGATGACATTGTTACTTGGATCTGCGTGGATTAAGGCGAGAGGCACATCCACCTGAGATAACCAGGAAGAGGCATGTGACAAGCCCGGTTCTGTATCCTCATGAATTTCTTTTAAAACATGAAACCCATCTTCAGGGATCGGGCAAAGCATAGCCGTCATTGCAGGCGCTTCAAAAATTTCTTCGCGATGGGTTAAGACCCCATGACCCACGCAACCAACCCAATGAGGTACGCCTGTCGTTTGGCGGAAAAACACTTCAATATCGGACATGTTGTGAGCGTAAGCGCTGCTAACGTAAATAATACCCAGCCGATGTAGGGCAGTGGGTGTTCCGATCTGTCGAAGGATATCTGCGGCTGCCATGTGCCAATCATCTGCTTGTGCAATTCCAACTCTAAAGTCAGCTTGAGTTGCAGAAAAGGTCATGGCGGTGCTCCTTCCATATTATTTTGTTTATTGTTTCTTATAGCTTACGCCTATTTTACCCTTGTGAGAAGCTTTTCTGTGTATGGTAGAATATTTGTGACAATTTTATCGACACCTTCAGCATTTGGGTGAATGCCGTCTGATTGATTCAAGACGCTTTTCCCGGCAACGTCTTTTAAGAAAAATGGGTAGTATAGGGTGCGATAAGTTTGTGCCAAATCACCATATAAACCATTGAATTTTTCTGAATAGTCACGCCCTAAATTAGGAGGTGCCATCATGCCTGCAAGCAATACAGGCACCTTGGCTTTTTTGAAACGCAATATGATTTGTTTAAGATTTTCACGTGTTTGTTTTGGTGAAAGTCCACGTAAGCCATCGTTACCACCTAGGGTGACAATAACCGCGTCTGGATTTTCAGCCATCAACCATCCAACACGCGAAAGGCCGCCAGCAGTTGTGTCACCTGATACACCTGCATTAATAACGGAAATATCTTTATGCCCACGTTTTTTAAGTGCATTTTCAAGTTTGACGGGGAAGCTTTCATTCTCAAGCAAGCCGTATCCGGCTGTTAAACTGTCGCCTAAAGCAAGAATACGCATACCTGCAAAAGCATTTTGTGCAAAGAAAATGCAAAAAACTGCAAGAAATAAAGCAAGGAAGTGATTGTAATAGCGGGACTTGATCCCATATCCTTGGGTTAGGACAGATACAGTCTTCATAAATGTAGCCTTTTTATTTTATTAACCGCAAGCAGGGCTTTGGGTGGAGTTAAATCATATGACCATGACTGGTAATAATCAATCAACCGTGATCCAACTTGATAATGTAACCCTTAAATTGGGGGTTGAGGGCCGAGAGGTCAATATCCTAAGGGGAGTTGATTTGGAAGTTTCTTCAGGTGAAGTGGTCGCTGTGGTTGGCCCAAGTGGTGCTGGTAAAACTTCAATGTTAATGGTTTTGTCAGGCCTTGAAGCCGCAACAGGTGGCAAAATCACTGTCTGCGGCGAGGATTTAACATCCATGAATGAAGATCGGTTGGCTCTATTTCGTCGTGATAATGTCGGCATTGTTTTTCAGGACTTCCATCTAATCCCGACAATGACGGCACTAGAAAATGTTGCGATGCCGATGGAGCTTTCAGGACGACGCGACGCAATGCAACAAGCTAAAGAGGGGCTTGAAGCAGTTGGATTAGGTCACCGTCTGGATCATTATCCTGCACAGCTATCGGGCGGGGAACAACAACGTGTGGCACTTGCCCGTGCTGTAGCGTCCAAGCCAAGATTGCTTTTGGCAGATGAACCAACAGGTAATTTGGACGGTGATACAGGACAGAAAATTATGGATTTGCTTTTTTCTTTGTCCAAAGATTTAGGGTCGACCTTGGTTTTAATTACACATGATCCAAAATTGGCCGAGAAATGTAGCCGTATTGTGCGTATGGCAGATGGGAATTTGACCGAACTTGAAAGCATGGATGCATAAGCCATGTTTATGAAAGATTTAAAACAAGCTCTCTCCATCGCCAAGCGAGAACTGCGCGGCGGTCTGGCTGGCTTTCGAATTTTCTTGGCCTGTTTAACACTGGGTGTTGCTGCTATCGCAGGCGTTGGCAGTATCAGTGGTGCCATTGAAGATGGTCTTAAAAGGGATGCAAGAAAGCTTTTAGGAGGGGATGTCGATCTGCGTCTCACCCATCACGAATTTTCGGCGGATCAAGAAGCATGGATGGAGGCAAATACGCTAAGTCAGTCTCAGGTCGCGCAGATGCGGGCAATGGCTATTCGACTGGATGGCGAAGATCGTCGTCTGGTTGAGCTGAAGGCGGTTGATGATGCATATCCACTTTTTGGGGAATTGGCGACAAAATCCGGCACAACATTTGACCATGATCTGAAGGATGAGCAAGGGCGCTGGCCGGCTGCAATTGGGCCATCCTTATTGGAAAGACTTTCCTTGTCCATTGGCGAAGGGTTTCGCATTGGTGATGTGGAACTTTACGTATCTCACCTAATCGATAATGAACCTGACCGTGGTACACAGGCCTTTAACCTTGGTCCGCGTGTTATTATCGCACGTGGTGCCTTGGATGAAACGGGGTTGGTCGTGCCGGGAAGCTTGATCCGTTACCATATGCGTCTTGCGATTCAAAATCCGGAAGCGGTGACAGGTTTCGTTGATCAAGTGAAAGCTGAATTCCCCAAAGCCGGATGGCGTATCCGTGATCTAGAAAACGCAGCACCAAATATTCAACGCTTTGTGGATCGTGTGCGCATGTTCTTAACATTAGTCGGTTTAACGGCGCTCCTTGTTGGTGGCGTCGGAATTGGAAATGCTGTCAGTGCCTATCTGGAAAGCCGTACAGGCGTGATTGCAACATTAAAATGTATTGGTGCTTCTTCTCGTTTAATCTTCTTAACCTATTTGAGCCAACTCTTAGCTTTGGGTGTCATTGGTACCTTATTAGGTGCCTTTATTGGATCTGTAACGCCAATGGTCGTTGCTCCTTTGTTGGATGGACGTTTACCAGTTAATCTTGATATTGGGTTTTATCCAATGCCCGTATTACTAGCTGTCTTATATGGATTACTAACCGTCGTGTTATTTAGTTTCTTGCCTTTAGCACGTGCCAAAATGGTGAGAGCAGCTGATCTATTCAGATCTAAAATGGGTGCTCTTGATGGAAAAATTGGTTGGCGAAATAGCTTGGTTGTTTTCGTGTTGGCGCTCGTGCTTGGTGCGTTAGCTATCATGACAGCGGATCAACCGAAATTGGCGATGGTTTTTGTGATTGGTGCTATTGGTGCTTTGTTGGTTTTTCGTGTTACAGCTTGGATTGTGATGCGTTTGGCTAAGGCTATGCCTCGGTCCAGAAATATGCGTTTCCGTTTGGCGATGGATAATCTACATAGACCGGGATCTCCAACTGCAAGTGTTGTTGTCTCTCTCGGTCTTGGTTTAACTGTTATGGCATCCATTGCATTGATCGAAGGAAATTTAAATAATCAAGTCGGCAAAGTTTTACGTGGTGAAGCACCCGGATTTTACTTTATCGATATCCAGCCTTATCAAATTGATGACTTCCGAGATTTGATGGCAGATTTCCCGGGTGTCTCTAAATCCGAAGATACACCAATGTTACGTGGCCGTTTAACCGCTTTAAAAGGAACGCCTGTAGAGGATATTACCCCGCCACCAGAAGCTGCTTGGATATTACGTGGTGATCGCGGATTAACATGGTCTAGAACACCGCCGGAAAATGGAAAAATCGTAAAAGGAAACTGGTGGCCGGAAGATTATTCCGGTGATCCACTTGTGTCCTTTGATGCAGAAGCTGCGGGACATCTGGGACTTGATATCGGCGACCAGCTAACCGTGAATATTCTAGGCCGTGAAGTCGATGTGACCATTGGAAACTTACGAGAGATCGATTGGACGTCTATGGGGATCAATTTCGTAATGGTGTTTTCACCAGGCATGTTGGAGCATGCCCCACAAAGTTATATTTCTACGGCCCATATTGAAGAGAGCCAGGAAAATGCGCTGGAACGTGCCATTGTTGATAAGTTTCCCAATGTATCCAGTATTCGCGTAAAGGAAGTTTTAGAAAGTGTTGCTGAAATTGTGGCTCAACTTGGTGTAGCTGTAAGGGTGATCGCATCCATTGCGATTGCGGCTGGTGTCTTGGTGCTGGCAGGTGCAATAGCTGCAGGGCGCCAGAAACGTATCTATGAATCTGTGTTGTTAAAGGTTATTGGTGCCACCCGTAAGGATGTGATGTCGGCTTATATTTTGGAATACGTCATTATGGGAACAATCACAGCGGTTATTGCCGCTGGATTCGGTGCCCTTGCATCCTGGGCAGTGATCACGGGCTTTATGGAAGCTGAATGGACCTTCTTACCAGAGGCCCTTATTCTTGTGCTTGTTTTATCGGTCTTAACGACAGTTATGCTTGGTGGAATCAGTGCTTGGTCCGCATTGGGAACAAAGGCAAGTCCATATTTAAGAAATGACTAGGAACTCCTTCCTGTACTATTTGTGAAGAATGGGACGAAAACTATTGAATTTTGTTTCATTCCTCCCCATATTAGCCACAGGAAGCGATTCATTATAGGTGAACCGTAATAATTATTTGTATGTCCAATTTCGGACAACACTATGGAAAAGGGAAGAAAAATGGCTGTTGATCCACGTTTCAATATGACGATTGAACGCGATGCATCTAATGCTGAAATCGACGCAGGTTTGCGCTCGCATATGCTTAAAGTGTACAACTTGATGGCACTTGGTGTTGGTGTTACAGGTTTAATCTGTTTCTTTGTTGCCACTAATATGGCGCTTTTACAGGCATTGATGCCGATTTCTTTTGTCTTCTTACTAGCTTCTATTGGTGTTGGCTGGTTTGCACCAAAAGTTATCATGTCTAAGAGCATGGGTGCAGCTCAAGGCATGTTCTGGGCTTATGCAGCGCTACTTGCGCTTGGTATTGCGCCGATGGTTGCAATGTATCTAAACACAAACCCAATGATCGTAGCACGTGCTTTCTTGATTTCTGCTGGTATGTTTGCTGGTGCCAGCTTGGTTGGTTACACAACTAAGAAAAATTTGAGTGGCATGGCGCAATTCATGATGATGGCAATGATTGGGTTGTTCATCTTGATGCTTGTTAACATCTTCTTGGGTAGTACACTTCTTAGCTTGGGTGTATCCTTTGCGATGGTGATTTTGTTGGCTGGTATGACAGCATATGAAACACAAGAAATTAAATCCATGTATTTGTCTGCACCTTCTGAGGAAGTTGCACGTCGCTTGGGTATCATGGGTGCGTTGCAACTATACAGCAGCTTCGTAATCATGTTTATTCATGTTCTTAACATTTTGGGTATTATGAATAGCGACGACTAATCGCTTAACTGATATCTAACTGTTTGAAACACCCGCAGAATTCTGCGGGTGTTTTTATTTGTACGTAAAAAAAATCACCTAAATTGAATTTTTTTAGCGCTTTTTTTTCAAAAGTCGCGTATGGGGGAATATGAGACGTGAATTGATAATCAGAAACAGGCGGCTCATAGCATAAGCCTGCTTCATTTTAATCACGCATAAATTATAAGAGTTTTTATAAAACCTTTCGATACTTAGGAGTATTGCCAATGTTGGCTGCTGTACGTGGATGTTGGGCCCTGTTTTTAGGCTTGAGCTTTATTATGCTCGGCAATGGGATGCAGGGTACTTTAATTGGTATCCGGATGAAGTTGGAAGGTTTTGAAACGTCAATCACAGGTTTGATTGGAACAGGATATTTTCTTGGATATTTAATCGGTGCAATTATTATCCCGTTTTTTATTCGTCGTGTTGGTCATATTCGCATTTTTGGGGCGTTGGCGTCTTTAGCTTCGATTTCCATCCTTGTGCATGCCGTCGTAATTGATCCATGGGTTTGGTTCTTCATGAGGCTGATTACTGGCTTGGCATATGCCGGGTTATATGTGGTCTGCGAAAGTTGGGTGAATGAAGCTTCCTCCAATGAAAATCGCGGTAAGATGATGTCCGTCTATATGCTTGTTATGATGGGATCTGTAACTGTCGCAACATTGGCGTTGAACTTGGGTGACCCAAATAGCTTTGAATTATTTACGCTTGTATCTGTAATGATCAGCCTCTCCGTAATACCAATTTTGACTTCTGTATCACCTGCGCCAAGTTTTGAGCAGTCGGAAAATGCGACGGTAAAAATGGTTTATACGGTTTCTCCCCTTGGTGTTGTAGGGATGTTCCTGACCAACTTTGGACTTGGTAGCGCCTTTATGCTAGGGGCGATTTATGCGGCCAATATTGGCCTAAGCATTCAGGAAACCACATTCATGATCACGGCTTACATGGGGGGGACTTTGATCTCTCAATGGCCAATTGGTTGGCTATCAGATCGTTTGGATCGACGTAAAGTTTTAGCCGGCGTGGCTTTAGCTTCAGCTGTTGCTGCTGTTGGTACCACCCAGTTTGTGGAGCCAGGTTGGCAAATGTATTTGGCATTCTTGGTTCTTGGGGGATTATCTCAACCTCTTTATTCTTTATGCATTGCACATACAAATGACTATTTGAACCCAGCTCAGATGGTGGCTGCAAGTGGTACGATGGTGATGATTGGTGGCGTGGGTGCGTTACTTGGACCAGCTATTGTGGGTTACACTATGGAATTTTGGGGAGATGCCTTCTATTTGTTAACGCCAGGTGCAGCCTTTACAATTATCTTTGTCTTTGCGCTTTATCGTATGACACAACGTGCGTCTATTCCAGTGGCGGAACAAGCAGATCACGTTATGCTTTCACCTAACCCGCTTTCTGCGGTATTAAACCCAGAGGTGGATGTAACTGAGTGGCAACCTGAAGAAGATGATCAACCAGATACAGTAGAAGAATTGTTTGAGGAATTCTTTGAGCCTGACGAAGGGGATAATGGCCCTTCAGAGGAAGAGGAAGCGAACTCCTGATCTAGAGAGGAACATCTTTTATGAACTATTGGTTGATGAAATCTGAGCCTGAAACTTGGTCTTGGGAACAACAAGTTGCGAAAGGTGCGGAAGGTGAAGGATGGGATGGTGTACGTAATCATCAAGCCTCCAACTTTATGAAAGAGATGAAGCTCGGTGATCAGGTTTTTTTCTATCATTCAGGTAAGGCAAGAGAAGTCGTTGGTATTGTTGAGGTTTGTAAGGAGTATCATCCTGACCCCACTGATTCTAAAGGACGTTTCGGGATGGTTTCAGTGAAAGCCCTTGAAACAATACAGAAGCCGGTTAGTTTGAAAATGATTAAGGATGATCCAAGACTTTCCAAGCTTGCCTTGATTAGACAATCCCGCCTTTCGGTGATGCCAATTCCCGAAGATGCATGGCATATTATTTTAGGTATGGCTAAATAGAGGTTTAGCTAGCTTTGTGACATTAGATTGTAACTTGAACCTAGATGCGAAACTGTCTAGATTAGCGCCATGAAAAATACCACACTTCCTTATGCCCAAGATATTGGGGATTGTCTGGCAGATACGATTGGCTCTGGCGGTCTAACTAATAAAAAATATGATATGTTGTTAACTCAGGCTAAGGTAGGTTTGGAAAAACTTAAGGCTGCATACGCCGATGGCAGTCTGCCTTTGTTACACTTACCAGAAAAAGACGATGATTTAGCAGAACTGGTACCTGTTGCGGAGCATTATCGCCGCAATTTTAAGGATGTTGTGATTTTAGGAACCGGAGGTTCATCTCTTGGTGGGCGTGCCTTGTTTGAAATGGCTACACCCAAAGTATCACAAGGGGAAGCAAAACGAACAGTTCCTAATTTGCATATTGTTACAAATGTAGACCCTTTTGTTTTTGAGGCTTTGATAGAAAAGCTTAATCCAGAAACAACGGGTATTATCGCAATTTCAAAATCAGGTAGTACAACAGAAACTGTGATGCAGTTTTTGGCTTTCCTACCTAAGTTTCGTGAAGCGCTTGGTGATGAGAAATTACCAAGTCATTTCACTATTATCACAGAACCGGGTAAAAATCCGATGCGTGATCTGGCAGAACGGTTTGATTTGCCCTTATTGGATCATGACCCCAAAGTTGGTGGGCGCTATTCCGTACTTAGTTTAGTGGGCATGTTACCTGCAATGATTGTTGGGCTTGTGCCACAACTAGTGCGTAAAGGCGCAGAAGAAGTTTTGAAAAATGCGCTGGAAGTTGAAAATTCTTGTGACTGTCCAGCAGCGGTTGGTGCTGCGATCTCGGTGGGGTTAGAACAAGAAAAAAAAATAAGCAGTTCTGTAATGCTTGCATATAGTGATCGTTTAGGGTCATTAGCACGTTGGTATCGTCAACTTTGGGCTGAAAGTCTGGGCAAAAACGGTAAAGGGACAACTCCAATTTATGCAACAGGACCTGTGGATCAACATAGTCAATTACAGTTATGGTTGGATGGTCCGTCTGATAAGATGTTCACGGTTCTGGGTGGGCCTGTGTCTTCAGGGGGGAATCCGATTTGTGCGGATTTGGCCAATGACCCGAAGCTTTCATTTATGGTTGGCCGTACGATGGGCGAGTTGATGGAAGCATCCCGTCGGGCGACAGCGGAAACTTTGGCGAAGAATGGCAAGCCTGTGCGTCGTTTGACTTTGGATGAGATCAATGAATATTCCATGGGCGCCTTGATGATGCATTTCATGCTTGAGACAATTTTGGCTGCCGACATGTTAGGCGTTGATCCATATGATCAACCCGCTGTTGAAGAAGGCAAAATTCTCATTCGTCAATATATGGCTGAAATGGGCGAATCGCACTAGGCTTCAGTCCTTATTTTAGTTTTTATTCTTTTTGAGATTTACCTATGGCAATTCGTCGTCTTCCTGATCAGGTGATTAACCGTATTGCGGCTGGTGAGGTCGTTGAACGTCCTGCATCTGCTGTCAAAGAATTGGTAGAAAATGCTATTGATGCCGGGGCGAGCCGTGTTGATATAACTATTCGTGAAGGTGGTCGTTCCTTGATCCGGGTTGTGGATGATGGATGTGGTATGTCCCCTGAAGAGTTACCGGTAGCGATCGAACGCCATGCGACGTCTAAATTACCAGATGATGATTTATTCTTTATTTCCACATTAGGCTTTCGTGGCGAAGCTTTGCCTTCAATTGGATCTGTTAGTCGGATGACAATTACCAGTCGTACGGAAGATGCATCTGAAGCTTGGGCAATTCATATCGAAGGTGGTGTCGTCTCTGGTCCCGAACCTGCTTCGGGAAGTAAAGGAACACGGATTGAAGTACGTGATCTTTTCTTCGCCACACCTGCAAGATTAAAATTTATGCGATCTGAACGGGCTGAGACATCTGCCGTTATTGATGTATTGCAACGTTTATCTATGGCGCATCCGGGCGTTAGCTTCACTCTGAATGATGGCAATCGTGATCGTTTGCGTGTCATGGGAAAACAGGGGGACTTCCTTGATCAACGATTAAAACGTCTTGGTGATATTATGGGGCGTGAATTTGCGGAAAATGCATTGCCCATTGATGCAGAACGTGAAGGTATTCGATTAACTGGTTTTGCGGGATTACCAACTTTGAACCGTGGTAATGCAATGATGCAATTTTTGTTCGTGAATGGACGTCCAGTAAAAGATAAGCAGCTGACTGGGGCAGTGCGAGCGGCCTATATGGATTTCTTGGCAAGAGACAGGCATCCCATGTTGGCTTTATTTTTGGAAACAGAACCGCGTGCGGTTGATGTGAATGTGCATCCAGCAAAAACAGAAGTGCGTTTCCGTGATGCGGCTTCTGTTCGTGGATTAATTGTTGGCGCTTTAAAACATGCATTGGCGGAAGCTGGCCATCGTGCTTCCACGACGGTGTCTCAAGCGGCATTAGGGGCGATTAAAAGTGAAGGGGATGTTGCGAGCTTGCCTTTGTCTGCCATGCCTCAACGTCCTATGGGTGGTTTCAGTCGCTATAGTGGACGAACTGGCGGTGGATCCTATAATTATCAGGCTCAACCACTAAATACTGGTATGGCGGAACAAGCATATCAATTTCAAGCGCCATCTGCTGCAAGTCAAAATCAGCCAACACCAAATAGCGATATTGGTACAAGTTTTACTGACGCACCAACTTTTGAGCCAGCTGCACCAGCCAGTGGGTCTTATGCTGAAACAAATCCTACAATGGATCAGACTGCCCACCAATTGCAAAGTTACCCGTTAGGGGCTGCGCGTGCTCAATTACATGAAACCTATATCGTGGCGCAGACTGATACGGGGATTGTGCTTGTCGATCAACATGCGGCCCATGAGCGGCTTGTGTATGAACGTATGAAAGAGGCGATGGCGGAAACAGGTGTAGCACGACAAGGTCTTTTAATTCCAGAAATTGTAGAGATGGATGAAGAAGCGGCGAAAGCTTTAGTTGATCGTTCTGAAGATCTTGAAAAATTTGGTTTGGTTTTGGAAAGTTTTGGGCCAGGTGCTGTGGCTGTTCGTGAGACGCCCTCCCTTTTAGGTGAGGTTGATGTTCAAGGTTTAGTCAAAGACCTCGCTGATGAATTTATGGATCTTGGTGGTACTTTTAGCTTGAAAGAAAAAGTGGAAGAGGTCTGTGGCACCATGGCATGTCACGGCTCTGTCCGGTCTGGCCGGCGTCTGTCATTGGAAGAGATGAACGCATTATTACGTCAAATGGAAGCAACGCCGCATTCTGGTCAGTGTAATCATGGCCGTCCGACTTATGTGGAATTAGCTCTTTCAGATATTGAAAAACTCTTTGGTCGACGCTAAACCTGTTCCGCGTTTTATAAAATCTTGGATAATCACCATGAGCGAAATGAAAAAACTGGCGCCTGTCGCCCTTGCTACCGGTATTAGCATCATTGGGCTGGGAACAGTTATTCCGATTTTGCCATTTTATGCAAAAAGCATGGATGCTGATGCATTTACAGCGGCGTTGGTTTTTTCCACATTCTCTGCAGCGGCGTTTTTTTCTACCCCATTTTGGGGGAGTATGTCAGATAAGATAGGGCGAAAGCCTGTTATGCTGTTATCGGCGCTTTGTACCGTGATTGCGTATCTTTGGTTGGCCCATGCCTCCGTTCTTTGGGAAATTTTTGCAAGTCGTGCTTTTGCCGGATTTACTGCTGGCTGGCTTGCAACATCACAAGCCTTTGTTGCGGACGTAACGTCACAAGAAAATCGGGCCAAAGGTATGGGCATGTTAGGGGCTGCATTTGGTATCGGATTTACGATTGGTCCAGGGCTTGGTGCTTGGTCTGTAGGAAGTATCGATAATCCAGATTTTACCACACCTGCTTATATTGCAGCTGCAATGGCTGCATTATCCCTAGTGATAGCTCTGATTTTTGTAAAAGAGCCTGAACGTCATAGAGATATCACCGCACGTATGCCAATGCGTAAGGTCTTGAAAGATAGCGTGTTGGCGCGTTTACTCGGGGTTTATTTTGCGGTTTCTTTGATGTTTACGGCGATTGAAGGAACATTTGCTTTTTGGGCGGCAGATAAATTCGGTCTTGGACCGCGAGATGTTGGATTATATTTGGTCTTCGCTGGCGTAGTCACAGCCTTTGTGCAGGGTGGGATTGGGCGCATCGTTCGAAAACGCGGTGAAGCAAAGGTTGTCTTACTTGGTGTCGGTTTCCTTTTCCTGTCTTTCCTGATTATGACTCAGATTACCGGGGAGAATGGCATTTATTTCGTAATGGGCGCCTTGGCATTAGCGATGGGCTTGCATAATCCTGCAATGCAGAGTTTGTTTAGTCGTCTGGCATCAACGCAAAACCAAGGTGGTGTGATGGGGGCCGCACAGGCCGCAACCGCATTGGCGCGTGTACCTGGGCCTGCATGGGCAGGATTTGTTTTTGCGCATTTCGGAGCGGATATGCCTTATTATGTCGGCGCGGTGGTTCTTTTCTTCTTAATTTTTGCTGTTTTGATTGTGACGCGACAAGCTACAAAGCGCATTGAAGAAGCAGGATAAGATTATCCTTTTACGAATAAATCTTTGAACTGTTGTTCTCCGACCTTTGTAAATTTAATTATTCTGGAAGATGGTTCGCGACTGGCCCATTTGAGGTCTAATATTTTGTCTAATAATGCTCCACCTAAATCACCTGCAAGATGGTGACGTCGCGCGCTCCAGTCCAAACAAGGTTTGCATAAAGGTTTGGAAGGTTTTTGAAGACTAGCTGGATTTAGACCGAATGCTTCGAAAAAATCTTTGCCAGCAGCTGTTAAATAAGCCTCGTCATCATTTTCCGAAGCTTCCATATATTTCTTTTCGATCAGTTGATCATAAGCAAATACAGCCAGTTCACCAGCAAGATGCGAATAGCAGGCACGTGCATGACGAAGTGCGGGATCTTTTGGACCTGTACGGGTTCTTAGTTGGCCATTTTGTGCTGCCAGGCCCATCATGGTTTCTAACAAATGGGCAACGTCATTATTTTTAAGGGTGAAGTATTTATGACGCCCTTGTTTAGTGGCTTTTACCATAAAAGCCTGTTCCAGTTTCGCTAGATGAGAACTGGCCGTTTGAGGCATAATACCAGCTTCGTTGGCAAGCTCGCTCGCGGTTAATGCTTTTCCACTCATAAGAGCAATCAGCATATTTGCGCGTGCGGGGTCACCAATCATGGTGCCTAATAATGCTATATCTGGTCCTTCTTTCATCATTCGATCATAATCGAAGCATTTATTTGGTGCAATATGTAATCATGTGCATATCGAAATTGTCATGAAAGAAAATTAAAATGATTACATGTTTTATTCGTTACCACATTGACCCAACCAAGAAGGCAGAATTTATGGAATATGCTGCTAACTGGGGGCAAGCTATCCCAAGAAACGGCGCTGATTTGATTGGATATTATGCACCTTATGAAGGTAGTTCTACACTTGCCTATGGTGTTTATAATATTGAAAATTTAACGGAGTATGAAGCTTATAGAGCACGCCTTGCCGCGGACCCACTTGGAAAGGAAAACTATGAATTTGCCATGAAGGAAAAGTTCATCCTTCGAGAGGATCGATGTTTTCTAAAACTCGCTTCAAGCCCCCATAGTAAATTGGTGAAACTATGATAGCAGTTATTTTTGAAGTTCATCCGAAATCCGAAAGAAAGCAGGAATACTTGGATATCGCAGCCATCTTGAAAGAAGAATTGGTAAAAGTGGAAGGGTTTATTTCTGTTGAAAGATTCCAGAGTCTAACCAACCCTGACAAAATCTTGTCATTGTCATTTTTTGAAAATGAAACAGCAGTCAAGAAGTGGCGGGAATTAAAATCACATAGAGCTGCCCAACAAAGCGGGAGAAATGGTATCTTTGAGGATTATCGTTTGCGCGTTGCATCGGTGATTAGGGATTATGGTATGGAAGATAGGGACGAGGTTCCTAAATAGAAAATTAATCCAGAAGCGCTGATTATTTCTTAAGAATAACTGGCGCTTCCCTTGCTTCCCAACCTTTACGTTCCAATTCCGGCTTGTCATCCACATAGACAGGATAACCGATACAGAAATATCCAATCAGCTGCCAGTCTTCAGGCACGTCCAAAATGGTGTTTATCTTATCTGGATCAATAATAGAAACCCAACCAAGACCAATACCTTGAGCCCGTGCCGCCAGCCACATTGTATGGATCGCCATTGTACAGCTATAGGCCAATGTCTCAGGCATGGTTTTACGGCCTAGACCTGCCCCTTTTTCTGGATCAGGGTCGCAATAAACCGCCAATTGTACTGGGGCTTCTTTCATGCCAGATAGTTTCAAAGAGGCATAAAGTTTTGCCTTCTCGCCATGATAATCGTTTAAAGCTTTATCGTTTTCCGCTTCAAATACTTTTAAAACCTTTGCGCGGCTTTCAGAACTTGAAACCTCAACAAAACGCCATGGCTGGCTCAACCCTACGGAGGGCGCCATATTGGCATAATTTATAAGCTCTTCCATCTTCCCATCTGGTAACGGATCGGTTTTGAAGTGACGAACGTCCCGGCGCCATGTGAGTAGGTCGAGGAATTCTTCGCGGAAATGTTGATCAAAGTTTTTCATAATTTTTATTTTATGAGCTTCGTTTCAGGAAAAACAAAAGGGCTGCGCCATATTTTCGTTCATCTGCGATTTCAAAACCATTAGGGACAGTGACAGGGTCAGCAGGATGGCCTTGAGTAATAATGACGCCATCTTCTGCAAGCCACCCTTTTTCAATTAATGGAGGTAAGCAAATGTTGATCAGATCTTTCCCATAAGGGGGGTCAATAAAGATAATACCGCATGCTTCCGGTGCCCGTGGTGGTTTGGAGGCATCAACACGGAAAATGCGAGCCTCATCATCGACACGACATTTTGTGATATTCGCTTCTAGATGTGGTAAAGCATGGCGACCATTTTCAAGAAAATATCCTTTGGATGCTCCTCGGCTAATAGCTTCCAGGCCAACGGCGCCAGTACCTGCAAAGACATCAGCGAATGGACGATTACGCAGTTGTTTGGAGAATTTCCCATTTAACAAAAGATTAAACAAAGATTCTCTTGTACGATCAGATGTTGGACGCGTGTCATGCCCTTTTGGAGCTTCTAGTTTTGCCCCTTTAAAACGACCAGAGATAATACGCATTATTTACCTCTTTTTTGTACAGGCTTACCAGCTGGTTTTTTATTAGAATCACGTTTCTGTAAGAAAGCTTTTTTAGGGGTTGCTGATTTGCTTCCAGCGTGCTTTGCAGGTGCGTTTTTGCTGAATGGTTTCTTTGCAAATCCTTTTTTAGCTGTCGCTTTTTTAGCAAGTTTATAACCTTTTGAGCGTGGGCGTGCTTTTTTAGGTTTTGCCTTCGCCCCTTTATGGGCAGGCTTACCAAGCAGTTTACGAACTTCAGCAGGGCTAACCTCGTCCACATTATTACGTGGCAACTGGCCTAAGAAGAAATAACCATAACGCACACGTATTAATCGGTTAACGCTATAGCCTATATGTTCCATAACGCGTCTGATTTCGCGATTTTTTCCTTCGGTTAGGGTAACTTCTAACCATGCATTTGATCCCTGTTGACGTTCAACGGTTGCTGTGATGGCACCATAATGCACACGATCAACAACGATGCCATCTTCCAGCATCGCCAGTTTTTTCTCATCTACAATTCCACGTACACGCACACGGTAGGTGCGACGTAAACCCGTTTCCGGAAGCTCTAATTTACGCGCCAACTCCCCATCATTTGTGAGGAGAAGTAAGCCTTCGGAATTGATATCAAGTCGACCAACGGAAATCACACGCGGCATTTCTTTCGGCAGATTATCAAACACAGTTGAGCGGCCATGTTCATCCTTGGCGGTGGTTACAAGTCCGACCGGTTTGTGATAGCGCCAGAGACGAGGGGGCTCTATTTTTGGCAAAGCTTTTCCATCGACTTCAATTTCGTCTTCATCACCCACATTCAAAGCTGGAGATTTGATAATTTCACCATTTACGGACACACGGCCTTCTTCAACCCATTTTTCAGCATCGCGACGACTGCAAAGTCCTGCACGTGCCATAACTTTCGCAATGCGCTGCTTTTCAGCAGGTTTTGTTTCTTTTTCTTCTGCTGTTTCTGTTGGGCTGGTCATATGAGGTGATCCTGTGATAGGGATGAAATTATTTGTTATCTATAGCTTATCCTAGAGACTGAGCATAGTTAATAACGATTATAGGGCTTTGGTGCAATCTGCAAACGTAGCTTTTAAAGGGAATAAAGCGAATTATGTCTCGAAATATTTCACCTATGGAAATTGCGCTTCAAGAAGCCGCTCATGCAGCTTCTCGCGGGGAAGTTCCTGTGGGGGCCGTTATTGTAAGAAGAGAGACTGGTGAAGTTATTGCCAAGGCTGGCAATAGGGTTGAAGAATGGGAAGATGCGACGGCCCATGCAGAGATGCTTGTAATGAAAGAAGCATCTCAGAAACTTAATCAACTGCGTCTAGAGAATTGCGATCTTTATGTTACCTTAGAGCCCTGTACCATGTGTGCTTCTGCTATTTCTCATAGTCGTATCGGACGTGTTTTCTTTGGGGCGTATGATCCAAAAGGTGGTGGCATAGAACATGGCGCACGTTTCTATGAAAAAGACACCTGTCATCATAAACCTGAAGTGATAGGCGGTATGCGTGAAGCAGAATGCGTGACGCAACTTAAAGAGTTTTTTGCAAAACTCAGAGATTAACTTCTACGCTTGTTTCGTTTTTCCATCTCAAGTTCTTTTTGAATGTTGGACCACCAGTTATTGGTTTGTTTGACGACTTCCTTGAACATATCAATATCCAGATCATTTAAATTTCTCTCTTTAAGAGATATTTCGAAATCTATGCATAAACTGTTTAATTTTGAGGCGAATAACGAGGCGGAAATACCTTTGATCGCATGGACTGCTTCATTAGCTTCTGTATAACTCTTACGTTTTAGTGCTTCTTTTAACTTGGCTGTTTGCTTCGCAATATTCTCAGGTGCAACTGCCAGTACTGGCAAGAACGCCTCAATCCCTAAGCTATCAATCGTTTCACGCAATTTTCCTTCTTCCCCAATTAATAGAGCAGGTGCTTCTTCTGTGAAATCATGATGATTTGAGGTTGTGATTTTTTTGGATTTGGCAATAACTTCTTCGGGTAAGAATTCAATAATGGCTTTTTGTAATTGTATCTCCGTGAAAGGCTTCGTGATAACACGGGACATGCCAGCTTGCATGAATTCAGCATGTCGGTCTGCGAATGCTTCGGCAGTTAAACCAATGATAGGCATGTCTTTGTAGCGATCTGATTTACGTAATTCGATTGTAGCTTCTATGCCATTCATTTCTGGCATATGAATATCCATAAATACGAAATCAGGCCTTTGTTTTCGTATTTCTTGTATCGCAACTCTCCCATTTTCTGCGATACGTACATGTTGGCCAAATTTCTCAAGGAAAGCACGTGCGATCATCGCGTTTGTAGGATTGTCTTCAGCTATTAAGATATCATGTGCGGGAGGAATAAAATCTATACTCTCTTTATTTATTTTTTCTATTTTTTCTATTTCTTCCAGTGGCGCTTTATCTAATGGAAGGTAAACGTCAAATGTACTTCCTTGTCCTACTTCACTTTGTAGATGAATGCTGCCATGCATTAATTCTATAATGTTGGTGACAATAGATAGTCCAAGGCCCGTACCGCCATAGCTGCGAGTGATAGTGTTATCCTCCTGGATAAATGGATCAAAGATAGACTCTTGTCGCTTTTGATCAATGCCCTTGCCGGTATCTTTTATTTGTAAATGAATAACGGTATCACGTGTCTCACTTACAAAATGATTGAAACTCTTAGAGTTACAATCGATGTTAACCGTAACCCCACCTTTATCAGTAAATTTGATGGCATTGCTTAACAGATTCCATATGATTTGTCGGATTCGAATAGGATCGCCCATGAGCACATTCGGGCAGGTTCCTGTCTCGTTTATTCTAAAACGTAATCCCTTTTCTTGCGCTAGGCTATGTAAAGCAGAAATACTGCTAGAGAGCATGTGGGAGAGGCTGAAAGCAGTTGTTTCAAGTTCAATTTTGCCGGCCTCTATTTTGCTCATATCTAAGACATCATTGATGATTGAAAGTAGGGTATGCCCGGATTGTTGAATTGTGTTTATCTTATCGCGTTGATCTGTGGTTAGCTCTGAATTAGCAATAAGTTGCGCCATGCCAAGAATACCATTTAGCGGGGTGCGAATTTCATGGCTCATGGTGGATAGAAAATTCGTTTTTGCCAGATTTGCTGTCTCTGCCTGCTTACGAGCTTCAATAAGTGTTTCTAAATCCTTTTTCCGCTGTGTAATATCGTTTTGTATGGCTATAAAGCCAGTAACGTATTGGTTTTGATCTAAGATTGGCGTGCATGTGATTTCTGTCCAATAGGGAAAGCCATCTTTGTGATAGTTTAAAAGTTCCTCATGAAAACCAGCTCCTCGCTGAATAGCTTCATTTATGCGAGAAACTGTAGGTCTGTCTGTATCTGGTCCTTGAAGGAATGAGCCTGGGGTCCGATTTAAGGCTTCTTTAGTTGTAAAGCCAGTCATTCGAGTAAATCCTTCATTCACCCATTCAATTATCCCGTTTACATCGGTGATAACCACAGCGTTAGTCGTTTGACTGGCAACCATTGACAACCGCTCTAATTCGGCGGTTCTTTGTTTGACACGTTCTTCTAGGCTGTTGCTTAAATCGACTTGTTTCTTGAAGGATTTATTTATGGATTCGGACATTCTTTGCAGAGAGTTTGCAAGGTCGTCATATTCAAGAATACTACTGTCAGGGAAAAGGAAGTAACTTTCTTTGCCAACCTTATCCTTTAGGGATGCACTTGTTTCTGCCAGCCGTGTAATTGGGCCAATTAAAAGACTTGTCAGGAATCTGGAAACCAACAGTGCTGCTAAGAGTAAGATGGTTAAGCTGACCATGGTTCTAAGTTTGTGTTTTTCAATATATTCGACTATGGGGCGTGCGGAATAACTAATGATTAAACTCGTTAACTCATCATCCAATATGACTGTTGTTTTTAAGTAATATTCACCTTCCGCCCAACGACGCATATTTGCCATTTTCCCTTCAGGTTGCCATGTTTTTAGCCTGCCAAATGTATTTTGAACTGTTCCGTTGGGGGACGCACTTTTTACATGACCATGTTGGTATATAATTTTGCCATCTTGGCTGAGAAAGGCGATATTGAAACCTTCAAGTATCGCCGTATTCCCTGAGAAGAAATCCTCAACTTTTTCTCTTGAGACGTATCTATTAAGTTGTGAGGTCTCAGGGTTTTCAAAAAAAGCTTTGGAATAATTTTCCATATGGTCGTGTAAGATTTCTTCTCTTGTTTTGACCGCATCATAACTATCAATAACAAGGGGGATTGCGCCTGAAGTTAAAGTAAGTAAACATAATGTATTAGACGTAAGATTCCAGACGCGTACTTTCCGTTTTCCAGTACTGCCTCCGTCTGTGATAATAATGCCGATGTCTATGAGGAGAGCAGCAACCAAAGCGTTAAAGAGTCCGTTTAATGGTTGTTTTAGGACTATTAGAGTAACCGCAGTTTCATTTAATCCAATTGAATAACGATAGAATATCCAGGCAAGTGGGGCTCCTATAAAAATCCAAAATAGGAAGTCACTATACACATAATTTGAAATATACTTTCTTAATAACCCAACAGTAAGTATTTCTGCGAAAAAGATTATTGCCGCGTATGGATGGCCCCATAGAATATAAGTATATGAACCTGCACAAATAGCGACAATTAGAGCTGAAGTTAGGCCACCCTTTCTTAAAGCTATAAATGCAAATATTGATCCGAAAATGAAGTCTACAGAGAAGAATAGAGGTACTTTTAAAAAGTTTCCAAGAAAACCCAATCCGGCCAGTATTAGGGTCATCAAGATAATATTTCCCAAAGGCTTTTTTGGGGATGTGTGGTTTATGATCGAATCAGATGTAGATTGTTCCACTTTAATGCATGTCCCCAATGCTGTTTGGTTAAACATGAGCAAGGATCAAGTAATTGTAATTACTTTTGATATAGTCCCTATTATCAGTTAGCCTAACAGAAAATTAAGTGGCTCGTCCACTTTTTAGTATGAAATCAAACTCTGTGTCTTGCATGCGTATATAATGTGGGACACCGAATTTTTATGGATAAGAAGATGAAGCAATTACCGCCAATTGCTGCGATGCGTGCCTTGGAAGCTGCTGCACGTCATAAGAATTTTACGAAAACTGCAGATGAGTTGAATATTACTCAAAGTGCAATTAGCCACCAAATTCGACATTTAGAAGACGTTTGGGGGTTTAAGTTGTTTGTTCGTCGAAAAGGCGGCTTAGAATTAACGCCAAAAGGAGATACGATTTCTCGTGTTATCCGCGGTTTTTTGGAGGATATGGAAAAAACGCTGGCATCTTTCGAGGATGCGGACAGAAGAGGTTCTCTTCGCGTAAGTTTATTGCAATCTTTTGCCGTGAACTGGATGGTGCCACGCTTGCCTGACTTTACGACGAAGCATCCAGATATTGATGTTTGGATTTCAACAAAGGAAGAAATTATAGATTTCGCTGACGAAGAAGTTGACGTTGCAATTCGACTGGGAGGTGGGAATTATCCAGATTTGTTTACAGAACTTCTTTTGCAAGAGAAGGTTTTTCCGGTTTGTGCGCCAAGCTTACTTGAAGAGTATGGTACACCAAAAGATCCAAGAGATCTTTTAAAGTTTCCACTGTTGTTAAGATTTAATGAGGGGCGCACGGCTACGTGGCAAGAGTGGTTTGAATATTCAGGGGTAACTGATGCTCCCTTGTCATTTGGGGCACGTTATCCCGATACGAATATGGCTTTGCAAGCGGCTATTAATGGGCAAGGTGTGGCCTTGGTACGTAGTGCGCATATGGAAAGAGAGTGGCAGGAAGGTCGTGTTGTACGTTTGTTGGAGGTGGATTATCAATCCCCTTCTTCCTACTATTTTATTTGCCCTAAGGGACGTGAGAATGCACCGAAAATTAAAGCATTCCGTGAATGGGTGCTGGCACAGGCAAAAGTTGCTCAGGAAGAATATAAGCGGTTAGGTATCTAAGGAGGCTTGCGATTAAATGACGTTATTATCGTCATAAAACTTTCACTAGTTTCTTCTGGGAACAGGGTATAAAAACACTGAGCCCCTAACCTGGGGGGAAGGGGCGGTTAGGGGCTCAGTTAACTACAGGAGTAAACTCACTGTCGCCGGGCGATATGGATTGGCTGCAATGCCCAGCTTATGTAACTAATATTGCATTTGTTATGCCAAACTTGTCAGGTCATGCCAAAACTTAATAAGTATATGAAAATAAACAACAAATAAATTACATTAAATTTTATGTAACTTATTGCAAATTGCAAAATAGATGGGTTTTTGATATTTTATTCGCATTATGCAAATTGCATTATGCGAATATTTTTTATAATTCACAAAAAAGTAACTGTAATTTGCTTGATAATTATTTACGAAGCACCCAACTATAACTTCTGACAAATAAAAAGAGATAAATAAGTAAGGAAGAGTGAAATGAATATTGGCGTGAAAGATGAGAGAGCCATGTTTGGTGCGGGATGCTTTTGGGGGGTGGAGCACGCGTTTCGTCAAATGGATGGTGTCTTGGAAACATCGGTTGGATATAGTGGGGGGCATGTGAATGGTGCCAACTATAAAGAAGTATGTTCCGGGGAAACAGGACATGCCGAAGTTGTTTTTATTCGTTTTGATCCTTCGCGCATTGAGTATGAGGATCTTGTACGATCCTTCTTTGAATTACACGACCCTACCCAGTTAAATCGTCAGGGGCCGGATGTTGGTACGCAATATCGAAGTGCTATTTTTTATTTTGATGAGAAGCAGCGTGAATTGGCGCAAGCAACGAAAGAGGCATTGCAGCCAGCTTTTAACAATAATATTGTAACAGAGGTGACAGTGGCGGGTCCATTTTGGGAAGCAGAAGAATATCATCAGCAATATTTAGAAAAGAAAGGTGTGAGTTCCTGTCGAATTTAGGTGAACTCAACATTCTGATCTTGAGGCTCCTCTGGGAGCCTTTTTTATTGATCTTATCTATATATAAGCATAGTTTCGCCCAAGAAACCTTTTAGGATATATGCAAAGGTAACGCTTATGATTGATCAAGCAACCCTATTCACATATGTGGCGATTTTGTTTGGCTTTGTGTTGATTCCAGGGCCTGCGGTCATTTTTACTCTGGCACAGGCAAGTCGTAGTGGTACGAAAGTGGGCGTCTCTACGGGCTTTGGTATTGCGGCAGGTGATTTAGTGCATACTGCCATGGCTGTCCTTGGCTTATCTGCAATTATTCAAACCTCTGCTTTGGCATTTACAATTGTTAAAATCGCAGGGGCTACCTATCTTTTATATTTGGGCATAAAAGCTATTTTTGCGAAAGTCGAAGCCATTGAACTGAATGGTGGTAAGGCAGTAACGGCAAGGCAGGCCTTTCGCCAAGGTGCAATTGCAGAAATTACAAATCCTAAAACAGCGATGTTTTTCCTAGCGTTTCTACCGCAATTTGTGAAACCGGAAAATGGATCTGCAGCTTTGCAATTAACAACATTGGGTGTCCTGTTTGTTGTTATTGGGATGGGGAGCACTTTACTGGTGGCTTTTTCCGCAGGTGCGATGAGCCGTTTCTTACAACGAAATCAATTTGTGATGCGTTGGCAGGGAAAAGTTGTCGGCTGTATTTATTGGGCGTTAGGTATTCGTCTGGCTTTTCAAGAAAAATAGTTAACCTCAGTTGAGCGCCTCTGATGCATCGCGGCGGATACGCTCAACCATTGAAACCAATCCATTGCGGCGGTTTGGGCTGAGATGCTGATCTAAACCAACTTGAGCTAGCACGGCTATAGCGTCAGTGTCCGCAATATAACTTGGGCTTTTTCCGTCATAAATTGCCATAAGCACGGCGATTAAACCTTTTACAATAAAAGCGTCGGAATCTGCATTAAAGCGCATGATTGTATTGTTTTCTTCTAAACGACTTGTGACCCATACTTGGCTCATGCAGCCACGGACTTTATTTTGCTCAATCATTTCCTCTTCGGGCATTGGGGCCATTTTTTTGCCAAGATCAATGATGTAACTGAAGCGATCATCCCAATCGTCAAAAAGTTCAAAATTGTCTATTAGTTCTTCGATTGTAATTGCTTCAGACATGTAGAGGCCCTTTTTAAGAGTTGTGATCTTCAAATAGCGAGGCTGACCGATTTTTACAAGGGTGGATTATAGGCTGGTGGCTGCTCTGGCTGCTTGGTCATATAGGCCCGATAGAGCGCGTAAATGTTTTGCAAGCTGTTTTATTTCATCTGGATCAAAGCCGCCAATTGCGTCAAATGAGTCAACAAGACAGGCTTCGCGTATTTTGCGATATTCACTGCACAGTTGAGTGCCTTGATCTGAGGTTTTATAAAATTGTTCTTTACCTCGTTTTTTGCGTGTAATGAGTTCTGCTTTTAAAAGTTTTTTAAGGGCATAATTAACAGTATGGGTATCTTCTACATTTAGGGTAAAGCATATATCGGAGAGACGTTTTTCGCGATCCCTGTGGTTGCAGCTGTGAAGAACAAGAATTTCCAGTGGGCTAAGCTCTTGATGCCCTGCGGCACCCATGCATCTCTGCATCCAGCGGGAAAAGGCGTGCCCTGCGATAATAAGGCCAAATTCATATTCGGAAAGTTCCGCTGCTTTTTCCGAAACAAGATGAGCAGAAGAAACAATCGGGTCAGACATGATTATAAATCCTTTTAAAATTCAAACCTATAAAAACATGCTATGCAGATGCTTGCAAGACATCGAATATATATGACAATTGTCTGGTTAAGATGTTGATTTCTTGTATATCGCTGTCGCTATACCCATCGCAACAAGGGCGCTTCCGCCCAAGCGAGAAAACCATTGAAAAACTGATGGCTTCGCAATTCTTTGACGAAGCTTATCGGCAAGAAATGCATAGGTTAAAACCGTGATTGAGGCTAGGCTGATAAAGGTAAGTATAAGGATTGTAAATTGTGGCAGTAAGGCAGTTTCTACATTGATAAACTGCGGGACAAAAGCAATGAAAAATACAATGGATTTGGGATTTAAAGCTGTAATGGCTGATGCATGTCCAAATATCTTCCAGAACGAAGTCTCTGTTTGATTTTCTATATCGTCAAGTTGAGTTGTTGCGGCAGATCGAAAGAGTTTTATGCCTAAATATACTAAATATGCTGCGCCAATCCATTTTAGGGCTGTGAAGAGGCTTGCTGAGGTCAGTAAAATACCGCCTAACCCAGCCAGAGATGCGGTCATGGCAATTAAATCTCCCAGAGCAGCGCCCGCAGCAGTGGCGAGGCCGGTTTTGCGCCCTTGGCTTAAGGCATAACTGAGGACCAGAAGTATTGTGGGGCCAGGAATGAGTAGTAAGGCAGTGGACGCGATGACAAATGCAAACCAGACTTCAATACTCATTCCTTAATCTCCCATTTAATCTGCGGCTGCGCTCGCCGATTGTGCTAGTTCAACATCATTCATGAAATGCAAGTGTAGCAAATGATCGCCAATAGAGACAACCTTTGCACTTACAGATCGTCCACCTAAGCTTGGTGCGGATAAGGTGACCATTGTCCCAATAGGGATGTCTTCCTGACCTTCAATAGCGGCGCCATGATCGGAAATGTCAAATAGATGTACGTTCCTTGTCCCGAACTTGCCAGCCTCAAGCTTGCCGTCTTCATTTGTCTTGCGACGGCCCGATTTTCGACGTTCTACATCCTTGGTAGTACTGCGCACGATCTGAATGAGGCTACGGCGTAGTCTTTCCACATCATCTAGAACAGAGCTCGCAACGCCATTTACTTCTTGTGCCAGAGCCGAGGAAGAATGGGCTTCATGTGATACATCGGTGATCCGGTCCGCTACTTCTTGTGAAGCGCGTGTGCTTTCATTCACACTATGGGATATCTCTTGTGTTGCACTGCTTTGTTGATCAATTGCGGATGCAATGGTGGAGGCAGTATCAGATAATTCATGCACGGTGCCTGTAATGTTCGACATAGCTTTCACGCAAGCATTTGTATCATGCTGCATCTGTCCGATGCGTTTTGTGATATCTTCAGTTGCGGATGCGGTTTGGTTGGCAAGGCTTTTAACCTCATTGGCAACTACGGCAAATCCTTTACCTGCCTCGCCTGCACGGGCCGCTTCAATAGTTGCATTGAGTGCTAGTAGGTTGGTTTGATTTGCGATATTCATGATCAGACTAACAACTTCTTCGATCTCCTGAGAGCCGCGATTGAGTTGTTGAACCATCTCACTTACCTCAATGGCTTCATTGGCGGAACGAGAGGCTATTTCATTTTGAGAGATAACTTGTCGTTGGATTTCGCGAATGGATGCAGATAGTTCTTCTGATGCTGCTGCAACGGTTTCTGCACTTCTTAAGGATTCTTCTGCCGCGGCAGCAACGCTTTGGGCATTTACATCAACTTTGGAGGCGGAATCATACATTTTATCTGTATCATCTTTCATGCCTTCGGATCGTTCTGCCACTTGTGCTACAACTTGTTTGGTTTCTTCCTCAATCGTGTTAGCCATGGATAGCAGGGATGCTGCACGGCTACGCTCTGCTTCGGCGCGTTCCTGTTCGCGTTCCTTTTGCAAGTGGTCTTGGGCAACAAGGCTATCTTTAAATTGTCCGACCGCCCCATACATTTGTCCCATTTCACTGCGAGAATGACCTTCCGGGGTGGATATGGTCAAATTCCCATGCATTAATTCAGACATGATATCAACGACGCGGCTGATTGGGCCGGAGATAGATTTTACAGCTACAAATGAGATGAGTAATACGAGACCTAAACCTGCGGTAAGTGAGATAGCGACAATAATGATTTTTGCTTGCAGAACATCAGCAAAGAGAGCTTCTAAATCGCTTGTGTAAAGGCCGGTACCTACAACCCATCCCCAAGGTTCGAATTTGCGTACGTAAGAGATTTTTTTGACTGGTTCTGCTTCGCCTGGTTTGGGCCACATATATTCAACGAAACCTGCGCCGTCGCGTTTTAAGACTGTCTTATTCATTTCTGCGAATAGGGCAGTGCCTTCTGGGTCTTTCATGTCTTTTACATTTTGACCTTCGAGTTTTGCCGCAAATGGATGCATGATCATCATATGGTCCAGATCGTGAATCCAAACATATTGATTGCCATCATATCGTAGCTGGCGGAGCGTTTCCCGAGCTTCGCGTTTGGCTTCTTCTTCTGAAATTTCACCTGCCTTGAAGCGTTCATATTCGTAAGAAATGATACTATGTGAGGAATCTACAACGTGATTTAGAACGGTTGTAGATTGATTAAAAAGTGCAGATTGTAAATTTAAAATACTAAATCCAGAAAGTACAATTAGACCAAGTGTAGGTATCAATAATATGATTGCTAACTTTTGCCAAATTTTTGGTGCAATAATCTCTAGAAGTTTCATGATATGCCAAATCCCAACATGATATGCTTGTTTTATATGACAAATCCATCTTTACGAGGTCTTTTAAATGCCTCTTTGATAGGATTTACTATACCCTTTTAACCATATCTTCAATAGGGATTTGGCTTTTTTCTGAAATATTACTTATGGCACCTTTGGAATGTTATTTTTTAATTATTAAAATTTTACTTTTGGATGCCGTATCCACCACCACCCGGGGTGTGCAGAACAAAGATATCGCCATTCTCAACGGTGGCTTTGCCAGTCGCTGCAAGCTCAGTGATTTGTCCATCGCTATGCTCAACCCAATTCTCGCCAGCTTTACCTGATTGGCCCCCATTCATACCATATGGGGCATGTTTTCTACGGTTCGCCAAAATAACGACTTCCATCTTTTCGAGGAATTTAAGGCGTCGGATGGTGCCATCTCCGCCGCGATATTGGCCTTTGCCGCCAGATCCTCTGCGGATTTCAAAACTATCCAATTGCACAGGAAAGCGCCATTCTAGTATTTCTGGATCAGTTAAGCGGGAATTGGTCATATGGGTGTGAACTGCATCGCAACCATCAAAGCCGTTACCTGCACCTGCACCACCACAAACGGTTTCATAATATTGGAATTGGTCATTCCCGAATGTGGTATTATTCATTGTACCTTGGGCACCTGCCATGACACCTAAGGCGCCATAAACCGCATCTGTGACAGCTTGAGAAGTTTCCACATTACCTGCAACGACTGCTGCGGGGTATTTGGGGTTTAGCATAGAGCCTTCTGGAATAATAAGTTCGATAGGCTTTAAGCATCCCTCATTCATTGGGATGTCATCATCAACCAAAGTACGGAAAACATACAGAACAGCTGCACGGCATACCGCTGAAGGGGCGTTAAAGTTGGTTGGTCGTTGCTCGCTGGTACCTGTGAAATCCACTTTTGCGGATCGGGTTGCCTTGTTAATGGATACTGTTGCTTTAATCTGGCTTCCATCATCCATGGGGTAGGTGAATTCGCCATCTTTAAGAACATCAATGACGCGTCGAACAGATTCTTCTGCATTATCCTGTACATGGTTCATATAGGCCTGAACCGTTGGTAGGCTGAAATGATCTACCATGCGACGCAATTCTTGGACGCCTTTTTCATTTGCAGCGACCTGTGCATGGATATCTGCTAAATTTTGAGAGGGATTGCGCGCTGGGTATTTGCCGCTGCTAAGAAGGTCAACAAATTCTTTCTCTTGGAACTTACCTTGATCAATAAGTTTGAAATTATCAATAAGAATACCTTCTTCTTCCACAGTGGTGGAATTAGGTGGCATGGAACCCGGGGTTAGGCCACCAATGTCGGCTTGGTGTCCACGACTGCCTACATAGAATAAAATTTCTTTGCCATCTTCATCAAAAACAGGCGTTACAACGGTTACATCCGGTAGATGAGTGCCACCATTATATGGGGCGTTAAGGACATAAACATCGCCAGCTTTAATTTTCCCTTTATTGCCATCAATAACGGCGCGAATACTTTCACCCATGGAGCCGAGATGTACAGGCATATGAGGGGCATTGGCGATAAGTTGGCCCTTGTCATCAAAGATTGCACAAGAGAAATCGAGGCGTTCTTTGATATTTACAGAATAGGCTGTGTTTTGGAGACGGAAACCCATCTGTTCAGCGATGGACATAAATAGATTGTTGAAAACTTCTAGCATTACAGGATCGCAGCTGGTACCGATTGCCTCTGTGCGGGCAAGTGGAATGATACGTGTTAATACCAAATCCCCGATATTTGAAACCTCTGCTTCCCAGCCTGGCTCAATCACATTAGTACCAGTTTTTTCACGGATGATAGCTGGGCCTTGGATTTTCGAGCCTGCAGGTAAAAGGTCACGGTCAAAAACTGGGGCATTTTGATGATTACCCGCCATAAAGCAGTCTACTTTAGCTAAGGGGGTGCTATTGGTTTCTGTTAATTCCAAAGCTTTAGGATCGGTCTGATAACTTTGACCAATTGTTTCGGTTGCTGCTGTTTCTGCGATAAGTGCTTTGCCTTCCATATTAAAGCCAAAGCGTTCGCGATAAGCTTCTTCAAACTCTTTTTCCATCTCAGGAATAGATGCAAAAGTAACCTCTAGGGCATTGTCGGAACCATCATAGCGTAAATGTAATTTACGTAATGTCATAAGCTTTTCTTCGGCGATATCTTGCGCGCGAACTTCTTCTTCGCATTCAATCGCTAGATTATCCAAAGACTTGGATAAGGTGGTAAGATGGTCTTCCGATAAAGGAAGCTCAACAGATTTTTCACGCATCGCACGCACATCGGCTAAACCCATACCAAAGGCGGAAAGAACGCCTGCAAATGGGTGTAATAAAACCTTTGTCATGCCAAGTGCATCTGCAACAAGACATGCATGTTGTCCGCCGGCACCGCCAAAGCTGGTCAAAGTATATTCAGTTACATCATAACCCCGTTGAACAGAGATTTTCTTGATGGCATTTGCCATATTTTCAACGGCGATTTTTAAGAAACCTTCCGCAACTTCATGGGCCGTACGTTTATCGCCTGTTGCTTTTTCAATTTCTGCTGCCATTGCGGTGAATTTTTGGGCGACTACATCTTTATCTAATGGTTCATCTTGATTGGGACCGAAGACAGGAGGGAAAAAATCCGGCTGCAATTTGCCAAGCATCACATTGCAATCGGTTACAGTAAGTGGGCCGCCACGACGATAAGCCGCGGGCCCTGGGTTTGCACCTGCACTTTCTGGGCCGACACGATAACGTCCTCCATCAAAGTGGCAAATTGACCCGCCGCCTGCAGCAACTGTGTGGATTTGCATCATGGGTGCACGCATGCGAACGCCAGCCACTTGTGTTTCAAAGGCGCGTTCATAAATACCATTGTAATGGGCCACATCTGTAGATGTGCCACCCATATCAAATGTGATAATTTTATCAAATCCTGCTTGTTCGGAGGTTCTAACAGATCCAACAATACCACCTGCGGGGCCGGAAAGGATGGCATCCTTTCCTTGGAACAGTTTCGCATCGGTAAGGCCGCCATTTGATTGCATGAATTGTAGGCGCACATCACCTAATTCATCAGCAACTTGTTCAACATAGCGACGCAAGATAGGAGACAGATAAGCATCCACAACGGTTGTATCGCCGCGGCTCACCAATTTAATCAGTGGGCTCGTTTCGTTGGATGTGGAAATTTGAGTGAAGCCCAAATCTTTCGCCAATTTTGCGATTTTGTTTTCATGATTAGGGAATTTGTAACCATGCATTGTTACAATTGCGATGGATTTGATACCGTCATCTAATGCGGCTTGAAGGCGAGGTTTAAGACTCTCCAACTCCAAGGGAGTAACAATGTCACCCTTCGCGTTTAAGCGTTCTTTCACTTCCTCTACACGTTCGTATAGGAGTTCTGGTAGTTCAATATTGCGATCAAATAATTTTGGACGTGCTTGGTAGGCGATGCGAAGCGCATCCCGAAACCCTTCGGTAATAACCAATAGTGTCCGATCACCTTTACGTTCTAAAAGTGCGTTTGTGGCAACAGTTGTCCCCATTTTTACAGCATCAATTTTTTCTGACGGAATCGGATCACCTTTTTTCAAGCCAAGGAAGTCACGAATACCTTGTACAGCAGCATCTTTATATGCCTCAGGATTCTCACTGAGAAGTTTATGGGTCAAAAGGCTACCGTCAGGCGCATAAGCCACAAGGTCAGTAAAGGTGCCGCCACGATCGATCCAAAACTGCCAACCCGCTTGTTGTTGTAATTTATTTGTTTGTTCGGTCATGACTTTTACGTCCCTGTTTCTTTGGCTTGCACCGCGTAAAATAGAGTGTGATTTCCTAGTTATACGGTGTCTGGAAATATCTTCAATTTATTTACATTGACAATTTATCAATAATTTGTCAATATTATTTCAGCGAGGAAAATTACTTAACTGAATTTTGAAGTTTATAAGCTGATTTTAGACGTTCTTTGACAGAAAATTCATTTAGGATGATACTCCACCATATTCTAATAAACGAAATTTTTGAGGTAGATAATCTGCCTCTATGTAACAGGGAAGGTTAACGATGAAACCGAAACATTTATTAGCAGCGGTTGCTGCGACCGTTATGGGTATTTCTTCTGCAGTAGCAGAAGAGTGGAATATGCCAGTTCCTTATTCCGATGCGGTATTTCATACTAAAAATATTCGTCAATTTGCGGATGATGTAACTGCGGCAACGAATGGTGATCTTACTATTAAAGTGCATTCCGCTGGTTCTTTATTTAAGCATCCAGAAATTAAAAACGCGGTTCGTAGTGGTCAGGTGCCAGTAGGTGAGTTCTTGTTGTCTCGTCTTGGTAATGAAAATGCGGTATTCGCTGTTGATACATTACCTTTCTTGGCCTCAAATTATGATGCAGCGTCTAAACTTTGGGCTGCAAGCCGTCCAAAAGTTGAAGAATTACTTGATAAGCAAGGACTGCAAGTTCTGTTTTCTGTGCCTTGGCCACCACAAGGTCTCTATACAAAGAAAGATGTTGAAACTGTTGAAGATCTGAAAGGTTTGTCTTTCCGTGCCTATAATGCTGGTACAGAGACATTAGCTAAAAAAGCTGGTATGGCGCCAACTCAGGTTGAAAGCCCAGACATTCCACAAGCTTTCGCGACAGGCCGTGTTCAAGCTATGATTACATCTCCATCCACTGGTGTTTCTTCCAAGGCTTGGGATTTCCTAACAAATTATTATGACACACAAGCTTGGTTGCCGAAAAACATTGTTGTGATCAATAAGAAATCTTTCCGCCGTTTGGATAAAGCAACTCAGGACGCGGTGATGGCAGCTGCAAGTGCCGCTGAAAAACGCGGTTGGGAAATGTCCATGGCTGAAACTGATGCAAAGACACAAACATTGCGTGACAATGGTGTAACAGTGTCTGCGCCATCTGGTCAATTGACCCAAGAACTTCAAGCGATTGGCGACGAAATGGTTGCTGATTGGATGGAGTCTGCGGGTGATGATGGTCGTGCTGTTATCAAAGCGTATCGCTAAAATAGCGGATTGAGCTAAAAAAGGGCCGTTGCCTGACGAGATGCGGGCAGCGGCTTTTTTATAAAGTCATTAAAATTAAAACAGGATAGGGACTATGCGAAATCTATTAGACCGATTTTACGGGCTTAGTCTGGGCTTGGCTGCAATCTTCTTGTTCGCGATTTGCGTTATCGTACTGGCGCAAGTTGGGTGCAATATTTTTAATAGTATTTTGAAAATGGCAACCGGAACGGCAGGTGATTATACCATTCCGTCTTATGCAGAATTTGCGGGTTTCTTCTTGGCGGCATCTTCTTTTCTAGCATTGGCTGGAACCTTCAGAGGCGGGGCACATATTCGCGTTAGTCTGATATTGATGCAGTTATCCGATCCTGTAAGACGTGTTTTTGAAGCTATTGCTGTCTTGCTCGGTTTAGTTATGGCATCTTATCTTTGTTATTATCTCGCAGCATTGATGTATGAATCTTATGAGTATGGCGATATGTCACCGGGGATCGTGCCCGTGGAACTTTGGATACCACAATCTGCATTAGTTCTTGGTACTGCAGTTTTCAGCATTTCTTTATTCGATAGTTTTATTCAAATCCTGAGGGGGGCCGTGCGTGCTCATCCTGATGGTGGTGAATTGGAGTAAGTCTCATGGAACAATTACTTACTTCTTTGTTTCTTTTATTCGTATTACTGGCCGCATTAGCTGGCGGGTTATGGGTTGCGTTATCCTTATTGCTTGTTGGCTTTGTAGGAATGATCATTTTTACATCTGCACCTGTGGGGCTTGTATTGGCATCTACCATATGGGGGCATAGCAATAGTTGGGCACTAGCCGCATTACCGCTGTTTATCTGGATGGGAGAAATTCTGTTTAGATCCAAACTTTCAGAAAATATGTTTGCGGGATTAAGTCCTTGGCTTGGACGCTTACCCGGTGGTTTGTTACATGTGAATATTTTGGGCTGTGGTATTTTTGCTGCTGTTTCTGGGTCTTCTGCGGCGACAGCGGCAACCGTTGGTAAAATGTCGATCCCGCAATTACGCCGCCGTGGGTATGATGACCAAATGACCTTGGGCACCTTAGCGGGCTCTGGAACCTTAGGTCTTTTGATCCCGCCGTCGATCATTTTGATCGTTTATGGGGTCGCGACGGATCAATCCATTGCACGTTTATTCGTCGCAGGCGTTATTCCTGGTTTCCTTCTCGTTGCTCTCTTTATGGGATATGTGGCGATTTGGGCGATGATGAATAAATCAAAAATGCCAACCAATGCTGAAACCTATACATGGACTGACCGTATGGTGGGTTTGAAAAAACTAGCCCCAGTCGTGATTTTGATCGCAGGTGTTATTGGGTCTATTTATATGGGATTGGCTTCACCCACAGATGCCGCCGCTGTGGGCGTCGCGCTCGCGTTACTTCTCAACTGGATATCCGGCGATTTAAATTGGGTGAGTTTTAAAGATGGGTTGATCGGGGCAACAAAGACCAGTTGCATGATTGCCTTTATTTTAGCCGGGGCAGGGTTCTTAACTGTTGCTATGGGCTTTACGGGTATTCCGCGCGTTTTAGCGGAATGGATTGGGGATATGCAGTTATCGCCTTTTGCCTTGCTTGCTGCGTTAACCGTGTTTTTTGTGATCCTTGGCTGTTTCCTTGATGGTATTTCCGTTGTGGTACTTACAACATCAGTGATTTTACCGATGGTGGAGAAGGTCGGCATTGATATCTTATGGTTTGGTATCTTTGTCGTGATTGTGGTTGAAATGTCTCAAATCACACCACCTGTCGGATTTAATTTATTTGTTCTTCAAGGGCTTACTGGAAAAGATATTTTACGTATCGCCAAAGCAGCTGTTCCATTCTTTCTATTGATGTTCATTGCATTGGGCGCAATAGTGGTCTTTCCGGAACTCGTCACCTACCTGCCAAATAATATGGGAAATTAAATTTGGAAGAACCGCTAGAAGCTGTGGATTCAACAAACGAGCCGCATGACCACCCTTTAAAAGGTATTGGTTATATGTTGGCAGGTGTAGCGATCCTTGTTGCACTTGAAATGTGTGCGAAATCCGCAGCCAATGCAGGTGTTGGTGTGTTGCAAGTAAGTTGGGTGCGCTATGTCGGGCATCTTGTCCTTTTTGCAGCAATTTTCGGTCCTAAATTAAAGCTTGGTTTGGTAAAAACTCAATACCCCGTGAAGCAAATTTCGCGGGGTGTTTTATTGTTGTTGATGACATTGGCATCTTTCTTGTCCCTCCAATATTTGCAGATGATACAAGTGACCGTCATTGGTTTTTTAATCCCGCTTGTCGTTGCGGCGTTATCTGTACCTATGTTGAAGGAAAGAGTTGGGCCTCATCGTTGGGGAGCCATTATTATTGGGTTCATTGGGGTGATGTTGGTGGTGCGTCCGACCAGCCTAGATACACATTGGTCCATGTTGGTATTGATGGGGGGGATTTTCTTTTACGGGTTTTATATGATTTACACCAAGCAGCTTGCCTCAAAAGGGGAAAGTTCGATCAGAAGTGTTTTTTACACGGCCTTGATCGGTGGTGTGATCTTAACTTTGCCGATGCCATTTGTATGGGAAATGCCGCAAAATATAGAAGTTTGGGGATATCTGGCCGCAGCTGGTATCCTTGGGGGGATCGGACATTTCTTGGTTATCAAGGCACATGAATTTGCTCCGGCAAGCTTGCTGGCGCCATTTATTTATACCCAAGTGATTTGGTCTGTGTTAATGGGCTATTTACAGTTCGGAGATTTACCGGATCATTGGACGATTTTAGGCGGTGCTATTGTGATTAGCAGTGGTATTTATTTGATGGTTCGGGAAGCTCGTAAACAGAAGAAATAAATTCATAATAAAAGAATTATTATAAGGGGTTGGGGTATGAGTGAAGCTGTCCAGAGCGCAGGTCTGAATAATCGTGCCGTTATCTTAATTATTGTGGCAATGGCTTTGTTGGCCGTTCAGGAAGGTATTGCAAAATATCTGGGCCAACATCTATCTGTGCCACAAGTGGTTTGGGCACGTTACGCAAGCCATGCAATGCTGATGCTGGTTATCCTTTTTCCACGACATGGCTTTAAGATTTTCAAAAGTAAAATCCCCTTTATGCAGACGGGTCGTAGTCTTCTTTTATTTACGGATACAGCTCTTTTCTTTACCGGACTTACCTTGATTGGTTTGGCCGAGGCCACTGCCATTTTCTTTATGGCGCCCCTGTTCGTTGTTCTGATTTCTATCCCCTTATTAGGGGAGCGGGTTGGGTGGTATAGCTTTGGGGCAATCTTTGTGGGTTTTCTCGGTATGTTACTTATTGTGCGTCCTGGATTGGACGGTATGAATATCGGTGGTTTGATGATTGTAGGGTCGGCTGTTTGCATGTCCTTGTTTAATGTATCCACAAGAAAACTTGCGGGCACAGATGATGCAGAAGTCACCATGATGTTTACGGCTATGGTTGGTTTTGTTGTTGCAAGTATTGCGTTGCCGTTTTTCTGGACTACGCCGGAAGGTTTATGGGTTTGGCTTGGCATGATCTTTATCGGGATGATCGGTGGCGTGGCACATAATCTGTTTATTATCGCACATGAAAACGAAGAAGCGAGCAAGCTTGCCCCTTTTATGTATAGTCAAATTATCTTCGCCATTGCCTTGGGGTGGCTTATGTTTTCAATGTTACCGGATATTTATACGGTGATCGGATCAATCATTGTGATTGGTAGTGGCCTGTTCTTATGGAAACGTGGTCGTGTGAAGGCCGAAGATTTGGAACAGCTTTAGGATCGATCAAGCTTGCTAGATCAAGGCGTCGTATAGCTGTACAATCTGTCGTTGGATAATGCTGTCTGAAAATTGTGTTTCAACGGCTTTGCGGGCTTCTTTTGCCATTCGTTGGCGGATTTCTGGTTTTTCGGCCAGTAATTGTAAAGCATCCGCCAGTGGTTCTATGGATTTCAGCGGCACCAAAATACCAGTTTTGCCATCGACACAAATTTCACGACAACCCGGAACATCTGTGGCAATTAAAGCGCGTCCGCATGCCGCACCTTCTAGCAATGATTTTGGCAATCCTTCGCGATAGCTAGGTAATACTGCGATATGGGATTTTGCGTATTCGCCGGCAATATCTGTGCTGGGTCCTGTGACTTCAACGATACCTTCTGCAGCCCAGCTGTCTAGTTCTGCTTGGGAAAAACTCGCCGGATTATCATCAGTGGGGCCCACCAAACGGATTCTGATATCCGTACCATATTTCTTTAAAAGGCGTGCGGCTTCTACCAATTCACCGATACCTTTATCTTTCAGCATACGGGCAACACAGGTCGCAATAATGGGGCCTTCTGGTTCTGGAGTGACGTCATATTGGCTGATATCTACGCCTGATCCACGAATAATACGTGTATGGGATGCTTCAACTTCGATATCTTGAATAAAGGTGCGTTGGTCATCTTGATTTTGAAGCAGTAAGCGCGTGCCGTCACGATTGTTTAACCATTTCAGTAAGGATTTCACGATTGGTCGTAAAATTTTTGCTTTTAAACTTTGAGAGATGAAAAGATAACCAAGCCCCGTCATCGCATTCACAACGGCCGGAACACCGGTTATCCAGGCAGCGAGTGAGCCATATAATACAGGTTTCATTGCGACATTGTGGATGAGATCCGGTTTATATTGTTTAAAAGCTTTGCGGATGGCCAGCAAGGTGACCCAATCTTTTACAGGATTAATACCACTGCGATCAAATGGGATTGATACAGCTTTAAAACCTTCTGCTTCAATTTTTTCAACATGGCCGTTGCCATTGAAACGAACACCAGCAATGACAGTTGCACCAGCATCACGTGCTGCGCGTGCCATCGGTAGACGATGTGAACAAAAAGACCAATCTTCTGCTGCAAGAAAGAATACAGTTTTACCTTCAAGAGGGCGATCATCTTGTGTCATATACCCAATCCAATTCACATCGCTATGTTTGCTGTCGTATTCAGGCTAAAATAGGGGGATTTTGCAATAAGGCAATGTCAAAAAGCAGACTAATTTTACGATGATGTGGAAAATGGATTGCCAAGTTTCATTTTGCGTTTTATCCAGCCACTCATAAAGATAAACATCCACATACGTTGGGTGACACAAGAAAAGCTTAAAGGATTTAGAAATGGGCATTCTTCTGGGAATTGATACAGGCGGTACATTCACTGATGCCGTGTTGTTTGATGAAGAAAAAGGCGTGTTACACGCAGCAAAATCTCTGACTACGAAACATGATCTTTCCATTGGCTTAAATGGTGCTGCACAGGCTGTTTTAAATGAGGCCGTTGATATTAAGCCAGAAGATGTGAAACTAGTTTCTATTTCTACAACACTTGCAACCAACGCTATTGTGGAAGATCACGGTAACCCCGTGGCCCTTTTACTGATTGGTCAGCCGCCAGCCACATTAGAACGTGCAGGCCTTAAAACCGTTATGGGAAGTGATCCGGTTATTTTTATCGAAGGTGGGCATACAGCAAGTGGTGATGAGAAATGTCCCTTGGATGTTGCCGCTTTGGAAGAGGCCTTGGATAAAATTAAAGGCAAGGTGTCGGCCTTTGCAATTGCTGGATATTTTGCGACCCGTAATCCCGCACATGAAATTCAGGCGCGCGAAATCATCCGTGAAAAAACCGGATTGCCAATTACCTGTGCCCATGAACTAAGTTCTAATCTGGATGCACCACGTCGGGCGCTAACGGCTGTGTTGAATGCTCGCCTTATTCCTTTGCTACAACACTTGATTGAAGCTGTGCAGGATTTCCAACAAGATATCGGATTGGAATGTCCTTTGATGGTGGTGAAAGGGGATGGCTCTTTAATCTCTGCTGATACAGCCTTAAGTCGCCCTGTTGAAACAATTCTGTCTGGTCCTGCTGCAAGTGTGGTTGGTGCACAGCATCAAGTTGGTCAAAAGGATATGGTTGTTTCCGATATGGGAGGAACAACCACCGATATTGCACTTCTAAAAGATGGTCTTCCTGTCCTAAACAAGAACGGAGCTGTCGTCGCGGGACATCGTACGATGGTTGAAGCTGTTGAAGTGCATACAGTTGGACTAGGTGGTGATAGTGAAATTCGTCTTGATGATGAAAAGAATTTGGTTGCTGGTCCCCGTCGTGTGGTGCCGATTTCATTATTGGCCTGTGATTACGATTTTGTCGTTTCAACACTTAAAGAGCAATTAGAACGTGGATGGCGTAAAACATATGATGGTAAGTTTGCGATCAAATTGCGTGACTTACCCGAAGATCAACGTGAAAGTTTAAGTCGTACAGAAGAATTTATCTACGATAAACTTTCTGAAGGGCCTATGTCCTTAGAGAAACTTTTAGGCCGCCAAGTACCTGATCCTCCCCTTCGTCGTTTGGTTGATCGTGGCTTGGTTATTATTTCTGCCTTTACGCCATCTGATGCGTCTCATCTAAAAGGTCTTCATGACAGTTGGAATAAAGAAGCTGCAGAATTAGCTGCTGCTATTTGGGCCGATACCGAAAAACGACCGGATCAAATGGTTGCAGAAGATGCGCTGGATTTTGCCGACAAAGTTTGGGATTTAACTGTTATCCAAACCGGGGAAGCCTTGATTGACTCTATTCTTGATAGTCGTATTGGGTTAACAGTTGCTGCGGGACAAGGGCTTGCCAAACAGCTTATTCGTGAATCCATGAAGGCTGAGAAAGATCGCCTATTACCAATGATACCAAGTATGGCCTTGGCAGAACCACTTGTTGGTATTGGGGCCCCGGCACGTAGTTATTATGGGGAAGTCGCAAAACGTCTTTCGACTGAATATATCGAACCTGAATTTGCCCATGTATCCAATGCGGTTGGTGCGGTCGCAGGCGGTGTTGCACAGCGCGCTGAACTGACGGTTACAGCACCGGATGATATGCGCTTCCGTATTCATGGGGCAGGGGAACAAGAAGATTCTTTCGATTTAGAAGAAACGTTAGAAAAAACAAGACAGCTGGCAAGAACAATAGCCCATGAACGGGCGGTTAATGCAGGCGCTGGTGATATCGAAATTCGTATGGAAGAAGAAATTCGTCAGGCAAATACGGGTGGAAGTGATAAGCCTATCTTTATCGAAGCAAAAATTACGGCCACTGCGATAGGTCGACCAAATTTAGGTTAACTGATTGAAAGCCTTAAAGCTAAAAAGGGATATGTTTTTACATATCCCTTTTTTCTTACTTGTTTGGATTAACCGCGGCGGCGTTTACGTCCGCGTCGACCACCTTCATTTTCATCACCACCATGAGAATGAGGAGAAGGCCCATTAGAAAGCGGTCCTAACACTTCAATGATTTTTTCTTCTGATGGTTTCTCACCCGGTGTGTAATCTTTCAAAGAATCTGTGATCGCCTTGATCACTTCACCATCAGACCCACAGCAGCCACCAATAATCTTCGCACCACAATCACGTGCCATACGCGCATATTTACCCATCAATTCTGGCGTGCCGGAGAAAATAAACTCACCATTTACATATTGTGGGATACCACAGTTCGCTTTGGCAACGATAACGGCATTTGCATCCACAACAGTTTGCATTTGCGCTAAAGAAATAACACTTTCAGTCGGACCAAGGCCACAATTTGCGCCAATTGCTGCTGGCTGAGTTGGTAAATGGCTAAGATGTTCATAAGCATCTTCCGGGGAAACACCCATCATGGTTTTTCCATTTGTATCAAAAGTCATGGTCGTTACCACAGGTAAACCGACAGATGACGCACCTTCAACAGCGGCGGCGGATTCTTCACGGCCGGACATGGTTTCAATCCAAAGAACATCGACACCGCCAGCCTTCAGGCCTTCTGCTTGTGCTTTAAAAGCTGCAACAGCTTCTTCATATTTTAATGTTCCTGCTGGTTCCAGAATTTCGCCTGTTGGCCCCATAGAACCACCAACAACCACATCTCTGTCTGATGCATCTGCGACTTTACGTGCGCGTTCCGCCGCAGCTTTATTTAATTCAAATACACGGTCTTCGGAATTATGCAGTTTGAGGCGAAACTCATTACATCCAAAGCTATTGGTTAAAACGATATCGGATCCATTATCCACATATTCTTGATGTACAGATTCAACACGATCCTGATGATCCACATTCCAAAGCTCAGGCGCATCACCTGTCTGTAGACCACGTTTAAAGAGGGAGGTTCCCATGGCACCATCCGCAATCAAATAGTCACGTTCATTTAATAGTTTTGTAAATAGATTTTCCATCTGTTGCTTCCTTTGGAATTGCGGAATTCAAATTTCATATTCTTTATAATATAAAGAATTCTTTATATCCATATAAAAAACATAAAAATAAGAAATTAACATTGTATTCAAGCGATTCTCTTATAGGGTGCATTGGTTGGCGAAGTTAATGGGGTATTTCGGTGAAAAACTATATAAGAATTTGCGGCTTCATGATGTTGCTTGCTGGTTGTACAACTACGTATACAGATACGTTTGTTCCGATTGCGGATGAACAAGCTGTATTGGGGTGGAAAGACGAAGATTTTCGATTTGCTAAAAAAGGTACGAGGACTGCCCGGGCAGATGCGCGATTATATGAAGAAATATATAATTTTGATGATAATAAAGAAAGGCTTCAACTCTATGTTGGTATGTATGAAAATCCATATTCATGGGATAGAAATAGAGGGGAAAGTAATCTAAAGGAAACTTTGTCACGCTTGCCGATAATTTCAAATGCTAAGGAAGTTTCTTATTTTGCATTTAGTCGAACATCTAAAACGGTAAAACTCTATCTTGTCATCGACGGTCAAGAATGCGCGGCATTTACAGAACTATTACAATTATTTAACTATAGATTACATGCGCAATACAGATCGTATATATTAGGAATCTATTGCACAACTAAAGAAAAAAGCATTGCTGACAATGAGATTGATAAAGTAAGAAATGCCTATTCTTTCAAAGATGATTTATATGATGGAACAGGATTATAAGATTAAGAAAATTCAACCAGTTTTTGATATTTTGTTCGATGCCTTATTGGGCCGTTTACAGGGTGTTTTCAATAGAGCTAAGATGAATAATTATTTAAAGATTTTATTTGTATTATTTGTGCTGACTGGTTGCGCTGGAACTTATCCTGATAAATTTATGCCAATTACAGATGAGCAAGCAGTATTAGGATGGAAGAGCGATATTCGCTTTTTTGAAAAGGGTAATAGAAGCGCGCGTGTTAGTGCAAAAATCTATGAGGAAATTTATAGTTTTGATGATGATGATGAAAAATTAGAACTCTATGTCGGTAAATATGCTAGACCTCATTTTTGGGATCGTGACATTAATCAAGTCAAAGAGGTTTTATCTAACTTGACGTTAGTTGCTAACGCTAAGGAAGTATCTTATTTCGAACCTTCTCGTACAGCAACGAAATCAAAGCTATATCTTACTGTCGATGATCTGACCTGCGCAGCATTTATTGAGCTCTTACAATTATGGCGCACTACCCATGAACGAGGAGAATATCGGGCACAGGTCGTGGGAATTTTTTGTAAATCCAAAGGGCGTGAGATTTCTGACTATGAGATAGGTAGATTGCGAAATGCATATACCTTCAAAGATGAGCTGTATGATGGGGCAGGGCTATAATCATACTATTTTAATTTTAAATTTAAATTGCATTCAATTTTTCCGACAGTAAGATACGGAAAATTCAATTTCTGGGGGATTCTATGAAGTATTTCAGTTTATTATTGGTGTCATTCTTGATGATGGGATGTGTAGGGAAGTTCACGGATAGATTTATCTATATTGATAGTGATACCGCCTTAATTTCTTGGCGCGATAAGGATTCTGAATATGCTGATAAAGGAGCTTTTTCCGCGCGTGCAAATTCTGAAATCTATGAAGAATATTATAGTTTTGATGAGGATGGGCAGGATTTTCAAATTTATTTGGTAATGTTTGCAAAAAAATATGCATGGGTTCCGACTTCGACAGAAACTGCTTATAAACGCGTTATGACAGATTTACCACTGGTCTCACATGCAGAAGAGCTTGCGTATAGTGATGTTATTCGGGAGCCAAAATTTGCATATGCACGTGCCATTATTGACAGAAGGGCATGTGTGACCTTTATGGATTATTTACAGCAACATGCTAGATCCCAAGGTAAGGTATTTCGCTCTCAGCTTTTTGGTGTCTATTGTGCAAAGAAGGGCGATGAATTGACCGACGCTAAGATATCCAAAGTATTAGCGTCTTATGTTTTCGATGCGCCGGCATATGATGGACGGGGTATTATGGTTGCTTCGGATAATTAATGAAGAAAATAAAAAAGGCCGCTCAAGATTAGCGGCCTTTTTTATTAATTGGTTTGGTGAACCTATTTAATCATCGCCAAAAATTCACGACGTGTCTCTGGTTGAGAGCGGAAAACACCAGTCATACGAGATGTAACAGTTGCAACACCTTGCTTTTGAATGCCACGAGTTGTCATGCATTGGTGAACTGCATCAATAACGACTGCAACACCTTGCGGCTGTAAGGCTTCTTGAATAGCATCTGCAACTTGAACAGTCATGATTTCTTGTGTTTGCAAACGTTTGGCAAAAATTTCAACAACACGTGCCAATTTGGAAATACCGACAACGCGACTATCTGGCAAATAGGCTACATGTGCAGTACCAATGATCGGTGCGATATGATGTTCACAGTGAGATTCAAATGGAATATCGCGAAGCATTACGATTTCATCATAACCATCTGTTTCTTCAAAAGTACGTTGCAATACTTTAACCGGGTCATTTTGGTAGCCAGCAAAATATTCTTCATAAGCGCGTACCACACGTGCTGGTGTGTCCAATAGGCCTTCGCGGGTTGGATCGTCACCTGTCCAGGCTAATAATGTGCGTACAGCTTCTTCAGCCTCCTCACGGGAAGGACGATCAACAACAAGTTCTGGTTTCTTCAATGCGTCTTGCATGGGGCAGACCTTATCTTTCTAACTTTAGTTCAATGATGCCGTTTATACGAACATCCTACTTAAATCCATATCGGTATCTATGACCGTTTTTTCAATAGAAGACTATTGCAAATATGGAAACACAGCTTTACCGAATGCGACAGTTCCTGATCATGTAATCATTTCTGATGTGACAAAATCGTGTTAATTGGAACTTGGCAGTCTTAGATCCAGTTCTATATATAATATTTATGCGGCATATAGGCCCACTGGGCGGGCATTGTCAATATTGGGAAGGACACGGATTTTTCTAACCGCGCCATTCCTTCAAACATAGATGGAATTTGATCTTAATCGTAAAGGAAAAAGAACGTGTCGGACGATCTTTATAATGAACAAATATTGAAACTTGCCGCTGGGTTGGTGGATATTGATCGTTTAGAGGCCCCAGATGCAACTGTAACTGTAGATAGTCCTCTTTGTGGAAGTCGTGTCAAAGTGGACTTAAAGTATTCACCGACAGAAGATTGTGTAACTGCATATGGACAGGAAGTACGCGCGTGTGCACTTGGTAAATCTTCTGCAGCAATCGTTGCTAAGCATATAAAAGGAACATCTGCGGAAGAAGCCACAGTTTTACGTCAACAAGTTGAGGCAATGCTGAAGAAAGATGGAGATGTACCTATCGGTAAGTGGGCTGAATTAGAAGCATTGATCCCGGCAAGGGCGCATAAATCCCGTCATGCCTCTATTCTTTTACCTTTTAAAGCTGTCGAAAAAGCAATTGCTGAGATCAAAGCAAATCAGATTGTTCCCTAGATGTTATTTTTTCGCAATGTGATGTTATATTTTCTCAAAGGAATAGTGCTTTTATACCGCTATACCTTATCCAGCTTTATGGGTCGCAATTGCCGATATCTACCCACCTGTTCAGAGTATGCATTGGAAGCTTTGGATGTCCATGGGCCATTTAAAGGCGGATGGTTGGCGTTAAAGCGTATCGGAAGATGTAATCCGTGGGGCGGGAGTGGATATGATCCTGTACCTGGAACAGGATCAGATAAATGTGGATGTTCTAAGGGTACAGACTAGCGATCTATTGGTTGATCTACAGGGATGTTACATACCAAAATACGAGTGATTGTATAATCTTCCTGACTTGCATCTTCACAAAAAGGTAAAACAAGGCGACACCATCTGACCATTGAGGATATCTCAGGGGGGGGCGTCATGTTCCCCATAAAGCGGCAAACGTTCCGTCAGCAGTCGTATATACTGTTCCGCCAAGGTTTTGGGTGGTTCTGTTTGGAAGTCAGACACGTATTTTCCTGTCATATCACTACCAAAACGTCGTGCGATGTTGGTGCCATAGAGACGAAATAAGAAGTCTTGCTTACCATCTTTTTCTTCTGGACGAAGTAAAATCAGATCTCCGAGTGCCTGTGGCATTTTGAGTGGGTCGAGGTCTTTTCGGCATGGTAATACTCTATCACCCTTGGCATCCAGCCATGCTTTATAGGCAGCCTTGTGCTGTTTATAAGTGAAGTCATCGGGAGATAAGAGAGTGGAGGAAAAAAAACGCCCGACATATTCTTCGGAACCGGGAGTGGTTTTCTTACAGAGCGTCCCATTTGAAATCAGTTTGCTTTTCGCACTATCTGATAACCCGATTAGTTTCTCGGCCATATATATTTTCCCTTTATTATCCTAATAGTAATAAATCTTCATAAATGGTTAAACAATAGAAAAGGCTAAAATACATATATAAAATAATGGTTAAGAACGCTTTTGCGAATTATTCTGCGGTCCAGCCGCCGTCAACTATTATGCTGCTGCCAGTAACATAGCTAGAAGCATCAGAGGCAAGAAAAACTGCCGCGCCTGTTGTTTCTTCTAGGCGCGCAAAGCGTCCCATTGGTGTTTTATCCAACAACCGCTTGGATAATGTTTCATGTGCCCGTAATCCTTGAGTTAAATCAGTTTCTACGAACCCATACGCGATTGCATTTACGCGGATACCCTTTTTTGCCCAATCTAGAGCCATTCCTTTGGTAAGTTGCTCCACCCCGCCTTTTGTTGCTGCATAGGCAGCTTGTTTCGCGAGGCCAACATGCCCTGCAATAGAAGATATATTGATAATGCTTCCAGATTGGTTCTCTAGCATTGCCAAGCCAAATGTTTTGCTACAGTTGAATACACCGCCTAAATTCACATCAACCAGTTTTTTCCAGTCTTCCTCATTAATCCGTTCCGTACTCATATAAACAGGACTAATTCCGGCATTGTTTACAAGAATATCAACTTTGCCATGGGTCGATAGAACGTCGTCTTTGAAAAATTCAACGGCTGCGCTATCTGACACATCTACAGAATGTGTCGAGATATCTGCGTCATAATGTTTCAATTCATCCGCAACTTTAGATAAGGATGGTTGACTGCGACTTGCAATAGCAATATTCGCGCCGTGCTTAAGGAATTCTTCTGCTATTGCTTTGCCTATGCCACGGCTTCCACCTGTAATAACAGCGGTTTTCCCTAGCAGACTAAATTGATCTTTCATGATTTCCCAACTTTCATTTGCCTTTATCCTATAACCAGTTCGGGGAATACAGGAAGAAAAATATTCTGTTATTGATCGGATGACTTACATCTTCGAATCTGCTTTTCTAATTACCTCTTTTGGATATAACGACGCATAGGGTTTTAGTATGTTTATGTCATTACGATTGGGAGTAGTTGTTGCATTCTTGACGATGTTAGCAGGATGCCAGACTAAGCAGAATATCAATGAGGCATGGGAGCAGGTTAAAACGGATGCTCAACAAGCTTATCAAGAGTCCAAGGAATGGTTTAATGAAGTTTATGCCGATGCCTTTTCAGATGATGATAAGAAAGAAATCCGAAAAGAAGGAAAAACTGTTTTAGAAACCAATGTTGATGGTGAGCAGAAAGAATGGACCAGCGAACAAACTGGTGCAACCGTTACCATGACACCGCTTAATACACGGGTTGAGCAGAAAACATATGATTTAATTTTTGCCGAAAATGTCGAATTCCCTAAGGATATTCAATTTTTAGGGGCATTGTATACTGTCGCTCAAAGCACAAATGTACGTACGTCACCAAACGCAGCGGGTCGGGTGACGGCTTGGTTGCGTGAAGGGGATGTATTCCGCGCTATCGGGGCTGTCGAAGATGAGGAATGGATTTTAGTTGAGCGTTACGGCGTTATTATTGGTTATGTAAATAAAAACCTGGTTGTTACAACCGATGAAAGCAAAGCGGATGCAGGATCAGCCAAAGGTAAGACTGTGACACAAAAAATATCAGGAAATACGACATGTCGCACTTTAGAGGTTGAAGTTGTTAGTAAAGAAGGGGGGCGCGAAAAGAAAAACGTTAATGTTTGCTTCCGACCAGATGGGGAATGGGGGATTTAGGTGTCTCTATTTCTTTTAAATTCTTTCCAATGACTAGTGTCTCTAGTCCATATTCTTACTTTTGGTACCAAGAAACGGAATGAAAATAGTACGCCTCTTCTGTTAAGACGTAACATTGTATATTTCCATCAATGAAAGAGATTAAAATGAATTCGTCAGCAGCAGTAAATACACATATGGGATCTAAGGAATGGGGGATGTTGATCTTGCTTTCCATCCTTTGGGGTGGGTCTTTCTTTACTGTTGGTATAGCAGTGCAGGAACTACCAACTTTCACAATCGTGAATTTACGCGTGGCGATTGCGGCTTTGACTTTATTTGCCATTCTAAAATTGGTGAGGATTTCCATGCCAATGGATTTAAGACATTGGATCGCCTTTTTTGGCATGGGATTACTTAATAATGCTATTCCTTTCTCTTTAATTGTCTGGGGGCAAGCACATATTGCCTCAGGTCTTGCCTCAATTTTAAATGCTGCGACGCCTATTTTTACCGTAGTTGTTGCTCATTTCCTGACTGCGGATGAAAAAATGAGTCCAAACAAAATGTTGGGTGTTTTTATTGGCTTTGCAGGTGTGGCTATGATGATTGGTATGGATGCATTAGGGGAATTAGGCACAGCTGTCTGGGCACAACTAGCGATTATCGGTGCGACCTTAAGTTATGCATTTTCGGGTGTATGGGGGCGTCGATTTAAACGGATGGGCACAGCTCCCATGGTTACGGCGACAGGGCAGTTAACAGCCTCCAGTTTAATTCTATTACCTGTCACTTTTTATCTGGATCAGCCTCTCTCTCTTAACATGCCAGGGATGGAAACTATTCTAGCAATTGTATTTCTTGCAGTGGCTGCGACATCACTGGCGTATCTTCTATTTTTCAAAATTCTGGCCGCAGCAGGTGCGACAAATGTGATGCTCGTTACTTTGCTGGTTCCTGTAAGTGCAATTATTTTAGGTGCAGCATTCTTGGGCGAGGTATTAGCGCTAAAACATTTTTTAGGTATGGCGATGATTGCTTTGGGGTTAGCTGCAATTGACGGCAGGCCATGGCGTATGATAACAGGCGCATCCAAACGCGCTAAAGTTTAAGTAAAAACAGGTTTTACAAAATGTCTGCTGATAAAACATATGATATGTTTGATCCGGCCAATCCGGTATTGGGGTATATCCGCGAAAAATCAGTTCGTGAACCTGATTATCTTGTCAGACTTCGTGAAGAAACAGCCAAACATCCTGCCGGCCGTATGCAGATTACGCCGGAGCAGGGAGCATTAATGCATATGCTGGTAAAGTTGCACGGTGCTAAAACTGCTATCGAGATTGGTGTTTTTACAGGATATAGTGCAGCTGTGCTTGCTGCAGCTTTACCAGAAGACGGCAAGCTTTATGCATGTGATCATGATATTCGCCATATGGACATACAGCATCGTTATTGGAGCGAGGCGGGGGTGCAGGATAAAATTGATATGCGATACGAGCTTGCAAATGACGCATTTCCGCAATGGGAAATGGAAGGGCTCATTGGATCAGTTGATATGATTTTTGTAGATGCCGACAAGGGAAGTTACATTTCTTATTATGAACAGGCGATGAAGCTTTTACGTCCTGGCGGTCTTTTAATCATGGATAATGTTTTGTGGTATGGCAAAGTCGCAGATCCTGAAAATGTTGAAAATTTAACTGTATCTGTGCGCCAATTTAATGATTTTGCCTCTCAACAAAAAGATGTGGAGATTTCGACAATCCCCATCGGGGATGGCATGACTTTAATCCGCAAATCTGACTAATGGATTAGTCGTAATCCTGATAGGATTTTTCTTCTACAACGTCAGATCCCATTAAAATATTTACATCCTTTTTCAAGGCAGCTCGCTTGTCGTTGGTGAAATATACAGAACGTGCCAATTCGACAAATTTTTCACCAAAATCCTTTTGACGTTCCTGATCACGAATATCATCTTCAATATTCCATAATTGTTGATTGATATTTTTAAGTTGCGCGGTGAGTTCCATTAAACCTGCAGGCAAGGTATAACTGTCTCTGGTTTGGCTTAAAACAGTGTGTTCATGTTTTACATTCACCAGCTTCTCAGGATCCGTCATATTTTCTAATTTGATTTCTAGAATAGTGATTTTGTCAATTAATTCACCCCAAGAAACAGGTGCTGTTAAAGTCATTCTCTTATCCTTACCAAGACTTTTTATATCAAATCAAATTCCTGCATCTTGCAGGTTGGATGCGAAGCAGCCTAATCTGATTTGTATGTAACGCAAAGCAGAATTCAATCTGAATGGAATTCAAATGGACCTGACGCAGGAAAAAGTATTAGAAACTGCAAACCAATCGCTTGATAGCGGGCAATTGGAACAAGCTATTGTCCTCATAGATCTTGCGATACAACGTTGGGGGCGAAATACGGAAATACTTCCAGTGCAAATTAAGATGCACCTTTTGTCTGGGCAATCTGATGAAGCTCTTGAAGCCATCCGAGCTCTATCAGATTTACAAGATGATCATCCTTTGGTTCTATTGCAACAAGGTGCATTGGAAGTTCAACTTGGTCTGTTCGAAGAAGCAATACTGCACTTAGAGAAAGCTATTCAGCTATATCCCGACCAATTGACGCTTTATAAGTGGCTTGGCCATGCTTATCATGAATTGGGAAATTTGGAAGCGGCTATTCCTGCATATGAAAAGGCGCTGCCGGATCCGCAACTTGCAAAAGAAATCCGATTACCACTTTCGTTTGCATACAGAAATTCGAGGCGTTTATCTGAATCTGATGCATTACTGAAAGAAGAATTGCAGGATTCGTCTAGCAATCTTGTTGCACGATTTGCTCTTGCGCAGAATCGTCTGATGAGAGGAGATTTAGAGAATGGCTTTTTAGATTACGAAAGTCGTTGGCAGCAACGCTTAGAAGACAAAGCAGTTATTCCCTGTCCTATGTGGAAATTTGGGGATGATATTCGCAGCAGAAACATCCTTATTTTTGATGAACAAGGATTTGGAGATTGCATCCAATTCAGTCGATTTATTCCTGAAGTTGTTGCGTTAGCTAATACGGTTACATTGCGTTTACGGCCTAAATTGCGAAAACTATTATCGTCTCAGATTACAGGATGTGAGTTATGTGACGATATGAATGACGTGCATTCTGCGGATATTGCTATTCCAATGATGAGTTTACCTTTGGTGTTAGGGCTGGATAGAGAAACTATTCGCCATAAATATTCAAACACATATCTTAGTGTCGAAGACACAGCGAAGGCTAAATGGATCACCTGCCTAAAGGAAAAGACTCCTGATAAATTTGCAGGTAAAACAAAGATAGGGCTGATTTGGCAGGGGGATCCTAACTCTCCTGCTGAGCAAGGACGGTCTATGTCATTTAAGGATGTGTATCCTTTATTTGATACCGATAAGGCCGTTTTTTATATTTTACAAATGGATGATGGTAGAGATCGTTTTGAGGGAATGACGTTATCTGAAAACGTGGTGGATTTGGGAAATATACTGGATCAGGATGGTCACGCATTTATGGATACAGCTGCTGTTATGAAGTTAATGGATGTTGTTTTAACGTCAGATACGGCAACAGCACATCTTGCCGGTGCTTTAGGCTGTGAAAGCTGGATTATGTTGAAATATGTGCCGGAATGGCGATGGGAATTGGAAGGGGTGGAAAGTTACTGGTATCAGTCTGCAAAATTATACAGACAAGCTGCCCGTGGCGACTGGGGATCAGTTATTGAAAAAATTTCAATAGAAATTCCAAAAATATAATTATCTTTTTTAAAAACTGGCAGAATTTTTGCTGTGCATTATATTAATAATGTTAACATGTATTTCTTTTGAGGTAAGTTCCTTGTCTGCGCGTTTTTTCAAAATCAATAACAATGCGATTTCTTGGCTGGCTTTAACAATTGTTGCGGTTCTTGTCGCAAGCTGTGTAAAGCCTCTCTATGAGCCAAATAAAGAAGCACGACGTGTAACAGCACAACTGGTTCAAGCGGCACATGATCAAGGAAATATTTTATCGGATAACTCACTTGAGGGATATGATCTAAATTTATTTCCAATCATTTATCGCAATATTCAGGACCAATATGTTTATACAGTAGATGGTCAGGCTCTATTATTAGCAGCGATTGAAGGGGTGCAAGCGCATGCCGTTGATGAAGGTAGTATGGATCGTGATACCTTTGACGAGGTAGCGACACAGTCCATGCTTGCTTCTCTTGATGATTACAGCACTTACATGGACGCAAAAGCATATCGTTCTTTTATGGAACAGACGCGCGGTGCATATGCGGGCTTAGGGATACAAATCTCAAATCATGAAAAAGGATTACTTGTCGTGTCTCCCTTTGAAGGGAGTCCCGCAGATCAAGTAGGTATATTGCCGGGGGATGTAATTACCCATGCAGATGGAAAAGCCTTGGCAGAATTATCCATGCAAGAATCTATCAATTTATTGCGAGGACGAGTTGGAACGTCAGTTGTGGTAACGGTAGAACGTGAAAATAGTGAAAGTTTTAATGCATCTATTCGAAGAGATATTATCGAACTTCACCCTGTCAGACATGAGATAGAAGGGGAAGTTGGCTATATTCGTATCTCTAACTTCTCTGAAGGTGTTGGAAGTATGGTTGTGGATGCGATCAATGATATTGAACGAAAAGTCGGCGAAGACAAGCTGTATGGGTATGTCTTGGATTTGCGAAAGAACCCCGGAGGGCTACTGACTGAGGCTGTAAGCGTGAGTAGCGCCTTTTTATCGCAAAAGCTGATCGTGAGCACCAGAGAGCGAGATGGAGAGAATAGCTTTGATTCTGGTTACGGGGAGGTCGCAGATGGTAAACCTGTCGTTGTCTTAATCGATGAAGGATCTGCGTCGGCTTCGGAAATTGTTGCTGGTGCTTTACAAGATCATGAACGTGCTGCTCTTTTAGGGCAACCCACATTCGGCAAGGGATCCGTCCAATCTGTTTTCCCTTTATATGAAGGCGGTGTGAAACTAACGACAGCCCTTTATTTTACACCTTCCGGCCGTACTGTGAATGGTGGTATTCAACCGCAATATATTGTGACTGATGATCCTGATGAGGATGGGGACGAACAGTTAACTGCAGCTTACAGATTAGTTGTTGAACTGGCGGGCGGGCCGAATCTCAATTGGACATTGGGTAGTGAAGGGCAGTAGATTTTCAAATGATCTTCATTCGTCTAGTGTCGCGTCAGATTTTTTTATCTTTCTTAGTGATAATATTTTTAGCTGCATGTGCAAGAAAACCAGAACTCGGATTGGATATTGATCCCAAAAAACTCAGCAGACATTACTATGAAAGTATTGATGCAACACGTCGTTTGGCAACTCTGAACGATGAAGAAGAAAAGATACTTTTAAGAGATGGTGAAATCTCTCACCATGATTTAGAGAATTTCCGTCTGATTTATATGATAGCACGTACGTATCATATAGAAACAATCCATCAAAGCGCCATACTTGAAGCTGCATGGGATGCAATTCGCACCGAAGTTGCAGAAAATGGGAAAGTATCTGAACGCGCCTATGAAGCTTTTGCCATCGATGGTTTCTTATCATCTTTAGATCAGTATAGCCATTTTTACGATCTCAAAACCAACTATAAAAAATTTGATAATATGGCAATTGGCGTGTCTCAGTTTGGGGCTTTGATGATGAAAGTCCCTCTTGGACTTCAGGTTATTGGATTGAAACGGGAAGGGGTAGCACATGTTGCAGGTGTTAGGGTTTCAGATATTATAAAATCGGCAAATGATATAGAGCTTTCAAACTTAAATGAGAGGCTCGCAACTAAGGAAGTTGTTAATTTTTATAGCGATAGAATGCGTTTAGAAATCATCAGGAATGGAAATGTAATCGATCCGATTGTTATCCCAAGGCAAACCCGCAGTGAGCCTGAAATGTTATCATCATATGTAGAAAATAATACGGCAGTAATACGCCTTGCAGATTTTGATGATCATGCTGCTAAGTATATGAAGGTTGCAATAGCGGATGCATTTGATGAAACAAATGGCTCTCTTACGGGAATAATTCTGGATGTGAGATCCAATCCTGGTGGTGATTTGGATGAAGCTATTGGTATCTTGGATTTGTTTCTACCAAAAGGTAGTCCATTTGGAGAAATGGTCGGAAAGCATGACAAACAACAATTAGCTGCTGAAGAAGCCGATTTTAGCCGTAATTTACCTATGGTTATTCTGCAGGATGCTGGTTCCGCTTCTGCCTCAGAGCTGGTGGCGGGAGTTTTGAAAGTAAATAAGCGTGCCACCGTAATTGGGGAAAAGAGTTATGGGAAGGATGTTGCTCAATCTGTAATCCCTTTAAATGATAAAAGCGGCTTAGTTGTTTTAACGACAAGTCGATACTTTCTTCCATTAGGAGAATCTGTTAAGGGTGGTTTGCGACCTGATATTCTTGTGAAAGACGATCCGGATTTATATGGGGATGAGCAAATGAAAGCTGCCTTCGATTTTATTCGGAAAGCCATTGATAAGAGAAAGCAGGCTGCGCATGGATCTTAACTATTAGGGTAAGTTAGATCGCATATAATTAATGGGAAGCGCTGCAGAAGCAGCGATACAGGGTATAAGAATGTCGAATGTGAGTTTCCGCCTAGCCACATCAACGGATGCGCCATCATTAGCGCGTTTAATGACAAATCTAGCTAAGCATATTGAAACGGTTGAGAAGCCAGATGATGATCCATCTCTTCGTTCGGTTTCTGCTGTTGATCTTGAACAAAGATTAGCCGCCGCTGCGGCAGATGTCGGGGGGCAGTTTCAAGCGTTGGTCGTTGAAATTGAAAATGTGATTTGCGGTGCTGTATTCTTTACTCTGACATATGATGCAATCATGGGGGAAACCTGTGCAATCGTTCGCCATATTTATGTGGAAGAAGTTGTTCGACGCCAAAAAGTCGGCTCACATTTGATGATCCAAGTTGCTCAACTTGCCAAAGAGCAGGGATGGGTGCGACTGGAATGGCAAGTGGAACGACTGGATTTAGAAGCGCGTGTTTTCTTTGACAAATTATCTGATGATAGTTTTAGGCTGCATAGATTAAATTATGCGCTTGATCGCCCACATATTGAAGCTTTAGCGGCGTTACTAGAGAATTAAGTCGGCTATTTAATAACTTTACTTGCTGGTAAAGATGGTAATTTTGCTTCTACATCTTTGATCGTTGGTACTGAACTTTGTGATCCAGCTTTCATACAACAAAGTCCTGCACCTACTGATGCATAACGTAACGCTTCTTCCATATCTTTGCCCTCAACCAGCATTGCGCCTAAATATCCGACGAAAGTATCGCCTGCAGCAGTTGTGTCAATTGGTGCTATAGGAAGGGCAGGTGTGGAAATTCCCCCGTCAGGACTAAAGAATATACTGCCCGCGCCACCCATTGTGAGGACCGACTTCATACCAAATTTTTCTGCAAGGTAACGTGGAAGGCGTGTGACTTTTTCACTATCTAAATCCAAACCATCAGCAATGGTACGTGCTTCACCCTCATTTACAATTAAAAGATCGATCATTTTGAGAATGTCCAATGGGACATATCGTGCAGGGGCAACATTCAACGTAACAGGACATTTTTTTTCATGTGCGCGTCGAATAAGTTTCCAGTTTTCCTCGACCGGTGTTTCCATTTGTATCAATAAGCGATTATCTGGTGTAAGCCAGCTATCTGGAACCTGACTTGCTTTCGCGCTGAGATTTGCACCGGAAGCGACAGCAATAGAATTCTCAGCACCTTCATCTACCCATATAGAGGCACATCCTGTTGGTAGATCAGATTTACCTAGCTGGGAAAGATCAACTTCATATTCTTTTAAGAGATATAAAGCTTCCTCTGCAAAGCCATCATCACCCACCATACCAACCATGGCTGTATCTGCGCCCGCGCAAGCTGCGGCTAACGCTTGATTCGCACCTTTTCCTCCGGGATTCATTAAAAAGGTTTTGCCAAGAACCGTTTCGCCAGGTTTTGGCATATGATCCAGCGGAAATGTGATGTCCAAATTAATCGAGCCAAAGGTGATAATCATCTTATGCCATCCCAAGTGTCGTTTTTGTATTTATGACCAAATGTATCATACATTTTTTTCATTAAGTCATTCATTATTAACATTTTGGAATGTTACTGAGTCTAGGTAAATTTCCAAGTGAATAAATTATTAATCGGAATCTTCTTGATTGCAGTTTCATTGAATTGTAATCTTCGCGTCTGTGTGATTTTGTGATCACAAAAATATTTTCTCAAGAATTAAGGAATTCGTGAAATGAGCAACGTTGGTAACTCTCCGGAAAGCCGTGACATCGCCTATGTAATGCATCCTTACACTAATCAGGAAAAGCATAAAGAAATCGGGCCGATGATCGCTGAAAAAGGCGAAGGTGTTTGGATTACTGATACAAATGGTAATAAATATATCGAAGGTATGGCTGGCCTTTGGTCTACTTCTTTAGGCTTTAACGAGCAGCGCCTCGTAGATGCTGCTACCAAACAAATGCAAGAATTGCCTTATTATCATTTGTTTGCTCATAAGACGACAAACCCGGCCATTGAGTTAGCTGAGCGCCTTGTGAAAATGGCGCCTGTACCAATGGCGCAAGCGTTTTTCTGTAACTCCGGCTCTGAAGCAACAGATACTGTTGTGAAAATGGTTTGGTATTATAACAATGCCAAAGGTCGTAAGGACAAAAAGAAAATCATAGCGCGTACAAAAGGTTATCATGGTGTGACTGTTGCTGCTGCAAGCATGACAGGTCTGCCTTATAATCACCTAGATTTTGATCTGCCAATTGCCAATATTATGCATACAGATTGTCCTCATTACTATCGCTTTGGCGAAGAAGGAGAGAGTGAAGAAGATTTCGCAACGCGCATGGCAGATAGTTTAGAAAAGAAAATTCTGGATGAAGGCCCGGAAACTGTTGCCGCTTTCATTGCTGAACCTGTTATGGGCGCAGGTGGTGTTATTTTGCCTCCAAAAACATATTTCGAGAAAGTTCAGGCTGTTCTTAAAAAATATGATGTTTTATTCATTGCAGATGAAGTGATTTGCGGTTTTGCACGTACTGGTAATATGTTCGGTTCTGAAACCTTCGATCTGAAACCAGATATGATGACTGTTGCGAAAGCGCTATCATCTTCCTATTTGCCGATTTCAGCAGTCATTGTGAACGAAGATGTTGCCTCCACTATTTCTGCGAATTCCGGTAAGATTGGTACATTCGGTCACGGCTATACATATTCTGGCCATCCGGTTTCAGCAGCAGTTGCCGTTGAAACATTAAAGATTTATGAAGAACGCGATATTCTTGGTCATGTGCGTTCTGTAGCTCATCATTTACAAGACGGTCTGCGCAAATTTGCAGATCATCCATTGGTAGGTGAAGTGCGTGGTACAGGTTTGATTGCGGCTGTTGAGCTGGTTGCAAATAAAGAAACCAAAGAAAACTTTGATCCTAAAATGGCTGTGGGGCCTTATCTCGTCGGGCGTGCGCAAGAACATGGCGCAATTCTTCGTGCGATGGGTGGGGATGGTGTTGCATTCTCTCCCCCACTGATTATTACAGGTGAAGAACTTGATATGTTGGTTGAGCGTTTCGGCAAGGCATTGGATGACACTGCTAACTGGTTACGTGAAACGGGTCAGTGGAATGGATAAAATTGAACTAGATCAAACTTTGCATTTTTAAACGAAATGTGAAGCCATTTCATAGATTATGACATTGTAAAATCAGCTGGGGCATTCTAAAAGATGCTCCAGCTTTTTATATTAGAAGCATCCTAAGTTTAAGGTTGCTCCTGCGGGATTTGATAAAATGACTTTTGATAAGCTATTTCAAGATAAACTCAGCGAATTGCATGACGAAGGACGTTACCGTATTTTTGCGGAACTTGAGCGTCAGGTTGGTCAATTTCCCGCGGTAAACTTCTACGAAGATACAAATAAAGAGCCAGTACAGAACGTCAAAGTATGGTGTTCCAATGACTATTTAGGTATGGGACAAGATCAGCGTGTTATTGATGCGATGACCAAAGCTTTGCAAGAATGTGGAGCCGGTGCGGGCGGTACACGTAATATTTCAGGCACCACACATTACCATGCGATGTTAGAACAAGAATTAGCGAGCTGGCATAATAAGGATGCTGCTTTGCTGTTTACATCTGGTTATGTTGCAAACCAAACAGCTCTGATGACCTTGGGGCGCGAAATCAAAGATGTAATTCTTTATTCAGATGCTCTTAATCATAACTCCATGATTCAAGGTATTAAGCAGTCTCGCGCAGAAAAACGCATATGGGCCCATAACGATGTGGAAGATTTGGAGCGAAAATTAGCTGCAGACAATCCTGATGTACCAAAAATCGTCATTTTCGAATCTGTTTATTCCATGGATGGCGACGTGGCGCCGTTACGTGAGATTATTGATATATGCAAAAAGTATAATGCGCTTACTTTTTTGGATGAAGTACATGCTGTTGGTATGTATGGAAAGCATGGGGCAGGTATTGCAGAACGTGATGGTGTCATGGATGAAATTGATATCATTCAAGGCACGTTGGGTAAGGCTGTTGGTGTTGTCGGTGGCTATATTGCAGCCAAGAAAGAAATCGTTGATTTTATCCGGTCCTTTGGAGATGGTTTTATTTTTACAACAGCTTTGCCGCCTGCGATTGCAGCGGGTGCAATTAAAAGCATTCAATTGTTGAAAGAAGGCGAATCAATTCGCGCTTCGCATCAGGAACGTTCTCAAACATTGAAAGATAAACTGACTGCTGTTGGCATACCTGTGATGCCGTCGCAATGTCACATTGTTCCTGTTTTTGTCGGTGATCCTGTACGTTGTAAGCAAATGACTGATGAGTTGATGAAACAATTTGGCATTTATGTGCAGCCTATCAATTATCCAACAGTTCCAAAGGGTACAGAACGTATCCGATTAACCCCATGTCCATTACATAATGATGACATTATGGATGAATTTATTGATGCTTTATGTCAAATTTGGGACCAGATGGGTTTGGATAGAGCTGCTTAATCCTCTCAAAATATAAAAAAATATCTCCCTAAACCCCCGTGATATATCAGATTTTGAAAAATCAAGGGAAAAAACGTCGTTTTAATCGTTGACAGTTCGGTTAAAGGGATTGCACACTGCAATCATTATTCGGGCAAAAGACCTGAAAATAAATGAAAATCATACATGCGCTAAATGACATGTATGTGCAGGGAGAAAGAGACTGGTGATTAAACCGATTCTTATTGTGGGCAGAGTCTATGCCGACAACTCGCACTCTAATTGCGAGCAAAATCTTTCGTCCGTATTATTAACCATTAACGTGAATGAGGGATGGGGCCTATGACAGGATCCACCGACAATATTGTTGTCTTTGAAGGTGTTCAGAAAAGTTATGACGGCGAAACATTAGTCGTTAAAGATTTGAACTTAGATGTCGAACGAGGTGAGTTCCTGACCATGCTTGGTCCTTCCGGTTCCGGTAAGACCACTGTATTGATGATGTTGGCTGGTTTTGAAGTGCCAACACATGGTCAGATTTTATTAAATGGAACACCAATTAATAATACACCACCACATAAACGTGGCATTGGGATGGTTTTCCAGAATTATGCGTTATTCCCGCATATGACTGTTGGTGAAAATCTGGCTTTCCCATTAGAAGTACGGAAAATGGGTAAAGCGGAAATCGAAGATCGCGTAAATAAAGCGCTGGATATGGTACGTTTGGGCGGCTTCGCAAATCGTCGTCCAGCTCAGCTTTCTGGTGGTCAGCAACAGCGTGTGGCTGTTGCCCGTGCATTGGTATTTGAACCTGAATTGGTATTGATGGATGAGCCGCTTGGCGCGTTGGATAAAAACCTTCGTGAAGAGATGCAGTATGAAATTAAACATATTCATGAAAATCTCGGCGTAAGTATGGTTTATGTGACCCATGATCAATCCGAAGCTTTGACCATGTCTAACCGTGTTGCCGTATTTGAAGATGGTGTGATTCAACAATTGGCACCACCTGATGTGTTATATGAACAACCAGATAATGCTTTTGTTGCCGGATTTATCGGGGAAAATAACAAACTTTATGGTAAAATTGTTTCTGAAGATGATGTGAATTGTAAAGTGGAACTTGAAGGTGGTGGCGGTACGGTTGCTGCGATGAAAGTAAACGCATCTGGTGTTGGAACACGTACCACATTATCCATGCGTCCAGAACGTGTTACGATTAATCCTGAAGGTAACGCTGCGGAAAACACATGTTCTGCGAAGGTGGAAGAATTGATTTATTTAGGAGATCATATTCGTACACGTGTAAGTGTTTCTGGAAATAGTGATTTTATTGTAAAAATTCCTAACTCCCATGGTCATGTTATCTTGCAGGAAGGTACCGAAGTGACCATTGGATGGCAGACAGATGACTGCCGTGCCTTGGATGCACCAAACGTATAATAATAAAAAAGTTTCTGGATCCGTGGGAAAGCTGAACCCTCACGGATTTGGGAATTTCCATCAAAGCAAAGATCAAAATCTGGTTTTGTCGCGGTGGATTTAAACAGGTTCAGCTTAGTCTGATCTAATCTTATGGTAGGATTATTTTTCAAGACAGGGAGAAAAACATGAAAAAACTACTTACAACATCTGTATTGGCTGCAGCAACAGTTGGTGTTGCGGCGACTGCACAGGCTGAAAGCTTGACAGTTCTTTCTTGGGGTGGTGCTTATGCATCTTCTCAACGTGAAGCATATTACAAACCATATACAGCTGCGACAGGTACTCAGATCGTTGAAGATGAATTCAACGGTGAGCTAGCTAAAATTAAAGCGCAAGTGGAAGCTGGTAACGTTACAATTGACGTTGCTGACCTTGAGTCCGCAACAGCATTGCAAGGTTGTGACGAAGGTGTTCTAGAAGTTATCGACTGGTCTCGTATTCCAAATGCGGATGACTTTATTCCAGGTTCCAAATTGGAATGTGGCGTAGGTACGATTACTTGGGCAACAATTGTTGCTTATAACACAACAGCATTCTCTGGTGACCAACCATCTACAATGGCGGACTTCTTCGATCTAGATAAGTTCCCAGGTAAGCGTGGTGTTCGTAAGAGCCCGAAAGTGATGTTGGAATTTGCTTTGATCGCTGACGGTGTTCCTGCGGCGGAAGTATATGACGTAATGGATACAGAAGAAGGTATCGATCGCGCGTTTGCTAAGCTTGACACAATCAAAGACAGCATTGTTTGGTGGGAATCTGGTTCTCAACCACCTCAACTATTGGCTGACGGTGAAGTAACAATGTCTGCGGCTTGGAACGGTCGTATCCAATCTGCGATTGATGGTGAAAACCAACCGTTCAAAATTATCTGGGATGGTCAAAACCTAGACTTTGATATGTGGGTGATTCCAAAAGGTACACCAAACTTGGACAAAGCGTATGACTTCTTGAAGTTCGCGTCTGCTGCTAAGCAAATGGGTACACAACATACATATATCGGTTATGGTCCAGTAACTAACGAAGCTGGTACAATGATTGTTGATGAAAAATTGGCTGAGAAATTGCCATCTGCACCAGTAAACTTGGGGAACTGGGTTCCACATAACCTTGATTTCTGGGCTGACAACTTTGACGATCTAAACGAGCGTTTCCTTGCTTGGGTTAGTCAATAATTAATTGATATAGAGGCGGGCATAGCATGCTGTGCTCGCCTTTCTTATCATTAAATGACTTACTAAAATATATTGATTAGACTGGTTCAAAGCTATGGCAATTGCTACTGATTCAACACAGCCGTTGACGACTGCTGACGGCACCCCATTGCGCCAAAGCTTAAGGCGTGCGGAACGCTTGAATAAGCTTCGTGCATTTGGCTTGGTTGCTCCTTTATTTTTATTCATCTTGGTCTTTTTCGTTTTTCCGATCGCAAAATTGGCTTCCGTTTCTGTGGACAATTCAATTGTACCAGAGATTCTGCCAAACACGGTTGAAGCAATTCAGGACTGGGATGGAACTGATCTTCCACCAGAACCTGTGTGGGAAGCGATGGCTGCTGACTTGGTAGAAGGTAAAAAGAATAGAAATATTGCCAAAGTCGGTAAGCGACTGAATTTTGAAAAACCGGGTTTTCGCCGGTTACTGATTAAATCAGCCCGTAAGGCTGATAAACTAGAGGCACCGTATAAAGAGTCTCTAATTAAAGCGAATAAGAAATGGGCAGACCCGGAATTTTGGAATGTTCTTAAACGCGAATCTGGAAGTTATACTTTTAGTTATATTCTGGCCGCTGTTGATATGACCTATTCTGATGATGGCTCCCTAACAATGGTTGATGATGATAATGCAGTATATCTGGATATCTTCGGGCGTACTTTATTTATCTCCGCACAAGTGACATTAACTTGTCTCTTGTTAGGTTTTCCAATTGCTTATCTTTTATCCACGTTGCCGGCAAAGACAGGCAATATGTTAATGATCTTTGTATTGTTGCCTTTCTGGATTTCCTTATTGGTGCGTACAACTGCTTGGATTGTATTGCTTCAAGACCAAGGTGTAATTAACTCTGCACTTATTGGGTTAGGGATTATCGATGAGCCTCTAGCACTCATCCGAAATCGCGTGGGTGTTGTTGTTGCGATGACCCATATCTTACTTCCGTTTATGATTTTGCCATTATATTCCGTGATGAAAGGGATTAATCCATCGTTGATGCGTGCGGCTAAATCCATGGGTGCAAATCCTGCGATCGCATTCTGGCGTGTTTATACTCCGTTAACTGTACCAGGAATTGGTGCTGGTGGTTTGTTGGTGTTCATTATTTCTATCGGTTATTACATTACACCTGCGTTAGTAGGTGGGCCGAAAGATATTATGGCTTCGCAATTGATTGATGTTCAGATGAACCAGCAATTGAACTGGAATATGGCCTCTGCGATTGGTGTGGTTTTATTGGCGATTACCTTAGTATTGTTTGCAATTTACAACCGTTTGGTCGGTATCGACCGGATGAAAATGGGTTAAGGAGAAATAATAATGTCAGCTTTACCTCCTTATGCATCACCACTAGAAAAAGCTTGGTTCTGGACATTCAGAATTGGCTGCGGCTTGATCTTATTCTTTTTGATCGCGCCTATTATCGCTGTGGTTCCGCTTTCTTTTAACTCGCAACCATATTTTACTTATCCGATGGAAGGCTTTTCCTGGCGTTGGTATTATGATTTCTTTGATATGTGTAGTACGCAGGATATCGTTGCCGACTATCAAATGCGTTTCGATGCAGGTGAAATCAGTGACAATCCATGTCCGCAAACAACGTCTGGTGTATGGCTAAGTACTGTTAAAAACTCAATCATTGTTGCGATCTTTAGTACGTTGCTTGCAACCACACTTGGTACAATTGCTGCGATGGGACTAAGTAAAGGTCGTTTCTTTGGTAAGGGCTTTGTGCAAGCCGTACTTATCTCCCCAATGATCGTTCCATTGGTTATTACAGCTGTTGGTTTGTTCTTCTTTTATAGTGCGGCGGACCCTGGTCTTCGTGGTTTCATGGAAGCAACAGGTATCAATTGGTTAACAACCACACTGTTTGGAGCTGAACTTGGTTTAACAGGTAGCTTGATGGGACTTGTTTTGGCCCATGCAACATTAGGTATTCCATTCGTTGTGATTACTGTAACGGCGACAATGGTATCTTTTAACCAGAATCTTGTACGGGCTGCTTTAAGCTTAGGCTCAAGTCCCGTGCGTAGCTTCTTTAAGGTGACCTTCCCGCTGATTATTCCAGGTATTTTCTCTGGTGGTTTGTTTGCCTTTATCACATCTTTTGATGAAGTGATCTTGGTACTCTTCTTGGCCGGTCCGGAAGAACGTACATTACCTCGTCAGATGTTTAGTGGTATCCGTGAACAGTTAAGCCCGACAATTGCAGCGGCCGCTGGTCTGTTGGTTGTTCTGGCTATTATATTGATGATTGTTATGGAATTATTACGTCGTCGTGGTGAGCGTCTACGTGGTATTCAATCTTAAGAAATGGAACCAGTTCGGTTTCGACGCAAAAAGGCAGCTTACTCAGCTGCCTTTTTTGTTAAGAATAGTTCTTAATTGACTGGAAATATTTTTCAAAGCATCTTATATAACATATAAGTCTAAAAAACATCTTCAGGGAGTTCTCTTTTATGTATCAGGATAAAGTCCTTATTCCGGCAGAAGCAATTAAGCTGGCGGCTCTAGGTGCCTTGGTAATGGGAGAGATGACCTATTCGGACCTAGCCCGTGATATTCGCCATGTGGTTGCTCGTGTCGTTGGGCCCAATCTTGATCTCCTTGGGTCCTCCTTAGAAATTTTACGCTTGGAAGGTCTTATTCGCCCGAAAGATGGAAGCGACAATGTTGATGATGCGACAATCTTGGTTGTGACTGAAGAAGGTATTGATGTTTTCTTCAATCTGATGTCGTCAGGGTTACGCGTTCCGATGGATGAAACTGGCCGTTTGGTTTATTTCCTGAAACTGCGCTTTCTTGATTGTTTGGATGGCGATGACCTTTTGGATCAGCTGGATCTTTTAAAGGAGTTCCATCAAGGGGAACTGGCGCGGCTTAAAGATATACATGACACCCATGGCCGTGGTAGTTTGGATGCCAGTCTGCAAATGGAAATACAACAGCAACAATCCCGCATTGATTGGCTTGAAGCATTAGAGAAACAAGCCGCTTAATTTCGAAAATATTCGAATTTAAAAATATTTTACAAAATCCTGTTTGTGACTTTTAGCAAGTCATGCTATCCGCCTAAGACTAACTGATTTGGGCAGAGGCATTTCCATGAATATTTTTGAACGCTTTCTAACAATCTGGGTGGCACTTTGTATTGTGGTTGGAATTGCGCTTGGGCATTTCTTTCCTGCCCTTTTTCAATCAATCGGTAATATGGAATTGGCAAATGTAAATTTGCCTGTCGCCGTCTTAATATGGTTGATGATTATTCCAATGTTGGTGAAAATTGATTTCACAGCTTTAGCACAAGTTATGGAACATTGGCGGGGCATTGGGGTTACCTTGCTAATCAACTGGGGAATTAAACCATTCTCAATGGCATTACTTGGATTGGTCTTCATAGGTTATGTCTTTGAAAGCTATTTACCCGCAGATCAACATGAAAGCTATATTGCAGGTCTTATCTTGCTTGCCGCAGCGCCTTGTACCGCCATGGTCTTTGTTTGGAGTAATCTTACCAATGGGGAACCTCATTTCACGCTAAGTCAGGTTGCGTTGAATGATGTCATCATGATCGTGGCTTTCGCACCTATCGTTGGATTGTTACTCGGTATCTCTGCCATCACAATTCCATGGGATACCTTAATGCTCTCTGTCGGGCTTTATATCGTCATTCCTGTTATTATTTCCCAGATCATTCGTCGGATGGCTATGGCATCTGGTGGTCAAGCAAGTTTGGATCGTTTACTTGGTGTTTTTGGGCCAGTTTCTATGGCGGCCCTATTGGCGACTTTGGTGCTATTATTCGCCTTTCAGGGAGATCAAATTTTAAATCAGCCGATGATCATCGTAATGTTGGCAATCCCGATTTTAATTCAGGTTTATTTTAACTTTGGCGTTGCCTATTTCTTGAACCGTTGGAGTGGGGAGGCTCATTGTATTGCCGCGCCATCTTCTTTGATTGGGGTCAGCAATTTCTTTGAACTGGCAGTTGCGGCTGCGATCAGTATCTTTGGTTTTGATAGCGGTGCTGCCCTTGCAACCGTGGTTGGTGTATTGGTCGAAGTTCCTGTGATGTTAACCTTGGTTAAGATCGTTAACAAATCAAAGGGCTGGTATGAACGCGGCTCAGCTGTTAAGGCTCGTATGGAGCGTAAATCAGCAGACTAATCTTAAAGACAGTATGATTAATAAACGTGCTGTCCACCTGTGACAAAGACTTCTGTGCCGGTCACATAGCCGAAATCATTGTTGCATAACTGATAGACTGTGCCTGCAACTTCTTGCGCAGTCCCCATGCGTTGCATTGGAATACGGGCCACGAGAGGTTCATATTCAGGTCCAATCATTTCTGTGGCAATTTCACCTGGTGCCACTGCATTTACACGCACGCCTAGTTCTGCAAACTCAACTGCTAATTCGCGGGTCAAAGCGGAAAGCGCGGCCTTTGAAGTGGAATAGGCGGAGCCTGCAAATGGATGAATGGAATGGCCCGCAATAGATGTGATATTAACAACACCGGCCCCAACGCCTTTTGCACCACGACCAAGGGCTGCTGCAAAACCACGGCACAGAGTTAGTGGGGTGAAGAAGTTCAGTTCAAAGACTTCCCGCCAACGATCTGTATCGCCATTTAAGCAACCAAGACGTTCCTTATAGGGTGTTTTGGGTGAAACAGCTGCGTTATTGACAAGCGCGTTTAATTGGCGTCCTTTCAGAAAATCATTTGCCTCATCAATAAAGGCGGCAACTGATTTTTGATCTGATAAATCGGTCGGAATATGTAAGGCCCAGTTTGGATCAGCTTTACAATGTTCAGGAATGTCGTCACGGGAGCATGTAATGATATACCATCCTTCATCCGAAAAACGTTTTACCGTGGCATGGCCGATACCACGGCTTGCACCTGTGAGAACCACAGCAGGACGGTTATCTTGATCGCTTGTCATGTTTAATCCTTCTTAGCTTGCTTAAGCAGATATAAGCTCTTGTGATCACCTTACAAGAATTTCTATCTATTCAGTTGATACCGGATCCTGAGGCACAATAATTATTTCTGTATATTATGGATATAGACGGTCAATTTCCCAATCATCGGTTTCATTTTCACGGGTGAAGATAAAGCGATCATGTAGGCGGAAGGCACCATCTTGCCAAAATTCGATGCGATGTGGGCGGATACGGAAACCGGACCAATGATCCGGGCGTGGTACTTTGCTAATACCAAATTTTGCTGTGTATTTTGCCACACTTTTTTCAAGTGCGTAGCGACTTTCAAGTGGACGTGATTGTTGAGATGCCCACGCACCAATCTGACTACCACGTGAACGAGATGCATAATATTCATCAGCTTCTTCACTTGTTACAGATTCCACTAATCCCTCGACACGAATTTGTCGACGTTTACTTTTCCAATGAAAGAGAAGGGCGGCTTTTGGATTTTCTAAAAGATCGCGTCCTTTGTTACTTTCCAAATTCGTGTAAAAAACAAAACCTTGTTCGTCATAGCCTTTCAACAACACCATACGTACTGCTGGCTGCCCATCTTTTGTCGCAGTTGCCAAGGCCATGCCATTTGGATCGTTAAGTTCACTTTCTTCTGCTTCGCTTAGCCATGTTGCGAATTGTTCGAATGGGTTTTCGGTGGATAATTCCATGATGATCCGTTCCTCTTATTATTTGGTTTTGCTTTTTACTTTATATGGAACGTAGACTATCTGGAACCGCGCCACGGATAAAGAGGGAAATATGGGAAAAGACTATGGAAATTTCGGATCATACAGTGTAAACGGTCTGGAAATTGCATTTATTCCTACCTATCTCTTATAATATATGTAGGTACAGTTATTTGCTGTATGGCAAGTCATTGTTTAACTCTGCCCCTGCATGTATGATCTGTTGGGAGCGAACTGAAATTGGCATATACGAGTAGTATGAAGAATCCTTATGATATTCTAGGCGTTCAACGTGGCGCGTCAGAAAGCGAAATCAAAACAGCTTATCGCAAGTTAGCGAAAGAGTTGCATCCTGATTTAAATCCGAATGATTCCATCGTGGAGCAAAGATTTAAAGAAGTATCTGCGGCCTATAACTTGTTGTCTGATAAGCAGAAGAAAGCGCAATTTGATCGTGGTGAGATCAATGCAGATGGTTCTGCACGTGGTGGATTTGGCGGTGGCGGCTTCGGTGGCGGTGGTTTCGGCGGCGGCGGCTTTGGCGGTTTCGGGGCCGGGGCAGAAGATATCTTTGCTGATATGTTTGGGCGCGGTCGATCGCGTGGTCGATCCAATACAGTTCGTATGAAAGGTCAGGATGTCAGCCATACAATCTCTGTTTCATTTGAAGAAGCCGCAACAGGTGGACGACGTCAAATCCGTCTTCATGATGGACGTAGTGTGAATGTAAATATTCCCGCGGGTTCCGAAGATGGACAATCTTTACGTCTAAAAGGGCAAGGCATGCCCGGTATGGGCGGGGCCGAACATGGCGATGCCTATGTTGAAATTCATGTTGGGAAACACAAGTTTTTCGAGCGTGATGGTAATGACATATTCCTAGATTTACCGATTAGTTTGGCAGAGGCTGTGTTAGGTGCCAAGGTGACCGTACCAACTATCACTGGCTCCGTTTCAGTGAATGTGCCTGCTGGCTCTAATACCGGGGCGACTTTACGTTTGCGAGGTAAGGGGATTACACCGAAATCTGGTAATGCGGGTGATCAATACGTGAAGTTAAAAGTCATGCTTCCAGAAAAACCGGATAAAGAACTGATCGAATTTGTCGAAAAATGGTCTAAAGATTTTGACTATGATGTACGTAAAAAAGCTGGCTTGAAATAAGCCAGCTTTTTCTTTGAAGATTGATTTATTCTGCCAGGGCCAACTTCGCCCCAAGAAAACCAAAGACACCCGCAAAACATTTCTTTATGACATTTAATACCGCAGGGCGTGTAATAACATAGTCTCTCGCAGCAGCGGCAAATGCGCCATATCCTACAAATACAACGAATGTCATGACCATGAACACTAACGCGAGGTTAATCAGTTCAACGGTTGGGTTGGCAGCATTCGCAGAAACAAATTGCGGTAAGAAAGCAAGGAAGAAGAGAGAAAGTTTAGGATTAAGCACATTAATCAAAGTGCCAGTCATAATGATTTTACCAAAACTTTTGGAGCTTCTTTCTTCATTCACATCCATCGTTCCACGATCTTTAAGAGTATTCCATGCCATATAGAATAAGTAGGCAGCACCAAGATACTTAATAACCTGAAAGGCAAGGGCACTTGTATGAAGTAAAGCTGCGAGACCAATAATGCTTGCGATTGCTGCAGGGACAATTCCAAAAGTGCAGCCAATTGATGCTGCGATACTTGCCTTAAAGCCACGACCAAGGCCAACGGCTAGAGTGTAAATCACACCTGTTCCCGGTAATAGCACCACGACCAGTGAAGTTAGTAGAAATTCAATCGACATATCTTCCCCTTATTCTTTAATTGTTACCAACTGCACCAGCGCCAATCAGTGCAAGTGCCTTTGAGGCCATACCAGATGCCGTTTTTTTGTCTTCAATTTCTTTCGTCAGCTTTTTGGGTTTGATTGGAAAGTTTTCCTCTTCATGCATGTCTTTTAGGATTGTTTCCAAATCATCGGCGAAAATATGTCCTATCTCCTTTTCAGAATGATTTAACATATTTTGTAAGCGATGTGCCCATGCATGGCTTAGATGTGTGTTGGAGAATGTCTTGTCCAAAGTCAGATCTAAATTGTGAATAAGATCAGCCAAGCGATAGTCTTTTAAATCACGGCATAAATGCCAACGGCCTGTATCTGACTTGGTGATGAAATGGAGTTCTTCTAACTTACTTAAGGCAAAGTGTAGCTGTTCCGGCCCCATACCTGTAACGGCAGGCATACGACGTTCGGTCAGGCCTTTGCCTATAGCAGTTGCTTCTTTCAAAGCATGTAATAAAGAAAGAGACGCGGTTAATCTCTCAGATAAACTAATGCTACCCTTTGTGATTTTTCGGCTACCTGCACGCCATTCGGGTAAGGCGGCCGTGAATTGCGCACTAAATAAAATCACATTCCAACTGAGATAAATCCATAACAAGAAAATTGGGATGGTGGCCATTGCGCCATAGATCGTTTCATATGTCGGAAAGCTGGTGATATAAAATGTGAAGCCCTTCTTTAACAATTCCAGAATAGCCCCTGCCAGTATGCCCCCTTTTAGCGCATCACGTTTGCGGACAGGATAGTTTGGAATCAGCAAAAACATCAACATAAAGCCAATTGTTAACAGGAAGAAAGGCATGAATGACGCAAGCTGAAAATAGGACCCTGTTAGATCATCTAATCCAGATGTGCGCGCATAGGCAAATAAAGCAGAACTGATGGAAATATTGGCACCAAAGAAAAGTGGCCCAAGTGTTAGAATTGCCCAATATACCAAAAGCCGTGCAATAATTGAGTTGGGTTTTCTTGCTCGCCATATTTCATTAAAGGTGCCGGAAATAGTTACCAGCAACATGATAGATGTGACGCCTAGGAAAATGATGCCGACCGCACTTAATCCACCTTGCGCCTTTGAAGTGAAGCTTTCCAAATGCTCTTGGACGGAATTACCTACGCCCGGTACAAAATTTTCGAAGATAAAGTTCTGGGCCTCAGCCTTTAAATTTTCAAAAGCCGGGAAGGCTGCAAAAATCGCAAAGCTGATGGCAAGCAGTGGCACCATAGCCAAAAGGGAGGTAAAGGTAAGGGATGCCGCGCGAGGTTGCATTTTATCATGCATGAAACGTTGAAGAACATAACGCATCAGTTTCGCGAATTCTTGCAGTTTTTGTCCTAACATAGCGACCATGTGAGTGCCCTTTGGCTGATAAAATTTAAAAAATCTAATTTCTATTGTTAAATAATTTACCTGAGAATTCAAAGCTTTTAGCGGTTTAATCTGTCCTTTATGGTCGGTTCAAAAGAGAAGAGTTTAAATGTTACAAAAAAATTCACGAATTTGATCGGCAGACCTTTGACGAAACGGCGAAACAGCGTATGATGCGGGCTGGATTTTTAGCGGGAAAACAAGAGGTTTTTTAGTATGACTAACCCGTCACAACTCATGGCAGGTAAGCGTGGTCTTATCCTTGGCCTTGCAAATGACAAATCTATTGCTTGGGGTATTTCTAAGGCATTGGCAGAGCATGGCGCGGAAATCGCCTTCACTTATCAAGGTGAAGCGCTAGAGAAACGCGTACGCCCATTGGCTGAATCATTAGGATCTACCATCATTTTACCATGTGATGTAACCGATGAAGAAAGCATGGATAACGTATTTGCTGAACTTGAAAAGCAATGGGGTAAGATTGATTTCTTGGTTCATGCGGTTGCATTCGCTGATAAAAGCGAATTGAAAGGCAAGTATCTAGATACATCCCGTGACAATTTCTTAATGTCTATGGATATTTCTTGTTATTCTTTAACTGCCTTGGCACGTCGTGCTGCACCATTGATGAATGAAGGCGGTTCTATCGTAACACTGACATATTATGGCGCTGAACGTGTGATGCCTCATTATAATGTAATGGGTGTTGCAAAAGCTGCATTGGAAGCATCTGTTCGTTACCTGGCGGTTGATATGGGTAGTCAGGGTGTGCGTGTGAATGCGATTTCTGCTGGCCCAATTAAAACATTGGCCGCAAGCGGTATTGGTGATTTCCGTTTCATCCTTCGTTGGAACGAGTTAAACGCGCCATTGAAACGCAATGTAACCATTGACGAAGTTGGTGGCTCTGCCCTTTATCTTCTATCTGATTTAGGCGCTGGTGTTTCTGGCGAAGTTCATCATGTTGATTGCGGATATCACACAGTTGGTATGGTTGCGATTGATGCTGCTGAAGAATCTGCGGAATTGCTTGAACAAATTAAAGAACGTTCCAAGTAGTTCTTTTGACGTTTTGCGATTGCAAAGCTGTTAATATGATTTAAAACCAAAGGCCGGCATTATGCCGGTCTTTGTAATTAAAGACCTTGAGATTAAGATAAAGGGTTTGAATATGTCCGGTAACGGTTTTGGTCATTTATTCCGCTTCACCACTTTTGGTGAAAGTCATGGTCCAGCGATCGGTTGTGTTGTTGATGGTGTGCCACCATGTGTACCATTATCCGAAGCGGATTTGCAGGTTTATCTGGACCAACGCAAACCGGGACAAAACAAACATACCACCCAACGTCGAGAACCAGATGAAGTTAAAATTCTGTCTGGTGTTTTTGAAGGGCAAACTACGGGAACTTCAATTGGTTTGTTGATAGAAAATACAGATCAACGTTCCAAAGATTATTCCGACATTATGGATAAATTCCGCCCGGGGCATGCAGATTACACCTATTGGGAAAAATACGGTATTCGTGATTATCGTGGTGGTGGTCGTTCTTCTGCGCGTGAAACAGCTATGCGTGTGGCCGCAGGCGGTGTTGCCCGCAAAGTTCTTAATCACATTATCGAAGGCGGCGTTCAAATCCGTGGTGCCTTGGTTCAAATGGGACCTCATAAGATTAATCGCGATAATTGGGATTGGGATCAGGTCGGCCAAAATCCGTTCTTCTGCCCAGACGCGGAGGCTGCACGGGATTGGGAAGCATATCTGAATGATATCCGTAAAAGTGGTTCCAGCTGTGGGGCGGTTATTGAAGTACAAGCCTCTGGTGTACCTGTAGGTCTTGGCGCGCCTGTATATGATAAAATGGATACAGATATTGCGCGTGCTTTTATGTCCATTAACGCAGTAAAAGGTGTTGAAGTTGGTGCTGGTTTTGACTCTGCAGCTTTGACAGGGGAAGAAAATGCGGACGAAATGCGTATGGGCGCTGATGGGAAACCTGAATTCACCAGTAACAAAGCTGGCGGTATTCTTGGTGGTATAACAACAGGCCAGGACATTATTGCCCGTTTCGCAGTTAAACCGACAAGTTCTATCCTAACACCTCGTAAAACCGTGACAAAAGATGGGCAGGATGCAGATATCCTCACCAAAGGTCGTCATGATCCATGTGTTGGTATCCGCGCTGTGCCTGTAGGAGAAGCTATGATGGCTTGTGTTATCTTGGATCATTATATGCGTCATCGCGCGCAATGCGGTGAGTAAACAACGATGTCAGAAAAACGCCCGCGCTTGATTCCATTAAGCCACGCAAATCTTGGGGCGTTACTTGCCTTAAATGCTACAACTGGTTGGTCCTTAAACCGCGAAGACTGGCTGACATTGTTAACATCCGCACGTCTCATTGGACATGTGAATGATAAAGAAGAAATTGTCACCTGTGGTGCGATTACGCCTTTCAGTGCGGATAAAGGTGCGATTGGTTGTGTGATCACCCATCCTGACTATAAACGTCAGGGACTGGGTAAAGAATTAATTGAGCGTATCGTTGGTTTATTACCAGAAGAAAACGTCTCTCTTTGCCTGATTTCAACTGATGTTGGGCAAGGGCTCTACGAACAGTTTGGTTTCAAGAAGGTTGATGAGATCACCCGTGGGTTCGCTAAAACTTTTGATGCTGGGAAAATAGAAGATCTTCTGGAAGAAGGTTGGTCTATTCGTGAATCTCTACCCGTAAAGGATTTAGGTAATTTATTACGACTTGATGCGGATCGTTTTGGGGCGCCGCGTATCAAGATGGTAAAGCGTCGTATGGGGCAATCCAAATATCGCGCTTTTTTATATGACCCTGAAAATGAATTACAAGGCTATGCGTTAGGTTCGGAGCAAGAAGGCATCACCGTTATTGGTGGTTTAACTGCGCCGAATGAAGATATGGCTTTAGCTTTGGTGCAATCCATTGCCGATCGTGCTGCGCCGCAATATCAAGTGGATATCCCTGTTATGCATAAAGGCTTGGTCGAGAAAATGGGCAAAGCGGGTATGGATTGGGTTGAAACAGCCCCGATTATGATACGTGGGGATTGGGATATCACTGCAGGTTGGGATCAGTATTTCGCATTATCCACGCAGTCTTATTTGTAAAGTGATTGAGGTTTAATTTTCTTCGGCTTGCACTAGACTGAATAAGGCGGCGGAACTGAATTCGCGTCTATATAATACGCAGACAACAATTGTAGAAACGATCACCAAAGCCAGCGGGTGGTAGAACCAACCTATTGCGGCGAGACCGAAGAAATAGGTTCTTAATCCTCGATTAAAATGCTTCCCTGCATTAATACTTAGCTGTGCAGTCTTATGGGCATAGCGTTCTCTTTCGGGCGATAAAGTGCTCGGAGGAGGGGCTGCACCAATAAGTATTGAGCAATAATTGTTAAGTCTAAATGCCCATCCAAATTTAAAGAAGGCATGTACAAAGATACTCATCAAAAGCAATACTTTAAATTCCCAGACAGTGAGACTAGTTTGCTTGGCAAAAGGTAAGCTGGTTAAAGCTTGCATGGCAATATCTGCATTTGCAAGTAACGCAAATAATCCCCCCAAAACAAGGATAGTTGTTGAAGCAAAGAAGCCAATAGCGGTTAATAAATTGCCTAAAAGTGTTGTGTCCACCATTCGTACATCGCGTTGCAGCATCTGACGCATCCATTCCAGACGATATTCATTGATTTGAATCGTCAAGCTGCGTTTATGCCAGCGACTATGATCCGCAAAATACTGAAACCCCATCCAACAGATAAAGAACCAAGTTAATGCGACAACATCGAACAAGGTTAAATCAAGCGCAAGTAGCGGATTTTCCATGTTGAGTTCCTAGAATTTTTGAATGCGGGATAACAGCTCTTCATTTTCCCAGATTGGTTGACGATCTTCGACTAAAACCCGGTGATTGGAACTTTCAGATTTGGCACGTACCTGAACCCAGCGTGGTACAACTTCGTTATTTAGGTCAATAAGAACGTTAAGTGCCAATGCTTCCAAAGACAAAACATCCTGATCATCGAAACTATGAAGATATTGTTCAAAAGCTTCAGGTTTTAGAACTAATTTATCTGGGACATAGCTGATTTGAATACAGCAACTTTCATCAGTTAGTTTTGAACCAAGCGAAACAAGGTAATCTATAGAAAGATTTGGGTTTTCTACAGTGACAAGTGAAAAGCGGCGGTCCGATTGTGATTTCTGATTTACCGTTAACTCAGCTTCATCAATAACTTTTTCCATCATATATCCCTGTTTCTACAAGATAAATTATTTCTAAATGGTAACTTCTCCACCTAGAGTAACGCTTTCTTCAGTAATTGAAACAGGAAAATGATCTGCAACGTGAAAACGAATGGTTCCTGTTAAACCCAATGCCGTGATGGTGTTGCCAAAAAGTGCACGAATATCATCACGCATTTTTTCTTCGACCGGGATTAAACTTCTAAACATTAAATCCACAGTTTTCTGTGTCGCCAAGCCATCTAGCTGTAAAGGGCCCATTTTCTGAAAACTGGTTTCGATGATAAATCTTTTAGCTTCATCATCTTGATTTGATGTTAGTTTTTCTTCATCAGACTTATCTTTCAAATACAACCATAACTCACCAAAACTGGAATCTTGGGCCACTGGCATACCATATGCCCGCCACTCCTGTCCCATGGGGTCACGTATCTGTCTGGTATTTTGTTTTATGCTATCAACCAGACGATCGCCCATTGGTCCAGAAATGCGTGACGCTGCACTTCGCCCGACCCAGTTTTCCAATGCACCACCCCTTAAAGTAGAAAGTAAGAAAAGTATACTGGTGGCCATCTGCGTGTTTGCTTGTGGCATTGCTTGCATGATTTGCTGTGCCACTTGCGGATTTCCTGCCTGCAACATGGACATCGCATGTTGTAGCATCGCCCATCTTTCCTGAATAGCCGCAGAGGTGTTTAACGCTGTTTGAACGGGAACTTGAACGCTAACCGGTTCACTTAGAGGTATAAGGGTTAATAAACTGCCTGGCGGTAGGGGCGATGGGGTTGGTAAAGACATGGGCCCAACCGACGTTTGTATAATTGTATTGCCGGGTTGGCTGGCAAGAACAGTAGCTTGTATTGCAGGCATGCCTGTAGGACCGGAGCTCGGAATTTTTAAACCTGCAGGCAATGTTTGATTAGGCAATTGTACGGAAGCTATTTGTACATTCATAGATTGATTTGGTGAAATAGGAGGGCCTTGAGGCGTTGGCATTGTAGGTATGTTTTGTGGGGTACTAGATTGTGCTGCTGAAGCTGGACCACCACGGATTGAGGATGCATGTACAGCAGGAGAAGGTGACAGCGGGCCTGTTGGCGTTTTCGGTAGTAAATGTGATATTGAACTTTCACTTAGAGTCGTTGCAGATATTTGCGTTCCTTGTAATGTGTTCAATGTTACATTTGTTGCGCTTCCTTGTGCTGTTGCCGAAGCTTTAACAGCGCTACCTGACCAAGAAAGATTAAGTAATAAAGGGCTATCACCTTGGGCTGCTTGCCCTGCTAGTGCAGAATGAAAAGATACATGCAAATTAGCTTGCGTATTGGGAGGAGGTAGAACTTGTGTCCCTGATTGTGCAGTCACTGTGAGCGGGCCAGACGGTGTTTGTAACGTTAGACGATTTGTTGCTTGATTAGGAACTTTCTGAACTTCTACTCGGATGCTTTGTCCTGATACGAGTTCCTTTGAAACAGCTTGTGGAATTGATGCTGGTGTTTTTACCTGTATTTGATGTTGTTGTGTCTGAGAGGGTATCTGTGCTTGCTGTTGGGGATTTACGGCCTGCGTCGCAGTTGAGGTCGATTGCTGCGGAGGTTGCGGTGACGCTTGTTGGGAAGAGTTTGCCTGTCCTTGCGGTGCTTGTTGTCCTTGGGTGGATTGGCCCTGAGTTGATTGAGAAGGATTTTGGGTCGGCGCGGAACTAGGTTTAGCAGTTTGTGCTTGCTGTTGTGCAGCCTGATGCTGCGGCGATTTATTTTGTGTGGTCGCCGTGCCTGATTTTACAGGTTGTTGCACAGGTGGAATACTGGTCAAACTATGATCCTCTTAACTGTCAATTCCTTGTCATAGCATATACTAAAATCGTGCCAATTCCTAATTGACGAAGTTATACTTGATCTACAGTACGTATTTGAGCCTTGGGATGGATTTCATTTTGGGACATTACAACGGTCGCTGGACGGAAACGTTCAACAACAGACCGCACAAAAGGACGAATTTGCGGACTAACCAATAAGACAGGAGTTTCACCGGCCATCGCTTGGCGCTCATAGGCACTTCTTACACGTCCAATAAAGTCTTGTAATTGCGATGGAGCCATAGCGAGCTGTCGTTCATCCCCTTGTCCGATAATTGACTCAGAGAATGCTTGCTCCCAATCAGGGGAAAGAGTGATAAGAGGGACGATACCTTCCGGGTTTGTATTTGCATCAGAAAGTTGTCGCGCCAATCGGGAACGTACATGTTCAGTAATCTGCGTGATATTCCGTGTAAATGCCACAGCCTCTGCTGCTCCCTCCAAGATAGTTGGGAGATCACGAATTGAAACACGTTCGATTAATAAGTTTTGTAAGATACGTTGAAGAGCGCCTAATCCAACTTGTGCTGGCACAATATCTTCCACCAGTTTTTGTTGGGAATCTGGCAATTCTTCTAGAAGTTTTTGTGTCTCGCCATAAGATAATAATTCAGCCATATTATCTTTCAGAACTTCTGTTAAATGCGTGGTAATTACCGTAGATGGATCAACAACTGTATAGCCTCTGAAGACAGCTTCTTCGCGCTGATTATCTTGCACCCAAACTGCTGGAAGGCCAAAAGTTGGTTCAACGGTTGCTTCACCAGGTAAAGAAATTTGTTCACCACGCGGGTCCATCACCAAATGCATATTTGGACGCAATTCACCACGGCCTGTCTCAATTTCTTTAACACGGATAATATAGCTATTCGCGGGAAGTTGCAGATTATCCTGAATACGAACCGCAGGCATTACAAAACCCAAATCCCCAGCTATTTGACGGCGAAGTCCTTTAATTTGATCTGTTAAGCGATGTTCACCTTCTGCATTCAAAAGCGGTAATAAACCATAGCCAAGTTCCAAACGAAGTAAATCAATCTGAAGAGCTGTTGAAATTGGTTCTTCCGCAGGCGCGGCAGCAGCTGTCACCTCTTCATCTTCTTTAGCTTGCTCCGCTATGGCATCTGCAATTTTCCGAGCTTCGTTCTTTTTGTGAATAAACCAGGCACCGACACCTGCGGCAATTGACATTGTCATGAACGGCCATGCAGGTAAATCTGGTACCATACTCATCAAGAAGAGAAGGCCAGAGGCAATACCAAGAGCACCTGGATAACCTGAAAGCTGACCTACAACAGCTTTTTCTGTACCACCAGTGATACCTGCTTTTGTCACTAATAGACCAGCAGCTACAGAAACGATCAAAGATGGAATTTGACTTACAAGGCCGTCACCAATGGTCAACAAGGTATAGTTTTGTGCTGCATCAGCAAGTGGCATATCACGCTGTACAACACCGATAATGATACCACCAATCACGTTAATGAAGGTGATAAGAATACCAGCAATTGCATCACCACGAACGAATTTGGATGCACCATCCATTGATCCAAAAAAAGCACTTTCGGTTTGTAACTCTTCACGGCGCTTACGTGCATCTTCTTCGGTCAACAGCCCCGCGGATAAGTCAGCATCAATTGCCATTTGCTTACCGGGCATCGCATCCAATGTAAAACGTGCAGCCACCTCAGCAACGCGGCCTGCACCTTTGGTGATTACGATAAAGTTAATAATCACTAGGATTGCGAAGATAATAATACCAATGAGGTAGTTACCGCCGACAACAAAATCACCGAATGCTTGAATAACGCGTCCTGCAGCCTGTGTACCTGTATGCCCATCAGAGAGAATGAGACGGGTGGATGCTACGTTCAACCCTAACCTCAACATGGTGGCGATGAGCAACAATGTTGGGAATGAAGTCAGTTCAGTGGCTGAATGAATGAAGATGACAGTCAGCATGATTAAAACGGAAAAGGTTATAGATACAGCTAACGAGAAATCCATAATCCAAGTAGGTAGGGGAATTAGCAGCAAAATCAAGATAGCGACAATACCAAGCGGCAGGAATAGTTCCTGGCTTTTCATAATATTGCCGACGTTACCTAGATTTGCGAACGGGTTACCACCGCCACTGCCACCACTAACTGGAGATACACCCCCGCTGTCACCAGAACCAGCTGGTGCAGATGAAGAGGCTGAAGAATTTTCTGTATCTGCCATTTAGGGCTACCTTATAAGAGATGAATACCAGTTAGATATGATTAACTACTCGCACCTGCATCTGGAATTTCATAACCTTCTTCGGAATATTGCTTTAATTTATTACGTAACGTTCTAATAGAGATGCCAAGAACATTGGCAGCATGAGTTCGGTTGCCTAAGTAATGGTCAAGGGTATCTATGATCAAATCTCGTTCAACATCTGCAACGGTTCGCGCAACAAAATTCTCTCCTACAGGAGCTGTTTCTGTAATAGTTTCTGATTGCTCAGCTGCGATTGGTGGTGCAGGAGGGACCGGCGCGGATGGCTGGGGAGTAGGGGTAGGGGCGACTGTTGGCCTTGGTGTTGCTGCTGAAGGTGTCGTACCTGTAAGCAAAATTGCATTTTCATCTATACTTGGACCTGAAGCTAACAAAATTGCGCGGTGCATTGTGTTTTCTAGTTCCCGTACATTCCCCTGCCAGTGATACGCCTCAAGCTTTGCAACTGCTTCTGGTGTCATCGGTTTTTCGTCAACTGCGTTTAATTCAGCATATTTTTTAGCAAAAAATTGACTAAGAAGCGCAATATCCATTGGACGTTCACGTAAAGAAGGCAGCTGAATATTGACCACGTTCAAACGGAAATACAAATCTTCGCGGAATTTTCCTTCCTTAATGTAATCTTCCATATGACGGTTTGACGTTGCCAGAATACGTACATCAACTTTTACTGGTTTATTACCACCAACACGGTCAATTTCTCGTTCCTGAATGGCACGAAGAAGTTTTGCCTGTAAACGCAGATCCATTTCGGAGATTTCATCTAGTAGTATCGTACCACCATTTGCTTCTTCAAATTTACCCACACGCTTTGCTACAGCACCGGAAAAGGCGCCTTTTTCATGCCCGAATAACTCTGATTCTAAAAGATTTTCAGGGATAGCTGCGCAGTTGATTGCCACAAAAGGTCCTGCTGCACGACGGCTCTTTGTATGAAGATAGCGCGCCATAACTTCTTTACCGGTTCCGGATTCACCTGTCACAAGGACGGATGCATCGGAAGGAGCAATCTGATCGGCTAATGCAATTACAGCCTTCATTGTTGGATCACGATGAATAATCGCATTGTCTTCTTGTGCAGCAGCCTCCAGTACGGCGGCGATCAAATCGGCATCCGGTGGAAGAGGGATATATTCCTGCGCACCATCGCGAATAGCGTTTGCTGCCGTTGTTGCATCAGTTCCTTCTAAACCGCATGCAACAACAGGTACGTGAATTCGTTCACCTTCTAAATGTTCTACCAAGGATGCGACATTCATGCGAACATCAATCATGATAAGGTCGGCTCCTTGGCCACTACGCAAATTATCTAAAGCTTCGCCAATGGCATTTGTTGTGGCCACTTTCGCGCCTCGTTTCATCGCGATCTGAACCGCTGTGGTCATATGGCCTTCAAGAGTTCCAATAACTAATAGTCGCATTTTTTAATTCTCTCTTAACTCTATATAGCTTTGTACGTCTTAGTTGAAATAATCCACACGCATAGAAGGCGGTAGAACAGTGTTCAAAAGCATCTCTAGACGGCGCGGGTTTTCCTGACGACCAACTGATGCGGATGTCATTCGATATAAATTACTTAACAACATATCTTCGGAAGAGGTGCGTTCCAGTTTTGCGGCTAAAGGCGTAAAGACCACATTCGATAAAAGCGCACCATAGAAAGTTGTTAAAAGGGCTACTGCCATTGCAGGGCCAATTGAATTTGGGTCTTCTAAATTCCCTAACATTTGCACCAATCCAACCAAAGTACCGATTAATCCCATTGCCGGAGACAAATCAGCAGCCTTTTTGAAAACGCTAACAGACACGGCTGCACGTTCAGCCGCTGCTTCAATATCCTGCTCAATGACGCGTTCGATTTCATCGCCATTGCTGCCATCAATTGCCATGCTTAAACCTTGCTGTAATAGTGGCTGGTCTTCTAGGCTAACCATATAGTTCTGCAAGGCTAGAACGCCACGGAAACGGGCAATCTGTGCCAGCTGCAATTGCTGCAATGCTGATTCATGGGGATCAGTTGTTGTTCTAAAAAACATCTGACCAAGTGAGCTAAATGCAGTTAGAACATCTTTGAAGGAAAAACAGGCAACGGTCACACCAATTGTGCCGCCAATTACAATTAAGATTGATGGAATATCGATAAACGCACCAGGAGAACCTCCAAGGATAATAGCCGCAGCTACAAGTCCCATAGCGCCGACAATCCCTAGGATTGTTGCTAGATCAATGGACATCTTGGTTTCAGGTTGCGTTAACTTTTGTTCGTTACCTGTTTGAGCGCTATCAGCCATTCCCCGTTACTCCAAACTTTTTACCAGTGAAGGCAAAGTTATCACCCTTACGATTGTGTTTTCTCAGATTTGATAATCTCAGTCATGGTTACGCCAAGTTTGTCGTCAACAACTACGACTTCACCACGTGCAACTAGGCGATTATTTACATAGATATCAATCGCTTCACCAACTTTACGGTCCAATTCTACAACTGCACCACGACCCAACTTTAATAATTGGCTTACCTGCATATGGGACTTACCTAATACAGCGGATACCTGAACCGGAATTTCATAAACAGCTTCAAGGTCACGAGCCCCACTAGGGAGCGCTAACTCAGCCGCACGTGGGTCTAAAGCTTCACCAAATTCGGATTCTGCCTCGAGGGTTTTGAGATTCATTTCTCCACCATCACCGGCGCCGTTTTCCCCACCCGCAGCTGCGTCACCATTTTCGGTTGCTTCTACGTTTTCTTCTTCATCACTCATCATTTATTAGGCTCCTCGGGAGGTGAGTCCATTGCCGTATCGGACATTGGTTGTTCGGTCTCCAAGTTAACGTCAGGTGTTGGTGCAAGCTGTTCTTCTGATTGAGCGACAGTTTGCTCCGAATTCAAATCTACTGGCGGTTCTTCAGGTTCTGGCACAGGGATTGATGCCGTTTCTACCATTTCTTGCTGCTCTTCATCGCCGGCCTCAATAGTTAGCTCCGCTTCAACTTCATCAGCATTTAAATGGTTCTCTAGGAACTGTTCGACGATTTTTTCCATTTCCTGAAGTGCTGTTTCCACATTACGTTCTGCACTTCCGCGGCCCCAATCCACACGTACATCAGAAGGCCCTAGCTTTGCATCCGGATGGTACATTAACTTTCCTTCAAATCCTGCTTCCTGAGCAACCTTTTCTAACTGCTCTTGAATGATTGAATGCAAACTTTCCGGTAAAGTAATGTTGATACGACCTTTGGTTTCCAAAGGAGCCAAGCTTGAATAAACAAGGCTTTTGATTTCTTCGACACCATGTTCGCTTGCATAAATAGGCATAAGTTTGCGAACCATATCACTTGAAATACGTGCCAGAGCGGCAGCTTGACTTTCATTTGCCAAGGCTTGTCGATCCTGCAGAACAGCTATGTAACCAGTTATGGTTTGTAAAGCCGTTAAAGTTTGTTGTTCAATTTGCGCTAAGGCTTCTGCATGACCTGCTGCATGTCCTTCATTCCATGCCTCTGCTTTCGCTGCTGCTAATTCTTCTTCAGAAAAAGTGGGGGATGGAGGGGGCGCATTTAATGCTTCTTCCTCAAGGCGTTGACGTTCTTTTTCTTCTTCGGCCGCGCGTTCGCGCTCCTCTTCAATGACTTGAAGGTCGGATTTCTCCAGCTCATCAAAGGAAGTGGTAAAAGTAAAAGGGGTATATGTCTTTGTGTTACTCATTAAAGATTGTCACGCCCAGATTAATAAATAAGTTCGTCTTCGGCACCACCTTCGGAAATAACGATTTCGCCTTTCGCAGCAAGGTCTTTCGCCAGGTTTACCATTTCCATTTGAGCTTCATCCACGTCTTTCAACCGGACAGGCCCCATCGCAGCCATGTCTTCGCGCAGGATTTTCGCCGCACGTTCGGACATATTGCCAAAGAATAGTTCTTTGATTTGTTCTGATGCACCTTTCAGTGCGATAGAAAGTTTGTCTTTATCGACCGCACGTAAGAGAGCCTGAACACCAGCAGGGTCCAGTTTTTGCAAGTCTTCGAATGTGAACATCAAGGCCTTAATACGTTCTGCGGAATCACGGTTACGTTCTTCCAATAAAGTCATAAAGCGGTTTTCGGTATTACGATCCAGATTATTGAAGATCTCTGCCATCATTTCATGACTGTCACGGCGTGCAGTACGCGCAAGGTTCGTCATGAATTCAGTGCGTAATGTACGTTCAACATCATCAAGGACTTCTTTCTGGACAGCTTCCATACGCAACATCCGCATAATTACTTCCATAGTGAAGCTTTCTGGTAAGGCTGCCAAAACGCGGGATGCGTGGTCGGATTTGATTTTTGATAAAACCACGGCCACTGTTTGCGGATATTCGTTTTTTAGATAATTTGCTAAAACGACTTCGTTTACATTTGCAAGTTTGTCCCACATTGTGCGACCCGCTGGGCCACGAATTTCTTCCATGATCGTTCCCACACGATCATCACTAAGAACTTTGCTAAGTAAGCGTTCTGTACTTTCATAAGAACCAACAAGACTACCTGTGGAAGAGAGTTGTTCGGCAAAATCAATAAACAGACGTTCCACCAAGTTTGATGAAATTGTCCCTAAGTTGGCCATAGTTTGAGAAAGTTCACGAATTTCTTCATCATCCATTAGGTCGAAAAGCTTAACAGCATATTCTTCGCCAATGGCAAGCATCATCACAGCCGCTTTTTCCGGCCCTGCTAAGCTTCTATAATCCTCACGAACACGCATATTGCTTTATTAAACTCCCTAAAATCACCGTATATTTTATTTCAGGCTTTAATCCATAGGTTGATGCATCCAATTCCGTAGAATAGATACAGCTTCTTCAGGATGGTTTTCAATAATTTCACCGATTTTGCGCATGGAGGATGCTTTTACTTTACCCTCAATTTGCGCAATATCAATCATTTGGTCGAATTCATCATCTTCATCAAAGTCCAAATCAACCCCCGCAGCTGGAACTCCTGGCTGGCCACCTGCGACAATCGGTTGACCAGATTGATCGGTTAAAAGAACAGTTTCTTCTAGCTCATCACTAGGTGTTGTATCCAATAGACGATTTAGCATCGGACGAACAACCAATAGAATTACTAATACAGCTAACAATCCCAAGATCAATGTCTGGGCGAGAGAACGTATGTCTGCAGCAGATAAGCCGAAATAAGTGATTTCTCCATCTGCTTCACTTAATGGCAATTCCGCGAAACGCATATTCACGATTTCAACTGTGTCGCCACGTAATTCATCGAAACCAACAGCAGATTTTACCAAAGTTTCGATTTGTTGCATCTCTTCTGCAGTACGTGGCGTATAAACGAGGTCGCCTTGTTCATTTTCTTCGGTTGGTTCTCCGCGTGCATAATGACCATCAATCAATACGGCGATAGAAAGACGGTTGATTTCACCGACATTTTTAACCTGATTGGTAATAGTCTTTGAATTGGCGAAATTACTGGTTTCTTGAATGCTGGATGTTTGCTCACTATTGCCCCCACCTGCTGCTGCTTGGCCATCGGGTAGGTTATTGCCAACAGAGACGTTTTCTTCATCCGCTTCAGAAGAATTACTTGTTTCTTCAATTGTATTAGAGGAGACAAGTACAGAGCCTTCGGGATCATATTCTTCTTTATTGATCACGGATTGGGTGAAATCCATATCCGCATTTACTTCAACACGTACTTTGCCAATTCCCATTGTACGTTCCAGTAAATCTTGCAGGTTACGCTGGATACGGTTTTCATATTGAGTCTGTAAATCAAGAGAGTCTTCACCAGCCGCGCCTTCCTCATCGCCACCTTTATGCAGTAGGGTACCTTGGTCATCGACAATGGAAATAGAAGACGGTTTGAGGCGAGGAACTGCAGTTGCAACAAGATGTTGAATGGCGGAAATTTGTGACTTTTCAAGTCGTTGTGGACCCTTCATTTTAATAATAATGGAGGCGCTAGGTTCTTGGAGATCGCGGCTGAAAAGTTCACGCTTAGGCAGCACCAAGTGGACGCGGGCTGCTTTTACAGAACTCATAGATGTAATTGTACGGGATAATTCACCTTCAAGTGCGCGGACGCGATTTACTTCTTGAAGAAAGCTTGACGTTCCCAATGTTTCTTCGCGATCAAAAATTTCATATCCGATAATTGAACCACTTAATCCTTGTTCGGCCATTGCAATACGAACATCACCGACGCGTTCAGATGGCACAAAGACTTGGCTTCCATTTTGGCGTATTTCAAAAGGAATGCCCTGACTTGCTAATTGGGTTGTAATTTCTTGAGTGCTTTGAGAATCCAGATTGGAATATAGCAGAGACATATTGGGCTCCCCAAAACGGGTAGCCAGAAAGATAATGAAGCCAAGGACAAGCAGGCTGATACCAGCGATCATGCCGATACGAGCGGGCCCCATCTTTCTTAAGAACTGAATGAACGCGTCCACGATCCAAGCCTCTCTATAAGTGAAGCATTAAACTTTAGATGCTAATCATAGCATAAAAAAGGTTAATGATGGATTTAAAACGGAAGGAAAATATAAGAAAAATAAAGGGTGTACAGGCCTTTAAAATTCTTTGGAATTATTAACTTTCCCTTGTCTTAAAACTCCTGCTTCAACGAAAAAATTACAACCGATTCTAATTAAAATTAGTCTATTCCATTATGATTCAATTTAGAACAGTATCTGATTTGTGAATAAAAGAAAAGAAAAAACCGGGCAAAATTTGCCTAGTTTGTAATATTGTCAAAAGCTTATCTAATATTTCTGACATTCCGCATAATAAAACTAAGAAAAAGTAAGTAATGTGAAGTGGTATTCGCGTGCTGCAAAGTAAAAGCAAAGAGAAATAGGATGTAAAAAAGGCCCTGATAGAAAACTATCAGGGCCAGGGAGCGGTAGCCTCTTAGCTTAATTACCGCTTGGTTCGAATAAGTTCTTCGAGCATTTCATCTGCTGTTGTGATGATTTTTGTATTCGCGGAATAGGCCCGCTGTGTTGTAATCATATCGGTAAACTCTGTCGCCAAATCCACTGTGGATGATTCAATGGAAGAGGGGGAGATGGCACCAGCACCACCTGTTGAGGCTGTATGGGCAATGGCTTCGCCAGATTCATCTGTTTGAATATAGACGTTACCTGTCTGCTCTTGCAGGCCGTTTGGATTTGCAAATGTATTTACAGGAACTTTGTACAAATCACGTGTCGCACCATTGTCAAATAAAGCAGTTACGACACCAACATCATTAACAGTAACACCAGTAAGCGAACCAAACTGCTGACCATTATCTGAGTAAGTGTTGATTGTACTTGTGCCTGCTGCTTGTGAGAGGCCTGTTGTGGTGCCAGGTGTTCCTAAATTCAAATTGATTGCAACAGCATCATCCACACTTGTCGCAGAATAGGTGCCATCATGATCAATAAACACTTGTAATACACCACTGCCTGCATTGTCATCACCACCTACGACTTGGTAGGTTGTGCCTGCTGCGTTGGTCAATGTTGTTGTCGTATCTGATACAATACTGGATAAATTACCGCTTGCATCAAATGTTACAACACCCAGAGCAACCGTAGTGCCGGCTGTAGCTGTGTCACCGCCTGCTTCATGTGTCGTGATTTCTGCATCGGAAATACCAGTAGTCGCATCGGTATCTGCATCAAAAGTACCATCATCATTCACATCTAAGTCAAGGAATTGACCGTTGTCTAATGTGGCGAAAAGATTCCATTCATCAGCAGTACCAGTTTTCTCAAAAGTTAAGGTTAATGTTCTTTGAGAACCCTGACGATCAACGATCTGCAATTCGATATCGAAATTATCATCAGTAGCTGCGTCTGCATTTAAATTTGCGCTGAGGTTATATTCGGTTGTGGGAATTGGATCTGACGAACGTGCAGATACGTTCACAACCTCAAAAGCTGACTGTACATTGGTTTCGGTGAAGCCTGTCCCTGCTGAATTAGCTTCCCAACCCAACAAGTAATAGCCAGCGGCATTAACAAGGTTGCCGTTTTCATCAGGACGGAATTCAGCTGCGCGGGTGTAAAGAATAGATCCATTACGGGACCATTCGCCTGTGGCAGCATCTTGCGTTACACTATCTGTGACCGCAAAGAAGCCATCGCCTGAAATTGCCATATCGGTTGATCGGGAAGATGCTTGAAGCAAGCCTTGCGCGTCATATTCACGCCAAACTTGTGACTGCACACCACCGGAACTATAAAGCGTCGGAGACGGGTTGTTGGTAACCAATGTGGAAAACTTGGCTTTGGATACTTTATAGCCGGTTGTATTCACATTGGCGATATTGTCAGAAATCATGGCCATAGCCTGACTGTTTACAAACATGCCAGATACGCCAGATCTTAATGCGCCGTATAAACTACTCATTTATTTTCTCCTCCGTCTCTCTCATTCAAAAATCGGAGTTAATTCCATTTGGAACTTAACCGAATGTGTTAATATCTTTTGGATAATATCTAGTGTATTTTCCATCAGTTTAGTACTTCCGTAACTTTCCCTAGATCGACGCTGACATTGCCCAGTCTAAGGGTTGTGTTTGTTTCACCGAATTCAACAGCATCTACAACTCCCAGGTAGGCATATTTCATGTTTTCGATCGTTTTTGCTTCTGCGTTTGTAGCACTCACTTCAAAATGATAATTTCCTGCAGGCAAGGAGTTTCCAGAACCATCTTTGGCATCCCATGTTACGCTGTGGGTGCCTTGCGCGGTTGGAGCTGGTGCGGAATAAACCAGATTACCTGCTTCATTGAAGACAAATAGTGCTGCATTTTTTGCGGGTTCAGGCAGGGTATATTCGAGTACTTCAATTTTATTTTCGTAATGAGTAAACTCGTTATGGTCGACTTTGATTATTTTACCCATATAGCCGACAGCGTTGTTTAGTTCGGTTGCTTTTTGTAGGCCAATTAGATCTTCCAAACGTTGGGTTTGGTTGATCGCTTGTTCCACATTGGCAAATTCAACCAACTGGTTTGTAAACTCAGTAGAGTCCATCGGTGAAAGTGGATCTTGATTCTGCAATTGAGTGGTGAGAATCAAAAGAAAGCTATCCAGATCTTCGGCGAGCTTCTTCGAAGACCCCGCAGAACTTGATGCAGCCGTTTGGCTTGCGATAATTGAACTTACACTCATTTCTTTTGTTCCTCACTCATCTCTCAATTACATCCATGGCGTCTGATAGCGATTAGACTTGAATGTCGTAACTACCGTCAGCGTTTGGTTGGGCCTCTTCACCCAAGCCAAGCATGGTGTTGGTTCCAGCATCCTCTTCTGCAGCTTCGTCTCCCTCCAGAGAGAAGTTGGAATCGGAACCGTTATTGGTGCCATTTCCATCTGCGAATTGGTTGTAGCCGTTACCTTGATTGCCCAGATTAAAGCTCAGTGAGCTTGAATCTGCTTGCATGCCTGCATCATTTAAAGATTTAACAAGATTGTTAGAGTCGCTTTTCAGCATATCTAATGTCTCTTGCTTATCGGCAGTGATAACCGCGGTCATCTTGCCATCTTTAGCCATCTCCATTGTCACTTCGATACGTCCCAGTTCATATGGGCGAAGTTGAATTTTGATTTGATCTTGGCCCTGACCAGCAGCGCGTTGAATGTTTACCGAAACTTGGTCAGAGACCAGTTGTGGTGGAACATTCGGACGGTTGTTATTTGCTGCTGCCTGAGTAGATGCAGAAGTTTTGACTGTTTGACCATTTTGGCCATCCAATACTGCTGCGCCTGTTGCGCTATCCACGCTTGCAACCTGTCCAGTGGAACCTGCAGCTGCAGAAGGTGCTGCCGCTGCGGCTGCGCTACCTGCATTTGCTACTGGTGCAACTGTTGGGTTGAATTGTGGGGTTGCCGCTGTTGGGGCAGGTTGTGCTTCTTGAGGGGCAGATTGTCCGTTAGGCAAATTTTGACCAGTTTGATTACCATTGCCATTATTAGCTTGGTTATCAAAGCGGGCAGGTTTTGCCTTGTTGGCAGAATTGCTGCCAGTTAACGCTGCCTCTTCGGCTGTTTCTAAAAGCATATCCGCAACTGTGGATTTTTCACCACTTGCTTCTGCCGTTTTGGCTGTTTGTGCCGCAACAGTAGAAGATGCTGCCAATGCGCTATTTTGTTGCCCAGTCACTGTGGATTGTCTGTCCGTGACGGTAACATTCATGCCGGAAGCATTTTTATTGGATTGTTTTTGATTAAGTTTTGCAGGATCAATATCGACAGTTTCATTCGTTGATGTATCAACTTGAATACCATCTGCCTTTTTTGTCTGCTGTTGGCCGGATTGTTGTGCATTCTGCGCCCCGGTCTTGTCGGCTGATACTGCTTGTGCGGCCTGACCTTGTGTCTGAGCTGCTTGGTTATTTGCTGTATCAGTTTTTGCTGCTGCATTCGGGTCAATTACAGCGGCGTTCATTCCGGTTACAGTCGGGGCAGCATCGTCTGCAGCGCCTTGCTTATCAGATGTTGCTACTTCTTCCTGATCGGATTGATCGTCCTCTGCATATTGTCCGTCATCAACAGCATCATCAGTTTCTGCTGCCGTATCATTATCAATATGACTTGTTTCGTTATTGGCGAAATCAAACTCTTCCGTCTGCGCGCCTTCTGGTATGCTGAGCTGTGAGCCCGGGTTCAAGAAAGTAATATTATTCGTAGCCTGGTCACGTAACAGGTCTGAAAAGACCGTGCCGTCACTCGGGCTATTACTTCCTCTCGCCTGGGAATTCTTCTGATTACCCACGTTGGAGAGCTGATCAAATACTGTTTCTATTTGTGCGCTCATGTCCGTTCCTCAGTTAAAGTCACGAAGATATAAGCAAGAGCTGGGCCAGTTTTGAAAAGTTATTGAAAAATAAAGTGGTTGAGGGGGATGAGGATTAGGCTGTCGATGTTTGAATGAGTTGTAGTGGAAGGGTTTTCCTAGTAAGTATTTCTTGGGAAGTGCGCATAAAAAAGCCCCAACAGGAAGTAGATTCCTGTGAAGGACGGGGCTTTATGCGTAGCCAACAAGGACTATGCCTCATAAACTACATCATGAAGATATCTGTAATCTATAGATTTCTATAGATGATCAAATAGAGCGATCCAACGTTGCACTAGATTGAGCAGATTCTTGAATCAATTCATCAAACTTGCTGTCGAGATATTCTATCAAACTCTCAGAAGGGATACGTTGAATAACGTTGTCAGAATCCGGCTGTAACACTTCCATGAAATATGTATCAGTTTCGTTGTCAAAGCCTAGACGTGTTTGAAAACCGTCGATGCGCAAATTTTGGTATGTATCAAGAGTTGCGGGTGTGTCTGGTCGACTTTCCTGACGGGATGCGTCTTCTTCCCGAACATTCGGTTGATCGGTTTCTGTTGCAGCAGTAACCACATTATCAGGAGTGCGTTGCAAAGTTGAAACAGCACCTGCTTCGATAGTTGCACCTGTTTGTGGTTGGGGCGTGTTTGTTTGGGGCAGGTTTACCTGCGGGGTGAATGCGATATCCATGGCTTTTCTCCTTCAGCTTCTGCCTATGGGTGTGTGCCTTAATATGTGAATAATATGTTGACTTTAAAGCATAAATAACACTTATTCACTTCATGTGCATTTCGATGTCGACTCGCAATTCTTGCTTTGTCTAGCACCGCACATATAATTAGGTTTTTAAACTATACCGGAATTCGCTGATTTTTGCAAGATGGCTTTTATTTCCTATAGTTTTGGGGTGTTTTTAGTTTTTTAAAGGGTGGAATCATGGCCCTTTATCCCTTATATATTGCAATGGATCCTATGAAATACGTTTTCGATTTATAATCGAAAGGGCCTGGAGAAAGTTAATGCCTTTAAGAATTAAGCTGCCAACAAATGAAAAAGTAATCATCAATGGCGCAGTGTTGGAAAATGCAGGTGATGCGACAACTATGATTATTCATAATAAGGTGGATATTCTGCGTCGTAAGGAAGTGATGAATGAGGCGGATGCTGTTTCTCCTGCGCGCAGAGTTTATTACGCTTTGCAGTGTGCTTACTTGTTTGAGAGCGATCGCAATGAGTATTTGACTTTGGCAAATGGTTTGATTTCTGAATATGCCGAAGCAGCACCAAGTTCAGCGGAGATTGTAGATTCGATCGAAAGCAAATTGCGTGATGAGAAATATTATGATGCTTTGAAGAATACTTTGGATCTGATAGATCATGAAACGGAACGTTTGGTTCAGATTGGTGTATTGGAACCTGAAGCGGTATCAGAATAGTTGTCGATTTTTAGTTATAAAAAAAGAGGCTTCAAATGAGGCCTCTTTTTTATTGAATACAGAAACATCAAATTTCGGTGCTTGAGCCGCCACTTGTTCCACCTTTAGCATATGGATTACTTGCAGGTTGTGCTGGAGACGTTGTGTCTTCTGCAGCTGGTTCGTTGTTTTCCATTAAGCCGGCGCCAATTTGTCGGTTGATGTTGATAAGGACATCTAGTTTATCGACTGTAGGGGAGCCAATAACTTCCGTGGATCTCTTGTCGATGAAGTTAGATAAGCTTAATAGGTTTTCGCGAATTTCTTTAGGAACTGCGCATTCTGGATCTACAAGTTCTGATTGAAGGATTGTCCAGACACGCCAGTTTAAACGGCACTGTGTTAAAATTTCATTTTTGTCGCCACTTTGTTTGGCAGCGTCAAGTCTGCGCGCCATTTCAATAAGTGCCCAGCCCTCTGCTTGTGGGCCTGAACCGCGGTTGAGGGCTTGTTTCTGTTGTGAAGCGTATGGATTATTCACGTCAGTACCAATCTTTCTTTCAACACAGTATCATTTCTCTTTTTACTATATATAGATTCTCCGAATCTCGGCAAGCTATCTATTTCTAATGCGAGAAATTTTTTGCATAATACATGAAAAATGTTGAAAAGCCTACAGAAATTGCACCAATGTAAGTTGTGATTTGCGCGAAATTACAGTGAATGACGCCTGCATCATTGTTTGTAATGCAGACATTTCAGTTGCGGCTGTGGCCGTGTCAGCTACGGTAATTTTATCTAGCGCGATTTTGCTGATGGTGATGAAGCTGTCGTGTAAACTGCGTGCATTTTCCAGTTCATTTAGAAATGTCCCGTTTCTTGATTGCAGATGGCGCACTTCTGTACGCGTTGAGTCCGCTAATGTGCGGGCTTCGTTTAGGAAAGAGTTGCGTTGGTCTGTTGTTAAGCCTGGTTGCGTGGCGGCCTTAAAGCGCATGATGGCGTCGACAGCGTTCTGAAAAGCCGGATCTGCGGCGGTTATGCCGTAGCTAATTGTTTGGTCATTTGAAATGGTGACCTGTGCTTCTTCCCATGCTTTGGTATCGATCGTGCCTGTCCCGGCAAAATTTGCCATATAAGATTCAACAGTGTTCGTGCCGCCAGAATCAATAATATGTTCTGGTATTTGGTCTGCTGTTTCCAGTGTGTTGGCGACGCCGATATCATTCGTTGTATATGTAGATAAATTACGCATATCAACGACTGGGGCTTCTGTGAAATTTGTTCCCCCATATATATAGCGTCCACCTATTTCGACATTTAGATTTGATTGTAAGTCAAGTAGCAGGTTGTCTGCGAGGATGGCGTTGTCATCGGCCCAATTTGCATCATCAGGTGAAATAGGATCTGCAGCATTCATTAATTGCTGCAATGTTTCTACGACCCGCTCTAAAGATGAATCATAGGCATTGGCGGTTAATTCTGTCAGGTTGATAGAGCGCTGGTAGGCTTCGCGCGCATCAATTTCATGGCCTAAATCCAGAATGCGAGAGGCATTTGATCCATAATCTTTGAGATCGGCATATTTGCGACCTGTGGAGATTTGGTACTGAAGTTCCCCAAATCGTTCATTCTGTTGTTGGATTTGAAAGCGTGTATAGCTTAAACTGCCTGATGTGCTAATCCGTTCAACCATGATGATGCCTTTCTTGAATGCCGTTTGAGACTCTTTTAAGGGCTCGTTTTGGGCATTTTTGATATATAAATATTTAGTGGTTTGTTTAGCATTTATGGTGCCAACTTTATCTAGTATATTGAAAAATAACAGTTATTCTTGATTTGATATTTTTTTTATAAGAGGGGTTGATTTCATTTTTAATCTGTGTCTATATAAAACTACCGATAGGCAGAAAGCCTTGATTATATATTTCCAGAAAGGAAGATTAAAATGTCTGATATTGCTCTTACAGCTGCGCAACGCACCTCCCTATTATCTCTACAAAATACACAATCTTTGTCCGAACGTACACAAACACGTTTGTCCACTGGTCGTGCCGTAAACAACGTGGTTGATGATGCGGTGAACTTCTTCCGTGCGAAGTCTTTGACTGACCGCGCAGCCGACTTTGATTTGAAAAAAGCTGAGATTGACCAAGGTATTTCTACCTTGAATACGTCTCTACAAGCGATCGAAAGTATCGACTCTCTTGTTAAGCAGATGAAAGGTATCGTGGAATCTGCACGTTCCCAGTCTACAACAGAGCGTAAGTCCTCTACAACTCAGTTCGAAGAGATTGGTAAACAAATCTATCAATTGGTGGAAGATGCTTCCTACCAGGGTTTGAATTTGATTAACTCTACAAACTCCACATTGGACGTTTCCTTCGGTACACGTACAGCTTCCAAGCTTCAAGTATCTGGTATTGACTTGAACGCGACAGCTGGTGACACAGATGCTTTGTTTACTGTTACTGTATTTACCAACGATGGTGACGCAATTAACGTTTCTAACTTCGGTCTATCTGCTGGTTCCTTTACTTCATTCGGTGATGCGAACTCTGAAGTAGATAAAGCGAACGATATGATTCAGGTACTTGACAAAGGTATTGAGCGTCTTCGTGGTCATGCGGCTACATTGGGTTCTAACGTTGCTATCTTGCAAACACGTCTTGATTTCACAAACAACTATGTGAATGAGTTGACTGTTGGTTCCGATAAATTGACACTTGCTGATTTGAACGAAGAGGGTGCAAACCTTGTAGCTCTTCAAACTCGTCAGCAGTTGGGTATTCAGTCTCTATCTATCTCCGGTCAGCAACAACAGGCTGTACTAGGATTGATTGGGTAAGATTTACCTTATATACCAAGAAAAAGGCTCCCAGTTGGGGGCCTTTTTTGTTTTTTACTCCATTCCTTGAATTATCTTCGTTGTAATTTTTTTCATTTAAAAACAATAGGATGCATTGTTTTGGCACGGTGAGTGCAGTGTTCTGGTCGATTTAGAAAATAATTTCGTCCAGAAAGGAATGGAACAATGCCTCTTAGCGATATTGCTTTAACAGCCGCCCAGCGTGGGTCGCTTTTATCACTTCAAGATACTCAGGCTTTATCTGAGCGTACTCAAACTCGTTTAACCACAGGTAAAAAGATCAATAGTGTTGTTGATGACGCGGTGAACTTCTTCCGAGCAAAAGCGTTATCCGATCGTGCAGAAGATTTTTCTTTGCGTAAAGATAATATTGACCAAGGTATTAGTGCTTTGAATTCTACATTGCAGGCGATTGAATCAATTGATGCATTGGTGAAGCAGATGAAAGGTATCGTGGAAGCATCCCGGTCTCAATCTACTCAGGAACGTCAGGCTGCTACTACGCAGTTTGAAGAAGTTGGTACACAAATCTTCCAACTTATCGAGGACGCCTCCTATCAGGGTTTGAATTTGTTGAGTAATACAAATGCGGTTCTTGATGTGGCCTTTGGTGTGCGTACTGCATCTCGTTTGACTGTGACCGGTCTGGATTTGAATGAGACAGATGGTGATGCAGTAAATGGTTTGTTTTCTGTTGGTGTATTCTCGGCAAACGGTCAGAATATCAATATTTCCAACTTTGGACTATCTGGTGGTTCATTCACTTCTTATGGTTCTGCGAACTCAAATGTTGGTTTCGCGAATGACATGATTACAGTGATTGATAAATCTATCTCCCGCCTTCGTGGTCATGCATCTACATTAGGTTCCAACGTTGCGATTTTGCAGACACGTCTAGATTTTACAAATACATATGTAAACGAACTTAGTACGGGTTCTGATAAGTTGACACTGGCTGATTTGAACGAAGAAGGTGCGAACTTGGTAGCTCTTCAAACTCGTCAGCAGTTAGGTATTCAATCCTTGTCTATTTCTGGTCAGCAGCAGCAGGCAATTCTATCTTTGCTACAATAATCCTGACAATAAGAAGTTTAATGATAATAAAAAGGGAGAGGTTTACCTCTCCCTTTTTGTTATATCGTCTTGTTTGCTTTGCATTTTATTGTGAATCTTATACTAATATTGTGAGAGAATTGTGGTTACAAATGTGTGGTATCAATGCAGGAAATAAGCGCTGAAGACATGCAATGGGCAGAAAATGCCTTGCAGCATCTAGCAAACAAAGATCTAAATGCAGCTATGGAAGAAATTTCCTCTCGTCATGTTAGTGAAGAGCTACAGCCAATAAAAGTTCATCTTTTAGGATTGTTGTCCATTCGCATGGAGAATTTTGCTGAAGCTTTAAACCTTTTCAAACGAGCATCAGATGCATCACCCATGTCGAAGATACATTTTGAAGCCGCAAGTTATTGTGCCACAAAACTTGGTATGCTCAGTGATAGTGTTTTCTATTTGAAAATGTCTGGTACCTGCCCAGAAGTATCAGAGTTTGAGACCAAGTTACTTCCCAGTTGGATGGGGACTGTTGAGGACCAATTAGCAAGAATTCAAGAACGCCCATTTTTACAAAAAGCCAAAGAAACCTTAGCCCAGCAGAAATACCCTGAAACTTTGCAGAATCTTCAACAAGCATTAAATGCTGATCCTTTTCACGTGGAGAGCTGGTTGGTTATTCATGAAGTGATGCAGAGATTGGATCGAAAATTTGATTCAGTGCATGCGGTGAAGGCCGCCTTGGATTCAGGTGATGTGAAGGCTGTGCCTATTGCCCAAGCAGCTTTAACTGCGTGCAAATTGGGGATTGCAGAATACAAAGAGCTTTTTTCAAAAGCATTTGAAAAGCAAGATGAGTTTGATCGGAATAAAGTTGAACTATGTGAGTTGGAAGCCTTAAGAGGGCTTCCATACCAATATGATGTATATAAGGAAAAAAAGTTAAATTATCTGAAAGCATTAGGGAATGCAGCAATTTCAGATAAAGTTGTTTCTTTAGTTAAACAAGTAAATATTGGTATTTTTTCCGGGCGGCTGAATTCTGGTCAGGGCGTAGATTTTTTCGTAAATTTTATATTGGATATGTTTTCTTTCCGTCCTGTTTCATGGTTGGCGATACAAATTTTCTCTAATGTTGATTACGGTGACTTTCAAACTAATCGTCTTCGTTCATATGCAAAGGATTATCGGCCCGTCGAACAAATTGACCCAATTACGCTATCGCGAATTTTGAGCAATGAAAGAATTCACTTGTTGTGGGACTTGGATGGATTAACGCATACTGGTGCACCTCAGATACACCAAGAAACAACTTTACCACATAGATTAGTCCTTGATGAATTCTCAGATAAAAAAATGCTCTCATTGGTGGGAGGTCAGAAATATCCATTAGAAATATTACCGCTAGGATTTCCCAAAAATTTTGACCCTGCCTCCTTCGTTGTCAAGAAAGGTAAGGAGCGTAAGACTATTCTGCTATCATTAAACCCATGTGAACTCTCAGATAAACTATTTGATATGCTTGAAAAGTTGAAGAAAGAGACTCCGTTTTTTGACTTGCTTTTAGATACCCGAAAATTGGGAGGTGTCTCTTATGTCGAAAAAATTGAAGAAAAGTTCAGAGATAGGAATTTAGGGAATTTTATTACGTTTAATGAAGTTGGTGAATTTGCAGAAGAATATATTACGGAGCTGTATGGTAAAGCTGATTATCTTTTAACAAATTCAAATGTGGATGCACTTCAATCCATATATCATGGGCTCATTCATAATTGTAATATTTTGATTTATGAAGATGGTGTCGCACGTCTAGTAGAATCCAGTTTAGAACAATTAGGATTGAAGAATAGATACTTTGATCAACTCTGTGATTTAGGTGAAATCTTACGCTCCGAATTGATGGATGATGATCAATTTGTGCAAACATTAGAGCAGCAAAATTCTATGTTGTCGGAATATGTTTCTGTAGATCAACGTGTTCAAAATGTACAAACTTTTGTGGAGTTTATCAAAGATCGTTTATGTGAAACTTATGGTGAGGAATATATGAAAGCCACATTTGGAAAGGGTTCTGAGGCATGAGCAATACTGAATTGTTTAAAAGAAACCTAGAAGTATTACGTGGCCGCCAAAAGGTTCTCGCGCATTTGGTTGAGAACTTGTCTTACGTTCACACAAAGTTAATTGAAACTGAATATGATGGGGTTAAGGGATATAATTTAGATCTTGGTAGTACGCTGTTTTATAATGAAAACCCAATAAATTTGGTTCAAAAGCAAGTCGATAAATATTTAGAAAATCCTTCACGAATTCATGGTGGCTGGCTTTTCAAACCTGTTGCCCCCTGGACGGTGACTGAATTTTTATATGAAAAAGCATGCCATTGGGCCGATGAACATGGAATTATGCAAAGACCTACTGCCAAGCCGGAAGATGGTGGTATCGCAATTATTCTGGGCTTGGGTCTTGGTTATCATATTGAACGATTAATAGACGAACTGGATTGTCGAATATTCTATATCGCCGAAGAGCATATAGAGTTTTTATATCATTTTATGCATCTCCAGGATTTGGAAAAGATATATAAAAAGCTTGCTGAACGTGGTGGTGATATTCGTTTCTTGATTGAGGAAGATCCAGATACGGTGGTTGCCCAAATTAACGTAACAATCCGACAAAATGATTTTGGTATTGTGGATGGTGCTTTTTTCTTCACGCATTATCAATCAAAAACCATGCTGGATATTCGCACGAAATATGTAGAAGCAATTCCATTAATGAATATGAATCCAGGCTTCTTTGATGATGAATGCGTCATGATGCGTAATTCTTTCGCAAATTTAACGAATGAGAAAGTAAGCCTGTATAGAATAGGTGGGAAACTGAAAAAGAATACACCTGCAATTATTGTTGGATCAGGCCCTTCTTTAGATGGATGTATTGAATTAATAAAAAATAAAAGAAATGAGATAATTGTCTTTTCATGTGGAACAGCTTTAGGTGCATTGCTGAGAAATGGTATTCGCCCCGATTATCACGTAGAGTTGGAAAATACGTCAGGACCTCCACAAATTGTGAAAGATCTGAAGGATGGATATGGTTTGGATGGCATTGATTTAATTGCCCCAACGACTGTTCGACCTGAAATGGTGGAGATGTTTGACCGATCCATTTTATTTTATAGGGATTCTGTGACGGCAACGCATTTCTGGGGGGAGCGTGACACCGTTTCACTGGCGGCACCGACAGTAAGTAATACTGGTGCACGGATTGCTGCGGGATTAGGATTTGAAAACATATATTTGGTGGGCGTTGACCTGGGGGCACGTGAGCCTGATAGTCATCATTCAAAAGATTCTATTTATTTGGCGGATGAGACTTTTTTGGAAAACAGTCCAGCTCATGCAGCGGCCTCAAAGTATAATAATGTTCAGCGTGGAAATTTAGGCGGGAATGTCTATACCAATACAAGCTTCCAAGCTTCAGCAGTTGCTATGGGGCATTTATTTATTCTATTTCCAACCATAAAGCTTGTGAATTTATCTGATGGTATACGCATAAAAGGCACAATTCCCTGTTTACCAGAAGTCGTTAGATTATCAGGTACGGAAAAAGAAGCTGCATATGAGAAAAAATTGATAACAAAAGAGTTTGAGGCAACACGTAACAGCTTTGATCTTTCTTTAGACGAACTATTGCGTTTGCAATCGGAATTATTGTTTGATTGCGAAAATATCAAGAAAGTATTTGATAAACATTTTGTTGGCGAATTTGATGTATATGCTTTCTATCGGGATATAAAGTCATGTTTGTTCTATAGTGCATCGGATAAATTTAAACGCGTCAGACATGCTATGTATTACGGTACTTATATGTTGATTTTTCAATTAGCTTTTATTGTCGTACGCCGGGTGAAAGATCAGCCTGAGATATTTAATTCATATATGGAATTTTATAAACGGGAATCTATTGCAAGCTTGAACGAAGTACAGCGACAAACTATTGAATTAATGGAAGAGTTGGTTGAGCGTGGCGAACATTACCTGCAAAAAAAGGAACAGTAAATTATGCAGCTATTTGGCAAAGATCTTTCTAAGGATGTTGTTATTATCGCTGAAATAGGTGTGAACCATGAAGGGGATCTGGAAAAAGCGAAAGAGATGATTTCTTTAGCGGCTGAAGCCGGTGCGGATGCTGTTAAGTTTCAGAGTTATACTCCCGAACGTTTTATTTCATCTGATGATGCAGATCGATTGGCACGTGTAGGACGCTTTAGTCTATCTGAAAAAGATCATTATGAGTTGGTAGATATTGCCAAATCTAAAGATATCCACTTCTTTTCTTCTGCTGTGAGTGAGGATTGGGTGCCGTTCTTGGCAGAAATTAGTGAGACAATTAAAATTGCTAGCGCCGACATTACGTTTGAACCAGTCATTCGCGCGGCGGCTGCCTCTGGAAAGGTTGTGATTCTATCGACAGGGGGCTCAACCATCGACGAAGTAGATACAGCCGTCAGTTGGGTTCGTGAAGAAGTTGGGGGTAATTTACTTTCTGAACGCCTTGTTCTTTTACATTGTATTTCTTCCTATCCAACACCTATGGAGGAAGCAAACTTACTTTCTATTCCTTATCTGCAAGAGCGTTATCCTGATGTCATCGTCGGATATTCAAATCACGCCAAAGAGAGAGAAGTGAATGTAAGTGCTGTGGCACTCGGAGCACGTGTCTTAGAAGTGCATTTTACATATCGTAAAGAAAACCAGGACTTTCATGATCATGCATTATCAGCTGACCCGGATGACATGGCTTATTATGCGGAAATGTTACCAAGAATTGCACAAATGCGAGGTGTATATGACAAACAACCACAAGCATGTGAGAGAGAAATGGTGCCTGTTATCCGTAAAGGATTAATTGCAGCAACAGATTTACCTATAGGGCATATCCTGAAGAATGAAGATATTCATTATGCGCGCCCGTCTACAGGTTTTCCGGCATCTGCAAAACCGGAAGTCGTTGGACGTCAGCTGGATATAGCTGTGAAAGCTGGACAGGTACTGAAACCTGAAATGCTGAAAGGATAATTTATGTGTGGGATCGCAGGGGCATTTGGACCAACACAAATTTCGCCTGATAGGATTACGTCTTGTCATAAGTTAATGGCACTACGTGGTCCCGATGGCGAAGGGCATTGGTCTTCAGATACTGCTGCGGGTAACCATATCAATTTCCTTCATTCTCGTTTGTCGATAGTTGACCTTGCGGAACGTTCAAATCAACCATTTATTAGAAATAACCTGTCTCTAATTTTCAATGGTGAAATTTATAATCATTTCGAGTTAAGAAAAGAATTAGAAGCTCTTGGGCATAATTTTCAAACAGCTGGTGACACTGAAGTTGTGCTTGAAGCTTATCGCCAATGGGGGGCTGATTTTGTTACTCATCTAGAAGGCATGTGGGCCATTGCTCTTTATGATAGCAATCAAGGGCGGTTAGTACTAAGTCGAGATCGATTTGGAGAAAAACCTCTTTATCTTTGGTGGGCAGATAACTGTCTCTATTTCGGATCAGAAGTGCGTTTTCTGATGGGATTGTCAGGAAAAAAAGCAGATGTGAATGTGGAACATCTGCGTAGATTTCTAGTCAATGGTTATAAGTCTCTATTCCCATCTGAAGATGAATATTTTCATGGTATCAAGGCGTTTCCTGCAGGGCATATAGCTGTGTTGGAGACGCCATCTATGCCAAGTCCGAAGCCATTTTGGTCCGTGGGATATAATCCAGTTCCTATGACGCAAGAAGAGGCTTTGGAGGAAACATTTAGTAAAGTACGCCGAGCAGTAGAATTAAGATTACGCGCAGACGTACCTGTCGCCTTGCGGTTAAGTGGCGGCATAGATTCGAATGTGGCATTAGGGATGGCTGTTCAGGAATTAGAGCAAGAAATTACAACTTTCTCTGTTGTTGAAGACGACCCACGTTATGACGAGACAGCGAGTATTCTTGAAGCGATTAAATATCATGGATGCGCTCATGAAATTATAAAAATACCTAAGGAAAACTTCCTTGAACGCCTTTATGGCTTAGTTGACTATTTTGGCAAACCCATGATGACAATCTCATATTATCTTCATGCTTTAGTCAGTGAACATATTCATAAAGCTGGCTTTAAAGTTTCACTTGGTGGAACTGGTGCTGACGAGATTTTTAGCGGTTATTATGATCATTATCTCTTTTGGTTAGCTGAAATGAAAGATCGTACAGATTTTCCTAAGCTGGTTGAAGGATGGCAGGAGAGTTATGGAAAATTCGTCAGAAACCCTTTTTTACAAGATCCAGAAGCTTTTATAAAACAGCCAACAAAGCGGGATCATATTTTTTTAGGGGCGGATAAATTTTCCTCTTTCTTAAAGGAGCCCTTTGAAGAGCAACATCATGAAAAGGTATTTTGTGAGCCGATTTTACGTAACCGAATGCTAAATGAGTTGTTACATGAAACTGTACCTGTCATGTTGCATGAAGATGATTTGTCTGCCATGGCTTATTCTGTAGAAAACCGCGCAGTTTATCTCGATAGCGAATTAGTTGAATTTGTATCGACTGTTCCTAGTGAGCATTTATTTGGGAATAGTCTACCTAAATATTTGCTGCGTCGTGCAGGGAAGGGAATCGCACCAAATTCTATTCTGACTAATCCACGTAAGCAGGGAATTAATGCGCCTGTTACAAGTTTTATAGATTTTAATGACGACGCGGTCCAAGAAGCCATACTAGACGACAGCTTAGTCTATGATATTATTCAAAAAGACAAGGTAGAAGAACTTTTAAATTCTTCTGTAGAATTGAATAGCGAAAGTAAGTTTTTATTCTCAGTTATTTCTGCGAAACTATTTATGGATAGCCATATGGCTTTTCAGCCTTAAAGGATAGGCTTATGAAATATTGCGTTGAATGTATTTTGCCAGATACCCGCCCGGGTATTGAATTAGATGACAACGGGGTTTGTACGGCCTGTCACGGTCATCGTGATAAAGAGAATAAAATTGACTGGGATGATCGTGCACAGAGTTTTGAGGGGTTAGTTGCAGATGCAAAATCCCGTTCCAACGGATATGATTGTATTGTCCCTGTCAGCGGGGGCAAAGATAGTTGGTATCAAATCATTAAAGCACAGAGTTACGGACTTAATGTTTTGGCGGTAACTTGGCGTACGCCAGCAAGAACAGAAATAGGTCAGGAAAATGTCGATCGGATGATCCAAAAATTGGGTGTGGATCATATTGATTACACTATTAACCCAGATGTAGAACGCCGCTTTATGAAAGCAGCATATGAAAAGCTTGGAGCGACAGGGTTGCCAATGCATATGGCGCTTTTTTCCATTCCTATTCGTCTGGCAGTACAATTACAGATTCCACTAATCGTATGGGGGGAAAACTCACAACTTGAATATGGTGGAAATGAATGGGAAAGATTGTCCACGAATCTAGACGCTAACTGGTTGGCCAAACATGGTTGTTTGCAATCAACGCAAGCCTTTGATTGGATAGGTTTAGAAGGATTAACAGAGAAAGATTTATCTGCTTATGCATTTCCTCAAAACCCTAATTTTGAGGTGCGTTCTGTGTTTTTGGGATCGTTTTTCAAATGGAATAGTTTTGAAAATACAGAAATCGCCAAAAAATATGGATTTAAATATGCTAAAGAAGACTTGAAGACAGGGACTTGGGATTTCGCAGATATTGATTGTAAATTTATTTCCCTGCATCATTTCCTGAAATGGTATAAGTTTGGAATAACACGTGCTTTTGACAATCTTTCAGTTCAAATTCGATATGGAATGACGACACGGAATGAAGCTATCAAAACCGTTACAAAAATGGGGCTGCAGCGGCCAGATGGGGATATCGAAGCTTTTTGTGAGTTTCAAAAGCTACCGGTAAGCTGGTTTATGGAAGTTGCAGAAAGCTTTCGTAACAAGGATATTTGGAAACAAGAAGGTGGGCGTTGGATTTTGCCTGATTTCTTGGTTCAAGAATGGGATTGGGATCAATGACTTCAAATTTGAAAATTGCACTGCTCACGTCAGATATGCCTTTTTTGAAGGCCTTTGCGAAAGCGTTACAGGCCCATTATCCCAATATACAAATATTTGAAGAAAAACGTGAGATTTCAGCAAGCTTTGAAACGCGTCATGAAGTAGACGGTTTTAGAGATGAGTATGAGATTGATATTTACTTTGATGGAAAAGAACCCAGCCTTAAAGACATAGCACCAACGCACACGTATCGTGATGTGAATTCGGCGGAATGCGTTAAAGCGATAAAAGACTTTGAGCCAGATGCGTTGATCGCATTTGGAACCGGTGTTATTCGCGAAGAACTGCTGGGTATTAAACCTGATCGCTTTGTTACACTACACGGTGCGGATCCTGAACAGTATCGGGGGTTGGATACGCATCTCTGGGCGATTTATCATGGTGATTTTGATGGCTTAATGGCCTCACTTTTACGGGCCCATGCTATACCGGATCAGGGGGGCGTTGTGATGAAAATGCCGATCCCTATTAAGCCCGGTATGAAGTTTTTTGAATTACGTAAAGCTTATTGCGATATTTGCATTGATATGGTGCTTTCGGCATTAAACATGTTGGAAAGTTTTGATCAATTTATTAGCCAACCGCAACGATATATTGGCCGACATTATTCCTTTATGCCTGCGGTTTTGAAGGATCGTTGCATTCAAAAATTCTATTCGCATGTTTTAACACTGGAAGACTAATTACGTTATCGAAATTAAGTTTAGTATGTTGTCTTCAAATGTAGTTATTTACTTCGACAACGTGATAAATAATTTTTGTAAGTGGAGTATGTAAGTTCAGATGAAAGATACTCAACAGCCCTGTGCCGTGTGTAATCAATCCGATTGGAAATTCCACGCATTCTTTACCCATAAGCCAGATATTGAAGCTAATTATGGATTTAAAGAATATCAGAGAAGTTTATTTGAATGTAAATTTTGTGGACATTTTGAAAATCGTTATGGAGGGGACATTGATTTATCTTCCCTTTATGAAGGTGGGTATTGGGATAGCACATATGCAGATAAGGTTAAGTCGACATTTGATAGAATAATGGCTTTGCCTTCTGCTGAGTCTGATAACCGTGGACGCGTAGGATTTATTAATGATTATTGGCAAACGAATTCTTTATTACCAAAGACGGTTTTAGATATTGGTGCTGGATTAGCTGTGTTTCCTGCGGTTATGAAAGAAAATGGATGGGATGTAACTGCATTAGACCCAGATCCGAAAGCAGCAGAACATGCGGCCAAAAATGCTCATGTTAAGTCGGTTGCTGCGAATTTTTTGACAGATAATGTTGATGGAAAATATGCACTTATAACGCTTAACAAGGTGTTGGAACATGTACCTGATATGGTCGCAATGCTAAGAAAGGTGCAAAGTAACTTAGTCGAAAACGGCGTTGTTTATGTTGAATTACCAGATGGTGAGGCTGCGATTCACGATAAAGATAACGTAACACGTGAAGAGTTTTTAGTTGAACATTATTGTGCATTTTCTTTCACATCATATAGCTTACTTGCAAACAAATCAGGTTATGAGGTTATGACCTTGGAACGTTTGGTTGAACCTAGCGGCAAATATACGTTACGAGGGTTTTTAAAGGTCAAATCAAGTGACTGAAACCAGTTATACGCCATTAACATTTGAAACTGAAATATTTGGCAAACCGGTCTGGCGTTTGAATGATATTTCATGTGCACGTGAAGTCGTTCACTTAGCTCAAAAACAGAATGTTACAATAATCAGTTATCGTGAAAATGGATCAGAGGAGGATTTATCTTTTCTGGAACAAGCGGGTTTTTACTCAGTTGAGATGCTCACCACATTAGAAAGAAAAATCAATCCAGAAACAAAATGGCCAGATCATATACAAATTGCAAATATCGATGATGCGAGCAGTGTTGCAGAGATAGCCGGCAAGTGTTTTTCAGATGATCGCTATCATATTGATAAAGCGATAGATAACAAAATTGCAGACGCAATTAAGTCTCAATGGATGTATAACGCTGTCTCTGGCCGTGCAGATATTGTATTTTTGTATAAAGAGGCCGGAAAAATTTTAGGATTCAACTCATGTATGTTGCGTGACAAGGTCGCAAGTATCGATTTGATAGGTGTTCTTCCAAATTTACAAAGGCGGGGTGTGGGGAAAGCTTTGGTGCAGGCAATGGAAAACCATTATGCGGGAAAAGCTGCTTTTTTGCGTTTAGGGACACAAGCAGCAAATTTAAAATCTCAAAAATTTTATCAAAAACTGGGTTTTCAAGAGATTTATAGACGTCAAACTTGGCATTGGACTAATAAGAGTTAGCCAATCTTGAAAAGTAGCGCGTTTTTTTTCCCTTGAGGTGGAAGAGCAGCGTCAATACCGCGCAATCTCTCATAGATACTGCATCCAAAGATGTAATTCACCTGACCATATTTGTCATTCATCGGAAGATAAATACGTTCTGTGTATTTGAATTCATCATCAGTGGTAATACTATAATAGGCTACAGCAGGTGTTTCGCGGATAAACTTCCAACGTGACATGACGCTGTCAACGGATTCTTGTTCCATGAATTCACCGATAAGAGGGCTTTTTTTGGTCTCTTGCCAGGCCTCTTTGATATTTTGCCCTGCTAAGGTTTGTCGGTAAGTATCTAATTCTGATACATATTCATATATCCAAACATTGGATATATATTTTTTGGGAATTGATAGTGGATCAATATCATTGCGTGCAGGGATCTTCTTGTTCGGTGCAAAATTGAGCCATGCTTGAAATATTTCGTTGGCCATGCGGGTTGGGAAAGTTGGTGGTCCTTCTTGCAAATCTTCGATACTATACATTCAACGTTTTTCCTGATCCTATTAATAGGTTATTATTTGAGCTTGATTTCATCTTCGTCGAGATAGGCGATAACTTCCATATTCTGGGATCTTGTATAGGCATCAAACTCGTTTTTCTTTTCTATTTCATAAGCCAGAATATAGATGAGCTTATCTGGATTACGGCAAAGCACAGTTCTATACCCCGCCTTTTGCATTCTGCCATTTGTGGAACCCGTAAGATAATATCCCCAATCTTTTGCAGTGATATCTATCTCTTTGCCTGTTGAGGATTGAAATGTAATTAATTCATCAGCTTGCAACTGAACATCGGCAACATGTGAGAGCCTTACATCTTTTACCGTGAACATTCGGGGAGGGGATTTAACTTTATAATCCATCACTTTACCTATTTAGGGGCGGGGTGGTTCCGTTGCCAGACCTCTGCCAATGGAACGATATCTTTTAAATCAGCATATACAGGATCATCTAATTGTTGAACCATCCAAATTGCCTTATCTAAGTCTTCAGCGGTATCTACAGTTATAGCTTGCACATCATTGGAATAATTTTCCTTTGCACGAACTGGTTTGATATCAAATTGATCTGGATTTTTATATGCATAGGCTGTGACATGCTCTTGATAATAAGGATCATCTGCTAAATCACATATTTTTTGCATCGCTTCTCTTGTTACTATTTCAACACTACAGCCATAAGGAAAATCACGTGATACAAAAACATTACTTGTGAGATCACTGTTATTTTGCAGAAATTCTGTCGCGACCAAATCTACGACTTTCGGGTCCATTAGCGGGCTATCAGCACAAATTCGAATAAACCAGTTTAAATCATGCGCTTTCATAGCGTCCAAACAACGTCCTGCAACATTATTCACATCGCCACGAAATACAGGAAGTCCGTTTTTTATTGCAAAGTCGACAAGTGGTTGATCGACCTCACGGTTTGTTGTGGTGATGATCATATCAGACATCACCTTACAACGTTCAAGTCGCTTTACAAGCAAGCTTAGGACTGTGAATTCTTGGTTAAGTTTTTTGAGTTGCTTTTGAGGCAAACGATTGGAATCCAGTCGCGCCAGCAGAAGCAATGCCCCTTTGCCACGTGTAGACATCTCAACCAACCTTAGTAATCTTCATTACTCTTGCGTTTGGCTTTTTCCCAAGCATCTACATACCATTGGCAATAATCTTTATAGCCTGTCTCCAAAGTCCATTCAGGCTGGAAGCCAAGAATAGTCTTTGCCCGATCTGTAGAAAGGGTTCCGCGAATTGGTTTATCAACGGCGCGTGGGCGTTCTTCCAAAATAGCATCCGGTACAACGGATTTAACGACAGCCGCCAAATCAGCGATTGTGCGCGCATTTCCGAAGGTCAAATTAAATGTGTTGCTATCTTCTGGTGATTTATGAAGGGCCAATGCACGCACCTGTCCTTGTACCAAGTCTTTGATATAAGTGAAGTCTAGTTTGCCATCACCACCACCTTCCAACAGAAGTGGCTTGCCAGTTAGAGCATTTTCAATAAACATCTGGCTTACACGACGTGAAATACAACGTTCGCCATATAGGGCACTTGGTCGGATAACCGTCGTGCCTAAACCATATTGTGTACGATATGTACGAATCAAACGTTCCCCCATGAATTTGGCATTGGCATAGATGCCTTCGGGGCGTGGGAAGGTTGTCTCATCAACGCTGTCACCTTCAAAATCTCCGTAAACTGTACTGGAAGACATAAACATAACTTGATTGATTTTATCTGTTCTAGGACGAATTAATTCCAAGGTATTCCGCAAGGTGATCAATTGTAAATCAAAACAAAGTCCAGGTTCCGCTTTTGCATCAACAGCGCTGGCGATGGCAGAAAGATGAACAACCTTGGTTGGTTCAAATTCTTCAAAAATACGGCCAAGATCTGCTAAATGACGGGCGTCACAATTCTTTAATTCAACACCTGATTTGCGTAACAAATGAAACCGTTCCAATAAGAAGCCTTGATAGGCCATGCGCTGGACTTTGTCTTTCTCAGATTCAAATGTATTTTCGATCAAACTATTGATCATCAGATTATCAGCAATCATTACTTTTGAACCCATATCTGCGAGTTCGAGTGCTAAATTATGGCCGATAAATCCAGCGCCACCAATTAAAAGAATACGCTGGTCTTTTAAGAGTGGGCGTAGTGTTTCATAGGGAATATGTGACATGATATACCTCGAATTCTTCTTGGTTATGCCTTTGAAACCACAAGGGCTTGTTTAAATGCTTCTGCAATTCTTTCTGGCCCATCTTCAGGCAAATGAGGGCCAACTGGCAAGGATAAAGTTTGTGCAGAAATCCATTCCGCATTCGGGAACTGTCCCTGTTTGTATCCATATTTTTCTGCATAATACTCAAAAAGTGGGACTGGGCCTGGATAATGGACTGAGAAACCGATACCACTTTCTTTTAAACTATCCATTACTTTTGCGCGATCAATGGAGCCATCTTTAGGTAAAATTGTATTCAGACAATAGTGACTGTTTGGGCCATATCCTTCTGGTGGAGGGAGTAAGGATACTTCATCGACATCTTTTAATAATTCTACTAATCGGCGATAGTTTTCAGCACGGACTTTTTGAAAACCATCTAGTCGCTTTAATTGCTCTACACCGACGGCTGCTTCTACGTCACTCATGCGGTAATTGAAGCCTAACTGGTTCACATCATAGAGGCCTGGTTTTGATCTTTCTCCAAGTGCCTTGTTATATCCAAAGGCACGGCGTTTACGTAATTGATCTGCAAGTTCGTCGTCATTTGTGGTGACCATGCCACCTTCGATGGATGTCATATGCTTTACCGGATAAAACGAAAATGCACCTGCTAAGCCATGATTACCGACTTTTTTACCATCAAATTCAGCGTCAAGAGACACGGCGCAATCTTCCAGAATAAAGGCACCATGGCGTTCCGCTGTTTGTTTAATTCGCCGCATATTGCAGGGAAGACCAAGATAATGCACAGGCATAATTACGGAAAGGTTTTCTTCAATTCTATCAAGTGCACCGGGGCACATATTTCCGGTATTAGGACTAATATCAACGAAGATAGGTTTTGCACCTTGTAATTCAACTACATGGGCTGTTGCAGTATGCGTCATCGCAGGCAGAGCAACGGTATCTCCTTCACCAATATTCTTAACAAAGAGAACCATGTGGAGACCAGCAGTACAGGAGGCGACAGATACTGCATGTTTTGTACCTACTCTTTTAGCGAATGCCTCTTCAAATTCAGGCGTTTTTTTACCATGCACCAGCATACCGCTATCTAGTACATCTAATACTGCCTGTTTCTCAGCATCACTTATTTGTGGTTTGCCAAATGGTATTGGATCAGCCATATCCGATTTCCTTTATTCCGCTTGAAAACTATAGCTTACTGGTATTGTTTTTTTCTCCTTAACAGATTCCCAGCAAGCGAAACAGATATCCATTACAGAATAAACATCTTTTGCACCAACATTTGGTTCTTCGCCTTTACGAATAGCTTCAATGAAGTCTGGAAGAAGGTCTCCTTTAGCCATCGCTGGATAGGGTGTCGTGCAAGGTTTTTCGTCTTTTTCCTCATCACCACTGAAAAGTCGACCATGCGGTTTTCCGTTTTCGAAGCTCAATTTTGACCCGTAAATATTTAAGGAATGGAATTTATGTCGTTGTGGCATAAACATCGTTGTTGTTTTCGCCAAAACCTCATCTTCAAATCGTAATAGATTGGTAATTATGTCTGGATAAAGAAATTGGCTGCCATCTGTTGCTTTCTTGACACCCATACCTGTCACTTCAGTCACTTTTTTTCCAATAATCCACCGCATTAAATCGATGAGATGGATGCCGCCGCCATAAGTGATACAATAAAAGTCCATTGCCCCACGCCAACCTTCGGTAATTTTCCATAGTATCTGATGAATATAATCACCTTCCATATAATAAATGTCGCCGAATTCATCGTTTTGAACCATCTGACGAATTTCTTTGAAACGTGGGCTTTCACGTAAGATCAGATTTGAAGAAATTTTTTTTCCACTATCTTGTTGCGCGCGAATGACACGTTCCAAATCGGATTTGTGTAAGGCTATCGGTTTCTCGACGAAAACATGTTTGCCGTTTTGGAAGGCGGCAACTGCTTGATCTGCATGGAAATTGTCATAGCTACAAATGGAAATAACGTCGATATCCGGATCTTCGATGATTTTCTTCGGGTCAGTATGGCAGTCTGACACCTTGCGTCTTGCCCCTACTTCTTTGGCGTGATCAAGGTTGATGTCACAGATAGAGGTAACCTCAACATCAGGAACAGCATTGTAACTTTTTACATGCTGTTCTCCTACGCCAAGGCCAATAACACCAACCTTAAGAGGCTTATTCTCAGTCATTAACGAACCGCTTGTTCAAGGGATTGGAACATCTCATTTACGGTGGAAATTACACGTGCGGATGCTGCATAGCTATTTTGTAAGACAGTCAGTAATGCCATTTCTTCATCGATATCAACCCCAACTTCATTTCGCAATTTTGTATTGAGATTATTCATTACAGATTGATCTTGTTTAAATAGACCGTCATAGCGTTGAGAGCGGGTGGTAATATCACTGATTAAACCGCTTACAAGCCCTGTATAGGACTCATCCGTCAGAGTTAAACCTGAACCAGAGGCATCACGGTTGGAAGATGATAGAGATTCTACCATCACCGAACCAGACCCATCTTTAAGAGAAGAGCTGCCATCAGACAAAACATCATTTACGCGAATATTAATGCGGCTAGCATTTTCATTTGGAGTCCCGGAAACAACTTCGAAAAAGCCCGTTTTTAGTTCTCCGGTGTTAGCTGCGCCTGTTACAGCGGCATTACTACCGTTGAAAGATAGGCCAAGGCTGTTGGCACCCGAAAGAGGGGTACCGGCTGTTTCTTGAATGACCAAATCGCCTTCAACAGTGGAAATGTTTAAGAAACCATCATCTGTAGTATAGGCTCTTACACCTTCAATCGCGTTTAAATCTGCTAATAAATCAGATGTACTATATGGGGATGCACCAATCGTAATTGTTGTCGGAGCAGCACCTCCGACAGAAACGGTGAAGGTGTTACCGGCAGTTACGCCAGCAAGCGTGGTCAAATCTGCGTTGCCACCAATATTTGCTGTGCCTTGAGAATATTCTTCTGCATATGCGTAGTTTAAAGATGGCGGTTCATCCGGATTGTAGGTACCAGCTGTTAAACCCAAACCAGTCAAAGCTGTGCCGCCTAAAACGAAACCTTCTGTAGATGTAAGGATCTGTAAATGTCCGTGTGCATCAACGCGCGCTTCTACGTTGGCAACGGCGTTTATGGCTGTAACAAGAGCTGATGTGGACATACCAGCGGTGATTGTAATTGTTGACGCGGCAGCTTGGCCACCAGCATTAATCGTTATGGTTTGACCTGCAGTAATGCCAGTCAAACTTGTCAGATCGGATTGGTTTTCAACAAATACGTTACCCTTTGTTCGTGCCGCAGAATCATCTACGAGCGCAAAAGCAAATTCATCCAGTTGATTGCGTAATTTTTCAACTGGGTTGAAGATGCCATCGGCATTGTTCACGGCGGCATCATCTGTACGTCCCATTTCAATCAAGGCACGCAATTTACCATCGGATAAACGACCATCGACCACCAGGTCGGTGCTAGTACTACCGGATTTAGTAAGGGAGTGGGTATCTTCATCCCATGTGAAGGTAGAAGCGTTAGCAACTGTAAGAGCCATACCGGAGGTTGCAAATACAGACATAGAACCATCTTCATTACGAATATAGTCAATAGTCATGATCTCGGATAGGTCCAAGAGTTGCTCATCTCGTAAGTTTTCTAAATGTGAAACAGGAAGGCCTTTTGCTTTGTCTCGAACGATTGCATCGTTCAGACGATCAATTTCTGCCAAAGTATCATTTAAGGTATCTACGGTCGCATTGATATCCGCTCGCAAAGACTGCTCAACAGTATCCAGAGCTGTGGAAATACGACCAATCTCACGGGTGAGGTTTTCCGCTGCGAGGATAACTTGTCTTTCCGCCGCGTCACTTTCTGGTGCTGCTTCAAACGCTTTCCATGCTGTATTCAGATTTTCTACATAGTCAATGAGAGGGGTTTCAGAACCCGTTACACCAAGGAGATCTTCAATACGTTCATAATAATTTTGTAAGACTTCGTTTTGCGCAGTGTTGGAGATGGAAGCAGAAAGGTCATCAAAAAGACCTTCATTTACCTTCCGGGTAATGTCAGAGATACGTACACCACCTGTTTGTACATTGGCAAAATTGGCCTCTCGGGCGTTGTAATCTTCGTTTTCCGCGTTTGCAACGTTGTCAGAAACAGTGGCGATTGCTGTGTTAATACTATTAACAGAACTAACCGCGATATTTAAAGCACTTACCAATGACATAACAATTCTCCCAGGTGATTACCTGCATTCTTCCCGTGCCTGCATAAGAAACAGGCGGCATAATCTTTTACAGCGTTTGGTTAATTGCGATTGGGGCTGCACGGGGTGCTGCACCATTTTGCGCATAACCACCAGTCTGACCGTATCCACGAACTTGAGTGCCAGCTGCTTTACGCGCTTCATCTTTGATGCGATCTGCGATCATTTGACTAGAACGTGTCGCCAAACGTAATTTACGCTCATTCGTTAAGGCTGCATCTTGATAACGTTTACTTAATGCACGTAATTTACCCTTCATTTCTTCATTTAGGGTTTGAAAGAAATGTGGCGTAACAGCTAACTGACCCAATTCATGTTCATAATCTGCAAGCAACTCCTGCTTGCGTGTTACGATCGGTCCCAATTCTTTTGAATTTGGTTGGTCAAGTAACAAGTTCTCCTGTTCCAGAACCTCAGTCAATTCAGTTAAAAGTGTAAATAGTTGATTAGCTTTCTCATTTAAATTCATGATCTTGCCTCCTGCATTTTGAGCATTTCGCGCGCGACTTCGTCCGCAATTCCGACCCCACCATTAGAGGCCATGACTTTGCCGTATTCTTGCGCCATCATAGAGCGGAAGATTTTCTCTCCCTGACCACCGCCGAACATGCCGTCAGTAGATACACCGGAGAACATCTGTTCTACCATCTGGGTTAAGAAAACTGCTTCAAAGTCTTCTGCTGCGGCGCGGATCTGCTCGTTTGTTTTCCCCGCCGGGTTCAAATTAGGTGCTTTGCTAGATTGGCTTTGTGCAACATCGAAAGCTTGGGATACATATGAGTCCATCATCATTCGTCTCCTTACATCACTTCGATATCTGCGTTCAGGGCGCCGGCAGCTTTAACTGCCTGAAGGATTGTGATCATGTCACGTGGACCTACACCCAATGAGTTTAAGCCATTTACTAAATCTTGAATGCTTACACCGGTATTTACGACACCTAACTGGTTCTCCGCACCTTCATCTACTTCGATTTCCGTACGGGGCACTTCAACTGTTGTACCTGTATTACTGAATGGGGTTGGTTGGGAAACCTGCGCGGTTTCACTAATACGAATTGTTAGGTTGCCTTGCGCGATTGCAACTGTGTTAATGCGTACATTTTCTCCCATCACAATCACACCAGATTGTTCGTCAATGATGATTTTTGCGATTTGATCGGGTTCAACACGTAACTGTTCTATATCTGTTACTAAATCGACAAGATTATCTTGATAGATATCAGGAACATTCACCATTACAGTGCCAGGGTCTGTTACGCGTGTTGTATCTAAGCCAATGAAGGCATTGATCGCGCGGCTGATACGGCGTGCAGTTGTGAAATCCGGATTGCGCAAACTTAAATGAAATTCAGTTAAAGAATTTAAAGCGAACGGGATTTCTTGTTCTACAATGGCGCCATTCGCAATGCGACCACTTGTTGGAACACCTTTAACAATTGTCTCTGCATCACCACCTGCTTGAAAGCCACCAATTGCTAATGTGCCTTGCGATACGGCATATACCTCACCATCAGCTGCAAGTAATGGTGTTACTAAAAGAGTACCACCTAGAAGACTGCTTGCATCGCCAAGTGCAGAAACCTGAACGTCAATACGGCTACCTTGACGGGCGAATGGTGGAAGAGTGGCTGTTACCATTACAGCGGCAACATTTGCCGTGTTCAAGCTGCCATCACGTGCATTCACACCGAGGCGCTCTAACATACCTACTAAACTTTCTTTGGTGAAAAGAGCCGAATTTAGACCATCGCCTGTACCGTTTAGACCAACTACCAAGCCATAGCCTACGAGCATGTTGTCACGAACACCTTCTACATCAACAATATCTTTGATGCGAGATTGAGCCTGGCTTTCTTTAATGAGAACACCACCAATAATGCCGAGTGCGATCACAAGAGCAAATGCGCGCAAGGCGGTGTGAAACGCATCTGCAAACATTTTCTTGTCAAATTTCTTACCTAATTCCTTCACTTTTGCGAAGTTGAATTTGGTAGCGGCAAAACTTTCCTGCGAAATATCAGTCATTCTCTCTAATCTTCCGGTAAAACGGTGGAAAACCGTTATTCATTTAACCATTAGTTCTCTTCTCGCTGTTTTCTATGCGATAACCGTGCCAATTTTTGAGGGGGTGTAAAAAAGATAGAGGGGGGAGAAAAATATGTGCAAGAAAGTGGAAGCATGTATATACTATAGGTAATAAAAGTACTTCTTTCTTGATGGGGGCTGAATCAGCCTTATAAATATAGATAGAAGTTAACAGTTTGAAATTAGCAAAGAATTAGAAGTTTATGAGTATTCGTGTTTCAGGACCTTCAGGTCCACGGGCAACATCTTCAACGAAGAAAACTGGTAAGACACAGTCTGCTGGTGGTGGTTTTGCTTCTGCCTTAAATGAAACCAGTGGTGCTGATGAAACAGCTTCTGCTGCTTCTGTAGATTCTGTTGCACCTGTTTCTTCACTTGATGCTTTGTTAGCGGTTCAATCTGTTGACGACGCGACTTCTGGCAAGTCACCGAAGCGTCAAGCGATTGACTGGGCTGAGAATTTGTTGGATCAATTAGATGGTATTCGTCATGCTTTATTGATGGGGCAAGTCCCACCAGAGAAGCTGCAGCAAATTGCAAATGATATTGCGAAGCGCAAAGAAAATACGAATGATCCACGACTCGAAAGTATTTTAGACGATGTTGAACTTCGTACTGCTGTCGAATTAGCGAAACATAATCGTGGTCGCAAGTAGAAAAACGTGATTTTTAAAGAAAATTTACAATGATTTAGCTGTTTTTATAAAAAATGGCTTGTTCTTTCCTGTCCAAGGTCCTATATACCCCTCCAATGACGAGGGGTGTCATTGCGGTTTGAGTTTTTGTGAGAGGAGGTAAGTCTTACAAAAACAGAAAAAATTGCAAAGTTAAGGGCGGGTTACAATCTTGGCTATTCATGCGAACGTCATTACCATTTTATTCGCCCTTAAGGATATTGATTTGGATCTTGTCCTGAATTGGCATGTGCTGATTTTAGGCGGTTCCGGGGTAGACCGTAAGGGAGAGTAAGATGTCGCTGAACTCTGAAGCGGAAACAAAGGACCCAGAATTAAAGGGTGCAACAGCTGGTAGTGTAACCTCTACAATACTACCGCATGATTACCGTCCTAGTGACGATGAAGAATTTATGAATCCTGTGCAACTTGAATATTTTCGCCAGAAGCTTTTAGCATGGCGAAATGAGTTGTTAACTGAATCTAGTGAAACATTGCAAAGCATGCAGCAAGAAAATCTTGCACAACCTGATTTGACTGATCGTGCCAGTATGGAAACAGATCGTTCTTTGGAATTGCGTACACGTGATCGCGAACGGAAATTGATCTCAAAGATTGATGCTGCATTAGAACGTGTCGCGGATGGATCTTATGGATATTGTGAAGATACAGGCGAACCAATCGCATTGAAGCGTTTGGAAGCTCGTCCAATCGCAACATTAAGTCTCGAAGCGCAAGAGCGTCACGAAAAAAGTGAATTAACGCGTCGCGACGACTAAGTTGTTTGTGAGCACAGAATTGAAAAGCCGCTGAGAAGTTTCAGCGGCTTTTTTATTTTCTGTCTGGTTCGTTTATCGGCCTCGGTGCTAAAATTTTCCATAGGTTTGGATGGGTGAGGTTGAACAATATCAAGGCAAACGCGTTAGGTTCTGAATGCCAGAAATCTTTCAGTTGTTCTAGGGAGGGGAATTTAATGATGGTGAGATTGGTGCTTGTGTCCCATTTACCTTCATGATGGAAGATTTCAAGCATGTGGCGGTCTGGTACAATAATTTCAGCATTATGCTTGATTAGCAATTCATCGATGGCCCTTTGATAGGCATCAATTGATTTTGGTATCGGTGATCCCGCAACTAGATAGGCAGGTATAATATCAGGCATTATGTTTCTCTTTTAATATCGTAAGTCGGTGCAGGATCTTTTTGACTTTGTTGAAAACTGATGCGACGCTAAAACCTCAACCTTACTTGAGGTCAAGAGTGAAAATGAGGAAAATTATTGAATTTTCGGTCGGGGAAGTTTCCCGGCGTGCCGGTGTTCCAATTTCTACGATTCATTTTTATGAAGAGAAGGGACTTATTAAATCACTTCGTACTAAAGCAAACCATCGGCGTTATACGTCAGATGTTTTGAGGAAGCTATCCATTATTAAGGTCGCTCAGAAAACAGGGATTCCTTTAAAGGAAATCAAGGAAGCTTTGAATTCGGTCCCTGATGGTGAGAAGGTGAATAAACGTCATTGGCAACGATTATCCAAGAACTGGCAGGCGGATTTGGACGCAAGGATTGACCAATTAATCAATTTACGAAATCTACTATAAGGGTGCATTGGATGCGGATGCTTGTCCCTAACAGATTGTTGGATGTTGAATCCAGATGACAAGCTTGGTCGTGATGGGCCTGGGCCGAGATTATTGGAATTGGAAGAGTAGCTATTTCAGTTTTGAAATTTTGGATTCGTGTATACGAAAGAAAAGCTTTCCTTTAATATCTTTAGGTGAAAGTAAACCAAGATCAATACTAGGGGCAGATAAAGGCCCGTCACCCATTATATTAAAATCACCATTTGGTTGCTTTTTGGTCAGACGCTTGACCATTGCGTTTTCATCTCTTCGTTTGAAGAAAACAATATCGCCTTCTTTTAGTTTTGCATGAAGGCGCGAAGGAAAAACGGCGACACGCATAATCGCATAATCGCCGTTTTCTAAACTGGGCGACATACTGTGACCATTGATCTTAAGTAGTCGCCAACCGAACATGTTTGTTCAACCAGTATTCAAAATTACAATACTGGGTAAACCATTTCCATGCTTGGTGGGAATGGGCTTGTTTTACGTGTTGTTTGCACGTCTTTTGTGCTCCAGAAGATTTCAGCGAATTGATTTACCAATTCAACCAATTCTTCACCCGCAGCGCGATCAATACCTGTTTTGCAAGCAGATGCTTTCAACATGATGCTATGTGCAACTTCGTGTACATTTGGGTGTTTTTCGATTTGTGGTGCTTTGATGTAGTCACCCCAAATCACACGGATTTCTTCTTTAACTTTTGCTGCTTCAGCTTCTTTCATCGCAACACAACGGGAAAGTGTGTTGATGGTTTCAGCTGTCATTTCTTTGTCTTTGTTTTCAGCAATGATATCCATCATGCGAACAACGGAAAGAGCAGCTACGATTGCTGTATGCGGATCATAGATTTTGCATGGAATGTCGCAATGTGCGTCAGCTGTTTCAACATTTACCATTTTGTCTAGCATAGAAGTAAACATTTTTTGTCCTCATTTGGTTTGTGTTGTTCAAGGTTTATAGGAGGATACACATCTTTCCCTGTTGGCCCTGATAAAACTCGTTAATTATGTCAGCACACTAAAACAAGATGGCTGAAAGTCAATTATATAAAAAATAATCTTTTATGATTTTTCAAGTGGGATGGTTCGAAAAACATTCCTAAAAAAATCATGAAGTCTAAAAGCTAGAACGGGCCAGCTTGAGAGGCCGGCCCGTTGAGATGAAATTACGCACGCTGAGAGAGAAGAGTGAGAGAGGAGAGTGCGGGCGTAATCTCGGTAACTTGTTAGCTTGTTATGAAAATCATCCTTAGAACGGTAAGATGATATCGATGAGCTGCGAACCATAACGTGGTTGCTGTACATCAGAGATGTGGCCACGTCCGCCATAGGCTAATCTTGCCTCGGCAATATCTTCATAGTTCACAGTATTATTGTTTGTTATATCTTGTGGACGAATAACACCGGCGATTTGAAGTTCACGAACTTCATAATTTACACGTGTTTCCTGACGTCCATGTAAGACAAGGTTTCCGTTTGGTAATACCTGTGTCACAACAGCAGCAACAGTCAAAGTGATATCTTCTTCACGAGAAATATTACCGGTACCACCCTGCGTGGAGGAGGAACCTAAATTAACGAAGTTATCCGTTGTAACTGCTTCAGGTAGCACATCGTTCAAAGCGCCTTGGAAGCCTGCTAAGCCTGGGATATCAACATCTTCGCTGGTTGTACGTGTACGGTTCGTACTGTTTGCAATTGTTGCTTCGTCATCAATACTGATGACAACGGTTACAATGTCGCCGATCTGGTTTGCACGCAGATCTTTCAAGAAGGCTCTGCTGCCTAGGCGCCATAGTGAATTTGCTGTGTTTTTAGCAGCCGTTGGCATAGGCATTGGCATGGAAACTGGTTGATAGTTTGGGTCATGAGTCGGGTTTTCGATCTCATTCAGTTTTGGTTCTTCACCCATTTTAGATAAGCGAGACAATGTGTTACATGCAGTTAATGATGTACCGATAAGGGCGATAGCTGCGAAACGTATAGCTGTTCTTCTCAGCTGTGTATTCTTTGTAATGTTTAACATTGTCTTCTCTCCAGTTTCTCTCAATTTCTTTTCAAACTACAATCTTGTGGGTCTCAATCACATTTGTGCAGATTGTAGTGGGGCACGAACGGTCACCGTGTTGTAGCCAGTTACGATTGCCTCAAGTACTTGACCGCTATGAGAATTTCGAATGCGGATAACTTCTTTATGTGCGCCATCTTCTAAAGCCACACCTTGTGCTGTTAAACGCATTCCCATGGATTCAAGTGTTACTAAAACCATTTGTTTCTTTTTCACCAGCTGAGGCGCCTGTAAATTCGCAGATAAAATTGGGCGACCAGGTGTCACGGTGCGACGGATTTGTTGTCCTACCAAGCTTAGTGTGTCGACTACAGCTTTTCGGGAAACTTTTCGGGACCGCATTGTGATCACTTCCAAATCTTCCTGTTTAATGATCTCACCAGCTTGGATACGACGGTTTGGTAAGGCTACTTCCATCAGTTTATGGACTTTTCCAGATACTTTGCCTTTTACAATTGCCTTGCCAGTTGCGGGTACAACATAAGTGGCAGTGAAGCGGCTCTCGTTATCGGAAAGACGGAAGTTTTTGATCGCTACAGACATATCTGCATCAATTGGTAGGCGTACTGTAGGGATGCGACCGTTTAGTTGAATTTCTAATAAATCAGACTCGCCCGTTTCCTGAATGATTGCCTCACGAAGACTATCTGTGAGAAGGCTAGGTTCCATCTCGAAATAGTCGCGTTCAACAATAGCTTCATCCAATGTGGAGGAAGGTTTCCAATCAAGTTTGTAGAAATTTGCAACGCGCCATAACCAAGATGATGTTAGTTTTTGGGATTTGCCCAATGCTGGTGCTTTTGCAACTACACGATGTGCATTTTCTCCTGCATTTTGGAAAAGATCACCTAGGGTAATATTTTCACCTTCAACTAGGATATTATGGTTCAGAGTAACGGCGTCCTCAATTTCGAAGATCTCGGAATTCGCGTAGGAAGAGCTTGCGGTTGCAGCAATTGTCCCAAAGGACATTGCGCTTCCTAGCAGAAAAGCTGCGATCATTTTATGTGTTGCTTGCTTTTTCATTGTCTTCTTCCTTCTCATTCGTCGAATTGGATTTCTATCGTCTTCGAATTAAATTGCTATGCTCTTAGCGATTAACGCATTTGAGATACAGTGCTCATCATCTGATCAGAGGTTTCAATTACCTTGGAGTTCATCTCATAGGCACGTTGGGCTGTGATCAGGTTGGTGATTTCTTCCACCACATTCACGTTGGATGTCTCAAGGAAACCTTGTTCAATTGTGCCGTAACCTGTACTACCCGGTGTTGAGCTTGCAGGTGAACCGGATGCCGGAGTTTCAAGGAATAGATTGTCACCTATTGCAGAAAGGCCCGCCTCATTGGCAAATGTTGATAAGTTCAACTGACCTAAATTACTTGGTGTTACCTGACCATCGATGGATGCAAGCACTTCACCGCTGGAATTCACTGTGATACCTGTTGCGTCAGCCGGAACTGTAATTCCTGGTTCTACTGTATAGCCATCTGTTGTCACAATATTACCCTGATCATCCAATTGGAAAGAACCTGCACGTGTGTATGCTGTTTCACCGCTTGGCAATGTAATCTGGAAATATCCTTTACCATTAATGGCTAAATCCAAGGTGTTTTCTGTGAGCGTTAAGTTACCTGTTTCAGTAATACGGTAAACTGATGCAGTCTTCACACCTAAACCAACTTGGATACCAACCGGTACGATTGTACCTGTGTCGGAGGAGTTTGCACCCGCACGACGTTGGTTCTGATACAGCAAGTCTTGGAACTCAGCGCGGCGACGCTGATAAGCTGTTGTGTTCATGTTGGCGATGTTGTTTGAAATAACCTCAACATTAAGCTGTTGAGCTAACATGCCGGTTGCGCCGATATTTAAGGATCTCATAGCTTCTCTCCTAGCTTAATGCGTTAACTGAACTGACCAAGACGTTCGATCGCTTTTTTCACGCGGTCGTCTTCGGCTTGGGTGAATTTCTGCATGGAGGCATATTCGCGATGAACACGCATCATGCGGGTGATTTCCAGGATTGGCTGAACATTCGATTCTTCCAACATACCTTGGGTGATATTGTAACCTTCAGAGGCAATAACATCCTGGCTTGTGGCATATAGTCCACCGGCGGATTTTTTCATCTCATACTGGTTTTCGAATGACACCACACGAAGTTTACCAATTTCACCATTGTCGTTGGAGATCGTGCCATCTGACGCCACTAGAATCTCACCACCGTCATTCGGGATGTTAATTGGGCCGCCGTCGCCCTGGATGGTGTAACCGTCTTTGTTTACAAGATTGCCTGTCGCATCTAATTGGAAGCGTCCATTACGTGTGTATCTTTCACCCATCGGTGTATCGACCACAAAGTAACCATCACCGGAAAGAGCAAAGTCAAACGGGTTGTTTGTAGTTGTCATTGGGCCGTCGGTTAAATCACGCGCCAAGCCTACATCTTGTACAAAGGAAAATTGCTGGCGATCATGTTGCGGCTTGGTAATGTATTCTTTAAATACCATTCCTTCGCGTTTAAAAGCAGGTGTATTCGCATTGGCAATATTGTTTGCGACAATATTCATTTCGTTGCGAAGGCTTCTCTGCCTAGATAGTGCGATATAAGCGCTGTTTTCCATGACGCTATCCTCTCTCAAATTTTTGTCGGTTTCTCAGGCCGACATCTCTCAGCGCTTTACATAGCAGGTCTTGTGCCAAAAATTATTAAGTTATTGATATATAAATATTTTATTGTTTGGGTGGGTAAGTTTTCTTAATGTTTTATGCGTAGGAATATATCGAAAACTACGAAATATAATTAATTGTAAGGCGGATTTACATTTGGGCGGCAAAGTTTGCCATATGATAGGTGTTTAATTGAGGAGGGTTGAAATTATTTATTGGAATCAACGAGGTTTATTTTTTGTATTGCGCGAATATTTACGAATATTCAGTTCTTAATGATTGATTTCTGCTGCTAACTTCTGCAATTTATAGTGAATATTTACAAATATGGTCTATTACACAATTGAGCGCTATATTATATATATGTATGAAGTTGTGATGAGTTCCATGAAATGAAAGCTTCTATTGGTGAAGGATAGCGAATATGGCTGATGAAGGTGGAGTAGCCGAAGGCGCAGATGGCGAAGATGAAGAAGGTGGTAAGAAACGCGTTAGTGGTAAGAAGCTCGTTTTATTTATCTTATTGCCTATCTTGATCCTAATTGGCGCCGGTGTCGGTCTGTTTTTATCTGGAATGTTGGACCCGCTACTTGGTGGTGGAGATGAAGTAACAGAGGAAGCAGCGGAAGATACGCCTGTTGAAGTGGCCGAGGCGCCGAGTATCTTTTTGCCGTTGGATGAGATTTTAGTGACTTTACGTTCGCCGGGATCAAAGCAAAAGTTTCTTAAGTTACAAGTTTCTTTGGAAATTTCCACAATTGAGGAACAGGCGCATATTGAGAATCTAAAACCACGTATTGTAGATAGCTTTCAGGTATTTTTACGGGAGTTACGTCTTGAAGAGCTTGAAGGTAGTCAAGGTGTATATCGTATTAAAGAGGAATTATTGGATCGTGTGAATAAAGCAATCGCGCCAGTTAAGGCTAAAGATGTTTTGTTTAATGATTTAATTGTTCAGTAAGGCGTATATTTTTCAAAGGTTTTGAAAAACTGGCGCGGCTTTTGCGTGTAGGTTCTTGGATAAATGTCAGACGGCAGAAGTTACCTGATGATATTTATTGAGATATAACGCAAAAGAATTGACGCTACCTGTATTTGTTGAAAATCAAAATCACGAATTGGGGGTGGCGGCACAGAAAGATCGAGGCTGAATATGGCTGATGAAGATGCTGATGCAGTAATGGAAGAAGACGATGATGCCCTAGCCGCAGAATGGGCGGCGATGGCAGAAGACGAACCCGACCCCTCGATGGGGGCGGCGGCAGCGCGTGTTCTTGATCAGGATGAAATTGATAGTCTTCTTGGTTTCCAAGATGGTGCAGATGGGAATGATAACCAATCCGGTATCGAAGCGATTATCGATTCTGGTATGGTATCTTATGAACGTTTGCCAATGTTGGAGGTCGTTTATGACCGCCTCGTTCGTATGATGTCGACTTCCTTACGTAACTTTACCTCTGATAACGTTGAGGTAAGTTTAGACAATATTACATCAATTCGTTTTGGTGATTATTTGAACTCTATTCCTTTACCAGCGATGCTTACAGTGTTTAAGGCAGAAGAATGGGATAACTATGGTTTGATCACCATTGATAGTTCTTTGATCTATTCTATTGTTGACGTATTGCTTGGTGGACGTCGCGGCACTGCTGCGATGCGTATTGAAGGACGCCCTTATACGACAATTGAACGAAATCTTGTAGAACGTATGATCAGTGTAGTGTTGGCAGATTTGTCTGCAGCCTTTGATCCATTGTCCAGTGTGACAATGCGTTTTGATCGATTGGAAACCAACCCGCGTTTCGCAACGATTGCCCGTCCGGCCAATGCGGCTATTCTGGCACGCTTCCGTATTGATATGGAAGATCGTGGCGGACGTCTTGAATTACTATTGCCTTATGCGACATTGGAGCCAGTTCGTGAATTATTGCTTCAAATGTTTATGGGTGAGAAATTCGGTCGCGACAGTATTTGGGAAAATCACTTGGCAACAGAACTTTGGTTTACAGATGTGCCGATCGAAGTTGTTTTAGATGAATTCACCAGTAATTTAACAGAAGTTTTAGATTGGAAAGTCGGAACTTTCTTGCAATTACAGGCAACTCAGGATTCAATGGTTGAATTACGTTGCGGTGAAATTCCTATGTTTAAGGGCTATGTCGGTCAAAAAGCTGGAAATCTTGCTGTGAAGCTGGATAGGAAAATTGATCCAGATTAGTTTAATTTTGTGTTATATTAGGTCGTATGAAATTGGATCTACTGGAAACTACCCTTGATGTTGCCTTTATTGGTTTATTAATTGCCGTACTGATTTATGCAGTGCGGCTTAACCGCAACATACGTATCCTTCAAGATAGTAAAGAAGAATTGCGTCAGTTATTAGGGCAATTTGTCTCATCTACGCAACAGGCTGAAGAAGCACTTTTGCGAATCAAAAACCGTTCTCGCGATGCGACGGAGACAATTGATGATGCGATTGCTGAAGCAAAAACATTACGTGCGGATTTAATTGAATTAATTCGACGTGCGCAGGAGGTTGCAGGCCCAGTCAGAATTGCAGCCGCGAAAGTGGAGCGTGGTCAGGCGACCTATAATCCGGGGTATAGTACTGGACCAGCAAAAGGTAAGAAGGCGCGATCCAAGAAAGCTAAATCTGCAAAAGCGACACCGGCTTCACCACGTGAACCGATGAATATGCCTGATATTACGGATATGGATGCTGAAATAGACAAGGATTTGGAGGCACGTCTGTCCAAGTTGATTGAATCTGTTGAGGCTGGTAATCCAGAGGTCATGGCGCCTCAAGCTGATATGTTTGGGGCAGAAAGCTCTACTGCGTCACCTGCACAAGAAACTCAAGAAGCCGGCGTGGAATTGTCGGGAGTAGATGAGGCACAAGAATCAAAGGCAAAAAGTAAAGAGGAGCTTTTAAAAGCTCTTCGAGGCATGCGTTAAGAGATTAGTTTATGAATTTTAAAATCCGCATATTACCCATTTTTCTAGTGATCATTTTTTTGATGCTATCCGTACGTTTTGGCGATATGTGGGTGGAATTTACCTCTGTGACAGACACAGCTTCAAATGATGGTCGGTTTTCAGCCCAGGATCTTGCCGCAATTACAAGTGGACAGGCTCTTGCCCAAGAAGCAGGAGAGGCACCTGCTCTAGATGATCCTGCTTTAATCGAAGATGATACTTTGGTTGAAGAAAGCCTTAATGAAACACCTGAAGGGATGGAGCCGACAGATGTTGTTGAGCAAGAAGATTATTTTTCCGGTGGCAATTTTGGTGATATGAGCCCAGGTGAAATTCGACTTTTACATGATTTGGTTGCACGTCGAGAAGCATTGGATAAGCGTGAACGTGTTGTAAAAGAGCGTGAAGCTTTGTTGCGAAGTGCTGAACAACAGCTTTTGGATAAACAGGCTCAGTTGGAAGATATCAAATCTTCTATTGAGGATTTGCTAAAAGTTTATAAAGAAGAACAAACTGAAGAGGCAAAGCGTTTAGTGAAAATTTATTCCAATATGAAACCTAAATCTGCGGCACGTATTTTTAATGATATGGATATGCCAACATTGATTCAGGTTTTGCGCGGGATGAAAGAACGAAGTATCGCACCGATTATGGCAGCAATGAACGCGGATAAAGCGCGTTTAGTGACAAGAGAGCTCGCAACAGTTGAAGCTGTTGATGGTGCTGAAGGGGCATTACAATAACCCGATTATGTAAGAAAAATTATGTAAAACCTGCTAAGTTATGGGGGAATAAGTAATTTTTTTTGGGTTTCTGTGTCTTTCTATATTGCTCTTCTGGAAATCAGCTTGTAAATTTATGAAGGTTTTGATTGTTTTTTAACAGTTTTTCGATCTTACTTGTTAAATAACAAATTATAAGTATCTTATGAAAGATATTCGAAATATAAATAATTGCCAATCGGAGGATCACCATGGCTGTTGATATGAATATGCAAATCTTGATCGTCGATGATTATAAGACGATGCTGCGTATTATCCGCAACCTGCTAAAGCAGTTGGGTTTTAACAATGTTGATGAAGCCACAGATGGAAGTGATGCTTTGGCTAAACTTCGCTCTAAGGACTATGGACTGGTAATTTCCGATTGGAATATGGAGCCTATGACAGGTATCCAATTGCTTCGTGAAGTACGCGCTGATGAAAAAATGCGTGATTTACCATTCATTATGATTACTGCTGAAAGTAAAACGGAAAACGTGATCGCCGCGAAAGAGGCGGGCGTATCTAACTATATTGTGAAGCCGTTTAACGCAGCAACATTAAAAACAAAACTCACAAGTGTGATTGGCAATTTCTAAGTTTTACTTAGATTTACTTGTAAGTTGTAAAAGATTGAAGGCGTATATATGAAAATATACGCCTTTTTCTTTAGCTATTCTTGCTTTTTCCTTTTTGCTTAATGCGAAACTGTGTATGATTCTGGATGGGGTATTCTGGTTTTTGAGGTTTTAGAGCGCGTTTAAATAATGGCAAATGCATCGAAAGTTAAAGGGAAGGATATGGGGCCAATCATGTTTTTGAGCCTCTTCTTGCTATTGCTTGCCTTTTTTATCCTCCTTAATACATTGTCAACTTTCGAAGAAGCTAAAGCTCGTAAAGTCATTAAATCTGTTACTTCTACCTTTAAGACGGAACTGATTAATGAAACTAAAGCGCAAATTATGATTTCAACGATTGGTCCGGTTCCTGAAGCAAATCGTATCATCGATGATGTTGAAAAACTTTGGGTAACCGCCGTTCCAATTGCTGAGGTAGAATCTTTAAGAGATGGATCTGTGATGCAAATGACAGTTCCAACACGAGAAGTTTTCGTTGTTGGTGAGATAGCTTTACGTGCAGATCGCCTTGATCTTTTTCGGGATACCGCAGCAATCTTGGAAAAACCTTTTGAAGGAAATGTTCTAGAACTTCAATTCATGCTTGGTGTTGATTCTCTGGATCGGTTGAAAACGACATTACCGAAAATCGTTGGTACTGAAATAGATCAAACTGTAAACCCCGAAGAAATAAATTTGAACGAGCCCGATGAAGATAATCGATCTTTAGCGTTTGCACGTACAGGTGTGGTTGCACAACAATTAATAAGCGAAGGCGCTCCGAAATCTAGTATTTCTATTGGTTTGATGCATGGGGATCCTAAAACTGTACGAATGCGTTTTTTTGTGCATCCTGGTAATAGTGCTTTTAACACATTTCCAAATGAAGCTGTTGATGAGGCCTCTACATCCGTTATACCTGATGCTTCTAATTCTCCGCAATCGGTAACCGGAGGTGTCGAGCAATGATTGATCTAAAAGGTCATGATCAAGGTAAAGACAATAATGGCGTGGAGAAGGCGCCAGCTTGGTTGTTGAGTTTTGCTGATGTGAGCGCATTGTTGTTAGCTTTTTTCGTTATGCTTTTTTCTATGTCTACGTTAAAGACGGAAGAGTATGAGAAGATTATCTCAAAGATTACAGTTAAAGAAAAACAAGAAGATCCCGTTCGTGATCTAGCGCCGATTGCCAGTGAGACGATCCAAATGGCTGCAGTGCTTCCTGCAGAAGCTCCTGAGTATCTTGAACGTATCTTGGCTGAAGCTATTGAAAGCGATCCGGTATTAGAAAATGCCCAGATTACATTACTAAATGGTCGCATTATAATGTCTTTACCTGCGGAAGAGTTATTTCTGCCGGGTAGTGCTATTATTAGTTCGCGTGCTACTGCTGCCTTATTCAATCTATCAGGTGTTATGTCTCAGTTTGGCAACCAAGTTGTTGTTGCCGGGCATACGGATCCAACGCCTACGAGAGCAGATATATATCCCTCAAACTGGGAGCTATCTCTGGCGAGAGCGCTATCTGTTGCATCTTATCTAAAAGACGTTGGGTATCAGCAAGATTTAACGATCATGGGACATGCGGATGGCCAGTATGAATATTTAAATAAGGCAATTCCAGAAGCGCGCCGAAAAAAGCTTGCGCGTCGGGTCGACTTGGTTATTTATCCGGAGGCAGGAAGTTAATGGATTTTTCTATAATATATTGTAAGTTATGACTGATTCGTCGGTTTCAATTGGGGAATAAATGTCAGGTACGTTCAAAAGATTACTGCGTAACACGGTTTTACCGCTCGCCTTTTCCGCACATTTCATTGGCGGAACTATGTCCTCTGCAATTGCGCAGGAGGCTGTGGGGCTGCGTGCGTGGGCGCATACAGATTTTGGACGCCTTGTATTTGATTGGCCCTCCAATGTGAATGTCACAACTACGATTCAGGGGCAAACACTGGTTTTATCTTTTTCAAAGCCGTTTGATGCTTCTCTAGCGCCTGTCGCGGAACATCTATCAAGCTATCTGGGGCCTGGAAGTTTTTCTTCTGATAAGTTGCGTTTATCTTTTCCTTTGAGGCAGAATTTGGCTGTGAGCCATTTTAAAAATGGCCAATCTATTGTTGTTGATTTAAAACCTGCAGCCCCAACTTCATCACAAGTCACTGAAAATTCAGGGAATTCCACATCTATACGTGTGCGGGTTGGTGAACATGATAATTTTACGCGCCTAGTATTTGATTGGCCGAATAACGTTACTTATAACGCCGACCTGGCGGCGGGACAGTTGGTTCTCTCTTTCGGTGCGGAAGCCGGATTGAATATAACTCAACTTAGAGAACAATTACCTGATGGTTTCTCCGAAGTAACATCTTCTACTTCTAACGGGGGAACTCGTTTTACCTTAACTGCGCCAACTGATACGGGTTTGCGGCATTTCAAGTCTGGTAATAAGGTCGTTGTGGATTTAGTAAAAGGAGCAGGGCAGCCAGTAGCGCCTACTCCTGAACCTACTCCGACACAGGCACAGGTTGAGCCTGAAGAAACATCCACTCAATCACCTGCTGTGTCGCCGTCAGACCCAGTTGAAACCCCAGCAGAATTACCTCCGGTAACAGCTGCGCCAACGACGAATGTAACACAAGCAGAAGTCAATGAAGACGGAGAAGTGCAAGGGGAGCTAGATACCGCCCAGATTCAAAAAGAAGATGAAGCCTTGGCAAAAGCGGAAGCGGAAGGAACTGTAACTTTATTACGTCCAGATCAAGCCGAGTTGGCTGCGCGTCTTGCAGAAAAGAAAAGGCAGGAGGCCCAAAAACAATCCGGACCAGCGCCGGTTACTTTGTTATTCCCCTGGTCTGAAAATGTAGGCTCCGCGGTGTTTCGTCGTGGCGAAAATGTTTGGATTGTTTTTGATAAGCGCGCTCCGATTGATTTAGCGCCTTTGCGTCAACAAGGGCAACCTCTGATAACGCGTATTGAGCAGTTACCTGTTGGTGGTGCAACTGTTTTCAGATTAAAGACTCTTCCCGGCATTAATCCAATTGTTAAAAAAGAAGGTTTTGATTGGTTACTTGAGTTTCGTCAGGGACCAATTTTACCGAGTATTCAAGCAACTATTCAAGCGGATGTTGATGGAGATATCGGACCTCATTTGAATTTTCCTTCAGATGAGCCGGGTGTTTTGATTAATTTGCCTGATCCAGATATTGGTGATGTGTTGCGAATTGCCACTATTAAGGAGCCTGGCATTGGTGTTCAGGGGCAACGTGCTTATCCTGAATTTACTCTTCTGGCATCTGCGCAAGGCGTTGTTGTGGAGATGTTGGGTGATGAGGTTTTCTTTGATCGTGAACTAGACGGTTTCCGTTTGTATAGCACAGAAGGATTACACATATCTGCGATTTCACCAGAAGCGCCTGTTGCTGATATTTCTCAACTATCTTCGAAGCGATTATTTGATTTTGAAAAATGGCTGCGCGGTGGTCCTGATAAATATCAACGTGACCGACAAGAGTTAATCACAACTGTTCAAGATACAGACCCTGTAGATAAGAATGATGCCCGTATTAAATTGGCAGAGTTTTACCTTGCTCATGGACGAGGGCCTGAAGCAAAAGGGGTTTTAGAAGTTATCGCTTTGCATGATCAAACGGTAGAAACCCGCCCCGACTATCGCGCAATGATGGGGGCTGCGCATTTTCTAAATTGGGATTACGATGCCGCACGTCAAACCTTAAATGACCCGCGCTTGGACGGTTTTTCAGAAGCCTCAATCTGGCGAGGCGCAACACTTGCGGAGTTGGGTGAATGGAAGCAGGCCGCCGATTATTTTAAAGCAGGTGACTCACTTCTATTACGTTACCCTTATCCGTTGAAAGCCATTTTAGTTATGCTGCGTATAGAAGCAGCATTAGCAACGCGAGACTTGCGTTCTGCGGAAAATTGGCTTGATGAATTGGATAAGGATACCGACCAATTGAGCCGGGGGCAACTTGCAGCTTTACGTTATCATCAAGCGCGTATTGCTTTGACCAAGAATAACTTGGATCAAGCGCAAGATATATGGAAAGATTTAGCGGAAGGGTCTGATCAGTTTAATGCGGTACGTGCACAATATGCATTAGTGAACCACGGTTTAAAACAAGAAACACTCTCATTAGGTGAAGCAATCGATATTCTTGATAAGTTAAGGTATCGCTGGCGTGGTGATAGTTTTGAACTTGCCGTGTTACGTAGGTTATCAGAATTACATTTTGAAAATCTGGATTATCGAAATGGTCTCAATATTATGAAGACTGTTGTAACTTATTACCCGGAAACACCGATCGGCAAAGAAATGGCCGAAGAAATGGTGAATATATTTAAGCGTCTTTATCTGGAAGGAGATGCAGATTTACTTCCTCCATTGAAGGCATTAGCGATTTACGACGAATTCCGCGAACTGACTCCATCCGGTCCGGATGGGGACGAAATGATCGAAAAATTGGCTGATAGACTTATCGCGGTTGACTTGTTAAATCGCGCAGCCGCTTTACTAGATCATCAGGTACGTTTTCGTTTACAAGGTGAAAATCGAGCAAGGGTCGGTGCGAAGCTGGCTTTAGTACATTTGATTGATGGCCAGGCAGAAGACGCTATTCGTGCTTTGAATGCATCTCAAAGCCCTCAGTTGAATGAAGATTTAGAAGGGGATCGCCGTCGTTTACGTGCCAAGGCCGCATTCGAATTAGGGGATTTGCCTGAAGCAATCAAATTGCTGGCTGGTGACGTTTCTAAAGAAGCTGATATGTTACGTCGTGATATGTTTTGGGCAGAGGAAAACTGGTCAGAGGTTTCACGCGTACTGCAGAGTTTGGCAGGAAATCCACCAGAAGAAGCAGAACTTGGTCTTGATGATGAAAAGGCAGGCTATGTATTGAATTGGGCCGTGGCTTTAAGACTGAACGAAGACGAAGATGGTTTGGCGTTGTTGAATGAACTATATGGCCCTGCCATGCAATTTAGCGCTTTGGCAAATGCTTATAACTTTATTGCCACATCCGTTAACTCAGAACGTCCGGAAAAGCTGCAGGATATGATCAGGCAATTAGCTAATAGTGATATGTTTAACGCATTTGTTAATAACTATCGTGATAAGCTGTTGAGCCAAGATGATGATGAATATAGACCGCCAGAAGATGAAACATCGGTAGATAATGAAGGTGTGGAAGAAACACCTGCATAAATATAAATAACAGTTGAGTTCGTTATAAGATAGCCCTGCATGAAAATGCAGGGTTTTATTTATGGGATAAAGCTTTGGACCAAGCTTCCGACAACCAGATACCAACCATCTACCAAAACAAAGAAAATGAGCTTGAATGGTAGGGAAACCATAACAGGCGGCAGCATCATCATACCCATCGACATAAGGACGGAAGCTACAACCATATCGATGACGAGAAAGGGAACGAATAATAAAAAGCCAATCTCAAATGCACGCTTCAACTCTGAAATCATGAATGCCGGAATAAGGGCCCGCAGGGGAATATCTCGTGGGTTTTCAACTGCTTCAAACTTACCTATATCCATAAACAACTGAAGGTCTTGCTGTCTTACGTGACGTCGCATGAAGTCGTGAAATGGGGCAACTGTACGTGTAAACGCATCCTCTTCAGTGATTTGTTCTTCGATTAGAGGTGCAATGCCGTTGTCATAAGCTTCTTCAAGAGCGGGCTGCATGATAAATAGGGTCATGAATAACGCTAAGCTGACCAATACCATATTGGGAGGAGTCCCCTGTGTTCCCAATGCGGTTCGAAGTAAGGACAGTACAATGACAAGGCGTGTAAAGCTAGTCACCATAATCATAAGAGAAGGGGCTAAAGATAGCACCGTGATCATTGCGATTAGTTGGACAAAGCGGCCTGTCACAGAGCCGCCTTCGCCAATGTCAATATTTACAGATTGCGCAAGCGCAGTACCATGAAACAAGGCTGTGATTGCAAATGTGAAAAGGCCAGCAGCTAAGCTAAATGTGAATGCATTTTTTACTAGATCAGCTTTGCTCGCACTATTTGCTTTTGTTGAGAAAGAGGTCTTAATGTATTTTACAATGCTCATTTCCCTAAGGCCTTATCGTCAGGGCTTTTTGGTTCCGGTGAAGAGTCAAAAGCTGTAATTGAAATATTTTTCTCTATGAGAACGGCTGTTTCTTGTCCGATAACTAGAACATGTTCCATATTATCGCGTCTTACAATCATCATACGTTGCTTAGGACCAATAGGAAGGCTTTCGATGATTTGTAGACGGCGTTTTGTGAGGGGAGTGTGCTGAAAACCCCAACCTTTTCCATATTTTCGACCAAGAAATAGGGCAAGTAAAATTAAGGATAAGACAAAGATTAGAGCGACAATCATTCGAAGAAAATCTGCGTAACCGATCACGCTTTCCATGCTTATCTATCCGTCTCTAATCTAGGTTTCAGTCTAATATTATTCAGAAGAAGCAGCTTGTTCCGATGTTTCATCATCATCATCATCACCTGCGCGTAGGCGACGGGCTATCTCTCCCATCTCCCAAGAAAGTTGGGCAAGATCGTCGCGTAATAAATTTAATAAGGCTTTTAATTCTATGGAATCTTCATCTGATAAAGCGAGTACATCTGAAGAAAGTTGCGCCAATTGCTCGGGGTAACGTTCTAAAGTGGGGACTTCCCCTCTGGTCATACCAACACGACTTGCTTCAACTTGGTCAAGCATATCATGGATTTTTTGTTCAACTTCAGCGCGTGACATATGGTCACTCCAATCCCTATTCAAGAACGTATACAAAAACCTTTGCTCTGACTATGAACTGATTCTTTGCATAATAAAAGCGATTGTTTGTTAATGTTACAGTCTTATGAGCTTGGAATTTTTATTCCATTTTGTTCATAGATAAAACGTAAAATTTCGGCAACAGCGATAAACGCTTCTAGCGGGATTTCATCCCCAACATCACTTGCTGTTAATAGCGCTAATAAATCGGGGTCTTTATGAATAGGAATATCAGATTCTTTAGCCAGAGCTAGGATTTGGTCAGCAAGCTCCCCCTGTGCTGATGCAAGGATCGTCGGGGCGCCTTCTTTATTCAACGGGTCGTATCCTAGTGCTACAGCTGAAGAAATGTCTTCTTCAGGAGGTTGTGCCTTTTGATCTTCTGACCCAGTGTCTGTTTGCCGTTTTGATATTTTCATATTCTTAACCTTTATTGCAGGAATAGTATCATATCTTTGTAAAAATGGAAGAATTTAAAAGTTGGCATTGCTTTTGCTTATATGTTTCCGAGAGAAATTGAGAGATCAACCCGAAACCAAAATGTGAGAGTGATGGTGAGGGTTGTAACTAGGAGAGAGAAAATGACAATCGCGTCTTCTGCATTGGGTGGTATGATGAAAGAACGTTTGAACTGGTCAGTTCAACGCCAATCTTTGATCGCTGAAAATATCGCTAATGCCAATACCCCGGAATATGCTGCTAAAGATTTGAAAGCTTTGACTTTTAAAGAAACTTTGAGCGAGAATAAAGTTGGCTTGAAGATGACGCATGAGGCGCATTTCAATACACCACGTGGTGGTGTCGGGGAGTATGATGCGAAAGCCAGTAAGTCTGGATATGAGATTTCTCCTGATGGTAACCGTGTGGTTTTGGAAGAGCAGATGATGAAAATGAACCGTACAAACGGTATGCATGCAACTGCGACCAATCTTCTGAAAAAATATAACGCAATGTATCGTATTGCCCTTAAGGGTCAGTAAGAGATTAGGTGAGGAGAGAGACAATGAACGATTTAGCAAATTCCTTTTTTATTGCTGGCGCTGGTATGCGAGTGCAGGGTGCACGTCTACGTGTGATTTCTGAAAACCTGGCTAATAAGGATTCTACGGCGCAAACTCCTGGTGGTGACCCGTATCGCCGTAAAACAATCACTTTTAAGAATGAATTGGATAAAGCGCTGGGCACTGATTTGGTGAAGGTTAATAAGATTGGCGAGGATATGTCCGATTTTAGTTTGGAATTCGATCCAGGTCATCCGGCGGCAAATGCTGAAGGCTATTACAAACGTCCAAATATCAATAGCTTAATCGAAATGATGGATATGCGTGAAGCCCAACGTTCTTATGAGGCAAATTTGAGTGTTATTCGTGCCACAAAAACCATGGTAAATAACACGATTAACCTATTGAAATAAAGGTTCTACTAAGATAAAATGAACTCAGTGATAGTGGAAGTAATCGATGATATGGGGTTGATACCCTTTGATGAAATAGGGGTGAGAGCCTAATCCACTATTTAGCAGAAACTTGCCATAGGAGAGAGTGATGGCAAATATCTCAGCAGCTCAAGCGGCCGCCGCATATCGTACTAACGCCTTAAAGACTATCAACGATGCGTCTGCGATGAAGCCTGGTGATCTGTCCGGTTCTAAAGAAACTGGAAGTGATTTCTTAGGTATGGTGAAAGGTGCTGCTGAAAGTGCAATTGACGCTAATCGTCATGCTGAGCAAGTTTCCAAGGATGCTATGACAGGGAAGGCGGATCTAACAGACGTTGTGACGGCGGTTGCATCTGCTGAACAAACATTGCAAACCGTTGTAACTGTGCGCGATAAAGTCATTAGTGCATATCAAGAAATCTTAAAGATGCCGATCTAGGCATTTCTTACCTACATGCTTTTATAAAACTTACAGGATTGGTAACGCTTTAGATGACAGAACAAGAAGTTCTTGATTTTGCCCGAGAGGCAATTTTCCTTCTGTTGAAGCTCGGTTTGCCTGTAATGTTAATTGGATTAGCTGTTGGTCTGGTTGTAGCCATTTTTCAATCATTGACTCAAATTCAGGAAATGGGACTGACTTTTGTTCCCAAGATTGTAACTGTGTTCTTGGCATTATTGGTACTCTTGCCTTGGATGTTACAGATACTTCAGGATTTTATGGCTTCTGTTGGGCATAGAATTATTGGTATTGGTTAAAACTGTTGATCTTTTACTAGCTTTAAGTAGTGGGAATCTGTTAAATCCACTTTCATGTATGATATTTTAGTTCCACAAGAATTTTTTGCCTATGCCTTGGTATTCGCACGTGTCGGTGCAGTATTGATGCAAATGCCAGCTATTGGGGAAACTTATATCAGTCCGCGCATTCGTCTTATGTTTGGTATGATGTTGACTTTGATCGTGACGCCTGTAGTGCGAGACGGTTTACCAGCTATGCCAGACAGTATCCTTCTTATATTGTTACTGTTACTTGCAGAGATATTAATAGGTGTATTTATCGGTAGCATTATGCGGATTGTCATTTTAACAATGGCTACGACCGGTGCTGTAATGTCCTTTGTTTCTGGATTTGCTGCTGCGCAGGCTTTCAATCCGATGCTACAAGGACAAGGTGCGTTACATACTGTTGTGTTAACGCTTACTGCGACGGCTGTTATATTGGCGACAGATACGCATCATCTTTTGATTATGGCAACTGTGGATAGTTATCAGTTATTTAATCCGGGTGAAGTACCAATACTAGAAGATTTCTCGCAAACGATCGCACGTACTGTCGCGAGAAGTTTCGTGGTAGGTGTACAATTTGCGTCGCCTTTTTTATTAGGTGCAATTATTTATAACTCTTTACTTGGTTTATTGGCGCGTCTAATGCCTAATCTACAAATTTTCTTCGTCGCAATGCCTTTGCAAATTCTATTGGGCATTATCCTTTTTGCGTTGATTATTTCTTCGGTTATACTTTGGTTTATGCGTTACTTTACAGAAACAATAGCCCCCTTTGTTGTAGTGAGTTAAGAAGTCATGGCTGACGGTGATGATGGTGAAAAGTCGGAAGAACCCACTGCGCGCAAACTTCAAAAAGCGCGAGAAAAAGGTACTGTGGCCAATAGTAAAGAGTTGACCACGTGGTTAATGTTGTTAGGTGTAGCCCTGATTATTGGGGCGTCTGGTCCATATGTTGCGGGTGCCATTCGAGATAAATTAGTGGTTTTTATAGCTCAGGCGCATCAAGTTCCTTTTCATAGTACCGATTTGAAAGATTTTCTCTTCGATGTGATTGGTAGTGTTTTACTTATCATACTCTGGCCGATCCTTGGTTTTTTGATACTGGCATTCATGGGGAATGTTGGACAGTTTGGCTTAAAAATCTCTCTTGAAAGTATTAAGCCAAAATTTAGTAAACTTGATCCTATTAAGGGAGCTAAAAAATACTTCAATGCCAAACAACTTGTTGAGTTTGTAAAGAATATTATCAAGCTCATCGTGATTGGTTCTGCAGGCGTTATCACACTGATCCCTGATTTGGGAGTGTTACAGGCAATGCCGGGAATTGACGTCGCGTTTTTACCTCGGGAAATTTATATCCTACTTTTGAAGGTAATGACGGTTGTTTTGCTGATCTTGTTTGTAATCGCAATTGGGGATTTGGTTTTTCAGCGATATCAACACAAAAAGCAATTGCGCATGACAAAACAAGAGGTAAAAGAGGAATTTAAAAACGTCGAAGGCGACCCACAAGTAAAAGGTCGAATTCGCCAAATTCGAATGCAACGTGCTGCTGAGCGTATGATTCAGGCAGTGCCTCAGGCAGATGTTGTGGTGACGAACCCGACACATTTCGCGGTAGCGTTGGCATATGATCAAGATGCAATGGATGCTCCAAAGGTATTGGCCAAGGGGCAAGATGTCATCGCTGCGCGCATTCGTGAAATCGCTGAGGAAAATGAAATTCCAATGGTGGAGAATCCGCCTCTGGCGCGTGCTTTATATGCGACTGCCGAAGTGGATGAATATATTCCTGAAGAACATTATAAGCCTGTCGCTGAAGTTATTTCTTACGTTTACAATTTACGTTCACGCGGTAAGACAAAGGGACGCATGGGTAAGCCTGAACAAGCGAGATTGTAATGAAACGCGTATTATCGAAATCTGAGAATACGCGACCGGCTAAACATTCCTATTGGCATGACTTACTTGTATTGATGGGGGTAATATCTTTGTGCCTTGCAGTGGGATTTTTCTTACATCTGGAAGGTACAAAATATGCCGTAATCTTTGTCGTTATTGCCTCTGTATTTTTAGGTGGTCTATTTTTCTTGTTTCAAAATAGGCGGCTGAGTCGTGAGCTTTCGCAAATACAGTGTGAATTATTGTTGCATAACAAGCAGGAAGAGTTTTTTGAGTTCTCCTTTGCATTAGAAAATACCAAAGGACAACTTGAATTTGTAAATGATAGATTTCGAGAATTGTTCTTTCCCGTTATAGAAGTTCTCCAAAGAAATATACCGAATTATGAACATCGTCCCTTCGATTTATTGGAAGATAGTGAGGTATATGATCTGGATCTTAAGACCGTAAGCTTGGAAGAATTACAGGCGCGACTGGACCGTGAGGGACAATTAGAGTTCCTGATTCAGTCTTCACATCAATTGGGTCATCCACGAATGCTTATGAGGGTTTCTCCATTTGATGATAGAGGTACGTTAATATGGTCGTGTTTACCAGAATCCAAAGAGTCTCAAAAGTATTATAACTCCCGCAAGCGTTTGGATTTCCTAAATGAGTTTATGGAAAATGCGCCATTTGGCCTTTTTAGCTGTAATTTTGACCTCATTTTGCAAGAGATGAATCCTAGTGCGCGTGAAGCCTTTGGTGAGTTTTATGCAAAAGGAAGTAGTTGTATAGAAGCATTTCATCCTGAAGATCAGACTAAGTTGGAGGATTATCTAAAACAATTCTTCGAAGATAAGAACGTTCCTGCACATAGTATAGATGTTCGTATGAAAAACAGTATGGAAACAGTGTTTTCTATAAATGTATTACGATCGGTTGATAGTCAGAAACGTGATGCAGAACTTCTTGTCAGTATGACTGACGTAACTGAAAGAATGCGTCTTGAAAGTCAGTTTACACAATCACAGAAGATGCAAGCGGTCGGTCAGCTAGCTGGCGGCGTCGCACATGATTTCAATAATATGTTGACGGCAATTATAGGCTTTTGTGATCTGTTACTTCTCCGTCACCGCCCTGGTGATGCGTCTTTTGTAGACACGATGCAAATCAAACAAAATGCTAATCGTGCTGCGGGATTGGTTCGTCAGCTTTTGGCTTTTTCCCGGCGTGAAGAAGTGGAACCACGAAATCTTAATATAGTCGACATTTTCTCAGAAATTTCCTCTTTGTTAAATCGTTTAATAGGGGACAACATTGAGTTGGATGTTTTGCATGGACGCGATTTAGGGCGGGTGAAATTTGATCAGGTACAATTTGAGCAAATGATCATTAACTTAGCTGTGAATGCACGTGATGCAATGCCTCAAGGAGGACGTCTGTCTATCCAGACAGATCAATTTACTGCCAAGAAACCTTATCCGATACGTGATGAGATAATGCCTGCCGGCGATTATATCAGTATTAGTGTTGCAGATACCGGGATTGGCATAACGAAGGAGAACCTCAGTAAGATTTTTGACCCCTTCTTTACAACTAAAGATGTAGGTGAAGGAACTGGACTAGGGTTATCAATGGTTTTCGGAGCTGTACGACAAGCAAAAGGTTATATTTATGTGCATAGTTCCGGTGAAAATAAAGGAACGACTTTCGTTATTTACCTGCCGAAAATAGATGCGTCAGAAGAAGAAATGGACGATACGTTGCTGGAAGATATTGCCGAACAAGACAATACAGGAGGCGGTTCCATTTTACTGGTTGAGGACGAAGATGCGGTAAGATTATTCGCGGCGCGGGCTTTGCGTTCTAAGGGATATCGTGTAACGGAGGCGCGTTCCGGGGAGGTTGCTCTTACCTTGTTAGAAGAACAAGAAGAAAAATTTGATTTACTTGTTACTGATATGATGATGCCAAAAGTGAGCGGTGTCGAAGTTATTCATGTTACACGCCAACGATTTCCCGAAATTCCAGTTATATGCATCTCTGGATATACCAGAGAGACAGTTGCAGCAGATTTATCTAATTTAGCCCATATCTACTTTCTTCCAAAACCATTCAGCTTGAAACAATTAGCGACACGAGTAAAGGAAGCCGTCGATTCGGTCGAAACACCGGATGATGATTATAAGAATTTACCTCTTGGATAGAAAAGAACAGATTCTTATTTGGAATCTTTAATGAGAACATCTAGTAAATAATTAGTATTATTAAAGAGAACATATTTCTATAACATTGAAAATTAATGATATTTAATGAGAATAAAAAAAGAACTTGCGTAATGAGAACATTTGCGGCACATTGCGTTTAGATGAAGCCCGTTGCAACAGGGGAAAGCCTATGAGAAAAGGGAATGAAGCAATGTCGCAACCGCAATTACGTTTAGTGGATAAAGATACTATGGATAAGCAAAAAGCATTAGAAGCTGCGCTGAGTCAGATTGAGCGCTCTTTTGGTAAAGGTTCCGTGATGAAATTGGGCCAGCAGCAACATTTGGATGTTGAGGCTATTTCTACAGGCTCTCTCGGGTTGGATATCGCATTAGGTATTGGTGGACTTCCTAAGGGACGTATCATTGAGGTTTTCGGTCCAGAAAGTTCGGGTAAGACAACATTGGCGTTACATTGTGTTGCGGAAGCTCAGAAAGCTGGTGGTACTTGTGCCTTTGTTGATGCTGAACACGCGCTGGATCCTGCTTATGCCAAGAAACTTGGTGTTGATGTTGATGAGTTGTTGATCTCTCAACCAGATGCGGGTGAGCAAGCGTTGGAAATTGCAGATACATTGGTACGTTCTGGTGCTATTGATGTTTTGGTTGTAGATTCCGTTGCCGCATTGGTGCCACGTGCAGAATTAGAAGGTGAGATGGGGGATACCCATGTTGGTCTTCAAGCGCGTTTGATGTCTCAAGCACTTCGTAAATTAACAGGCTCCATCAATCGTTCTAATTGTATGGTGATCTTCATCAACCAAATTCGTATGAAAATTGGTGTGATGTTTGGTAACCCTGAAACCACAACAGGTGGTAATGCGCTGAAATTCTATGCATCAGTACGTTTGGATATTCGTCGTATCGGTCAGGTAAAAGATCGTGATGACGTAACAGGTAATCAAACCAGAGTGAAGGTTGTAAAAAATAAGGTCGCACCGCCATTCCGCGTTATTGAATTCGATATCATGTATGGTGAAGGTATTTCCAAAATGGGTGAAATTCTGGACCTCGGTGTGAATGCGGGGATCGTTGATAAATCTGGCGCTTGGTTCTCCTATAATGGTCAACGTATCGGTCAAGGGCGTGAGAATGCCAAGAATTTCTTGCGCGAAAATATGGATATGACCAATGAGATTGAGCGTAAGGTTCGTGAGAATGCAGGTATTTTGGACAGTGCTATGTTGGAGGGGCCATCTGATTCAGAGAAGGCTGACGCCAACTTGAATCCGGATGATGATCCAACAAAATAAATCAAATATGATTTAATGAAATTTAAAGCCCTGTGCGTTAAAACCACAGGGCTTTTTCTTTGATGCTTATAGTTAGGACCGTTTGTGAAAGCTTACAAATTTGTCATAGTTTTAGAAAAAATGTTTTTTAAGCGTTGATTGGGATTTAAAAGTGTCTTTTTTCTTGCTTGTCCGCGCTAGATCAGTATCAAACTACTAAACCAATTTACTAGGCAAATTTGTCAGAGCGATAGAGCTCTATATTTGAAAATAAGATTTTTGAGTCAGGTAGAAAAATGACAACAGCTAATGACATTCGTTCAACCTTTTTGAACTATTTTGAAAAGAATGAACATGCAGTGGTGGATTCCTCTCCGCTGGTACCACGTAATGATCCGACATTGATGTTTACCAATGCCGGAATGGTGCAGTTTAAGAATGTCTTCACAGGCGCGGAAACACGCGACTATAAACGTGCGACGACTTCTCAAAAATGTGTGCGCGCAGGTGGTAAGCATAACGATCTCGAGAATGTGGGCTATACAGCACGCCATCATACTTTCTTTGAAATGTTGGGGAATTTTTCCTTTGGGGATTATTTCAAAGACCAAGCAATCGAGATGGCTTGGAATCTGGTAACCAAAGGTTTCGATATTCCACAAGATAAGTTGTTGGTAACGGTCTATTCCGAAGATGAAGAAGCAGCAGGTCTATGGCGTAAGATTGCTGGTTTGTCTGATGATAAAATCATTCGTATCCCAACATCTGACAATTTCTGGCAAATGGGTGACACTGGCCCATGCGGCCCATGTACAGAAATTTTCTATGATCATGGCGATCATATTTGGGGTGGTCCTCCAGGAAGTCCAGAAGAGGATGGCGATCGTTTTATCGAAATCTGGAATTTGGTCTTTATGCAGTATGAACAGATCGAACCAGGTAACCGTGTTGATCTACCTAATCCATCTATTGATACAGGAATGGGATTGGAGCGTATTGCTGCTTTGTTACAAGGCAAGCATAACAACTATGACATCGATATCTTCCGTGCGATCATTGAAACATGTGCGGATTTAACAGGTGTTGACGCAGATGGTGATCAAGCAGCTTCCCATAAAGTTATTGCCGATCACTTACGTGCATCTTCCTTCTTGATTGCAGATGGCGTATTGCCTTCCAATGAAGGACGTGGGTATGTATTACGTCGTATTATGCGTCGTGCAATGCGCCATGCATATTTGCTAGGGGCACGTGATCCACTAGTTCACAAATTGGTACCATCTCTAATTTCCAAAATGGGTGGTCATTTTGGCGAATTGAAACGTGCGGAATCCTTGATCACCGAAACATTAAAACTGGAAGAACAGCGTTTCGGTCGTACCTTGGAAAAAGGTTTGCGTTTGCTTGAAGGTGAAACAGATAAGCTTGGGGATAAAGAAGCCCTTCGTGGCGATGTGGCTTTCACTTTATATGACACATATGGTTTCCCATTGGATCTAACCCAAGATATCCTTCGTGGTCAGGGACGTACTGTTGATCAAGCTGGTTTTGATGAAGCAATGGCTGAGCAAAAAGCTAAAGCGCGTGCTGCTTGGGCTGGATCTGGTGATCAAACAACAGAAACAGTTTGGTTTGAAGTAAAAGAAGAAACTGGCGCGAGTGAATTCTTAGGCTATGAAACTGAGCGAGCGGAAGGTGTCGTTTCTGCGATCGTTGCTGATGGCAAACCTGTACAGGAAGCAAAACAAGGCGATAAAGTAAGCTTGTTGGCGAACCAAACCCCGTTTTATGGTGAATCTGGTGGTCAGATGGGTGATATGGGTGTCATTCTTTCTGCTGATGGGGCGGAGTTTAAAGTATCCGATACTTTGAAGAAGGTAGATGGTCTTCATGTTCATGTTGGTGAAGTGACCAAAGGTAACTTTAAGGTTGGTGAAAGCCTCGACATGTTAGTTGATGGTGATCGCCGTACGAAACTAAAAGCAAATCATTCCGTGACTCACTTGGCACATGAAGCATTAAGACGCGTCTTAGGTGATCATGTAACTCAGAAAGGTTCTTTGGTCGCGGCTGAGGGAATGCGGTTTGACTTTGCGCATCAAAAAGCGATGACTGCAGAAGAAATTTCTGAAGTTGAAAATATCGTAAACCGTCAAATCCGTGAAAACTCCTCTGTTGCAACTCGTCAAATGACACCAGATGCGGCTATTGAAGAAGGCGCGATGGCGCTATTTGGTGAGAAATACGGTGAAGAAGTTCGCGTGGTTTCAATGGGGAGTTCGGATGCCGAAACAAAATCTGGTGTCTATTCAACAGAACTTTGTGGCGGCACCCATGTTGAACGCACAGGTGATATTGGTTTCTTTAAGATTTCGAATGAAACAGCTGTTGCTGCAGGTGTGCGTCGTATCGAATGTCTAACAGGTCAGGCCGCTATGGATTATGTGAATTCACATGATGCGAAGTTAGGTGAGATGGCTGCTGTCCTGAAAGCTAAACCATTAGATGTTGCTGATCGAGTGTATAACTTGATTGAAGAACGGAAGAAGTTAGAGAAAGAAGTTGCTGATCTTCGCCAGAAATTGGCTGTAAGCGGTGGTGGTTCTTCTAACAAACAAGAAGCTAAGGAAGTAAATGGCGTTAATTATCTTGGACGCGTACTTTCAGATATTCCGGCAAAAGAGTTAAAACCTTTGGTCGATGCAATGAAAAAAGAGATTAAATCTGGTGTTATCGCAGCCGTATCGGTTTCTGATGGTAAAGGCTCTATTGTTGTTGGGGTTACTGATGACTTAACAGATAAGTTTTCCGCTGTGGATTTAGTACGTCTTGGTTCAGCTGCAATGGGTGGTAAAGGCGGTGGTGGCCGCCCTGATATGGCGCAAGCCGGTGGTCCTGACGGTCATGCTGCTGATGCTGCGGTATCAGCGATTGAGGCTGGTTTAGCAGGCTAATTAATTTTATTTTCAGATGAATTTAGGTGAGCCGGGAATAGGAAGAGCTATTCCCGGTTTTTCTTTAAGGGAATTTAGTTGCACGAATTTTTGATTATTCTATGATCCCTATCTATGAGTATATTACGTAAAAGATTGTTTTTATTACTAGAAGGTTGGGGGCAAGCCAGTCTTGCTGGACGTATTATTGATGGCATTCTGATTTCACTGATTTTAGTGAATATTGCGGCCTTAACACTTTCTTCAATTCACAGTTGGGCGCTAAAGTATCAGACCTTGTGGGTTGCGATTGAGATATTCTCCGTGATTGTGTTTACCGCAGAATATTTAGCACGCATATGGGTTTGTGTAGATAATCCTGAAAATATTGATCTTCCTTCGTGGAAGGCGCGATTTAAATGTATTTTTAAGCCAATTATGATTGTCGATCTTTTGGCGATCCTTCCCTTATATTTCTTCTTATTTGGCTTTGTTGGTTTGGCAGATATGCGTTATCTGCGCATTTTCCGGGTTTTACGCATTATGAAACTGGTTCGTTATTCCCCAGCTATGCAGATCATGGGTACTGTCTTACATGCCGAAAAGCGTGCTATATTCTCCGCCCTAATGATCGGGCTTGTTGTTTTATTTCTTGCATCTTCAGTTATTTATGCAGTGGAAGGCCATATTCAACCTGATGCATTTGGGTCTATACCTTCATCCATGTGGTGGGCCATGGCAACATTGACCACTGTTGGATATGGAGATGTTACGCCGATCACATTAACAGGTAAGATTGTTGGTGGATTTGTGATGCTTATGGGGATCGGGGTTTTCGGTCTTTGGGCTGGTATCATGGCATCCGGCTTTTCAGAAGAATTACGGCGCCGTGGTTTTCAGGTGCAATGGCAGATGATTGCGCAAAATCCTATCTTTGCCAGCCTATCAGCCAAAGAAGTGTTAGATGTCTCTCGCGAAGTGAAACCAGTTACATTGCAGTCAAATTATTTGATCCTTCGTAAAAATGTAAAAGCGGATCGGGTGTTCTTTGTTGTTTCCGGTCATGTGGAAGCCGAGTTACCTAAAGGAACAGAAATCCTTAAAAATGGGGATTACTTTGGCGAACTTGGAATTTTACATGGCGGATTAACCTCAACCACATTTGTGACATTGGATGAAGTGCAACTTTTGGAAATGGGACGACGTAGTTTTGAAGAATTGCTCGCACGTCACCCACTAGTAAAAGAGAAGATATTAGAAAAGGCCCACAACCGACGTCACTGGTTTGATGAGGAAATTTCCGAGATTTAGCCTCTTGTCCAACCGCTTGGGACTGACTAGGTTTCATACAAGAGAAATTTTATTGGATGGGAGTATATGCCATGCGTTTTGAGGGGACAGACTCTTATGTGGCTACTGATGATTTAACCATTGCTGTAAATGCGGCTATTACGTTGCAACGCCCTTTATTGGTGAAAGGAGAACCTGGTACCGGTAAAACAGTGTTAGCGCAGGAAGTCGCCAAGAGTTTAGGGCGTCCATTGATCGAATGGGGTATTAAATCGACAACCCGCGCGCAACAAGGCCTTTATGAATATGATGCTGTTAGTCGATTGCGCGATAGCCAATTAGGCGAAGATAAAGTTCACGATATTTCTAATTATATCGTTAAAGGCAAGCTTTGGGAGGCCTTCGAAGCTGACCAAGCACCGATCTTGTTAATTGATGAAATTGACAAAGCAGATATCGAATTCCCCAACGATTTGTTGCAGGAATTGGATCGAATGGAATTCTATGTCTATGAAACCAAGCAAATGGTGAAGGCAACTAATCGTCCGGTCGTGATTATTACATCCAATAATGAAAAAGAACTGCCAGATGCATTTCTACGTCGTTGCTTTTTCCATTATATCCAGTTCCCTGATCGTGAAACCATGGAAGATATTGTTGAGGTCCATTACCCCGATATTAAGAAAAACTTGCTGAAAGAAGCCCTAGGCATGTTCTATGATATTCGTGAGGTGCAAGGGCTTAAGAAACGTCCTTCTACATCAGAATTATTGGATTGGATTAAGCTGTTATTGGCAGAAGATATCTCTGCAGAAGCATTGCGTGAAACGGATACGAGTAAAGCTATTCCTCCTATGCACGGGGCTTTACTGAAGAATGAACAAGATGTTCATATTTTTGAACGATTGGCGTTTATGGCACGTCGACAGCAACGCTAAGAATTAAAAAAGCCTCCGGAATACTCGGAGGCTTTTTTGTTAATCACTAATTTTCATTATCGGCATAGTAAGAAGGCCATGTGATGTAAACTGGTCTCTGACCTGTAATACCCAATCAGGGATTTGTCGTTCAATAAAATGATCACTGACCTGTATTGAAATGTAACGAAGCGGATCATCTGAAGAAAAGATTGCTTCTATCTGCTCTACAGGTGTTGGTTGTTTTGGAAAAACTTGTAGATTGAGTTTTGCATTTTTCTCGGTTTCCAACGCAATGCGGGCAGCATCCAAAGCTTCTTTATAACCGCCTAATTCATCAACGAGTTTAATTCCAATAGCCTCTTGCCCTGTCCATATACGACCACGTGCTGCTGCATCGATTTCTGTTGCATCAAGACCGCGATCCTGTGCAGCTTTACCGGAAAAGTCTGTATAGACGAAATCTAAACTCTCTTGGAATTTGGCTTTCTGAGATGGGGTGAACTCGCTGATCATGCTCCACATTCCTGCTTGTGGACCCGTTTCCACGCGCTCCCAGTTAACGCCCAGATTATCCCAAAGCTTTTTCGTTGCAACCTTGCCTGCATAAACACCAATTGAACCCGTTAATGTACCAGGTTGTGCCACGATATAATCTGCGCCCATGGAAACAAAGTAACCACCACTTGCCGCATTATCACCCATAGACACAATCACAGGTATTCGGGCTTCTTTGAGTTTTAGAACTTCCCGTCTGACCATATCGGATTGCGCATAAGCCCCGCCAGGGCTGTTCACACGAAATAGGACAGCATCAATACTGCTATCTTCGCGGGCATTGGCAAGGGCTTTAGAAACCGTATAGGGAGAGAAAGTTTCATCGGTATAATAACCAGGGCCATAATCTTCGCCCGTGATTGGGCCTATACCTTGAATAACCGCAATGGTATAGGATTTGTTGTTTTCTTCCTCATCAGTTTCTTCGATTTCAAGATCGGTTGCCAGCATATAATAGGAAACAGAGACGGTGTGAGATTCTGTATCTTCAGGCAGATAGTCGATTAAATCTTCAAATTCATCCCAATATGCGAGACGATCTACGAGTCCTAATTCTAAAGATTGTTGAGGAAGATAAGGAGAGTTCAGGACAAGTTGATCAATTTCAGCAGCTATGCTTTGACGACTTGTGGTCATACCTGCGGCTAATTGTTTATGCCAATCATCCAATAAACCTTGAAGGGAGGCACGAACAGGTTCTGTCATCTGACTGCGAATGAAAGGATCTGCACCGCCTTTATATTCGTGGCGCTGTTCCATTTCTGCGGTGATGTCAATTTTCTCTAACGCATCGGCGAAGTAGGGGATTTCCATTGCCATACCGCTTACACCGACACCACCTGTAGGATTAAGCCAGATTTCTGAGAAACCTGTCGCTAAATAATAACTCAGCATACCGCCGCCCATTGCACCTAAATCTTCCGCATAGACATAGGCTTTCTTACCACTTTCACGTTGGAAATCGATAAGGGCATCTCTTAGCTCTTGAGTTTGGGCAATTCCCATAATCCCGCCATTAATTTCAGCGGCAATTGCAATAATGCGATCATCGGTTTTTGCACGTTCAATTGCTTGTAGATAATCAAGGAAGCTGGCCTGATCATACTGTTCGAACAGGTTGCCACTTCCTGCACGTTCTGGAATAGGACGATCTAAATCGAGCCATAGAACGGCATTTGGTTCAACAGAGGCGATTTCTTTCTTTAAGTTAAAAGCAAGGCTGATTCCAAAAACGATCATGATCAACATCGGAAAGCCAAGAACAGCCATAAACCAAAGAAGAATTTTACCGAAAAGTCGCATTTATTTATCCTGTTAATAGAGGCGTTAAGTTAACGATCTAAGCTGTGATACTCTTTATTCGGCATCATTTCTGTCGCATGTGCCATTCGATTTGTATAATTGAAAAAACTAACGGTTTCACAGATATCGAAATAGTCAGACTCGTTAAAACCAGCATCGCGCAATTTTTGACGATCTTCTTCTTCAAAAATACCGGGTGTTTCAGTCAGTTTCCAAGCAAAATCTAACATGGCTTTATGACGATCTGATAATGGGGCGATCCGATAATTCATCACCATCATTTCCCCTAATTCTGGATCGCCTGATAATTGTCTAACGGCTTGCCCATGGGCGACAAGGCAATAGTAACAACGATTACAGCTACTGACGACAACCGCAATCATCTCGCGTTCTAGTTTGGAAAGACCACTTTCTTCCAGCATGATCTCATTATACATATCCATAAATTTGCGAAGACGATTGGGTTTATAGGCATATACCTGTAAAACGTTTGGGATTAGTCCAAGTTTTTCTTCACAAATCTTGAAATATTTTTGGATGTCTGGATCAAGGGCGGAAATATCCGGATCAGGTAGAATAGATAATATATCTTTTTGTGGCATGTGAACCTCCCCAACGCATTCGTTTTCATATGTATTATAGATAATGTAGGGATTACTTCTTATGAGCGCAAATTAGAAATTCAACATTTCCTTGTGGACCCGTGATTGGGCTTTCAGTGATGCCTTCGACTTCCCAATTTTCAAGGCTGGAAACCCATTGATGGATTTCATCGCAGACCTTTTTATGAAGTTCCGGATCACGAACCACGCCGCCTTTGCCGACTTCCCCTTTACCAACCTGAAATTGAGGTTTGATGAGAGCCGCTAGAAAAGCGCCACTGCGGGTAAGGCCCATAGCGGCAGGTAATACTTTTTCTAACCCAATAAAACTTGCGTCGCAGACAACCGCATCAATTTCATCAGGGATATCATCACGGGTGAGATGTCGGGCATTGGTGCTTTCCATAACCACAACCCGATCATCACTGCGCAATTTCCAGCTTAATTGACCACGACCGACATCTACTGCATATACTTTCTTGGCCCCGTTTGCCAATAACACATCAGTAAAACCACCTGTGGAACAACCTACATCAATACAGATGCGATCTTTCACATCCAGATTAAATTCACTGATGGCTTTATCAAGTTTAAGCCCCCCACGACTGACCCAGGGATGATCTTGCCCACGCACTTCTAAGGGCTTGTCTTCAGCGACTTTATCGCCAGGTTTTGCGACTTTTTGCTCCCCACTGAAAACCTTACCTGCCATGATTAAAGCTTGTGCCTTACTTTTGGTTTCGACCAGACCGCGATCCACCAATAGCTGATCAATACGTTCTTTCTTTACCTTTGGTGGGCGCGGAGCTGCGTTTGGTTTTTGGGATTTAGCCATGGGAGTCTTCGTTACTTGCAAGCTGTTGTTGGTGATCAAGTCTAGCATCGCTTCGGATCAGATACCAGAAACGCAGAAGATTTACGACAGCTGAACTGCAAAGTCCAATGAACAATCCCAGCCAGAAACCAGCTACCCCCATATCAAGCTCAAAAGCCAAGAGCCATGCGATTGAAAAACCCAATCCCCAATAACAGAAGATAGACGCAAACATTGGAACTTTTGTATCATTCAGGGCGGCTAAGCATCCTGCGATAGAAAGCTGAATGCCATCTGGTATTTGAGAGAAAGCCGCAATTAACATGACACCAGCCGCGACGAAAAGAACTTCGTCTGCACGTTCCGTGCTTGGATCCAGAATGAATTCTGAAATCTCGGTTGAGAAAATAATAACAATCAACGCCGCTGTGATGGTGAAGGTCAATGTTGCAAAGAAACCAACCCATCCGTTTTGGCGTGCTTGAATATAATTTTTTGCCCCAAATTCATATCCAACGCGACTTGTCGTCGCATCGGCGATACCCAAACTGATCATATAGGTGGTGCCTAAGATCACCATGATGATGGTATGGGCAGCCAGTTCAATAATGCCGAGCCACCCCAGTAGGATCGCTGAAACTGTAAAGACGGATTCTTCAAGCGTTAATCGGATGGACATCGGCGTGCCAAGTTTGAAGAGGCGCGTGAAGATTTCCCAGTCTGGCCGCCAGAAATTTTTAAAGATCTGGTAATCGGCAAATGGTTGTTTAAATGTAACCGTAATCGCGCCAGCAATAAAAATCATTGTGGAAACGATTGTTGTCGCAATGCCGGCCCCTTCAATATCAAGCGCTGGAATACCAAAACCGCCGAAGATTAAAAGATAATCCAGTCCTGCATTTATGGGTACCGCAGACCAAACAATCACGGCTGCCATCTTTGCTTGCTGCATCCCAACAAAGAAGCAACGCAATGATACGAAAGCAACTGCGGGTAAGAAACTCCACATCAGATAATCTGTGTAACGTCCTGCTGTAATGGCGAGGCTTTCTTCCTGACCAAGCATTATGAAGACTTCCTTCATAAACCAAAGTGGTATCATGAAGACTATAGAGCATAAAATCGCAATCCAGATAGATTGACGAACCGTACGGCGGATCATGCGTTGATTTTCTTGCCCACGGAACTGACTGATAAGAGAGTTAGAGGCAAGAATAATCCCGATAGAGATCATGAAATAAATATAGTAAATATGAGAAGACAAGCTAGCAGACGCTAATTCCGTTGGTCCTAACTGACCAATGAAAATAACATCTGTTGTTCCCATCGCCATCTGTCCAAGCAAGCTTAAGCAGATAGGTAAAGCGACTTTCCAAGTTTCAATGTAATTCGCCCATATTCCTGTTTTATGGGTGACCTGTCCCTCTTCGACCTGATTGAGGAAGTGGTTATCTTGGCTCATAGCTAATCTTTCGCATCATATATTGAAAACGTAAATACAGGAAGAATGCCGTGAGTAAGACGCCTGTAAGCAGCCCGTACCAGATCCCGATGACACCAAGGTTGAAGTGGTGGGATAAAAGATACGCTGTAGTTGTGCCGATGATTGTATAGGTCAAAATGAAAGTGTAAAGCGGAACTTTCATATCGGATATCCCATGTAGGCTTCCCTTGAGAGCAAGCTGCCCTGCATCCGCAATTTCAAAGATCATTCCTATGATCGCAATCTTGACAGCCAATGCCAAAACGAGTTCCGCATTTGGTAAACCTTCATCCATAAAGGCGGATGTAATGGGTTCTGCAAAAATCAGTACAAACAAGAAGGCAAGGGAAGAACACAGCAACGCGAGAGACAAGCCCGCATAGCCTGCGATCTGAACACCCATAAAGTTTTTACGACCAAAGTTATTGCCCACCCGACTGGTAGTTGCATCACTGATACCCATGCTGAACATGTAGATTATATTGATGATAGCCATGCCAATGGAATGTGCTGCTGCTTCCACAGCGCCTAAACGCCCAGCTAATAGCACAGACACTGAATACATTGCCTGTTCCAAAAGCATGCCGCCGCCAATAGGCAAGCCCATGCGATAGATCTTCACATAAAGCTCCCAATCTGGTCGCCAGATACGGCTGAAGACATGGTAGCGACGATAAGGTAATCGTGTGAGGATAATACTTGCGGTGATGAGCAGCATTAAAGTAGTTACCAAAGTACTGGAAATACCAGCTCCTGCCAGACCAAGTTCTGGTGCACCCAGATTACCAAAAATCAGGCAGTAATTGAAAAACGCATTTGCGGCGATACCGATCAAGGTTACATACAGGATCGGTTTTGGACGCCCCAAGGCAACGGTGAAATATACCAATGCATCAAAAATCAAACCCGGGATCATCATCCACATATAGGTATGCATATATTCCTTCGCAGGTGCGATTAAGGATTCTGTTTGTCCGGTGATTTCAAAAATAAATTCTGTATGCCACAAAATGAATAGGGCAGGGGCAGATACAGTCAGGGCAACCCAAATACCTTGGCGCACGGCGCGACGTGCAGTGCGTGCTTGTCCAGCTCCGATAGCTTGCGACGCCACCGGTGTGATCGCCATAATGGTGCCAGTTAATAATAAATACAGGGTATAGAAAATACTGATAGAGATTGCAGAGGCTGCTAATGCTTCTGCACTTAGCTGCCCGATCATCAGGACATCCGTGGTCCCAATGGCCATATGCCCCAAATGTCCAAGACATAGAGGAGCCGCAATTTTAAAAAGCTTGCGATATTCTTCTTTGGCTTTGCCGATCACGATTGGATCTTTTTGAATCAACCGAAGTAGCATTTTCGTCATCCTGAAAAGAGTTATTAATTATTCATTTAATAACTTTGTAGCAAATTTTTATCTTTCACGAAAGATACCTTTCGCGTCAATAGATGTCGAAAAACGGCAAAATTCAAGACAAATTGAAGTTTCTAAACGGTTTTTTCACGTTTTCGGCTGGGACGGGTCACAATATAAATTCCCACAGAAGTCATGATTATGCCCGCAGAAATCAATCCATAAATTGGAATTTCCAGATAAAGCATAATTAACATACTGCCTGTCATCGCAGTGACTGCCCAGATTTTACCCCAGATCGGGATGACTCTATGTTGATCCCAATCTTGTAAAAGGGGACCATAAGTTTTGTGAGTATAAAGCCAATGATGAAAACGTTCTGAACTTTTAGAAAACCCCCATAATGCCACAATTAGAAAGGGTACTGTTGGCATGATAGGAAGAAAGGCACCAATCACACCAAGGCACAGTGCAATCCACCCAATGATGAGATAGATCCAGCGAAGGGTGTGATGGGATAGCTTTACCATAAGCGGATGTGATTTCCTATTCTACAAGACCTGCGGGACTGTTCTGGATATTGTGTCCCATATTGTCTTTGCCAAGGGCATCAAGAATTGTTTTTTGGATACCATCTGCATCTAGGCCGGCGTCAGCAAGTTGCTTTTCAGGCTTGTCATGATCTTGGAATGTATCCGGCATAAATAAATTCCGGATTTTTAATCCCTGAGTTAGGTCATTGCGCACCACATAGTCCATGACCTGAGTAGAAAACCCACCAATGGATCCTTCTTCTACAGTCACTAAAAGATCATGTTCAGATGCGAGCTTATGAACCAGTTCCGTATCCACAGGCTTGGCAAAGCGTGCATCAGCAACAGTACAGTTAATACCCATGCTCGCTAAACTATCTGCCGCTTTTAAGGCATCATCTAAACGCGTACCAATTGAAAGGATAGCAATAGACTTGCCTTCACGGATGATCCGGCCTTTACCAATTTCTAATGCTTCAGGTTTTTCTGGTAACTCCGCTCCATTTCCTTCACCACGTGGATAGCGAACTGCAGAAGGGCAATTATCTATTTCGGCTGCTGTGGCAATCATATGTGCCAGTTCAGCCTCATCACTTGGTGCCATGACAATCATATTTGGCAAGCTTGCCAAGAAGGTAATATCAAAAGCACCACAATGGGTGGATCCATCCGCTCCGACAAAACCGGCACGGTCAATTGCGAAACGGACGGGTAGGTTTTGGATTGCAACATCATGTACGATTTGATCATAACCGCGTTGCAAGAAGGTAGAATAAATTGCTGCAAAAGGTTTAAAACCTTCACATGCCATACCTGCAGCGAATGTCACTGCATGTTGTTCGGCAATACCTACATCGAAACAACGATCTGGATGAGCTGCATCAAAAATATTTAAGCCAGTGCCGGATGGCATGGCTGCATTGATTGCAACAATCTTGTCATCATGTTTAGCGAGTTCAGTCAAAGTTTCACCGAAGACTTTTGTATATGTCGGTGCCTTTGGTTGGGATTTAACCTGCGTACCTGTGACAATATCAAATTTAGAAACACCATGATATTTGTCAGATGCTTGTTCAGCAGGTTGGTAGCCTTTCCCTTTCTGGGTGATCACATGGATCAAGAAAGGACCACGTTCTGCTTCTTCGCGTGCATTTTTTAGGACCGGAATCAAATGATCCATATTATGCCCATCAATTGGGCCAATATAATAAAAACCAAGTTCTTCAAATAAAGTACCGCCTTGAACCATGCCACGGGCAAATTCTTCTGCACGTGCAGCTGCTTTTTCCATTGGGTCCGGGAATTTTGTCGCAATTTTTTTCATAATATCGCGCAAGGACAAATAAGATTTGGAAGAAAGCAGTTTAGATAAATAGGCGCTCATTGCCCCAACAGGTGGCGCAATAGACATTTCGTTGTCGTTCAAAATAACGGTCAAATTGGATTTTAAGGCGCCTGCGTTATTCATGGCTTCAAATGCCATCCCTGCAGAGATAGAACCATCTCCGATGACAGAAACAACATGATTGTCACTTTCAGCAAGGTCACGGGCAACAGCCATACCAAGGCCAGCTGAAATGGATGTGGAGCTATGACCAGCACCAAATGGATCATATTCGCTTTCTTTGCGTTTGGTGAAGCCACTTAGGCCTTCTCCTTGGCGCATGGTTAACATCTTGTCGCGGCGACCGGTCAGGATTTTATGAGGATAGCATTGGTGTCCCACATCCCAGATCAAACGATCGTCTGGCGTATTGAAGATGTAATGTAAGGCCGTTGTTAATTCTACAACACCTAAGCCAGCCCCTAAATGACCACCTGTATGTGATACAGATTGGATCATGTCCTGACGCACTTCATCGGCAACCTGTTGTAACTGGTTTTCATCCAGTTTGCGTAAGTCGCTAGGGACATTAATCTGGTCTAACAGTGGTGTATCTTTGATCACCATGAAAGGGGCTCCTCAACTTATCCTATCGGATAAAAATCCTGTATATTATACGCGTTTTTAGCTGCGACGGTTTACGATAAATTGTGCAACTTCACGCAGCAAATCAGCCTTATGATCGAAGTCAGACAAATGGTCAACCGCTTGTTCTGCTAAAAGTGCTGCTTGTGCCTTGGCACGGTCCACTCCCAGAAGAGATACAAAAGTCTCTTTTCCACGATCTGCATCTTTACCTACTTTCTTTCCGGTTTCTTCTTCGGTGCTTTCCACGTCCAGTAAATCATCGGCAATTTGGAATGCTAAACCAAGATCATGAGCGTATCCGCGCAATGCATCTCTTTGGGCTTTGCTCGCTTGACCAAGGATCGCACCACCTTGGCACGCAACCTCAATTAAGCATCCAGTTTTAAGGCGCTGCAATCTTGTAATGCCGCTTAGATCTAATGTTGTTTCTTCCGCTTCCAGATCAATCATTTGACCACCCACCATGCCATGAGGGCCAGCTGCTTTGGCCAATGCTGCAACCCATTCACAACGGATTGCGGGATTGGCGTGGGTTTCTTCATGTGAAGAGAGTTCAAACGCCATAGTGAGAAGAGCATCACCAGCCAGAATGGCTGTGGCTTCGTCATAAGCTTTATGAACTGTTGGTTGACCACGGCGTAAATCGTCATCATCCATTGCTGGTAGGTCATCATGGATTAATGAATAGCAATGAATCATTTCAAGGGCAGTAGCTGCACGTAATGCGGAGGCTTCTGAGACACAAAACAGATTGGCTGCTTGCATGAGCAAGAAGGGGCGTAATCGTTTGCCTCCATTCAAACTACCATGACGCATAGCCTGAATAAGTTTGGGTTCTGAGATAACACTATCTTCTGGTTGCTCAATTTGAAGATGTTTGTTGATTTCTGCTTCAATCTTATCAGCTACATCTGTCATGGCTGTATTTAGTGAAGTTGAAATATCCTGATTCATATTCGGGGCCATTGCGGCTGCCTTTATATTTTATGTAGTAATGAGTTAGGAGTTAATCTAGTTGCATTTCAGAGGCGCTGACGCTGCCATCTGGGTTTAAGCTGATTTTCTCCACGCGTAGGCGTGCTTCGGATAGTTTTGCTTCGCAATGCTTTTTTAATTCCGTACCGCGTTCATATGAAGCAATCGACATTTCGAGTGGAATGTCGCCGCTTTCCAGACCTGTTACAATGTCTTCCAATTCCCGCAAGGCAGTTTCAAAACTCATATTGGAAATAGGTTGTTTTTCTGGGGTCTCTGACATGATGCAGGTCCTTAAAGTTTACTTATGCTTAAATATTTCATGAATTGAGATGTATTTTATCCTTTATGCAGGGGACAGCCAAGCTATAAGAATGGAGAAAACAAGTTTTCTTTGTGATAACAGATACTCAGGCATAGTGAAGGGGCTAAACATGACTTTATTATTCACTCATGAAAGTTGTATTTTACATGATATGGGGGCAGGACATCCTGAACAGCCTGCGCGTTTAGTCTCTGTTCTAAAAGGTCTGGAAGATGATGAGTTCGTATCGCTAAATCGAAAAATAGCGCCGCTAGCTACGAAAGATCAGTTGGCACTGATGCATCCTGAAGAGCATATCGACTCAATTCTAAATGCAGTGCCTCAAGATGGTTTGATATCTATTGACGGGGATACTTCCCTTTGTCCGTATTCTGGTGAGGCCGCCATGCGCGCTGCAGGTGCTGTGGTGGCGGCAGTTGACATTATTGTTCACGTTAAGGAGGATCAGACAGCATTTTGTGCGACTCGTCCTCCGGGGCATCATGCAGAACCCAATAAATCTATGGGCTTTTGTCTATTTAATTCTGTTGCAATTGGTGCTGCATATGCACGTGAGGCTTATGGCATTAAGAAATGCGCCGTGATTGATTTTGATGTTCATCATGGAAATGGAACCGAAGCTTGTTTTTGGAATGACCCTGATTTCTTATATTTATCTACGCATCAATCTCCCCTTTATCCGGGAACAGGTGCTGAAGGGGATCATGGCGCATATAATAATATAGTGAATTCTCCCTTACCTGCTTATGCAGATGGCGAACAAATACGTATTGCTTTTAAAGAAAAAATCATGCCTGCCCTTGAAAATTATGATCCGGACCTTTTATTTATCTCAGCTGGGTTTGATGCACATCGTGATGATCCTTTGGCCAATATGATGTTGGAAGATGAGGATTATGCATGGATGACTGCTGAACTGGTTGCATTTGCACGTGATATAAGTAATTGTCCGATCATCTCAACTTTGGAAGGTGGGTATGATCTGGACGCGTTACGACGTTCAGTCCAGGCTCATGTAAGAGAATTACAAGCTTATTGATATGGATAAGCATTTGTCATCAGGGGATTAATGACATGAAGAACATAACAAAGATTGTTAGTGCGGCAGTATTGGGACTTATTCTTATAAGCCCGCTGCAATCTGTATTGGCGCAAGGTCAACAAGCCGCTTTAGTTGGTGTCGATGAAGTTCAAGGAGAGCCTCTTGGACAAACAATCCCTGTTTTAGGGCGTTTAGTTGCTCAACAGCGCTCACAAGTTGCAGCGCTTGTTGATGGGCCGATCGAAAAAATGGATGTTCAAATTGGTGATCGCGTTGTTAAAGGTGATACATTGGTCGTTTTGGACGATCGTCGTATTCGTCAATCACGCAACCTGCAAGCGGCGATGTTACAGCAAGCAAAAGCAAGTTTAAAAGCAGCTCTTGATCAAAAAGCCCTAACCGAACAAGAACTGGTGCGATTGGAACGTCTACAATCTTCTGCAGCTTTCTCCCCAGCTCGTCTTGAAGATAAGCAATTAGAATTAGCACGTTTTACATCTCAAGTTTCTGTGGCGGAAGCAGAAGTTGCAGCAGCACAGGTGAATTTATCTTTAGCTGAAATCGATCTGGCTCGCACGGTCATTAAGGCACCGTTTAATGGCGTTGTAACAGAGAAAAATACCGAAGTTGGATCTTATGTAAGTCAAGGTGATGCTGTTTTGTCTTTGATCAATCATGAAGACCTTGAGGTAGAAGCCGACGTGCCATCAAATCGTTTGGTTGGTTTAGAAAATGGACGATTGATTGATGTAGATTTATCCGGACAAAATTACGAGGCCATTGTACGTGCTGTGGTGCCGGATGAAAATGTATTGACCCGTACGCGTGCTGTTCGTTTTACCTTGGGTGCTGATGATAACGCGCTTGAAACTCTAGCTGCGGGCCAATCCGCGACTGTATATATCCCCGTTGGCTCTACCCGTCAGGTAATGACAGTTCATAAGGATGCACTCATTGCTAAAGGTGATGGCTATATTGCTTATGTGGTAGAAAATGGGATCGCCAATATTCGTCCTGTAACAGTCGGGGATGCTGTTGGACAGCGTTTTGAAGTTATGACTGGCCTTAATGCAGGTGATATCGTTGTAATTCGTGGGAATGAACGTTTATTCCCGGGACAAGCGGTTCAATATCCAAATATGCCAAAAGCGGAAGAAAGCGGCAGTTAAGTCGCTTCATATGAATTCGTCTCGCATATTTGATATATTACAAAGCTGGGAAGGGCTTGGAACATGAATTTAATCCGTATTTCTATTGAACGACCTGTCGCCGTTATTGCTGCTGTTTTAATGGCTGTGATGTTTGGATTCGTGGCTTTGAACACGATCCCAATTCAGTTGACGCCAGATATTACACGCCCGGTGATTACAATACGAACTGATTGGCCCGGCGCTGCGCCTGCAGAAGTTGAACGTGAAATTATTAATGAGCAGGAAGACGTGCTGAAAGGCCTTGAAGGTTTAGAAAGTATGGAAAGTAGCGCATCCACGGGACGTGGAAGCGTGACACTTGAATTTAAAGTCGGACAAGACATGTCCCGTGCCTTGCTTTTAACTGCAAACCGTCTTGATCGTGTTTCAAGTTATCCATCAGAAGCGAATGAGCCTACCTTGCGTACGGCGGGTAGTGAAGATAATCCCATCGCTTGGTTCCGTGTTGTTCGAACTGAAGGTAATGATCGTCCGGTAGGTGAATATCGCGATTTTGTCGTTGATGTTGTCCAAGAACGTATTGAACGTGTAAACGGCGTTGGTGAAGTGAATGTCTATGGCGGCGGGGAACGCGAAATGCGCGTTGAAATCGAACCGACCTTGCTTGCACAACATAACCTAACGATTTCCCAAGTTCTTTCCACATTGCGCGCGGCAAATGCCTCCATTACTGGTGGTATCGTAGAAGAAGGTAAGCGTCGCTATGTTGTGCGTACGGATAACGAATTTGTTTCCCTTGAACAGGTGCGTGATGTCGTTCTGCGGACAGAACAAGATGCAACGACAGGACGTATGGCCCGTATCACAGTTGGCGATATCGCCAATGTATATTTCTCATATAAACGTTCTACATCAGATATCCGGTCATCTGGTATTGATGCTATCGCTGTAAATGCCACTCGTGAAACAGGTGCCAATGTGATCGAGGTAATGGAAGAAATTCGTCTTGCTGTTGCCGAACTTAATGCAGGTGTTTTAGTTGGTGAAAAACTAACGATGGAACAGCTTTATGACGAAACCGTTTATATTGATTCTGCAATTGAATTGGTGATTCAGAATATCTGGGTCGGTGGTGTCTTAGCTGCCATTATTTTATTGATATTCTTACGTAGTTTACGTGCAACCTTAGTCGTAGGGCTGGCTATTCCCGTATCTGTGATTGCCTCTTTCGTTGCCATGGCCTTTATGGGGCGCTCACTTAATGTGGTAAGTCTAGCAGGTATCGCTTTTGCTGTGGGTATGGTGGTGGATGCTGCGATTGTCGTTCTTGAGAATATCTATCGTTTACGACAAGAAGGTAAACCGATTTCACAAGCCGCCTATGAAGGTGCAGCGCAGGTTTGGGGCGCGATTTTCGTCTCTGCGATGACGACTGTTCTTGTGTTCATTCCTATTATGATCATGGAATTAGAGGTTGGTCAGCTATTCCGTGATATAGCTGTGGCGCTTTCTGTATCTGTGATGTTGTCCTTACTTGTTTCCATTACTGTTATTCCGGCTTTGGCAAATCGTTTGTTGCGACATGATGTGAATGATCCTAATCGCAAGATTATCAAATTGCCATTTGTCGATGGTTTTGGGCGCATGTTCATGTCTGCGGTGACTAGGCTTGCCAATGGTGTTGTCAATAGTCGTAAATTTGCCCTGACATTGGTGATTAGTGTAACTGTGATTAGTTCTGCAATTACCTTGGCATTGATCCCAAAGCTCGAATATTTACCGACAGGTAACAGAAATTTTGTTTTTGGTATGTTATTTCCGCCTCCGGGCTATAATTTAGAAACGATGAATGAGATTGCCTCTGAGGTCGAAAGTAAGGTTAAACCACTTTGGGCATCCGTTTCGGGGCCTGAATCAGAGGAAGGGCAACCGCCAAAAATTGAAAACTTCTTCTTTGTTGCATTGACCAATCGTACCTTTATGGGCGCAAGTGCAATAGATCAGCAACGTGCGGGGGAGCTTATCCCTGTTCTGACGAAGCCAATATTTAGCGAACCCGGAATGTTTGGTTTCTTTACACAGCCATCTATTTTTGGCCGTGGTGTTGGTGGATCTCGTTCGGTTGATCTGGATATTTCTGGTCCTAGTCTGGAAGATGTTATTACGACAGCTCAACGTGCTGCGATGAAGGTTGGTGCGATCTTACCGCGCAACGAAGGAAACCAAATGCGCCCGATTCCGGGATTGGAATTTGGTGAACCTGAAATCCGTTTGACGCCAGACCCCGTGCGATTGGCTGATAACGGTGTGTCTGCCAATGAGTTAGGTATTACTGTCGATGCTTTTAATGATGGTCTTCGGATTGATGAGATTACGGTTGATGGTAAGTTAATTGATTTAACTCTGACAGGACCTGAAGAATATAATAAGGCAACACAGGATATTAATGCTTTACCGGTTGTGACAGAAAGTGGCACCATTTTGCCTGCGGCGTCATTAGCTGATATTCGTGTAACTTCAGGACCAACAGAAATTCGTCATACTGAACGCGTACGTACGGTTACCTTACAAATTCGTCCAAATGATTTTATTCCGTTGGAAGTTGCATTGGAGATGTTGGAAGATCAGGTTATGAACCCACTTATAGAAGAAGGTGTTCCTAATGGAATTAATCTTCAACTAACGGGTACAGCGGAAAAACTGAATGAAACATGGAGCGAAATGAAAGGAAGTTTGTTGATCGCCTTGATCATTGTGTTCCTTGTGATGGCTGTTCTGTTTGAAAGCTTCCTTTATCCATTGATCATTATGTTGGCGGTACCTTTGGCAACTGCTGGTGGTTTGGTCGGATTTCAGTTGCTCGCAACATGGAAGTTCCAGACATTTAATATGTTAACGCTTCTGGGTTTTGTAATTTTGATCGGAATTGTAGTGAATAATGCGATTTTGCTAGTGCATCAAACCTTGCATCATATCCGTGAAGAAGGAATGGAAGCTGGGAAAGCTGTGGTCGAAGCAACAACGAACCGCATTCGTCCAATCTTTATGTCTACATTAACCTCTGTAGTTGGTATGTTGCCGCTTGTTTTATTCCCAGGTGCTGGTTCTGAGATATATAGTGGTCTTGGTTCGGTTGTCGTTGGTGGCTTGGCATTATCTGCGATTTTAACTTTAGCGATAGTTCCTCCACTCTTAGCACTGCTTGTTGCTTCTCTGGAAAATAGATCAAAAAGTTAACATGATCTTAGTAAGTGGTTAACGAATTATTAATATATAATGCGGCATTTTATGTAAGGTATTATAATACCTCAACTAGATAAAATGCTGTCAAAAATATGGCAGTTTTCTGGGGGAAAGTCATTTTCTTTGCCATTGCATATTGCTAATATGCATGCAAGAGGATGGACCACATCTTCGTCTAAATAATTCAACTAAAAGGTGAAATTAATGTCCCCACAAGCTTTGGAACCTCGTGTTCAAGAAGCAAGCACTTTGCTGAAAGCTATGAGCAATGAAAAACGCTTGTTGATTCTTTGCCATTTGCTTAATTCCGAATTGTCTGTTGGTGCATTGGAAAAACTAGTTAGTTTAAGCCAGTCTGCACTATCTCAACATTTGGCACGTTTGCGTCGTGATGGTTTTGTTCAAACACGTCGCGAAGCGCAAACAATCTACTACTCTATTAAGGGTGAACAGACCAAGACTATTATTTCTGCGTTAAGCAATATTTTCGCAGATGATATGGTTTTAGCTGCTTAAGGCTGCGAATTCATACCTGAGGGGTATCAGGAATTTAATCAAGTGTTTTATGAATTCTGCATGCTTAGATAGATCGATGTGGGGAAGGTGATCTCATCATAAAAAGCAAGAATTTAAAGACATTTGATTAATGATGATTTTAAAGAGGGCACTGCATTTATGTGGTGCCCTTTTATTTTGTTATTAAATAAATTAAAAAAAAATGCTAAAATAATTTTTGGTTTGATGCGGATGTTCTTGCAATTCAAGAGGATAAATCGCATTCTATTATGAGAAAAGAACAGGATTGTTTCTGTTGATTGGCGAAATCACTCAACTGTTATTGGGGAACTTCGCACATGTTACGGATAAGATAGGCAGAAACTAACGCTTGAGAGGCTTGTTAATATGGGCACAACATTATCTGCTGCTGATGTACAACGTTTAATGACTGATCCTTCTGCTGAGACTCGCACTGAGACCGCGGCAAAAGTAGCATCTAGTTTTCAGGATGGCAGCTTGGGTGAAGTAGAGCAAAAACTTGCCAGTGAAATTTTTCGTGTATTAGCGAAAGACGCAGAAGAACGTGTACGACAAGCGCTATCACAGAATTTAAAAAATGCTGCAGGTGTGCCTTCTGATGTCGCTGTTACTTTAGCCAAAGATATTAGTGATAAAGTTGCCCTACCGATTATTCAGTTTTCTGAAGCTCTAACCGAAGATGATTTGATTGATATCGTGCGCACGCAAGCTCCACAACGCCAAGTCGCTGTTGCTTCTCGTGAAGATGTGACTGATGGGGTCGCTCATGTTTTGGTCGATGAAGCTGACAAAACAGCTGTTGTGGCACTTGTGTCTAATGAACGTGTGAATTTATCGGAAGGCGTATTGGACAAAGTTGTTGAAACTTATGGCGAAGATGAAGATGTACAACGCCCATTGGTTCACCGTCCAACATTACCGATCACAATTACAGAAAAACTGGTAACGAAGCTAACTGATGAATTGAAAGATTATCTTGTTCAGCATCATGAGTTATCTGAAGAAACCGCAACAGACTTAATCTTGCAAGCCAGAGAGCGTGCAACTATTGGCCTTGCTGCGACATATAACGACGAAACAGATGTTGAGGCATTGGTGAGGCAGCTTCACAATAATGGCCGTTTAACACCTTCTATTGTGTTCCGTTCTTTATGCGTTGGGGATCTTGTATTTTTCGAAAATGCTTTGGCCATTATGGCTGATGTACCTCTGCAGAACGCACGTATCCTCATTCATGACGAAGGCGATCTGGGTTTCAAATCCCTTTATGCGAAGGGAGGCTTACCATCTGGTCTTCTACCTGCCTTCCGTACAGGCGTTTCTTTGGCGCGTGATAACGAGAAAGAGCGTACGGATGCAGATTTAGAACAGCAAACACGTTCAATGCTTGAGCATGTCCTAACCGCACATGAAGATGTTATCGGTCAATATGGTGAGGAAAACGTTGATTACTTGTTAAACAAGTTTAATCAGGTTGCTTAATTTATATCAAAAAAACAAAATAGAAAATGAGAAGGCGATTTTTAATTAAGTCGCCTTGTTTCTGACATATATCTCCCTAATATAAAGCTTATGAAGATTATGATAAATATATCCCGACCTAAAATTCAGAAACTAGGGTTCGGTAAGCGCACTGTTAGCAGCGTTGCTGCGGCATTGGCTTTTGTTGTTACTATGTCTGTAAACCCTCTTGTGGTTGAACCTGCGCAGGCAGAAGAAACAAAGGTAACTCCTGAAAGCCAAATGCAAATGCAATTATCCTTTGCGCCATTGGTAAAAGAAGCTGCGCCTGCTGTTGTGAATATCTATACCAAGAAAGTTGTCGAGAGTCGTCAAGGTGCGTCCCTCTTTAATGACCCATTCTTTCAAAAATTTTTTGGTAATCGTTTCAATTTAGGTGGCAAGAAAAAGAAAGTAGAAAATTCCTTAGGATCCGGTGTGATTGTAAAAGACAATGGTGTTGTCGTTACAAATAACCATGTGATCGCAGGGGCGACAGAAATCCGCGTAGTTTTGTCTGATCGTCGTGAATTTGATGCCAAGGTTCTCTTAGCTGATGATCGTACGGATTTAGCCGTGCTGGAGCTTGAGAAAGTAAAAGAAGAATTACCTGCTTTAACTTTTGGTGATTCAGATGCGCTGGAAGTTGGGGATCTTGTGTTAGCAATTGGTAACCCATTTGGTGTCGGACAGACCGTGACATCTGGTATCGTTTCTGGTTTGGCCCGTACTGCCGTAAGTGTGTCAGACTTCCGTTCTTTTATTCAGACTGATGCTGCGATTAATCCGGGAAATTCCGGTGGCGCCTTAATGTCCATGAATGGTGAAGTTGTTGGAATCAATACAGCTATTTTCTCAAAGACTGGCGGAAGTGTTGGTATCGGTTTCGCTATTCCTGCAACAATGGTTGAAGCTGTTGTGGATAGCGCAATTACGGGTGAACCTTTATTGCGCCCGTGGTTGGGCTTCAATGGTCGTGATGTGACAAGTGAAATCGCCGATGCGTTGGGAATGGACCGCCCAGGTGGTGTGCTTGTTGAAGATATCTTTGAAGGTAGTCCGGCCAAAAAAGCTGGCGTGCAGCCTGGTGATGTTATTCTGTCAGTTGAAGACTACGAAGTTGAAGATGGACAAGTTTTACGTTTCCGATTAGCAACACGCGGTATTGGCGGCGCAGCGAAGGTTTCATTGCTGCGTGGTGGTGACGTAAAAGAAGTGTCTTTTGATTTGATTGCTCCACCAGAAACACCTGCGCGTGATGAACTTATAGTTGAAGGGCATTCGCCATTGGCTGGTTTGCGTCTTTATAATCTATCTCCGGCTGTTGCTGAAGAATTACATATGCCAAGCAATGCAAAAGGTGTCGTTGTATCTGGTGTGATTAAAAGATCACCAGCTGCGCGTCTTGGTGTGAAAAACCGTGATCGTATTCTAGCTATTAACGGACAAGACACACCAATGGTTCAGGATGTACGCGATGCCCTTGAAACAGATGGTGGTGAATGGCATGTGGTTATTGAACGTAATGGCCGTAAACATGTAATTGAGGTACGTTAAAGATTATGGCTGGGGGCGCAACAGGATTTGAAAATAGTCTGTTTGGTGCGGATGCTCCGCGCCCATTGGCTGATCGTTTGCGCCCGAAAACCATTGATGATGTTGTTGGTCAGGATCATCTCTTAGGTCCTGAAGGCAGTATCCGGCGTTTTCTAGATCAAGGACGTCTAACATCCTTAATTCTATGGGGAACACCGGGATGCGGTAAAACCACAATTGCACGTTTATTAGCTGATCATACTGATTTGGCCTTTGAACCTTTAAGTGCGATTTTTTCCGGCGTTGCAGATTTACGTAAAGTTTTTGATCGGGCTGAATCCCGACGAATGCAAGGGCAAGGCACTTGTCTTTTTGTGGATGAGATTCATCGCTTTAACAAAGCACAGCAAGATAGCTTTTTACCTTATGTTGAAAACGGCACAATCATTCTTGTAGGTGCAACGACAGAAAATCCAAGTTTTGAACTGAATGCAGCTTTATTATCCCGATGTCAGGTATTTGTACTGAACCGATTGGAACATGATGCGTTTGAAATTATGCTTCAACGTGCAGAAGAAGAGGAAGGTCGAACACTACCTCTCACACAGGAAGCACGCTGGGCTTTGATGGATATGGCTGATGGAGATGGCCGTTATTTATTAAATATGGCAGAAGCGCTTTATGCGCTTGGCACCTCTAATGAAATGGATGTGGAAGAATTAGGGCGCGTCGTTCAAAAACGCCTGCCGGTATATGATAAAGGTCAAGATAGTCATTATAATTTGGTTTCTGCGCTCCATAAGGCTGTGCGTGGGTCTGATGTGGACGCGGCACTTTATTGGTTAGGACGCATGCTGGAAGGGGGAGAAGACCCCAACTTTATTGCGCGCCGTTTGTTGGTTATGTCTTATGAAGATATTGGGATGGCAGATCCTAATGCAGCCGTTCAAGCGCTAAATGCTTGGCAAACCTTTGAGCGATTAGGGAATCCGGAAGGGCAAATGGCTTTATCCCAAGCCGTTGTGTATCTAGCCACAGCGCCAAAATCAAATGCTCAATATAAATCCTTGAAAGCGGCGAAAGGCTTAGCGAAAGAAACAGGTTCGTTGCCGCCACCGAAACATATCCTCAATGCCCCAACAAAGATGATGCGCGAGATGGGGTATGGAGTCGGTTATCAATATGACCATGATTCAGAAGATGGATTTTCAGGGCAAAATTTCTTTCCAGAAAATTTGGCACGTGAAAAACTATATCAGCCTGTTGAACGTGGCTTTGAGCGTGATGTAAATAAACGCCTTGAATATTGGGAAGGCTTGCGCAAAAAACGCAATAAGATATAACTTGTTCTTATGAATATGATTTTCGCAATTGCAGCGGGAGGTGCCGTTGGGGCATTGGCTCGCCATTTTTTTGCTCATTGGGTAAACAGCCAGATGGTTGGCCATTTCCCATGGGGCATTATGCTATGTAATATTCTGGGTGCGTTTTTAATGGGGGCATTGATTGAGATGTCCGCAATACATTGGTCCTTATCACAGGAATTACGCGCTTTTCTTGCAGTTGGAATTTTAGGAAGTTTTACAACTTTTTCCACATTTGCATTAGATACCGTTTTACTGATGCAAAGAGGCCAGTCTTTATTGATGATTTTATATGTGGGCGTTTCCGTCGCGGGTGCAATCATCGCACTGATGCTTGCGATGATGCTGGTAAGGCAGTTCACATAGTTTATTATGGGTGATGACTTGAAAAAGTTATATAAATCCGTCAAAAGAAGCGCTTGAATTTAACGCTTGATTGAATAGGAAAATAGAATGAGCGGTGTACAAACACGTAGTGTCAAAGATAAAGATGAAGGCCTGCGATTAGACCGTTGGTTTAAAACTTATTTTCCGGGATTACCTTTCGGCCAATTGCAAAAAATTGTTCGCAAAGGACAAGTACGTGTAGATGGAAAACGTGCAAAAACGAATCAACGCCTTGAAGTCGGGCAGGAAATTCGTATCCCGCCATTGGATGATAATGCAACAGTTGATCCAGTAAAATTAGGCAAGTCACGTGGTCCGAAACCTTTAAGCGATGCAGATGTTAAATTTGTACAAAGCTTGGTTATTTTTAAGAATAAAGATGTCATTGCTATCAACAAACCGGCTGGCCTTGCTGTGCAAGGAGGCACGAAAACTGAGCGTCATTTGGACGGTATGTTGGAAGCTTTACAATATGACGCAGAAGAAAAGCCACGTCTTGTGCATAGGTTAGATCGTGATACGTCAGGTGTGTTATTATTAGCACGAAATCGTGCATCCGCTACGACAATGGGACGTGCATTTAAACATCGCACCACACGCAAGATATATTGGGCGATTGTGGTTGGTATCCCTGATCCGGAAGAGGGCCGTTTGACACATCCATTAGGTAAACTGGGTGGTAAAGGTGGAGAGCGTGTTGTTGTTGATGAAGAAAATGGCAAAAACGCTGTCACTGAATTTATGACAATGGAACGTGCAGGACGTCGATTGGCTTTGGTTGCATTGTGGCCAAAGACAGGACGTACGCACCAGTTACGTGCACATATGGCGGCGATTGGTACGCCAATTCTTGGTGATGGAAAATATGGTGGACGTGAAGCATTTGTTGATAGTGAAGATATTGCTAAACAAATGCATTTACATGCCCGCGAATTACAATTGCCGGATGAGAAAAACGGCAAAATGGGACCAGCAATAAAGGCGGCATTGCCAGATTATTTCCTAAAGACCTTAAAGGGAATTGGTTTTGAATATGAAGACTGGCTTAATCAAGATCCATTTGAAGATTTAGAATAGATAAAGTGAATATGTGATGGGGATAGATAGACCTAGATTAGTGATTTTTGACTGCGACGGCACCTTAACTGATTCCCAATCACGCATTGTGACTGCAACATGCTATGCGTTCCAGCAAGAAGGGTTTGAAGAACCTTCTCGCAAAGATATCTGTCATCAAGTTGGCCTCCCTTTAATGCAAATGATGTATAATCTATGTCAGAAAGATGATATGGATTTACTGCAACGCATGACCGAAAATTATAAAAAAGCAGTCTATGAAGTAAAGTTACCTGGTACACAGATGTCGCCACTGTTTCCTGATTGTCGAAAAACTTTAGCAAAGCTTCATGATAAAGGTTACTTCCTAGGAATTGCGACTGGAATGGGCCGAAGAGGGTTGGAAAGAACAGTTAAAGATCATGGTATTGATCATTTATTCACGACTTTAAAATCAGCTGATGATGGCCCAGGAAAACCAAATCCAGACATTTTATTGGATTCTATGTTGGAATGTGGTGTTGATGCTGGCGATACAGTTATGATTGGTGATACAATTTACGATATTGAAGCTGGTGTTAATGCGAAGGCGATTTCGATCGGCGTAGACTGGGGATATCATGCGCCGGAGATGTTACTGCAAGCTGGATCATATAAAGTGATCTCTAGTTTTAATGAATTGCCAGAATTATTGGATGAGGTCTTTACTAGATAGATGCGTATAATAGCGAAAGTTATAGCCGTTCTATTCTCCGCCTTGGTTGTATTAAGTACCGTGGCCCTTTTTGTTTTGTTCAGTATAGATTTTAATGAACATAAACCTTTTATTGAAGACCAAGTGAAAGAGCTAACAGGCCGGGATTTAATTATCTATGGCGATCTGGATGTCTCATTCTCTTTGTTAACTCCAAAGCTACGCGTTAACGATGTTGAGTTCTTAAATGCGTCATGGGCCACTGACCCTGTGATGTTACAAGTAAATGAATTGGAACTTGATCTTGATTTAAGTCGTTTACCCTTTGAACGATTGCTTGAAATTCGTCATGTTAAAATCAAAGACGCGACGTTGAATATTCAGCGTAATGACCGTGGTCAATTGAATTTCCCTTTCTCTGACGAAAGCGCCAAAAGCGAAAATGAACAAGTTATTTCCCATGATGTTCCTGAGAAAGGCTTGAAACCTGAAGATCCGATGATCCTGCCTATCATTCATGATGCAGAAATAAGTAACCTTAAAGTTACATATATAGATGCACAGGAACCTGACAAACATATCCTTAACTTATATAGCTTAGCTATCACTGAAAGTAAGGATGTTGGTAAGCGTAGTATTTCTCTTAAAGGTGATTCATCTAATATCCCATTCTTTATAGAAGGTGAGACAGGAAGTTTTAACGAACTTTTTGATGAAGAACTCGTTTGGCCTTTTACATTGACTGGCGATGTGGCTGGGGTTCAACTAGATTTAAACGGAAACCTTCAAACACCACGAAAAGCTGCAGGTGCAAATGCCGATATTTATATTGCTTCCAGTGATATCAAGAAATTTTCAGCTTTGTCTCATATTTTTGGCGGGTTTGATGCGCCAGATCTTGGTCGTACAGAATTATCTGCAACACTAAAAGCGGATGATCAAGGGCGTTTGGCTGCGGAAAACTTACATTGGACCGTGGATAAAGCAGGTAAGCACAGTTTGGTTATTGATGGTGCTATTGAGGATGTTATTGCCCTGAACGGAATTGCTGTTTCTTCTCAGGTTGAAATTCAATCCATCAATGAGTTTATCCGGTTAATACAAGCTGATTTTGATTATCCGGAATTGGGGCAACTTGTATTCGATAGCAAGTTAATGGGTGGTGTTGATAGTGAATTCAGTCTTTCAAATATGACTGCGACTTTAATTAAGAAGGATCATTATTCAGCAAGGTTAACAGGTGATATAGGTGATATTCTAAAGCAATCCGGCATTAAAATCGCCACCGAAGCAAGTGTTTCGGATATTTCAGAATTATCCAGCTATTTTAATTATCCAATCCCGAATTTGGGACGTGGAGATATTTCGGCAAAAATTAATGGTGATTATCCTGCTAATCTCAATGTAAGTATATTTGATTTACATGTTAAATCGGGTCAAAAAGTTGACGCGAAACTAACGGGCTCTATTCAAAATTTGTTATCAGAGCGTGAGATGAATTTAGGCTATAATTTAAAACTGGCTGATTTATCGCGGACAGCGCGAAAATTTGGATTAAAATTACCCGGATGGAAAAATGTGAAGCTGGAAGGTGATCTTTCATCGATGAAAGATGAGTATTTTGATGTGAAGAATTTCATGCTTCAGGTTCAAGATTCTGATATTTCAGGAAATGTACAAATTTCACTCAAGAAAGATGTCCCGGAAATAAACGCAGTTCTTTCAAGTCAGCGTATCGTTATGGGGGATTTACGTAAATCTCAGGCTCATAAATTAAGCGCGGCTGCTAAAACTCAACAAACCGAGGAAAGCCATCAGGAAACTACATCTCATTTGGGCCGGAAATATACTGAAAATAGAGTGGATTTCAAAGAACCAACCAAGCCAAGAGTAAAATTATACAGATTATCAAAAGCTGAAATCGATCTTTCAAAACTAAAGTCAGCGAATGTTAATCTAGATGTTTCCATTAACAAGTTGGAAGAAGGTGATCTTGCGATCAGCCCGTTAAATGTGAAAGCGTCTTTGGTTAATGGCACTCTTAAGACACAGAAACTTGAGCTTGGAGATGGAGATGGTCATCTTGCGGAAGGATATATGAACTTTGATACTTCTTCCGGTCAAATCGATACAGATGTGGTTCTAAAGGCCAAAGAATTTAATGTGGACGCCTTACTTAGCGTGATTGGTTATACCAAATTAATCAATGGGGATGTGCAAGTTAGCCTTGATTTAAAAACGAAAGGGAAATCCCCGCAACAACTTGCATCTAATATGCAGGGGCATGTTCAAATGGCGATGGCCAATGGCGTGATGAATGCAGATTCAATCACCAAATATTTTGGTGCTGGGGCAGCCGTTTTTACAGAACTGTTTACCGGCGGGCGAGCTGATGACGGTGTGAAGATATACTGTTTCATTGCTGATTACCCGATTGATCAGGGAATTATGAAAACCAAAAGTTTACTTTTTGATTCCACCGTATCAACAATTACATCAACGGGGACCATTGATTTAGGGCAAGAAGAAATTGATCTTGTCGTAACGCCACAAGGGGATATTTTGGGGATTGGTGCTGCCCTTCCTGTTATCGTCAGCGGAGATTTTAGAAAGTTTAATGTATATCCTGACCCTGCAGGAACAGTGGCTTCCCTGACAGGTACAGTTTTATCTGGCGTATTATTTCCTTTCTCGGTCGCGGGGAGTGTGCTTCCTATAGATCATGAAGATTCTCCTTGTACAGGTGCTAATGCCAAGGCGCGCACGCGTGAAGCGGAACGTGGAGAAAGTATCATCCATGATTTAGGGACGAAAGCGATTGAGGGGATCTTTGATATTCTTGGTGGGCAGAAAGATTGATTCTTTGGCGCCCTCATGGCATATCCTCCGCCAATAAGTTCAATCCTTTCTGGTAATGTGGAAAATAGCAGATGAAACGCTTTTATAAGAATGCAGGTATTGCTGAATCTGGCGATAACTTTGTTGTCCAATTGGATGGTCGATCTATCAAGACAAAATCCAAAGTCACACTTGAAGTACCATCAGCTGCTTTAGCTGAAATCATTGCTGAAGAATGGAATGCGCAAGGTGAAGAGGTGGATCCAACCTCTATGCCAATTATGACCCTTGCAAATACGACGGTTGATCGTGTAGTGCCATCGCATACGGAAATTGCAGATATGCTGGCAGAATATGGGGGCAACGATTTGTTGTGCTATCGTGCAGAACCGACCCAAGAAGAATTAGTGCGTAAACAGCAAGATCAATGGAATCCTTGGATTGATTGGGCGATGCGTGAATTGGACGCGCCATTGAAGGTAACCACAGGTATTATGCATGTGGAACAGGATGAAAAAGCTGTCTCTGCATTGGCGAAACTTGTGCATGCGACAACCGCTTTTGAACTAACCGCCTTACATGAATTTACGACAATGTCTGGATCGCTGGTTCTTGGGCTTGCGGTATTACGTGAAGAACTTGCTGCGGCTGAGGCCCTCAAACTAGGTCTTTTAGATGAGCTTCATCAAGCTGAACTATGGGGAGAAGATTTCGAAGCTCAGGATCGTCGTGAAAAATATCATCGCGAAATGACCCAAGCTGAAATTTTCCTTAAAGCTTTACGCGCCTGATTCACTTTAATCTTGAAATAAAATTATAATTTTATTTGGTTTTGACTGATTTGTATCATTGTTGAAGCCATTGTTTTTGCGTATTTTTTGTACCATTCGCAAGCGTATGGTATGCTTTTTCTTGCGCGATGCTTTTTCTTGCTATATCTATTTTTCCATACGGTAGCGTATGGTGATGTATGTGGTTAAAGAAGTGATAGCTGTTATAGTCCCTTTTTAACTATGTGAGACGGGTAGGAAAACGGGAGTAATCCATACCTGAAAGTCGTGACCTGAAATGCAAGTATTTGCGGTGTAAGTAACTAAAACAACAAAGGGTAAGCTTGATGAAAGATATTATCCATGCCTTGGAAGAAAAACGGGACCAAGCCCGATTAGGCGGTGGGCAGCGTCGTATCGATGCGCAGCATAGCAAAGGAAAACTAACAGCAAGAGAACGTATTGATCTGTTCCTTGATGAAGGTTCCTTTGAAGAATGGGATATGTTCGTTGAACATGACTGTACCGATTTTGGTATGGAAGAAAACAAAATGCCGGGTGATGGCGTTGTGACGGGCTATGGCACTGTAAATGGCCGTCAGGTATTTGTTTTCTCTCAAGATTTTACCGTATTTGGCGGGTCTCTCTCTGCGGCGCATGCCCGTAAGATTGTGAAGGTTATGGAACAGGCTATGAAAGTTGGTGTTCCTGTGATCGGCCTGAATGATTCTGGTGGTGCGCGTATTCAGGAAGGTGTGGCATCGCTGGCGGGTTATGCGGATGTGTTCCAACAGAATGTGTTGGCATCTGGCGTAATCCCGCAAATTTCCATGATCATGGGACCTTGTGCAGGTGGGGCGGTTTATTCCCCTGCAATCACTGATTATATCTTCATGGTGAAAGATAGTTCCTACATGTTTGTAACGGGACCGGAAGTTGTAAAAACCGTGACCAATGAGGAAGTAACACAGGAAGAACTTGGTGGTGCAATCACCCATACAACCAAATCCGGTGTGGCGGATAAAGCGTTTGAAAATGATGTGGAAGCCATTGGCCAGCTGCGTCGTTTCTTAAGCTTCTTACCAAGTAACAACCGTGAGAAAGCACCAAGTAAACCAACATCTGATCCGGCCAATCGCGTGGAAATGTCTTTGGATACACTAGTGCCGGAAAATCCGAACAAACCTTATGATATGAAAGAGCTGATCCATAAAATGGTGGATGAAGGTGATTTCTTTGAAGTTCAACCAGAATATGCAGCCAATATCATTTGTGGCTATGCCCGCGTCGAAGGGCAAACGGTTGGTATTGTTGCCAATCAGCCAATGGTCTTGGCAGGTTGTCTGGATATTGCGAGTTCTATCAAGGCCGCACGCTTTATCCGTTTCTGTGACAGCTTCAACATTCCAATCGTAACCTTGGTTGATGTACCAGGCTTCTTACCGGGCACCTCTCAAGAATATGGCGGTATCATTAAACATGGGGCGAAGCTTCTTTATGCTTATGCCGAAGCAACGGTACCAAAGGTAACCTTGATTACCCGTAAGGCCTATGGTGGGGCTTATGATGTGATGGCGTCCAAACATTTGCGTGGGGATGTGAATTATGCATGGCCATCTGCGGAAATCGCGGTGATGGGTGCGAAAGGGGCGGTTGAGATTATCTTCCGTGCAGATCGTGATAATCCTGAAAAGATCGCAGAAAAAGAACAGGAATATAAAGATAAGTTCGCCAATCCATTCGTGGCTGGTTCATTGGGCTTTATTGACGATGTGATCCGTCCGCATAACACACGTCCACGTATTGCACGTGCGTTGCGTATGTTACGTACCAAGAAACTTGAAAATCCGTGGCGCAAGCACGGCAATATCCCGCTTTAAGTTGTAGGAGGATTTAGAAAAATGTTTAAGAAAATTCTCATTGCGAACCGTGGCGAAATTGCATGTCGCGTGATTAAAACAGCAAAAAAGATGGGCATTAAAACCGTGGCGGTTTATTCCGATGCCGATGATGGTGCCTTGCATATGCGTATGGCCGATGAAGCTGTACATATTGGTCCTGCGGCCTCTGCTGAAAGCTATCTTGTGATTGAAAAGATTTTGGATGCGATCAAACAAACAGGCGCCGAAGCCGTCCATCCGGGCTATGGTTTCTTGTCCGAAAATAAGCTCTTTGCCGAAGCGTTGGAAAAAGCGGGCGTTGCCTTTATTGGCCCACCTAAAGGCGCGATTGAAGCCATGGGTGACAAGATCGAATCCAAGAAATTGGCGATCAATGCAGGCGTAAGTTCCGTACCCGGTCATGTGGAAGCAATCGACGACCCTGAAGAAGCCGTGAAAATTGCCAATGGCATTGGTTATCCGGTTATGTTGAAGGCCTCTGCTGGTGGTGGCGGTAAAGGTATGCGCCTTGCCTGGAATGATGATGAATGCCGCGAAGGCCTTGTATCTGCGATGAATGAAGGCCGTGCCTCTTTCGGGGATGATCGTGTGTTTATTGAAAAATTCATCGAACAGCCACGCCATATCGAAATTCAGATCATGGCGGATAAACATGGCAATACTTTGTATTTCGGTGAACGTGAATGTTCTATTCAACGTCGTCATCAAAAAGTATTGGAAGAAGCCCCATCTCCATTCTTGGATGAAGCTACCCGTAAAGCCATGGGTGAACAGGCTGTGGCCTTGGCGAAGGAAGTTGATTATTGCTCCGCCGGTACGGTGGAATTTATCGTGGATAAGGATAAAAACTTCTATTTCCTAGAGATGAATACACGTTTGCAGGTGGAACATCCGGTGACTGAACTCATCACAGGTTATGATCTGGTCGAATTGATGATCCGCGTGGCAAATGATGAAAAACTGCCGATGAAGCAGGAAGATGTGAAGCTGACAGGCTGGGCCCTTGAAGCGCGTCTTTATGCGGAAGACCCAGAACGTGGTTTCCTGCCATCCACCGGTCGTCTGGTTCAATATACAGCCCCGGAAGAAATCGAAGGCAAAGTTCGTGTGGATACGGGCGTCGAAGAAGGTGCAGAAATTTCCATGTTCTATGACCCGATGATTGCCAAATTGGTGACAGGGGGTAAGGATCGAAAAGAAGCTTTTGATAATATGCAACAAGCTTTGGATCTGTATCATGTACGTGGTCTTAGTCATAATCTTGGTTTCTTAAACCAGCTTTGTGGGGATGAGGACATCCGTGCAGGGAATATGACCACCAACTTTATTGGGGATCATTATCCTGACGGCATGACGGAAGAGCTATTGGCACCTAAGAACCCAAAACTTTTTGCGGCGGTGGCGTCCATGATCCATATGCGTGAATTGGAAGAAGAACAAGGCCTATCCGGCCGAGTAACACCAGCGGAACCGTTTAAGAAAGGCAAGTTTAATGCCTTCTTGGGTGAAAAAGATAAGATCGAATATAAGATCAAAATCAAAAAACGTTCCGATACCCATGTGACGGTGAAAGTTGATGGCGAAGAGTTTGAAATTGAGTCTAGCTGGAGCCCGATTGAGCCGATTGTGAAAACAGTTGTCAATGATACACCGGTGGTGATGCAACTGGATACATCCGAAGGCGGCAGCATTCTGTCCCATGACGGGGCGCGTATTCGCGTGCAATTGATCGAACGTCGCTTGGCACATCTCTTACGCTTGATGCCGTATAAGGAGCCACCTGATCTTTCCAAATTCCTGCTTTCCCCAATGCCGGGCTTGTTGGTCCGTCTTTCTGTCAAGGAAGGCGACCAAGTGAAAGCGGGTAGTGAACTCGCAGTGGTAGAAGCCATGAAAATGGAAAATATCCTGCGCGCTGAACAGGATGTCACCATCAAAGCGGTTTATGCCGAAGATGGCGACAACCTCGCCGTTGATCAAAAAATCGTAGAGTTTGAATAAACTCTAAACTATAAGTTTAAAGGCGATCTCATTGAGGTCGCCTTTTTCTTTTGGGGAGATCACAAAATGACAAAATCAGTTCTCACACGTATCGAAGGCAAAGTGCAGGGCGTCTGGTATCGAAACTGGACGGTGGAAAATGCCAAGGAACTTGGTTTAAACGGTTGGGTGCGTAATCGCACGGATGGTTCTGTCGAGGCCCTCTTTTCAGGAGATGCAGAAATCGTCGATAAAATGCTAAAGCGCTGCGAAGACGGCCCCGAACTAGCACGAGTCACCGCCGTACTAGTAGAAATCAGCGACGCCCCTACCGGGGTTGGTTTGCATAAGTTCCCGACTGTTTGATGATTTCCCAGAACTGAAAATGATTAGTTGCAACTAGAAGATATATTGCTTGAATCTTTACAAGGTGGATACTATTTTTAATTGTATATATTCTAGTATTTCGGGAGGGGGCAATGAGTGTCAAAGAAATGGAAAAGATTAAAGCTGAGCTTAGAAATCATATTCAGTCTCTTGAAGTGCTTTCATATCCATATAATAAAGACATGGTGCGTGGAACAAAAAGTTTTTTTGAGGACCTTAGGTTAGCTGTGAGTGGGAGAGTCCAGCAAGCTAAATTGGTAAATATTCTACCCGCATTCGATCAATTGTTATCAATAGGTATTAGTCGTGGTGCAGCAAATTCTGCTATGGCTAAAGTTCTTGAGGGATTACATGATCTCTTGGATAACTGGAATGAGTTTTTTCCAGAAGAGACTTCTAGCATAGATGAGCAAATTAGTTATAACTCAGATACTGATGCTCTTGTTGAAGGAGAGAAGTATATACGCGGTATTGTAGAGGCTCAGGGTGAAATTCTTGAACAATCAGGAGCAAGCCAACAAGAACTCGTAAAGATAGCAGGTAAAGAACAAGTTAGACTTCTTGCGGCAGAAAAATCATTTATCAGTCAGGAGCTACAAAGTTTAGTAAATGCTGAGGCTGTTAGTGCGCCTTTAAAGTACTGGAAAGATATGACACGAAAGCAGGCGAAATTCAGAACGAACTGGATAATTGCGTTAGTAGTTGTTTTATGTTCTGGAGTTTTACTTGCTTTAATGTTGCATGGTTATGCAAGTGGGCAAGGTTGGTATAATAAGGATAAGTTTTTTACATTTGATCATGCAATTGTATTTGGCTTCCCTCTTGCTCTTCTTATCATGATGATAACACTTATTATTAAACAAATAGCTCGTGCCATTCATATGGGTGATCAAGCATATTTTCGGGTGACACAAATAAGTACCTATTTATCTCTTCTCAAAGCTGGGAAGATGAATGAAGATGAAAGGCATATTGCCTTGCAGGCTGTCTTTAAGGATATGGATGGAAATGCGCCCGAAGTTTCACATCCTATTATTACTCTAGAAGCAATCCAGAAAATGATAAAGACTGGAGCTAGTTAAGCTTATTAGCATTGCTGACCTTACATTAGAAAAGGTCAGCAGAATGAGAGGAGGAGCTCCTATATACCCAAATACTCTTTAACCGAAGCGGATTGAGTATTCACATTTAGAATATCTTCCGGCGCGCCACATTTTTCGATTGTTCCCTCTTTTATATAAGCCAATTGATCCGCGAATCCGAAGCTGTCCATAGGGCTATGGGCGGAATAGATCACGTTAAAGTTGAGGTTTTATTGAGCCTGTTTGATCAGGCGCATCATGTTTTTAGATAGGCTGGGATCAAGGGCGCTAAAGGGCTCGTCTAATAACAGAAGTGGTTTATGCCGCACCAAGACGACGTTCATGACGTATAAAATCAAGATAGCAAAATGTGACTGTTGTGGATTTAAAACCCATAATATTGCAGGATTTCTTGATAGGCGCCTGATGCGTGCAGTTTTACAAGACCACGGTTAAAGCTTTCTGTGATTTCAATATGATCTTTATGTTTGCGGGAAACGGCAAGATGAAGCTGGTTTTGATCGACGGGTTGATCAATGAAATCAAGCTGCTGGAAGAATTTTGAGGGCATCTGGGTGCGTAAAAAATGCAACATAACAAATTTGTCTGTGACAAATGCATCTGCCCGTTTGTGAAAAACTTGATTGGTGCCGAATTTATAGTTGCTGACGGAATGGATGTTGAGACCCTGATTTTTAAGAATACTTTCTACATGAGAACTATTTAGTGTGACAATTCTATAGTGTTGTAAATCGGATAAAACTTCAAAACCAATCTCATTATCACGCCGCTTAAACAGGACAGATATTTCATCCCCGATAGGTTCGGTGAAACTGGCCCATATTTCTCGTTCCGGATTTTTATTGGCTAGATATAACGCATCTAATTGGCCTGACTGAACCATTTTTACAGCCCTTGCCCAAGGTAATATTGTTAATTCTACCTTGTAACCTTCATAGGCCAATGCGCGCTCTGCAATTTGCCATGCCCAACCGTTACCGGGTAGGTCTTCACTAACATAGGGGCTGAATTCCAAAGTGGTGATACGAACAGTTTTATCCGCGCCGAATGCGAAATTGTAAGGCAGGAAAATTAAGATATAGAATACAAATCTTAAATCGCGTAGAAACAACAGAATCTCCATCTGATTTCTGTTAGTTTACTTAAAAACAAATTATGTTTCTACTTATTCAAACTTGAATTTAGATATGTTTAGACACCAAAAATTAGAATCTTTAGTACATCTATACTTTTATGGACACTAAATTAATTTCCCAAATAGTCTTTAACCGAAGCAGATTGAGTATTGGTATTTAAGATATCTTCCGGTTTTCCAAATTCTTCGATTCTCCCCTCTTTGATATAGGCGACTTGATCTGCGAAGCCGACGCTGTCCATCGGACTATGGGTGGAATAGATCACGGTCAGGTTGAGGTCTTCTTGAGCTTGTTCGATCAGGCGCATCATGTTTTTAGACAAGCTAGGATCAAGAGCACTAAAAGGTTCATCTAGCAAGAGAAGTGGTTTATGCCGCACCAAGGCACGGGCCAAGGCGACGCGCTGGCGTTGGCCGCCTGATAGAGTGGCAGGTAAACGATCTCCCATATTATCCAACCCCACATGGGACAGGGCGTTTGCCACATTTTCTTGATCTTTTTTAGATAGCTTTAAGCTCGGATCAATACCAATCGCCACATTTTGGGTAATGCTAAGATGCGGGAAAAGATTATGATGTTGAAACAACATGGTGATCGGGCGTTCACTTGGCGCAAGGGGAACAAGATCATTGCCTTGAAAAGAGAGTACGCCTTGATCGGGTGATAGAAAGCCTGCGATCAAGTCTAACAAGGTTGTTTTACCGCCGCCACTTGGGCCAATCAGGGCAAGGATGTCGCCCTGTTTTAAGTTGAATTCATAGCGAAGCGTTAAATCTTTATAGTTATATTGAATATCGGAAAGGATCAGGCCTGTTTGTTGAGACATTGGGTTTGTCCTTTCGGTCCACCAATCAGGCGTTCCAATATAATAAATAAAAGATAGCAGGTTAGAATCAGGATTAAGGCCGCAAAACTTGCCTCATGTAACCGATAGGATCCAATTGCCCGATAGATATAGAGCGGCAAGGTGGAAAAATCCTGGCTGCCAAATAGGGCGATAATCCCGAAATCCCCGATCGACAAGGTGGTCGCATAGGCCATGGCAAGGCCAATGGGTTTTCGAAGTAAGGGGAAATCTATCATGCGAAAACGGGTCCATCCCTGGATACCCATACTGATACAAAGCGGTTGGGTTTCCTGGAACCGTTGTTGAAAGGCAGGGATCAAAATCCGCAAAGCAAAGGGTAAAGACATCAATGCGTTAATCAAGATCACCAAAAATGGTCCGATCTGATCCAAATTCGCATAGCTGGAAAGCGCAATGAATAACCCTGTCGCTAAGGCAAAGGGGGAGAAGACCAGTATCAGTGCGCCGATGGTCTCAATAAAACTGCGTAAGGATCTGTTTTGGATATGGCGTAATCCCAAACATAGACTAACGGCTAAAAGAATAGAGAGGCTTCCGGCAGAAAGCGATATACCTAGACTGATCAATCCTGCATTTAGAAGCGCTGGTTTACTCAGATAATCCCACTTAAAATGATAAAGAGCTTTGGCAATAACGGAAAACAAAGGAGGGAATACCAATAACAGAATCAAGGCAAGACTTACCCAGCCAAAGACGCGCGCTAAAAGGCTTTTATTTTGTAGGAATTTTAAAATGCTTTCCTGTCCGGTTTGATAGGAAATTTCTGTTTCACTTTGTTTGCCAAAACGTACAAGAATAAAGCTTAAAATCGCACAGATCGCCAATTGTAACCCGGATAAAGTAACCGCACGGACCATATCAAAATCAAAATGAAGGGCTTGGTAAATCGCCACTTCCAAGGTAGTCGCCCTTGGTCCGCCCCCAAGTGATAGGATAATGGCAAAACTTGTGAAACATAACATAAAGATCAAGGCTGCTAAGCCGGGCAGGGCAGATCGCAAGGCAGGTAGCTCAACCAATCGAAACCGCTGCCAAGGCGTGAAATTTAACTGGATCGCAGATCGCCATTGTTCTTGTGGAATATCATTCAAGCGGGACAAAAGGCTGCGCACCGCTAAGGGCGTGTTGAAAAAGACATGGGCCAAAAGGATGCCGAATAATCCATAAAGATAACCTTTGGTTTCAATGCCAAGGCTTCGCATCATCCAGACAATATAACCGGAATTCCCATGTACCTGTATAATGCCAAGGATGGCCACAATGACCGGCATGACAAGGCAGAGACCAAAATAAGTCAGGATGATCCTTTTGCCGGGAAAATTATGGTAATAGAAAAATCGTGCTAACGGGATTGCAAATAGAAGACTTAATCCCATGGAAAGGGCCGCCTGCCATAAGGTGAAAACCAACACCCTTTTGATATAGCGACTTTGTAAAACGTCAAAGAAATTATAGCTTTCGGCCTGTAAAGCCAGATGAAAAAAAGCTGTCCCCAAAATGGTGATCAATATGCCAATGGATATCAGCAGCAAGAGTGTATCACTGCCAAATTTGGAGTTGTTATAAAAGATACGCATTTCAGGGACGCTTGTTAAGACTTACATCACAGGCTTATTGGCTAACGGCTTCCAACCATTCATCAACCCAGTCACTGTTATTCTTTGCCACCTCTTCGGATGAGATAGACAAAGAAGTTTCTGGATAATGGATTTTATCTTTGGCAAAAGCCGCTGGCAATTCCCCCGCATCCGCCACAGGCAACATCCAGTTTGTGGTTGGGATGATGGATTGGAATTTATCAGATACCATAAAGTTCAGGAACTGATCTGCCAAAGTGGGATTAGGCGCATTTTTCAATTTTGCTGCCACTTCGATTTGCTCATAATGGCCTTCGCTGAAGGGCGCAGATTTATATTTAAACTCGCCTTCTGCTTCCATGTGATAGGCTGGTGAAGTGGTATAACTCAACACCATATCGGCTTCCCCTTCCAGGAACATACCATAAGCTTCGGACCAGCCTTTTGTGGTGGTGACGATTTTCTTGGATAGTTTTTCCCAAGCTTCGCCTGCTTGGTCACCATATACGGATTTTACCCAAAGCAATAAACCAAGGCCAGGCGAAGAAGTGCGCGGGTCTTGGATCACGATAGACACATCAGCGTCTTCCACTAATGACTTTAAGCTTGTTGGTGGGGTTGTTTTGCTTGAATCATACACAAAAGCAAAATGACCATAATCAAACGGAACAAAAGTTGTGTCACTCCATCCATTAGGCAAGCTCAGTTTGGAAAGGTCTGTTGCACTTTCGCTAAAAAGCTTGGTGTTTTTTGCACGGGAAATCAGGTTTTGATCAAGGCCAAGAACGATATCGGCTTTGCTGTTTGATCCTTCAAGACGTAAACGACTTAAAAGACCAACCGCATCTTCGGTGGCAACCCATTGTAAGTCACATCCGCATTCTGCTTCGAATGCTTTTTCCACTTGTGGGCCCGGTCCCCAATCGGATGTGAAGGAATCATAGGTATAAACGGTGAGGACATTGTCATTGGCATTTGCCAAAGCAGGGGCCAAAGCCAAGGCGGCAACGGCAATAGATTTCTTAAATGTTTGAGATAAGCTCATTTCGCGCTCCATTAAGGTTCCTGTTAATAAGGACCCAATTTGGTTAATGGGTAGCGGCGGTCTTGTATGAAATTTTCAGAATTGGAAAAACTCTGTGATTTCCTCAATCCCTCCGCCGGAATTACCCGGTTCAGGTTCAGCGGGTTTTCGAAGAAAGTTTTCGAATCTCAGCTTGTAAAGCACCCCGTTGAGATCAGCAGAATTTATGCGGTTTTAGATTGAGAATCAAGATGCCTCAGGATCAAAACTCGTTTCAAATGTGGATTTTAAGGCCATATCCAGATCATGCATGGTAACGGGCAATCCCAAATCAACCAAAGAGGTCACGCCTAGTTTCTCATCCCCGATGCCACATGGTACGATCCCGCCAAAATGGGATAGGTCCGGTTCCACATTAATAGAAATACCATGGAAAGTGACCCATTTACGAAGACGCACACCAATGGCGGCAATTTTGTCTTCATAACCATTGCCACGATCTACCCAAATGCCAACCCGGCCTTCGCGTGTTTCACCAACCACATTGAACTCTTCAAGTGCGTTTTTAACCCATCCTTCCAGATGGGCGACAAACCAGCGTACATCGGGATTACGCTTCTTTAGATTCAACATCACATAGGCGATTCGTTGACCCGGACCATGATAGGTATATTGCCCACCACGCCCCACGTCATAAACTGGAAAACGATCAGGGGTGAGTAGGTCTTCACGCCTGGCACTGGTGCCTGCAGTATAAAGAGGTGGATGTTCCAGAAACCAGATGCATTCCGGCGCTTTACCGGCCTGAATATCGGCCACACGTTGTTCCATAAAGGCGGTGGCGGTTTCATAGTTTACATAGCCGTCTTTGCCATCCAGCCCGTATTTCCATTCGATTTCTTTGTTTAGATCGCTAAAATTTTCAGTCATGACAGCATATATAGGAAGAATGGGCTTGATTAGCCAGCCCCCTTTTGTTATTCACCACCCGTCTCAAGGATTTGGGACTTCTACCAAGCCTGATAGAGTTATTTCTAACAAGGCAAATGCGATGCGGTCGTGGCGGAATTGGTAGACGCGCAGCGTTGAGGTCGCTGTGGGTTAATAGCCCGTGGAAGTTCGAGTCTTCTCGACCGCACCATAACTCCAAAGAGTTCAAGAACCCCGTTCAGTCCAACCTGAAGCGGGGTTTTCTTTTATTCATGCATATCATTTTTTACTTTTATGATTGATGGACTTCCTCTAGGTATTTCCACAATGGATTGGGGGAAGGGTATGCCTAAAACAATTAGATTATTTTGCCTGTTCGGATTGATGGTGATAGCGATTGGCGTTGCTATTACGGTGCTTAGTTTCACAGATGTCATTTCACCTTTAAATCATCCGAGGCGATTTCTGCTCACACATGTGGCATTATTTATACTTATATTGGGAATTAAGCGGCGAGGTTCTTCATTCTTGAGCTTAATTTATACGCTTCTATCTGTACTGATTATATTTCCGCCAATTTTCAGATTAATGGATTTGTCCGGTAATATTCCACTGAAAGAAGTTTTACGTTTGCTGCAGATGATTTTAGGAAGTGCAGCGTTATATTGTTTATATGCGCAAGATAGTCGCAACTGGGTTTTGAAGAAGAGTCGATTTAGAGAAGTATTACTTTCCCTCTTAACTTATCCTTCCTGGATCAAGAACGCGATTTATAAAAATAAAAATGCGAATGAATATGGCTGGTTAATGCATCCAGGAGAAGCGTCGGCTCTTTCTCAGCAATCAGGTTATTTTGTAAGCGAGCAGAATGAAATAATGTTTTGGCCAGGGAAACAGGAACCTGGATATTATATTTCTGAAGAAGATGTCGGGCATATAGTTCTGAGTGAGGAGAGGAAAACCGGCTGGAAAATGGGGCTAATTTTGTTTTTATCTTTAATGCTCATGATTTTTGGTCTCTTTCAATATGCCCTTAAAATTCATCCGATTTTGGAAAGCTATTCGGGTTTTCAAAATGTTTTTAGCTCTAAGATGTTAATGGTAGCTGGTATATTTTCACTATTATGTCTTTATTTCATATGTATGATGTTTGTTTTGAGGGGGATTGTTCAAAACCGTTGGATCAATAAAACCCGTGATTATTTGAAGACGAATCGTAAAATTCATTCTCCTCGTCCCAAATATAAAAAAGTAAAAACAAGTGATATATGGGATGGGTACGTATCATTTAAAATTCTTGCTTGGCTGTTCATTCCACTTTTGGTCATCGCGATATCTTTAACAGTTGGTCTCAAGATAGGTGATTTAATAATTATTCTTATTGTTTCTTCCTTTCTTCTGCTTGTGCCAATCTATGCGATTTGGCAAGAAATTATAGGTATCAATATGATGGAGGAAAATCTATACCGCCCGTTAAATGCGGAATCCCAATCTTCTATTGATGCTGCCGAGACAGAAAATAAAGACGAAAATCATTTGAAATTATTATTCTGGCGCGGTGTTTTTGGGATCGAATGGTTACTAACCGGGCGACAATTGGTGTTTATCACAGGACCAATATTTTTGAGTGTCCTCATTTTGTATCCTAAAATAAATGAAGAGACGATTTCAGTGAATGAACTACCTGCGTGGTATCAAACAGTTGTTTTTGGGAGCCAAGAAACTGGATATGCCCCCAGCCATATTACAAAATGGGATCAGGAAGTGATTATTTATCTTGATCCGCAAATACCTGAAAAATTGTTACATGGATTAATGGCTGAGCTATCGGACTGGGGCAAGAAAGCAAGTTTGGACTTAACTGTTATTGAGGATGACGAAGACCACGCGAACATACACATATACAATGTGGCAGATTATTTATTAAACAGTCAGGGCGAGCAAATGATGTGGACCTTTGAAAGTCAGCAAAGTAATGGTTTGTTAGAAGATGTTAAGATTTTTGTTTCTACAAAGAAAATGAGAGAAAATATCGACGATAGTAAGACGCAAGATAAGCTTTATGAAGGTTTGGCCATAAACTTGTCGTCAAAGGCTTTGGGGCTATGGGGGGATTATATTGCTAATCCGCAGAAGTTTTCTAGCTCAAGTTTTGATCGATATGCTTTATATGACTTGCTGATCAGCATTCACTATGATGATCGGATCAAGGCGGGGATGACAGTTAATGAAGTTATGCCATTCGTCGAAAAAATAGCCATGGAAAAAGAATAAACCATATTCCTTGGACATATTGTAATGAAACCCAATTTCAGTATCTAAAGCGGGGTTTTCTTTTATCCTTCATATGTTTGTCTGATGATTTTTCGAGGTTTATAATCCTATCACAGGAATATGTGCTTGTTGATTTTGTTCTATTTTTGTTCTATATAATTTCACGTCATTCGTGACGAAAAATAACAGAAATAGGAAATATATATGACATTAGAAAATTTAGATTGCACAACAAATCCGGGTCAAGTTGTAGACATGGAATTGGTTGATAAGACTTATGTGGATCATGCATTGGCATGTTTGAAACAGTCCTTGTTAGAAAAGATTGTGCCTGCCGGATCAATCTTCTGGTTTGCAGCGGATGCAGTACCATCAGGATATCTGTCTTGTAATGGTGGTGAGATTTCCCGGGAAACATATAGCAATCTATTTAGTGTGATTGGTGAAACATTTGGTGCTGGTGATGGTGTTTCCACATTTGATTTACCTGATCTTCGTGGTGAGTTTATTCGCGGTTGGGATGATGATCGCGGTGTAGATACTGGGCGTGGTTTTGCAACCTCTCAAAGTGATGCTGTAGATCCGTCGAGCTTAAAAATTCTACGAAATGGTACAGATATTGGCACAACGTCTGGTCGCTCCCAGCAAAAGGAAAACGGCGCGAGTTATCCATCTTATAATGGTCGTTACAATGATAACTATACAATTGGTGGAGGTAGCTCTGAAACGCGACCACGTAATATTGCCCTGTTACCTTGTATTAAATACTAGATACAAGTTTATCCCAATTAAGAAAGGCGACCTATTGGTCGCCTTTTTTGTCATTTTAACTTAAAAGAAGTCAACTTATTGCCCAAAAAGCTTCAGCAAAATATCTTTTCCATATTGGGCAGGATTTTCGCGAATGGCGGCTTCTTCCAAAGCTAGATAATGAAATAAACCTTCCAAAGCTAAATCTGTTGCATGATCTGTCAGGTCGGCTTTTAGGTCAGGCATAAAGGGGATGGAATCATATTCACCGACGAGCTGATCATAGGCTTGGATCGCGCCAACATCCTGAAGGCTTTGATCAATAACGGGAGAGATGGTTTGTTTGAGATCGGACGTGGAAACTTTACGAAAATAAGATGTGGCTGCATCTTGGGGACCTTCATAAATCGCTTTGGCATCTTCAAAGCTCATATCCTGAATAGCTTTTAAGACCAGATCACGCGCTTTAGGCATGGCCGCTTCAGCCCCTCTATTGAGGCGTAATTCAATATCATCCGCCATGGAAGATAGGCCAAATTGACTCAATGTGGATTGCACAGCTGTGAGTTCTTTAGGGAGTGGGATATGAATCTTGGGGTCCCCATTAAAACCATCTGCGGCACCTAGTTGTCCCACCACTGTCTGAACCCCGACATTTAAGGCTTCTTTAAGTCCCTCAATAACCTCTTCATTGGATAAAAGACCTGCAACGCCGCTACCACCAGAATTTTCACTTTCAGTGACGCCTGTTTCAGTAATCACGTTTTGCAATTTATCCAACCAGCTCGACGCTTCAGCCTTAGGGGTGCTGAATGCTGTTAATAAAGGTAAAGCTGTCAAAATGGAAAGGACTGAAACGGAACGATTTCTTGGCATAATAAATTCTGACCTTCTGAAATATGCGTAGTGAGATTCTGTTAGAGGAAGTTTACACAATTCAATCTCTTATGGCAGTTGTTTTTTTAAACTCTTCTTGTTGCTAGCGAAAGTTATGGTTGAGTAAGATGCATGGTGTGAACTCCGTAAAATTCGATTTTAATCAGACAGTAGGGTTTTCTTTTGTTGAGTTGGTAGGTAGTTTTAAGACTTATATTGTAGAGTGCAAAGAATATGTCTAACCAACAACCAAATAACCCTTTACATGGGATTAAACTTGAAACAATTGTGACTGAGCTTGTGGAGTATTATGGCTGGGACGGGTTAGGGAAGCGGATCAATATCAACTGTTTTAAGTTTGATTGTTCTGTGAAATCGTCTTTGAAGTTTTTACGAAAAACCCAATGGGCCAGAGACAAGGTTGAAAATCTTTATATTTCAACTTTTAAGTAATGATGATGTCTTGGTTTACCCGTTAAAATGTTAGAGGTCTGTTTACAGGCGAATGAATATTAGTGTATCCTTATGTTTCGATGGTTTGGCATGAGGTGTATTTCTGCGTCTAGCAAGACGTTGGATTTCGTCTCTATATTTTGCAGAGGAAGAGGGGGAAGATGTTGTCTAAAATAAATATTTTCCGAGGATATAGATTAACCCAAGCGCTTGTAATCGTATTGTTCAGCCTGTTGTTGTCTGGCTGTTTTACTGTGACTTGGGTTTCGCCGTATGACCAAAAGCTTGTTGATGGGCTGGAGGAGTTTCATAAAGACGCGGCAACTTTCGTGGTGAAGATGGAAAATGACGGATCAAAAAAGGATAGTTTCCAAGAATTTAAGCCTGAATATGACAAATTGATGGTGAAGTTAGATACCTTGTTGGTGCGAGCAACAGCGAATTCTAGCCATATAGATGATCATGGAATGGATATTCAAGAGTTGATAAATGAGGCATTGGCAGATGCCACTGGTGGAGACCCGAACCAATTCAAAGATGTATCGCTAAGTGCTGCGCAGATTATTGATCTTCGAAATCTTATCGTAAAATGGAGAGAAGATCATAAACTTCAAGATAGATCTACGGGCGTTTGGAAAGTCAGGAGAGCCGCGCTGGGACGTGCAATTGTAGCAGTGATGACGTTCGAATTATCGAAAAAAGCTGAATAAATAGTTTTATTGCTGGGATATCCGCAGGGAGGTTTGACATGAGTACAATTATAGATCGATTGAATAGCTTAGATCTTGAGGAAGTTCTTAAAGCTGCTATTGCTGCTGCAAAAGTCAGTGCAGGTGGTGAATGGAACGAAATTAGAGAATTTGCAAAAAAAGCAGCGAAGAATTTACTTAACTCAGGGGTTATGGTTGCCAAGTTATTGGCTGAGAATTCCATAACCGAAGGAGACGCGCGTCAATTAGCAGAAGAAGAGAAGATTGTCGTTAGGATGCAACTTAGAACTTTTGCTGGTGTTGCGTTGGTTACGGCCCAAAATGTTTTTAATGCTGTTATGGGTGTAGTTAAAGAAACAATAAATGGTGTAATTGGACTGGCAAATCCAATCTTTTAACGATTTTTATTCGGTCTGATGTTTTAATTTAAATACCCCTACAAGATTTATCTTGTAGGGGTATTTCTATTTAATTTACTTTATCAACCTCATGTTGAGCACGAAGGCCAACCGCGATGCGGTTCCAGATATTGATGGTGCCCACAGCCACTGTAAGTTTGGCGATTTCTTCGTCGGAAAAATGCGGTTTTAATAATTCATAATCAGAATCTGGTGCGCCTGTTTGGGCAACATTGGTAAGAGATTCTGTCCATGCTAAAACTGCACGTTCCTTATCACTGTAAACTGGGCTTTCACGCCAAACGGAAATCAAGGATAACCATTGATCTCCAAAGCCATGTTTACGGGCTTCTTTCATATGCATATCAATGCAATAGGCACAGCCATTGATTTGGGAGGCACGAATTTTCAGCAGATGCAAAATGCCTTTTTCGATACCGGATTTTTGGGAAACGAATTCTTCCAATCCCAATACAGCCTGAAATGCTTCCGGTGAAGCCGTGATATAATCCATTCTTTGTTCCATGAGTTTATCCTTTCTTTGCAGTTGAACTAAGATTTTACGAGACGTTGATTAGCTTCTAGGAAGGCACATCCTTGTGCCTGTAAGGTGCCATCATCTTCTGCCATCACTTGATCAAGGAGAGTTGCAATGGTGACTTTGTCCAATTCTGTCCTATAGGCCCATTCAGCTTTCAACATGGCGGCATTAATTTGGCAGGGGGCTTTGTAATATTCTTTGGGCAGAGGATTTGGTCCTTTTTGGCGAATTTCCTTGCAACGAAATGCAGGTGCGCGGCCTTCGACTGCTAGTACAACATCCAATAAAGTGATTTTATCTGTTGGGCGCGCCAAGCTGTATCCACCTTTTGGGCCGGGGACTGTATTTAAAATACCTTCCCGGGAAAGTGCCTGAAGATGTTTTAACAGGTAACTTGTAGAGACACCGTGATATTCCGCCAAAGCCGCGGCTGATAACACATAACCGTCTTCGACCGTTCCTAACATTGCCACTGCATGTATAGCCTGTTCAACGCCATCACCTAACTTCATTTTATGATCTCCTCTTAATCATGGATAAAATATGTCCATGATTCTTTTTGAAATCAAGAGTTATCTGAAAATTAATTTTTGGTTGGTGCTAAATTCGGTTGGGAAGTTTTAATAAATCTTGATCTGACAAGGTTTCGAGATCGATCATTGCTTGGTAAGGATCACCCTTTAAGCCAAGAATTTGCGCAAAGGCAGGTTCCGTTTTAATGCCTTGCTGTTTAAGGCCGATTACTTTTTCTCTTAAGCATGGAACTAAAGAGAGTAGTCTTTGTTCTATATGAAAGTGACGAACGCCCCATTGATTGCTTACAGGAATATTCTGACAGAAGATTTCAAACTCCCATTCATATGCAAAGAAAGAAGTGAGAATTGTTGGTATCTTTTCTCGGACATATTTATGGCTTTGAAACTTGCTTAAATGTCCAAAATTATCATTGAGGTAACCTTGAAAACTATCTAATTCCTCTGTGGAACATGCAATATCAATATCGCTATCTTCTGTAGCGATTTGTAGTGGCGGTGTGCCAATAACCACGGGGGTAAAATCTTTTAAAACTTCAAGTATATTGAGTTTGGACAGGGCTATTTGATAATCTGGCTTCATATAAGGAAGTTAGGTTCGTATGGCTATTAAGTAAAGCAAGATAAATTAATCAGGCCTGATAATATTCTTCATGAGTAAAAGCGCTGGTTTCCCCAAGGATGGCTTCTGCCAGATCAGGTATGCCGTAGAAGAAAGTATACCCGATAATATATCTCACCTTTCCTTCCTGATTAGCCAAAGGTAGGGATAGGCGTTCATATTGGACTGGATAATCACAAGTGGGAAGATGACGATATCCATGATGTAAAGCGGCTGTTTTTTGGTCGGTTACTGTATTTAAAAACGTCATCATGGCATCCAACATTTCGCCACTGAAGAAATCATGAAGATAAACACCCGCGATTTCCATGCCAAAATTTTCAATGATATGATCACCGACAAGGCGATAGATATATTCTGATTTTGAAACGCGTTTGATAATCCAGATATACGGGGTGAACTTGATAAAGGATAACGGGTCAATATCAGTACGTTGAGGAAGGCGATCTTCACGTTCGTATATTTCTGACCAATGGTGCAGAAGGATGCGTGCACCTTCATTCTCAATTTTTGAGAGCAAGCGGGGCTTGCTGGATTTCCAATCATCTAATGACAAGTAAGCTCACTTTCCTTTAAATGACCCCTCCGTTTTAAGTAAGTTGGATGGCTCCTAATATATAATTAGGTTTTCCTTCCTGATCCAATAATGGACAGTCAACGGATTCATATCCTCTTGTTCGCTTACCAAGTATATGTGTATTACCCGTACAGTAATGACAGCTTTGATCGTCCAAAATCTGATCATAATATTTTATTAGATTATTAAAGTTATCGTCCTGCTTTGTGTGTTGGTCTTTATAGGTGATGGTCCGATTATGCGTCTCTCGTCCTGTGATAACGTTGACATCTTCGCCTGATACCAAAAATTTATAGACACCATTGTCAAGACGCTGGGCTAAATACAAATTGGACGCATATCGTAAATGGTCAATGATTTGAAAATCACGTTTATATGGCGTGTTTTCCTGATGCGTTGCCCACCAATTATAAATACTTTTTGTGCAACGTAGAGTAAGATCATTTTTAGAATGAACTACATATACATTAGCTGATGAATGGAAATCTTCATTACCCTCAATAATGTCTTCCTCGAGTTGAGGATTTAATTTCGCTGCTGAATACATTTTTTAAATCGACTTGCTCTTCTCGGTCAAAAGTATCTTAAAAATCTTTAACGATCCGGATTGAAAGTTTTTGTACTGCCTTTTGCACAGTTTTAGCAAAACGCCTTTATTATTAAAAAGATAGACCCAACGGGTCTAACCGTATAAATATTAACTAGATTAATGGTATCTAAACATTACTAATAAAAGATTAATAAGCTGATTAATTTTCAGACAAGGCCGAAAATTATTTAGTCAAAGAGGGTAACGAAATTATGGCTGACGATATCGAACGCGAGTCACTTTACTATCATCGCATGGATCCACCGGGTAAATTGCAGGTTGTTGCAACGAAACCATTGGCAAATCAACGTGATTTGAGTTTGGCTTATTCACCGGGGGTGGCTGCGGCCTGTCGTTTGATTGAAGACGACCCGAACGAAGCAGCTGCTGTGACTATGCGTGGTAATCTGATCGGTGTGGTGTCTAATGGTACAGCTGTATTGGGATTGGGTGATATTGGGCCGTTGGCATCAAAGCCTGTCATGGAAGGCAAGGCAGCTCTCTTCAAAAAGTTCGCCGGTATTGATGTGTTTGACATTGAATTGGCTGAGAGGGAAGTTGAAAAATTCTGTGATATCGTCGCGGCGATGGAGCCAACGTTCGGAGGCATCAATCTGGAAGATATCAAGGCGCCGGAATGTTTTGAGATTGAGAAACGCCTGAAAGAACGGATGAATATTCCTGTCTTTCATGATGATCAGCATGGTACTGCGATTATCGTTGCTGCGGCGATCTATAATGGTCTGGATGTTGTAGGCAAAAAATTCGAAGATGTTAAAATTGTATGTTCCGGTGCAGGGGCAGCTGCTTTGGCATGTTTGAATATGCTGGTTAGCATGGGCGCCAAGAAAGAAAATATCACTGTATGCGATATTGTTGGTGTGGTTTATGAAGGCCGTACCGAAGAAATGGATCCTTATAAAGGGGCATTTGCACAGAAAACTGCGGGACGAACATTAGATGATGTGATCGATGGAGCTGATGTATTCTTAGGCTTGTCTGCGCCGGGGGTTTTGAAACCTGAAATGGTGAAGAAAATGGCGAAAGATCCATTGGTTATGGCTTTGGCTAATCCAACACCTGAAATTTTACCGGAATTGGCGATGGAAGCACGTCCCGATGCAATTTGTGGAACCGGGCGATCTGATTATCCTAACCAAGTAAACAACGTGCTTTGTTTCCCGTTTATTTTCCGCGGGGCGCTAGATGTTGGGGCGACGGAAATTAATGAATCTATGAAGGTAGCCTGTGTGAAGGCAATTGCACAATTGGCACGTCGTGAGACATCAGATGTGGTGGATAGCGCTTATGGCGGGGCTGTAAAAGGATTTGGTAAAGATTATCTAATCCCGAAACCTTTTGATCCAAGATTGATTTTGGAAGTGGCCCCTGCTGTTGCAAAAGCGGCGATGGAATCTGGTGTGGCGACACGTCCGATTGAAGATTTTGAAGCTTATATGCAAAAGCTTCGCGAGTTCGTTTATCGTTCAGGAACAGTGATGAAGCCGATCTTTGACCGTGCGATTTCTAACCCAAAGCGTATTGTTTATGCGGAAGGTGAAGAAGAAAAAGTATTACGTGCTGTTCAGGTTGTTGTTGATGACCGCATCGCCAAACCCGTCTTGATTGGTCGTCGTGATGTGGTTGTAAATCGTATCGATAAATTGGGTTTACGTCTGAATGTGGATACAGATTTTGAACTTTGTGACCCACAAGATGATCCACGTTATCGCGAATATTGGCAGATGTATCATGAAATTATGGGACGTCAGGGAATGACACCTGAATTTTCCAAAGTCGTGATGCGTACTCGAAATACAGCGATCGCTGCGATCATGCTCAAACGTGGTGAAGTGGATGCCATGATTTGCGGAACATCCGGGCAATATGACAAGCATCAGCGCCATGTGCGCCAGATCATTGGCGTGCGCGATGATGTGCATGACATGTCGACAATCAATATGTTGGTCTTACAATCAGGCGTATATTTTATCGCGGATACGCATATCACAGTAGAACCTGGTATTGATGATCTTGTGGAAACTGCTGTGATGACTGCGGATGTGGTGCGTCAATTTGGTATTACACCAAAAGTTGCGATGCTAAGCCATTCTAACTTTGGTTCCTCAGATCATCCGACAGCCAAGAAAATGCGAGATGCAACAAATCAACTTCATTGTGAATACCCGGATTTGATGGTGGAAGGCGAAATGCATGCGGACACCGCGCTTGATCCATTCCTAAGGGATGCGATTTTGCCAAGTAACCGTATGGAAGGGCGTGCGAATATTTTGATTGCACCGACATTGGATGCAGCAAATATTTCATATAATATGGTTAAGATGCTGGGTGATGGTTTATCTGTTGGGCCGATGTTGGTTGGTGCAGCGAAACCTGTTCATATTGTTACGCCTTCTTTGACACCGCGGGGAATCGTGAATATGACCGCCATTGCGGTGGTTGATGCGCAGAATTTCGCCGAAAAATAAAAACTCTGCAAAGAGATTAAGAAAAAGATAGGATCACTGAGGAAGCAGGAGGGAGCGCTTTATGTCCGAAGCCGCTGAAAAACTTGAGCTTGATGAAGATGCATTAGATGAACTTTATGGTTTGTCTGATGAGCTTGTTGCGCAAGTTGAAGATGCTTTGGAAGAAGGCGAGCCTGCAGAGAAAGTTCAAGATCTTATTGATCCCTTACACGTAGCGGATGTCGCCGATTTGCTGGAACAATTAAGTTCCAGCGATCGTGATGATTTTGTTGAGTTGGTTGGGGACACGCTTGACCCGGAAGTCTGGGTGCATCTGGATGAGAATGTCCGTGAAGAAATGGTCGAAGATCTCGACACGGACCAGATGGTTGAGATCGTTAGCGAACTTGATTCAGATGATGCGATTGAGTTTATCGAAGATCTTGATGAGGCTGAACAGCAAGAAGTCCTAGAGGCTATTCCAGCTGATGATCGGGCAATTCTTGAGCAAAGTCTGTCTTTCCCTGAAGATTCCGCCGGACGATTGATGCAGCGTGAGGTGGTGACCGTTCCAAGTTTCTGGAGTGTTGGTCAAACCATTGATTATATGCGCGATGAAGAAATCGAATTACCTGATGACTTTTACAATATCGTCGTTATTGACCCGAGCCATAAACCAGTTGGGATCGTGAAACTTTCCAAATTGTTACGTACCAATCGAGATAAACTGGTAACGGAACTAATGTGGGAAGACGTTAAAGTCGTCCCGGTGACGATGGATCAGGAAGATGTGGCATTCCTATTCAGACAATATGCGTTGGTTGAATCACCCGTTGTTGATGATACAGGGCGTTTAGTTGGTATCATCACAGTTGATGATATTGTCGAAGTTCTTGATGAAGAACATGAAGAAGATATTTTGAAAATGGGTGGGGTAAAGGAAGATGACCTTTATTCTGATGTTGTTGAAACCACACGTCTTCGTTTTTCCTGGTTGCTTGTAAATCTTTTAACCGCAGTCATTGCCTCGATCGTGATTTCCTTATTCGAAGAGACTTTAGAGCAATTGGTGGCTCTTGCGATCTTGATGCCGATTGTGGCTTCTATGGGTGGAAATGCAGGAACACAAACATTGACCGTTGCTGTGCGCGCACTTGCCACCAATGAATTAACAACCTCAAATGCATTTCGGGTCGTATGGAAAGAAGTATTGGTTGGTGGTGTAAATGGTATCTTATTTGCCATTCTTATGGGCGGTTTGGCATGGGCTTGGTTTAATGATCTCGCATTGGGTTTGGTGATTGCCTCTGCAATGATTATTAATATGTTAGCTGCTGGTATGGCAGGGACATTAATCCCGATAGGGCTTGAAAAGGTAGGGAAAGATCCGGCGATTGCATCTACTGTCTTCCTAACCACTATTACTGATGTTGTTGGTTTTCTCTCTTTCCTTGGCCTTTCTGCTTGGGTGCTTTTATAGGCCTATTATGTCCGGTTGATATCCAGCATGTAATACTTTTGCGCTAGGTATTGGTGTTAACATTTCAAGTTTTCCGTTTGAGTTGATATCAATCGAGTTTTGATATCCTTTCCATGTCCATGGATGCAGCTTTGAACCCCATTTTAAATGAGGTTGGTGATTGTGTATCACAAAGCATCCATTTGGAATATCTTGGTAGGGCAGGTTTGTTGTTACCTGTTGTCGTGAGTGGGAGATAACACGTTGTGAATGAAGTATATTATCCATCTCACCTGCTTTTGCATGTTTATTGAAGGCTAGCTTCCAGTGACTTTGATAGTCAGTAAATCGTTTTCTTTGGCATTCTGCACAGGGGCGATGACCTGCTGCCAATGCGACTGCTTCATCATAAAAGAATAGTTCCGTATATCTGTTAGGTGTCATCACTTGACGGTGGCGCTCGTTGAAATCTAGAACACAAATAATCCAAGCTTTATGTTTCCATCGGGCTATACCTAATTCTTTAGAATCGTTATGTAAGATGCCTCGATTGCCCATGTAATGGCCGCGTGCATTCGTTGATGTGATTTCGGATGTAGGGGTGACACGATTTTGTAGGGGCATTTTGCATTCTCATAAGTTAACTTGATGCAATCTTAACTTATATAATGATGGATTGGGGAGATATTCTTGGTATCGCTGTAAGAAAATACTTTACGTTTACGTAAAGGTAAACTAATCTGATTCTTGATTTTGATAATGATCGCCATCTCTCTTGTTCGATTTGGCGCTGTTAGGAATAGCATAGATGTCACAGGATAATTCTACAAAAGAATATTCAATCAGTGAATTAGCCGATGAGTTTGACGTGACCACACGTACGATCCGCTTTTATGAAGATAAAGGGATGATCCATCCTGAAAGACGTGGGCAGACCCGTGTGTTTCTAGCGCGTGATCGGGTACGTTTGAAATTGATCTTACGCGGAAAACGGCTTGGTTTCACCTTGAAAGAAATCTGTGAAATTATCGACATGTATGATGATGCCGCGGGGGAGAAGGGGCAGCTTAACCTTCTACTTGAAAAAATAAAAACACGCCGCGCGGAGTTAGAAGAAAAAAGACGTGATTTAGATGCAGCTGAGGAAGAGCTCATTGAAGTCGAAGAGCGCATTTCTGCGAGAATGAAAGAATTAGGTCTTTCATAAAAAGAAAAATTGTGGGGAGTTTGGGAGATGGAGCCACGTAATCCAGCGTTTAAAGAACGGGTTGAAGATAGTTTTAAACGTCAAAAATTTATGAGTACGATTGGTGCCAGACTTGGTGTTGTTGAACCAGGATACGCAGAAATTGAATTGCCCTTTGATGAGGCTTTATCTCAACAACATGGTTTCTTCCATGGTGGCGTGATCGGTACCTTGGGGGATAATTGTTGTGGTTATGCCAGTTTTTCTTTGATGGCAGAAACTGATTCTGTCCTTACGGTTGAATTCAAAGTGAATTTGATGGCGCCAGGACAAGGGGAAAAATTAATTGGAAAAGGGCGTGTGATTAAGCCCGGTAAAACATTAATGGTATCTCAAGCAGATATCTATGCGGTCCAAGATGGGACCGAAAAGCTAATTGCGACCACATTGGCAACCATGATGGTGATGAAAAATATGCCCGACACAGCCGAAGTATCAGGTTAAGTCGATAGATTTATTAATAAGGAGCAGACTAATGATTCCTAACTCTTATCCGGGATTGAATTTTGATTTAGGCGAAACCGCCGATATGTTGCGTGACACGGTTCGTAGTTTCGCCTCTGACGAGATCGCGCCGCGCGCCGCTGAGATTGATAGTTCCAATGAGTTTCCAGCAGATCTATGGAAGAAGATGGGCGATCTTGGCCTATTGGGAATGACGGCCAGTGAAGAATATGGCGGATCCGGTATGGGGTATCTTGAACATGTGATCGCTATGGAAGAAATCTCTCGTGCTTCTGCATCTGTCGGATTAAGCTATGGGGCACATTCCAATCTTTGTGTGAATCAAATTCATCGCAATGGTAACGAAGAGCAAAAGAAAAAATATTTACCTAAGTTGATCTCTGGTGATCATGTTGGAGCTTTGGCCATGTCTGAACCTGGTGCAGGGTCTGACGTGGTATCTATGCGCTTAAAAGCAGAGAAAAAAGGTGATCGCTATATCCTTAATGGATCAAAGATGTGGATCACCAATGGCCCAGATGCGGATACATTGGTTGTTTATGCGAAAACGGATGCAGATGCGGGTAAGCGTGGCATTACCACATTTATTATCGAGAAGGACTTTAAAGGTTTCTCAATCGCTCAAAAACTAGACAAGCTTGGTATGCGTGGTTCTAACACGGGTGAGTTGGTTTTCGAAGATTGTGAAGTGCCGGAGGAAAATGTGCTTGGAGGTATCGGACGTGGTGTTAATGTTTTAATGTCGGGTCTGGATTATGAACGTGCGGTTCTATCTGGTGGTCCAACAGGTATTATGCAAGCCTGCATGGATGTCGTAATTCCTTATATTCATGATCGTAAACAATTCGGTAAATCTATTGGGGAATTCCAACTGATGCAGGGTAAAATTGCCGATATGTATACAATTATGAATGCAGCAAAGTCTTATGTTTATACCGTTGCTAAAGCGTGCGATCGTGGTGAAACATCACGTAAGGATGCAGCAGGCGCGATTTTATATTCTGCAGAAAAAGCGACATGGATGGCATTGGAAGCAATTCAAGTATTAGGCGGTATGGGGTATATTAATGAATCCCCAACTGGGCGCTTGTTACGTGATGCCAAACTCTATGAAATCGGGGCCGGGACCAGTGAAATTCGTCGTATGTTAATCGGACGTGAAATTTTCGAAGAAACAAAGTGATCTCATTTGACTTTCAGATTATGATGCAGGGCCGCAGCAGTTTTTGCTGTGGCCTTTTATTTTGATATTTGGGGATAGAAAATGGTCGAAAAAATTTCATCTGGATCAACATATGAAGAATTGGCGGGATATTCCCGGGCTATTGTTGATGGTGATATGATCTATGTATCGGGTACAACTGGTATGGATTATTCCAATATGACGTTATCCGATGATGTCGCAGAACAAACCCATCAAACTTTCAGAAATATTCAACATGTTTTACAACAGGCGGGTAGTAGTTTGGATGACGTGCTGCGTGTTCAATATACAATCACTGATGCGAGCTATTTTGAGCAAGTTGCACCAATTTGGGGGAACTATTTTGCAAATGCGCGCCCTGCTGCAACTTGCGTGGTGGCTGGTCTTATTAATCCGCAAATGAAAATAGAAATTGAAGTAACTGCACGTAAGGGTGCAGCTGAATAATAAAAATATAAAAGACAACAGCATAGGGAAGATAAAGAGATGCCAACGATATTGTTAACAGGGGCCAATCGCGGGATTGGTAAAGCTTTGGCAGAGACATATGTGGCAGATGGATGGGATGTGATTGGCACATGCCGTGATACATCTAGCGTGAATATCAAAGGTGTGGAGTTTCATTCGCTGGAAGTCACTGAGCCAGATTCGATAGAACATTTAAAACAAGCTGTGGATGGCCGCGCAATCGATGTTTTATGGAATAATGCTGGTGTGTATCTTGATAAAGGTAAGGGGTTAAATCAGCTAAGTGATGAAGAATGGTTGAAGACTTTTCATATCAACACAATTGCTCCAATGCGTCTTGCTTCTGCTTTTGTTGATAATGTAGCAAATTCAAATAATAAGGTTATGGCATTTACTTCTTCCCAAATGGCTTCGATCAAAAGAAATGGTGGCGGGGCTTATGCCTATCGCTCTTCAAAAACTGCCTTGAATATGGCTGTGAATTGTCTATCGCAAGAAGTCGCATCCAGAGGCGTATCTTGTGTCGTTTTACATCCGGGATGGGTAGAAACAGATATGGGAGGATCCGAAGCGGACATCACGGTTGAGACAAGTGCGAAGGGGATGAAAAACGTTGTGGATCCCATCAACCCTAAATTACAAAACAGCTATAATGGCTTATTCTTTAATTATGATGGATCACCAATTCCCTGGTAAGGTTTGCTATGTCTAAAACTATAGATTTTTATTACGAGTTTTCCTCACCTTACGGGTATCTAGCGGCGATGAGAGTGGAAGACGTTGCAGCTAAACATGAGGTCGATATTAACTGGAAACCTTTCTTGTTAGGAGCAGTCTTCAAGCAAGTGGGGACCAAGCCGCTTCTGGATTATCCGGTTAAGGGCGAATATTCATTAAAGGATATGTATCGAACAGCACGCCTTCATAATATTCCTTTTGAAATGCCTACTTCTTTTCCGTTTATGGCAGTAAATGCCTGCCGTTTGGTTATATGGGCTGCAGGAGAGGATAATAGTAAACGTGCTGAGCTATCTAAGGCCATTTATAAAGCCTGTTATGAAGGTGGTCAGGTGATCAGCGATAAGGCAGTTCTATTAGATGTCGCCGAAGAATATGGTTATATGCGTGATGAGGCTGACGCGGGTATTTCGTCTGATCAAATTAAAGCAAAGTTAAAACAGGAAGTCGAAGAAGGTGTAAAGGCGCAAGTTTTTGGCTCCCCCTTTTTTGTTGTTGATGGAGAAGCTTTTTGGGGGTTTGATCGTTTAGATCATTTGGATAAATGGCTTGAGACGGGGGGATGGTAAACGATTTTTGTATGATTATCTTTCCCCGGATGTCGCTTCTAATATCCAGCTGATAAACGCATCCAAAGCAGGATTTGTTTTCGGATTTTTTTTGTAAGAGAGATAATATCCAGTGTTAAAATCACAATTACCATTGGGCCAAAACTTCAGACTCTTATCTTCGATAAAGCGTTGATTGGTTGACTTCCAGCCAAGCATGATACCCCGCCCATCTATTGCGGCTTGTACAGCTTGTACATAGTTGTCAAAAACATATCTGGGACGAATTTTCCCTGTAATTCCTTGTTTAACAAAGTAATCAGTCCATCCATGCCAGTTTAAATTGGCAGAACTTCTTACTTCAATTAGAGGTGCTGAAGTCAAGCCGCCTTGGTCTATAGCAGACTGTATCAAATCCGGTGTGCCAACTGGGCAGGCAATTTCATCAAAAATCTTAACTGTCTCACCATCTTGCCAGTCGCCTTTACCATAGCGCAGTGCAACATTGATTCCCTGCGTTAATTTGGGTAAATCGGATGGTGGTGCTTGAATATTTACAGTGAAGTCAGGGTATAGATTATAAAATCCTGATAATTTTGGCATAAGCCAATGGGTTGCCATACCTATTGTGCACGAAACTGTAATTTGTTGGCTGGCGTAAACTTCAGTTTCCTGAATGTCTATAATTGTCGATTCAATTAAAGATAAGCCATTTCTTATCGCTCTTGAAAGTCTCAATCCTGCTTCCGTGGGAACTGCAGGTTTTGCCGTACGATCCATCAGTGTTGTGCCGATATCCTGTTCTAAGTTACGGATAGCCTGTGTCACCGATGGTGGGGATACGTTAAGTTCCCTCGCAGCACGCTGCATAGAGCCTAACTGGCAAACTGTATCAAAAATAACGAGAAGTCGAAGAGGAGGGAGATGCATATAACTTAACCTATTAGTTAACTTATATTAACTCGTTTCCCTCTTTTTTCAAGCCATATACCATTTTATAACCAGCTTAAATAAAGAATATATAGCAAGGAATTATAAAATGGGTTTTCAATCCACTATTAATAATGAAATCTTGATTACGGATAATGGTCTTTATGTGCCGCTGGGTGATAAGGGACGTGTATACTTTAACAATTATTGGCTGCGCGATAATTGCCCGACTTCATTTAATATAAAAACTAGAGAGCGCGTATTTGATATCTTTCATCTGGAAACAGCCCCGATTGCCCAAAATGCTTTTCTGGATAGTCAAGCGTTGGTTATTGAGTGGCAGAACGAACATCATATTTCCAGAATTCCCCTAACCACGCTTCATGCATATGCCAGTGGAAAACGTCGCCCCGATCCAGCAGATATTCCCCGACAGGCTTGGTATGGGGATCATTTTTCTGAAGTGGCGCGTTTTACATATGATGAAATACAATCAGATAAATCTAAGTTACTTGCCTGGATAAAGGCGATGATTGTAGAGGGCGTATCAATTGTAAATGAAATGCCGGATTCAGATGATGCCCTTACATCATTAGTGAAAAAGATGGGTACTGTGCGACCTACCTTCTTTGGGGATTATTTTGATGTTCGCACACATATTAACCCAACGAATACAGCCTTTACAGCTTCTGCATTGGAGTTGCATACTGACGTCCCGGCAGAGGAACAGGCCCCGGGGATTCAATTCCTGCATATGCGTGCAAATAGTGTCGAAGGCGGATTGAACTTATTTGGTGATGGTGTCGCAGCTGCAAATGATTTCCGGGAAATTGATCCAGAAGGTTTCCGTTTGTTAAGTGAGACGGATATACCGTTTTTCTGTGAACATGATACCTATGATATGCGTGCGTATCACAGAGTTATTGAGCTGGATAAGCATGGTGAAGTGTCAGGATTAACAATTAGTCAGCATATGTTGGACTTTATTGATCTTCCTCAAGAGTTTCTTGATCAATATTATCCTGCATTCTGTCGTTTTGGTCGATTGTTGCAAAGTGACAAATACATTATGAAATTCTCCCTGAAGGCAACGGAATGCATTGTTTTTGACAATCACAGAATTGTTCATGGCCGTGCAGCATATTCAGCAAATAGTGGTGAAAGATATTTACGTGGTACATATGCAGATCGCGCTGAAATGCGATCAACCTATCGTGCTCTTTTATCAGAAGGTGGGCGATCCAGCTATTTCAAAGCCGCTTGAGTTTAAAACAAAAAGGTGCCTTTTCTCGGCACCTTTTTGTTTAACTGACGTGCTGAATCTTAAATGATATCGGCTGTGTTTACCACCTGACAGAATTCATTATGTAAATCAGATAAGCAAACATCATGAATGAGTTGCGCTTTGAATTCTTGTCCGTCAGGACCAATTCTATCAAATGTTGCGCAGGCATCCCCCACCAATTGGACATCAAATCCTAAATTTCCAGCCATTCTTGTGGACGTGGAAACACAATGATTTGTCGTAAGGCCTGATATAACAAGTTTCTGAATGTTCAACCGACGCAAAGAAACTTCTAAATGAGTGCCGACAAAAGCAGAATTCTCTCTTTTGTGCATCAACGTCTCACTTTCAAGAGGTGCTAGCAGTTGAATGATTTGCCCGGAAGGTTTTTCTTTTCTAAGCGGACTTTTAGAAAGAGTGCTGTGATGAATAACATGAAAAACAGGTAGGTTGTTCTGACGCCAGTGAGATAACAACAAAGAGGCGTTTTTTTCCGCCTCTGGATTATTACGATTGCCACCCCAGTGATCCCAATCGTCAAATCCTTCTTGCCAGTCGATGAGGATGAGGGCGGTATTTGCTTCTACTTTGGACATATTATTTAATCTTTCTTGTGATTAAGTTGATGTCCGTTATGATCTTCAAATTGGGTAGTATCCTCAATATTTCGAAACCACTTAAAATCGCCTGAAATAGTCGATTCCACTATACTGATAGTTGATTACACATATGTCGCAAAACCATCTTGATGACCGTGACCTTAAAATCCTTGATTTGTTAGAAATCAATGCTCGTATGCCAGTAAGTGAATTGGCCCGTGAGGTGAACCTGTCACCTACTGCTATAAGGCAAAGATTGGCAAAACTTGAAAGAAATGGAGATATAGCTGCCTATACAATTCGTCGTGCAAAACAGCAGGAAAAAACAGGCTTACGGGTGTTGATGCTTTTGCGACTAACAGGATCATTTTGTAAGCAGTTAAAAGCAGAATTTGGGCATGTGCCAGAGATCAAAAAGTTTTGGTCAACAGCAGGAGAGCTGGATTCTTCCTTGATCCTTGAAGTGTCAGACGTTGGCCGTTTAACAGAAATTACCAATATGTTTAGCGATCATGAATTGGTTACAAAAGTACAAACACATCTTATCACAGAAACACATATTGATCGTTAAATCCTTTAGCCTTTATCACGTCTGTAATGTTTTTCTAGAACTTCCTTACCCCATGTCATACTTGGAAATTCATCAGTCAGCTTAAATTCGAAATCTTCATAGAGTTTGATAGCTGCATCTAAACCAGCAAATGTACTTAAGGTCACTGTTTTAAAACCTTCTTTATCGCAATAATCCATAGCCGCTTTCATAAGGCGTCGTCCCATGCCATAGCCATGATATGCCTCATCAGCGATAAACCAACGTAAGTGTGCTTTTCCAGTTTTGTGATCGACATCTTCAATTGTGATGCTTGCGACAACTAGATCGCCTTTGTCACCGTCTAAATAGGACCAAACCTGCGTTTTGGTATTCTGCATACTGCAAAATAATTCGCCTGTTTCAGCGGCAACTGCTGCCTCAAAATTAACATCAAACCCAGCATGTTTTGTATAATAAACCCCGTGTAACTTTGCGATTTGACCAATGAGACCAGGAAAATACCCTGTTACAAGATGCATTTTAGATTCCTTTGGCTGGATTGTTGATGAGGAGAGGGCAGAAGCATAAATATTTAGTCCATCAATTATTTTCTGGATATCTTCCTTTGGAAGCTGATCGATAGCGTTTGATACTTGATTGCGGCCAAATTCACAAATCTGATTGTATATCTTTTGACCTTCATTGGTTAAGGCGAGTTCCTTCTGTCTGCTATCATGCACTGCACGTTTTTCTATAACATATCCCTGAGCAATCAGTTTTTGGACAAGTCTACTGACGGAGGACTTATCCAATTTTAAGGTCTTGGATAAGTCTTTAGCTGTCAGCGCATCAGATAGTCCAATTTCGATAATGCTATGTGTGGCAGAGGGGGATAGAGCTGTACCTGCCAAGGTGCGACTCATAAAGCCCAGCTCTCTTACCAAGGCACGGGAATGTGATCTGATTTCGTCAATTTTCAAAAACTGTGTCATTATGAAGCTCCAATATAGTTGTATATTGCAACTATATTGGAGGGAGTGTCAAGCGGATTGATTTCTCATTTTAGGCAAAAGGCAGGCGAGTATGAAGATTGTGCTTGCAGAAAATGTTAGAAGATAGAAGAGCTTATCAAAGCCCCAAGTTCCATGGATATAGCCAATCAAAGGCAAAGTGAGTGCTAAAACGGTAAAGGAGACAACATAGCGTAGGCCGTATATACGGGCACGGTTCTCTCCTGTTGATGATTGGCCCACCAGATAATCCATAATAGGGATGTCACCGAAAGTGCCGATCATGAAACCTAGGGTGATCCAAAAGACGATACTACCTTCCATTATAAGCATTAAGCCAAAAAAGATGATTTGGATGAAGGAGACGCATGCAAGGATGTACTTGGCTTCTACCTTATCAAGCATGTATCCAACAATCAGTTGGGCCAAAGAGGCGGCCGTAAACACAATAAAAGCGAGAGATCCGATGAGGCTTACACCAAGTTTAATACCAATGAAATCATGGGTGAATTGATTTACTTCGGTTGCGAGAAAGGATAGCCGCTCCTCCATAATTTTAGGCAGGGCATAGGTTGTTGCTTGAAAAATAAGTGAGCCAATTGCAGCTAATAAAAAGACAATAACTGTAACTTTTAATAAGTCGTCTCTGCTAATTGTAATACCTGTTTCGACGGAAGCAGCCTTACGAGGCATTCGTTTATTGATATATGCTAGGCGATGATAGGCATATATCAATCCTACTATAAATGAGAATATGCCGGGTAAAATGAAGGCCATGCGCCATCCAAGAACATCAACGATGAGGGCTGTTATGACTGCAGCGCAGGCCACGCCAAGATTTCCCCAGACACCATTGATGGCGATGCGCATGCCTGTCTTGTCCCAGACAGTTGTTACTATTGCGAGGCCCACAGGATGATAGATTGCGGCAAAGATACCAATAATGAATAACCCAAGGCCAATTTCAAACGGCGTATTTGAAAAGCCTGTTAAGACAGATGTTAGTCCGATCCCCACAAAAAATATTGTCATCATGCCGTCATATGACCAGCGATCGGCAAGCCAGCCTGCGGGTAGTGAAAATAAACCAAATGCGAAGAAGCCCGGTGTTGCATATAGCAAGAGATCAGCATAGCTGACTTGCCATTCATAGATGAGGACAAGTGCGGCTAAAGTGCCAAAGATTAATGTGAAGTAATGATCAAGAAAATGACCAATGTTCAAGAGCAAAAAGTAACGGTTTGTTGAGGATGTCATCTGAAGTCTCATATCAAAATCGGTTTTAGATGACATTCAAATAGCATTGGCGTATTTTATATGTATTGCCAATTAATATAGAAAATAAGACATGAATTTACAAAACCAGCATATTAATGAAAGTGGCTTGTTAGAGTTGCCGCAGGCTTTGGTGGCTTGGGCTCGGGATTATGCGGATGGTGAGGAAATTGAGCTGCATCATCATAGTAAAATTCAATTATTATATGCATCTTCCGGTGTGATGAGGTTATTAACTAATGATCAGGCTTGGATTGTGCCACAAAATACGGCTGTTCTTATTCCGGCTTACTTAGATCATGCTATCCTGATGCATGGAAATGTAGAGATGCGTAGTCTTTATTTAAACGATACTGCGCCGCGCACAATTTCAAATGGTATTGAAGTAGTCGCTGTTTCCCCACTGATGTGCGAATTGATACTTGCTCTTTGTAATGAGCCTACCGTGATCCAACCGGAAAGTCGAGGGGACCTCCTCTCAAAACTGTTGTTTGATGAATTATCGCGGATGGAAGAGCTTTCATTGAGTATTCCAATGCCACAAGAGTTCCGCCTTCAAAAAATCTGCAGTTTGATTTTAGAGGATCCATCCAATCAAGATACGTTAGAGCTATGGTCAGAGAAGATTGGCGCTTCTTCCAGAACAATTTCACGACTATTTGAGAAAGATATAGGGATTTCATTTGGGCGCTGGCGACAATTGGTCCGATTTCATCATGCAATGGAAGGGCTTGCTAAGGGGGAGGCTGTAAAAGTGGTTGCAGCGAAATGTGGTTATGGCAGTGCAAGTGCCTTCAGCTATGCTTTTCATAAGGAAATGGGGGTTAGCCCTACCTCTCTTTTTTCTGATCAGTAGATGTAAGAAATCTTTTTACTTAAATTGACGTTTACGTAAACGTCAACTGATGTTATAAGAACTCAAATGACGCAGGAAAGGTTATGCACGATCTTTTTCAGATACTGATGAGAATATGTGATACGTTTCCTAAGAAGTTGTTTCTATTGATGGATCATATGAAATAACCCTGTAGTTTAACCTGTGACGATACAGCCGAGGAAACGAGCATGAGCGGGATGACAGCACCATATATTGAATCCAAACTGGATTTGAAGTCAGATGACTTTGCTGCCAATAAAAAAGCGATGATGGAAACAGTTGCTGACCTTCAGGATAAGGTGGCGATGATTAAGCAAGGTGGCGGCGAGAAGGCCCGTGATCGTCATGTTGGGCGTGGCAAACTTTTACCACGTGACCGTGTGCGCAATTTACTGGATCCGGGATCTCCGTTTTTGGAGCTGTCTCAATTAGCTGCTTATGAAATGTATGATGCGAATATCGCAAGTGCGGGCATTATTGCAGGTGTTGGCCGTGTTGCAGGCCGTGAATGTATGATTGTTGCCAATGATGCCACTGTAAAGGGCGGTACGTATTTCCCGATGACGGTGAAAAAACATTTACGGGCACAAGAAATAGCAGAACAGAACCATTTACCATGCATCTATTTGGTGGATTCAGGTGGCGCGAATTTGCCAAATCAAGATGAAGTATTCCCGGATCGTGATCATTTTGGACGTATCTTTTTTAATCAGGCTAATATGTCTGCCAAAGGTATCCCGCAAATCGCAGTGGTTATGGGATCATGCACAGCGGGCGGTGCTTATGTACCTGCCATGTGTGATGAAAGTATTATTGTAAAAGAACAAGGTACAATTTTCTTGGGAGGGCCACCATTGGTCAAGGCAGCAACGGGAGAGGTGGTTTCTGCCGAAGACCTTGGTGGCGCGGATGTGCATTGCCGCGTATCTGGCGTGGCAGATCATTATGCCCGCGATGATGCGCATGCGTTATCAATTGCCCGTCGTGTGGTGAGTAATCTAAATAAAAAGAAAGATATCTTTCTTGATGTGCGTGAACCAAAAGACCCGCTCTATGCGCCTGAAGAGCTATATGGTGTGATCCCGGCGGATTCCCGTAAGCCATTTGATGTGCGTGAGATTATTGCCCGTATCGTGGATGGTTCTGAATTTGATGAATTTAAGGCGTTATATGGAACTACTTTGGTATGTGGCTTTGCGCATATCTGGGGTTATCCAGTAGGCATCATTGCCAATAACGGTATTTTATTCTCTGAATCTGCACAAAAAGGGGCGCATTTCATTGAATTATGTACGCAGCGTAATATCCCGCTTGTCTTCTTGCAAAATATCACAGGCTTTATGGTTGGTCAGAAATATGAATCTGGTGGTATCGCTAAGGATGGTGCAAAGCTTGTTACAGCCGTTGCGACAACGCATGTCCCCAAATTTACAATCTTGATCGGTGGTTCGTTCGGGGCAGGCAATTATGGTATGTGTGGTCGCGCTTATAGCCCGCGTTTCTTATGGATGTGGCCTAATTCACGTATTTCCGTGATGGGTGGGGAACAGGCCGCGAGCGTATTGGCGACTGTCAAAGAAGACGGCATGGCCCGTACAGGTGAGACTTGGACTGATGAAGAACGTGAGGCCTTCATGGACCCGGTTCGTGCGCAATATGAACATCAAGGGCATCCTTATTATGCGTCGGCCCGCTTGTGGGATGATGGGGTGATTGATCCAAAAGATACACGTATGGTTCTTGGTCTTGGTTTATCTACAAGCATGAATGCGCCATTGGCGGATCAACGCTTTGGCATCTTCCGTATGTAAGGGGACAGGATATGTCACAATTTTCTGTAACCAAAAATGGTTTAGTTGCGCGCGTCACCTTAACCAATGCCGATAAACATAATGCATTTGATGATGTATTAATCGCTGGACTTACCAAGGTATTTGATGAGCTAGCTGTGGACGATAATGTTCGGGTGATTGTTTTGCAATCTGAAGGGAAAAGTTTCTCTGCCGGGGCTGACTTGAACTGGATGAAGCGCATGGCGACTTACAGTCATGAAGAAAATTTCAATGATGCAATGGCGCTCGCTGGTTTGTTGAAATCCATTAACTTCAACCCAAAGCCAGTGATTGGGAAAGTCCAAGGTGCTGCCTTTGGTGGTGGTGTTGGGTTGGTGGCTTGTTGCGATATTGCGATTGCCAGTGAATATGCAAGCTTCTGTCTTTCTGAAGTAAAGTTGGGCTTAACACCGGCGACAATCAGCCCATATGTGGTTGCAGCTATGGGGCAACAAGCTGCGCGTCGTTATTTCCTGACTGCGGAACGTTTTAAAGTTGAAGAAGCTTTACGCCTGGGCTTGGTACATGAAGTCGTCTCTGCTGACGCACTGGATAGTAAAGTAGATGAGATTATCGATACGTTGCTAAAAAATAGCCCGGCAGCCATGGCTGCCGGCAAAGACTTAATCTTTGCTGTGGATCGTCCAGTAACTTCGGATGTGATTGAGGATACGGCGTCCCGTATCGCAGATATTCGTTCAAGTGAAGAAGGTCAGGAAGGCTTAACATCCTTCCTTGAAAAGAGAAAACCGCGTTGGTTGGAAAACTATGAGGGTGAGGGAGCCTGATCATGTTTACAAAAGTATTGATTGCAAATCGTGGCGAAATTGCTGTTCGTGTTATCAAAACCGCGCGGGAAATGGGTATTGCTTCCGTGGCAGTTTATTCTGATGCAGATGCCAATGCGATGCATGTGGCTATGGCGGATGAGGCTGTCCATCTTGGTCCCGCCCCAGCCCGTGAAAGCTATTTGATTGGTGAAAAAGTTATTCAGGCTGCGCTTGATACCGGGGCAGAGGCAATTCATCCCGGCTATGGCTTCTTGTCAGAAAATGCTGAATTTGCAGATGCGGTTGAAGCTGCTGGTTTGATTTTTATTGGTCCAACGGCTGATGCAATTCGTGCGATGGGATCCAAATCTGCGGCAAAAGAATTAATGGGTGGCGCGTCCGTTCCATTAGTACCGGGTTATCACGGTGATAATCAAGATGCAGATTTTCTGAAATCTGAAGCAGACAAAATTGGCTATCCGGTTTTGATTAAAGCATCCGCAGGTGGCGGTGGTAAAGGTATGCGCCTTGTTGAGAAATCTGACGATTTCTTGGATGCGCTTGATAGCTGTAAACGTGAGGCGATTTCCTCTTTCGGTGATGATTTGGTATTGATTGAGAAATTCGTAACCAATCCACGTCATATTGAAATGCAGGTTTTTGCCGACGAACATGGGAATGCAGTACATTTATTTGAACGTGATTGTTCTATCCAGCGTCGCCATCAAAAGGTGATTGAGGAAGCGCCAGCACCAGGTTTGCCTGCCGATCTTCAGGCGGAAATGGGTAAGGCGGCTGTTGCTGCGGCAAAGGCGATTAACTATCGTGGCGCTGGTACAATCGAATTTATCGCTGATTGTGAAGATGATGGTACACCACGTGGTTTTTATTTCATGGAAATGAATACTCGTCTTCAAGTGGAACATCCGGTAACTGAAATGATTACTGGTCAGGATTTAGTGTCTTGGCAGTTTAAAGTGGCATCTGGTGAAGAACTTCCGTTGACGCAAGAAGACCTATCTATCAATGGTCATTCCATGGAAGTACGTCTTTATGCGGAAGACCCGGATGGTGGTTTTTTGCCAGCCATCGGTCATTTGGATTATTTGGAGCTACCAGAAGATATCGCCCGTATTGATACAGGTGTACGTACTGGTGATGATGTGTCCATGCATTATGACCCGATGATTGCGAAAATCATTGTTCATGGTGAGGATCGCAACGCTGCAATCCGTACGTTGGCGCAAGCTTTGGCAAATTCTAAAATCTCCGGCGTGACAACCAACCGTGATTTCTTAGGCAAGATTTTAGAAGAGCAAGCCTTTCAAATTGCAAAACTGGATACAGGCTTTATCGAACGTTATGAAGACAGCTTGTTACTGGATCGCAGCAAGGAAGAGGAAGCGGCCGCACGTATTGCTATGTTGGCCTTAATGCTGGAACTTGAAATTGATGCGGATATTGATAATGCCAATACGGATGATCCCTGGTCTCCTTGGGCAAATACAGATCATTGGCGCTTGAATGATATTGCACATAGCGATGCGATTCTGAAAGGTAAAAATGCTGAGTTTAAATTGGCTGCCATGCCGCGCGATGGTGGTTTTGATATTGCCTTGAATGATGAAATTGAATGGTTGTCTGGCGACTATGTAGATGATGTGACATTAGCAATCACCAATGGTGACTGGAAAGGAAAAGTCTCAGTCGTTGTAACAGAAGATACTTTCACCGTTATTACGGAAGGCGGCAGTTATCCATTTACTCTATTCGATCCTGTGGCTGCTGCATCGCAAGATGAGGGCGGTTCCGATCGCCTTACAGCGCCGATGCCGGGTAAAGTGACAGCGGTTCATGCATCCAATGGCGATGATGTTGAAGAAGGACAGTTGTTGATGGTGCTTGAAGCCATGAAGATGGAGCATTCCATTTTGGCACCCCATGCAGGTAAAATCGACTCCATCCGATTTGGTGAAGGTGATCAGGTTGCAGATGGTGACGTCCTGGTGACCTTTGTGGAGGAGTAATAAGCATGGTCCTTCCTAAATCTGTAAAACTTGTGGAGGTTGGCCCACGGGACGGCCTTCAAAATGAAAAGGAACTTGTCACAACAGCCGATAAAGTGGAATTGGTGAATCGTCTTACCAATGCAGGCTTTCAAGCGGTAGAGGCAGGCAGTTTCGTTTCCCCGAAATGGGTGCCGCAAATGGGTGATTCTGCCGATGTATTATCTCAGATCACGCGTAAAGACGGCGTATCTTATCCTTCACTCACACCTAATATGCGTGGTTTTGAAACGGCGATGTCTGTGGGCGTGAAGGAAGTTGCGATTTTTGGCGCGGCTTCTGAAAGCTTCTCCCAAAAGAATATCAACTGTTCTATCGCGGAAAGTCTCGAACGTTTTGCTCCGATTATGGAAGCTGCCAAAGAAAATGACGTAAAGGTACGTGGTTATGTATCTTGTGTGATCGGCTGTCCTTATGAAGGCAAGATCGATTCAGCCAAAGTTGCTGAAGTCTCAAAAACACTTTTTGATATGGGCTGCTATGAAATCTCTTTAGGGGATACAATTGGTGTTGGTACCCCAGAAGAAGTAAAGCACCTGTTTGAAGCTGTAAGTAAGCTTGTGCCAATTGATCAGTTGGCTGGCCATTTCCACGATACCTATGGCCAGGCCTTAGCAAATATATATGCCGCTATGGAAATGGGGATATCCGTTTTTGATTCTTCTGTAGCTGGTCTTGGGGGATGTCCTTATGCAAAAGGGGCTTCTGGTAATGTTTCATCCGAAGATGTTGTCTATATGTTGCACGGTTGCGGCGTAAAAACAGGTGTTGATTTTGAAAAACTGCTTGATGCAGGGCGATTCATATCCAATGTTATTGGAAGAAAACCGAATTCCCGCGTCTCAAATGCGCTTGCATAAAATACCAGATGTCGGTCTTGGGTAAAGATTAATACCAATAAAGGCGATCCATGTCTGACATATCTCATGAAAATGCGACTATTCATCTACGTAAGCTATGTGTAGGTGTAGAATCTGTTGAACAACTTCAGGAATGGCAACGTATTAACCTGCCTAAACGTGGTGGTAAAATATGGCATATCACGCGTTCTTGGCCAAAACGCGCAGAAGAACTTCTAAAAGGGGGCTCGCTTTTCTGGATTATTAAAGGCTCTATGTCTGTGCGTCAGCCCATCGTTGGTTTTGAAGAACATCCTTCCGAAGATCCGGATGAAAAGCCAAAATGCAGAATTTTGCTTGGCCCTGAATTGGTGAAAACCCAACCATGGCCACACCGCCCTTTTCAAGGATGGCGATATTTAAAGCCGGAAGAGGCGCCGCCAGACATCAATATGCTGGAAAATGGTGAAACTGAGTCTATGCCTGCAGAGATGATTGCCGAATTAAAGTCTCTTGGTTTGATGTGATTCAGTTTTCTAAGTAAGAAAATTTCAAAAAGTAAGGTCTTCGACACTTAAAATGACGAGGGCCTTTTTGCATCTTAGGAATGAAGAAAAATAGCTAGGATTTAATGTCTAGGATTTCTGCGGGTTTTAGGAAAAAGATCATATTTTTTTCATTTTTTTGTAATTTAGGGGTTGCGCCACCCGGGAAGCAGCCGTATAAACCGCCCTGTCAGCGAGACAATGACACGGCACACAACGCCGCGACAGAGACGAGCTGGCCACCTCAAAAGAAAGTTCAATTTTGAACTTGCGACTTAATCGGTAAAGAGATAGATTAAAGGTTCGCGCTGATGCACAAAGTGATTCGGCGAGGGCTTCTATCGGCGCCTGATAAAGATGCTGAGGAACGTTATTTGAAAATAGAATAAGACAGGAAGGGATACGCGGGCTGTGACTGGTTTGGTTGCAGGAGTGTTAAGGTTGTTTTGGCCGAAAGCATTGACCGTGTATCTTAGACAAAAC